>CAWATG010000001.1:0-237397 GCA_963785035.1 uncultured Acidimicrobiia bacterium
CACGATCCGGGAGCGGCCAGCTACACGAACAGGGTGGTGTTTCTCGCTGATGGAAAGATCGTCGGTGAAATCGACGACCCGACACCCGAGCACATCCTCGACCGTATGAAACAACTCGGAGACTGATTCTGCGTGTCGCAGCATCACGGCAAAGGGCTTATGGGCGAAGAAGCTGCGGCTGCTCCTCACCTCGCTCTCTGTTGTCTTGGGTGTCGCTTTCGTTTCAGGAAGTTTCGTTCTCACGGACACCATCAGCGGAATCTTCGACGGGCTGTTCGAGGGCGCCTACGCCAACACTACGACACAGCGGTACGCAGTTCGATCAAGCTCACATCGAGTCAGCAGGGCCCGAGTCCGGGCACCAACCGCGAAACGATTCCGAAGGACCTGGTCACGACGATTCGCCGCGAACTTCCCAGCACCGTTGTCGAGGGCCGCTACGTTCAGCGATACCGCGCGGGTCTTCGACCGCGGCAAGGCAATTCAGAACACGCATGCACCGACGTTTGGAACGGTTTCGGGCACGGACCCCGCTTCTCAACTCCGTCTACAAGCTTGATTCGGGCCATCCGCCACGGAACGGCTCACAGGTCGCCGTCGACGAGGGCACCACGGAACGTCATGACCTCGCGGTCGGTGACAAGGTATCGATTGGTTTTTCGACTGGCGCGAAGCGGCCGTTCACGATTTCAGGTGTCTTTCGCTTTGGCGATGCTGGGAGTCTCGCAGGCGCAACCATGGCTTCCTTCGACCCCAAGACCTCCGAGGAGGTGCTTGGTGCTGCTGGTCAGTACGACTTGATTGTCATGCGCAGCACCGCTGGTCTCAGCCAACAAGAGCTGACGGCCGCGGTCGAAGTCCTCCACCTGGCGCGTCAGCTGTGACCGGCAAGGTGTTGGCTGCGGAGACCGCGAGCGAGCTTCAAAAAAATCTCGGCTTCTTCAACATCTTCCTGCTGGTCTTCGCGTTCATCGCGCTGTTCGTGGGCATGTTCATCATTTACAACACGTTCTCGATCATTGTCGCACAACGCTCGAAGGAACTCGCGTTGCTGCGTGCGATCGGCGCGAGCGGAAGACAGGTGATGCGATCTGTCGCCGTTGAGGCCTTTGCTACGGGTGTTGTTTCATCCTTGCTCGGTATCGCCGCCGGTATCGGTCTCGCGATCACACTCAAAGCGACGTTTGGCGCCGCCGGCTTTTCGTTACCGGATGGCCCCACGGTGATTCTGCCCAGGACGCTGATTGTGAGCTTTGCCGCGGGAGTCATCGTGACGTTCGTATCGGCGATCTTTCCCGCACGAGCGCGCTCCGCCCGCGTTCCGCCGGTTGCTGCGATCCGCGAGCAGGTCTATTCACCGGGGCAGGGGAACGGGCGCTATTGGACCGGGAGCTTCGTGACCATTGCCGGAGCGGGTCTCTTAGCTCTGGGTCTTGTTGGGAACCTCATCGAGATCGTTGGATTGGCCACTGGTCTGGTGTTCATCGGCGTTGCAATGTTGAGCCCCTTGTTCACCGCGACCGTTCGCGCGGTTTATCGGGGCGGGGCCAGCACATCAGGACGGCATTACTGGCGAGCTGGCGCGAGAAAATGCACTCCGCAATCCGCGCCGGACAGCGTCGACCGCGTCGGCATTGATGATCGGTCTCACGCTCATCAGCCTTGTGGCAATCACGAGCTCGTCGATCAAGTCGACGTTGTCGAGCGTCCTCGACGAATCCGTCGCCGCAGACTTCTTCGTGCAATCCGCTGCGCAGGGCCAGCCTTTCTCGAATGACGTCGTTGCTGCGCTTCGGAGTAACGATGCAACCGAGATCCGGCCGGCTTCGCGCCAGTGAGTCAAGGTCGGTGAGGACTCCAAGCTTCTGCTGGCGACAGACGGTAGGTACCTTGCCGAGACATTCTCCGTTGAAATGACGACAGGCTCGTTGGCGTCCTTGAAAGATCACGGCGTGATCATCTTCGATGATGTTGCCAAGGAGAAGAAGTTGAGCATCGGTAGCACGCTGCAGATGCGATTCGCTTCGCAGGGTTACGCTCCGGTCGAGGTTCCGGTGGTCGGCACCTACGCCGAGAACCGAGCACTGAGCACCAACTACCTCCTCTCATTGAAGGACTTCGAGCGCTACTTCGGTCCCGACCAGCAGGGCGACATCTTCGCTGCCGTCAGCGTTCCAGAGGGTCACACCGTCGCCGAAGCCGCGGACAATGAAGGCTGTGACGAGTCGTTATCCCGTCAAGATTCAGGACCAGGACGACTTCATCGGTGATGCCGAGGCGCAACTCGACCAGATCGTGAACCTGGTGTTCATCCTTCTTGCGCTGTCGGTGTTTATCGCCGTGATCGGTGTCATCAACACGCTGACCTTGTCGGTCATCGAACGAACCCACGAGCTCGGTCTTCTCCGAGCGGTCGGCATGTCGCAGCGACAATCTCACCGTGATGATTCGATGGGAAGCCATGATTATCGGGGTTTTCGGGGGTGTCCTGGGTATCGCGCTCGGCGCGCTGTTCGGGCGTGCGCTGGTCCTTGCGCTCGCCGATGAAGGATTGAAGTTTGCGCTGCCCGGGGCGTCGCTCTGGTCGATCGTCGTCATCGTCGCGGCCAGCGTTCGGGTTTTCGAGATTCAGTTTTTGGAAGGCGATCGGAATATGCCTCCCGCTCATCGTGATTTTTAGTGCAGGTAGAACAAACGGATTCTCATCGTTGAATGTTCCCGGTGGGCAGCTGGTGAACTACACGGTGCTTGCCGCCATCGTCGGACTGGCGGCAGCGGCGTGGCCGAGTTGGCGAGCTTCGAAGCTCGATGTACTGGAGGCCGTCTCGACGCAGTAGCCGGCCCGTGCTTCAGAGTCGCCGGGTGGCGTAGCGTGCCGCCGCGAGGAAGATGCGATCGTTGCTTCGTTGGTACTCGCGAAGGCAGGCCTCGCACATCTTGATCGCATGTTCGTCACCACTTTCGACGGCGGCGCTGATGATGGCTTCGATGTCGATGGCTTCGATGTCGCCGAGTTCGCCGACCAGTCGCGAGTCACCGCGGTGTCGGATCAATGCCATACCGTTCGAGCGGATCGCGGCCACAGCCTGCCAGAGGTAGGCGAAGAGCTGGCGTTGGTGCTCGGCATCCAGGAACGGTAGCAGGATGCGCTGCAGCCGGAGCCGTCACGGTGTGGACGAAGACAATCGGAAACGAGTACGGCGTTTCGCGAGGTACACATCGGCGAACGCTGCCGTGATGGCGTCGATCGCCCCGTCGATGTCGGAAGGCTCGCGCAGCGTGTCGAGCACCACTGCCAGGCGCGGTTCGGCGTCGACGTGTTGTGCAACCGCAGTTGTGATGAACCCCTTTCGTGCTCCCGTGGCCAGAGGATGCAGGGCCGGAAGCACCTCGGCGACCGAGCGAATTCCCCGCAGGTGTGGGTCGCCCAGCTCCTGATAGGTCGCCGCCCAATAACCGAGCCCTTTGGCGAGTTCATGTCGGCGGACCGGACTGTCTCGCTCGGTGACAGCCCGAACCGCGTGTGCCGTCCTCAGGAGGCCGTGCGTTGCTGCGGCGAACACGCCCGGCGCCAGTCGTGGTACCCACCGAGCGATGACCTCGGAGCAGGACAACTCGTCGAGTTCTTGGACGAAGAGGTCCAACCAGTCGGTCGCGCGATCCTCGATTCCACCGCGGTATGCCATGTGCCGCTCTCGATCGCCGCTACCCGTGGACGTTGCGGATCGAGGTGGCGAATGTGGTGCTGGAGCCACGCTTCCACCTCGTCCTCACGGCCGAGTCGGTAAGCGCTACGACGACCATCGGGCCGTGATCCGAGAATCCGCCAGCGAAGACGAAGTCGTACGGAGCGAGCCGTGCATAGGCATCGTCGAGAACGCTCATTCACGCCTCCTACCCGTTTGTCAAGAGGGCCGTGAGAATCTCCGCGTCACAGCGCTATCGGTAGCCTTGACGTTCTGGGAGAGGGTCGCTTGGAATGTAGCCATCTTGGAGAGCAGTGCGGTGTCGGCGACACCGAGGATCCGAATGGCGAGCAGTCCTGCATTTCGGGCATTGTCGGATCGCGACGGTCACGACGGGAATGCCCGCAGGCATCTGCACGATCGAGAGCAGCGAGTCGAGTCCGTCGAGCGCTGGGAGCGCTACGGGGACGCCGATCACGGGGAGCGTCGTGAGCGATGCCGCCATGCCCGGAAGGTGAGCGGCGCCGCCGGCGCCGGCAATGATGACTTTCAATCCTCGCAGCGCAGCGCTCGACGCATACTCGACGAGTACATCAGGGGTGCGGTGCGCCGAGACGATCCGCACTTCGTGGGTGACGCCAAATTCGTCGAGCGTGTCGACCGCAGCGCCCATGACTGCGAGGTCCGACTCGCTGCCCATGATCACTCCGACCGACAGATTAGGATGCCATGGCCCGAATCTAACGTTCCTGGCAACAGTCCATCAGGTCCGACAGGTCGCGCCCTTGCAGCGGAGGATTTCTTCCATGCGGGCCTGGAACCTGGTCAGTCCCTTGTAGACCAGCTTGGAGAATGGGCTGCTCAAGAGGTTGTGCAACTGGTCCATCCGCGCAGGTCGTACAGCTCATATTCGTGCGGCGACTTGGTTGTTCCATCGCCGTACCACTCGATGTAGGTGTACCGCTGGGTTCTCAACGCCCGATAGCTCGGGATCTCCTGTCCGATGACCCCAATTGCAAAGAAGTTGATCAGTTCCGGCGGCAGCTCGGGGACGATTCCCGCACTCGCCCCACCGGTGACATATTGGGCAACAATGAGTGCGCCAGCGGGAAAGACGGTATCAGCGGACTAACGATCAAGGCGCTGGATCTCCACCACGGTGAAGGCGCGGGCAAGCGTCAGGAACATCGGGAAGAAATAAGTATCGAGGACAAAGCCCTTCGGTGCGCCTCGTGATACCCGGTCCCGCAATGGCCAATGGCACACGCAAGGATTCTTCGTAAGGAGCCATCTTGTGGATCAGGCGGTGCGAACCGTTGTTGTAGCCGTTGTCCGAGGTGAAGACGAAGATCGTGTTGTCGAGATCCCCGGTGCGATCGAGTGCACGCGCAACGTCGTCAACCATGTCGTTGAACGCCATCATCGAACCCATCCGATTCCGGTAGTCGATCTCGGCGAATGGCAGGACAGCCGACCGTACGGTCCCGGAGATCCGTAACCACGCAGGCTTGTCACTGAGATCCGGTTCGTTGTAGTTCGGAGGTCGCGGCATCGCTCGCGTGAATAGGCGTTGTCGGGTCGCTCAGGGGCGGGGAGCGGGAGATGGGGGGCGGTGGAGGAGGTAGAGGAACAGCGGCTGGTGAGGATCCGGGCATTGGATTGACGAATGCAGTCGACGCTCTTCGTGCGACGACATCTGTCGAGTAGCTCGCAGCATCGGTGCGGTAGTGCTTGAGCACACCGTCTGGTTGAGGACGTAGTCGTATGCGTTGTAGAGCTTCTGGTGTACGCCGACGTCGCTCTCGTCCCAACGGGCGCCACGTGGCCGGCGAGGCGGCCTCGATGCCGTTCATGTAATTGCCGATCAGCGCATTCGGTAACCGGCGGCTTGGAGCGCGGGTCCATGGAACCCTTCTCGCCACCGTTCTTGACGAACGTTGCCCAGCCGCCGGTGTCGCCTCGTTGTTGCGTACGCCGGTGTTGTGCGCGTACTTGCCGGTCAGAGTTTCGGACGCGCCGGGCAACAGATGGGTTCGCGCGAAGGAATTGGTGAAGGTCACACCGCGATCGGCGATGAGTGCCTTGGTCTTCGGCATGACATCCCAATAGGGCGTCACGGTTGGCGTCGAGATGATCAGCGAGGATGAAGACGATCTTGGGGCGGGTGCCGGCGAGTGTCGGTGCGGCGTTCGCGGGCCTGGGGATGTGCCGAGGCCGAACGCCATTGCGAGCAACGCTGCGAGGAGGAGGCGATCGGGACGAGCGAACGTCGGCGACGCGGCGAAACGTCGTTGGTGCGAAGATTTGGACCGATGAGTGGTGCCTCCGGTAGTAATGAGACGCACAGCGTTGTTGCCCTGGCATCATGGGGATGCGAGAGATTTGTAAGGAGACGGTGAAGGGAATGCCGCCCATCCGCTGGGCGAGCCCGCTCTCGCCGCTGGCTCTACCGACGCATCTTGCGGTTGCTCGAATGCCAGGTCGTGCTCGTACATCCTGCGTACGGGTTCCTCGAAGGGGACCTTCGGCTTCAGCCGAGCTTCTCGTGGGCCTTGGTGGCATCGCCGATCAGGAGATCGACCTCCGCCGGACGGTCGAAGCGTGTGTCGGTGCTCGACAAAGCGTTCCAGTGGTCGTAGCCGGCGATCCTGAAGGCAGTTCCAAGAATTCGCGGATCGAGTGCGTCTCGCCGGTGGCGACGACGTAGTCGTCGGGCTGGTCCTGCTGGAGCATGAGCCACATGGCCTCGACGTAGGTCGCCCTCGTAGGCCAGGTCGACGTGAGGCGTCGCAGGTTTCGAGACGGATCGATTCCTGTATTCCCAGCTTGATACGTGGAAGAGAGTTTCGTGATTTTGCGTGTGACGAACTCGAGGCCGCGCTTTTCGCCCTCGTGGTTGAAGAGGATTCCCGAGGACGCGTGCATGCCATAGGACTCGCGGTAGTTCATGGTCATGTAGTGACCGAAGACCTTGGCAACGCCGTATGGGGATCTCGGGTGAAACGGCGTGAGCTCTGTCTGGGGAGTTTCGCGAACCTTGCCGAACTTCTCCGATGACGAGGCTTGATAGAAACGGATTGGGTTGTTGTAGGTGCCAGTCCCCATGATGCGCACCGCGTCGAGCATGCGGAGCACGCCCAGTCCCGTGATGTCGCCGGTCAACTCCGGTTGCTTGAAGGACAGCTGCACGAAGCTGATCGCGCCCAGGTTGTACACCTCGTCCGGTTGTACCTGCTCCACAGCTGCGATGAGCGACGCATTGTCCGTGAGGTCGCCGTCGACCAACTCGATCTTCGGGTTCTCTTCGGTGATCATCTCGGCTTTGGGATTGTTCTGGCCCCGAACCATCCCGAAGACCTGGTAACCCTTGCCAACGAGGAGCTCGGCGAGGTGGCGGCCGTCCTGTCCGGTGATTCCGGTGATCAATGCACGTTACGTTTCATCCCTACGACGCTACTCGCCGTCCTAGGCGCCTCGTATTACTCGGAGGGTCTCCATTCCGGGTCGAGCTGGAGCAGGAACTCGGTGCAACGCTGTGCTTCATCGTGTTCTCCGATAGCGGCCGCGGCCTGCCGGAGCCCATCCAAGGACCTGAGAAAGCCTTGGTTCGTTTCATGGCGCCAGCGCACATATCCCGATCCCCGCCATCCGGACTGACGCAGTCGATCGAGGCCGTGGTGGTAGCCGGATCGGAAATATGCGTATTGCTCGACGGGATCACGGGCGACTTCGCCGAGGCGAGCCCATGCATCGAGAAAGCGCGGCCATCGCGCGACGACCGCGGCGATCGCCTCGCGCCGCGAGTCCACCGGTTGGCCGAGTGCGTCCGCGAGGGCGCTGAGCATTTCGGGTGCCTCGGGAGAAAGTACGGTTCGGGAGGTCCGCTGCGGGTGAGATGAATGTCGGGCATCTCCAGAATCTAGGTGCCGATAGCATCGCGACCATGTCCGAGACCACCGCCGCCACACGATTCATCCTGGTTCGCCATGCGGTGACGCCCGAGACTGGTCCCAAACTGTCAGGCCGGACTCCGGGAATCGACCTTTCCGATGAGGGCCGGAAGCAGGCAGCGCACACGGGCCAGCGCCTGTCGCCGTTGCCAATCAGCGCGGTGTACGTGAGTCCTATCGAACGGACGAGTCAAACTGCTGCGGCGATCGCTGCGCACCATCGCCTCACGGTTCGGCCGCTGCCAGGCGTGCTCGAGGCGGACTATGGCGAGTGGACGGGTGGCACAATTGCGGAGCTGGCGAAGACGGATCTTTGGAAGGTCGTGCAGCGTTCGCCTTCGCGTGCGCGATTTCCGGGTGGAGAGTCGATTGGCGAGATGCAGGCTCGGATGGTCACCGCACTCGAATCCGTTGTGTCCGATCATGTCGGTGAGGTCATTGTCGTGGTGTCGCACGCCGATCCCATCAAGTCGGCGATCGCCCATTACAGCGGTGTGCACCTCGACCTGTTCCAGCGGATTGTGGTCGCGCCTGCTTCGATCACCGTGTTCGAGCTCGGCCCACACGGCGCCTCGATGGTGAAATGCAACGACACCGGTTCCCTTGACGACCTCGCACGTGACATCGCTCCAAAGCAGGCACAGACCGCCGAACCAGAAGGGGATTGATCGATCATGTCGGAGATGATTGACCTCGGTCCCCTCGATGCGCTTGTCGTCGGCGCTGTCGGTGAACCCGGTCGGCGAACATTCCTGATCCAGGCTCGTGCCGCGGAAACTGGCTCACCGTGTTGGTCGAGAAGCAGCAGGTGGCGATGTTGGCTGCTGAATCGATCGCGTTTCTGGATCAGGTCGCGGAGGAATTTCCCGAGCCTGCGGTCGAGGCTGTCGACGTTGCCAATATCGATACCGAGCTCTTTGAGCCGATGGTCCCGTTGTTCCGTGCACAGCTCATCGGCTTGGGATTTGACACGGATCGTGAACTCGTCTTGCTCGAACTGCGTGAGCGCCCGGAGGCCGACGATGAAGATCCTGGCGAGCCCGAACGCGACGAGGATTGGCTCGACGGAGACGACACCGGCATCGGCTACGTCGCACGGGTGTATGCGACGCGTGCGCAGGTACGCAAGATGGCCTCGCATGGGACCGAGGTCGTCCTGGCGGGGAGACTCCCATGCCCCTTGTGTGATCAACCGATTGATCCAGCAGGGCACATCTGTCCACGTTGGAACTGACCGACTCCATTGACTGATTACAAGATCTGACTCACGACGGTGCCTGACGATGGCTGAAATGCCGGAGCGGTCGCTCCAACTTCCCGCAGAGCCCGCGCTCGATGGCAGTGACGCGCTCGAGGTTTTGCGTGAGGGCGAGATGGAAGTGCTTGGTCGTCTTGCGTGGTCGTCCAATACCACGCTGCTTGCGGTGTTGACGGTGAATGGCGTTGCAATGCCCGTCGTGTACAAGCCGCGCCGTGGTGAACGACCATTGTGGGATTTCGCCGACGGAACGTTGTGTCAACGCGAGGTTGCGACGTTCGAGGTTTCCGACGCGCTCGGATGGGGAATCGTGCCCGAGACGGTGCTGCGCGAACGGACCGTATGGCATCGGTATGGTCCAGCGCTTCGTCGAGCACGACCCTGACGAGCATTACTTCGCTCTGATTGACGAGCATGTCGAGGAACTCGTCCGCTTCGCCGTTCTCGACGTGATCGTGAACAACGTGGACCGTAAGGGCGGTCACGTGCTGCGGTCCACGCGGACTGGGGAGCTGCACGGCATCGACCATGGACTGGCCTTTCATCTGCATCCCAAGCTGCGAACGGTCATTTGGGACTTCGCCGGCAATGAGGTTCCTGCGGAGCTCCTTGATCAAGTCTGCGGATTGTTGGAGAACTTCGAACGAGATCTCGCCAGCCGATTGGCGCCGTTGCTGACCGCGCTTGAGATCGAAGGCGCGCTGCTGCGGGCGGGGCAGCTCCTCGAAGCCCGAACCCTTCCACATCGAGTCCAGGGCCACTCCTCGATGCCCTGGCCCCTGATCTAGCGAGCGGCGATAGCAGCTGCGGGATCGTGGAAGAAACGCGACCGGGGCAAGACATGATTGGCCCCGTCGAGCGTGGCCATGTCGAGTGCTGCGGTATCGACATGTGAGCCGAATGCAACAATGCGTGCGTTGGGCGAAGCATTGCGCAATGGTTTGATCGCGCCGGCGTGTTTGGCAAGGTCCACAATGACGACGTCTGCAGCCGTGCACGCTTCGATATCGCGCACGAATGTCACGACCTCGAGTGCCGCGGACAGTTTGGAGCGGTCCATCAAGTCGTCAACGAGCGCAAGAACCGTTCGCGGGTCCGCGTCCGAGGTGCCGCTCACGGTTTGTCCGAAGCCTCGGTCAGGCGCGGCATAGCAACGGCAAATTCAGGCCATCTGCTGCGGCTTTTCTTCGACAGCTTTTTCATCAGCTCGATTGCGCCAGGGTCGTCGTCGCCGGGGCGGACCTCGATGAATCCCTCCGTTGCCATTCGCGCCATCAAGTCGCGGCCGATGTCGGTGCGCACGATCGTGAGCGTCCAATCGTTGAACGCGCCGATGCCGCCAGTGGAAATATCGGCGTGCTCAGCCGCAAAATCCGGGCACATCTTGCAGCCCTCGCGTGTGAACGCATGACATTCCTTGAGTGGCACTTCGACATAGCGATCGTCGTGGGTCCAGATCTGAAGCTTCCCCTTGATGTTCATCTTCTTGATGACGGCGGCGGCAGGTCGTATTTGGCGAGGAGTAACTCCTCGAAGATGGAGTCATCGAAGGTCTTGGAACACAACAGGCCGATGTTGAGAGAGAGGCGCCGCGCTGGTTTGCCGGCCTTGCGTTGCTTCATCACCGGTGGAACCGATGATTGGCAGCTCATGCCCACCAGCACGAGACACGCTCGTCCACGCCCTTTTCGAGATCCATGTATGCGAGCGTGTTGGCCGAGTAGGTGTATCGGCTCCCAGCGGAAGCGAGCACCTCGGCGCGAGTCCGCGCGATACCGGGAACCGCTTTCCAGGTGCTGCCGTCACCTTCGAGATACGAAACAAGCGCAGCATCGATCACGTCGTGTTCGAGCGTGTAGACGAGGATCGCAGAGACGAGTCCGCCGTCCTGTCCTGCCGCATGAAGGTCAGGATCGGTCGCCCTTGCGAGCACGATGTCTTTGAATATCCCTTCGACCTCATCAGCTCGGCGTGCTCGTCCGAAAAGAAAGTCGTCGATCTCCGGTTCCCAGGCACGAAATCTCGGGCACGCCGCGTGCAGGATGTGCAGCCTTTGTCGCCGTGGCTGCAGTCGCCTGGGCCGCCAAATTCCTCGAGCTGAAAAGGTCGATAGATGCCGGCGTCGTCTCGGTACCCGAGCACATCGTGGGGACAGGCGATCACACAACCGGCGCAGCCGGTACACAGGCCACTTGTGACCACTTCCTCGAAGAGGTGCTTCCATTGCAGCTTTTCCGGCGGCATGACGCGCTCCTGGGCGGACGACTTCAAGCCCAGTCTCGCAGGTACCGGGGTCCTGGGCGACACCGATCGGTCAAGGCCGCCACGGCCACCGCTTGGCGCATCCGACGGTGGCCGCGTAGCCTCTCGCTGCCATGCGTATCGACGACCTCCTTGATCGCGGCCGAACCTTCTCCTTCGAGTTCTTTCCGCCGAAGACCCCCGCTGCTGCTGAGCAGCTCACCAAGGCTCTGAAGGATCTTGAAGACCTTGGACCGTCCTTTGTCTCGGTTACCTATGGCGCGGGAGGCACGACCCGTGAGACGACCCACGACGTTGTGGTGGGTATCTTGCGGGACACCTCGATGACGCCGATGGCGCATCTCACATGCGCAGCCAACACGCGGGCCGAGCTCGTCGACATCGTCCGGCGGTACCGGGATGCCGGAATCGAGAACATGCTTGCCCTGGGAGGCGATCCGCCAGCGGGTCTCGATCTTCCACCGCGCGAACTGCGCCATGCCTCCGAGCTCGTCGAGCTGATCGGCGACGTCGGTGGCTTTTCGGTGGGAGTTGCGGCCCATCCGGAGGGCCACCCGGCATCGCCGAACCTCGAGTCGGATCGTACGTTTACCGCGGAGAAGCTCGCGGCCGCGGATTTTGCGATCACGCAGCTCTTCTTCGAGGCGCAGCACTACTTCGATCTGGTGGCCTCGCTTCGAGCACTCGGGGTCACGAAGCCCGTCCTTCCCGGCATCATGCCGGTGACGAACCTGTCGCAGGTGCAGCGCATGGCGCAGATGTCGGGTTCAGCTTTTCCATCCTGGCTTGAAGAGCGACTCCGTGTCGCGGGCGATGATCGTGACGAGATGCATCGCATTGGTGTGCGCGAGGCCGTTGCGCTCTGCAGCGAACTGCTCGAGGGTGGAGCGCCAGGCCTGCACTTCTTCACACTCAATCGTTCGACCGCGACGCGGGAGATCTATTCAGGCCTCGGACTGGGTTGATCCAGCCCGAGGCCCGAACGTGATCCGCGCTATTCGATGACGCCACATCCGAGGCGCGCACCAGCATTTCCGGTGTTCTGTGTCGCAGCCAAGGCTGTTGCACCCGGCGTGTAGTCGTTGGGACCTTGGCCAACGGGAATGTTGGCGAAGTTGTCGGGTCCCATGTGGACTATGAGGACCTTGCCGACCACTTCTGTTGCGGTGAGCTTGTCGACCTCGAACCTGAACTCGGCGGTGCCGTCAGCATTGATATAGGGGCTGGGTAGGTCACCGGAGTGCTTCCCGTGGATGCTTGCAGGATCCTTCTTCCAATGGCCGTCAGCGGAAACGAACCAAGTTGCTGCCGGTTGGGCTGGATCGGCAACGCAGCCGTCGCCATTGGCAGGGTCGTTGTTGGCGTGGATGTGAAATCCATGAAAGGCGTTCGCGTCGGCCGCTGAGAAGTTGCGGAGCTTCACGATGACATCGGTCGTGGAGGATCCACGGTGGTTGAGCATCCAGACGTGACCGAGCTTCGTACCCTGAGCGCTTCGTAGTGTCGAGGTCGCGAACGGTCGGCTGGCCGATGCCGGCTCGGGGCGCGTGATAACCAGCCCGAGACCGAGACCTATTCCAACAGCTGCGGTGGCGGTCAATATGGCAATGGACTTTCGGAGCTTCATGAGTCCCCTTTGCGTAAGAGTCCGTGAGATCACGTCATTCGTAACGTAGATAACAGGACATGGTAGGTGAGCGTCTTCTCGCCCCTAATGTCTGTCGCCACGTGCCGCCGTTTCGGTTCTCCCGACTCGGTGACGTGCTCTGGCGGAGGGACTGGGATTTGAACCCAGGGTGACTTGCGCCACAATGGTTTTCGAGACCATCCGATTCGGCCGCTCTCGCATCCCTCCGGGACGGGGCGAGCCCCTGCCAGCCCGGCAGTTTAGGCGGCGGCGTGCTCCCGCGCCGGAGCCTCATTGGATCGATCGTCGAGCTGCGAAGAAATCCAACAGGAGAGCACCGCAGGGTTCGGCTTCGACTCCGTGGATGACATCGACCTGATGGTTGAGGCGCGGGTCCGTGAGCAGGTTGTACAGCGATCCAACTGCGCCGGCCTTCGGGTCTGTCGCGCCGAAGACCAGCAGACCTACGCGTGCTGCGATCGCCGCTCCAGCGCACATCGGACAGGGCTCGAGTGTCACGATCAAGGCGCAGTCGTCGAGGCGCCACGAACCGCGGAGCGCCGACGCGTCACGCAAAGCCAGGATTTCGGCGTGGGAAGTCGGGTCCTTGGTGAGCTCGCGCTCGTTGTGGCGGGCGCTCAAGATCTCGCCCGTCGTCATGGACGCGACCAATGCGCCGACGGGCACGTCACCGTGTTGTGTTGCCAGCTGTGCCTCTCGGAGAGCGATCTGCATCAAGTCGTGGATCTGTGCGGATTCCATGGTGGGTCCGACAATATTCCGGCGCTCGCAGAATCCGGCGTTGCCTAGCCGGGTCGAAGCGGGGATGAATGGTGTATAAGTCCACTTCAGGACGCGATTTGTGAAGCCGACACAATCGGAGATACCTCAGGCGGTCAGGAGCTCGGCACTGTGGGATCTCGATCGAGGAATCCGTGATCACCCCGGATGAGGACATCAATGTCGCCCAAACGGAATGGGCAGCCGCACGCGCCAAGGCGGTGCGGTTTGGTATTGCCTACACCTTCATCGGGGTCGCCCTGATAGCCACGATGAGCGTTCCGTCGCTCTATCTCGCGAACGTGTTCTCCGACAGTCATGGTGGCCGTTATGTCCTGACTCCGGTATTCTTGACGTGCATTCTCGCGCCGTTTGTCACGTTTCTCTCGTTCTTCAGCTTGAAGCGGCAAGCGCAGACGCACGAACTCGCGCAACAACTCGAGGAGCGACTTCTCTTTGCCGTCAAGACCGCCGAGTCCGAAAGCTCTCGGCACGAGGCACAAATGCGCCGGCAGGAGTTCGAGAGCCGCCTTTCGAATGCCCTCGAGTTGGCAGATGGCGAAACCGAGGTGATCGGCGTCGTCGAGCGCGCGTTTGGAATCCTGCTTCCGTCGCTGTCGGTAGAGATGCTGCTTGCCGACAACAGCCATGCCCATCTCGATCGGATGGCGGTGTGGTCTCCGACGGGAGACCCGTCGCACTGTGGTGTCGACTCACCTGACCAATGCCCAGCGGCGCGTCGTTCGCAGACGCAGCGGTTCACCGATAGCGATGCTCTGGACGTGTGCCCGAAGTTGCGCGGACGGCCGCATGGGCGCGTGTCGGCTGTGTGTGTTCCCGTCTCGATCATGGGACGGGCCGTCGGTGTCATCCACGCGGTCGACCAACCGAACGTGGCCATGACCCAAGAGAGCGTCCAGGATCTCGGAATCCTTGCAAATGTCGTGGGCGCTCGCATCGGATTGCTACGGGTGATAGCAGAAACGCAGCTGCAGGCGGAGACTGACAGTCTTACTGGTCTCCTCAACCGCCGTTCACTCGCGAACAAGGTGCGAGCGTTGCGAAATGACAAGATCGGCTTCTCCGTTGTTATGGCAGACCTTGACCATTTCAAGAAGCTCAATGACACCTATGGTCATGAAACAGGTGACCGTGCGTTGTGTCTTTTCTCCACGACCTTGACGAAGACATTCCGTGCTTATGACCTGGTCAGCCGTCATGGTGGCGAGGAGTTCGCGATCGTGTTGCCGAACTGCAAGCCCATTGCGGCGCTCGCGGCGTTGACGCATTTGCGTGAGCGAGTGGCCGCAGAGTTATCCAACGCGGGCTTGCCGCAGTTCACCGCGAGTTTTGGTGTTGTCGAGGCGGGCGAGGACGAGGATCTTGTCACCGTGATCGCACGTGCCGACGCTGCGTTGCTGGAGGCCAAACGAGCAGGTCGAGACCAGATCATCGTGCACAACTTCTATGGCAGAAAGATTGACCCCGCTCTGGAGTTGGCCGCGACGCTAGGCGAGTCGAAGCCGCGTGCGACGACCGGCGTAGCGCGACGCGGCGCCGAGGTGGAGACCACTGCGCCGCCGATCGAAGCAACGACTGACGCGGCTGACGTCGTGACCGATTCCGCTCCGGCTCCGGCCACTTGACGGTTCGGAGCGTCCAGCATTCGAAGGCTGTTCTCGTGGCGAAGTGTCTGCGAGCACTTTCAAACCCGCCTGAAGAGTTCGTTCGTCTGCTGGTATTCAGAGTCGGTGGATATCGAGCCGTCGCCGCAGGGCGGTAGCGATCGCGGTCAGATCGTCAGGGTCGCTCGTGACGATGAGGTCCTTCCGTGCAACGGCCCCGATGACCACGGTCGCGTCGATGAGGTCGTTGGTCCTGGCGCGACCGCATGCAGCACCGCCGGCACGGCTCCGCACCTCGGTCAGGTCTTCGATGGTGCACCCGGCAAGGAGGCGCGACAGCTGAGCCTGCGGACCTCCACGCCAAGCCTGTCCGAGCACACCGGCGGGCACCGTCGGCGACACACCCCGCTCGAGTGCCCGGCGGTGAAGTGCCCACAGCCGCCGATCACCTCGCTCGCCGGCGAGCAGCGCACCGGTGTCGTATGTGACGCCGGGCATCAGCCAGCTCTGCGCGCGCGGGATAGGACGCGGTTCAGGATCTTGTCGGCATCGGAGAGTTCAGCATCGGTGAGCGCCCCGTTGTCGCGTTCCCAAGCTTGGACGGCGTCGAGGCCCCGATCGACCACCAAGGCGCGCTCGGCCGCACGGCTGAGCCATGCGGAGAGGCTGAGGCCTTCGCGTTCCGCCGCCTGCGTTGCTGCATCCGCGACGGTCGGGTCAAGGGCGACGGAAAGCTTTCGAACGGTCATGGTGAGATGGTACTACCACGTTCCTACCCGGGTCACTGGTCGTGGGTGTTGTTTTGATTGCTGGATGTGGCTCGGGTTCCGGCGGTTCCAAAGCAACCGCGAAGAGGTCGGAGTTGGGGCCGTCAGTCAACGTAGGTATCGCGACGAATTGCGTTCGCGCCCGCGATCGCTGGCATGACTGAAGATCGCGTGTTTGTTTGGGGCGGACGGTCGATCGAAAGAGGTGATCGCCTCAACCCTGGGAATCAAGAAAATCTGACTTCGGGCCGAATTGTGTCATTGTCGTCAGGGAAGTCCGTCGAACTTCCGCCAGCCCCCATTACGACACCGGTCGCCTCTGCGCAGGCTTCGCGTTGGTCATCTCGAAAGGAGAACCTGACGCCCTGGTCATCGTCGACGTCGCTTCCGCAACGGCAAGGAGATTGGCGAAGCCTCCGCTCGGTCCACCGCCATCTGGAGGAAGTGCGGCGAGAGTCACTGCTTGTCTGAGCGGGTCTACCGTTGTCCTTGTCGAGCCGACGGCGCCAAGGACCGGTCCAACGCCGGTGCGGGCACACGTGATCAACATTGAATCCGACGCGTGGCGGACCATCGCCAGTCCGCCAGGCATCAGCGACCCAGTGGTCACGTGCGCTGATGGCGGGGCATTGGTGTCGAACGGGATTGGGATCAACTTCGGTCTGGTCTGGCTGGACTTGGCCGATCAGTCTCGGCGAGAAGTGAAGCCCCCGAGTGGTGATCCAAGGGGATACGGCGTGCGCACGCACCGAGGGCCCGATGTCCTCTTGATCGGCGGCGTTCCGGACCTGGCTGGACGGGCGTTCAACTCTCGACAGCAAACCTGGAAAGACTTCGGTCCTGCCCACCAGATGTCGCCCGACTGCGATTGGGGTCAGTGCATAACAGTCACGGATTCGTTCATCGTTGGTGCCACGCGCGTGATTGACGACAAGACCGTGCAGACCACGTCGTTCTGGATTGCGTCATGAAGCGGCACCAGAGTTCCGGCCGAAGCATGCGCGAGTGTCAGCCAGCTTTGAGATGCTCGCGAAGAGCGTCTCGGATCACTTCCGAAACGCCGACACCCTCGTCCTCGGCTCGGCGGAGGAGGAGTGCCTTGAGCTCAGGGTCGAGGCGGACTGATTCGACGCTCGACGGTTCCGCACCGAGGCGGGGTCGGCCGCGCCTTGCGCGTCCAGCAAGGATCTCGTCGACGCGGTGGCCGCGTTCGGCTTCATCCGCGAGTTGTTCGATGAGTTCGTCGGTGATCGGTGCACCCGACTTGGTGTGGCCGTAGGTTCGCTTCTTCATTGGTCGACCAGCTTTCGGTACTCCGCTCGTAGCGGCATGGCCTGGATGATTATTTCGTCGCCTTCCGCGGTGACGAGAACCACGTGTTCGAGGAGATTCGCAGCATGGTCAGGCCCGATGACGAGCCATCGGTCCGGATCCTCGCCGAGGTCTTCGACCGCCAAGGCGTGTGCGACGGCGCGCAACATGTCGTCATCCGCGATGGCGGACGTCTGACGGCTGAGTGGACCTCCACACAGGATTATTGTACTACAGAATTCCGTGAGTTCCACCGTCGTCGAGTGGTCGTGGGGCGAGGTGTCATTCAGGACCGCGGAGAACGTCTGTTCTGAGAGCCGGGTCGTCGCCAAGGTGGAGGTGGATGCGGCCGGAGTGCGAGACGTCAGGCTGTATCTCGGCCCCACCGCGGCCCGAGGTACGCGTCCGTTCGTGTTCTGACAAGGATCTGCGCAACTCCCGCTCACGACGCGCTGTTCGTCGTTGACATTGCCACGGCAGCGCTTCGTTAGGTTCGAGGTCTGGCGGGGTTGACAGCTCCGCACGGCGGAATTCCATGGCAGGATCTCATGGAAATTCGCCCATGGTCGGGGCCTACTGTCTGTTGGCCCCGAAGTCGTCGAGACACCTGGAGCCGGGCTTGATGAATTCGATGAGCGCTGTGCCGAAGTTGCGGGCCCGTTCGGGCCGGTCGACGATCCCGCTGGTGCTACTCGCCTGTGCGGCCTTGCTGCCAGGGTGCGGCGGCAACTCGAATGCCGAGAAATCACAGCAGGTTGATCTCTCGGCATTTGGGCCAGCGATAGCGGGGATAAGTGGCAATCGTGTCTTTGTCTGGGGAGGCAGATCGGTCGAGAACCCTGCAGGAGAGAACCTAGCGACGGGTGAAATCCTCTCGTTGCCGGTCGGGACGAGGTCGGCGGTGCCGCCTGCTCCCTTCAATCAGCCGGTCGCTTTGCCACGGGCAGCCGCCTCGGGTGACCGAGTTCTGGTCGTGGGAGAGTCATGTCCTAAGTGGAGCGACGTTGATCTTGATCGAAGCTGCGATCCCGGCTCCCTCGTCGGCGCGATCTACAACGCCAAGTCACAGACCTGGGTGCCGGTGGATTTCGCGCCTGGTGTGGCCGAAGCGCTGCACACTGTGACGAGGGTTGAGGCGTCCGATCAGGGTGTGGCGCTCGTCAGTTCCAGGGCGCAGCCTGACGTGTTGATCGTGGTCGACTTGGCTTCGGCGAAGGCGAGGCGGCTTCCGTCTCCGCCGCTCGGCCAGCCATCCGCCGGGCAAGCGGTCGCTGATGCGACTGCATGTCTCAGCGGCTCATCCGTGGTGGTTGTCGAACGGACGGCGCCACCGGGTTTCATTGACGGGCGGACCGTAGGGCCTGCTCACTCCTACGTGGCGTCCGTCGCCGCTGAGAGCTGGCGAACGCTCGCGGGTCCGCCTGGAATTTCGGACCCGGTCGTGACGTGCGGCAACGACGGTGTGCTCGTTTCCAACGGAATCGGTGTCAATCTGGGAATCGTATGGTTGAACCTCACGACTGAAGCCTGGCAAGACGTACAACCACCGGATGGTGGTGGTGGTGGTGGTCCTGAGACCTTCGGCGTGCGTACCCGAAGCGGGGACGATCTGATTCTGCTGCACGGAACGCCGGGGTCAGCAGTGATGCGCCTCAACCCACCAACGAGCAATTGGACTCCTTTGGAGGCATCGCCACGGTCGTTCGAATGCGACTGGGGTCAGTGCATAACCGTCACTGACTCTTACCTGGTGGGTGCGGATCGTGTGCTCGACAACAAGGTCTCGCGTACCGTCGTGTTTTGGACTGCGGCATGACTAGGACGCTCATGTGGCGTTGGTCCAATATTCGAGCTCTCGTATCGGCTATCACGGTCATCCTGTTCGGCGCGGTCGTGTTGCTCGGCACAGGTGCGACGCCCGCGTCAGCGACGGTCAGCAACCAACCGAACGTGACGTCCTACAACCTGTGTGGAGGCGGCTCGTGCGGCGGAACAGGTATTCAGAAAGCCGATGAGTTTGTCGGCATCGTCTTCAACCGATCGCCGAAACCGCTCTGGTCTGGATTTCAGGAGGTGTGCAACGGGAGTTCGTACAACGAGCTTGCCGCTTGGTATCAATATTTCGGCTATTCAGCGCGGTTTGAAGTAACGATCCCATCAGGTTGTGGCGGCAACGGATACGGGATTGCAATCTTCTGGCTCGGAGGATGCTATGGCGGTTCGTCTTGCGTCGTTTCGGGCTCTTATTCAGCCAATGATGGTCAGAATCGCAAGTGGGTTTGTGCGAAGGCGGCCTTTCCTATGTACGCTGCATGCACGACTCATATGTCCACCGGCGCGAATGCCGCGGCGAACCGGGGCCAATACGCCACCGTTTCAAGCCTGATGTACGCCGCCGGATTCTCCACGCTCTTCTTTGCCGGGGACTGGAATCAGACGCCGTGGGGTCACTATGACTTCTATGCTTGGACCGAGTCAGATACGAGCGAAACCAGCCCTCAACCGACTCACAGTGTTGGAAAGATCGATTACATATTCGCGTTGAATCAAACGCGCGTGGCGCAGGCTGACGTGACGTCGACCACGTATTCTGACCACAAGATTTTGACCGGCTATTTCAACTAAGGGCTCACGCCGGGTCTGTTTGCGCGTTGATGGTGTAGTTCCATTCGCCGTGCCAGTCGTGTGGGTGGAGGGGAACGGCGGCGAGTTCGGCGTCGGTGATCTTGATGCCGTTGGGGTACGAGCTCGGGTCGTGGGCGGCTTGGACGGTGAGCCCGGTCGTGGTGGTGGTGGCGGAGATGAGCTCGATGATCGGTCCGGAGGGTGGTGCCAGGGGCCGACCCCGCCAGTTCATGGTGATGAAGCTGAACATGCGGTGCTCGATCCGGTTCCACTTGCTCGTGCCGGGCGGGTAGTGGCAGACCGTGATGTGCAGGCCGGTGTCCGCGGCGAGGCGGGCGAGGTGGATCTTCCAGGCCCGTAGCCGGTAGCCGTTGGAGCCGCCGGCGTCGGCGGTGATCAACAGGCGGTCGGCGTCGGGGAACCGGGCCGGCCCATCTGGTTCCACCAGCGGCGGATCGACTCGACCGCGAACTCGGCGGTGTCGGCGTCGTCGCCGACGATTGACCCAGCCTTCGTTGTTGGCGACGTCGTAGATGCCGTAGGGGATCGACCTTGGCGAACTCGCCAGGGCGCGGTCGGCGAAGTCGTGGACCTGGACCCGTTCGGGTTCACCGCCGGGCTGCCATTCCGCTGCCGCCGTTGGCGTAGTCGCCGATCAGCTCCTTCTTCTTGGTGTCCACGCTGATCACCGGCTGGCCGTCGTCGATGAACCCGCCGGCCATGTCGTTGAGGTAGCGGAACTGGGCGTCGCGGTCTTCGTGTTGGCGGCCCTCGGTCACCTTGGCGTTGGCCTGCAGCGAGTAGCCGAGCTGGTGCAGCAGGCGCAGCACCGTTCGCGACGACACCTCGAAGCCCTTGCGGGTCAGTTCCTCGGCCAGCTTGGTCGAGGACTTCGACGTCCATCGCAGGAGCGACATCGGGTTGCCCCGCGTCTCGGGATGCACCAGCTCGTCGAGCGCCTCGAGCAGACCGGGCTGCTTGTCGGTCAAGGGCTTGTCGCCGCCGCCCGATGCCCGCAGCCGGTCAGACGGCTCGATCCCGGCCGGCGACTTCCGTCTCGGCCTTGATCACCGTGTTACGGCTCATGCCCGACGCCGTCGCGACCGCCGTCTTGCCGCCACGTCCGAACATCTCCGCTGCAGCGGCCGCCACGACAAAATCGACACGACAGGCGTCTTCACCCTGCGCCACGGAACCAAACTGCACCACGTCGGCGTGGGACGAGCACACAAAGGACGACGAGTCATCATCCTCGTCGCCAACCTCGACATCAGAGTCCTCAGCGAAAACGGCCAACTGCTCCGCCACCTCACACTCGACCCCACAAAGGACTACCAGCCCCTCGCCCCGAAAACAGCCGACACCTAAACTGCATAGGTTCGCCTGTCCACGATCTCATGAGACATCACACGAGCGGAGGGAGTGGGATTCGAACCCACGGTGAGTTGCCCCACACACGCTTTCCAAGCGTGCCGATTCGGCCGCTCTCGCATCCCTCCAGAAGCAGCGCATGTTATCGGCATGCTCCCACCAAGCTCTCTCGGATTGAATTGGAACCGGGCACGTTGAGCGCGATCCGTTGAGAGGAACGCTGGTAGGGTCAGGCCGCGGACCGTGCTAGGCGGGGAGCTCGTGGTTCCCTGGACCCTCAATCCACGTACGAGGGGCTGAATTCCCTACCGAGGCTGCGGCAGCTGCGAGGAATGCGATGCATACGTGGTGATGAAGGCCGGGTCCTGCGCAACGGAATCCCGTGAACCGAGTCAGGTCCGGAAGGAAGCAGCTCTCAGCGGGTACTTCCGTGTGCCGTAGGGTCGCCTGGTCCGAACCGGCGGTGTGTTTGCGCCTTGTAGCGCCCAGTCGACGACGGGTGCACGGTCCGCATCTCGTGACCGTTGTGTCATGAGATCGGTAGCATCGCAGTGATGCCCTATCAGTCGCTCTATCGCAAGTATCGGCCTCAACGCTTCGCGGAGCTCGTCGGCCAAGAGCACGTGGTGGCTGGATTGCGAAATGCCGTGCGCGATCAGCGTGTGTCGCACGCTTACTTCTTCTCGGGTCCTCGGGGCACGGGAAAGACGACAACCGCGAGGATCATTGCAAAAGCGCTGAACTGCACTGCCCTAGGCGGCGATGGTGAGCCATGCGGCCAGTGCAGCGCGTGTCTCGAAGTGGCGGCGGGATCTTCCCTTGACGTGATTGAGATCGACGCGGCGTCCAACAATGGCGTCGATGAGATACGCGAGCTGATCGAACGGGTCGCATATCGGAGCGCATCAGGCGGCAAGAAGGTCTACATCATCGACGAGGTTCACGAACTCTCGGCGCGGGCTTCGAACGCGCTGCTCAAGACCCTCGAAGATCCACCCGACCACGTGGTGTTCGTGCTCGCGACGACGAACCCCGAAAAGGTGCTGCAGACCATCCGGTCGCGAACGCAATCGTTTGAATTCTCGCTTCTACGCACCGAACAACTCGTGGCGCACCTCGCTTCTATTGCCGAACGCGAGGGTGTGACCGCCTCACCCGAAGCTCTTGCCGTTGTGGCTCGGCGAGGCGCCGGGTCTGTACGCGATTCGTTGTCACTTCTCGATCAGGCTCTGGCACAGACCCCGGGAGAGCTCACCGAAGAGCATGTCGTCGCGCTCTTCGGTGGCACGCCCGTTGAGCACACGCTCGCGGTGTTGCATGCCGTCGCCGGCGGGGACGTTCCTGGTGCGCTGGTCGAACTTTCCAAGTTGTTCGAGACCGCTCATGATCCGCGCCGCGTCGCCGACGACCTGCTGCCGCACGCTTCGCGACGCGTTGCTGACGACCGCAGGAGCCGGACGTGTGCAGATCGCTGCGCCGGAAGAGGAGCGCCTCGGTCTGCAACGCCTCGGGACCGCGATGGAAACGCCGGCGATCGTACGTGCCTTGGAGACGATCGGCAGGGCTGTCTCCGACATGCGGGGCGCGGGTGGCGCGGATCCTCGGTTGGTGCTCGAGGTTGCGCTCGTTCGTCTCGCACGCGGTGAAGCAGGATCGTCGATAGAACGCCTGACGGACCGCCTCGATCGCCTCGAACGACGGCTTTCGGCCAGCACGGAAGTGGTCGTACCCTCAGCCGCGCCGCGGGTAGAGCCTGCGCCGGTCGCTTCGGGCGGCGTCAAACCGACACTCGGTTCGATTCGGCGAGCGGCAGAGCCGCGACCGGAGCTGTCACCGACAGCGCCCGTGCCGACAGCGCCCGTGCCGACAGCGAATGATGCGACAGCACCGACCACGCCGGCGAAGGTATCGCCATCAACGGCGCCCGAGCCGTCGCGACCCGTCGAACTCGACGACGTGATCGTCGCCTGGGCGGCGATTCTTCCGACGCTTCCCCCTGCGACGCGCAACGCGGTGCAGGAAGCACAGCCCGTTGCCATGGAAGGCACGGTTGCCGTCTTCGGGATTCCGACGTATCTCCTGGAGGCAGCCAAGCCGCGTTTCAAACGCGAGGCCGAGACGATTCGTACCGAGCTCGCGCGTCGCGTTGGCACAACGCTGCAGTTTCGGATCGTCGCGAAGGATCTCACGTCGACATCCAGTCCGCTTCCGCAGGATGACGGCGGCCCCAGTGATGACGACGGACCAGAGGATATGGACCTCAGTTCCTACGATCCGTCCGAGACGAGCGATGTCCCGCCTGAGGCGGGGCCGGTAGATTCAGTGACGCGCCTCGTCGAAGCGCTCGGTGCGAGCATTGTCGAGGAAGTTCCCCGTACCTGAGAACCCGCACCCCAGGAGCTGTCGTGGCCAACCAGAAGCAGATGAATCAGATGATGCGCCAGATGCAGAAGATGCAGGCGGATATGGCCGCGGCGCAAGAGGCCCTCGCCGTCGAGACGGTCGAGGCAACCGCAGGTGGCGGCGCAATCATGGTCACGATGACTGGTGCAGGGGAGCTGCAAGCGATCAAGATCGACCCGTCCGTCGTCGATCCCGACGATGTTGAGATGCTCGAGGATCTTGTGGTCGCAGCAGTCGCTGAGGGACTGCGCAAGTCGCAGGAGTTGCAGGGCCAGCGCATGGGTGCGGTGACAGGTGGCCTCGACCTGGGTTCACTGGGCGGGCTCCTCGGCTGAGTCCGAGCCCGACGAGCAAGGCGGAACACTTCCTCTGTGGCAATTTATGAAAAGCCTGTACAGGCACTCATCGACGAGCTTGGTCGTCTGCCGGGCATTGGGCCCAAGTCCGCCCAGCGGATTGCGTTTTACCTGTTGCGCGCCGAAGCGGTCGATGCCAAGCGTTTGGCGCGGGTCATCGTCGAGGCGAAGGACCGGGTCTCATGGTGTCGACGATGTTTCAACATCGCCGAAGGAGAGCTCTGCGCCTACTGCCGCGATGACCGCCGTGACGGCCGCTCGATCTGCGTGGTCGAGGATCCCCGGGACATTGTCGCCGTTGAACGAACCAACGAGTTCCGCGGCCGATATCACGTCCTGCAAGGTGCCATTTCCCCCATCGAAGGCATTGGCGCGGAGCAACTCCGGATCAAGGAACTGATCGCTCGCCTCGGCGTGGAAGAGACCGAAGAAGTGATCATCGCAACGAATCCGAACATCGAGGGCGAAGCAACGGCGATGTACCTCGGTCGGATGCTCAAGCCTCTCGGAATCCACGTGTCGCGCCTGGCCAGCGGACTTCCCGTCGGCGGTGACCTCGAGTACGCCGATGAGGTCACCCTCGGGCGTGCCTTTGCCGGTCGTCGCGAGGTCGATGCCTGATTGTGGGCCTGATGGGCCTGCCCGGTGAACTGGCCCTTTGTGGAAATGCCTAGGTAGGATCGGGACAAATCGACGTCTGGCAGACGTCGGCAATCATCTGACAGTCGTGGGATTCGGGGTTGTTTGTGAATCGAAGAGCGAAGTATTCCGGTCGCGTGCGCGGATGTCTGGTCCTTGCAACAACGCTGAGCGTGGTAGGTCTGCTCGGGGTTTCACCGTCACCGGCGGCGGGCGCTCCCGCCGACAACAGCGTGATGGCCTGGGGAGTCAACACCTCGGGGCAGTTGGGTGATGGCACCACAACAGCTCAGTTGAGTCCGGTTCCTGTCGCTGGTCTGGGTACGGGCAGCGGTGTGATCGCCATCAGCAGTGGAGGTTCTCACAACCTGGCTCTGAAGTCGGATGGTTCGGTCGTTGCCTGGGGTGACAATTCCTTTGGGCAGTTGGGTGATGGAACGAGAACCAATCGGTTGAGTCCGGTGCCGGTGACTGGACTGGGCGCTGGAAGCGGCGTTGTCGCAGTCGTTGGCGGTCTCTTCCACAGCTTTGCCATCAAGGCGGATGGTTCGGTCGTTGCGTGGGGTTACAACGCCACCGGGCAGTTGGGTAATGGTTCGGCGACGACCGACGAATTAACGCCGACGCCTGTCACAGGTCTGGGCGCCGGCAGCGGCGTCACCGCGATCAGCGCCGATGGTTACCACGCGTTGGCATTGAAGACGGACGGCTCGGTCGTTGCGTGGGGTTACAACGCGTTCGGTCAGCTCGGCGATGGAACGACGAGCGACAAGGCGACTCCGGTGGCTGTGACAGGCCTCGGCGCCGGAAGCGGTGTCACTGCCGTCAGCGCGAGCGCGTTTCGGAGCATGGTGGTCAAGTCCGATGGTTCGGTTCTCGTTTGGGGTTCCAACACATTCGGGCAACTGGGTGATGGAACGACGACCACCCGGTTGAGTCCGGTCGCTGTTGTCGGTCTCGGCGCGGGCAGCGGTGTTGTCGGGATCAGTATGGGTAAAGAACACACGCTGGTATTGAAATCCGATGGCGCCGTCCTTGCCTGGGGCGACAACCTCTATGGCGAGCTCGGCGATGGGACCACCGACGGTCGGTTGAGTCCGGTTGCTGTTGTCGGTCTTGGCGCGGGCAGCGGTGTGACCGCGGTTCGTGCCGGCGTGTATCGAAGCGTGGCGTTGAAGTCCGACGGTTCGGTCCTCGCGTGGGGTGCGAACGAATCCGGACAGCTCGGTGATGGGACGATGGCAATGCGGACCACTGCGGTCACCGTCATGGGTTTGCGCGCCGGCAGCGGTTCGGTAGCGCTCGCGTCGGGTGACCTTCACGGTGTGGTGTTGATGTCCAGTGGCGTATTGGTCCCGGGTAGTTGCACCGCAGGCGTTGGCTACCGGTTGACGGCGTCTGATGGTGGGATCTTTTCGTTTGGTGATGCGGTGTTCTTTGGGTCGACGGGTGCGTTGACGTTGAATCAGCCGATTGTTTCGATGGCTGCGACGCCGTCGGGCAAGGGGTATTGGTTGACGGCGTCTGATGGTGGGATCTTTTCGTTTGGTGATGCGGTGTTCTTTGGGTCGACGGGTGCGTTGACGTTGAATCAGCCGATTGTTTCGATGGCTGCGACGCCGTCGGGCAAGGGGTATTGGTTGACGGCGTCTGATGGTGGGATCTTTTCGTTTGGTGATGCGGTGTTCTTTGGGTCGACGGGTGCGTTGACGTTGAATCAGCCGATTGTTTCGATGGCTGCGACGCCGTCGGGCAAGGGGTATTGGTTGACGGCGTCTGATGGTGGGATCTTTTCGTTTGGTGATGCGGTGTTCTTTGGGTCGACGGGTGCGTTGACGTTGAATCAGCCGATTGTTTCGATGGCTGCGACGCCGTCGGGCAAGGGGTATTGGTTGACGGCGTCTGATGGTGGGATCTTTTCGTTTGGTGATGCGGTGTTCTTTGGGTCGACGGGTGCGTTGACGTTGAATCAGCCGATTGTTTCGATGGCTGCGACGCCGTCGGGCAAGGGGTATTGGTTGACGGCGTCTGATGGTGGGATCTTTTCGTTTGGTGACGCACTGTTCTGCGGTTCGACGGGTGCGTTGACGTTGAATCTCCCGATCGTCGCGATCCGCGCGTTAGCCCGGAGCATTCACAGACTGCGCAAGACGGCGGCATCGCCCTGGCCGCCGCCTCCGCACAAGGTCGCAACGCCCACCCCGCCGCCACGGCGACGGAGTTCGTTGACCAAGGTCAGAGCTATCCGCGTCCCGGACATGCCAATGGGATGGCCAACGGCAACCGCGCCGCCATTGACGTTGACGATCTCGTCGGTCACCCCCAGGTCGGACATGGACGCAAGCACAATGGCTGAGAATGCCTCGTTGATCTCGAAGAGGTCGACGTCACGCACCGACATTCCCGCACGATCCAGCGCGACCTTCGCGGCGCGGCTGGCCTGGAAGGGAAGGGAGTTGTCCGGTCCTGCGGCCATGCCGAAACCCAGGATCTCGGCGATTGGCGATATGCCGAGTTGCTCGGCTTTCTCCTGGCTCGCGACGACAATCGCGGCGCCGCCATCGGAGATCTGGGATGCATTGCCTGCGGTCAGCGTTCCCCCTGGCGTGAATGCCGGCCGGAGCGCCCCAAGGGACTCGGCGGTGGTGTTGGCCCGGACCCCTTCGTCGACGTCCACGACGATCGGGTCGCCTTTTCGTTGGGGGACGGAGACGGGCACGATCTCCTCTTTGTAGCGCCCGGCGGCAACCGCAGCGGCCGCTCGCTGGTGACTTTGGGAAGCGAAGCGGTCTTGGGACTCGCGACTGACATTTCCGATCTTGGTGAGGCTCGCTTCGGTGCATGAGCCCATGTGCATTGCATCGAAGGAGTCCCACAGGCCGTCGTTGATCATCGCGTCCAACAAGGTGGCGTCCCCCATGCGAAGGCCTGCTCGAGCGCCCTGCAGGAGGTGCGGTGCGTTTGTCATCGACTCCATGCCACCTGCGACGACAACGTCAGCATCGCCAGATCGGATCATCTGGTCGGCGAGGTAGAGCGTGTTGAGGCCCGAAAGGCAGACCTTGTTGATCGTGTTGGCGGGGGTCGACATCGAGATGCCGCCCTTGACCGCTGCCTGACGAGCGGTGATCTGCCCCTGCCCTGCCTGGAGTACATGACCCATGAGGACGTAGTCGATCTGGTCGCCACCGAGGCCGGCACGTTCGAGCGCTGCGGAGATTGCGCGGCCACCGAGGTCCATCGCCGTCATGGAAGCGAAGGCTCCGGACAGCTTGCCGATCGGTGTGCGAGCCGACGAGAGAATCACAGAACGAGCCACGGAAGCCTCCAGGGACGGGGATTCCATCGATCGTACAGGTGCCTCCCCAGTACCGATCGAAGTGACAGATCGAGGATTTTCCGATCGGGCCACTAGCGTTTTTCCCTGTGACGGACCCCATCGATGCCATCAAGACGGCGATTCTCCAGGGTGCGCCAGGCGATCACATTGGCGCTTTGCCGCTCCCGAAGTCCTTCCGGGGCGCCTGTGTGCGAGCCGAGGATCAGGCGATGTTCGAAGGCATGGCCTCCCACGAGAAGGACCCGAGGCGCTCGATCCATATTGACGAGGTCGCTCTCCCTGAGCTCGCTCCCGACGAGGCATACGTGGCCGTCATGGCGAGTTCGATCAACTTCAACACCGTCTGGTCGTCGATCTTCGAGCCGATGCCGACGTTCGCATTCCTCAAGCGGCTCGGCCGCGAGAGCGTGTGGGGTCGGCGCCACGATCAGCCGTACCACGTCATGGGGTCGGACGCATCCGGAGTGGTTCTACGAACGGGATCGGCGGTGCGTAACTGGAAACCGGGCGACGCCGTAACAGTTCACTGCAACTACATCGACGACCAGGACCCGTCGTCACACGACGATTCGATGATGGGTTTGACGCAGCGGATCTGGGGTTACGAATCGAATTTTGGTGGTCTCGGTGAGATCACGGTGGTGAAGGCCAACCAGCTGATGCCCAAACCCAAGCAGCTCACGTGGGAAGAGGCGGCCGTGAGCGCACTGACCAACTCCACGAGCTATCGCATGATCGTCAGCCCGAATGGCGCGCAGATGACGCAGGGTCAGACGGTGTTGATCTGGGGCGCAAGCGGAGGCATCGGCGCGTATGCGTGTCAATACGTACTCAACGGTGGGGGGACACCGGTGGGCGTGGTGTCGTCGCCGGAACGTGCCGCATTGCTCCATGAGATGGGTGTCGACGCCGTCATCGATCGCAGGGCGGAGGGTTACCAGTTCTGGGACGGCACGGAGCAGAACCCCGCAGAATGGAAACGACTCGGCGCCAAGATCCGCGAGCTGACCGGGAGCGATCCCGACATCGTCTTCGAACATCCAGGTCGACAGACGATGGGAGCGTCGGTTTTCGTTGCGAAGCGCGGGGGCATGATCATCACGTGTGCCGCGACGAGTGGGTTCATGATCGAGTATGACAATCGGTATCTCTGGATGAACCTCAAGACGCTGAAGGGATCCCATTTTGCGAACTATCGCGAGGCATGGGATGCGAACAAGGCGATCTGCGATGGCACCGTGTTCCCGACGTTGTCTCGTTCGTTCGCTCTTGAACAGTCTGGCGATGCCGCGTACGAGGTACATCAGAATCTGCACGAGGGAAAGCTCGCCGTTCTGGTCCTTGCACCTGGAGAGGGTCTCGGTGTGACCGACCCCGAAGCACGCGGAGCCCAACTCGATCGGATCACTTTGTTCAGGAGACACCAATGATGCTCACCGAAATCGATCACGTCGCCATTGCGGTCAGGGACCTCGACGCGTCCATCGAATACTACGAACGTGTCTATGACGCGACCGTGGATCATCGCGAACGCGTTGAGAAGGACGGGGTCGAAGAGGCGCTTCTCAAGGTCGCGGAGTCCTACGTGCAACTCTTGATGCCCTTCCGCGATGACTCACCCGTGGCGAAGTTCCTGGAGAACAAGGGTGAGGGACTGCATCATCTCGGGTACCGAGTACGCGATATCGCGACGGCACTCGAACAGGTGAAGGCGCAGGGTCAACGTGTGATCGATGAGGTACCCCGGCCCGGGAGCCGCGGGACGACCGTCGCTTTTATCCACCCGAAGGGCGGACTTGGCGTCCTGATCGAGCTGGTCCAGGAATAGCTGGGCCGCCGGGGCCGCATTACCCTTGTCCGGATGGCCATCGAAGAGACGGACGAAATTCTGGGCGAAGCCGGCGGCGCTGGTGGTGTCCCGGTCATTCCAGTGCCACATCCGATTGAAGAGCGCCTCAGCAAGCTTGCCGAGCTGCGCACCAAGGCAATGCACGCAGGAAGCCCTGCGGCGGTGGAACGCCAGCATGAACGCGGCAAGCTCACTGCACGTGAGCGCCTTGATCTGTTGTTGGACCCTGGGTCGTTCGTCGAACTCGACATGCTCGCCCGCCACCGTGCGCACGGCTTCGGCATCGAGAACACGCGTCCTCTCACCGACGGAGTTGTGACCGGCTGGGGCACGATCGGCGGTCGCAAGGTCATGGTGTTCTCCCAGGACTTCACGGTTTTCGGGGGCGCTCTCGGTGAGGTATTCGCCGAGAAGATCCACAAGGTGATGGACCTTGCCGAGTCTGTGGGTGTGCCGATGATCGGCATCAATGACGGTGCCGGTGCGCGAATTCAAGAAGGCGTTGTATCGCTCGCCAGCTACGGCGGCATTTTCCACCGCAACGTGAAGGCATCCGGGGTGATCCCGCAAATCAGCGTCATCATGGGACCATGCGCCGGCGGTGCGGTCTATTCGCCCGCGATGACCGACTTCATCTTCATGGTCCGCGGAACGTCGCACATGTTCATCACCGGACCTGATGTCGTCAAGACGGTCACCGGCGAGGATGTCACGCAGGAAGAACTTGGCGGGGCGATGACCCACGCCTCGAAATCCGGAGTTGCCGCGTTCGTCGCGCCGGACGAGTATGCGTGCCTGGAGCAGGTGCGATACCTCATGTCGTTCCTGCCTGCGAACAACTTGGAGGATCCGCCGAGTTTCGCCTCCAACGACGACCCTGAGCGTCGTTGCGAAACGATTGTCGACCTGATTCCCGATGCACCGAACAAGCCCTATGACATGAAGAAGGTCATCGCGGAAGTTGTCGATGATGGCGATTTCTTCGAGGTCAACGCGATGTGGGCGATGAACATCGTGTGCGGTTTCAGCAGGATCGATGGGCACGTGGTCGGCATTGTCGGGAACCAGCCCGAGGTGTTGGCAGGCTGCCTGGATATCGATGCTTCCGAGAAAGCAGCGCGCTTCGTCCGCACCTGCGATGCATTCAACATTCCGCTGGTCACATTTGTCGATGTGCCAGGATTCCTCCCGGGAACGGACCAGGAATACGGTGGCATCATCCGTCACGGCGCCAAGTTGCTCTACGCGTATTGCGAGGCGACAACGCCGCGGGTACAGATCGTGACCCGCAAGGCGTACGGCGGTGCGTACGTGGTGATGAACTCGAAGTCGATCGGCGCGGATCTCGCGTTTGCCTGGCCTTCCGCTGAGCTCGCGGTCATGGGCGCGCAGGGCGCGGTCAACATCCTGTATCGCCGTGATCTGCAAAGCTCGGAGGACCCCGATGCGCGCCGCGCTGAGCTTGTCGAGGAGTACACCGAACGTTTCGCGAACCCGTACAACGCGGCAGAGCGCGGCTATATCGACGACGTGATTGATCCGCGTGAAACGCGCCGCGTGCTCGTGCGGTCGCTTGAGCTCCTCCGCAGCAAGAAGGAGAAGTTGCCGCAGCGCAAGCACGGAAACGTTCCGCTGTGAGCCAGCCGGTATTGCGCTCGATTTCCCCCGAAGCCACGGCAGAGGAGGCCGCCGCGATCGTGGCGGCAATCAGCCTGCTGGTTGCGCAACGCGGTTCAGGATCTGCGGGTGACGACGCCGAAAACGATTCGATGAGCCCCTGGGTGATGGCGTCGCGACTCTCTGTGCGCCGCGGCGGGATGGTACGGGGCTCGTGGCGCCTTTCGGGACGTATAGGTCGGCGTACGAGGGCCTGAGACAGTCCCGAGCAGGGAGGTCCTTCGGCGTCGATCGGATGCGATACGGTCGGTTGGTGCCTTCTGTCGAGCATCCGGAACTCACCAGCGTCGGTCCTCATGAGGTGGTCATCACGTTCACTGGCCCTGTCGGCAGCCCGGTGACGACCCGTGTGGGCGATCAGGAGATCACGACGGTCGGGCCGCATCACGTTGCCACGATCACGGGACTCGAGCCGGCGACGCGTTACGACCTCGAGGTGGAGGGTGCGGCACACGATACGTACCTCCCGGCGTCGATCACGACCTTGGCGCGGCCGGCTGGACGACTCCTCGCCACCATCGCCACTGCGAACGATGTCCATTTCGGTGAGACCGAATGCGGGAATCTTCACGGTGTCCCGGAGGACGACATTCATCGAGTGCTTCGATCGGAGCCGGGCGAGCCTCCATATCCGGAGGTCATGAACGGTGCAGTGATCGACGCGATGCGTGCCTTCGATCCCACTGCGGTGGTGGTCAAAGGCGACCTCACCGATGTCGGCAGCGTCGAGCAGTACGAGAGTTTTCTCGGCGCCTATGGCGTGCTGGGTCAGAGGATGCGCCACGTGCGAGGCAATCATGATGCGATGATTGACCCGGCAATGGTTGCAGCGGGCGCGCCGTTCGCGATCGATCTCCCCGGCGTCACACTTGCGGTCCTCGACACGGTGATACCCGGGAGTGATCGTGGACAACTCGACGTCGAGCAGATCCACTTCCTCGGTGAGCTTGCCTCACAGCGAACCGGACCTGTGTTGGTGTTCGGTCACCATCATCCATGGAACGTTGACTCCCAAACGCGAGACGAGGCGTACTTCGGTATCAATCCGGATGACAGTGACCGCCTCGTCGATCTCTACGAGAGCCATGAGAACCTCGTTGGGTACTTTGCGGGACACACGCACCGCAATCGTGTGCGGCGGTTCGGTCGTAGTCGCGACATTCCCTTTGTCGAGGTCGGATGTACGAAGGATTATCCGGGCGCGTGGGGTGAATATCACATCTATGAAGGCGGGTACACGCAGGTTGTTCGCCGCGCGGCAACGCCTGCGGCATTGGACTGGGCCGACAAGACGCGACTGATGTTCTGGGGTCTCTATCGCGACTACGCGCTTGGTTCGTTGGAAGATCGGTGCTTTACACAAAGGTGGTGAGTCTCTCCATGCACATGGCGAGCGAAGAGCTTGATCGCCGCGTTCACGGGCAAACCCTCGTCACGCGATTCCTCGAAACCGTCGGGGAAAGGGCTGACAAGGTTGCGGTGCGATCAAAACGTGCTGATGGAACATGGTGGGAGTTGACCTGGACTGAGCTTGCCTCCAACGTTGCGGAGCTGGCGTACGGCCTTACGCAGCTCGGCATCCAGCGTGACGATCGCGTCGCGTTGCTCATGCGGAACCGACCCGAGTTCTTCGTATGTGATCTCGCGGTTCTCGTCGCAGGTTGTACGCCGATATCGGTTTACAACTCGTCGTCACCGGCACAGATTCAGTACCTGCTCCGCGAGGCCGGAGCGACCGCGGTCATCGTCGAAGATCCCGTGTATCTCTACCGGGTGATCGAGGTACACAAGGAGCTTCCCGAGCTCGAGCACATCATCTTGATGGATGATCCCGACGGGCGCGCGCCGAGCGGCGTGCTCCACTACACCGATTTCTTTGGCACAGGATCCTTGGACCTGGTCGAGGCGGCGCGCAGAGTGCAGCCCGACGACGTCGCCACGATTATCTACACCTCGGGGACAACGGGCCCACCAAAGGGTGTGGTCCTTGACCACGCGAACATCTGCTGGACCGTGGAGAGTCTGAGAGTGCCGTTGGAGGGCTGGGATCCACGGGGCCGTCGCCTCGTGAGCTATCTGCCGCTGGCACATATTGCGGAGCGGATGGTCACCTACTACCAGGGCGTGGTGCACGGATTTGAAGTGACGATGTGCCCAGATGCGAAGGAAGTCGTGACGTATCTGGGCGCGGTGAAGCCTGAGATCTTCTTCGGTGTCCCGCGGGTCTTCGAAAAGATGTCGGCGGCTGTGCATGCCATGGTTGCGGGAGACACCAATCGTGCATCGGAATTCCAAGTAGCGATTGACGTCGGTCTGAAGGCTGCGCATGCGCGCCTGGCGGGTACCGAGCTCAGCAGTGAAGTGGCCGCTGCCTGGGAGGAGGCTGAGTCGACGCAATTGCGTGGTGTCCGTCAGCTCCTCGGCCTCGATGCGGTGGAACTCGCGGTCAGTGGTGCTGCACCGCTCTCAGCTGAGGTCTTCAATTTCTTTCTGGCGCTTGGCGTGCCGATTTCGGAGATCTACGGGATGTCGGAATCCTCCGGGCCGATCACGTGGGATCCGTTGCGGGTCAAAGCCGGCACGGTAGGTCGGGCGCTGCCGGGCGTCGAGCTGAAGTTGGCTTCCAACGGATCACGAGGTCATGTTTCGTGGGGGCAACGTATTTCGCGGCTACTTCAACGACGCGGACAAGACGGCCGAGGTCATCGATGAAGAGGGTTGGGTGCACACCGGCGACGTCGGTGAACTCGATGACGAGGGGTACTTGCGGATTGTGGATCGCAAGAAGGAGTTGATCATCACCTCCTCGGGCAAGAACGTTTCTCCTGCCAATCTCGAGATGGCGATGACCGCAGCTCATCTGATCGGTCAATCGTGTGTCATCGGTGACCGACGTCCGTACCTGACGGCGTTGCTCGTGCTCGACCCGGACGTTGCGCCCGCCTGGGCAGCACAGCGCGGGATCACGTTCGAAACAATCGAGGAGCTTGCGCTGCACCCGGAGGTGCGGTCCGAGGTGGAGCGCGAGATCGCGGCTGCAAACGAGCGATTCTCCAACATCGAGCAGATCAAGCGGTTCACGCTGCTGGGTACGGAGTGGCTCGCCGACTCTGAGGAGCTGACGCCCACGATGAAGTTGCGGCGTCGCGGCATCCTCAAAAAGTACGAAGATCAGATCGAGGAGATGTACACGCGTTGATGCGATTGTTTCCCGGCGGTTGCCGTGTCACGCTCAGTCGAGACGGGCAACCTCGACGTGGTCGCGGCCACGCTCGCGGGCGACGTGGAGTGCCTGATCGAGACGCTCGAGGAGTTCGGCCGCGCTGAGCGCGTGCGATGGGTAGCAGGCGACAGCTGCGGAAATCGTGAGGTGCTGGCCGAGCGGCGATGCCATGAGGACTCCGCGGCACGCGTTCAACGGCCCACACCGCGCCTGCCTCGGCCGTGTGCTCCAAGACGGTTCCGGCACCTGCAGCGCCGATGCGGCATGAGGTGTCACACTCTCGAAACGTCGCGCGTACGACCTCGCCCAGCGCCATCGCGGCGTCCTCTTGTACCGCGGGATCGGCATCACGCATGCCGTCAACCTCGAAGAGCACGATGGATACGGGTTGGAGGCCGCGGCCGGGCAGCGGCAACGCGCTGATAGACAAGAACAGAGAAGTAGCGCTCATCGAGCAGGCCCGTGCTCGGGTCGATGGCGTCATCCGGGGCGACCGGTAGAGGCTCGCTTACCGGATCGGCGACCTGCTTTGCCTGTTGCTGTTCCTCTTCGAGGAAGTCGCGGGCGGCGCGCTCACGGGCATCTTCGACGTGGAGCAGCGCGAGGGCGTCGATGGCCTCCTGAAGGTGTCGGAGTTCGTCGTCGTGACGACGATTGCCTGAGGCAATTGCTGCGGTCGCCATCCCGGCGGTCAATCCGGCAGCGCCCGCGAGCAGGCTCAATTCCGGACGGTCGAGGACAGCTCCCAACAGTCCTGCGGCCAGTGCCAATACGCCCGCGAACACCGACGTCACCAGCCGGCGATCCATGCCTACCCATCCCATGCCTTCCCATCGGCGGTTAGATGCCATGGGTAAAGCCTTGTACCGCATTCATGGGGCCAAATTCGCCCGATATTCGAGCGCGAGGTCCACGAGATCGCTCACGATGTCGGACAACCGGTAGTCCTTTGGGGTGTAGATCCGGGCTACCCCCGCAGCAAGAAGTGCTTGTTTGTCATGTTCTGGGATGATGCCACCGACGACGACGGGGGCCTTGACGCCGGCTTCCTGCAGATGCCGGAGGGTGTCGCCGACCAGCTCGAGGTGTGAGCCCGAAAGGATGGAGAGCCCGATGATGTCGACGTCCTCGTCGCGTGCGGCGGCGGCAATCTCCAGGGTTGTCAGACGAATCCCCTGGTAGATCACTTCGATGCCGGCATCGCGGGCAGCGACAGCGATCTGTTCGGCGCCGTTCGAGTGTCCGTCGAGGCCGGGCTTTCCGACCAACATTCGCAGTGGATGTCCGACGGATCCAGCGGCGGGTGCGTCGTTGGTGCGGCTTCGCAGACCGAGTAGCCGCTCTGTCGGCGCGACGGTGGCGCCGTGACAGTCCGGTTGGGGCCCGGTATTCACCGAAGGCCTCGCGCAGGACGTCGGCCCATTCCCCTACGGTCCCACCCACCCGGGCGAGTTCGATCGATGCAGGCATCAGATTGTCAGCGGTGGAGACGGTCGCTCGGAGTTGGGCGATCGCCTGTTTGACCGCCGAATCGTCGCGCTGCTCACGCCAGGCCCGAAGATGCGCGATCTGTTCGGATTCGGCAACGGGATCAAGTTCGAGGATCGAAGCCTGCGACGAACCAAGTAGTGGCGACGGTGCGGTCTCGACGTAACGGTTGACGCCGACCACTGATAGCTCGCCGGTCTCGATCGCGCGTACGCGCGCGGCGTGGCTCGCGACGATCCGCGCCTTGATGGCGTCGATCATCTCGAACGCGCCACCGCCGTCGAGCACCCACTGCAACTCCGTCGACGCCTCTTCGACGAGCGACGCGGTTTTTGCTTCGACGACCTTCGAGCCTTCGAAGAGGTCGTCGTATTCAAGGAGGTCGGTCTCTTCGGCGAGTACCTGTTGAATTCGTAGGGACCACTGTTGGTCAATTGCGCGGGGGAGCCCAAGGGCTTCGTTCCAACATGGAAGTTGTACCGCCCGGGCGCGGGCGTCTTTGGAAAGCGTGACACCCAGCATTTCGAGAACGATCCGCTGGATGTTGTTCTCGGGTTGTGCCTCGGTCAAACCGAGCGAGTTCACCTGGACGCCATAGCGGAACCTGCGCAGCTTTGCATCGCTGACGCCGTAGCGCTCACGCGTGATGCTTTCCCACATCTGCGAGAAGGCGCGCATCTTGCACATCTCTTCGACGAATCGGATTCCCGCGTCGACGAAGAACGACACGCGGCCGACAACTTGAGGGAAATCCTCCGCCGAGACTTGGCCCGACGCGCGTACTGCGTCGAGTACGTCGACGGCCGTCGCGAGGCTATAGGCCAGCTCCTGGACAGGCGTCGCTCCGGCCTCCTGGAGGTGGTACGGACAGACGTTGATCGGGTTCCAACGTGGTGCGTGTTGCACGGTGTAGGTGATGACATCGACAGTGAGGCGTTTCGACGCCTCGGGAGGAAAGATGTATGTCCCGCGCGAAAGATATTCCTTGACGATGTCGTTCTGGATCGTGCCGGAGAGTTGCCGTGGCGTAATTCCGCGGCTGTCCGCGAGCGCCAGGTACATGCCGAGCAACCACATCGCCGTGGCGTTGATGGTCATCGAGGTGTTCATGTCCTCGAGCGGGATCCCGTCGAAGAGCTTTGCCATTTCACCGAGGTGCGGTACCGGTACGCCAACCTTGCCGACCTCGCCGCGCGCGAGTGGATGATCGGGGTCATAGCCCGTTTGCGTTGGTAGGTCGAACGCAACCGAAAGGCCCGTCTGACCTTTCGCGAGGTTCGTCCGGTACAGCTCATTCGACGCCTTGGCCGAAGAGTGGCCCGAGTAGGTGCGCATGAGCCAAGGCTGGTCGCGGGCGCTCATCGCACAATTCTCGTCGGCGGGGGCCGCTGCCGACGTACCCGGGGCATGTGGTCGTCAGCTCGGCTGCGGCGCGGACGACTTCCTCGGGTATTCGTAAAAGCCTTGCCCGGTCTTGCGGCCGAGCATCTGGGCACCGACCATCCGTCGGATCAGCGGAGCAGCTGAGTAGTTGGCGTCGCCGAACTCGGCATGGAGGACATCGATGATCGAAAGGCTTGTATCGAGTCCGACGAGATCGAGCAGCTCCAAGGGGCCCAGCGGAAAGCTGCACGCCCCTTTCATGGCGCTGTCAATGTGGTCGCGCGAGGCGATGCCGCTCTCGAGGAGTTTCACTGCGTTGTTCAGGTACGGGAAAAGGAGTCTGTTGACGATGAAGCCGGCCTCGTCGCGCACGACGACGCTTGACCTGCCACACGAGGTCGCGAATTCGGTCGCAGCGGCAATCGTCGCATCCGAGGTGGTGATCGCGCGCACAATTTCGACGAGCGGCATCATCGGTGCAGGATTGAAGAAGTGAATGCCGCACACGCGCTCGGGGTGCTGTGTTTGCATGGCGATCTCGACAACTGCCAGCGACGAGGTGTTGGTCACGAGAATCGCGTGTTCGCCGACGACGCGGTCGAGTTCCGCGAAGAGGGCCTGTTTGACCGCGAGTTCCTCGGTGACAGACTCGATGACAAGGTCACAATCAGCTAATTCTGCGAGGTCTGTGACGGGTATCACCCGAGCCAGCGTGCTGTCCCGGTCGCTTGTCAGAAGTTTGCCCTTCTCAACCTGACGTGTGAGGGAACGCGTCACCGAGGAGAGCGCCGCTTCGGCTCCCGAGGCCGACCGGCTCCTGAGGACGACTTCGAACCCATTTGCTGCGACAACCTCGGCAATACCTGAACCCATGATCCCTGAACCGATCACCCCAACGCGCTTGATGGTCATGGGTGGGTCCTCCAGTTCAAGGTGGCCTAGCGGGGGAATGGCCAGAGTACCGAAGCCGACCCTTCCTCTCCAGGGGGTGTTCATGCGGATGACCTGGACGTCCCCGATAGGCTCGACCTCGATGAGCGCGCAGAGGACAGCAGGTCAATCACCGATCGCAGCCGGGACGCTTGCGCTCGTCGGCGGCGGCGAGTGGAACGAAGGTTGTACAGGTTTCGATCAGGAGCTCTTGGCAACCAGTGGCGGCACCGAGGTGGTCGTGATTCCTGCGGCCGCTGCCTATGAGTATCCCGACAAGGTCGTGGAACGTGCCGTGGCCTACTTCGCGGCGCTGGGCGCCACGGTACGGCCGCTGATGGTTCTCAGCCGCCGTGATGCCCAGGATGCAGAGATGGTCGGGGTTGTCGCGGCGTCGCGCTTTGTCTATTTGGCAGACGGGTCACCCATGCATCTGCGATCGGTGCTCAAGGGATCAGCGTTGGTCGACGCGCTCTTCAAGGTGTGTGGCGCCGGCGGGGTGGTCGCCGCGTCGGGAGCGGGGGCCACGGTGTTGTGCGACCCGATGGTCGATCCTCGTGGCGGGGCCTACACCGTGGGCCTCGGCATGGTCGAGAACCTTGCGGTCTTCCCGTATCACGGAACGGCCGCAGCTCACCTCCTTGACCGTTCGGTCGAGCTGTTGCCCGCAACGGCGACGCTCGTCGGTATCGAGGACCAGACGGCGCTGGTGCACGCGCCGAATGGGACCTGGACGGTCAAGGGTGTCGGAACCGTGTCGGTGTATCGCGGTGGAGATCCCGAAATCGTGGTCTCGGGAAATTCGCTCACGCTCTGACGTTGCCGCTACTCGTCTGCCTCGATCGTCGAGGGAGGGCCGTCGATCGTGACCTTCGTCATCTTCACCGGCTTGGTCGGGGCGCCGTCGCCTGACTCGGGAACGAGCGCCGCAATCTTGTCGACGACGTCGCTGCCACCCGTTACATGTCCGAACACCCCGTACAAGTAGGGCTTCGTATTGAAAGTGGTGAGCGCCTTTTCGTCGGTGATGATGAAGAACTGCGATCCGGCCGATCCAGGCTTGGCTTGACTTGTCTTGGCATACGCCAGGTCACCGACCTTGAAGCCCTCTTTCGGAAGCTCGGAGACAAAGGTGTATCCGGGGCCGCCGCTGCCGTCGCCGTTGGGGTCTCCGCCTTGGATCACAAAATCTCTTGCAATCCGGTGAAACGACGTCCCGTCATAGGCGCCCTTGCGAGCCAGGGTGACGAAGTTGTTCGCGCCCCATTTGGCGTTCTTCGCGTCGAGCGAAGCTGTGATGGTGCCTTCCGTTGTCTCGATGGTCGCCGTGTAGGTCCCGTTCGGATCGATCTGCAGCGCCGGACTATCGGTTGGGGGCTTCGAGCTCGCCTCCTTGGCGGAGCTGGTTGAGCCCGCCTTTTTCCCCGGCTTTGCGGCCTTTGCGGCGTCGTCCGAGCCACCGAAGACGTTCAGTGCGACCAGCAGCAACACGAGGGGCACCACCACCAGGAGTACGTTGCGGATGGTCTTGGTGGTCCGCTGGCGTTTCTTGGCAGCTTCGAGGGCTGCTCGCCCGGCTTCACGATTCTGGCGTTGGCGTTCGCGCTTATTGGATTTGGACACGGCGGGTGAGTGTACTCCCGTCGGTGCCAATTCTGGGTGTGGCGTCCGGCCCGGAAACGGCTCATTCATTTCAAGATGTCACTGGTAGTTTTGCCTGCCGTGAACCCGCTCATCGTTCAGAAATTTGGCGGATCGTCCGTTGCCGATCCTGACCGCATTCGCGCTGTTGCTGCCCATATCGTGCAGACCAGGCGGGCTGGTAACGGAGTAGTCGTTGTTGTCTCGGCAATGGGCAGGACGACCGACGATCTTGTCCGACTGGCGTATGACGTCTCGGCGGCTCCATCGGCTCGTGAGCTCGACATGTTGTTGACGTCCGGTGAGCGCATTTCGATCGCGTTGCTTTGCATGGCGATCATCGACCTCGGTGAGCAGGCGGTGTCCTTCACGGGTTCACAGGCCGGCATCGTGACAGACACAGATCACGGAAAAGCCAAGATCCTCGAAGTCAAGGGCGAGCGGTTGCGCGCCGTGCTTGCCGAGGGCGGTATTGCGGTCGTCGCCGGGTTCCAGGGTGTCTCGACGGATCGGGCGGTGACAACACTTGGGCGTGGGGGTTCGGATACGACTGCGGTCGCGCTCGCGTCGGCACTCGGCGCCGAAGTGTGTGAGATCTACACCGATGTGACGGGCGTGTTCACAGCGGATCCGCGCATCATCGGTGATGCTCGTCGTCTTGAGCGAGTCTCCTACGAAGAGATGTTGGAGATGGCTGCGACAGGTGGTCGCGTCTTGGCTTTGCGGTCCGTCGAGTTCGCTCGCAACTACCGAGTCGCAGTGCATGTGCGTTCGAGCTTCACGTGGGAGCCGGGAACTTGGGTAGGAGAGGAACACTCCACAATGGAACAGGCAATTGTCTCGGGTGTGACGCACGATATTTCTGAAGCAAAAGTCACCATTGAACGCGTACCCGACCAGCCGGGCGTCGCGGCGAGGCTGTTTCGGGTACTGGCAGACAACGCCGTCAATGTCGACATGATCGTTCAGAACGTGTCGCACGATGGCTTGACGGATATTTCCTTCACTGTGCCGAAAGACGAGTTGGATCGCGCGTTGCGCGTGGTGAGCGATGTGTCGCGTGAAATGAACGCTGGTGAGGTGCGTCATGATCTCGAGGTAGGACGCGTCTCGCTCATCGGCGCGGGTATGCGATCGAACCCCGGTGTTGCGGCGACGATGTTCGAGACGTTGGCGAAGGAAGGTGTCAACATCCAGATGATCTCGACGTCGTCGATTCGCATCAGCTGCGTGATTCAGGCGACGCATGTCGAGCGCGCCGTGCGGGTGTTGCATGACGTCTTCGAGCTCGGGGCCACCTGATGGACGGCGCGCGTGTCGGCCTGATCGGCGCGACTGGTCTCGTGGGTACCGAGATGCTGCGTACCTTGGAAAGGCGCTTGTTTCCCATCGAGGAGTTGCGAGCGTTTGCTTCGCAGCGTTCGGAAGGTCGGGAGTTGCCCTTCGCCGGCGGCGGTGTCACATGTCGCGTCCTCGCCGATGGTTGTTTCGATGGGCTGGATCTCGTGATCGTCGATGTCGATGACCCGATCGCACTCGAGTGGGCGCCGCGAGCTGTCGCTGCAGGAGCGCGCGTGATCGACAACTCTGCTGCGTTTCGTTCGGATCCTGAGGTGCCGCTGGTTGTTGCCGAGGTCAATGGCGAAGACCTGAAGTCGCTGCCCAAGGGTATTGCGTCGTGCCCAAATTGCACGACGATGGTCCTGATGGTCGCGCTCGCTCCGTTGCATCGGGCGGCCCGCATCGATCGGATTGTCGTTTCGACGTACCAGTCGGTCTCGGGCGCCGGTCAACCTGGGATGCGTGAACTTGGCGAGCAGTGGGTGGATGCAGCGCAGGCCGACCTCCTTGGGCGTTTTGCCGCAGCCGGGACGACGGCGGTCGCCACCGCGCCTGGAGCCGTCTGGCAGCGACCGATTGCCGGCAACGTCATCCCGCTCGCAGGATCGGTGCGGGAAGGCGGTTACACCTCCGAAGAGTGGAAGTTGGTGAGCGAAACCCGAAAGATTCTTCACGACGAGGCAATTGGCGTGGCCGCAACGTGCGTCAGAGTTCCTGTCTTCGTGGGGCATGCCCTGTCGGTGAACGTCTCGTTCCATCGCGACATGACCCGGCTCGAAGCCGTCGAACTCCTCGCCGAGGCGCCCGGCGTTGTGCTGGACGACGAGGGCCGCGGCTATCCCACCCCATTGGAAGCGGCAGGGATCGACCCGGTGATCGTTGGTCGGCTCCGGGAGGATCCCTCTCTCGAGGGGGCCCTGAATCTTTGGGTGACGGGTGACAACCTTCGCAAGGGCGCTGCCCTCAACGCGGTCCAAATGGCGGAGATCCTCCACGGAATCTGACGGGTGCAGGCGGTCACTGAAAGATCGCGTCGAATCGGGCCATTAGCGCTCAAGATCGTGTGCAGGGTTGTCGACATAACTTATGCGCCAAAATGCGCACATCCATATACCAAGGACGGTGTCGGATGACCGATGGCATTGGGCCAGTTGGCGGCGCACCCGTTGCTCCGAAGTCCAACGCGCTGCCCGCACCTGCCGAGTACGGCAGACCCACTCCAACGCAGCCCACGAACGCGGCTGAAGTCGATCTCTCGTTGCCTGCCTCCTCGGCGCTTCCCAGTGATGGGGTCTCCGACGACAAGAAGGCGATTGCGACCAGGGCCAGCGAGGCCTCGTTCCTTGCGGCCCGGCGCGCATCGTTGATGAGCAGCGTCGTGCAGGCGAACATCGTTTCTGCTCTGCGTGTCGGTCCGGAAGCACCGGCGGATTCGAGTGATTTCTCGAGTGGTTCGCCGCCGTTCCTGTCGCTGTACTCGCAGTACGGGACGAGCCTCGCGGGATCCGGCGGCATCACGGTTGCGTCGCAGTACGCGCCACATGTGCCGGCCACGCCCACCCAGCCTGGGGCAGCGGCTGCCATGTTCGCCAAACTCGCTCCCGTTGCGCCGCCCACAAAAACCGAGTTCGACAACAACGGCCTGTAGCGCGTTCGCACTGTGCTCTGAACCTGATCAGGGGTACCCCTGAGGGGACCCCTGACTCGCGGTTTGTCGGTCGGGATGCCGGGATTCGAACCCGGGCCGACTGCTTCAGCAGAGTCCTGTCCGTCTATCGCGAGACGGTCGAAGCAATGCGAGAGCGCTACTTGCGGCACATCCTGTCTTATGGAATCACGGCGCCGCTATCGCGTGCGAACAAACTGGGCGCCGGAGGGGTTCCGGATCGCAATTATCTGGTGGCCTTTGTCGCGAGGGACCTGAATAAGTGACGCGTCCGTGCTCAGCAGCACGTTTTCCTGGTCGCTGGCCCAGGTAAAGGATGTGACCGAGCGTGCTTCGATGGCGGATGCTTCGCGGCGGACGGTCCGGCCGGAGCTGACGTCGAGGAATTGCACCGTGGCGTGCGATCCATCGTTCGTCAAGATCGCGAGTTCTTTGCCGTCTTTGGAGAAGGCTCCAAGGCCAAGGCCATTGCCGGCGTACGAGCTATCAAGACTGACGGAGCGCAGCTTCGTGCCGTCCGAGGCCGAGCGGAACTCGACCGATGAACAGTCATCGGAGGTCGGTGCGCAATTCGCTGCTACGGCAATCACGTTTTCCCGTGCGTCGATGACAGTGTCTCCAGCACGCGGGATGGTCCAGCTGGGTTGGGATTGGTTGGGCTTCCAAAGCGACAAATCAGCTGAATCTCGGGCCAGACGGGCAACGGAGCCAATGCCTGTGCGAACCAGCAAGCCTCCGGTGACGCCCACGATCGGCATGCCGCTGCCCGGCGGCAGTGCCTGTGCGGGCTGCAACACGGATCCGTTGTCGGTCTGAATGAGTTCAACCTTCGATGGTTCCACCGTGAGTTGTCCACCGTCGATCCCGACGATCGACCCGAGGTAGACGGCCCAGAGCTGGTCAGGGTCTTCAGCGGGCACGAAGTACTGCGCAGACGAAAGTGCGGACGGCGCTGAAGTCAGGTCGTTGGAAACCGTTGTGAGTCCATCAGGAGTGGCAACGGCGGTGGCTGCAGACGTTTGCACCGCCGGGTACGGGTAGTCCGTGTAATGGTTCGTCGGAAGTTCGAGGGACCGCGAGTTTCCGGTCTCCGTGTTCTTGTAGACGAGGCTTGGGTGTGTCCGAGCGTTGAGCAGCAGGTAGCTGCTAACGGTGAGGTCGTTCGGGGAGCCTCCCGACGGTAGCCACTGCAGCGACAGGACCATGAGCAACACGACCAGCGCGGTTCCCAACGGGGCAACCGTCAGCCAGCGGCCTCGCGAACGGTTTGGCCGGGTCGACTCGCGCTTCGCAATGTCAGAAATCGAGATAGGTTGCGACGCTTCATCGATGTAGCGCCGGATCTGAATTCTTGTTGACTCATCCATCGTCTACCTCCAGGTGCTTTCGGAGATTCGCCATGCCACGTTCAAGGTGGTTCTGGACGGTGGTAGGAGCGATGCCGAGGAGCTCACTGACTTCAGAGAGCTTCCACTCGAACCCGTATACCAAGACGACGGCCACCCGTTGCCGCTTCGACAAGCGTCTCAGGGCGTTCGGTAGTTCCGGCTCGACGAGGGGGGTTCCATCATGACTAGGCGGAGGGAAGACCGCCCTGCGGATCCGCGGGCGTGAGCGACTCTGACCAACGCGGTAGAGATAGCCAATCGGGTTTTCCATGGCTAGTACTTCCGTTCGATGCTGCCATGCATAGGAAAGCGCTTCGGAAGTCGCTTCGCTGCCCCGCTCGACTCCGTAAGCCGCAACCAAGGCGCGCCGAAGGCGTGGCTCAGCCTCATGGAAGAACTCCTCGAATTCGTGGTCGATTATGGGCAACAGCTCGGACCGTCTCGTTGTGTACCGCCGGACCCTCTCATCTCCTTAGAGCACCCAGCCACCGATTTCAACCACACGCCTTGGGGAAATCCCTTTCGGGGTTGAGTTGGCGCACTTTGTGGGACACCTGGTCATGGGCGCGGCTCAGGGGGTGGGGGCACGAGATGGTTCCTCCAAGGAAGTATCCCGAGGAGTTCCTGCGTGTGGTGGTCGAGTTGTATCTCCAGTCGGATCGGTATCGGGCCGAGGTCGCGACGTCGTTGGGGGATCAGCGGCGGGTTGCTCGCGGCGCGGGTAAGAGTCGCCGGGCGCGTGGAGGTACCCGGGCGGCGATCTCGACGTCGTCCGAGCGCGCCGATATCCCAAGCCAAACGCGACAGCTCGTCGGTCGTGTACCAGAACCCCAACTGGTGAGCGCTCGCTATGGCACGACCGCGCTCGTAGTTTTCGAGCAGCAGCGTGGCTGGAAGCGCGTTCTCCTCAATGCGCGACTCGAAGGCCTGGGCGAGCAAGTCTTGGGCAAGGGAGGGAGCGCTGGCCGGCGGTGCCTCGAGCCCGGTGAGCGCGCGCACAATCTGCGGGTCCGAGTACTGGGCGCGCATGTTGTCGGCGACCTGTTGACCTTTGAGCTCACGTCGTTGTTCGTAGAACGCCACGGTTGCGAAGCTGCGAGCAAAGTGCAGACCGAGCAGGCTCAAGGATTGATTCTCGCGTCCGCGAACTTGCGCGTATCGGGGAAACCAAGAGAAGTTTCTCACCGGGCATCGTGGACTCGGTATCAGCGCCGAAATGTCCAGACGGCTCGTCGAATCGAGGAAACTGCCTCACAAGCCGATGTGCTAATCGCAGGCTACGCCGTCGTTGTCGCGGTCAAGTTTCGACGAATAGCCGGGTTCATCTGAGCGTAAAGGAGCCCTGCCGGCCGCGCGAACGGCATCACAGTTCTCGTAGAACGTGGAGGTGCCTGAAGTCGCGAGAGGAGGGTCGGCCGTCGTGGGAGCCGTCGTAGTTGGCGGCGTGGTCGTCGGCGGAGGAGAAGGAGCGCTGGTGGTGGGCGCGGCTCCCGTCGTCGGGACAGACTCAGGCGGCGCGTCGCCCTTTTTGTCGTTTCCCGCGCAGGCAAGCGACCCGACGAAGATCAATGGCACGACCGACATTGTGATCGCCCTACGCAACCCCGACTGCACGATGCCGCTAACCGCCGCTTCTCGGGGCCATATTGCTGGAGTCGCTTCCTCAGGGGCCGGTCTTGGCACATTCGGAGCGCCAGCTGGCCGAACAGTAGATGGTTCGGAGGCACTCGCGCCCAACTTTTGCCAAACGCTGAAAGAGCTGTCGGAAACGGACGACGATTCGTGTCTCGGAGTGTGTGCGATGTTTGTCATGACGTCAGCGTCGGGTGTTCTTTCGCGTATGGCGAGCCGGACCTGTGGTCGTTTCCAACGAGTCCCTGGCACCGTGGACCGATGCGCGCTGATTGTCATGAAGATCGCCGCGATGGAACTGGCAGCGAACGCGAGTCAGCGCCCGCGATGGGGCGCTGACTCGCAGTTCCTCGGTCGGGATGCCGGGATTCGAACCCGGGACCTCAGCGTCCCGAACGCTGCGCGCTAACCAAGCTGCGCTACATCCCGAGGGGTGAGAGTGTATCCGCGCCCTGCTCTGGGCCTTCAGCCTTCGCCGGTTCCAAGAGGTGTTTCGCTGTTCGCCGCAAGGTGCCTGGATCGATGGGCTTCACCAGGAATCCGTCGGCAGCGGTTCGCCGCGCGAGGAACTGGTCGGCGTCACGATCAAGGAGCAGCAGGATCGGAACGTGAGGAAGCCGCCCTGCGGACTCCTCGAGGCGCAGATCGGTAGCAACGGCAAAGCCACCCATGTTGCCGATCTGCAGGTCGAGCACGACCAGATCGGGTTGTTCGCTGCCGACGATGGCACGGACATCCTGGCCTCGTGAGACCGGAATCACGGTCTGGCCCGGCCCCGTGCATGCCATGGAGACTTGGTCGCGAACCCATTGGGCATCTGCCGCGACGAGGATCTTGGTCATAGGGAGCGAGGCTACTCGCCGACTTGATCCGCGTGGAAAAGGAGTCCGGCCATAGCGCTGAGACCGCCGAGGTCATGGATGTCATCTCTCAGGAGTGGCACCGAGGCAATGGTCGTAGTCCCTGTCCGTTGTTCCAGAAGGGCTAGATGCGAGCGTTCGGACCGTGCGACCGCCGCCAGATCTGAAAGGTTTTCGTAGAGCGTTCCGAGGCGTGCTGCTGCTGCGGCCCGTTCGTCGTCGTGCTTGGCCGAGAGTTCGCGCAACGCCGCGATGTGGTCGGTAATCGCGGCCGCCGTCACGTCTGCGAAGCTTGGGTGCAGGCGATTGACGATCACTGCATCGACGCTGAGGTCGCGCTCGCCGAGGCGCTGAGCGAAGTGTTCGGCCTCGTCGAGCGCGTCGCGGCGCGCGGACGTGACAAGGACGAAACCTGTCGACGGTGCTCCAAGCAGTGCCTCGACGCTTGCAGCTCGCGAGCGGAATCCTGCTTCCATGCCGTCGAACGCGCGAATGAACGCAATGAGATCATCGATTGTCGCGGTTCCCGCGACGCGCGCAAGCGTTCGAACGATGGTCTGCAAAGCCACATTCGCAAGTCGGAAACCAGCGCGCGTCGGCAGCGTCAGGATTCGAAAGACGCGGTTGTCGAGCAGTCGCACCATGCGGCTCGGAGCGTCCAGGAAATCAAGCGCGTGTCGCGTTGGCGGCGTGTCGATCACGATCAGCTCGTACGCGCCGCCATCGTGCAGCTCGTGGAGTTTCTCCATCGCCATGTATTCCTGCGTGCCTCCGAGCGCCGCGGATACGTTCCGATAGAAGCGGTTGTCAAGTATTCGCGTCGCTTGGTCGTCGTCTCCTGCATGACGGCGAACGACTTCGTCGAAGGTGGCTTTGGTGTCCAACATGAGCGCGCTGAGTTGACCTGATGACGGTGCGCTTCGCTCAGGATCCCAAAGCGCCGGATCGATGACGTGCGCCGAATTGGAGAGCGCGTCGATGCCGAGCGCATTCGCGAGACGCTTCGCAGGATCGATCGTGACGACGATTGCGCGCCGACCCCGGCGTGCGCCTTCGAGCGCGATCGCTGCGGCGGTCGTCGTCTTACCGACACCGCCCGTTCCGCAGCACACGAGGACTTCATGCTGCGTGATGAGATCCACCAGGTCTTGTCACGGACCGACCCGGAAGACGGGTAGTTGTCGAACCCCGACAGCGAATGCATCTGCGAGCACGTCCAACTCGGGCGGTCCGATGTCGGCGCGGAACAGGTTTGGCAAACGAATCTGCGGCAACGGCAACGATTCGAGGAGTCGAGCGGTTTGCTCGTGCTGGAGCCGTTGGCGTGCAGTCCGGAACGCCGCGGCATCGGCCAACTGCGCCACCGAACTCGATTCGATGGGAAGGCCCAATAGCTGGGCATCGGTCCGGATTGCGTCGGTCGACGTGCTGAGGTCGAGTTCTGGATAGCAGCAGTTGACGACGACGGGACCGAGGGACACGCCAACCTGGTCCTCGATTGTGTAGGCAGTCTCGATCAGTTCGTTGACAGGGGTTTCCTCCGGGATGGTCACCATGAGGACCTGCGTCCGCTTCGGATCGCTCAGCATTTCGATGACGTCGAGCGCCTGCTTGCGAATCGGGCCCACGCGAACCGCGTCGACGAGCCCTTTGGGCGACATGAGGAATGAGACGGTGTGGCCCGCAGCGGGCGCGTCGACGATGATGAGGTCTGCTGCGCGGTCGAGGTCGAGTTGTTTGATCTTGCCGAGGACGAGAATCTCCTTCATACCTGGAACTGCTGTGGCAACGACGTCGAGCACACCGGACTTGGCCAGTCGCTTCGAGACTCGCTGCAGCCCTGCCCCTTCCAGGTACTCGACGAGCGCGGCATCGGGCGTCAAGTGTTCGGGCGCGAATTCCCGGATGTAGCTCGCCTTCGTGATAGGTGAGTGGAGGTCGACCGAAGCTGGAGGCGAGCCCCGATTTGCCCTCGACCTCTACGATCAGCACGCTCAAACCCGCACGGGTCGCTGTCAGGGCCAAGGTCGCGGTGACCGTCGTTTTTCCGACGCCGCCTTTACCTGCCACGATGACGACCCGAGAAGTGGAGCAGAAGTCGAAGAGCTCCATCGGACTCATGTTACGGGAGCTCCTATGTTTCGGCCCGGTTATCGCAAATCGATCCTTATTGCGCTGGTGTTGCTTGGTGCTGCCATGTTGCTCAGCCCGCTCGGCGTCGCGGAGGCGGCGACCGACACCGGTGCATCGAGGCGGCCCGGGATCGATGTCGTGCAACTTGGGGGGCTTCTCGATCCGCCGAACGCGGAGCTGCTGCGTGACAGCATCCGTGCGGTGAATGCCCGCGGTTCGACACTGTTGGTGCTCCAGATCAACTCGATTGGTGGCCTCGATGTCGAGATTGCGTCCCTTGTGCGCTCGATCAAGTCTTCGCGTGTTCCGATCGCGGTGTGGGTCGGACCGTCGGGTGGGAAGGCCAAGGGCGCTGGAGCTGCGCTGATGCAAGCAGCAGGGGTGGCGTCGGTATCGAATGGATCGAGTGTCGGGCCGATTGAACCTGTCCTTCTCGACAAGGTCGGCCGCAGCGTCGAGACCGATACCCTCAATCAGTCTGGCGCCGACTATCCAAGCGAGCGACGTGTCGAGCGCGGGGCAACGGCAATCGCGACGACGTCGCTCCAAGCGAAGGAAGCGCTACGCGCTGGTGCGGTTGATCGGGTCGATGCGATTATCGGAGAGCTGATTGTCGGCCTCAACGGCAAGTCGATCGCGACCGCACGTGGTGCAGTAAAAGTGTCGACCGCGGTGGTTGACGGTACGGGAAACGATCGCCGGCTGAAGCCGAACCAAGTTGTGCGATTCCGTCGCTTGGGACTCGATGGCCAGGTCCTGCACACGATGAACAGCCCATCGCTGGCGTATCTCCTGTTCGTGATCGGCCTGTGTCTCATCGTCTTCGAGTTCTTTACCGCTTCGATCGGCATTGCCGGCCTCGTCGGAGCGTTGTCGGTCGTCGGCGCTGCGGTCGGGTTCTCGCACCTCCCACTCAATTTGTGGGCTGCGGCGTTGATCATCGTGGGGATCACCGGGTATGCCATCGACGTCCAGGCGGGTGGCATGGGTCCCTGGACGTTTCTGGGCGGCGCGGCCTTGTTGGCGGGTTCGATCACGCTCTACGGGGGTTCGGCGCGTCTCGATCCGCGATGGTGGATCATCGCTGTTGTCTGGAGTGGTGCTTCGGTCTTCATGCTCGGAGGCGTGAACGGCATCATCAGGGCGCGGTTTTCGACACCGACGGTCGGTCGCGAGGGCATGATCGGCCAGATGGGTCGTGCCGAAGTCGACGTCGATCCGAGCGGCGTCGTACGCATCCGCGATTCGCTGTGGCGTGCGCGGACCAATCGTTGGACGCCGATCGCTGCTGGTGACGTCGTGCGAGTTGTCGCCGTTGACGGCCTTGAACTCGAAGTAGAACCAGAAGTCGGAGGCGCCAAGGATTACCGGCGGTAGCTCCGCAGTCGCAGCAGCGGTGTCGGGCAGTTCGCCCCTTGTCCTGCCGTAGGTGGCGGTATAGCCTCGCCGCCAAGCCCGACCGGAGGAGCCGCTGTGGGCGTCCAAACGATGCAGACAAACGCTCTTGGCACGACCGCGAGCGTTACGACACGGCGGTCGGAGTGGCAGCTTCGCGCCAGCTGTAACGGCCCAGAGTCCAAGTTCTTCTTTCCGCCCCACTACGTCGAGCGGCGCGATGAGCGTGACCGTCGCGAGCGTCGAGCCAAGGAAATCTGCAGTACCTGTGTCGTTCGTCAGGAGTGCCTCGATTACGCGCTCGGGATACGGGAGCAGTACGGGATCTGGGGTGGCCTCAGCGAGATGGAGCGCCGTTCCGTCCTCGCGCAAGAGGTTGGTTGACCTGCCTCTACAATTGCGGGGGTGTTCGCTCCCCGGGTCGCCATCTCATCTTTCGCTGTCCCTGCTGGCCGGATTCGGCGGTTTTTGCGCAATAGCCTTATAGGGGTGCCGGAGTGGTCCGGGAAGGTGAGGACCTGATGGCCGATCTGACTCCAGGCGTCCCGAGCGCATTGTCGCCCTTGGTTCGTCGGATTGTTGCGCCCAATCCGGGCCACATGACCGGTCCGGGAACGAACACCTACCTCGTCGGAATCGATGAGGTAGCAGTCATCGATCCTGGCCCCGACTCGGTTGAACATGTGCAGGCGATCATCGGTGCCTCGATGGTCGAGCGTGTTCGATGGGTTCTTCTGACCCACACGCATCCTGATCACGCGCCCGCAGCAGCGCGACTCAAGAAGATGACGGGTGCTGAGATCCTCGCGTTCTCCAAGCGTGAACCGGGTGTGCCCGTTGACAGAGCAATTGGCGATGGGGCGGTCATCGAGGGCACGGAGTTCGGTTTGCTCGCGTTACACACTCCCGGACATGTGCCAAACCACCTGTGTTTTCAGCTCGAAGAAGAGCGCGTCATGTTCACTGGCGACACGGTGCTCAACGGCATGACTTCGGTGATCGCGCCGGCATCGGGTGGTGACATGGCGGTGTACCTCCAGTCACTCGAACGAATCAAGAAGATCCGACTGTCCCGGATCTGTCCGGGCCATGGCGATGTCATCGACGATCCGAAAGCCGCAATCGAGGAATACATCCGCCATCGTGCGATGCGCGAGCGCCAGGTCCTGAAGCTCTTGAAAAGCGGACCGTCGAAGATTTCCGACGTCGTCGCCGCGCTCTACGTTGATATTCCTGACGATCTACGCGAGATGGCGGCGAAGCAGATACACGCGCATCTTCTGAAGCTGCGAGCAAACGGCAAGGTCTCCGGTCGCGACGTCAACTCGTTGTGGAAGCTGAGCTGACCTCGGCGGCGCTTTCCATCAACGCGAGCATGTGAGCCGTGCAACCGGCCATCTCGACTGGCGGTAGCAGGTCAGTGACGATCCGGTCCGCGATGAGACGAAACGCTGCAGACGCCGGGGTATCCGGATGACTGAGCACCGATGGTTTGCCGGTGTCCCCGCCGATCGAGACATCGGGTTCGATTGGAATCTTTGCGAGGAGCGGCGCTCCGATTTCGCTCGCCAATGCAGCGCCGCCGCCTGAGCCGAAGATCGCGTGGGCTTGACCATCGGGTGCGATGAACTCACTCATGTTCTCGACGACACCGAGCACCTTCGCAAACGATCGGCGTGCCATATCGGCAACGCGCACGGCGACTTTCTGTGCTGCGAGCGCTGGTGTGGTCACAACGAGCAGTTCGGTGCGTGGAAGCAGCCGAAGCAGTGCCATTTGGATGTCGCCGGTGCCTGGAGGCATGTCCACGAGCAGGTAGTCCATTGGACCCCAACGCACGTCGGTGAGGAACTGTTCGAGTGCGCGAGCGAGGATCAGCCCGCGCCACATCAACGCAGTGCTTTCATCGTCGACGAGGAATCCCATCGAGACGACCTTCACCACGCCGCGGACGCCGGAAGGATCGTTGGTATTGGGTACGTCGATCTCGTGCGGATCGATCAAGCCGTCGTGTCCGCCGAGTCGCCCGTCGACACCCATCATGCGTGGAATGCTGAAACCCCAGATATCAGCGTCGATCACGCCGACGGTACGGCCTTGAGCGGCAAGCGCGACCGCGAGGTTGGCGGTCACGGAGGACTTGCCCACCCCGCCCTTGCCGCTGGCAATGGCCAGGACACGCGTGGTCGATGGAATCTCGGTGTCGGGCGCGCGTCCGCCGCGCGTTCCAACGTGCGCGATTCATGACCTCGCGCTTTTCGTCTGCGTTCATCTCGCCGTATCGAACCTTGACGTCGGTGACCCCTGCGAGACCGTGGACCTTCGACTCGACGTCTTTGCGGATCTGGACCCGTAGGGGACATCCGGCCGTGGTGAGTGCCACCTCGATCGTGACGAGACCATCGCTTGTGATCTCAATGTCGCGGACCATCCCAAGATCCACGATGTTGGCGTGCAACTCGGGATCCATCACGCCTTCGAGCATGCGCCGAACCGCCGCAACGCTTGGACGGGGTCCCTCGGCCTGCAATTGGGACTCCGGGTCGTTCGGGTTCACACTGGTATCCATCGGCTGTCCGTTTCGCGTTATGACTGGGATCCGTTGGATAAAACCCGTCTCCCTTGAAAATATGCCCACTTGGGGTTACGGTCAAGCCTGCGATGGACCTGCTGACCTTGAAAGCGCTGGCTGATGAGACTCGTTTCGAGCTCTATCGCGAGCTGGGGGCGTCGCCGGCGCCACGGACAGCCCAAGAGTTGGCGGATCGCCTTGGACTGCATCCGAACACGGTTCGGCTTCATCTCGAGCGCCTCCGCGAAGCGGGTGTCGTCGCCGTCGAGGCTCGCCACCGCGGAACGGTGGGCCGTCCCCAGCACCGATATGCCCTTGCGCCGGGAGCGCCTGGTCTCGGATTTGATCCGCCTGCCCACGTGCTGCTGGCGGGATTGTTGGCCAGTCTGGCCGAGACCATCGGCGCGGACCCTGACGACGCCACTGCGATCGGGCGAGCGTGGGGGGCACGGGCAGCACAACGGGCGCCTATGGGCCCTTGTCTGACAGCTCTGCGTCTCGAGTTGGAGAGGCTTGGTTTCGAGCCTGCAACATCTGGCGATGAGGTGGAGACGGCCCGGATCGACTTCCTCCATTGTCCTTTCCGCGAGCTGGCTGAGGCATACCCGAACCTGGTGTGCAACCTGCACCGAGGAATGTGCGAGGGAATGGTCTCGGATGGTCCCGCGGGAAGAATCGTGTCGTTCGCGGCGTTGTATGACCACGACCCGTGCCACGTCTGCGTGATGGCCGAGGTATCCTGAAACTGTTACCCCAAGGAGGCCACCATGTTTACTGTCACCGACGCGGCATCGATCTTCAGCGTTACTGACGCTGCTGTGGCGAAAGTCGCCGAATTGCTCAAGAGCGAGGACAGCGACGAACTGGCGCTTCGGGTTGCCGTGAGGCCAGGCGGTTGCTCGGGGTACAGCTACGAGATGTTCTTCGACGCCGACGCTGCGTCCGAGGATCTGACGTACTCCTACGGCGACGTCCGGGTCGTGATCGACCCTGCCAGCCAGCAGCTCCTCAAGGGCGCCTCGCTCGACTACAAGGACGGGTTGCAGGGGGCAGGCTTCTCGATCAACAACCCCAATGCGTCGCGCAGCTGCGGTTGCGGGCAGTCGTTCTCGTAACAGGCCAGGCCGTTTCGCCCTAAACGCGGCAATGTCTGTTTGAACTGGTTGCCTCAAGTCCTGGTCAGAACCGGTCGATTTGACGGGAATGAGGTGTCCGAGTTGCGACTGCATCGTTGACGATGCAGCTCCGGGGTGCTGGCGGTGCAAAGCCCAGTGGGGTACCCAGCCGCCGGGGCCGGTCGACGACGGCGCTCAGGAGCCGCACCTCGTCTCGGCGTTGGACAGGGATGCGGACGCGCCGAAAAGTGGTTCGCGGGTTGCGACCTTGGTGGTCTCCGGGTTGATGGCGCTTGTCTTGGCTATTGGTCTCGTCGTGACCTACAACACATTGATCGTTGATTCGAAGAGCGACCTCGAGCAAGCGAATGAGGTCGGCGCTCGTCTCAGCGATTTTCGTAACGGCTGGGATCGCCAACTTGACGGGGGCGCGGACATCAGCGCAATCGTGAGTGGCAACTTCGTCCAGCTCATGAAGCACGCCAGCGGCGACGGCTGTGGGCTGACCGAGGATTACTTGCGCAGCAGCGAAACTTTTGCCATCACGCCGAAGGTGTCGGCGAAGGTGGTCTTTCAATATGAGGACCGTTCTGCGAGTGCCAGTACCGAGGTTGCCATGTTTCGGACGGCCCTCGAAGCACGGCGGGCCCATGCCACCTTTGATGATGAGTGTGTGCAGACTGGACTCGTCGCCGCGGTGAGCGCGGCGCTGCAGAATCAGCTCCCCGGTTCGACCGTCACAGTCGGCGAGACGGCGCCTCTGGACTTGCCCAGTGTCGCGGTCGTTGGCCGTGAACTCCTGCTGAGTGTTCGCGCAGGAGCAGAGGAGACGGTGTACGACGTCGCGTTTGCCGTTCTCCAACACGGCCGCACGGCAGAGTTGGTGGTGACGTTGTCGAGTAGCGATGCACTTCCCCGCGATCGTCGCGACGCATTGCTTCGATCACTCGCCGATCGTCTCGCCGCCGCGTAACCGTACCGCCCGGCAATAGCGTTCGGCGTGCCGCCGCCTACGCTCGGTCCGGAGGTTTTCGTGGCTGATCCGTTGAAGTTCTCGTGTAATGGTTCCACCGTCGAGGTCGATGCCGAGCCGGGCGAGTCGTTGCTTTCGGTCCTACGTGAGCGGCTCGGTTTGGTGTCGGTGAAGGATGGCTGCGCGCCGCAGGGTCAGTGCGGTTGTTGCACGGTGTTGGTTGACGGCGATGCTCGCGTTTCGTGTGTCACGCCCGCAGCGCGAATGGCAGGGCGATCCGTCGACACGCTCGAAGGGCTCGCGGAGGACGATCGCCTTCGATGGGCGCAGGCCTTCGTCGCGACCGGTGGTTCGCAATGCGGGTTTTGCACGCCGGGAATCATCATGCGCGCCGTGGCCCTGGAGCGAAAAGGAAAGGTGGATCGTCTCTCGGTTGATCGCGCGCTCGCGGCCCATCTCTGCCGTTGCACTGGTTGGCAACCAATCTGCGAGGCGATCGACTGCGCGACATCGCGTGCCGAGGGTACGGCAGCGTTTGATGGAGACGGCCGAGATTTTGATGCAGCCGCTCGAAGAGCATGCCTTGAGGGAGGTGCACACCAACGTGTTGCGGTCCAGGTTCCCCAAGGTCTGGCTGACTTCGCCGACGATGTTGCACCGCGCGACGCGCTGATTGCAGTCCCGTGTCCGGAGGGAACCTCGTTGCCCTACGAGCGTGCGGCGGGAATGAATTGGGTTGTCGCATCAACGCTCGGCGAAGCACGCGCAATCGCGGCAAAGGTGCAGGGGCGGCGAAGCACGCTCGATGCAGGTTGTCCGATTGCATTGCCCGCCAGCGAAATTGGCGGAGATTCCAGCGCTCATGCGGTGTCGTTGCGTACGGGCTGGGTAGAGCCGGCGTATCTCGAAGTTGATGCTTCATGGTGCGCGCCGAGTGGTGTTCCGGCCTCAGTGCTCGCGAACGGAGGAGCCTTCGGCGCAAAAGAGGCGTCGTGCGCGCCGCAAGCCGCTCGCGAACTAGCAGATCGTTTCGGGCGTACCGTACGCGTCGTATACGCGCGCGAAGACACCGTGCGCCGTGGCGCGAAGCGTGCACCGGTCGCGGCTCGTGCTGTCTATGTCGAGGGGGCGGTGCGCATCGTCGGCAATGTTGGAGCAGGTGCGCTTGATGCCTATACGGCGCCAATGGCATGGCCGTACGACGTTGATGTGATTGAGCACTGGGAGCCCGTCGATGTGATCGGACCTCCCGTCACGAGTCGGGTTCGTGCGAGCGGGATTGCCGAACGCGCAGTGTTGCTCGAAGGTGCGCTCGACGCTGCAGGAATCGACCGTGCCGCTCTGGCGATCGACGATCGCGTTCGTTCGGTGATGCTCGATTCGTGCGTGTTGCTTCCCGATGGAGCGTGTGCGGGAGCGTCTGTGGAGCTCGACGGGGTCAGTGGCGCACTGAGAGGTGTGCGGGTGCAACTTGCTGTGGGCGATCCGCTCGATGCGGTTGTGCTTCGTTCGTATGCGATCGGTGCTGTGCATATGGCACTTGGGTGGGTACTGACCGAGGGCATCAGCGTTGACGCTGCGACGGGTGAGGTTGCCGATCTCACCATTCGTTCGTTCGGCATCTTGCGTGCCAAGGACATGCCACCGATCGACGTTGTCATCCTCGACGACCGTGCACACAGCTCGGTTCCTCTGCCCCGGGGTTCGGACGCGGTCTTCGCTGCGGTCGCGGCCGCAACATGGAACGCACTTGCACGGGTCGAAGGATCGCGTCCGTTGATGTTCCCAGCTCGTGATACGCGAACATCGCGAGCGCTGCGGCGTTGAGGAGTCGCTCCTCCTGACACGAAGGAACGTGCGATGTCTGTCTCTGCAATTGTGACGCCGAGTGCACCTGCGTTGGCTGGCCCGTATTCCCCTGCCGTTCGTGCCGGTGATTGGGTTGTGCTCTCGGGTCAGCTTGGGCTCGACCCGGCAACCGGGCGTTTGGTCGACGGCCTCGAGGCTCAGGCTCGACAGGTCTTGGCCAATCTTCAGGCCGTGATCGGTGATTGCGGAGCGGAAATCGCCGATGTTGCCAAGACCATGGTCTTCATGACGGACCTTGCCGGATTTCCTGCGGTCAATGCGGCCTATGCCGAGGCGTTCGGCAGTCACCGACCGGCCCGTTCCACGATCCAGGTGGCAGGTTTGCCTATGGGGGCGTTGGTGGAGATCGAGGCCTGGCTGTATTCGCCCATCCGCTGACCGCGCCCGAAGCCGGCGCTTGCCGGTTACGGGCCTTGATAGCCTGAGCGGATGTTCGGAATCATCGCAGTCGTGGCGGTCCTACTGCTATTGGGGCCGGTTGCGGTCATGCTGGGCGGCGCACTTTGGAGCGCGGCAGCAGGGCAGGGCCTCGCCGACGAGGCCGACGAAACTGCCAAGGGCGCCACGGCCTGAACGCTTGCCTCACCGGGCTGGCGCCTTTTCGAGGGATTTCCTACCGGTCTACTTCGTCGAACGGGTCGTGGATGGGTTCCAGCGAGGCTGGCCGAACCGGTAGCCGACCGAGCGGACTGTCTGGATATGGCCGGCGAATTCCTCTCCGAGCTTGGCCCGTAGCCGTCTGACGTGCACATCCACCGTTCGGGCGCCGCCGTAGTACTCGTATCCCCAGACCCGGGAGAGCAGTTGTTCTCGGGTGAAGACCTTGCCGGGATGGGTCGCAAGGAACTTCAGCAGCTCATATTCCATATAGGTGAGGTCAAGTGGGCGCCCCAGGAGGGTGGCCTGATAGGTCTCCAGGTTCAGGACCAGTTCGTCGTATTCGACGATCTCGGCCCGAGTTCCACGTCCTGTCCGATAGAAGAGGTGCCGCAGCCTCACCTCCAGCTCACGCTGGTGGAACGGTGAGAGGCAGAAATCATCGAAGAGGTCTTCACGCAGCTCCAGGTCGGAGAGCTGAGCTCCTGAGACGAGCACCAGGATGGGTTGGATCGGTGCGTCGCGGTTTCGCAAGGAGCGGCACAGACCGAACGCGCCTGCGGGATCGTCCTCGGCGCAGACCACAGCACCGGACCATCCTTCGGGGGGCTCAGCCTGGTTGGCCACCGAGGTGTTCGCGACGGCCCGCCAGGTGTAGCTCGCCAGGTCCAAGGTCTGGACCAAGAGTGCCGGCGCAGGGTCGGGGAAGACGAGGAGCGGTTCCATCTAGAGCGAACCCAGGTAGCGATCGATCTCGAACGGAGTCACGTACTGCTTGTAGTCGGCCCACTCCTGGCGCTTGTTGCGGATGAACCACTCGAACACATGTTCTCCGAGGCACTCGGCGACCAGCTCTGACTCGGCCATGACCGCGATGGCATCACCGAGGGACTGCGGCAGGAGTCCAATTCCTGCCGCGCTGCGCTCCTCGGGAGTCATCTCGTAGATGTTGTTCGTCGCGGCGGGTGGGAGGTCGTACTCGCCTTCGACTCCCGCGAGGCCTGCGGCAAGCATCACGGCGAACGCGAGATACGGATTGCATGCTGGGTCCGGCGAGCGGAACTCGATTCGCGTCGACAATTCCTTGCCACGCTTCGGGATCGGGACGCGTACCAACGCCGACTGATTGTTGCGCGCCCAACACACGTAGACCGGCGCTTCGTAACCGACGATCAAACGTTTGTAGGAGTTCACCCACTGATTGGTGATCGCGGTGATTTCGGGCGCGTGCCGTAACAGACCAGCGACGAATTGCTTGCCGACGCGCGAGAGCCCGTATTCGTCGGTGGGATCATGGAACGCGTTCGTGTCTCCTTGGAACAGCGAGAGGTGTGTGTGCATGCCACTACCGAACGCACCTGCAATTGGTTTCGGCATGAACGTCGCATACGCGCCGAGTGAGTGTGCGACTTCCTTGACGACCATGCGGAAGGTCATGACGTTGTCGGCCATGGTCAGCGCGTCGGTGTAACGCAGATCGATCTCGTGTTGACTCGGACCGTTTTCGTGAAAGCTGTACTCAACGGAGATGCCGAGCGCCTCGAGTGTCAGGATCGTTTGTTTGCGAAGTTCGCTCACCATGTCCTGGGGCGTGAGGTCGAAGAACCCGGCGTTGTCGAGCGGCTCAGGTTTGTCGGCGGACTTGAAGTAGAAGTACTCCATCTCGGGACCTGCGTAGAACGTGAACCCCATTGCGCGTGCGCGATCCAGGTTCCGCTTCAAGACCTGACGCGGGTCGCCCTCGAACGGTTGTCCGGAAAGGTGCTGAATGTCGCAGAACACGCGTGCTGTCTTTGCGTCGTCACCACCCCACGGCACGATTTCGAATGTGTTCGCGTCGGGTACTGCGAGCATGTCGGATTCCTGCACGCGGCTGTAGCCCTCGATGGCGGAACCATCGAACGTCATTCCCTCTTCGAGCGCGATGTCGAGTTCCGCAGGAGTGATCGCAAACGACTTGAGAAATCCGAGAACATCGGTGAACCAGAGGCGCACGAAGCGCACACCGCGTTCTTCGACGGTCCGTAACACGTAATCGAGTTGTGGTTCCACAGTTCATGCCTCGCTCGCCTGGACCACGTGCATCCCGTCGGTGGTCATCTCGTGCACGTCGGTGTGGTCTCGATTGTGCCAGGCGCCAGAATCGGGCGATAACCAATTCGTCGTATCGCGGCGCTGGTGGGGGCCTCTGGGAGAGCACGGGAGGTCTTCGTCGAGATGTGCCGGTGTCGGAATTTGGTGGCGCTTGGGGTGAAGAGAGACTGGCGCAAGTGTCTTGTGGCGCGTAGTGTGCCCGGGGCCTCACTTGTGGGGACGCTCGTTTCGGCCTTTCGGGGCAACGCCTTGAGGGGTTTTTCGAAGAACGCACTAGGCAAGAATCGCTCAAAAGGGTACACTTCGCTCCAGACGGTCTCACGAACCCTCGTGGGCTGTAGGTCAACAAGGCGGTCCGGGGCACTCTCGGTTGCCGAGGACGACGTAGAAGCGTCGGTCATTGGTGGAGGGGTTAATGAAACGTTATTCGCGGAGCCTGCGCTCCCGTGCGTTGGCAATGACAGCGGGAGCAGCAACGGCTGCCGCAAGTTTCGGAGTTCTTGGTACGACGCCTGCGGGCGCGACCACGTCCCCGTTTGACCTGGCCGCGGATCAGATCACGCGAGTGAGCACTGCAAGCGGCGGGATCGAGACGAAGAACACCCCGTGTCTGTCGTTGTTCATCATCTCGTTCTGTCAGAACTACGTCTCTCGCAACCCTCAGGTCTCACCGGATGGACGTTTCGTAGCGTTCGACTCTGATGCGACCGACCTCGTACCGGGAGTCCCAGCTCTCAAGGACCTCGCGTACACCGGTGCCACGCGCCGCGTGTACTTGAAGGACCGTCACACGGGTGCGACCAAACTCGTCAGCATTCGCGACAACGGCAACCTCATCGGCGGTTCGGCTACCAGCGGTAGCGACAGCTTTGGTGGTTTCCCCAACGCTGACGGTACGAAGGTGACCTTCATCGGTACCTCGCCCGACATCAGCTCCTTCCCCGGTGGCAACGGTATGCCGGCGGTGTACCAGCGCGATCTCCTCACCAACCGCACCATCGCGGTCAGTGACCCGATCGGCGCAGTCAACGGCGGGTTGTTCCCTGTTGGTGGAGCCAAGATCCTCGGTGTCAGCGCCGATGGGAACCGCGTCGTCTACAACGCATCGACCAAGCAGGTCGGCGCGACGGGAACGCAGAAGATCGGTGGCGTCCTCGATTCCGTCGTCAACACGTACGTGTGGACCCGCACTCCCGGTGCATTCGGTTACCCCTCAGGCTCCACGGTGTCACTCGGTGCGATTGGTGGTGAGTCGGTGAGCTCCAACGGCCGGTTCCTGCTGACTCGCCTCGGTACCACCTATGGTCGGGTCGACCTGAACGCCGGCGTTGCAGTGACGCCAGTTTTGGCACTGCCTGCGCCTGACCCGGTTGGTGGAACGATCAGCGACGACGGCAATCGGATTGCCTTTGCTTCCAAGGCCCCGACGCTGGTACCCGGTGACACGAACCAAGAGCAGGACGTGTTCGTCTACACCGCTTCGACGGGCGCGACGATGCGTGCGAGCGTCACCGCCGACGGTGTGAACCTGTTGGCGCCGAGCGACATGGCGTTCATCTCAGGTGACGGGGTATGGGTGACGTTCGCTTCGATGGCGTCACTGACCCCCGGCAACGCAGGCAACAACCTGTACCAGCGCAACGTAGACACTGGTGAGTTGCGGCTTGTCAGCATCGGCCTTCTCGGAACTGGTGGTGGTGCAGGGAACCCGGTTGGGAACGACAAGGCTGTTGCTCCTCCGTCGGTCAATGCGGACGGTTCGATCGTTGCCTTTGCCTCGATCGGCGACTTCGTCGCTGACAAGACCAACAAGAGCCTCGAGACCTACGTCTACAACCGTGATGGTGTCCCCTCGGCCCTCGGCGGCGGTTCGATCTTGGCCGCAGCTGCCGACGGTGGCGTGTTCGCCATGGGTGGTGCTCAGTTCTACGGCTCGATGGGTGGCACGCCGCTCAACCAGCCTGTCACGGGTATCGCACGCACGCCGACGAACAAGGGCTACTGGCTGACCGCTGCTGATGGCGGCATGTTCTCCTTCGGTGATGCCAAGTTCTTTGGCTCGATGGGTGGCACGCCGATCAACATGCCGGTTGTCGGTATGGCGCCCACGACCACAGGCAACGGCTACTGGGAAGTTGCTTCCGACGGCGGCATCTTCTCCTTCGGTGATGCCAAGTTCTATGGCTCGATGGGTGGCACACCGCTCAACAAGCCGGTCGTGGCAATGGCCGCAACGCCTTCAGGTAAGGGTTACTGGCAGGTGGCTTCCGATGGTGGCGTCTTCAACTATGGCGACGCTGACTTCTATGGCTCAACCGGTGACCTGAACCTGTTGAAGCCGATCATCGGAATCACGCCTACCAAGGACGGTAAGGGCTACTACCTCATCGCTGAAGATGGTGGCATCTTCGCTTTCGGAAACGCCGAGTTCCTCGGCTCCTCAGGTGGGGACCCGACCACGGTTGCGGCAGGAATGACACTGCTGACCAGCGGCGACGGCTACCGGATCATCAACGCCGATGGCTCGGTTGTGATCTTCAACCGGAAGCGCCCCAACGTCGGTGGCAAGTCCACTGCGCAGAAGCTGAACGCACCGATCGTGGGTGTCGCAGCGTCCTAGCGCTTCATGGAGTACTGAAACACAGTTGTGCCCCGGCCTTGGCCGGGGCACAACTGTGTTCGGGACCACCTGGGACTCGTGGAGCACGACCTTCGGGCCCGTACTCTTGAGCCTTATGCATCGCCTCAGAGTCGCTGCCGCACAACTGAACCTTGTGGTTGGCGACCTTCCAGGAAACGCGTCCCGAATCGCCGAGACGTACCGCGTGGCAACGGAGCGTGGGTGTGACGTCGTTGCGTTCCCCGAGCTGTCCGTCACCGGATATCCACCGGAGGATCTGCTCCATAGACCGGCGTTTGTCGCCGAGGCGATGGCGACGCTCTCACAGCTCGCCGCAATGACGGGTGAGGTCGCGGCCGTTATCGGATTCCCACACGACTCCGGCGTCCTGACCAATGCTGCAGCAATGTGTGCACACGGAGCGGTGCAGGGGATCTATTTCAAGCACCGTCTGCCCAACTACTCCGTCTTCGACGAAGAGCGCTACTTCACGGCGGTCGACCGCGATGGCCCGTTGTTCACCGTTGCCGGTGTCCCGGTCGCACTTTCGATCTGCGAGGACGCATGGAGCGCGGACGGGCCGATTGCCAGCCAGGCCGCGGCAGGTGCGGCGCTCATCGTCAACATCAACGCATCGCCGTTCTACGCGGGCCGTCTCGCCGAGCGTGAGGCGGTGCTCGGCTCGCGTGCGCGTGAGGCTCGCGTTCCGGTGGTGTACGTCAACCTCGTTGGCGGCCAGGACGGCCTTGTCTTCGATGGCGCTTCCTTTGTGCTCGATGCTGACGGCGCCGTCGTTGCGCGTGCCGCACAAATGTGCGAAGAACTTCTGGTCGTCGACCTCGAAGTGCCGTCTCCGGCCGTCGAGCCGCAACGGTCAGGGGCGACGTTGCCCACCGTGACCATCTCGAGCGTGACGCGTTCGACCGATGCCGTCACTGCCCACGTCGCGCCGATACTCGATCCCGATCGTGAAATCTACGAAGCTCTCGTGCTCGGAACGCGTGACTACGTTCGGAAGAACGGTTTCACCGACGTCCTCATCGGCTTATCGGGAGGAGTTGACTCCTCGATCGTCGCAGCGATCGCCGTTGATGCGCTTGGTGCCGAACATGTCACCGGTGTGCTCATGCCGTCTCGTTTTTCCAGCCCGGGCAGCATCACCGACGCGGAGCGTCTCGCCGACTCGCTTGGTATCACTGCGCTCAGAATTCCGATCGAACCGGCGCATGCCGCGCTGCTCTCGATGCTCGAGGTTCCGTTTACGGGTACGCGGGATGATCACACCGAGGAGAATATTCAGGCGCGTGTGCGGGGAACGATTCTGATGGCGCTTTCCAACAAGTTTGGATCGATGGTGCTCACGACTGCGAACAAGAGCGAGACCGCCACCGGTTACTCGACGCTTTATGGCGACATGGCCGGCGGCTTCGCCGTCATCATGGACGTACCGAAAACCCGCGTGTACGACCTTTGTCATGACCTCAATGCGCGAGCTGGCCGTGAGCTGATCCCCGAGAGTGTGCTTCTCAAGCCGCCAAGTGCCGAGCTCCGTCCCGATCAGAGGGACGAGGATTCACTACCGCCGTATCCGCTCCTCGACGCGATCATTGCGGGTTATGTCGATGATGACTGCTCGACGACAGAGCTGATTGCCGCGGGGTATCCACCCGAGATTGTCGATCGTGTGGCTTCGCTCGTGGACCACAACGAGTACAAACGCCGCCAGGCGGCGCCCGGCGTCAGGATCTCTGCAAAGGCCTTCGGCAAGGACCGGAGGTTTCCGATTACGAATCGATGGCGTGGTTGACCCACCGCCGCGCACCTCTCTCGTATTGCTGACGGGCGCATGGGTAACGATCCCGGGGCGAGGGGACTGGTCGGGGAGAATGGTGCCATGACCGGCGGACTCGGAATCCATGCGACGGCTCGCTACGCGGCACATTTCCAGTGGATCGAGGAACAGATCTTCGAGATCCTCGGCGGTTGGTCCGTGTCGCTGACCGAACCCGAAGCGAAGCTCTTGGTTGCACGCCACGCGGCCCATCATGGGTGGCACGCGCAGCTGTGGGCCGAGCGGCGCCCCAACCTTCGTGAGGCATCGATCGGCGATCCTGAGAGTGCAGATTGGCTGGATCTGATCGGAGGGGTCCAGGCGGGCTCTGGCGAATACTCGAGCATCCTGAAACTGGCAGGGATGTATCGGGTGCTGCTCCCCAGGTTGACGGCTCAGTATTCGAACGTCTTGGCCTCGACCGCCGAAGTGGCAGATAAGCCGGTCATACGAACAATTCAGCTTGTAATGGCTGACGAGCGTGAAGATGCCCAAGAGGGCAAGATCCTGCTTCAGTCGCTCCTTGGGACAGCCGATGCCGTGAGTCATACAGAACGCTGGGTTGCCCAGCTCGAGGCCATTCCCTGGAGCGGTCCTGAGACTGGGGACCGCCGTACGAGCACCGAACGGTAGGCGCTGGAGGACCACGGGCAGAAGAGGACTCCGGGTGGTTACGAAACGCAACGATCGCGAAGACGAGGACTTGGTCCGGCTCTACTTGGTGGACATCGGCCAGTACCCGCTGTTGACCCGGGATGATGAGATCGCGCTCGCTCAACGGATGGAAGCCGGCGCCGAGGCCCGTGACGAGTTGCTCCAGGATGGCAAAACGCTCGGTGCGGCCGACCGGCGGGAGCTTCGTCGGTTGGTGCGAGTTGGAGACGAGGCACAACGGACCTTCGTGCAGTCGAATCTCCGCCTCGTCGTCTCGATAGCGAAGCGCTATCAAGGATCGGGAATGCCCCTGCTCGACCTCGTACAAGAAGGGAACTTGGGTCTCATTCACGCTGTCGAGAAGTTCGACTGGCACAAGGGATTCAAGTTCTCAACCTACGCGACGTGGTGGATCCGCCAGGCGATCACGCGTGGGATCGCAAACACCGGCAGGACCATTCGACTTCCGGTTCATGCCGGCGACACCCTCGTGCGATTGCAGAAGGCGCGATCTTCCTTCGACCTGCTTCATGGTCGTCCGCCAACCATCGCGGAGCTGGCAATTGAACTGGCGTTATCCGAGGACAAGGTTATCGAGGCATTCCGCTTCGGCGCGGAGCCCCTGTCGCTCTCGGAGCCATTGCGGGAGGACGGCGACGCCGAGCTTGGCGACACCATTCCGGACGGCTTTTCGCCTTCGCCCTTCGAAGCAACAGCCAGCGCTCTCTTGGCGGGCGAAATCGAGAAGATGCTTGCGCCCCTCGACGACCGCGAGCGCGAGATCTTGGCGCTGAGGTTCGGGCTCGATCTGGGCGAGCCGAGGTCCCTCGAGGAGGTCGGGGAGTTCTTCAACCTGACGCGCGAACGCATCCGCGAGATCGAGACCCGCGCATTGAGCAAATTACGCCATCCGTCGGCCGAAACGGATGCGCGAGATCTCCTGACCGTGTAGCTCCACGAAGTGTTCACAATCGGTCGTCGATCTGTGCTGGGTAGGTGGATATTGTCTATGGGGCCAGGGCCCCGGAAATGGGAGTAGGGAAATGAAGAAGTTGTTGTTGCTACTCGTCGTTGTTGCGCTCAGTGCGGTGGTGGCCAAGAAGGTCCGCTCCGCCTGATCGAAAGCGTTTCGAATCGTTTCTGTCTTCGGCCGGGGCTTTGAGTCCCGGCCGAAGCCGTATCGGGTGGAGCACGATGGGCTCGCGGGGTAGACGCCTTCGGGCTCAGCGTGCGCGCCGACGCCTTGCGCGGGCTGCAAGACCGAGCCCGGCGATGGCTGCGAAGCTTCCAACCGTCGCGATGACGCGTGGGAGTCGAGAGGGCGTCCGGTTACCGAGCCCAACCGTATTGCGGAATTCGAGTACCTCCCAGCCGCGTTCTTTGGAGAGTCGTGCGAGTTCGCGGTCCGGGTTGACCGCAATTGGATGACCAACGGTCTCCAACATCGGAACGTCGGAGATCGAGTCGCTGTAGGCATACGACTGGTCGAGGTCGATGTCGTGGCGCGATGCGAGTTCCCGAATAGCGTCGGCCTTGTGCTTTCCGCCTGCGTACAACGCGACCTGCCCGGTGTAGTTGCCGTTTGCATCGAGATTGACGCGTGTCGCGATGTGCTCGTCTGCGCCGAGGTGCTCGGCAAGGGGCTCGACCACTTCAACCGGTGCTGATGAAACGATGACGATCTTCCGACCCGCAAGGCGGTGTTGCTCGATCAGATCGAGTGCTTCGGCATAGATAATCGGGAGCACAACCTCGTCGAGCGTCTCACGGACGATGGCGGCGACGTGGCGTTGATTCCAACCGCGTGTGAGCGTGAGCATCGCATCACGCATCTTCTCCATCTTCGCGTCATCAGCACCGATGAGTAAGAAGATCACCTGCGCATACATCACCTTGACAATCGTCGTGCGAGAAAGCAGACCCTCCCGGTAGAACGATCGCCCGAATGCAAGCACAGAGCTCTTCGCGATGATGGTCTTGTCGAGGTCGAAGAATGCGGCCTCCATCGCGCCCACGTTAGGGCTTTTCTTGCGATGCCATGCGCCTGTCACGTAGATTGCTGGCGACTTCCCGTCACTTCCTCCTCGCAGTTTCGACCTGCTCGAAGGAGGAAGTCATGCTCATTGCGCTGTGGTCGCCGAAGGGTGGTTCCGGGACCTCGGTTCTCGCTGCGGCATGCGCTGTGGTACTTGCGCGTGCAACCGGCGCAGCTCGCCTCGCGGACCTTGCCGGTGATCAGCCGGCGGTTCTTGGCATCGGTGCGGATCCTGCGACCGGGCTGAGGGACTGGCTGGCGATGGGCCCGGGGGCGCCGATCGAAGCCCTCGACCGCCTCGCAATCGAGGTCGGATCAGGTCTGGAACTCATACCAGCAGGCCGTGGACCTTCCATGTTGTCTCCGTTGGCGTCGGCAGAGGCTGGTGCGGCGCTCGCTGTCGGATTGCGCGGAGCGAGCGTTCCGGTTGTGGTCGATGCTGGACGTGCAGAGGTCCCAGCACATCGAGCAGTCGTCGAGATCGCTGATGTGTCGGTGGTTGTGATTCGAGGTTGCTACCTCGCACTGCGCAGGTTGGTGCGAAGCCCCATGATCGAGACCGCCAATGGAATTGCTCTTGTGCGTGAACAGGGACGAGCGCTCGGCGCGCGCGAAGTCGCAGCAGTGACAGATCGTGCCGTGTTGGCACGTGTGGATGTTCGAGAGGACGTTGCCCGTGCTGTTGATGCAGGTGTCCTGCCGCATCGCATGCCCGATGCCCTGACGCGAGCAGCCATGGAGCTTCTCGAGGGAGTTGGATGCGCCGCTCATCGAAAAGGACGGGTTGCGTGAGTCGCATGTGGTTGTCGCAACCTCGCTCAGGTGTCGAGGAGACGCCGGACGTCAGTCTCGTTCGCCGGGTGCATCAGCGACTCCTGAACAGGCCAGTTCCGGATCTAGGAGGTCCCGAACTTCGTGACCACTTGGCAGGGTTGCTCCAAGACGAGGCGCCACTGCTCGACGCTGCGAGCCTCGAACGTGTGCTCGCTGACCTCACGAATGCCGTGGTCGGGCTCGGGCCGATCGAGCCCCTGCTCGGAGATGAATCGGTCACCGAGATCATGCTCAACGGAGGGAACGCGGTATTTGTCGAGCGTGGAGGTGCTGTCGAGCGAGTCGACATGGACCTTGACGCGGCTGCGATCATCCGCATCGTCGAGCGGATCGTCGCACCCCTTGGTCTGAGACTCGACCGTTCGTCGCCGATGGTCGATGCTCGTTTGCCCGATGGGTCACGGCTGCACGCGGTGATTCCACCGCTGGCGATTGATGGTCCTTGCGTCACGATCCGACGCTTCGGGGTTCGGCGAATCAGTCTCGATGGATTCGGTCTCGACCGCGACGTGATGGCATTTCTCGAATGCGCCGTCCGAAGCGGAAGCAACATTGTCGTCTCGGGCGGTACCGGTGCGGGCAAGACGACGCTTCTGAACGCGTTGTCCGCGTTCATCCCGAACAACTCGCGGGTGGTGACGATTGAAGAGACCGCTGAGCTACGGCTTTGTAAGTCCCACGTTGTGCGGCTCGAAGCGCGTCCTGCGAACGCCGAGGGTAAAGGCGCGGTGTCCGTTCGCGATCTTGTTCGTACAGCCCTGCGGATGCGCCCGGACCGGTTGGTGGTCGGTGAGGTGCGCGGCCCAGAAGCGCTCGACATGTTGCAGGCGCTCAACACCGGCCACGACGGATCGCTCTCGACTGTGCACGCGAACAGCGTGCATGATGCGCTGAGCCGCATTGCGACACTCGTGCTGTTGGCCGGAGTGGGACTTCCGCTCGCTGCGGTGCATGCACAACTCATCGCAGCGGTCGACCTCGTTGTTCATGTCGGTCGCTTTGAGCACGGTCGTCAGGTGACTGCCATTGGCGAACCGCGACGTAGTGCTACTGGAGAGGCCGTCGTCGAAAGGCTTTTCGAACGTCGGGGCCGAGCGATGGTGCAGGTGGGGCGCCCGGTTCGACCGGCGCGTGGGGTCTCATCAGAACCGGGTTGCCTCGACCCCGTGTTGCTCACGTGATGTACGACGAATTCCTGGCGATGTCAGCGGTGCCTGCATGCGGAACAATGCTGACGTTCAGCATTGTGTCGGCGGCGAATCGCTCAGAACGGATTGCACGCGCTCGGGGAATGGCTCCCCAAAGGCAATGGGCCCTTCCAGCACACGTGCGAGAAGTGTTACAGCGGTCGCTCACACGGGCTGACATCGCGCGGGAACCGGAGACCGTCTGCGAGGCTGGGTTCTGTGGCGTCGTGGTTGTGGCTGCGTCGACTTTGTGGTTTGCGCCCGTGCTGCGCGTGCTGTGCATCCTGGGGGTGGTTGCAGCAGGTCCGATTGCTCTTTGGGCATTGCGGCATCGCAGTCGGCGGCGCATGCTTGCCGCTGTTCCTGACGCGCTCGAGCGGGTAGCGGCAGAACTCCGCGGCGGCGGAACGATTCAGGGCGCCATCGAAGGCGTTGCAAACGAGCCGGGGCCGCTCGCCCCGATCATGGGAGCCGTCGGGACGCAGATGCGACGGGGCGCATCGCTATCAGAGGCTCTGCACCAATGGGGCGACAACGAACAGTCCTCGGAACTTCGCGCCTTCGCCGGCGCCCTCGCAGTTGCGGCGACAGCAGGTGGGCACAGCGCCGCTGCGCTCGACGGGCTGGCAGCGTCGGTTCGCGAGCGGCACTGCGCTATGGCCGAGGCGCATGCCCTTTCCACACAGGCACGTCTGTCCGCATGGGTCGTTGGCGGCGCGCCTGTCGGTTCCCTGGCGTTCTCCGCGCTTGTCGATCCCGGATCACTCGATGCGCTGCTGACGAGTACTGCGGGGAACGCATGCCTGTTCATCGGCGTAAGTCTGGATGCTCTGGCTTTCCTCTGGATTCGACGAATTGTTCGACCTGGCGAGATCCGAATATGAACGCGAATCCGGTGGTACTGGGAATTGCCTGGGGGGTCTTCCCAGCACTGCTCCTGCAACGGGTCGCTGCGCGGCGCGTGACCTTGCAACGCGCTCGTGGACTCGGTCCACAGTTCATGCAGCCAGTAGCCGGCGCAACTGTGAAAGCTCAGAGTATGACGGTGCGGATACGTGTTACATGCGCCCGCGCCCTGGGGCCAGTGGATCGCGTCTGATTCGGACTGGCGGCGTCGGCGTGCCCTGGCGAGGGAGCATCGAGCAATCGAGGCCGAATTGCCCGTCTACGTGGAGCTGCTCGGCGTGGGTTTCGGTGCAGGTTGCGTGCCGTTCACCGCGCTGGCTCTGTCTGCACCGTGGGCACCTCCGACCCTCGCGCCCTACGTCACGCGGGTGTTGGAGCGTTGCGCGTTGGGAGCGGCGTTTGCCGAGGCCCTCGACCCATTCAAAAATGGGGCGTCACCGTTGTTCCCCGTCGCCAACGCCCTCTTGGTGACCGAGCGCACGGGTGCGCCGGTAGGTCCTGCACTTGAACGCCTCGCGATCGAAACGCGCGCTGTCAACCGCCGCCGTGCTGAGGTCCATGCCCGCACGATACCGGTGCGCCTGCTGTTTCCCCTCGTGTTCCTGGTCCTACCGGCGTTTGCCAGCCTCACGGTCGTTCCCGTGCTGTTGACGGGCTTTGCCGACTCGTGAGCCGCGCCGCCATTTCCCCGTGTCATTTCCCCGTGTCGCACCATGACCAGGAGGTCACCCATGTCAATCCTGTTCCTTCTGCACAAGTACTTCGCGTCCAAGTTTCAGTCCGTGAAACGGCTGCGTTCGGATTTCGGTCAGACGACTGCTGAGTACGCACTGGTCATTCTCGGTGCCTGCGCGTTCGCGACCCTGCTCATCACCTGGGCAACGAAGAGCCACGCGGTCGGGAAGCTGTTCGACGAGGTAGTCGGCAAGATCCTGCCGTGAAACGCACGCCGGTGCACCTCACTGCGCAACGCGACCGTGGGCAGTCCACGGTTGAGTTCGCCTTGCTGTTACCAATGCTGGTGTTCGTGTTGCTCGCGATATTTCAGGTTGCGATCGTGGCGCGGGACCAGATTGCAGTCGCACATGCGGCACGTGTGGCAGCGCGACACGCCAGTGTCGATCCAGACAGGTCACGCGCCGGTCATGCTGCGCGTGAGGTGCTTGCCGGTGTCGATGTCACGGTGCGCGGAGCATCGGGCGTCGGCTCATTGCTCACGGTGGTGGCCGAGTACCACGAACGGACGTCACTACCACTGGTGGGGACCTTATTCCCGGACCCGATCTTGCGATCGAAGGTCGTCATTCGGTCCGAACAATGACGCGTGAACGCCGATCGAGGGCCGGTTGCAACGAAGCCGAACACAAGGGCCCGTTTTGGCGTGACCAGGGGAGTGTCGCGATCGTGATGTTGGCGGTTGTCGTGGTTGGCTGCATGTTCGCCCTTGGCGCTGCACGCTTGGGCCGAGCGGCGACGACCCAAGCGATGGTCGACGCGGCGGCTGACGCTGCGGCACTTGCAGCAGCCGATGCACTGGCGATGGGGCGCGGTGGTGACGCGGCGCAGGCTGCGGCAGCCGATATCGCCTCGGCGAACGGAACGCGGTTGCTCTCCTGCCAATGCGAAGGCGCCCATGCCGAGGTCGAGGTCGAGTTTCGCCGGAGCGTTGAGGGCCGCCGCGTGAGGGGGCGCGCCCGTGCAGAGGTCCTGCTGTTGCCAGGCGAGCGTTAGTCGGCGAGAAGGCTGAGCAACACAATCGCCGCGTGTTTGTCAAGGTATTCGTTCCAGTTGCCGCACTTCGGCGACTGGACACACGACGGGCATCCGGAGCTGCATGGGCAGGAGCGAAGAAGTTCCAATGTCGCAGCAATGTGGCGTTCGAGTGCCGCGAAAGCAAGCTCGGCGATGCCTGCTCCTCCGGGATATCCGTCATAGACGAAGATCGTTGGTTCACCGGTTTGGGGATGTGCTGCCATGGAGACGCCACCGACATCCCAGCGATCACAGATCGTAAAGAGGGGCAGCAGGCCGATGAGCCCATGTTCAGCGGCGTGCACTGCACCCAGCACCTGAGCGCCGGCGACGCCGTGGAAGGCGAGCGTCTCTGACGGGATCGTGTACCAGCACGCGCGCGTCGGAAGTGATCGGGGAGGGAGGTCGAGATCACATGACTCGATCACCTCGTTCGTTGAGGCTCGCTTCCTTTGGTATGCGACCAGCCGGCTTGTTACCTCGACGGCGCCGAGGTCCGCGAAGCCACGGCCTTTGGCTACGCGAGTTTCGGTGTTGACGATGGTGAGGGCTGTTTCTTCGCGCGGCTGTGTGTACTCGTCGTCGTCAGTTTCGTTGAGAAACGCAATTCGTTGCACAACGTCGAGCCGATCGACGCGAAATTGTCGGCCCTGATGAAGATAAATCGCTCCGGGGTGCGCAACGTGTCCGACACGCGCGCCGTCCACGGTGCCGATCAGTCGTTCATCGGCTTGATCGAGGAGTTGAAACTCCTCAGATGTTCCTGTTCGTAGTCCAACACCTGGTGCGGGAGCAGTTGCACCAGCCCAAACCATGCGGCCGCGTCGAGCAACGAGGAGATCGTCGAGTACCAGTTCACGCACGACGTCATCGATCGCTTCGCCGAAGTAGTCGACATCACTGGGCGTCAACGGCAGCTCGTGGGCGGCACAACTGATTTGGGGTCGCATCACATACGGATTCGATGGGTTGATCACCGCCGGCTCTGCTGCTCGATCGAACAGTGCTGTCGGATGCCGGACATACCACTGATCGAGTTGGTCATCGCCGGCGATGAGTACGCCCGCAGAACGGCGCCCCGATCGCCCTGCCCTTCCGATTTGTTGGCGCAGCGATGCCAACGTCCCCGGGAAGCCATTGACAATGACGGCGTCGAGGGTCCCGACGTCGATACCAAGCTCGAGAGCATTGGTTGCGGCGACGCCGAGGAGCTCCCCGTTCGCGAGTGCAGCTTCAAGTGCTCGGCGTTCTTCGCCCAGGTAACCGGCGCGGTATGCGCTCACGCGTGAGGCGAGGGTAGGGGTGTCATTGGCAAGGACCTGTTTCGCAAGGGAAGCCACGAGTTCAGCACTCTTGCGACTGCGAGTGAATGCCAGCGTTTGCTGCTCTGCGCGCACGAAGCGGCTCAGAATTGTTGCAGTCTCAGCATTCGCCGATGCCCTTGCTCCAGCGTGTACGTCGAGGAGCGGCCGTTGCCAAACGCCGAAGCAACGTTCACCCTGGGGCGCTCCGTCGTCGTCGATCGGATAGACGTCGAGCCCACAAAGACCTGATGCAAGCTCCGCGGGGTTACCGATGGTTGCGCTCGCAAAAAAGAATGTCGGTGACGATCCGTAGTGTGCGCAGACGCGGCGAAGGCGCCGGAGGAGGTGTGCAACATGGCTCCCGAAGATCCCGCGCAACGTGTGGAGTTCGTCGATCACGACATAGCGAAGTCGCAAGAAGAAGTCGGACCAGCGTTGGTGCATGGGGAGCATTCCCATATGCAGCATCTCGGGATTGGTGAGCACGACGTTGCCATGTTTCCGAGCCCACTGTCGATCATCGGGCGGTGTATCACCGTCGTAGGTCACGGCTCTCAGGCCCGAGACCAGCCACGACCGCATCGAACGAAGCTGATCGTGTGCCAGTGCCTTTGTGGGAAAGATCAAGAGCGCGGTGTCACGCGTACCTCCGATCACCGATTCCAATATCGGGATCTGATAACACAGCGACTTTCCTGACGCGGTGCCGGTCGTGACCACGACGTGCTGGCCGACGCGTAGGCGATCGATGGCATCGGCCTGGTGCGTGAAGAACGAATGGATCTTGCGGGCGGCGAGACGCTCTGCCAACTCCGGATGCAATGGGTCGCGCAGCTCTGCGGTTCGCGCTTCGCGCGCCGGCGTCGAGGTTTGGTACACGAGACGGTCGGACAGAGCAAAGTCGCTGTCAAGCGCCCCCAACACAGTGCAAGCGTCCATCTCTTCGACCGTAGCGGGTGCTCGCAACAGCGCCAATCGTCGTACAGCTCAGGACTAGTGGTTTTGCAGCACGGCGTCGTCGCGGAAGTCGGCCAGGAAGCCCGCGATATCTGAACTTGGCGCAAGGCTCGAGCCGCTCCCTGCGCCCATCGGTAACAGCACGCTGCGCACGACCGCCGGGTTGATGTCGAGGGCTGTTCGCCCCAACTCATAGAGGTCACGCAGGCCGATTCCTTCGACTTCTGTGTGGCGTCCCAGAATCGCGAGACCCTCGATGGTTCCGGTCGCTCCCGTGTGCTGCGCCCGGAACTTCGCAAGTGCCGAAATGAGCAGCGTCGCTTGATTCATCGTGCGTGAGTAGTCGCCGTTCGCGAATGTGTGGCGATCCCTTGAGAACGCCAGCGCCTGGTGTCCATTCATGTGGACTATGCCCGGATCGAAGTTGCTGCCCGAGAACTTGTCGTGCATCGGTCGCAGCACGGGTACATCAACGCCGCCGACGGCGTCGACCAGGCCGACGAAACCGGCGAAGTTGGTCATCACCGCGTAGCGCAAATCGATGCCCATGAGAGCGCCGATTGCTTGTGCTGCCAGCTTCGGTCCACCGAGCGCGGTGGTGGCGTTGACCTTGTTGCGTTGGCGCCCAGGAATGGCGATTGTTGTGTCACGTGGAATATTGACGATGGTCGCCTGAGCAGTCTTCGGATTGACACCGACGACGTGGACGCCGTCCGCTCTTCCGCCTTCGACGCCAGGCCGGTAGTCGCTTCCCAGTACGAGCACAAAGAACGGTGCGGAGGGTTCGTTACGATGGGATGCCGACCCATAGGTGACGCTCGACGTGTTGGTCACGCTGAACCATGTCGTTCCCGCCGCACCCGGAATGTGCCAGCCGTTCAACCATGCGGTGACGAGCGCGCCAAAGGTCAGGATTGCAGCCAGAGGAAGGGCCGCGACGGCCACGAGGACACGACGTGTACGGGTGCTCATCGCGCGACTCGCGTTGGCGAAGCTGCGCGTTTCGGGGTGCGCGGCAGGCCAGGTCCGGCTCGGTGGACGGTGAGGTCGAAGCCGGTGATCTTCCAGTTGCCTGTTGGGTCGGGAGCGAAGACGAAGCTGCCGCTCCGTTTGAGCTCGACCTGTTTGGTTTTGACGACGGCTGAAAGTTCGATGGCGATGTCGACCGATGCCAGAACGAACGTGCCGGACTGATCGGCAAGGCTGGTTATCGAAGCCGTGAGGGTCTTTCCGGTCACGGTTGTCGCCGTACCGATCGCTCCATCCAAAAGGATGTCCAACTCTGCGGGTTCGAGTTTGGTGAACACGGCAGGCTCGAAAATGTTGGATATGTCAGGGGTCTTGGCGCTGAGGAGCGAGGCGACGATTCCCTTGTCGGTATAGGCCTGGATCGCGGCGAGGATCTGGGTACGTGCAGCGTCGGGCAGCGGGACCTCAGCGGGTCCAGCACTTGCGGTCCGGGAATTGGTGAGCTGTACCGTCGTTCCGGTGACCCTGACGGGTTTTGCAGTGGATACCGCGCCGTTCGAACGTGGCTTGGCGTCGTCACCGCAAGCCGTGACGCCGGCGGCGATCGCGATACCGAGAGCGCACGCTCGAAGGAACGGGGGACGGTTCACACGACAGAACAAGAGGGGCATCGCTCTTGGCGTGGCGACTCAGGATCCCGTGAGAAGACTGCGGACGGCGTCTTCTGAAGCAGGCGTCACCAAGGCGAGCACCTCATCGCCCGGCTGGAAGGTTGTGTCGCCTCGAGCCATGACGACGTGCTCATCGCGTACGACCGCGACAAAGGTTGCGTCCAAGGGGATCTCGATGTCGCGGATGGCCTTGCCGCTCACGGGAGTGTCGTCGGCCAACGTGACTTCGACGAGGCGAACTGCCCCGCCTTCGAGTTGGAAGAGGCGCACGAGCCGGCCGACACTGACAGCTTCGTCGACGAGCGCAGTGATCAGATGTGGTGTCGAAACCGATAGGTCGACTCCCCAGGTTTCGTTGAAGAGCCAGTGGTTCTTCGGGTGGTTGACCCGAGCGATGACGCGTGGAACGGCGAACTCCTGCTTTGCGAGTAAGGAGACGACCAGGTTGTCCTCGTCGTCACCGGTTGCCGCAACGACGACGTCGCATCGGTCGAGACCGGCTTCTTTGAGCGAGGAGACTTCGCAGGCATCGCCTACGAAGACTTCGAGGTTGTCCCGACGCGTGATCTTGTCCGCCGTTGACGGTGTCTGTTCGATCAACAGCACGGTGTGGCCGTTCTCGACAAGCTCGTTGGCGATGAAGGCGCCGACGTTTCCTGCACCCGCGATGGCAACGCGCATCAGTGACCCCCAGTGGTATGTGGTGGTTCGGCAAGGCGTTGATCGAGTGCGGGCAGGGATGCGTTGTCCGTGACGAAATGCAACACGTCGCCTTCCTGTCCGACCAGGGTCTGGTCGAACACCCGCGCTGATCCAAGTCGGGTGACCGCGGCGAGCAGGAAGGTGCCCGGCAGCTGAAGGTCCGCGAGTCGCTTCCCTGCCCAGACGCTCGGGAGCCCACGTTCGACCAGGGCGACCTTGCCACTTGCGTCGACCCAGTCCGCCGCATGCTCATCGGGTAGGAGACGTCGCACGACCTGGTCGGTGGTCCACGAAACGGTGGCGACGGTAGGAATCCCGAGCCGCTGGTAGATCACGGCTCGGCGTGGGTCGTAGATCCGCGCCACGACGCGCTCGAGGCCAAAGGTCTCCCGCGCAACTCTGGCCGACATGATGTTGGAGTTGTCGCCGCTCGTGACCGCAGCGAAGGCGCCGGCGCGCTCGATGCCCGCCGCGATGAGCGTGTCGCGGTCGAAGCCAAATCCTTCGATGGTCGTGCCGGCAAACGACTTGGGGAGGCGGCGGAAGGCCTCAGGGCGCTTGTCGACAATTGCCACCGTGTGTCCGAGCCGCTCCAAGAGCTCGACGAGCTCACTTCCGACCCGCCCACAACCGACGACGACTACGTGCATGCTGCTCCTCAAAGCGTGGCCGACTCGGAGCGTGGGGCTTCAACCGGCGACGTGTCCGACCCGAATGGGCAGAAGCACTCGACAGTACCTGATGCCTGTTGGCTGTTCCGATCGAGAGAGGCGCGCTGGCTGTGCTGAACTAGCGCCCATGACTGCAGTGTCGAGCAAGCCTGGACCGAAGCCCATTCCGCCTGCTTCGGCTGTTGTGCTGAGCGAGCCTCTTGGCTACCGGATGAAACGCAAGATCCTGGGTCCGCCGCTCTCGACCGATCAGCTCGAACATGAGCGTCTCGGGATCCCGACGGCCCTCGCGGTGTTCTCGTCGGACTGCATATCGTCGTCGGCGTACGCGACCGAAGAGATCCTGCGGGTCCTGATCGTCTCGGTCGGACTTGCGGCATTTTCGTTGGTGCTCGGACTGACAACGGCGATGCTCGTGGTGCTCTTCTTCTTGATCCTCTCGTACCGAGAGACCATCAAGGAGTACCCCACCGCTGGTGGCGCGTACATGGTGACTCGGGACAACTTCGGGATGTTCCCGGCGCAAATCGCCGGTGTTTCGCTGCTCTTGGACTACGTCCTGACCGTCGCGGTCTCGATTGCAGCCGGGACGGCCGCGCTCGTTTCAGCCTTTCCTTCTCTCGGGAACTACAGCGTGCCGATCGCGTTGTTCTTCATCGCACTTGTTGCGTTTGGCAATCTCAAAGGCGTTCGTGAGTCCGGTGTCGTATTCGCCGTTCCGACCTACTGCTTCATAGCGCTCATGTTGTTACTGATCATTGTGGGCATCGTCAAAGGTAGTTCGCTGTCGCCTCCGATCGACCCATTCAAGGAGGGCATGATTCACCGCCCGGACGGTCCCGTGGTCGGCGGTCTGATTCAGGGAGCGTCCCTTGGCGTTCTTCTCCATGCATTCGCTGTTTCGGGCACCGCCGTCACCGGGGTGGAGGCCATTTCCAATGGCGTGACCGCGTTCAAGAAGCCGGAATGGCTGAACGCGCGCCGCACGCTTGTGGCGATGGGCGGAATTTTGGGCGTCTTGTTCTTCGGCCTCTCGTGGCTCTCGACGAAGGTTCATCCGATTCCGTATGAAGAGGGATATCCCACGGTGATCTCGCAGATCGGCAAGGAGGTGTTCGGTGGTGGATTTTTCTTTTACGCGCTCCAGGCCGGAACGATGCTGATCCTCGTCCTTGCTGCCAATACTGCATTTGCAGACTTCCCTCGGCTCGCTTCCTTTCAAGCGGGTGACGCGTTCATGCCGCGCCAGCTCACCAAACGTGGACATCGGCTCGTGTTCTCGAACGGGATCTTGATGCTCGCCGGCTCTGCTGCGGTATTGATCATCGGGACGAGCGCCAAGGTCGAACGAATAATTCCGTTGTATGCGATCGGCGTGTTCACGTCCTTCACGCTGTCCCAAGCAGGCATGGCCAAGCATCACCTTCGGAAGAAGGAGGCGGGTTGGCGGAAGGGCATCTTCATCAACGGATTCGGTGGGATCCTGTCGTTCGTCGTGCTCCTCATCTTCATCCGCTTCAAGTTCACCGAAGGCGCGTGGTTGATCATCGCGCTGGTGCCGATCCTCGTCGCTTTGCTGTACCGAATGAATCGGCAATATCAGACCGAGGCGCGGCAGTTGGAGGATGAGGCCAAGGCCGCAATCGGGGCACCGATCTTGCGCCGACACGTCGTGTTGGTGTTCGTCGACAGCTTGGATCAGAGTGCGGCACGAGCCATTCAGTACGCACGCACGCTGATGCCGAACGAACTGCGCGCAGTTCACATTGCGGTTGATCGTCAAAAGGCAGAGCGACTTGCCACGGAATGGCGACAGCTGGGGCTTTCACGTGTTGCCCTGGAGCTCGTCGATTGTCCGACCCGGCGCGTCGACCGCTCTGCCTTGGAGATCGTCGCAGCGGAAACCTCGGACGGCAGCACCGAGGTGACGGTCCTCCTGCCCACGACGGTGCACAATCGTTTCTGGCATCGCATCCTCCACGATCGCACGGCCGACCAGATCGCAAGCGCTGTCGGTCAGCTGCCGCATGCGAACGTGACCACCGTGCCGTTTCATCTGGCGCAGGTCGCCCGAAGTTCCGACCAAACGCTCATTCCGTGAGATCCCTTATCCCCATCGGGGACGCGACCTGGCGCACGCCGGTGCGCATTCGGGGCCGCGTCCGATCGTTGCGCGTCCAGCCGTGGGCCGACGTTGCGACGCTCGAGGCAGTCGTCGTCGACGAGTCCGGCGGATTGTTACTCGTTTTCCTCGGTCGTCGCGCCGTCGCCGGGGTCGAATTGGGCCGCGAACTCCTTGCTGAGGGCATGGTCGGCGAGCAACGCGGGTACCTCGCGATTCTCAATCCGGAGATCGAACTCATCGCCCAGGCCTGATTCCGCAACGTTCGACTCCGTCAAGATTGGACACCTCGCGCGACCTCATCTAGCGTTCGCCGGCGCTCACTTTGTGCGCAGCGGGGGTCCATGCCGTCTCCGCGTCCACGTTCTGTTGGCACGTCCCGGGTGTTCCGGAGACATGCTTCACTTCACAAGGAGCCACAGCGTCGATGCTGAACATCATCGCGTCCGAGGGCGGGTACCAGACCTTCGAGCTCGCCGGCGGTGAGTGGTTTTGGCTTATCTTCTCAGCCGCCACCGCGCTGCTCGCTATTGCGGTCGGGTTCTATCTCATGCGAGGCGTGCTCGAAGCAGATCAAGGCACGCCGAAGATGATCGAGATCGCACAGGCGATCCAAGAGGGCGCGATGGCGTACCTCAGTCGGCAGTTCAAGACGATTGCCGTGATCGTCGTCCCGCTGGCTGTGGTTGTCTTCGCAACTGCGACCGAGGTCTACAAGGCCGATACCGAAATTGGCCTCAGCTTTGTGGCTTCGGGCATCTTCCGAACCCTGGCGTTCATCGCGGGCTGTGTGATGTCGGGACTCACCGGATACATCGGTATGGGTTTGGCCGTCCGGGGCAACGTGCGCACTGCTGCTGCAGCGAAGAGCGGGTCGCTTCCGGCGGCGCTCAAGGTTGCGTTCCGCACCGGTGGCGTTGCCGGGATGTTCACCGTGGGACTCGGCCTGCTCGGCGCGACGACGATCATCATGATCTTCCAGAACACGGCGTCGGCCATCCTCATCGGATTCGGGTTCGGCGGTTCACTCATTGCGCTGTTTCTTCGTGTCGGTGGAGGCATCTTCACCAAGGCAGCCGATGTTGGCGCCGACCTCGTTGGCAAGGTCGAAGCTGGAATTCCTGAGGATGACCCGCGCAACCCCACGACTATCGCCGACAACGTCGGAGACAATGTCGGCGACTGCGCAGGCATGGCCTCCGACCTGTTCGAGAGCTATGAGGTAACGCTTGTTGCCTCGATCATCCTGGGTGTCGCTGCGTTCAACTCCATCGGCGCGAATCCCGCGCTTGGATTGGTGTTCCCGGTCGCGGCACGTGCGATTGGTGTGCTTGCGTCGATCGCCGGCATCTTCGCCGTGCGCGCTACAGACAAGGACAAGTCGGCCATGGCGCCGATCAACCGAGGTTTCCTCACCGCCGGGCTCTTGACGGTGGTGGGTACGACCATCGTCGCTTTGGCGTACGTCGGCAATGATTACGCAAATGAGGGATGGAAGTGCCTAGGCGCGGTGGTTGTCGGCCTGGTCCTTGCGCAGGCACTGAGCCGACTCACCGAGTACTTCACCTCCACGGAGCACTCCCCGGTGCGAGAGATCGCCGAGGCGGCGCGCACCGGCCCGGCCACCGTCGTGCTCTCGGGTATGAGTTCGGGCCTCGAGTCTTCCGTGTATGCCGTCATCCTCATTGCCGGAGCCCTCGGCACGGCAATTGGCATGGGGGACGGCAACATTCAGTTCTCCTTCTACCTGGTTGCCCTCACAGGTATGGGCATGTTGGCCACGACCGGCGTCATCGTTTCCGAAGACACCTTCGGCCCGGTGTCCGACAATGCGGCTGGTATCGCCGAGATGTCGGGTGAGTTCAGCGGCGAGCCTGAGCGCATCATGGTGAGCCTCGACGCCGTCGGCAACACGACCAAGGCCGTGACCAAAGGGTTCGCCATCGGTTCTGCGGTCATCGCTTCGGTGGCCCTGTTCGCTTCGTTCGTCGAGACCATTGGTGGTGAACTCGGCCTCAAGGACGCCGCCGGACGCCTGCTCGAAGGATCGGACTTGTTCACGGCAGCCGCGTCGCAGGTCAACGTCGCTGAGCCGAAGATCTTCATCGGCATGCTCATCGGTGGTGCGATTCCATTCCTGTTCTCGGCTCTGGCGATTCGTGCGGTCGGCCGGACTGCCGGTGTCGTGGTTCAAGAGGTCCGGAGTCAGTTCGCGGACGGCAAGATCATGGCTGGGACGAAGAAGCCCGACTACGGCCCGGTGATCGACATTTGCACGGCAGCCTCGTTGCGTGAACTTGCAACGCCGGCCCTTCTCGCCGTCCTCGGCCCGGTCATCGTCGGATTCGGTATCAGCTATCTCTCGTTGGGCGCATTCCTCGCGGCGGTCATTCTGACCGGCCAGCTCATGGCCAATTTCCTGTCGAACGCAGGTGGTGCGTGGGACAACGCCAAGAAGTTCATCGAGGACGGCAACGAGGGCGGCAAGGGATCCGATGCGCACACGGCGGCCGTGATCGGGGACACCGTCGGCGACCCGTTCAAGGACACTGCGGGTCCGGCGCTGAACCCGCTCATCAAGGTGATGAACCTGGTGTCGCTGCTGATTCTTCCGGCGGTCATCAGCCTGCGAGACAACGACGCAGCAAGATTTTCGATCGCCGGAGTCGCGACGCTCATCTTGATCGGCGCAGTGATGTTCTCGAAGCGTAAGTCCGGCGGCTTACGAACCGTGACGCGTGATCTTTCGATCGACCTGGAGACCGCAGCCATCGACTGAGGCTGAGGCTGAGGCCGAGGCTAAAGGGGTATAAAGGGCGCAATAACGCCGGTATCATGCAGTTCTGGCGTGCGGAGGGGTAGGAAGGCTCGGGCATCCGGTTAGGGTCGCGGCGCTGCGTTCGACGGTGGGACCACGGTTGAACGACATGTCATCGCAGATGCGTGAGGGATTCCTCAAGGTGCCCCCGACCCCGCGCCGATCGTCAGGACCATGGCAGTGCCGAAATCTTTAGTCATCGTGGAGTCTCCAGCGAAGGCCCGGACCATTGCGGCGTTTCTCGGTGATGACTTCATCGTCGAGTCGAGTATTGGTCATATTCGGGATCTGCCGCGCAACGCCGATGAGGTTCCGGACCGGTACAAGGGCTCCGCTGCCGGACGTCTTGGTATCGATGTCGACGATCACTTCTCGCCGATTTATGTCATTCCTGCATCAAAGCGCAAAGTTGTCGCCACGTTGAAAGCCGCGATGAAGCAGGCCGACGAGCTGTATCTCGCGACCGATGAGGACCGCGAGGGCGAGGCAATTTCCTGGCATGTGCTGGAAGTGCTGAAGCCGAAGATTCCGGTCAAACGGATGGTGTTCCACGAGATCACCCGCGAAGCAATCCATGCCGCGATGGAGAACTCTCGAGATCTCGACATGAAGCTTGTCGAGGCGCAAGAGGGCCGGCGGGTTCTTGATCGCCTGGTGGGTTATGAAGTTTCGCCAGTGCTGTGGAAAAAGGTCATGCCGCGGCTTTCGGCCGGACGCGTGCAGAGCGTCGCGACACGGCTCGTTGTCGAACGCGAACGCGCCCGAATGGCATTCCGTGCGGGTGAGTACTGGGATCTCGAAGCGGACCTCGTCGCCAAGGGCGTCGCGTTCGCCGGCACATTGATCGAGCTCGATGGCAAACGCGTTCCAAACGGGAAGGACTTTGACGCCGCGACTGGACGCCTCGCGAGCCCTGCCGATTTCGTGCAGTTGGACGAGAGCGCCGCGACGGGTCTTGCCGAGCGCCTGCGGGATGCTGCATTTGTGGTGCGTTCCAGCGAATCGAGCGCATGGAAACAATCGCCTCCAGCCCCGTTCATCACCTCGACGCTTCAACAGGAGGCGGGCCACAAACTTCGATTTGGTTCGGCGCGTGCGATGGCGGTCGCGCAACGGTTGTACGAGCGTGGATTTATCACCTACATGCGTACGGACTCGACGAATCTCTCCGAGCAGGCCATTTCGGCAGCACGCGTCGCGTATTCGCGAGCTCTACGGCAGCGAATACCTGCCCGATGCTCCCCGCACGTATCGCCGTAAGGTCAAGAACGCGCAAGAGGCACACGAGGCGATCCGTCCTGCAGGGGACCGGATGCGCACGCCCGATGAGGTCAAGGCAGAACTTGATGGCGATGAACGCCGTCTCTATGACCTCATCTGGAAACGGACTATTGCTTGCCAGATGACGGACTCGCGCGGTCGGCGCGTCGCTCTACGGATCGGCGCGACCTCAACAGCTGGTGAGGCGGCAACGTTCGCCTCGTCGGGCCGCACCATTGAATTCCCGGGATATCTGCGTGCATATGTAGAAGGTGCTGACGATCCTGACGCAGAGCTCGGCGATCGTGAATCGCCGATACCGCCCGTTTCCCAGGGCGACGGCGTCGACTGCCGCGTCTTGTCCCCAAGTGGTCACAAGACCCAGCCTCCAGCACGTTTCTCCGAAGCCAGTCTCGTCAAGGAACTGGAACAGCGCGGCATCGGGCGCCCCTCGACCTACGCAGCGGTGATCCAAACGATTCAGGACCGCGGCTATGTGTGGAAGAAGGCGACGGCGATGGTGCCGACGTGGGTTGCGTTTGCCACGATCCAGCTCCTGGAACGTCACTTCGAGCAGCTCGTCGATTATGGCTTCACCGCGACGATGGAAGAGGCCCTCGACGTCATCGCGACCGGTCAGGCTGCCACGGAGAAGTGGCTCGACGGGTTCTATTTCGGGAACGGCACACCCGGTTTGAAACAGCTCGTCGGCGATGAAGTCGTGGCGCAGATCGACGCCCGTGAGATGAATACGGTGCCGTTGGGCCTCGACGCCGAGGGTGTCGAGATCCTCGTACGTGTCGGACGCTACGGGCCGTACCTGCAGCGAATGGAAGAGCGGGCGTCGCTGCCCGAGGATCTCCCACCCGACGAACTGACCATCGACATGGCGCTCGAGTTGTTGGCTCGGGGGCGTGACGATGGACGTGTCCTGGGAACGGATCCCGCGAGTGGCCTTCGCGTGATCGCGCGCGACGGACGTTACGGGCCCTATGTGCAGCTCGGCGAGCATGAAACCGATCAGGTGTCGGCCGACGACGGAACTTCCGCAAGCTCGGAAGCCGTCGCAAAGCCCAAGGGTCGCTCCGCTGCCAAGAAGCAGGAGAAGCTCAAGACGGCGTCGCTCTTCAAGACCATGACGCTCGAGGCGATCACGCTCGAGCAGGCGCTCGAACTGTTGAGCCTTCCAAGGGTCGTCGGTGTTGACGCGCAAGGTGTCGAGGTTTCCGCGCAGAATGGTCGCTACGGTCCCTATCTGAAGAAGGGTACCGACACGCGCAGCCTCGAGTCGGAGGACTTGATCTTCTCGATCACGATGGAACAGTGCGAAACACTTTTCGCTCAGCCGAAGCCGCGGGGTCGCCAGGCGAAGCCGCCATTGGCTGAGCTCGGTCCGCATCCAGATTCGGGCGCGAACGTCAGGGTCCTGGAAGGCCGCTTCGGACCTTACGTCACCGACGGATCGATCAACGCCTCCTTGCCCCGCGGCGTCACGCCTGAGACCTTCACGATGGACGAGGCGGTGGCGTTGCTGCGGGCACGTGCGGAGCGCGGTCCAGCCACGCCACGAAAGACCACGAAGCGCACGGCGAAGAAGGCAACGGCCAAGAAGGCGACCGTCGAAGAAGGCAACGGCGAAAAAGGCGACCGCGAAGAAGGCGACCGTCAAGAAGGCCACCGCGAAAAGGCCACCGCGAAAAAGGCGACCGTCAAGAAGGCGACGGGCTCCGCGTCCACGTCCGGCGATTACGACCTGCCAGACGATGTCTAGCGGCGCTCCGGGCAGTCACACCTGATTTCGGTGCGGTCGTCCGGACGGCGTAGGGTTCGTCCCTTGACACGTAGGCTTCAGGCTTCGTGAGCGCTCAACCACCTGGTCCCGCATCGACGCCAACGCCGGATTCGCCGCCGCCGTCTACCTTCTGGCGGATCTTCGGCACGCCCGCGTACTTCAGACTTTGGTGCGCTCAGGTGATTTCGAGCCTTGGCGACTGGATCGGGATTCTCGCAATTCTCGCAATCGCCGCGCGCGTGTCGAGCGACTCGGGAACGGCCGTGAGTTTCGTGATGATGGCACGTGTCGTCCCGGGATTTTTTCTGGCGACACTTGGCGGTGTCATTGTCGATCGATTCGACCGGCGAAAGGTCATGGTGTCCTGCGATGTCGGCCGTGCATCGCTGCTGATGCTGTTGCCCTTCATCGACACCGTTTGGGGTCTTGTCCTCGTCTCGTTCCTCCTCGAAATTCTCACACTGCTGTGGGGGCCGGCGAAGGACGCCTCCATGCCCAATATCGTTGGCAAGGATCAGCTTGCGTCGGCGAACTCGCTGTCGTTGTTTGCATCCTTCGGCACGTTCCCGATTGGTGCGGCACTCTTCGCGGCCCTCACCGGGCTGGCGAAGTTGCTTGGCAAGGTGCCGTCCCTGGCGAGCCTGACGGTGAACCAGGAGGTCTTGGCGCTGTGGGTCGATGCGGCGACCTACCTCCTTTCTGCATTGTTGGTCTTTCGCCTGCCGTTTGGCGGGCGAGCAGCAGGCGCGACGGGTGAGGGTGGACGACCAGCGCGCAGGGTGGACCTCGCGGGAACGTTCCGTGAGCTTGTCGAGGGCGTGCGGTTTCTTGCGAGTCATCGAACTGTGCGAGGTGTGATTGTCGGGTTGGGATTCGGGATTCTTGGCGGTGGCGCCATGATTCCGCTTGGGCCGGTCTTTGCCCGCCAGGCCCTCGGTGGTGACCAAGGCTCCACCTTCGGGATCCTGATGTCGGCCCTCGGATCGGGTGCAGCCGTTGGTGTCATGTCGTTGATGGCGTTGCAGGGCCGCGTACGCCGCTCCACGGTCTTCTCACTCGCTGTGATCGGCATGGGGACCGCATTGATCGCAGCAGCGTCGTTTTCGGCGCTCGCACCTGCGGCATTGATGGTGGTCATCGTCGGTGCGTGCGCGGGTACCGGTTATGTCAGTGGCTTTACATTGCTCCAGGAGGTCGTGTCAGACGACTTGCGAGGACGGACGTTTGCGACGCTGTACACGGTGGTGAGACTGTGCTTGTTGTTGTCGTTGACTGTTTCACCGCTTGCCGCCGACTTGTTCGACACAATCGTCGGAAACCTGACGACCGGCCACAAGCTGGAAATCGGGGGCTTCTCGTATGCCTTGCCGGGGGTGCGTCTCGCGTTGTGGTTCGGTGGTTGGTTGCCGTGTTGGCAGGCATCTTCTCGTGGCGTGAACTCCGGCGCGACCGCCGGTCGGCGCATGACCGATTCCCCCATTCGCCGACGGGAACTCTGCAATGACAGCCCAAGGAGGGCTGTTCGTCGCACTCGAGGGCGCCGACGGTAGTGGAAAAAGCACGCAGGCGGCGCTGCTCGCAGAGCGCTTGAAGGCCGAGGGCCGCGATGTGGTCCTGACTTTCGAGCCCGGCGCGACGCCACTCGGAAGACGAATCCGCTCGTTGCTCCTGGATGATGCAGATGCCGTCGAACCGATTGCCGAGGCACTGTTGATGAGCGCAGATCGGGCCCAGCATGTGGCAGAGGTCATTGTGCCGGCGTTGGCGCGCGGTGCGGTGGTGGTGAGCGATCGTTACATTCCGTCGTCGCTGGCATATCAGGGCGCCGCTCGGGGATTGGGTGTCGAGGTCATTCGATCCCTCAACGAGTGGGCGAGTGGCGGATTGGTTCCGGACGTCGTCATCGTCTTGGACGTGACCGAGACGGTCGCCGCTGCCCGACGCACGGGAAACCCGGATCGCCTCGAACGCGAGCAGTCCACGTTTCATGAGCAGGTTCGCAGGACTTACCGCGAACTAGCCCAAACCAACAATTGGCTGCTCGTCGACGCCGCGGCAGACCGTCACACGATCGCCGATCACATTTGGGAAGAGGTGCGCCGAATCCTGCGCTGACCCACCTCGTATCCTGCAACACATGTGGGATGCAGTGCTCGGGTCCAGTGGTGTGCGTACCGTTCTCGAACGCGCAGCACAACGCCCGGTCCATGCCTACCTGTTTGCCGGTCCGCGCGGCTCGGGAGTCGAAGCTGGTGCCCGAGGGTTCGCAGCGTCACTTCTTGCGCCGGATGGCAACGCCTCCGTCTGGGATCGTGTGATGCGTAGCCGGCACCCCGACGTCATCGAGGTTGACCCGCCCGAAACGGCAATCCGCGTCGAACATGGCGAACTCATCATCCGCGAGGCTTCGTCGAGTCCAGTCGAAGCCATGGGCAAGGTCATCTTGATCTTTGACGCGGAGCGGATGAACGCGCAGACCGCGAACAAGTTGCTCAAGACCATCGAGGAACCAGGGGCGCGTTCGACGCTGGTGTTGTTGACGGCATCGCCGGATGAGTTGCTCGACACAGTGCAGTCGCGGTGCCTTCGTGTGGATTTTCCTGCCTTGTCGGAGACAGTGGTGTGTGGCGCGCTGGTCGCAGATGGCGTCGAGCAGGAACGGGCAGAGCTCGTTGCGCGTCTGGCAGGTGGTCGATTCGATCGAGCCCGAGCGCTCGTGGGTACCCAGGCACGCGTGCGGGATTCGTTCGTGATAGCGCCCACGCGCATCGATGGGACGGGAGGTACTGCCATCCGCATTTCGGAGGAACTCGGTGCTCGTCCTGGCCGAGGCCGTCGCGGCCGTCCGATCGACGCATGAAGCGCAGTCAGCCCGACTTGAGGAGGAGATCGAGGGGTCGGGGTATCCCGAGAGGGCTGCACAGGCCTTGCGTAAGCGACAGGCCGAGCAGCACAAGCGTCAAGAGCGTCGGTCACGCATCGATGCGCTGCTGGAGGGAATCGCTGCGCTCGAAACGGTGTATCGGGATGCTCTGGTGGCGCCCGCACCTCCCCTCAATACAGACCGCGACGTCCTCGATCTGGCGCTCGAGAGTGCGATGGCTGGGATCGACGCATGTCAACGGGCGAGGGACTCGATGGAATTCAATCCGAACGAGTCGCTGCTGCTCGAGCGGCTGTGCCTCGGCTTGCCGCGTCCCGCGCACTGCCGCGTCGAGACCAAGGCGCGTTTGGTGCCCCACTAGAGTGAAGCGCCGATCGCCGGGGTAGCTCAGTCGGCAGAGCAGCTCACTCGTAATGAGCAGGTCAGGGGTTCGACTCCCCTCCCCGGCTCCCAGTTCGCCAATCGCTCCACCGTGTGGAGCAGAGTTCGTGAGAATGTGGCTTTGGAGATCAACGATCCGGTTGTGATGGCTGAGGTCACGGAGGCCTTCGAACGCTACGAGCGCGCTCTCGTAGAAAATGACGTCCCCGCTCTCCTGAGCTATTTTCGCAATGACCCTGGGACGATTCGATACGGTCTCGCCGACGCGCAATATGGGTTCGCGGAGATCGAGGATTTTCGGCGGAGCACGCCCGTTGCAGCGCCACCACGGACGCTTCGCAGGACTGTGGTCGCTGCCTTCGGCGCCGACGTAGCCGTTGTCAACACCGAGTTCGTTCCGGATGGGTCGGGCGCGGTCGGTCGTCAGTCGCAGACGTGGCTGCGAACAGTCGACGGTTGGAAGATCGTCAGTGCGCACGTGTCCTGGTCGGGAGGGCAGGCACCGGGATAGGTGGCTGACGGTCATCTGATGTGATCGCGTCAGAATCGAGCAAGGTAACGGACTCGCACTGGCCATAGAGGCGACATCGACGGGAAACCCTCTAGCCATACCTTGACGTGCATGTATACGGCTTCGTATGCGACTGAGGTTTCTCGAGCGGAGCGTGCCTATTCCGATCTGAAGGCGCGGATCCTCGCCGGCGAGTTCGCTCTTGGGCAGCGCCTCGGTGAGACGCGACTTGCCGAAATGCTCGGTGTCTCGCGGACGCCGATCCGCGAGGCGTTGCATCGGCTGCACGCGGATGGGCTCGTAACCCGTCACCCTGAGGGCGGATTTCTTCCCTACGTTCCTGATATCGCCATGATGCGCCCGCTCTACGAGGCACGCATCGGGCTCGAGTTGTTGGCGCTGCGGCGTCCCTCGGCTCTTGGGACGGTCCACGCTCATGCGGATCTCGAAGCGCTACGCGACGAGTGGGCCGCGCTGCGGAACGACGAGCCGGAACCGAGTCCAGACTTTGTCGAACTCGACGAGTCGTTTCATCTGGCGTTGGCAAGCGCTGCCGGAAACCCTGTCGTCGTCGACCTCCTCCGCTCTGTGAACGAGAGGATTCGCATCGTTCGGATGCAGGACTTCCTCACAGCAGAGCGCGTGTCGGAGACGATTTCCCAGCACCTCGGGATCGTGGAGGCAGTGCTCTGCGATGACGTGTTGCTTGCGGTGGCATGTTTCGAGCAGCACCTCAGCGAGTCCCTGGCTGTCGTGGAGGAACGAGCCATGCGAGCGATCAGTCGCATGATCGCGGCAAAGGAGGGCACACCGTGACAGAGCCGCCCCGCCTCGTGGTCCGAGGCATGACGAAGCGATTCGGCGAGGTCCTCGCGAATTCCGATGTGGACTTCAGGGTCGAATCCGGCGAGGTCCACGCCCTCCTGGGTGAGAACGGCGCTGGCAAGAGCACCCTGATGAAGCTCGTGTACGGCGTCTACCCAGCCGATGCGGGTGAGGTAGAGGTCGATGGCGTTCCGGTGTCCATCAATTCGCCGGCCGACGCGCGTGCGGCAGGTATCGGCATGGTGTTCCAAGACCTGCGCCTTATTCCTGCATTCACCGTCACCGAGAACGTCGCGCTGGCGCTGGATCTGCGCGGGCCACGCCTCGATAGAGCGAAATTGGCCCGGGAGATCGCTGCTGCAGGCGAGCGCTTCGGTCTCGCCGTCGAGCCGAACGCGCTCGTACGCCGACTCTCGATCGGTGAACGCCAACGCGTCGAGATTCTGAAAGTGCTGATGGCCGGCGCGCGTCTGGTCATCCTTGACGAGCCGACCAGCGTGCTGGCGCCCCAAGAGGTGGACGCGCTGTTCGCCGGTGTCGAGAAGCTACGTGCCGAAGGGCTTTCGATCGTCATCATCACCCACAAGCTCCGGGAGTCGCGATCGATTGCCGACAAGGTGACGATCCTGCGCGCGGGACGTCTCGTCTTGGGTGCTCAACCGATTGCATCACTGACCGACGAAGAACTCGTCGAAGCGATGGTCGGTCGCCGCGTTCCGCCGTTGCCCTCGGATCGCGTCGCACCGGGACCGGATGCCGGTGAGCGGCTCCGACTCCACAAGGTGACGGTGGGGTCGGGCAGGCATCGTCCCGACCTCGATGGGTGTGAGTTGGCGGTCCGATCCGGTGAGCTGCTCGGAATCGCCGGTATCGCGGGCAATGGCCAGCTCGCCCTCTATCACGCGATTCTCGGGCTGAAACCGCTCGCAGGGGGGAAGATCACCCTCGATGGTGTTGCGCTGGCGAACACTCCGCCGGCAGCGTTGGCCGCAGGTGTCGTTGGCGTGCCCGAGGACCCCGTCGAGGATTCGGTGGTCCCGGGACTCGACGTTGCCTCGCACATGGCACTGGGCGGTCTCAAACGGTTTCGCCGTGGTTTTGGTATCGACTGGAAGAAGCTGCTGCATTTCACCCACCAGGTGAGCGAACGAACCGATCTTCGTCTCGCCCCGCCCCATCGGGAGATGGCATCACTGTCGGGCGGCAACATCCAGCGCGTCATTCTCGCCCGAGCATTTGCGAGTGACTGCACGGTGCTTGTGGCTGCATACCCGAGTCGTGGTCTCGACGTCGCGACGACACGGCGGACCCAGGAGTTGCTCCTCGAACATCGTGCGGCTGGTGCCGCGGTCATCGTGATCTCCGAAGACCTCGACGAGCTGATGGAGCTGTCCGATCGCATCGCCGTCCTGTGTGAGGGACGACTCACCGGCATCGTGGAACCGGCGAACACCGATGCCTATGAGATCGGCCGTCTGATGCTCGGCACCGAGGACCAAGGGATCATCGAACTCGAGGCGGTGTCATGACGATCACTTCGAGTACTCCAGCCATCGCGCCACCCGAGGAGTCGCCGCCGATCATCGAGCGCCACGCGTCTCGATGGCGGCGCCTTGCCGCTGGTTCGGGCCAGGTCGTCGTAGCCGTTGTCGGTGCTTTCGTCATCTTCGGTGCGTTCATGTTGGCGAGGGGCACGAACCCCTTCGATGCGTACGGTTCGATGTGGTCTTCGACCTTTACGAGTGGTGAGTCGTTCGCACAGATTCTGGTGAAGGCCGTTCCGCTGATCCTGGCTGCGCTCGCCGTTGCAGTGCCCGCGCGTGCGGGTCTGGTCAACGTCGGTGGGGAAGGTCAGCTCGTCATCGGCGGCGTTGCTGCCGTCGCTGCACAGCGTGTCTTCGGTGACTCGCTGCCGACCTTGCCGATGCTGGTGATGATGGCGCTGTTCGCGGCCGTAGCCGGAGCGCTGTGGGCTGGTGTGTGCGCGGTGCTTCGCCTCACCGTGGGGATCAATGAGGCAGTGACGACGCTCTTGCTCAACTACGTCGCCCTCGACCTGATGCTCTTCCTGATCTACGACCAGTGGAAGGACCCCAACGGCTCGGGTCAGCCGACAACGCCGCCACTGGCGAAGAGTCAGGAGTTGCCGATGATCGGCAACTCGACAGTCCATGCCGGCTTCTTGATGGCGATCGTCTTGACGGGCATCATCTGGTGGGTACTCACCCATACCTCGTGGGGTTTTCGACTTCGCGTCGTGGGCGGCAATCCAGAGGCCGCCCGCCAGGCTGGCATGAGAGTCGGATTGTTGCTGGCGAGCGCCATGCTCGTCGGGGGAGCCCTCGCTGGTCTGGGCGGGTTCGCTCACCTGGCGGGAGTCGAGCACAAGCTTCGTCCTGGATTTCTCGTGACCTACGGCTACGTCGGGTTCCTTGCGAGTTGGTTGGTTCGCCATTCCCCGGTTCGTGTCGCGATCGCTGCGATCTTCCTCGCTGCAATTGCGGTAGGCGGTGACAGCCTTCAGCTCGACTCAGGCCTGCCCGCGGCCTCGGTGAACATCCTCATGGCCCTGGTCCTGCTGGCCGTCTTCGGTTGGGGCAACAAGAGAAAGGCGCTCGCATGAATCTCATGCTCGAGGTGCTGTCCGGCGGCGTGCGTGGTGGTACGTCGATCGTTTACGCAGGCATCGGCGAGACAGTCAGTGAGCGCGCGGGCGTTGTGAATCTCGGCATCGAGGGGAGCATGCTCTGTGGAGCGCTTGCTGCGTACGCCGCGAACTCGACGACTGGGAGCCCCTGGTTGGGCGCGCTCGCCGGTGCAACGGCGGGCGCAGCGCTTGCCGGCGTTCACGCCGTACTTCGTGCTCAATCGGAAGAGCAACCAACTCGCAACGGGTTTGGTGGTGCTGTTCCTCGCGCTCGGGCTCACATCGCTGTTCGGAGCGTCCTATGTGCAGGAGACGATCACGCCGTTCACCGCGTGGCACGTTCCGGCTTTGTCGTCGATCCCATGGGTCGGCGAGATCTTCTTTCAGGCTGATCCGCTGACCTACCTGTCCTACGCAATGGTGCCCGCGATGTGGTGGGTCCTGTTCCGTAGCAGGTGGGGACTGCTTCTTCGAGGTGCTGGGGAACGTACCGAGGTGTTGCGAACCTATGGGCACCACCCGACCACGTTGCAGTACATCGGTGTGGTCGGAGGTGGGTTTCTGGCAGGGATGGGTGGCGCTCAACTCGCGACCGCGTATGCGAACGCCTGGTTCGAGGACATGGTGCATGGACGTGGCTTCATCGCTGTGGCGGTGGTCATCTTTGCCGGCCGCCAGCCGTTCAAGGTCGCTGCCGGGTCCTACCTCTTCGGTGCAGCGCTTGCGCTGTCGCCGGCGCTGCAGGCTCGCGGCGTAGGAATCAACCAATTCGCGCTCGACGTGATCCCTTACGTCGCCACGATTGTTGCGCTGGTCCTGCTCGGCAAACGCGGGGCTGCCGAAGCGCCCGAAGGACTCAGCAAGGTCTTCGAGATGTCGCCGAGTTCATAGACCAAATCTCTCCGACCCCCCGAGTCTGAATCTCTAGCCAAAAAAACACTGAAGGAGCGTTCGATGCGTAGACGCAGGATGATGCTGGCAACCCTCACGGGCGTTGCATTGACGATGATGGGAGTGTCGGGCCCAGCTCTCGCGGCGCCCCGGTCAGCGGCACCCGGCGAGGGCAGTGCTGCTGTGGGATTCATCTTCATTGGGCCCAAGGACGACTTCGGATACAACCAGGCTGCATATGAAGGCTCGCAAGCTGTCAAGAAGGCATTTCCGAAATTGAAGGTGCTGACCGCGGAGAACGTCCCGGAGGACGACACTGCAGCACGTGTCATGGAGGGGATGATCGATCGTGGCGCAAAGATCCTGTTCGCTACGAGCTATGGGCATCTCGACATGGCTCTGAAGGTGGCCGCCGCACACCCTGATGTGTTGGTCGTCCAGCAAGGGAACTTCATAAAGGGAGACGTCCCACCCAACGTGGGCACCTATTTCGGAACGGTCTACGAGCCGGTGTATCTCGCCGGTGTCGCGGCGGGGATGGCCACCAAGACCAACAAGCTCGGCTACGTCTACGCGTTCCCGATCCCGCAGACCCTGAACAACATCAACTCGTTCGAACTCGGGGCGAGGTCTGTGAACAAGAAGGCCAAGACCTACACGATCAGCACTTCGGAATGGTGCAACCCGGCAAAGCAGGCCGAGGCAACGAGGAGTCTGCTTTCCCAAGGCGTCGACGTGATCTCGCAGCACCAGGACTGCACGTCCACGGTCATCAAGACGACTGAAGCAGCGGGGAAGATGACGATTGGCTATCACGCCGATGCGTCGAAGTTGGCGCCCAAGGGTTGGCTGACCGGTTCGGAGTGGGACTGGGACAAGCTCTACTCCGACATCGTCAAGACCGGTTTGGCCGGAAAGTTCACGGGAAGCGTGTACAACGCGAACTACCGGGTTGGCTACAAGACCGGCGCGAACCCGTTCGTGCAGTCGAAATACGGCAAGCTCGTTACTCCGAAGGCCAAGAAGGCGATTGCCAAGGCCAAGACCCGGATCATGACGACCGGCTCGCCGTTTGCCGGCCCGGTCAAGGATCAGAGTGGCAAGGTGGTCTTCAAGGCCGGCGTGATCCCGAGCTACGAGCAGATCGAGGCGATGAGCGTCTTCGTCAATGGTGTCGTGGGCAAGATCCCCAAGCAGTAGTGCGGCGCTGACGACACGAACCAGTCCGAACGTCCGGAACGCGTGCCCGGGCACGCGTTCCGGACACTGGAATTGGAGACGAGATGCGTGCGGTCGATGCAACAGTTCCTTATCCGTGGCCCTATGACGCGGAAGCCGGCACGACGTTCGACCCATCGCGGTTGGCGCTGATCGTTGCAGGTGGCCAGGCTCAGTGGTCGTGCCTTCCCGAAGGCGCTCGCGTGCTCAGCGGTATCGAATCGCTGGCTCAAGTACTGCGTGTCAATGGGGTTCTCGTGGTCTTCGTGCGCCACGGTCGCTCCACGGGGTCACCCAAGCGCGCGTCGACGGATCTTCCTGTCGTAGGTACAGCGGACTGGGAGCTGGCCATCACAGTGCAACCCGAGGACTGGATCGTCGACACGCCGGGATATGACGCCTTCCGATCGGGGTCGATCGAGGCCGACCTCGCTGGCGCTGGTCGTGACCGTTTACTCTTCGCCGGACTCGCGTATGAGACGACGGTTGACACGACACTGCGCAGCGCCAATGACCGAGGCTTCGAATGCCTCACGATGACGGACCTTGTTGCGCACATCGACCCGGCGGTCGGGGAGCGCGCGTTGTCGAGCATCACTATGTCCGGCGGAATTTTCGGCGCAGTTGGAGACAGCACAGCAGTACGCGCCGCGATCGGCGTGCCCATCGAGGAACCACAGCGAGGAGATGCGACATCATGACTCGACAGATCCCGGCCTCTGATCCGTATCCATGGCCATATGACGGCGATATCGATCCGTCGACCACAGCACTGATCCTGATCGACTGGCAGGTCGACTTCTGTGGGCCAGGCGGTTACGTCGACACGATGGGATACGACCTCCAGTTGACTCGCGCGGGTTTGGAGCCGACGGCGCGGGTGCTCGGTGCAGCCCGCGACGCCGGCTGGACGATCGTCCATACCCGCGAGGGTCATCGGCCTGATCTGTCGGACTGCCCTGACAACAAGCTGTGGCGCTCGAAGCGAATCGGGGCGGGTATCGGGGACAGCGGTCCGTGTGGGCGGATCCTCGTACGCGGCGAGCCAGGCTGGGAGATTGTTCCCGAAGTTGCGCCCATCGAAGGCGAGTTGATTGTCGACAAGCCGGGGAAAGGCGCCTTCTATGCGACGGACCTCGAGCTCCTGCTGCGCTGTGCCGGCATCACCCACCTGGTCTTCACCGGCATTACCACCGACGTGTGTGTGCACACGACCATGCGTGATGCCAACGATCGCGGGTTCGAATGCCTCTTGCTGTCAGACTGCACGGGTGCCACCGACTACGACAACTACCTCGCCGCGTTGAAGATCGTCACGATGCAAGGCGGCGTATTCGGTGCGATCGCATCCTCCGACGAACTCCTCGCGGCGCTCGCAGCATGACTGAAACCCCCCAAGGAAGTGTGGCGGGCGCCGCGTTCGTATCGGCGCTCGAGACGCTTGGCGATGTCTGTCTCGAGGATCCGCGTGCTCGTGTGCCCTTTGACTATTCGGCCCATGGCGGTGCCGTCCCCGTTCAACCGTGGGTCCCCTGTCCGGCTCCGTTTCCGGTGGGCGCAACGGGGCCTCTCGTCGACGCTGTGCGCAAGCTTCGGGATCGCGAACGTCTCCACGCGTGAGCTGGTCGTCTCGTCGTTTCGTGCCGCCGACGCGGCATCCGACCTGGCCGGCCTCGTCGCATCATCGGAGGAGCAGGCGTTGGCGGAGGCCGACGCGCTTGATGCCGAGCTGAGCAGTGGTCGCGATCGTGGGCCGCTGCACGGTATCCCGATCACCGTGAAGGACGTGATCGATGTTGCGGGTTTTCCGACTCGTGCGGGATCCGAGGCCTACATGTCGGTGCCGACTGTCGACGCGGTGTCCGTTGCCGCGACTGCGAGCGGCGGGAGCGATCGTGCTCGGGAAGGCATCGACCCACGAGTTCGCCCTCGGGGTCACGACACCTCAGAGTCGAAATCCTCACGACGCATCCCGGATCCCCGGGGGTTCGAGCGGCGGATCGGCGATCTGCGTTGTGAAAGGCGTCGGTCTCGCATCATTGGGCACCGACACGCGAGCATCGATCCGTGTCCCGGCGGCACTCAGCGGCGCTGTTGGTTTCAAGCCGACGTACGGGCGGATCCCGACCGACGGTGTGCTGTCGTTGGCCTGGACGATGGACCATGTTGCCCCGCTTGCCAACAGCGTCACCGACGCGGCGCTGCTGATGGACGTGCTCCTTGGCGCCGACTCCGCCTTGGCATGGACTCCCCGACATGGCGCGGCTGCGATGCGAGTGGGTGTAGCCGAATCCGGGTTCACGAATTGCGAGGAACCGGTTGCCGCCGCCGTATGGGGTGTGGTCGACCGCCTTGGTGCGGCCGGCGCGTCGATCTTCAACTGCAAGGTTCCCGATGACGGCGATCTCGACCTGGCAGGCGCGCTCGGCCTTGTGATCAGTCGCTGCGAGGCCGCGACAGCCCATCGTTCACTCGGGCTCGATCGGTCCCTCTACTGGGAAGAGGTGGGTGAGCAGCTCGACTGCGCAGACCGCGTCACGGCGGTCGACTACTTGGAGGCACAGCGCGTTCGAGCAGCGCTGCGCGACCGTCTGCGAGCGGTGTTCGACGAGGTCGATGTGATCGTGACACCGACGGTCGGGGTGTTGGCGCCCCGCGTCACCGACTTCGCCCGCTACCTGATGGTGCTCGCCCGCAACGCGATCCCCTGGAGTCTGGTCGGGTTCCCCGCGATCTCGGTGCCGATAGGCACGAGCGGGGGGCTTCCGATCGGAATCCAGGTGGTGGGACCTCCCGGCACCGAAGCCAGGCTCGTCCAGGTCGGACGAGAGATCGAACAGCTCAGCGGCTGATGCAGATTCCAGCTCCGCTCAAATGGTCGCCGAGTAGTCGGACGTAACGACGGGTAGGCTGGCCCAATGGCCGATCAGGCGCGGTTCGCCGACCTTGCGATGCCCTATATGTCGGCATTGTATTCAGCAGCGCTGCGCATGACGCGCAATCCGTCCGATGCCGAGGATCTCGTCCAGGAAACGTATCTGCGGGCCTACCGCGGGTTCGAGACCTTCCAGGACGGCACGAACATCAAGGCGTGGCTGTACCGGATCCTGACGAACACCTTCATCAACATCTACCGGGCAAAGCAGCGCCGTCCTGAGCAGGTTGATCTCGACGACACCGAGGACTTTTACCTGTTTCGCCGTTTGGGCGGCCTCGAGATGGTGGAGGCCACCCGGAGTGCCGAGACCGAGCTCCTTGATGCAATGCCAGATGACGTGGTAAAAGCCGCGATCGAGGCGCTGCCCGAGCAGTTCCGTCTGGCAGTGCTTCTCGCAGATGTCGAAGGATTTTCGTACAAGGAGATCGCCGAGATCATGGATGTGCCGGTGGGAACGGTGATGAGTCGGCTTCATCGGGGAAGGAAACAGCTTCAGAAGCGGTTGTGGGACTTTGCTGAGGAGCGCGGGCTCGTCTCGAGTGCGTTCCAGGTAGAGGGGACCGGGTAGCCGTGGACTGCGAAGAATCGATCCTTCGGATCTATAGCTATCTCGATGGCGAGCTCACGGTGCTCGTCCGCCAGGAAATCAAACGGCATTTGGACGAGTGTCCTCCATGTGCCAATGGGTTCGACTTCGAAACAGAGCTTCGAGCGCTTGTCGCCCAAAAGTGTCGCGACGAAGTGCCACCGGAGCTCAAAGCCCGGATCGCCAAAGCGCTCGGGCTCGACGAGTCCTCAACACGGTGAACGGTGGCCACGGTTTGGTTCGCGTCGGCACCGTTCCCGGCTCTACGATGACCTGCGTTGTTGAACCCCAGGTTTCGGAGGCACCGGTGAACACGCCAGTGGTGAGGACGCTGCGTATCTCGGCGTTGCTCTGTTTCGTCGCGTTGGCCGGTGTCGGCTGTTCCAATCCGATGACCAGTATTCGCGAGAATGACCCGCCGTGGCATTACTGGATCGCGCCGTTGCTCGGGGTGAGCGTCGTCGGTGCGGTTGTGCTGATCGGCGTCGGATATCTCGTCAAGATCGTCATCCCGAAATATCGAGGCACGAAGTCGTGATTGCGAATCGCGACGGCTACTGACGTCGTGGGTGCCCCGGCGCCCCATCCCATCGATTGGTCGCTTGCCGAGCGTTTCGCACGGCGGGTCGCAGGGCGAGACGCCTTCTCGACGTGCTACCTCTCGGGGTCGCTGGTTTCGGATTTTGCCGATGTCACGGTGGAGGCCGAGGGTCTCGTTGCCGAGATGACCGGGCTTCGCAGTCCGCAGCCGGCGCGTGCCGGAGTTCTGGACCGAAGCGGGTGGGTCACGGCAAACGTCGCATCGATGCGACGACTCCTCGAGCCGTTTCTCGCCCATTCAGCCGAGCGGCTCGCAGGCTCGCCGATGGCGCCGGTCGGTCGACGAGTTTCGGCGACGGAGCTCGGTGCCCTGCTCGGCTATATGTCCCGTCGAGTGCTCGGCCAGTACGACCTGCTCGTCCCGAGCGAGGAAAACGATCATGGCGATCTCGTTCACTACGTGGGACTCAACGTCTTGGGTCTCGAGAAGCGGTATGCCTTTCGCCCGCGGGATTTCCGGCTCTGGATAGCAATCCATGAGGTCACACACCGTGCGCAATTCATGGGCGTGCCGTGGATGCAGTCCTACTTCTTGTCGCTCATCGAACAATCCTTGGCCCTCATGGGCCCCGATCCGACACGTCGGTCCCGGGTGTTGCGGCGCAGCATCGAGGAGTTGCGCCAGGGGCGAAACCCGCTCGACGACCATGGACTGGTGGGTTTGCTGGCGACCCCCGAGCAGCGTGAGGTGCTCGACCGGGTCCAGGCGTTGATGTCGTTGCTGGAAGGCCATGGGAACGCCGTGATGAATCGGCTTGGTGCGGTGCACGTGGCCGGCCAGGAGCGGATGGCGTTGGTACTGATGGCCCGTCGAGACGTCGGCGGGTTGGCTGGTCAGCTCCAGAAACTCTTCGGCATCGAGCTGAAGATGCGCCAATATGCGGTGGGCGAAGCGTTTGTCGATGGTGTGGTCCGAGAGGGTGGCTTCGGCTCCATCGACTTGGCCTGGCGCTCCCCGGAGTGCCTTCCGACCCTGCGGGAGCTCGAAGACCCCAGGGCCTGGCTGTCGCGTATGGAAGGACCAGTAAAGCCCGTATCCTGAGAGGTCATGCCCCTGATCCTGGTCGTCGACGACGACGCCGATATCCGTGAGGTCATCCAGATGAATCTGGAGAGCGCCGGATATGAGGTCATGACTGCGGGCAACGGTGTCGAAGCACTCGATCGAATCAAAGAGCGTCTCCCCGACGCCATGTTCCTCGATGTGATGATGCCCGAACTCGACGGGTTCTCCGTCTTGGAGCAGATCAAGGCCGAAGTCGCACGGGCCGCGGAAGTTCCGGTGTTCATGGTCACCGGCCTGACCGGCCGTGAGCATCAGCTCCGCGGAGGAATCGAGGGCGCGCTCCGATATATCACGAAGCCGTTTGATCCAATCGAACTGATCCAGGCGTTGGAGTCGGTGCTTGATCCGGCCTCGCCATCCGAACCGGAGCTTCGCCGAAAAGTGCAGACGGACCTTCTCGCTGAAGTGGCGCGTTCGGAACGCCTCGGCGTGGATGCAAGTGTCGACCTCGATGGGTTTCCGATGGTTGTCGAGCCCCGTGTCCGGTTGACGCGTCTGGAGCATTCGCCGTCGCAACCTGCCCCGAGGCCGGCTCTTCGTCAGGCCCGCGCACGTTTGGGGGAGCTGACGGTCAAGCAGCGGGAGTTGCTGGAGGCGCTGGCTTCCGGACGGCCGGTGACGACCATTGCCGGGGAGTTGGGTGTAAGTCGCAGCAACATCTACGCGAGCCTCCGCCGTATTGGCAGGAAGCTTGGCCTCAAAGACACCGACGAACTGCTCGCTCTCGTGCGGCAGGGTGGTCTTCTCGAGCCGTTCTGAGCGCGCAGGTGCTTCGGACTCTTGCTCAACTCAGTGCAGCGACGAACAGGTGGTGGCCCGCGGTTGTCGGGCTCGCCACACGCAATGGTGCTGATGAAGGGTCCGCTCCCGTCGGTCCCATCGGTCCTGTTGTCGTTGGCCTTTCCGGAGGCGCCGACTCGCTGACGGCGTTGGTGGTCGCGATTGTTGCGGGCCTCGAGCCAGTGGCCGTGCATGTCGATCACGGGTTGCGTGCGTCGAGTGCGGACGAAGCCGAGATGGTTGTCGGATTGGCCGCTGAGCTGGGCGTGCAATGTGTCGTGGCGCTGTCCGCTGCCGGGCGAGTTGCCGATGGGCCCCAACCTCGAGGCGCGTGCGCGAGCAGCTCGATATGGGGCACTGGAACGAGCGCGTGTCGAGATCGGTGCAACGGTGGTCATCGTCGGCCACACTGCGGACGATCAAGCTGAAACGGTGTTGTTGAATCTGCTGCGCGGGAGCGGTCCAAGTGGTTTAGGGGCCATGGCAGTGCGCCGGGACACGATCGTGCGCCCGCTCCTGGGCATACGACGAGCCGACACGTTGGAATTGTGTCGTCGGCTCGGGCTGGCACCATTGCACGATCCGATGAACGATGACCTCCGGTATCGGCGTGTCTGGGTACGCCGGGAAGTCCTTCCGATGCTCGAAAGCGGCGCGGCGCGTGATCTTGTGGGCGTGTTGACACGCCAGGCCGAAATGTTCCGATCGGAGTCGGAGTATCTCGACGACGTGGCTTTGGACTCGGTGCCCGGCGCCGGTTCTCCGATGTCGATTCAGGTGCTGGTCGGGTTGGTGCCGGTGATCGCACGACGTGCAATCCGCCTGTGGCTGGGCGATCCGGTCCCCTCGTTCGACGAGGTCCAGGCGGTGCTGCGTGTCGCGAACGGTGAGATCCGCGCCGTTGATCTTGCGGGCGGGCGCCGGGTCGTTCGCCATGACGGCCGTCTGGAGGTCGTCGACTCCCGATTGGTCGATACTGCCGGATCGCTTGAGCTCTCGTTCCCTGGAACGGTCGTTGGTCTTGGCGTTTCCCTTGAGGCGTGGGTGGAGCGCGAAGCGCCTCTGCGGTGGCCGCTCGATCACCTGACGGTCGTTCTGGATGCCGACCGGGTCGGAGACCGGGGCCGACTCCGTCGGCGCCCTTCGAACGGCCAAGTGCTGCTCACCTCGCCGACCGGAGATCCGCTATGGGTCGTGGGCTACCGTGTGGATCGCCGAGTCGAAGTTTCCGAACACACCCGGCGCTTCCTCTGGATCACCGCAGCGATCTCGACGGAGACCCCCACGAACATGGCGAACCTGTAGTGCAAGATCCAGATCTGGGTCGCGTGGTGGTGAGCGTGGAAGAGCTCTCCCAACGAATCGGCGATCTCGGTAAGGAGATCACCGCGGACTATTTCGGGCGCCCGCCGTTGCTGGTCGGAGTTCTCAAGGGCGCGTTCATGTTCATGAGCGATCTTGCCCGGGCGATCGACCTGCCGATCGAGTTCGATTTCATGGCGGTCTCCTCGTACGGTTCGGCAACGCGCACGAGTGGTGTTGTCCGTATCGTCAAAGATCTCGACTTGGACCTCACTGACCGGCACGTGCTGATCGTCGAGGACATCGTCGACTCGGGGCTCACCCTGCAATATCTCCGGCGTAACCTCGCGGCGCGAGCACCTGCGTCGCTCGACGTTTGCGCTCTCATTGTCAAAGAGGGTCTCCAGAAGACCGATCCAGCGCTTCGATACGTCGGTTTTACCATTCCGCCCACCTTCGTGGTGGGCTATGGCCTCGATGTGGGCGAGCGCTACCGCAATCTCCCATACCTCGCGGAATACTCAGGCCCCCAGTGACCAAGTCCCGTCGTGTCGCGTTGCTCTGGTTCGCCCTTGTCGCTGCTGCGGTCGTCGTGGTCACGATCTTGTTGCCATCCGGGTCGGATCGCCAAAAGGTCGACCTCGCTCGGTATGAAAAGCTGTTGGACAGCGACGGCATCAAGACAGCGAAGCTGCTCGACGTCGACCACAAGCTCGAGGGCCGTCTCGCGACAGGCCGCGAGTACATGGTCTCGTTCCCTGAGGGTTACACCGAAAAGATCACCACCAAGACGCTCGAAGCGGGCGTACCGCTCGAGACCGATCGGCAGGGTGACAGCGGTTGGTGGGAGCTTCTCATCTCCTTTGGGCCCATCGTGTTGCTGATCGGGTTGGGGGTCTACTTCCTGAACAGCATGCAAAGCGGCGGCAAGCGAGTGATGGGGATTTCGCGTAGTCGGGCGAAGCCTGTCGGGAAGGAGACAGCAACAACGACGTTCGCCGATGTTGCGGGTCTCGACGAGGCAATCGCCGAACTCCAGGAGATCAAGGACTTTCTGGTCGCGCCGGCGAAGTTCCATGCAATGGGAGCGAAGATTCCCAAGGGCGTGTTGCTTTTTGGCCCTCCCGGAACCGGCAAGACCCTGCTTGCCCGTGCCGTCGCCGGTGAAGCCGGTGTGCCCTTCTTCTCGATGAGCGGTTCTGACTTCGTCGAGATGTTCGTCGGAGTCGGTGCATCACGGGTGCGGGATCTGTTCGAACAGGCGAAGGCAGCGGCGCCCGCGATCATTTTCGTCGACGAGATCGACGCGGTCGGGCGTCAACGCGGCGCCGGCTTCGGCGGTGGGCACGACGAACGTGAGCAGACGCTGAATCAGCTGCTCGTCGAGATGGATGGGTTCGACAGCAAAGCCGGTGTGATCCTGCTGGCATCCACCAACCGGCCCGATGTGCTGGACCCTGCACTTCTGCGGCCAGGGCGTTTTGATCGTCAGATTGTCGTGGACCGTCCCGATCTCGATGGCCGCAAAGCGATCCTCGCGGTGCATGCTGCCTCGAAGCCGCTAGCGCCCGGCGTCGATCTGGATGTCATCGCACGGCGCACGCCGGGTTTCACCGGCGCCGATCTCGCCAACGTGATGAACGAGGGTGCATTGCTCGCCGCCCGCCACGACATGGAGAGCATCGGTCTGGTGCAGCTGGAAGAGGCCATCGACCGCGTCATGGCTGGGCCCGAGCGGACGAGCCGTCTGATCTCCGATCAAGAGAAGAAGGTCATCGCCTACCACGAGGGTGGCCACGCCCTGGTGGGTCACGCGTTGCCGAATACCGATCCGGTTCACAAGGTCTCGATCATTCCGCGGGGTCGGGCACTTGGCTACACGCTGACCCTGCCGTTGGAGGACAAGTTCCTCGTCACCCGCGCAGAGCTGCTCGACGAGTTGGCCATGCTGCTCGCCGGTCGAACAGCCGAAGAGGTCGTCTTCGGTGAGCCGACGACCGGTGCGCAGAATGACATCGAGCGCGCGACGGTTGTTGCACGCCAAATGGTGACGGAGTTCGGAATGACCGACGCACTCGGGCCGATGCGTCTTGGTCGACCCCACGGCGAGGTCTTCCTCGGCCGCGACTTCACTAGCGAGCCCGACTACTCCCAATCGGTCGCGGCCGCGATCGATGCCGAAGTTCGTGCGTTGATCGACCGAGCTCATGAATTGGCGCGTGACATCATCGTTGCGAATCGAGGTGCACTCGATACGTTGGCTCAGTGGCTGATCGAACATGAGACGCTCGATGCCGAACGAGTTCTCGCCGGTGTTCGCGACCGTTGAGGTGTGGACGACGGCGGGCGAGTCGGGGTCAGGGCGATCGACCGCTGTCGCTGCGAGCGAAATGACGAGTCCGAATCGGTGGGTGAACCCATGAGAGCTGCGATCGACAAAGAGCGGATTGCACGGGCAGTACGCGAAATCCTCGAAGCCATCGGTGAGGATCCCGACCGTGATGGGCTGGCGCGCACGCCAATGCGCGTCGCGGAGATGTACAGCGAACTGTTCAGTGGTCTGAGCGAGGACCCCTCAAAGCATCTCGCGGTCACATTCGAGGCGAACCACGACGAGATGGTGATGGTCAGAGACATCGCCCTCGACTCGCTCTGCGAGCATCACCTCGTGCCGTTCCATGGCCGTGCTCACGTCGCGTACATCCCCGGTGACGACGGCCGCATCACGGGACTTTCGAAGATCGCGCGCCTCGTCGACGGCTTTGCTCGTCGCCCGCAGGTTCAGGAGCGCCTGACGACACAGATCGCCGATGCGCTCACGCATGCGTTAGCGCCGGCAGGTGTGCTTGTCGTTGTCGAAGCGGAACACCTGTGTATGTCGATGCGCGGGGTGCGCAAGCCCGGGGCGACGACGGTGACATCAGCTGTTCGCGGGATCTTCAAGGACAACCCGGCGACCCGTGCCGAGGCGATGTCCTTCATGCGCAAGACCTGATCAGCGGTTCCTCGATCTCCCGCCTTGGTGCGGGCTGTCGGGTCTCGGGCTCGTGCTCCACGCGCGGGTTCGGTACGCTGCTCCACCATGCTCGGTGGCGCGGTGGACGACCGAATGCGTCCAAGGGTCATGGGCGTGTTGAACGTGACGCCGGATTCCTTCTCCGACGGTGGGCGCTGGCTCGATCCGGATGCTGCGATAGCCCACGGCCTGCAACTCGTGGCCGATGGAGCTGCGATCGTGGACATCGGAGGTGAGTCGACCCGACCGGGCGCGGAGCGCGTGACCCCTGACGAGGAACTTCGGCGGGTGATACCCGTCGTCCTCGGACTCGCGTCGAGGGCCTCTGCCGGCGCGACGAAAGCGATGATCAGCATCGACACGACCAAGGGGGTCGTGGCACAGGCAGCTATCGAGGCAGGCGCGACGATGGTGAACGACGTCTCGGCAGGGCGCTTCGATCCCTCGATGCTGGCCGTCGTGGCCGAGGCAAAGGTTCACTATGTCGTGATGCACATGCAGGGCGAGCCGCAAACCATGCAGAAGGACCCGCGCTATGCCGATGTCGTCACCGAAGTCGGCGACTTTCTGCTCGAGCGCATTGCGAGAGCGCAGGCAGCAGGAATCATGAGCGATCGGATCATTGCCGACCCTGGCCTCGGCTTCGGAAAGACCCACGAGCACAACTTCGAGATCCTCGCACGGCTCCCTGAGCTCGTGGCGCGTGTCGACGTTCCCTTCCTCATCGGTGCGTCCCGCAAGGCGTTCCTCGGCGGCGACCTCGGAGTTGGTCCCGACCAACGCGATGAGGCAACCGCTGCAACGGTCGCGTGGGTGGCGGAGCGTGGGGCTTCGATCGTCCGAGTGCACGACGTGCGCGGTGCATGTCACACGCTCGCCTTGCTCGATGTGATGTCCCGTGCCACTGCGGAGGGCTTGGTGGCATGAGAGGGAAATGGGCCCAAGGCCTCGAGCCCAGGTTCTTCTGTTGGATCATCAAGGAGCGGCTGGCTGTCTCGGAGCGGCCCGGCGGATACGCGCGAAACCACCGAAAGGTTCGACGTGTCGAGGAGCTGATCTGGCTGAGCGGCAACGGGTTCACCAGGGTTCTCTCGCTCTTGGACTCGCCGCATAACTTGCGCGCCTATGAGGAGGCCGGCCTCCAGTACCTCCATATCCCGCTCGGTCGCCACGACGAGATGGCCCTTCGCCTCGCGTTCATCTACGAGACGTTGGCCAGGTGGCTCGACGATCCGACCGAACGAATCCTGGTGCACCATGAGGAATTCGGTGACCGGATTCTCGGTGTGCTCGCCGGCTACCTCCTCTATGTCGGGCTGGTTTCCGAAGGCCCCCATGCGATCATCGCCATCGAGAGGCTCAGCGGGCGCGAGTTGGGAAGCGCGGGTCGCGAGATCGTCGCCGTCACCCTCGACGGCCGTATCGTCCGCACGAGCTGAGATCCGTAGCGCCGGGTCCGTAGCGCCGGTCCAGGGCGCCGACGTGTGCGCTCTAAGGTGGAACGTATGGGACGGATCCTGATCGAGGGTCTTCGCGCAACTGGCACGCACGGTGTCCTTGCCGAAGAGCAACATCGTGCGCAACCCTTCGAAGTCGACATCGAACTCGAGCTCGATTTCGATCCTGCATGTCGGAGTGACGATCTTGCGGACACGGTTGATTACGGAGCGCTTGCCGAGACCGTCGCTCGAATCGTGTCCCAGGAGAACTTCCAGCTCATTGAGCGGCTCGCGGCGCGCATCGGTGAAGCATGTCGGGCCGATCGGCGCGTGACCAGTGCACGTGTCACAGTGCGCAAGCTCCGTCCGCCTGTGCCGGTGATGCTGGACGCGGTCGCCGTTACGATCGACGCGTGAGGCGCGCCTACTTGGCGCTGGGTTCCAACCTCGGCGACCGAGCCGCGCATCTCCGGGGAGCGATCGATGCCCTGCGGGTCGAACCTCACGTGACCAACGTCTCAGTGTCGAAGGTCTATGAGACTGATCCCGTGGGTGGTCCCGAACAAGACCGGTTTCTCAACGCGGTCGTGGGGATCGACACGGATCGCTCTCCCCGTCAATTGTTGGCGTTGTGTCGGCGTCTCGAAGAGGCCGCAACACGTGTGCGGCTGCAGCGTTGGGGTCCTCGAACGCTCGACGTCGATGTCCTGCTCGTCGGAGACCTTCGAGTTGACGACCATGACCTTGTGGTCCCGCACCCTCGAATGTGGGACCGCGCCTTCGTTCTTGCCCCGCTGTCGGACCTCGCTCCGGAATTGGTGACGGTGCCCGAGTCCGGCTGGGCAGGACTGGTTGAAATCAAGGTAGACTTCGATGTCGGAGTGATCGAGTAGTTCGTACCGAGGTTTCCCCGGTCTTCGTCATCACCAGCGAAGTCATCAGTAGCAACTGGATCGGCATCAAGTAGTCCGGCACCTTCCAAGGGCTGGAACGAAGAGGTCGCATTGTGGATGAGAATCGTCTGCCCACCACGGTGGCGCTTGTTGGTCCAGGACGGGCCGGGATGGCGCTTGCTCTGGCGATTCAGCGACTAGGGGTCCAAGTCGTAGGCGTCGCAGGGCGTTCGGTCGACGCTGATTCAACCCGCCAAGCCGCCCTGTTGCTCGATGCTCCCGCAGTTGAGGTTGCGGCCGCAGGTCGGCACGCGGAGCTGGTCATCGTGGCAACACCCGATTCCGCCATCGGCACGACCGCAGCGCGTATGGCCGCGTCCGTCGAGCCAGGGGCGCTCGTCATCCATCTTTCCGGGGCGCATGGTCTCGCGGTGTTCGATGCCATGACGCTGGCGCGACCCGATGTGCTGGTGGGAGCACTTCACCCGCTGCAGGCGCTTCCTAATGCGCATGACGGCGCATCACGGTTGGGTGGATCCTGGTGTGCGGTCACCGGTCCACCGCTTGTTACACGTCTGGCGATCGCGCTCGAGATGGCACCCTTCGTCATCACCGATGATGTTCGTGCTGCCTACCACGCGACGGCGTGTATCGCGTCGAACCACCTGGTCGCCTTGCTGGCTCAAGTGGAGCGTTTGGCAGCTGCCACTGGAGTGCCGAGCGAAGCGTTCCTTCCGTTGGTGCGCGCAACGGTTGATCATGTCGAACGCCTTGGCGCGGCGGGCGCGCTCACAGGCCCAGTCGCACGTGGCGACGTGGCAACCGTCGTCAGCCATCTCGAGGCTCTGCCCGACGAGGAGCGCCCTGCTTATCGAGCGCTTTCCGAGCGTGCCCTTGCACTGGTTCCAGGCGACAATCCTGCGATGCTCGCCGCGTTGCATGAGGCGACGATGACGACCGGAGCCGTCACGTGATCACTGTCACGCGCATCGCAGAGGTGCGCCGACTGTGTGATGAGGCGCGCGCTGCAGGCCGGTCGGTCGGTCTGGTCCCGACCATGGGGTTCTTCCACGAGGGCCATCTTTCGCTGATGCGCGAGGCGCGTGCAGCGTCGGATCTCGTCGTTGTGACCATCTTCGTGAATCCGCTGCAGTTCGCGCCGACCGAGGATCTCTCGGTCTATCCGCGTGACCTCGCCGGCGATGCCGAGGCAGCTCGGCGTGTCGGCGTGGACATCCTGTTCACTCCGGACGTCGACGAGATGTACCCGGAGGAGCCCCTGACGACGGTGCACGTCGCCGGATTGGGTGACGGTCTCTGTGGAGCGTCGCGGCCTGGGCATTTCGACGGGGTCGCGACGGTTGTCACCAAGCTGTTCTCGATCATTGGTCCGTCGACGGCGTTTTTCGGATCCAAGGACGCCCAACAGCTCGCCATCGTTCGTCGGATCGCACGTGACCTGAACCAAGGGGTCACCGTGGTGGGATGTTCCCTCGTGCGTGAGCCTGACGGCCTGGCAATGTCGAGTCGGAATGTCTTCCTCAGTGCTGCAGAGCGCGTCGCGGCGACGGTCCTCTCACGTGCACTTCGACGTGCTGCCGGCGCAATCGAAGCGGGCGAGCGCCGTCCGGAGGTCGTCGAGGCCATGATTGCCGAAGATGTCGGCGTCGAGCCTCTCGTCGAACTCGACTATGCCGCGGTGCGCGATGCGCACTCGCTGGACTCGCTCACGGTGCTCGACGGCGATGTGCTCGTTGCTGTCGCGGCCCGAGTCGGTAAGGCACGTTTGATCGACAATTGCAGCATGTCGTTCCGAGGCGCGGAGGTCATCGTCGACCTCGGTGTCGTCTGCTACCCCGAAAGTGAGGCGACATGCGTCGCACAATGATGAAGTCCAAGATTCACCGTGCCACTGTGGTGGGCGCTGACTTGAATTACATCGGGTCGATAACGTTGGACACGGAGTTGATGCGTCTCGCGGACATCTACGACCACGAACAGGTCGTCGTGCTGGACATCGACAACGGTGCTCGTTTCGAGACCTACGCCATTCCGGGTGGGCCTGGTGAGGTCATCCTCAATGGCGCTGCGGCTCGGCTGGTCCACCCCGGCGACCGTGTGATCATCATCACCTATGCGCAGTACGAGGAAGCAGAGCTTGAGGCGTATGCCCCGAAGGTCGTTCACGTCGACTCCCGCAATCGTCCGACCGATGAGAGCTTCCAGGCCCTGGATCGGGAATTGCACCAGCTCGCCCCCTGATTGATCGCTGACGTTTCATCTCCGAGACACGTACGCGGTCTTCCGACCATCAGCACTCGATGACCTACGACCTCCTGGTTCTCGGCAGCGGTGTCGCGGGACTTTCTGCGGCAGTGCGCGCTGCACGAAGCGGCGCGTCGGTCGCGCTGTTGACCAAGGCGGCGCTCGCGCAGGCGACCACCCGCTATGCCCAAGGTGGTGTTGCCGCTGCTTTGGACGAACCGGACTCGCCGGTCCTGCACTTGGCGGACACGCTCAAGGCAGGCGCCGAGCTCTGCGATGTCGACGCGGTGCGGGTGCTCGTCACCGAAGGTCCTGACCGTCTGAGAGAGTTGATTGCCTTGGGCGCGGCATTCGACCGTGCCGGCGATGACGTCGCTGCGCCACTGGCATTGGCACGGGAAGGTGGCCATTCGCTTCCGCGCATCGTCCATGCCGGCGGGGATGCGACCGGCGCGGAGATCGAGCGTGCGCTTGTCGCTGCAGTGCTTGCCACTGATGTCGAAGTACGCGAAGGATGGTTCAGCGCCGACCTCCTCGTCGAAGGTGGACGATGTGTTGGAGTACGTGCGCTGGACCCCAACGGAGTCCTCCACGAGGTGCGCGGCCAGGGACACGATCGTCGCGACCGGCGGCGCCGGGCAACTGTTCGCGGTCACGACGAATCCCCGTGAGTCCACTGGAGATGGCATCGCCATGGCGTTGCGCGCCGGTGTTGCCGTTGCCGATCTGGAGTTCGTGCAGTTTCACCCGACGGCGCTGCACCACCCGTCGATGCCGCGGCCGCTCCTTTCCGAAGCGCTGCGGGGTGAGGGTGCTGTACTCCGTGACGAGCGTGGCGAGGCCTTCATGGCGAGCGAGCACCCGATGGCCGATCTCGCTCCCCGCGATGTGGTCGCGCCGCGATTACCGCTCGCCTTGTCCAACGCGGCCTGACACACCTTTGGCTCGACGCCACGCAGATCGATGACTTCGCGAAGCGCTTCCCCACTATTTCGGCAGCATGTCGTGAGGTCGGGCTCGATCCGAGTTCGCAGTGGCTTCCGGTAGCGCCGGCAGCGCACTATTTCTGCGGTGGAATTGCTGTCGATCTGGATGGCGCCTCGACGTTGCCGGGTCTGTGGGCGGTCGGTGAGGTCGCGTGCTCCGGCGTGCATGGCGCGAACCGGTTGGCGTCGAACTCCTTGCTCGATGGGCTGGTGTTCGGTCCACGATGCGTCGAGGCGATCCAAAGCGGACGGGCCGATGCGTTGGGCAGCCGGAAACGTTGCCGTGAAGGCCGCAGGGAACGTCCACAACAGTGGTGTCCTTCGGTCGCTGACAGAAGTTCCCGACGCTCGGCAAGCCGATACGTCGATTGGTACGCAGGGCATGTCCGTCGAGATGGTCGAGAAACTCAGGGCCTCTCTTGCCGAGGAGATGACCCGTCACGCCGGAGTGATGCGGTCGGCGGCCTCCCTGAGGATGGCAGACGAATCGATCACCGTCATCGGCGACGAACTCGCGGCGGGGATGACAGGCGACCGTGGTGCACAGGAACTCCGCAACCTTTGTACTGTGGCGCAGGCATTAGTGCTTGCCGCGTTGGGACGCGAGGAGTCCCGCGGAACACACTGGCGGACAGAGTTCCCTGAGGCGTCCCCCGCCTGGGTCGGAAGGTTCGCGATCATGGGTGGTCGGTCACAGTTCGTCAGGTTGCCTACCCTCGACCCGGAGCCAGCGCATTGAGTGCACTCGATCCACCACCAACGGCCATTCGTGAAATTGTGGCGCGAGCTCTTGCCGAGGATCTCGGCATTCTTGGTGATGTCACATCATTAGCGGTCATTCCCGACGACACCTTCGGCGGCGGCGCCTTCAAGGCGCGCCGAGCTGGGATCATCTCGGGAACCGCTGCCGTTACGGAGGTCTACAGACAGCTTGACCCCGGCGTGTCGTTGACCTGGCTGGTCGAGGACGGCGCCGAAGTCAATGAAGGCGACGTGCTTGCAAGGGTCGAGGGGCCCTTGCGTTCCATTCTGACGGGTGAGCGCACGGCGTTGAACCTGCTGGGGCACTGCTCGGGCGTTGCGAGCTTGACGCGCCGCTTTGTTCGCACGGTTCGGGGCCGGGTCCGCATTCGTGACACGCGAAAGACGATCCCAGGTCTGCGTGCGCTGCAGCGTTCGGCGGTACGGGCCGGTGGCGGTTTCAACCACCGAGACTCTCTCTCCGACGCCGTGCTCATCAAGGACAATCATTTGGCGGGTGCTGAGCTCGAGCAAGCCGTCGACCGGGCGCGGGCACGTTGGCCTGGGCGGATCGTCGAGATCGAATGCGACACACTCGATCAGGTCGTTCGCGCCAAGGCTGTGGGCGTTGACATGATCCTGCTCGACAACATGTCGCCGACCGAGGTAGCAGAAGCCGTGGCGTTTCTCGACGGCGCCGTCTACACCGAGGTGTCCGGTGGGGTCGATCTCACGACAGTCTCTGCGTATGCGGAGGCGGGTGTCGATTTTATTTCGATTGGCTCGCTCACACATTCTGCGCCCAGCCTTGATGTCGCCCTCGATCTTGAATAGCGGGAGTTTCTGCTCAGCATGTTGTTGACGATCGATGTCGGGAACACCACCACGGTCATCGGGCTGTTTGTCGGGCGAGATCTCGTGGATCACTGGCGCATTGCCACGATCGCCGAGCGAACCGCCGACGAGCTTGCGTTGATGATTCGCCAATTCGTCGGTCTTCGTGGCCACCGTGACGAGTCGGGTAGCGAGTCGGAGGTAACGGGAGTCGCCGTGGCGTCGGGCGTTCCCCGTGTCACAGCAGCGCTGCGTGAACTGTCCGAGAAGTATTTCGGGATCAGTCCTGTCGTGATCGAACCGGGTGTTCGCACCGGCATGCCGATCTTGTACGACAACCCGAAGGAGGTTGGCGCGGACCGCATCGCGAATGCGGTGGGAGCGTTCGACCTGTTCGGCGGACCGTCGATCGTTGTCGACTTCGGGACCGCCAATACCATCGAAGCTGTCAGCGCTGCAGGTGAATATCTGGGTGGTGCAATCTTCCCTGGTATCGAGATCTCCATGGACGCGCTGTTCGGGCGTGCCGCAGGACTACGTAGGGTTGAGCTCGTTGCTCCCAGGCATGTGATCGGCAAGTCGACGGTCGAGTCGATCCAGTCGGGATCTGTGTACGGCTTCACTGGACAGGTTGATGCGTTGGTGCGCCGTTTCGAAGGTGAGCTCGGTGCGTGCACGGTGGTTGCCACAGGTGGGCTCGCCGAATTGATCCAGCCGCATTCCGAGACGATTCAGCACTACGAACCTTGGCTCACGCTGTTCGGCTTGCGCATCATCTACGAACGCAATCAATGAGCATCGGATGAGTGACGACGAGCGGCAGCGCCGGCTGGCCAAGATCGAAGCCTTGCGTGAGAGTGGCACTGACCCCTATCCGGTGCGTTTCGATCGGACGAACACGATCGATGAGCTGCTCGTCCGATACGCAGGGCTCGATGCCGGCGTCGAGACCACCGACGTGGTCCGTGTTGCCGGCCGGGTCATGCTTCTTCGACGCCAGGGCAAGCTCACGTTCGCAACGTTGCGGGACGGAACCGCATCGATGCAATTGTTCGTGTCGCGTTCGGTGATCGGTGACGACGAGCACGACCGCTTCGACGACCTCGATCTGGGCGACTGGATAGGCGTCGAGGGCAGCATCATGACAACCCGCAAGGGTGAGCTGTCGGTACGTGTCTCGAGCGCGCAATTGCTGGCCAAAGCGCTGCGACCGTTACCCGACAAGTGGCATGGCCTTGCCGATGTCGACACGCGATTCCGGCAGCGTTACGTCGATCTGATCGCCAACGATGATGCACGGCGCGTTTTCGCGATCCGGTTCGCTGCAATCGCTGCTCTTCGCGAGTTTCTCCACGGCCGGGGTTTCATCGAGGTCGAGACGCCAGTCCTTCACATGGTCGCGGGCGGCGCTGCGGCGCGCCCGTTCCTGACGCACCACCATGCACTCGACACCGAATTGTCGATGCGGATCGCTCTCGAACTGCATCTGAAGCGTCTGGTGGTGGGTGGCTTCGAGCGCGTGTTCGAGATCGGACGCGTGTTCCGTAACGAGGGGCTCTCGACGCGCCACAACCCTGAGTTCACGATGCTCGAACTCTATGAGGCATATGTTGATTACACCGAGATGATGGCGCTGACCGAGCAGCTTGTGGTCTTTGCAGCTCGTGCCGCACTCGGCACCTCGGTGGTAACAGTCGGAGACAGCGAGGTCGATCTTGCGGTCCCGTGGCGCCGAGCGACCTTGCGCTCGCTGGTAAATGAACATGCGGGCGTCGACGTGCATCCGTCGATGTCCGTGGAACACCTTCGAGCTGTGTGCACGACCTTGTCGGTCCCATTCGAGGAGCAGTGGGGTCCGGGCAAGCTCGTGCTCGAGATCTATGAGAAGACAACCGAAGAGCGGCTCATCGCGCCGACCTTCGTCATGGATTACCCGAGAGAGGTTTCGCCACTTGCACGCGTTCACCGTGACGATCCGCTGCTGGTGGAGCGCTTCGAGCTGATCGTGGGTGGGCGCGAGCTTGCGAACGCGTTCAGCGAATTGAATGACCCGATCGATCAGCGCGCGCGTTTCGAAGCGCAGTCCAAGCTTCGTGATGAGGGCGATGCCGAAGCACATGGAGTCGATTCGGACTACATCCGCGCGCTGGAGTTCGGATTACCGCCAACGGGGGGTCTCGGCATCGGTGTCGACCGTCTCGTCATGTTGCTGGCGGGAGCACCGTCGATTCGCGAGGTGATCCTCTTTCCCCACCTGCGGCCCGAGACCGAGTTCTGACGGCGCTGTGACCTGGTCGAGGTTACGAGTTTCGGATCACGACGCTTTCCACGAGTGCTTTGAACGCGCCGGTCACCGCTGGATCAAGGTCGATCGCGCTCGCGAGCGCTGCTTCGGCCTGCGCTCCATGCGCATGTGCGACCTCGAACGTGCGGGCAATGGCGCCGCTCTCGATGACCATTGCTCGCACAGTTTCGACAGCTTCCTGAGCGAGCGGACGACCCAACATGGAACGCAACTGCTCGGCCTGCGGTGAGCGATCGTTGAGCGCCTCGATCACGGGCAACGTGTAGATCCCCTCGATGAGGTCCTGCCCGGCGTGCTTGCCGAGCGCTTCGTCGGTCGCGGTGAGGTCCAGGATGTCGTCGACGAGCTGAAAGCAGATTCCGAGGTGCCGCCCAAAACTCGTGAGCGCGTCCAATGTCTGCGGGGACACATTCGCCACCATGCCACCGATACGGCACGATGTCGCCATCAGCGATGCGGTCTTTCCCTCGATCGCCGAGAAGTACGCGTCCTTGGTTCGTGTCGTATCGAAAAGATGCTGCAACTCGAGCACCTGGCCGCGGCAGAGCTCGCCGATCGTGTCGGCCAGGAGCAACGCAACTTCAGCTCCAAGCTTTGCGCAGCATGTGACGAAGCACGAGCAAGCAGGTAGTCGCCGGCGAGGATGGCGACGATGTTGCTCCAACGAGCGTTGACACTTGCGACGCCTCGGCGCGTCTCGGCTTCGTCGATCACGTCGTCGTGATACAACGACCCAAGGTGCACCAGTTCGACCGCCGCTGCGCCGATGATGGCTTCGTTACGTGCAGGCCCGAGCCCTTCTGCGGCATAGACCGCTCCGAGCGTGAGCGTTGGCCGGATTCGTTTGCCGCCCGCTGCGATCAGGTGCCCCGCGACGTCACCGAGCAACGTGTCGGGACCCGCGACGCCGCTGCGCAACGCATCCTCAACCCGCTGCAAATCGCCCGGAAGTGGTCCGAGCCCGAGTTCGGCGACGTTCATTGGGAGGTCGAGCCGAATTGTGCGGATTGTGCCCCAGCTCCGAGTGGGGAGAACCTGGCCTCTCGGGACAGCGTCATCCTGCCAGGCTACGGAGGCATGACGGTGCTGACCAAGCCGAACGATCGATTGGGAACAAAACGGGGGCGGAAAGTGTCGTAAGACAGGCGAGTAGCCCCTCGGACACCCGGCTTCAGGAAGTGACTCCGACGTCCGATCAGGTACTGCGGGTCTTTCGTCTGGGGGAGAGGCGAATCCAGTCCGATACAATGAGTCCGAAACCGGCGACCGGTCGGTGTCATCGTCTCCGAGAGGCACCGAGGCAGGTACGTCGATTCCATGAGAGGCGGTTGAGACCGTGTTCGAACGCTTCACTGACCGAGCTCGGCGAGTGGTTGTACTGGCGCAGGAAGAAGCGCGCCTGCTCAACCACAATTACATCGGCACCGAGCACATCCTGCTCGGACTCATTCACGAGGGCGAGGGAGTAGCTGCCAAGGCTCTCGAGTCTCTTGGTATCTCGCTCGAGGCCGTCCGCGCGCAGGTTGAGGAAATCATCGGGCACGGTGGATCAGCGCCGTCGGGCCACATTCCCTTCACGCCGCGCGCCAAGAAGGTGCTCGAGTTGTCGTTGCGTGAAGCGCTGCAGCTCGGCCACAACTACATCGGCACCGAGCACATCCTGCTTGGACTCATTCGCGAGGGTGAGGGTGTGGCAGCGCAGGTTCTCGTGAAGCTGGGCGCCGATCTATCCCGCGTGCGCCAGCAGGTCATTCAGTTGCTCTCTGGATACGGTGGCGCCAAAGAGGGCGCGACGACCGGTGGCGGCACCCCTGGTGAATCTCAGCCGTCGGGCTCGCTCGTGCTCGACCAATTCGGCCGCAACCTGACGCAGCTCGCGCGTGAGAAGAAGCTTGACCCGGTCATCGGGCGCGAGAAAGAAATCGAACGCGTCATGCAGGTGCTTTCGCGCCGTACCAAGAACAACCCGGTGCTCATCGGTGAGCCTGGGGTCGGCAAGACCGCGATCGTCGAAGGCCTTGCCAGCGACATCGTGGGCGGGGACGTTCCCGAGACGTTGCAGGGAAAGCAGCTCTACACGCTCGACCTCGGCGCCTTGGTTGCCGGCTCGCGTTACCGCGGTGACTTCGAGGAGCGTCTCAAGAAGGTGCTCAAAGAGATTCGTACACGCGGCGACATCATCTTGTTCATCGATGAGCTTCACACCCTTGTCGGTGCCGGCGCCGCCGAAGGCGCGATCGATGCTGCGTCGATCCTCAAGCCAATGTTGGCGCGAGGTGAGCTCCAGACGATCGGCGCGACGACGCTCGACGAGTACCGCAAGCACCTCGAGAAGGACGCTGCACTCGAGCGACGCTTCCAGCCGATCAAGGTGGAGGAACCGTCGGTCGTACACACAATCGAGATCCTCAAGGGACTTCGGGAGCGTTACGAGTTGCACCACCGCGTGACGATCACCGACCAGGCGATCGTGGCTGCTGCGAACTTGGCCGACCGGTACATCTCGGATCGACACTTGCCGGACAAGGCGATCGACCTGATCGACGAAGCCGGTTCGCGACTGCGCATTCGTCGGATGCAGGCCCCGCCCGACTACCGCGAGCTCGAAGACGAGATCGCCAAACTCCGCAAGGAGAAGGAGTCGGCCATCGAGGGACAGCAGTTCGAGCGGGCAGCGTCGTTGCGCGACCGTGAGAAGGAACTGCTCGAGCAGCGAGTCGCCAAGGAAGCGGAGTGGAAGGCCGAAGGCGTTGACCTCTTCAACGAGGTGAACGAGGAGTCCATCGCCGAGGTGTTGGCGATCTGGACGGGAATTCCCGTCTACAAGCTCACCGAGGAAGAGACCGCAAAGCTGCTGCGGATGGAAGACGAACTGCACAAGCGGATCGTTGGCCAGCACCCCGCGGTCAAAGCGGTGTCGCAGGCAATTCGTCGGACGCGTGCAGGGCTGAAGGATCCGAAGCGTCCCTCGGGCTCGTTCATTTTCCTTGGTCCATCTGGCGTCGGCAAGACCGAGTTGGCCAAGACACTTGCCGAGTTCCTCTTCGGCGATGAGTCTTCGCTGATCCAGCTCGACATGAGTGAGTACATGGAGAAGCACACCGTGTCACGTCTGGTGGGTTCGCCCCCCGGATATGTCGGGTACGACGAGGGCGGCCAACTCACCGAAGCGGTCCGCCGCAAGCCGTTCTCCGTGGTGCTCTTCGATGAGGTCGAAAAGGCTCACCCTGACGTCTTCAACGCGTTGTTGCAGATCCTCGAGGATGGGCGTCTGACTGACTCGCAGGGGCGTACGGTCGACTTCAAGAACACGGTCATCATCATGACCTCCAACCTTGGAACGGCCGATCTTCGCAAGTCTGCGATCGGTTTCGGCACTTCGGACCCGGCGGTGACGTACGAGAAGATGAAGGACCGGGTCAACGAAGAGCTGAAGCGGCACTTCCGTCCCGAGTTCCTCAACCGCATCGACGACACGATCGTCTTCGGCGAGCTGACCCGCGAGGAGGTCACCGAAATTGTTGATCTCCTGATCAAGCGGGTCCAGGCTCAGCTCGAGACCCGCGGTCTCACGCTGGAGCTCACGACCGAGGCCAAGATGTTGCTGGCCAAGAAGGGCTATGACCCGTCCCTCGGGGCACGGCCATTGCGTCGGGCGATTCAGCGTTACGTCGAGGACGCGCTTTCCGAACGGATTCTGTGGAAGGAATTCCATCCGGGCGAGGTGATCGTCGTCGACGCCGAAGGCGAGGACATCGTGTTCCGGACCCATGAGGGCATTGTGGATCCGCCACCGGTCGAGCCGCCTGTCGAGCTTGCGGGTAGCGGTACGCCCGAATCCTGAACAGGACACTGATCGGACACAAGAGGGAGCGGCGCTTCGGCGTCGCTCCCTCTTGCATTTCGCATTGATGTCGCCTCGTGCGTGCGAGACTCTCAGCTTCATGCGTCGTTTCCCGGTGGTGTTCCTCGCAGTGTCGCTGGCACTCGCGCTCAGCAGTTGTAAGGCTGACTCGACGGTGGTGCTCCAGATGCGCTCCGACGGCAGCGGTGTGGTTCGTCTGCAGGTCTCCCTTGATGAGGCGGCCGTGCGCGCCATTGAGGCTGGAGGCGGAAAGCTCGAGGAGCGGATTCGCCTTTCTGACCTGCGCGACGCCTCATGGTCGGGTAGTCGCTGGCGGCGAAGTAACGGCAAGGGCGCCAAGATCGAGATCACGAAGTCATTCGCTCGTCCCGAACAGGTCGCCGGGATTGTCGGTGAGATCGCCGGCGATCACGGCCCAGTCCGTTCACTCAGCGCGTCGCGCCAGAGTGGCCTGTTTGCAATGACCTTCCGAACACGTGGTGTGATGGACCTCGAACGTTCGCGTTTGGGTATCGCTGCGGATGCTGCGCTGGTGGAACGACTCATTGCTGCCCAGGCCGACCCGGCGGTCGTGGAGGCGCAGCTCCAGGACGCCCTGCGAAATGCACTGAAGCTGCGCGTCACCGTCGCGATCCCAGGAGCGCATCAGACGTGGTCGGCGAGCTCGAAGGGATCGACCCGGTTCCAACTGACGTCAGAGGTGCGACGGTGGGACAACGTTGCGCTTGTCGTCGCTGGTCTCGGAACTGGGCTCCTTGCGTTGGCGTTCTTGTTCCGCAGTGCCCGCGGATCTGAGGCGACCTGAGCGGCCGGTCTGGGACGCGACCAATCGCTACGATTGCCCAATGACCCGAACGCGCGTTCGTCATCGTTGTGCGGAGTGTGGTGCTGAGGCATCGCAGTGGCGTGGTCGCTGTCCCGACTGTGGCGCATGGAACAGCTTGATCGAAGAGGCGGTTGACTCGACGGCGCGGAAGCGTCCGCCGGTATCGATGACCCTCGGTGGTCCCGCGCATCCGGTTCGTATCGGCGATGTCGATCCGATCGGCGCCAATCGCCTGGCAACGGGAGTGGGTGAGCTGGACCGAGTCCTGAGCGGAGGTCTCGTGCCTGGGTCGGCGACGTTGCTCGGCGGCGAACCGGGAATGGGTAAGAGCACGCTCTTGTTGCAGGCACTTGGTGCAATGGCAGCCAACGGCGTTCGGTGTCTGCTCGTGAGTGCCGAGGAGTCGCTGGAACAGGTCCGCATGCGTGCCGAACGGCTGGGAACCATGTCGCCAGAGCTCTACGTCGTCTCGGAAACCAACCTCGATGCAGTGATGAACGCCTGTGATGAGCTCGAACCGACTGTGCTCGCTGTCGATTCAATTCAAACAGTGCTCGACCCCGAGTCGCCCGGAACGGCGGGTTCGGTCTCACAGGTTCGTGACTGCGCACAGCGACTCGTTCGCCATGCAAAGCAACGGCAGTTGCCGACCATTCTCGTCGGCCATGTCACCAAGGACGGCGCGCTGGCAGGTCCGCGGGTGTTGGAGCACGTGGTGGACACGGTGCTCGCATTCGATGGCGAACGTCACCAGTCACTCCGACTCCTCCATGCCACCAAACATCGGTTCGGCTCCACGCAGGAGCTGGGGCTCTTCGAGATGGCCTCTTCGGGCTTGCTCGACGTTCCCGATGCTTCGGCGCTGTTCTTGGCCGATCGCTGTTTGGGCGCGCCAGGTTCGGTGGTGGTCCCGATCCTGCAGGGCGCGCGTCCGATGCTCGTCGAAGTGCAGGCGCTTGTTGCGACGTCCAACGCTCCGATGCCGCGCAGGTCGGCGCAGGGGATTGACGCCGGCCGGCTTTCGTTGCTCGTCGCGGTGCTGGAGCAGCGCGTCGGTGTCAACGTCACCGGGAACGACATCTTCGCGAGCGTTGCCGGAGGCGTTCGTGTCGTCGAGACCGGCGTAGACCTCGGGCTGGCACTCGCGGTCGCCGGAGCACGCCACCAACGTGTGATGCCGGCCAACACGGTTGCGGTCGGCGAGGTTGGTCTCGGCGGCGAGCTCCGCCAGGTTCCGCAGATTCAGCGGCGACTCACGGAGGCTGCACGATTGGGTTTTCGCCGCGCGATTGTCCCGGCATCGACCTCCGATGTCGATGGTATGGAGCTTTGTCGAGTGAGTGACCTGCAGGCGGCACTGCAGGTCACTGGGCTCGGGGTGGCCGGGCGTAGCTGACCGTTCGACGCCCCAGCGACTTACCTCTGGGGCCCGGCGGCGCAATACCTCGAATGACCACAACGTGTCCCGGCTATCTTGAACAGATCCAGATCGCGGCCAGCGCGAGCTCCGAGCGAGAGGGAGTGCCCTTGCCGTCGCCACCGAGATCGGACGCAACGCTTCATGCGTTGCGTCTTGTCGCTCCAGGATCGCCACTCCGCGAGGGAATCGATCGAATCCTCACTGCTCGGATGGGTGCGCTCATCGTCGTCGGGGATGGTCCGGACGTACTCAGCGTCTCGTCCGGCGGATTCTTGCTCGATGCCGAGTACACCCCACAAAGGTTGTCCGAACTGGCCAAGATGGACGGCGCCATAATCCTGGCCGGGGATTGTTCACGTGTCGCTCGCGCCAACGTCCATCTGATGCCGGATCCGAATATTCCGACCTCCGAGACCGGTACCCGCCACCGCACCGCCGAGCGGGTGGCTCGACAGATCGACGTGCCGGTCATCACGGTGTCCGAGGATATGGCGGCCGTGGCGATCTACCGTCGAGGTGTCAAACGTACGTTGGAACCGATCCCGCGGGTGCTGGCGCGGGCAGACCAGGCATTGCAGATTCTCGAGCGCTACAAGGCACGCCTGGACGCCGTGAGCGGGTCGCTGTCCGCCCTCGAGGTCGAAGACCTCGTGACCCTGCGAGACGTTGCGACGGTGCTGCAGCGCGCGGAGATGGTGCGCAGGATCTCCGAGGAGATCGAGGGTTATGTCATCGAGCTGGGCACCGACGGAAGACTCGCTCGACTGCAGCTCGATGAGCTCTTCGGCGGAGTGGAGGAAGACCGCCGTCTTGTCGCCGCTGACTACTTTCAAGCAGACGCATCGCGCGCGAACTACGACGTCATCGAGCGACTGACTCGCCTCGACACCGAAGAACTGCTCGACCTTCGCGAGGTGGCTTCGATCCTGCACCTGCCGCCCGAGCTGAATCTCGACAGCTCGCTGCAACCACGGGGTATCCGTCTGCTGCACAAGATTCCGCGTTTGCCGGAGGCGGTTGCGACCCAGGTGGTGGCTCGTTTTGGAAGCCTGCAGAAGATCATGCGTGCTGGTGTCGAAGAACTTGTCGCCGTCGACGGTGTCGGCGAAGCCCGTGCCCGAACGATCAAGGAGGGCCTGTCGCGCCTCGCGGAGAACTCGATCCTCGAGCGCTATGTCTGAGCGGGCTCGCGGGTGATCAAAGGCGCCGGTTGACGAACGAAGGCCCTACGGGTTGGCGCGTTCTTCCATCGCCACGCGATCCAGGATCCGGTAACGACTGCGCCCTTTGACCTCGAGCCAACCAACACGCGTGAACAGTGCGAGAGCCTTGTTGACCCGTTCGCGTGAAGCGCCGACGAGCCCTGCGAGTTCCTCCTGGGTCATCGGCATGGTGAACGCGTCCTCGGATCCGGCAATTTCGAGGAGGCGTTTGGCAGTACGCGCCGGGACGTCGAGGAAGACCGCATCGGCGAGAGCCTCGTCCGTTGCGCGTAGTCGTCGGGCAAGGATGCGCATGATCGGCCACAACGCCTGCGGGTGATCGACAAAAGCAGATCGCACCACGGAGTAGTCAACGGCGAGCAGCACGGTATCGGTCAGTGCGCGGACGTCGGCCGATCGGCCGCCGCCATCGAAGAGTCCCAGCTCGCCGAACAGCGCGCCATCCTCGAGCACTGCGACCACCGACTCGCGGCCGTCGGTGCTTCGCGTGGAAATCGCGACTCGCCCGGTCACCACCACAAAGAGCTGGTCGGCTGCCTCGCCCTGCGCGAACACGAGATCACCGCGACCGAAGCGCCGTGTGGTCGCGCTCGAGGTGACGCGGTCCCGCAACGCTTCGGGAAGCCCGGCGACGAGCTCCGTGGTGTCCAGGAGCCTGTGGTCGGACACGGTGCAACTCCTTGGGTTTGTAGGCTGGCCCAACAATCTACTGAGCGGAATGTCCTGGTGAATGATTCAGCAGCGCGGGCGGTTGGCCACCTACCCGAAATGCCGGTATCCTGGGGACTTCCCGGCAGACCCGAGTTGCGTCGGCTGACCAACCTGGTCCGGCCCGCTACCTCGTATCTGGGCGGTGCCGTGGCTGTGCCAACGCTTTCGAAACTGGAGATCCATGACCTTCGATGTCGGCGACAAGGTGGTCTACCCGCACCACGGAGCGGCGACGATCGAGAGGCGTGAGAAGAAGGACGTCTTCGGCGAGAAGCGCGACTATCTCGTCCTGCGCCTCGCGTATGGCGATCTGACGTTGATGGTCCCGGCGGAGAACGCCGAGGAGATCGGCCTGCGGGAAGTCATCAACGACGAAGAGGTCGAAGAGGTTTTTGCCGTGCTGCGCAAAAAAGAAGCGCGGATGCCCACCAACTGGTCGCGCCGGTACAAGAACCATGTCGAGAAGCTGAAGTCTGGCGATATCTACCAAGTCGCGGAAGTTGTCCGAAACCTCTCCATTCGTGAGAACGACAAGGGTCTCTCGGCCGGCGAGAAGCGCATGTTGGCCAAGGCACGCCAGATTCTTGTTTCGGAGCTCACCTTCGCCATCGGTGTCGATGAGCAGGCAGCAGAGGACAAACTGGACGAGGCTCTTTCCTCGAAGTAGTCCCACTTCAGCCTGGCAGTCCGAGCGGGCGCCACGGCGTTTCTCAAGCCGGACCGGCTTTCGGTCGAATCTCTGACCAGAACCAATCTGGTCGCGTCATGTGCCGACGCAAGGAGAAACGGTGTTCGTCGAGGTAGTGCGCCTCCTGATGGTGTTGCTGTTCACTGCGGCGGGGTTGTGGTCGGGTCGCGAGGTCTCGCTCGAGCTGGGCGCGCAGGCAATTGGCGGAATGCTCGGATGTCTTGTCGGCTACGTGCTGGGTGGCATCCTCGGGCGTTGGCTCCAACGAGCCGTGGGAATCGTGGAACGGCAGATCGATGACGTACCGGGCCCGACGGTGTTTGCCGGTCTGGTCGGGGGAGCCGTCGGCGGTTTCGCCGGAACGGTGCTCGCTGCGCCAACCCTGCTCGCGCTCGACTCGGGTATCGCCCTGCCGCTCATCGGGCTTTTCGGCTGGGTGTCGGCCTATCTTGGCTATCGAGTTGCCGTGCACAAGAGCAACGAGCTCTTCGAGATGGTCGGCCTTTCAACTCGTCCGTTGGTCCGTGCAACACCGTATGACCGCCGGGACGGCTTTGTCGTCGACACGTCCGCGGTCATGGACGGCCAATTGCTCCCGTTGGTGCGATCCGGTCTCCTCGAGGGCGATCTCCTCGTGCCCCGGTTCGTGCTCGACGAGCTGCAGGGAATTGCCGATTCACCCGACGCCACACGATCGCGCCGCGCCAAGCGCGGCCTGGAGATGTTGGATGTCATTCGAGGCGAGGCACGCCTGTACGTGCTCGATGATGAGGTCCCCGAGGTCGTCGAGGTCGATGCGAAGCTCGTCGCGTTGGCGCGGCGTCTGCAGCTCCGACTCGTCACCAATGACACCAACCTCGGTCGTGTCGCAGAGGTGCAGGGAGTCCCGACCACGAACCTGCGTCGCCTTGCCGCTGAGTTGGGGCCGGCCATTGTTGCCGGCGATGTGATCGAGGTCTCGCTCGAGCGTGCGGGCAAAGAGCCTGGCCAGGGTGTCGGGTTTCTCGACGATGGATCGATGGTTGTCGTCAATGGCGGTGATGAACTCGTCGGTTTGGGATCACGTCCGTTCGTCGTGTCCTCGGTGGTTCCCACCGCCGTTGGACGGATTGTGTTCGCGCGCATCGCGGGAGGCTCTGCCCCGGACGGTTCCAATGGCGTTGGCGTTGTCCCAGGCGCCGCAGAAGCCGTCGTCGGGCCATACTGCTAGGCGTGAATCGGGTCGGGAATGCCGGGATCGTCGTCGCGGCCGGAAGCGGTGAGCGATTCGGTTCGGCCAAGCATCTCGCGTGCCTCGGAAACCGGCGATTGGTCGACATTGCCGTGGAGCGCGCTGCCCAGGCGTGTGAGACGGTGATTGTCGTGGTTGCCGAGCCGACAAGTTGGGACGGTGACACCTCCGTGGTGGTCGTGCGTGGTGGCGCGACTCGCTCTGCGTCTGTCCGGGCGGGCCTGGACGAAGTGCCGAGCAGTGCCGACGTCGTCGTCGTGCACGACGCGGCGAGACCGCTGGCGGACTTGGCGCTGTGGAGGGCGGTCATCGATGCGGTCCGTGCCGGAGCCGACGGCGCGGTGCCTGGCCTTCCCATGACGGACACGGTCAAGCGCGTCGATCGCTCCCGACCCATTGGCTTACCTGTCGTTGGCTCACATGTCGGTGGTTCACAGGTCGATATCCAACGTGTTGTGGCGACGGTGGATCGATCCGACCTGGTCGCGGTGCAGACGCCCCAGGCTTTCCGCACTGCAGCTTTGCGCGCGGCGCACGTTGCCGGTCACGATGCAACCGATGATGCAGCGCTGTTGGAATCCACTGGTGGTTTGGTTGTCGTGGTTCCCGGCGATCCGCGCAACCTGAAGGTCACCACGGCGTCGGATCTTGTGGTGGCGAACGCCATGGCCGAAACGATGAGCAAGAGTGCCCGATGAGGACCCGTATCGGACTCGGTTTCGATGTGCATCCCTTCGGCGCCGATCGGGCGCTGGTGCTCGGTGGCGTGGCCATCGAGGGAATGGGTCTTGTCGGCCACTCCGACGCCGACGTCGTAGCGCATGCCGTCTGCGACGCGCTGCTGGGTGCTGCGGGACTCCCTGATCTGGGAACACAGTTCCCCGCAACCGATGACCGGTATCGGGATATCTCATCGATCGAGTTGTTGGCCACGGTTGCGCGGCTCGTCTCCGAGGCAGGATGGTGGATCGGCAACGTGGACGTTGTCATCGCCGCCGAGAAGCCCAAACTTGCCCCGTTCTTGGCATCGATGGCAGCGAACCTTTCGGCTGCGATGGAGATTGCCCGCGAGCCGATGGGCGGGCCCCTGTGTGTTTCGGTGAAGCCCAAACGCGCCGAGGGGCTTGGTGCCATCGGGCGTGCAGAGGGAATAGCCGCCTGGGCAATCGCCTTGTTGGATCGCGGATAGGCGACGCCTCGACCTGGACTGGTGCTCCGCGAGATGCTGTCGCTGAGCGGGGGAGCCGAGATGGCGGCCCGGTAGCCTTCGCCCCCGTGATGCGGATCCACGACTCCATGCTTGGACGAAAGGTTGATCTTGTCGGGCGTCGACCCGGTGAGTTGAGCATGTACGTGTGCGGTCCGACCGTCTATGACGTGCCACACCTCGGCCACGGACGCACCGCAGTGGTCTTCGACATGATGCGGCGGTATCTCGAATGGTCCGGTTTCGTCGTGACCTACGTCAGCAACGTGACCGATGTCGAGGACAAGATCATTGCCCGTGCCGAGCGCGAAGGAACGTCCGAAGATGCCGTGGCGCTCCGTTACGAGGACGAGTACTGGAGCCAGCTCGCCCGCATCAACGTGGCCAAGCCCGCAACGGTGCCCCACGCCACGGAGTACATCGATGAGATGTTGGAGCTGATCGACGCGTTGCTTGCGCGCGGACATGCGTACCTCGTGCCGGGCCGCGGCGTGTATTTCGAAGTGTCGACCTACGGTGACTACGGCACTCTGGCGCACCGCAACCTCGCCGACCTGCTCGAAGCTTCGGGCGCGCGGGTCGAGGTGGAAGAAGGCAAACGCAGCCCTGTCGACTTCGTGCTGTGGAAGGCGGCCAAGCCGGGTGAGCCGACGTGGAACTCGCCGTGGGGTCCAGGCCGGCCCGGTTGGCACATCGAGTGCTCGGCGATGTCGCTTCGCATCCTTGGTGATGGATTCGATCTCCACGGTGGCGGTGACGACCTGCGATTCCCACACCATGAGAACGAGCGTGCACAGGCAGAAGCAGCGGGTCACCCGTTCGCGAGGCACTGGGTGCACAGCGGCATGGTCAACGTGGGTGGCGAGAAGATGTCGAAGTCGCTTGGGAACTTCACCACGTTGCGGGAGGCGCTCGATGCGCACGACCCGCGTGCTTTTCGCCTCGCGGTGATCCGGACGCATTATCGATCGGCAATGGAGCTCAGTGGCGAGGTCCTTCGCGATGCCGAGGCTGCGTTGGAACGGATCGACGCGCTGGCGCGCCGTGTCGGTATTGGAGCCAACGGAGCCGCGGGTATGCGCGATGACGAGACCATCGCCGCGTTTTGTGCCGCGATGGAGGACGATTTCAACACGCCGGTTGCGTTGGCAGCAGTGTTCGACTGCATTCGCAAGGCCAATACGTCCTTCGATGCCGGTGGCGATGTCGCACCACTGGTGATGACGGCCCGTGAGTTGCTCGAAACGTTGGGGATCGCATGGCCCGACGCGCACGAGTCCGACGTCGAGATCGACGCGCTGGTCGCTGCGCGAACCGCTGCTCGGGCGGCGCGCGATTTTGCCGAGGCCGACCGCATCCGCGAAGAACTCGCGGCCCGTCAGGTCACGATCGAGGACACGCCGGCCGGGACGATCTGGCACCGATGAGTTTGCGCTGATGACGACGCGGCGGGCGGCGGGCAGCGGGTCCTCGCGTGATGTGGGTGGCGACCGCGTCGAGGGGCGTCGGCCCGTTCGCGAGTTGTTGCTGGCACAGCGCCGTCGCACCAAGCGGGTATGGATCTCGACGGGCGTCGAGCGCAATGCGGTGATCGCGGAGATCCTGGCGCTCGCCGAGACCCACGGCGTCGAGGTTCGTCACGTCAGGCCAGCCGAGTTGGATCAGCTCGCGGGACCGATGCTCCACAAGGCGTGATTGCCGACGCGGACGCACTGCCCGACGTGGCGTTCGATACGCTGCTCGAAGACCCCTCGGCATTCCTGGTGGCACTCGACGGTGTGACCGATCCACAGAACCTCGGTGCGATCTTGCGCACGGCCGAAGTTGCCGGTGCAACGGGGGCGGTGATCGGGCGGCACCGGTCCGCAAGCATCGTGCCGACAGTCACGAAGGCCGCTGCCGGCGCGGTGGAGTACCTTCCGATCGCGTCGGTTGGCGGCATTCCCGCAGCGCTGGATCGTGCGCGTCGCGCGGGAGTCTGGACGGTTGGCCTCGACGGCGGCGGCGACACCGACCTGTTCGATCTCGAGGTCGCGTCGAGTCCCATCATGTTGGTGCTGGGTGCAGAGGGGCGGGGACTGGCTCGGCTGACCAGGGTGCGCTGCGACGTGGTGGTGTCGATCCCGATGTTCGGCCGAATCGAGTCACTCAATGTTGCTGCCGCGGCGGCCCTCGGGTGCTTCGAAGTTGCCAGGCGCCGCGGTACCGTAAAGGGTTCGCCGGGTTAGCTCAGTTGGCAGAGCACTTCTCTTGTAAAGAAGATGTCGTCGGTTCAATCCCGACACCCGGCTCTGGCTGAAATCTAGGTGTTGAAGAGCGCGGCGATCCTGGACTGGATTGCGCTGGCTGCCGCGTGGGGATCGGGTGATCCGTGGATCTCCCGGCCGATGACGATGTAGTCGGCGCCGTTCAGGAACGCCTCTTCGACATCGACGGTTCGCTTCTGATCATCGACGGGCCTGTTCGCGCCAGGGCGGATTCCGGGGGTGACCACCAAAAAGCGCTCGCCGAGTTTCTCGCGGAGCTTTGGGGCTTCGAGGCCTGAGGAGATCACGCCGTCGCAGCCGATCTCGAGCGCACGAAGTGCCCGTGCCGCGACGACGTCCTCGATGGAGGCTTGAAATCCAAGCGAACGCATGTCGCCCTCGTCGAGGCTGGTGAGCACGGTGACTGCAAGGACTTTCAGGGGACCTTTGGCGGCACATGCCGCCTCGAGGATCGCGTCGTTGCCGTGGACGGTGACGAACTCGGCGCCGCTCGTAGCCAGGCGTTGCATGGCACGACTGACCGTGACCGGCACGTCGAACATCTTGAGGTCGGCGAAGATGTGCTTGTTGCGATGCGCCAACGTCTCGACGAGGCGATGGAAATCGCCGCTCACAAAAAGTTCGAGACCGACCTTGAAGAATGTGACCGACTCGCCCAATTGGTCGATAAGCGCAAGTGCCTGGTCATAAGAGGACACGTCGAGCGCAACGATGAGGCGGTCCGATGCAGGGATCGCCTTGCGCGACAGGTACGTGGTGGCTGGGTCGCTCATGTGATCCAGTCAACTACGGCGATGCCGTTCGCGGCCGGATCGGAACGATCCAGGAGGGTGCTTGACCCGCGGACTGTATGAGGCCAGGATCATCATTCAATGAACGACACCGACCTTGCGATTCCTCAGCGCGACATCCTCGACTTCGAACGTACCTGGTGGTGCGAGCCCGGTTCGAAGGAGGCTGCAATCCGAGCGCGGCTCGGGCTGTCGAAAACGCAGTACTACCGACAGCTTGCGGCCTTGCTGGAGCACGACGGCGCGTTACAGTACGACCCCTTGACGGTGAAACGCCTCCTCCGTCGCCGCGAAATGCGTCGCCGCGCCCGCTTCGTCGGGCGTCAGTCGTTGCCCGGAACTCGATGAGTGAAACACTTGGCCCCGGTATGACCATGACTCAGCCTCCATCAGTACGCCCGCTGCTCTCCTCGGCAGTACGAGGCGCTGGGCTCATTGGGCTCGCAGTGGTCATCGGCGTCGTGTTGTTGCAGGTGATCGACACCGGCTCCTCGGGTCCGGTTGGCAATGGCGGCGGTCTGGCGGCGCCGATCGCAAGTAATTCCGACCGCACCACTACCACCACCACGACCGCTCCGACGGGGACGACGGGGACGACGGCACTACCGGCAACTGAGGAGCCGGCGGTGGTTGCGGAGAAGCAACCCATCGAGCTTCTCGTCAACGTCTACAACGGTGTTGGCACGCCCGGACTCGCGAAGGCGCTCAGTAGCAAGCTGGCAGCCAAGGGCTACAAGATGGGCACACCGGGTGATGCGAACCAGCAGAGGGGTTCGACGGTGTCGTGCAAAGAAGGCCTCGATCGCGAGGCCAAGTCGCTGGCGGCAGCGGTGGCGGCGACCGGTCGGCCCGCGACGGTGGTGTCGTTTCCCACCACCGTGCTGCAGGGGTCGGCAACTGCAAACTGCATCGTCATCATGGGTGCGTAACTCCCGACACTCGTGACTGCCCTCAACAGGTGCTAGCGCTTCCCGAGGTTTTCGCACCGTGGATCCAGCATCCCGGCCAGTGCGCCATCTTGAGCGATTTCGATGGCACGCTCGCGGCGATCCAGCTCGACCCTGCACATTCGCGTCCACTCCCCGAGGCACAGGACGCATTGCGCAGGCTTGCAGCCCTGGTTGGAAGCGTCGCGGTGATCAGCGGCCGCCAGGTGGCGTTTCTCGAGCAGGCACTGAAAATTCCGGAGATCTCCCTGTTCGGACTGTACGGGATGGAGACGCGCACCGAGGGCGTCATCGCACTGGACCCGCTGGTCCTGCCGTTTGTGACGTCATTGGGCCACGCTGCAGATCGCGCGCGGCGAGATCTGCCGGGTTTGTTGATCGAGAACAAGACGGCGTGTTTGTCGATCCACTATCGCGAGGATCCGAGTCGGGAAGCAGACGCCGTTGCAACCGGGGCCGAGATCGCTCGGGAATTCGGGTTGGTAGCACTAGCGGGGCGGATGTGTGTGGAGCTGAGGCCCCCTGTTGCGATCGACAAGGGCACAACGACGGCCCTGGCGATTCGAGGTCACAGATTCGCCCTCTTCGCCGGCGACGACGTGGGGGATCTTGCTGCGTTCGATGCGCTTGATGCGGCATGTGTATCCGGGAATCTTGACGTGGGTGTGAAGATCGCCGTGCGTTCCGAGGAAGTCTCCGATCAGTTGCTCGCGCGAGCGGACATCGTTGTCGGGCACCCGGCGGAACTCGCCGCGCTCCTCGTCGCGTTGGGAGATGCGATCGGCAACCGCTGAGCGGGGCGTTCCTTGACAAGAACGTCCAAATTGTAGAGAATGACCGATTCCTAGCCGGATGTATGGGGAGCGGGTATGACTCGGGTCGCTGAGGGCGTGGCAAGGCGCGGGCTGGTACGCACGAGGGTTATGCGTAGGGTCCTGGCAGGCGTTGCGGCACTTGGTGTGGCAGTAGGCACGGTCGTCCCGGCAGCTCCTGCATATGCCGCCGATGGCGACCTCGACTCCACTTTCGGTGTCAGCGGTCTTGCGCCGTTGGGGATGATGGCGGCGAAGGTCCTCTTGCAGCCGGATGGGAAGATTGTGACCGTTGGGATGACTTACGGAGTGAGTCAACCGCCGACTCCGCCGGCGATCGTTGCTGTACGGATGTTGGCGGATGGAAGTCCTGACGTTTCGTTTGGAGACGGCGTCAGTGGTCGGGCGGTCAAGGAATTCGACCCAATCGGCCTATACCCTGTCCAGGTCGGGGACGGCGCGATACAGCCGGACGGGAAGATTCTGGTAGCGGGGAATGTTATGGGTGCAGGCCCGAGCAACCTCTACTACGAGCGGCCGACGGTCGTTCGCTTCACGAAGGATGGTCTCCTGGATCCGACCTTTGGGGTGGGCGGCGTGGCACAGCTGCCGCTAGACGGCGCTGCGGGTAAGGGCGGGATCGGCCATCTCGGTGTTCAGAGCGATGGGAGGATTGTTCTGGGCGGGGCCTTCGGCCCGGTGAGCGGGGTGCTGGACTCATTCCTGATCCGGCTGCAAAGCGATGGTTCGCTTGACGCTTCATTTGGCGCCGGCGGCTTCTCGTCGACCAAGGTTGGTGGAAATCAATCTTCGATCGGTGACATGGAGATACAAAGCGACGATCGAATCGTCCTTGTCGGGGAGGGTCGGACCGCCCCAACATCGCCAGGTCAGTCGTTTGTGAGTCGGTTCACCTCGAATGGTCAAGTGGATGCAGACTTCGGAGAGGGTGGATTCCGGGCGCTGAATCTTGGACTGAAGCTCCGTGCTGGGTCTTTGGCGCTGCAGCCCGATGGCAAGTTGTTGATCGGCGCCGTTCTCGACAATGGTTGGGCGGATAACAGCGGGGTCGTGCCGACCCTGGCGCGCGTCACGACCAACGGGGATATGGACCTGTCCTTTGGTATTGCCGGCATCGCATCAGCCTCATCCGCAGGTGCCGTCGCATTTCTGTCCGATGTTGCCGTCTTACCGGATGGCAAGATCATCGCGGGAGGTGTGACCGGCCTCAAGATCAGCCCGACTTTCGAGGGAGACCCGTTATTCCTTCGGTTCAATGCCGATGGATCGCTGGACACTGGATTTGGTCAGGACGGCAGACGCATCCTGTCCGGGCCGTCATATGGACTAAGCACGGGCGTAGTGGCGAGGGCTGACGGGGACGTCGTTGCCTTGTTGGCGGGTGGGCGCTATGTCCCTGACAGGCTTGCGCTGATCAAGGGTTCGATTCCGCCGCCCGTTGTCGTGCCGCCGGTTGTTGTGCCGCCCGTACCGGCGCCGGTCGTTGGTGGTGAGCATGTGGGTCGTTCGGAGCGGCTTGGGTATCGCTTGATTGCTGCTGATGGCGGGTTGTTCGCCTTTGGTGGTTCGCGGTTCTTTGGTTCTGCCGGTGCGACGGCAGGTGTGAATGTGGTGGGTGCTGCGGTGACGCCGACGGACGCGGGATATCGGTTGGTGGCCTCTGATGGTCGGGTGTTCGCGTTCGGCGATGCGACCCATCTTGGTTCTCCGGTTGCGGTGAATAAGCCGATCGTGGGTATGGCGAGCACTGCGTCGGGTAACGGTTATTGGTTGGTGGCGTCTGATGGTGGGATTTTCGCGTACGGGGATGCCGTGTTTTACGGTTCGACGGGTGCGACGAAGCTGAATAAGCCGATTGTGGGTATGGCGTCGACTGCGTCGGGTAACGGTTATTGGTTGGTGGCGTCTGATGGTGGGATTTTCGCGTACGGGGATGCCGTGTTTTACGGTTCGACGGGTGCGACGAAGCTGAATAAGCCGATTGTGGGTATGGCGTCGACTGCGTCGGGTAACGGTTATTGGTTGGTGGCGTCTGATGGTGGGATTTTCGCGTATGGCGATGCGGCGTTTTACGGTTCGACGGGTGCGACGAAGTTGAACAAGCCGATTGTGGGTATGGCGTCGACTGCGTCGGGTAACGGTTATTGGTTGGTGGCGTCTGATGGTGGGATCTTCGCGTATGGCGATGCGGTGTTTTACGGTTCGACGGGTGCGACGAAGCTGAATAAGCCGATCGTCGCGATGAGCTGACAGACACGCGATCCCGGGGCGTCAGGACTCGGCCGCGGCGACGAGATCGGCGAGCCAGAGGTGTGGGTCGCGGGCCGAGGCGAGGGCCTTGAGGTGAGCGGCCATTGCGCGCGCGTTCGGCAGCGGGCAGAGTGAGAGCCGTTTCGACAGCGCGTCGGCGAGTTGTTCGAGGTCATAGGGATGAACTTCGAGGCACGCATCACCGAGCTCGTCGAATGCTCCTGCATCGCGTGAAAGGCACAGCACACCGTCGCGTTCGTTGACGAGCGGACCTTCCTTGGCGACGAGGTTGAGTCCGTCCTTGATCGGGTTGACGAGCAGCACGTCATAGCGGGTCAGTGCGGCGACACTCCGGGCGAAGTCGTCACGAGTGTCGACGAGGATGGGTGTCCAGGTGTCTGTGCCCCAACGTCGATTCACCCTCGCCGCGACCTGTTCGACCTCGCGTCCATATGCCAGGTACTCGGGCAGGTTTTGGCGTGACTCGTTGAGACACGCTACGAAGACGATCCGATCACGCAGCTCCGGGGACCGTTCGAGCAGCAGGTCATAGGCCAAGAAGCCCCGCACGATGTTCTTCGCCGGCTCTACGCGATCGGTTCGCATGATGACCTGGCGATCTCCGACGACGTCGTCGAGGGCGCGTCGTTCTGTCAGTGCCTCCTCGGACGCTGCGGTGGCGCGAATGGCGTCTCCATCGGGTCCGAGCGCGGCGACGAACGTTCCTGCGATCGTCGCCTCACTTCCGAGGATCTCACGTGCCGAAGCCATGTACGCATTCGCCCAGCGCTGCGTGTGAAACCCACATCGAACCATGGACATGGATGTCATGAGCTCGCCTGAGACATAGTCGGGCAGCACACGAATCGAGTTCGGTCCGCAAAACGGCGTGTGTGTGAAGAACACCGTTCGAAGGTCTGGGCGGCGCTCGCGGAGCCTGCCGGGAACAAGGCCGAGGTGATAGTCCTGCACGAGAACGATGTCGCCGTCGTCTGCGATCTCACAGACGGCATCTGCGAAACGGTCATTCACAGCACGGTATGCGTCCCATGCCTCACGGAACCGGGCGTCGAAGCGAGGGCGCCGTGGAAGATCGAAGAGCCCGTGATGCAAGAACCACAGAACCGAATTCGACACCACGTCGTAGTGCAATCGATGCAGGTGAGGATCGAGATCCAGGAGTTGCAACGACAGCCCATCGACGGATTCGGATCCGGCTGCGCCGCTCGTCGGTCCCCGTCGGTCATCGCCGCGGCTACCCACGCGACATCGTTTCGCGTGGTCAGTAAGGGACCGAGAGCGCTGACGACACCACCAGCGCCGGGCCGGTAGGACATGTCATCCTCGGCGTCAATGGTGAAGATGTACGGCCCGCGGTGGGAAACGACAATCACCCGACGATCACCGCTCCGAGTGCAGCCGTCACGTGCGGAGCTCGCACATCAGGCGCAGCCAGTCCTCGAGCTCTCGGGTCGACAAGAAGTTCGCGCGCACGTGTTCGCGACCGGTTGCGCCGAACCGGTCGGCTTGTTCCCGGTCTTGGAGCAGCTCGATCGTGCGATGCGCGCACTCTTCGATGGTGTCGACGAGATAGCCGTTGACGCCGTCCTCGATTTGCAGCGTGATGCCACCGCAGCGGCCGCCGATCACGGGCCGGCCCTTCCACAACCCCTCTGAGACCGTCAGGCCGAACCCTTCACGCAGCGATTTCTGAAGGACGACATCGGCAGCGCGTTGGAATGCGTTGATCTGGACCGCCCCGACCTGCTGGATGTTCGACAGCAGGTGAATACCGCGATCGCCTGCGCGCTCGGTCTCAACCTCTTCCCAAACGCGGAAACCTTCAGGATCGTCGGTTGCCATGGAGCCTGCGAGTATGAGCTGCGCATCGGGGAACTGCTCTCGCACGATACGGAATGCCCTGATCACGCCGACAGGATCTTTCCACGGGTCGAATCTGCTGACCTGACACACGATCGGACGGTCGACGTTGATGCCGTATTGCCGGCAGATCTCACGGGTGAATGCGTCGGGAAGGTCGAGGTTCTTGGGCGACAAGGGGTCGATGCACGGTGGCGCAATGACGACCTTGTCCATATTCAGTGATGCCGGGACGAACTGCGGCATCGTCCATACCGAGGCGTCGTGGCGTTCCACGTATGGCCGGTAGAACTCCCACACGTCGGGGTTGGCGTCGGTGAGGTCGATGTGGCAACGCCAGATCCACTTGGTCTCGGGACGGTTGATGGGAGTGTCATGCAAGAAGGCCAACATGGCCGCCGGCTGCGGATCATGGATCACGATGTAGTCCCACTCGCCGTCGACGAGAACGGCGTTCTCCATGACCTTGTGGAGATAGATCTGTTGCATCTCGGCTGTCCAGGCCACGTCGGCGCCTTGGAGGGCATTGTGCACCTCTTTGGTGACCGCAAAAAATTCGTCGCTTCCGTGCATGACCTGCCAATGAGCGTCCACGCCGATGCTTTGGAGCAAGGGGACGTGCGTGGAAAGCAGTTCTGCGACGCCACCGCCGTATGCCGTCGCATTGATGTGCAGGACACGCGCTCCCTGGAGCGGCCTAGCCAGCTCGTGGATCCGTTCCAGTACGTCACCCCCGACAATGGGGAGGTAATCGCCGAGGTCCTTTTCGAGCAATGGCACGTGTTCGAGCACGGCGTTCCTTCCCTCTTCCCGGGCCGGTGCCCACACACGGGCCCTGAGAAGGTTCAATCTATCGAGGATGACCCGCGCAGTCGTATGCCCTGACAAGTTCCGTGGGACGCTCACGGCCGCCGCAGCGGCCGCGGCGATGGAGCGCGGCCTTTACGTTGCGGGCTTCGACGAGGTCCGCTCGGTACCCCTCGCCGACGGTGGCGAAGGCACACTCGACGCGCTTGTCGCCGCATGTGGAGGCGCGATCCGTTCGACTCGGGTGACGGGTCCGATGGGTGAGCCCGTCGACGCGACATGGGCCGTCCTCTCCGACGGAACGGCGGTTGTCGAGATGGCTCGGGCGAGCGGCCTTGCGCTGGTCGAGGGCCGCAACGACCCGCTGCGTGCGACGACTCGTGGGACAGGTGAGCTCATCGCCGCTGCGATTCGCGGTGGTTCCCATACGGTGATCGTGGCCTTGGGGGGAAGTGCCACGACCGATGGAGGGCTCGGCGCCCTCGACGCGCTCCAGTGGAACGTCCGCAAGACACGGCTCATCGTTGCTTGTGACGTCGAAACCAAGTTCCTTGATGCCGCGGAGCGTTTCGGGCCGCAGAAGGGCGCAACAGCGGCGCAGGTGGGTCTCCTGAGCAGGCGCCTCGAACGGCTCGCCGAGGTCTTCATGGAACGAATGGGCGAGGATGTCACCATGCGCGTTGGCGGAGGCGCCGCGGGCGGACTCGCCGGGGCGCTCTCCACGTTGGGTGCCACGATCGAGCCCGGCTTCGACGTCGTGGCCCGCGCTGTGGGACTGGAAACGGCGCTCCTCGACGCGGACTTCGTCGTCACGGGAGAGGGCAAGCTCGACGCGTCCAGTTTTGAGGGCAAGGTCGTCGGTGGCGTGTTGGGCTGGGCAGCGGACGCCGGTGTCGAGCGCTGTGCCGTGATCGCCGGACAGGTCAGCGACGATGCTGCGCGCGCGATTGCCGAACATGGTGAGGAACTCGCTGATGCGTGGCTGTATGCGCTCACCGACCGGGTGTGGCAGGGAGGCGAGGCGTTTGCCCGCGCTGCGCTGCTCGTGGAGGAGGCGGCCGTGGAAGCAGGCCGTCGCGCCCTGTCGACCTAGCGTCGCCAAAACCGATCGAACTGGCACGCGCCAGGTGCCCTTGTGGGACAGCCGGCGCGTACCAGTTCGAGGTTCGAGCGTGCCGAGATGGTGCCGGTGTGAGCGACGGTGTTAGGCCGCAGCCTTTTCCAGAATGTGGATACCGCAGGCAGATCCGAGGCCGATGACGTGAGCGAGGCCGACACGTGCGTTCTCGATCTGGCGTGGCCCAGCCTCCCCACGCAGATGCGTGGCGATCTCCCAGACGTTCGCAATACCGGTTGCCGCAATCGGGTGGCCCTTGGATTCGAGACCACCTGACACGTTGACGGGCGTCTTGCCGTCACGCCAGGTTGCTCCGGAGTTGAAGAAGTCCACGGCGCCGCCCTCAGGACAGAGCATCAGGTTGTCGTAGTGGACGAGCTCGGCTGTTGCGAAGCAGTCGTGCAGCTCGACGAGGTCCAGGTCGTCGGGCCCGATGCCCGCCTTCTCGTACGCCTGCGTGACCGCGTTGCGCGTCAGCGTGTTGACGTCGGGGAGGATCTGGCATGCCTCTTCCCAAGGGTCCGTCGTGAGGATCGACGCGGAGATCTTCACCGCACGCTGCTGCTGAGCGAGCGAGAGCGTGCGCAACTTCGCGTCGCTGACCAGGACCGCGGCGGCGGCGCCGTCGCAGTTGGCCGAGCACATCGGACGGGTGTTCGGGTACGAGATCATGATGTCGTTCATGATTTCCTCGAGCGTGAAGCGCTTCTGATACGCCGCCAATGGGTTCAAGGTCGAGTGCGCGTGGTTCTTCTCGGAGATCTTGGCGAACAGCTCGAAGCTCGTACCGCCATAGCGGTGCCCGTACTCCATGCCGATCTGCGCGAACACGCCCGGCATGATCTCGGTGCCGATACGCCCGTCGACCGGGGCCACCGCGCCATAACGGCCCGATGGCGTCCACTCGGCGGAGTCATCGCCGCGCATGCCGCCCGCGAGCAGTCCGGCGCCGGCGAGCTTTTCGACGCCCATGGCGAGACCCATGTCGCATTCGCCCGAACGGATGGCCATGTAGGCGACGCGCGACTGCGGTCGCGCCCGTCGCACATGCATTGGCGACGTTATAGACCGGGATTCCGGTCTGACCGACCTGCTTCTGGAGTTGTTGACCGATTCCGGCTGCGGCGTTCATCAGCGAGCCCGCAGCGATGACGCCGATGTCCTTCATCGTGACGCCACCGTCGGCAAGTGCGGCCATCGTGGCTTCGGATGCGAGGTCCATCGTGTCGAGCTCTTTGTGCTTGCCGAACTTGGTCATGTTGATGCCAAGGATCCATACGTCGTCACTTGCCATGGTGCGTGCCTCCGTCGTGACTGCAGCGTGAGTGGTTGAAGTGGGTCGCGTTCAAGGTGCTCATACGTTGGGCTCGAAACCGAAGCCGATCGCCTCGGTGCCGGCTTGGTCTTCACCGATGGAATAGGTCGCGAGCCGGACCTTCATCCCGAGGGGCACGTGCTCAGGGTCTGCTTCGACATTGATGATGTTGGCGCGCACGCTTGTCCCGTCACAGTCGACGATGGCGGAGACGAACGGGACCGGGATCCCCGGTGCGGCGAACGCCACGATGGTGAAGGCACGTACGAAGCCTTCGGTGCCGATCGGAACATCGGCGAACGACGTGCCCGAACAGTTGGCGCATGCATTGCGACGATCAAAGAAACGAGCGTGGCATGCCGTGCATTCATGTGCGATGAGATGTGGATTCTCGCCGAGTACGAGGTAATCGACGAGGGGGACTTGGTTGGCCATGGACTTCTCCCGTTGGCGCTGGTGTGTGCGGTGGATGGAACGGTGCAATGAAGCTAGAAAACGAGCAAATGAGTGTGACCTACGACGCTACCGCGAAGGCGTTGACCGATGCTCAGCGCGTACCGAAGTTGAAGACCCGGCGTGCGTTCAGCTCGGTGATTTGGTGGGCCTCGTCGTCGGGGACATCGGCCAGCATTTCGGCGACCCGCTTCCGGCTGTTCGGCCAATTGCTGTCACTGTGGGGATAGTCGCCCTCCCACATGATGTTCCCGACGCCTATCCGGTGTCGTGCTTCGATGCCGGCCTCGTCGTCGATGAAACACCCGAAAATGTGGTCGGCGAAGAGTTCCGAGGGTCGTGCGTCGAAGTTGAGCGTCTGCTGGTAATAACGGTGCCGCTCCCAGGTGTAGTCGGCTCGTTCGAGGATGTAGGGCATCCATCCGATGCCGCCCTCGGACAACGCGACCTTCAAGCGTGGGAACTTGTGAAAGACCGGCGACATCAACAGGTCGACGGTGGTGGCCATCGAGTTGGTGCCGAACAGGGCAATGATCACCGCAAAGGGAGCTTCGAGCGCAGTCATCGGAACCTTGGTCGACGATCCGAAGTGCATGCACAGTGGCATGTCGCCGGCTTGCGCAGCAGCGAAGACCGGGTCCCAGTGTTCGGTGTGAAACGAGGGCAGACCCATTGGAACAGGGTTTTCGGTAAAGGCGATGGATGTCGCGCCTTTCGCTGCGGTGCGTTCGATCTCAGCGGCAGCCAATTTCGGATCCCACAGCGGCAGAATCACCATCGGAATGAAGCGGTCGGGCGCATACGCCGTCCACTCGTCGATCATGAAGTCGTTGTATGCCTGGACGCATGCGAGACCGAGGTCCTTGTCGGCAGCGTTCAGGAACGTCCCGCCGCAGAAGCCGGCGAAGGACGGAAAGCACATCTGGCCTGTCACGCCGTCGGTGTCCATGTCTCGGACCCGTGCAGCGACGTCATAACACCCAGGCAGCATCTGGTCGTAGCGCACGGGATCAAAGCCGTACTCCTCGTAGGACTTTCCCGCGACGGCGTTGAGGCCGATCTGCGCGTGCTCGGCGCCCTCGAAGAGCCAAGACTCCTGACCTGCATCGTTCTCGACGATGCGCGGCGCCTGGTCGGCGTACTTCGTCGGACATCCGATCGGTCCAGACCGTCGGATGTTCGATGACATGGTCGTCGACGGAGATCAAACACATGGCGTCTTGTAAGGGCATGGCGCCTCACCTCTCGAGAAAGCCGCATCGGCGGGTTTCGTTACTGGGCCGCTCCCCATTGGATGGTCTTCAATTCGACGTATTCATGCAGGCCGTAGTCGGAGAGTTCGCGGCCGATCCCGGAACGTTTGAAGCCGCCGAACGGTCCGTAAGGTCCGAAGCCTCCGCCACCGCCGTTGACGGTGACCGTCCCGGTGCGTAAACGCTTGGCGACGCCGTACGCCGCAACGGGGTCGGGGTGCCATACCGCGCCGGCCAGTCCATAGGGCGAGTCGTTCGCGATCTGCACGGCTTCGTCAAGGGTGTCGAAGGCGATGATGCACCCGACGGGTCCGAAGATCTCCTCACGCGCGATGCGCATGGAGTTGTCGACGTCGGTGAAGAGCGTCGGTTGTACGAAGAAGCCGTTTTCGAGCCCGTCAGGACGGCCGCCGCCGAATGCAACCGTCGCCCCTTCGTCACGTCCGAGCGCCACGTACCGTTCGACGCGTGCGCGCTGGGCCTCGGAAATCAGCGGCCCCATCATCACCATTGGGTCGGTTGGGTCGCCGACCGAAAGGAAACCGAGGAAGGTGCAGAGCCGTTCCACGAGTTGGTCGTGAATGCTGCGCTGCACGAGGATGCGCGTGGTGAGCGCGCAACCCTGTCCGGCGTGCGTGGTGAATCCCATGATCGTCTGCGGCACCACACGGTCGAGGTCCGATCCGGCGAAGATGATGTTCGCGGACTTGCCGCCCAGCTCCAACAGCGTCTTCTTGAGTCCGAGCGCCGCCTGGCCCATGACCTCACTGCCGACGACATCGGAGCCGGTGAAACTGACGAGGTCGACTCCTGGGCTTGTCGTCAACGCCCGACCGGCATCGATGCCCCCGGTCACGACGTTGAGCACTCCCGGCGGAAGTCCTGCCTCCTCGGCAATCTCGCCGAGCACGAAGGCCTCGAGCGGCGTGTGCGGCGATGGCTTGAGGACCATGGTGTTTCCCATTGCCAAAGCGGGCCCGATCTTCCAGAGGTTCAGGAACAGCGGGAAGTTGAACGGTGTGATGGCGGCGACGACGCCGACCGGTTCCTTGGAGATGATGCCTTGGCCGATCCCCATGCCGATGACCGGTGGCAATGGCTCCTCGAAGGGAAACGTCGCAGCACGTTCTGCGAACCACCGAAAATGCTCCAGCGGGATCCCGACCTGGAGGAAGTCGGCGAGCATACGCGTGGAGCCGGCCTCGGCCATGTTGAGATCGAGGAGTGATTCCTTACGTTTCGTGAGCGCGTCGAGGAACGCCAGGAGAATGCGAGACCGTTCCGCAGGGGCCATGGTGGGCCACGGCCCTTCGTCGAACGCATGGCGTGCCGCCGTGACCGCAGCGTCGATGTCCTCGACGCTTGCCTCGGGAACCCGTCCGATGTTCTCGCCGTTTGCGGGGTTGATGACCGCAAGCTCACCGCCGTGGCCCGGCGTCCATGTGCCGTCGATGAAGAGGTCGTATTCCGTCATCCGTTTCCCCTCACGCGCCGACATCGCCATTGTGACGGCTGGCACACCAACGCTATGCTCCGATTCAATGTGACACAAGTGAAATTTGTCTCGTCGCCTCGCATGGCAGCACAGCGCGGGACGTGGTTTCCGATGATGAGGGTGCCGACGGGGGTGTCGTGGACTTCGGACTCAGTGAAGAACAAGACATGCTGCGCGCGGCCACTCGAGGGTTCCTCGACGCACATTCGCCGCTGACGGTGGTGCGCGCCACGATGGAGTCCGAATTGGGTTCGGATCCAGAGGTGTGGCGCGGCGGTGTCGAGATGGGCTGGGTCGACCTGGCGACCGGTAGCGGCTCGGACGGAGGCATCGGCGGAGGAATCGTCGATCTGGTCGTGGTCTCCGAGGAACTTGGTCGTCTGGTGCAACCGGGACCCTTCCTTCCCAACAGCGTGGTCGGGCAAGCGGTCACCGAGTTCGGGACGTCCGAGCAACTCGCAGCGGTGCGCGGTGGCATTGCGACGTGGTGTTTTGTTGAACCCGGTGGTCTCTGGGATGGCGAGGGTGTGGCATTGGAGGCCAAGCCGTACGGCGATGGCTTCGAGCTTCGGGGCCAGAAGCGGTACGTCCAGGATGCGCACCTGGCCGATTGGCTGCTCGTTACGGGGCGGGTCGATGGAGCGCTCACCCAATTCCTCGTCGAGGCAGCCAGTCCGGGCATCGAGATCGTTCGTCTGGCGACGCTCGATATCACGCGTCGGCTTTTTGAGGTGGCCTTCGATGGCGTGCAGGTGTCTGCGTCCGCTGTCGTCGGCGATGTCGGACGCGCAGCGGGCGCGATCGAGCGACAGATTCAAGCGGCAGTCATCCTGCAATGCGCAGAAAGCGTGGGCGCCGCACAGCAGCTTCTCGTTATGACCGTGCAGTACGCCAAGGACCGGGTGCAGTTCGGCCGTGCGATCGGCAGCTTCCAGGCGATCAAACACAAGTGCGCCAACATGGCGACGTGGGTCGAGGCGTCGAAGGCCGCGACGTATTACGCGGCGTTGACCTACCAGGACCGCATGGAAGATGCACCGAGCGCGGCCAGCATCGCAAAGTCATATGTCGGCGACGCGTTCAGCGGTCTGGCCGGTGAGGCACTGCAGATCCATGGGGGGATCGGGTTCACCTGGGAGCACGACGTGCACCTGTATTTGCGGCGAGCCAAGAGCAACGAAGTGCTCTACGGCGACCCGGCATGGCACCGCGAGCGAATCTGTCGATTGCTCGCAGTCTGAGGTTTCTCGAGACGCATCGGAAGGACGTGCAATGTCCGACACCAAGGCTGAGTTCGAAAAGGCAACCGAATACGCGATCAAAGAGGAGGACATCGACCGCGCGCGAGCGTTGGTCGGCGTCGATGCCGTCGAGCGCGATGCGCGAGCACCTGAGCCAGGGTTCGTTCGACGCGATTCGCAACTTTGCGCGCAGCTACGGCGACGACAATCCGCTGTGGAACGACGAGGAATACGGCTACAGCACGCGTTGGGGTTCGCAGATCGCGCCTCCGATGATCGGGGTCGCAATGAACAAGCCGCTCTTGAGCGACAAGCCCGAGGTTGCCCTGAAGAAGCCGTCGTTTCGTGGGATTCACGTGTTCGTCTCGGGGAGTACGTGGGAGTGGTTCCGTCCGCTGCGTGCCGGTGACACGCTTTCGAGTTTCGGTGGCTTCGAGTCGGTGAATGTCAAGAAGTCGGAGTTCGCCGAGCGGTCGGTGCAGATCGTGCACCGCAACGTGAAGTTCAACCAACGTGGTGAAGTGGTCGCGCTGACTCGAATGTTGGCGATCTATGCGGAGCGAAAGACGGCACGGGACAAGGGCAAGTACGCGGCGATCGAGCCTGCGAACTACACCGATGAAGATCTCGCCAAGATCGATGCGATCTACGCGGCGGAGCAACCCCGCGGTGGTGAAACCCGATATTGGGAGGACGTCGAGGTCGGTGACGCGTTACGGCCGATGGCCAAAGGTCCACTCACCACGACCGACATCATCGTTTTTCACGCCGGAGGTTATGGCTTCACGCCCTATGCGCCGACGACAGGGCGCCTTGCCTACGAGAACCGGCAACGGATCAAGCCCTTCTACGTGAAGAACGCGCAAGGTATTCCCGATGTGGCTCAGCGCGTCCATTGGGACCCGGCGTGGGCCCAAGCGATCGGGAACCCGATTGCGTACGACTATGGGGTATTGCGCGATTGCTGGCTTTCTCACGCGCTCACCGACTGGATGGGCGACGACGGTTGGCTCATGCGGCTCAACACCGAGATCCGCAAGTTCAACTACATGGGCGACACACACGTCATAACGGGAGAGGTCATTGCGAAACGCGTCGAGGATGGGCGCCACCTCGTGGATATCGAGCTGCGTGGCACCAATCAACGTGATGTCGTGACGTGTCCCGGTTCTGCAACCATCGCGTTGCCGAGCCGGACGGGCGGGCCGGTCGTGCTGCCCGAGGCGCCGGCAGATTTGCAGCAACGGTCGTCGGAGATCCTGGCGCGTCACGGCGTTCTCGATGCGGCTCGTCGCGCGGCGCTGTCCCAGAGCCGCAGCTCCGGCAGCGGCTAGGACCAGACGAGCGGCAGCACGTCGTAGCCGGCGACGCCTGCAACGTGCTGCTTGAGTTGGGCGCCTGGAGCGACGCTGTAGTTCGGGATGCGCGCGTGCCACTCTTCGAGCGCGATGCGCAGTTCCATGCGCGCGAGGTGCGAACCGAGGCAACGATGTGGTCCGGCGCCGAACGCGACATGGCGGTTGACCGAGCGCCCCAGGTCGACGGAAGTCCCATCGGGAAACTCGTCGTCGCGGTTGGCTGAGAGCGTCGGGAGCAGGACTCGATCTCCTGCCTTCATGGGGCATCCCGCGAATTCGATGTCGCGTGTGACCACGCGTACGGGTGTGACGATCGAGTAGGCGCGCATGAGTTCTTCGACGGCTGTGGGGATGATGGAGGGGTCGGCGATGATTCGCTCGCGGTCGTCAGGATGGTCTGCAAGGTGGCGGAACATGTAGCCGAGTGTTCCGGCAACGGTGTCGAGCCCTGCCATGTACAGCAGGAACACGATTTGCAGCAGCTCCATCTCCTCGAGCGGACGCCCTTCGAGCTCACAGGCCACCAAATAGCTGACGATGTCGTCGCGAGGTTCGGCGCGCCGGTCGTTCAACAGCACGCCGAGGTAGGCGAAGATGTCCATTGCTGCGGCCATTCGCTTGGCGCCGTCGGGATCGGTCGCGACGCTTTCGTGCATCAAGCGGTCTGCCCAGTCGAGGAACGTGTCGGCATCCTCGACTGGAAGGCCCATGAGTCGCATGAAGATGATCGTGGGGTATCGGCGTGAGAACTGTGCGACCACATCACACGCACCGGCGTCCTTGAACCCTTCGATGAGTGAGATGCAATGTGCACGAATGCTCTCCTCCATCGGCTCGACGCGTCCGGGCGTGAACAGCGGGGTCAGAAGTTGGCGGTACTTCGTGTGCTCGGGCGGGTCGAGCTCCTCGGGGATGAGCGGGGGAAAGGTACGAGCCTCGCCGCTCGGCGGATCAAGGGCTCCTTGGGACGAGAAAGTGTCGTACTGCTGAAACGCCTCGTGGACGTCGTCGTACTTGAGTAGCACCCAGCCGGGCATCATCGACGTCGAGGTGTAGAAGGACCGGTACTGGTCGCGCAGTCCATCGAGGAATCCGAAGGGGTTCGCGAGCATTGCGGGTTCGCTGTCCATCGAGATCTCGAGTGTCGGCGCACCAACGCCGCTCCCATTTGCCACTGTCATCCTGGCCCCCTCGCTGCGCGGTGCCCATCGGGTCTACTCACGTGCCGTGTCCCCAGCATGACGTGTGTCACATGTCAGTTCAAGGGGGCGTGGTTCAGGAGGACTGGGTGTCGCTCAAGTTGTCCGCCAGGTAATCCTCACGAAGGCGGCGTTTCAGCAGCTTTCCGTTGGGTAGACGTGGCAATTCGCGAAAGTCGACGGTCCGGGGGCATTTGAAGCGTGCAATGCGTTCGCGGCAGAAGTCGATGAGTTCGGTGGCCAACTCCGGCGACGGTTCGATGCCGGCGGCGGGTTCGACGACGGCCTTCACTTCCTCGCCCCATTCAGGGTTGGGTATGCCGATGACCGCTGCATCACCGACCGCAGGGTGAGCGAGCAATGCTGCTTCGACTTCTGCGGGGTAGACGTTGACGCCGCCCGAGATGATCATGTCGACTTTGCGGTCGCAGAGAAAGAGCCAGCCGTCGTCGTCGAGGTACCCGATGTCGCCGAGGGTCACAGAGTTTCCGCGTTGCATGGCCTTGGTTTTCTCGGGGTCTTTGAAGTACTCGGGCGCGCCGAGGTTGCCCGTTGAGATGTAGACGAGACCGGGCGTGCCAGGTGGGCATTCGTGGTCGTCGTCGTCGAGAATGGTGATCGTGACGCCGTGGATTGCCTTGCCGACGGTGCCGGGTCGCTCCAACCATCGATGTGGTTTCGCGATCGCCGCGGCGACTTCTGTTCCGCCGTACGTTTCGTAGAGGACAGGCCCGAACCAGTCCATCATCTGGGCTTTTATCTCGACGGGACAGGGCGCGCCGGTGTGCAGGACGCTTTCGAGGGTGGAGACGTCGTACCGGTCGCGCACTTCTTTCGGCAGCGCTAGGAGGCGGTGGAACATGGTGGGCACCATCTGCGTGCTCGTGACGCGGTAGGTGTCGATGAGTTCGAGGGTGCGTTCGGCGTCCCAGGAATCCATGAGGACCAAGGTGTGGTCCATTTGGAGTGTGTTGACGGCGCCGAGGATGGGACCTGCGTGGTACATCGGCCCGCATACGAGGTGAACGCCAGGTTTGTCAACGCTGCCGCGCTGGATGCCGAACCCTTTGCAGGTGACCTCTGCGATCGTGACGGCAAGCTCGTCTGGATCTCCCGCAGGCCGGGGGCGACGGACGCCTTTGGGTCGTCCGGTCGTGCCCGAGGAGTACATCATCATCTGGCCTGCTGGGCGTTCGGTTGGGCGCGTGTCAGGCTGTGATGCGAGCAAATCGCTATACGGGCGGAATCCCGGCAGGAGTTCGCCGACGACGAAGCGTGCGTCGGGCGGACAGGTTGCGCCGCGTGCCGCGTCAGTGGCGATCGACCCCAAATGGGAGTGCGTGACGAAAGCCCGAGCTTCGCTGTCCGAGACGATGTAGGCGACTTCGGGCGCGGCGAGATGCCTGTTGATGGGCACGAAGTACAAGCCGCTCTGGTGCGCTGCGAAGTAGCACTCCAAGAACTCGGTGCAGTTCGGCAGTGCGGCCGCGATCGCGTCGTCGACTCTGAGGCCGAGGGCGTGGAGCCCATGGCTGACGCGATTGATGTTCGCTGCCAGCTCGCCGTAGGTCGTCGGAACGCCGTTCGGGTCGATGATGGCGACGTGATCGGGGTCTGTTGCGACGGTGTTCCAGAAACCTCGAGCCGTGGAGGGTCCTGTCATTTCGGTCCTGTCATTTCCATTTCGGTCCTGTCACTTGGGATCGCGGGGCATTGCCAGCACTCGCTCGGAAATCATGTTGCGCATGATCTCCGAACTTCCTCCTGCGATCGTGAACGCACGAGCGTAGAGAAACGCGTCTTGCCATCGGCCGCTGTCGAACGCACGCGGGTCGTCCTCGGTGAGGACCGAGTCGCTGTTCTGCAGCTCGAGGCCGAATTCGGCCATTGCGAGGTTCAGCTCCGAGAAGAACAGTTTGCCGATGGGTGCATCCGCGAGCGTCGGAGTTCCTCGCAGGTGATGGGTCATGGCAACGTAGCCGAGGCAGTTCGAGATCTGGACATGACTGTGCAGACGAGCAAGCGCCTGGCGGACGTCGGCGCTTTCATTGGCGGGAACTCCCGCGCGCCGGGTTCTCCGCGCCAGGTCGATCAGTTCGGTCATCAGGCCTTTGAGGCGGATTCCAGCGCTCGCGACGCCGAGCCGTTCGTGGACGAGGCTCATCGTTGTGACACGCCATCCGGCGTTCGGTTCACCGATGACGTTCTCGGCAGGTACGACGACACCATCGAGGAACACCTCGTTGAAATCCGAAGTACCGGTGATTTCACGGAGTGGGCGCACGTCAACGCCGGGTGAGGTCATGTCGAGCACAAAGGCGGTGATGCCGGCATGTTTGTCGACGTCGGGGTCGGTGCGGGCCAGGAGGTAGCCGAGGTTCGCGTGTTGGCCATTGGTCGTCCAGACCTTCTGGCCGTCGACGATGTACGAGTCGCCGTCGCGAACGGGCGCGGGTTTGGAGCGAGGCGAGGTCGCTGCCGGCGTTGGGTTCACTGAAAAGTTGACACCACAGGTCTTCACTCGTGCGGATACGCGGCAGGTATCGAGCCTTCTGCTCCTCGGTGCCAAACGACAACAGCGCCCCGGCGGCGAGGCCACCCGCACCGAGCGGGATCGGCGCGTCGGCACGGGCCATCTCCTCGGAGAGCACGAACTCTTCGAGTGGGTTGCGCCCCGGTCGGCCGCCCCACTCTTCGGGCCAGTCCGCCACCGAGGTATCCGCCTTCGTAGAGGTCACGGTTCCATTGACGTAACGCAGGGAGATCCTCGGGCTCGGGGGCGCGAACACCTCGACGGATGTTGATTTTGGGTGCGTGCTCGGCGATGAACGCTCGGGTGCGGATGCGGAACTCTTCGAGCTCGGGTGAGAGCGACAGGTCCATGGTCCCCCCAGAACCTTGGGCGCGGGCGCGCGGCGCGCACAGTGTGGCGGTCGCGGAGGCCGTTGGTCTCGACGACAGGCGTTGCTGTTGTGTCGGGACACTACCTGGGGTTGCTGTGTTGTCGCTCGGGCGTCGTGGTGTGCGCTTCGCGCGCTTTCAACGTGTCGGCTCGGGTCCCGATAACCGGTTTCAAGTTTGAAGGCCGGGTGGAGGGTCTCCGAGGCGTCAGCCGCGGCCGGCCGGTCACGCGCGTTCACCTATGAGGCTGCGTCACGGTTGGTCCACACCGTCGAGACCGGTGCCACGCCCGCGGAGCGCAGGTATGCGTTCGACGCGAACGCAAGAGGTGATGGCAGGGCGGTGTCGGGCCGGGCCGCGACTCTCGAGATGCTTTCGCTGTTGGGGGCGTGTCGTGGCTCGTACAGTGACCGATATGGCCACCAACGCGATCACCGAGAATTTGGTGTTCGGCAATGCGTGTGGTGGTGAGGGGCCCTTGTATTCCAAGGACCTGACAACCGATGTGGTTTGCGCCTATCTGGGGTCGGTGAACTGCACGGGAACTACCGCGTCGTGGCCGATCAGTAATGCACATGGAGACAAGGTTGGTGTCAACTCTGCTGGTAGCGGACGAAGGTGTCGCGGACATGTCGCCGGAGCTTCGTTTCGCGCTTCGTGAGTCCGAGCGCACCGGTCGGGCTTTTGTGGTACCGCTCGACCTGACTCCCGACTGAGCGCACTTCGTGCCATGTCGACGTGCGGTCGTGCGGTCGTGCGGAGCGGTTCGGTAGCGTGCACAGCGATGCACCGTTGGTGCTCGGCCCCGTTGTCCGGCTCGTCGTCGACGACCTGTTACCGGTCCGCAGCGCCGCCGTTGGGCGCTGGGCATCACCGTCGAGGAGCGCCGCGATCGGGAATGGTCGATGTGGGTCACGGATCCCGAGGAGTAACCATCGATGAGTCGACGACCGTGGGACGAGGAACGCGATGCCGCGATGCTCATGTGCGCCCAGCTCGGCGGTGTCACGACGCAAGTCGACACCGGAGGAGGTCCGGAGCAACGGCACGACTTCGATCTCGAGCTCCCGGATGGCACGACGGTCGCCGTCGAAGTCACGCGACACAACAATCCGACGAACCTCGCCGTGCTCTCGGAACTCCACAAGCGCGACTGGCACTTCCCCCAGCTGCGTAACGACTGGATTGTCGACATGCGCCCCGTCTATAACGTCGGCGCAGTTCACCGCGAGATCGTCGGCCTCTTGCTCGCGCTCGAAACTGCGGGGGTCGGCGAACTGTTCATTCGTGGGGCCCTGTTCGACGACACCCTCGATAACGATGAACTCAATGATGACGAGCGTCAGGCTCGAGCAGACCTCCACCGAACCGGCACCGCGTAACCGCTGAGCGCCTACGTGATCTCGGGGCCCGCCAGGTCTACCGGTCGCTTGAGGCGGACGTGTACGGCGGTGTGGTCAACATGGGTGAGCACGTACCGATAGTGTCGACCCGGCCGTCAACGGTGGTCGAGTTGGTCGAGCGCCACGCGGCGCTTCCCGACAACGTCAAGAAGCTCTGCGCGGCGGCTGGCCGGACTGAGCGGCACCTGTTCGTGTGGGTAGAAACATCCGCGCATTTCGCCGTCGCGGCGTTCAGCATTTCGAATGTCTTGCCGGATGGAGCAGGCCTTCCGGATCGAGCGCCTACCCTGCCGGACTGCGTCGACGCCGTGTGGGCCGTGACGGCCTATGACACCGCCCACATCTGGCAGTACCACCGTGCACACGGTTGGCGCGACCTGGGAAGATGGTCGCGCCCGGAGGTCTAGCTCGCCTTGGCCAACACGAACTCGCCCAGTAGTTGCGTCTCGTAGGCGCCCAGCACCGCCGCCATCTGTTCGTTTGGAATGGGTGACGGAAAAGTCGGTGGGGGTCCGGCGTGAGGTGTGGCCGAGCACCACTCGGGGAACGGCCGTGCGTAGTGGCTTTCGATGAATGTGCCCAGGGAATTGACGATAGGAATGCAGTGACAGGTCGACCTGGCCGAACGGTCGGGGGGGCGTGATCCTGGAGGCGGAGGAAGAGGTCCTTGACACGGCAGCGGCACTCGTCAACGCTGCGATTGGCAAGGACTTACTTGGCGATCAGGTCGGTCAAGTCCCCGCGGTGATCGATGCGGGCGTTCCGTCGCCGTACTCCGCGCCGATGCGTCGCTGAGCGCGGACGAAGGCACTGGCGTCCCACGCTCAGCCAGCGCGGTTCCCACATAGGCCCTGTTTGCCCGACTCGGGGCCCGTCTCGCTCGCTTTCTATGCCGGTACTGACCCACTGCTGTACAGTACGACCCTAGAAAGAGAGTGAGGTCCGTATGGCATCGACTACCGCCACCGCCGACCGTCGAGTTCCAGGTTGGGCCGCACCCATCCTGACCCGGCTGTTCCAAGACCAGCCGCCCGTTGTGACTCGAGACGACATGGTGGCGCTCGTTGACGAACTCGAGTTGCCACGGCCAGCCGATTCCGTGGTTCGCGAGCTGCGGCGTATCGGGTGGCTGCAGCCGCTCCGAACGAAGGGTGTCTGGGCGGTCCTTCGCCCCGGAGAGGCGGCGCCGGCCGACCCGTACATTGAGCTCCGTGCCTGGCAGGCGGTGCATGAGGACGCCACGTTCGCGCTCGCCGGAGAACACGCTGCCTGGCATCTCGGTTACCTCAACCGCGCTCCGATAGGAAAGATTCGCGTCTGGGTGCCCCAGAGAACGGAGTTGCCGAAGGGACTACGCCAGGTCGCGTCCGTTGTGCGCGTCGCGTGGTCCGCCGAGGTAGTGGAACTGCTCGCGCCCAGGTTCGAGCTCCTCCGAAAACGTGGGCTCGACGTCGTCTCCTGGTCATCCGGGCTGCTGGCGTTCGGACCAGAAGCGCTCCTCGTTCAACTTGCGAACCGGCCCACGTCGTTCACGAATTGGGCTGATCTCGTCGAGCACCTCGCGGAACTCGTGAGCGACATCGATTACGCGACCCTCACGCGCCTGCTCGCTGGTCAATCGACGCAGACCTGGCAGCGCCTCGCGTATCTCCTCGATGCCGGCGGCGATGAGCGAGCTGCTGCCCGATTGCTCACCGAGCTACCTGGCGAGTTCAAGGCGATCGTGTATTTCGGGGCCCGGGGCCCGGACGCGGTTTGGATTCCCCAGTTCCACGTACTCGATCGTGTTGTCGCGCCACTGCTCGGCATCGTAGGCAAGGCGTAGTCCGATGCCCGAGCGACTCACCGTCGCCCGCGTACGCCAGCACGCAGGCGGACGGAACGAGACCTATGGCGCCGCCCTCCTCGATATCGCGCAAGACCACCTGTTGTGGTATCTCGAGCGGGCCGACTACTTCGGCAAAGATCTGGTCTTCAAGGGCGGCACGAGCCTGCGCAAGTGCCGCTTGGGCCCAGCAGGCCGGTTCTCGACGGACATCGATCTCGTAGCACCAGACGAGGGCGTCGTTCTCGACGTGTGCGACGCAATCGACGACGCCCGCGTTGCGGGCTTCTCGTTCAGATTGACGAGCACGCGAGGCGACGGTCGGCATTGGAGCTTGCAGGTCACGCACGACGAACTCGGGACGCCGGCCATTGCCTCAAGCGTCGAGTTCGCCCGTCGGCCGCTGATCCTGCCGCCTGAGAGGCTCGGCTTTGTGCCGCTTCCGGTCCATCGCTCGTATGCCGATGGCGTCGAGCTGCCGCAGTTGCCAGTCATCGCGGAACCCGAGGCGTGCGCCGAGAAGCTCGCACGCTATCGCCGCCTGCGCCTTGGCCGCGACGCGTACGACCTCGACAAGTTCGGGCAACGGCCGATGTCGGAGGAGCTCGTTCGGCGTCTATGGGTGTTGAAAGTGTGGTGCGACTTCGTTGATGACAACAGAGGCGACCGGCCGTTGAGGCCCCAAGATGTGCTGCAGCCACGGCGCGCACAGGATTTCGTACCCGACTCGCTCGGTATCCTGATCCACTCGGTCGATCTCGACGCGATCGCTGCGCGTATCCAGCGACGCTATGGCTTCCTCGCCGAACTCGACGATGAAGAAGCGCGGTGGGCCGCATGCGACCAACGCCACCGTGGCGAGATCTTTCGGGCTATCGCCGCTGGTGGCTTTAGCTGACATCACTGCCGTCCGCGCAGCGACGGCTGGGCGGACTCCATTGCTGCTCGGATGGCGGATTTGGTCGATGCCACGGATGCCTCTCGGGCCCTTGGACAGTCGATCGACACGACGGGATTCGGTATTCGGGTATACGCGAACTCCGAAGGAGGGCCTGATGTCCCGGACCACGGCCGGTGAGATGCGAGCCCTCGGTACAGACGTTGGAGGAGGCGGTCGTAGGCGAACTGACGTTGGAGCTGCGGCAGGCGCGAGCGACCCTCTTTCTCCAGGTCGCGGAGCCGGTCGGTCAGCGCATGGCGGAAGGCGGCCGGGCTCATGTGGCGCTGCTCGGTCATCGTGGCGGTCCTGTCCGGGGGGTCGCCGCGGCGCGCATGCGCTTCGGCGCGTTGCCGGATCCGTCGGCGTCGTTCCCACGCGCTTCGTTCATCCAGACCTCGGTCTTGGGGTCGTCCACGAGATCGAGGAGCCACCGAAGGAGTGCGAGCCCGTCCCAGCGCCGTAGCCCGAAACGCGTGGCGAACGGCGCCAGAGCGTCGGCGAACGTCCCCGGATAGTCGAAGACGGCACGGATGGCGTCGGCAACGAGCTGCGCGACCGCGCCTGGGTCTTCTCCGTCCAGGAGTAGATCGGATGCGATCCTCGAAGGGCAGGTCACCAGGAGGCCGCGCATGCTGATCCACTCGCCGTCGCGAAGCGGTCGGACATGGAGCCGCACATCGTTGCGTCGGGTCTGACGGCGGCTCGGCACCGTGAACTCGTGAACGTCGGCCGGCAGGTTCCCGAGGCCGTATATCTCCGCGCCCGAGCGGTGGGAGACGACACCGTCGTCCGATGTCCGCACCCATGCAGGCGTCTCCGGGGCGAGTTGAAGCCACGCGGCGCGCAGCTCGACGTGATCGGGCGTCGGTGCGCCCCGTAGGCGGTACACGCCGTGGGCGATCCGTTCGAGGTTTCCCTTCCGAACGAGCCGCGTCATCGTTGCCTGCGAGAGGCCGCCATCCTGGGCTTGCCTGCGCGTCACGAGACCCCACTGGTCCTCTGCGAAGTGCGAGAGGCGTGCGAGAGTGTCCCGCGTGGCCATAGTGACTGCGTAATAGCTCAGATATAGCGACTTCGCAGTACTGCTTGCCCATAGTGCTGCGAACTAGCTCACTTACGTGCTGCTTCGCAGTATTCTGTCCAATCGGGGAGGGACCATATCAATACGTGCAGTCCGATCAGCATCGGCCACACCGATGCACCGTCGTGCTCTGTTGGGACCCTCGTATTCGTGGGAGCTTTGGCTGGTGGATCTTCGGAGGCGCGCGTGACGCGCCGCGATGAGTATCACAGTCAGATGTACGGCATGAGTAGGCGCGAGTTCGGCGCGCGTATCGCGTGGGCTTCTCGGCGCACGAGACGACGTGTCATGTCCGTTGCGAAGCGTGGGCGCAAGAGACGGGCTCGGAAGGAGCGACACCCGTGTTTGATTTCGGTGCCACCTACCCCCCCCGAATTCGACGCCGACGCTTCGATGCTCGGGTGTCCTCGCCGACGACGCGTCGCTCCGTGTTGAGATTCGCGTCGAGTGGTCCAGCTCGCGCCCTGAACTCGCCGACCACCGGACACCAACGGTCCTGTCGACGATTGAGGGCGATCGCTGGCTGCACGGCCTGCACCACTCGTACGGTGGTTCGTGGCCGCGGCATGAACCACGTCAGATCGCGACGCCTTCGGGTGTGACGTCGATGTGAAACTCGATCCCGAGCAGGCTCGCCAAACGGCCGAGCGTCTCGAAAGAAGGGTTGTGCCCGCCGGCTTCGAGACGGGCGACCGCGGGCTGTTTCATCCCGAGTAAGCGCGCGAGGGCAGTCTGCGTCAGCTCATGCTCGACCCGGTACTCGACGAGGCGCTTCGCCACCGCTCGCGCAACCGTGGTGCGGTCCCACTCGGCACGGAACACAGGGTCCCGAAGCTGACGCTTCAGGACCTCGTTGCTGTTTGGCATGTGGGTCACTCGCATCGCCTACTCCTCACGGTTCGATCTCCGCCAGACGGGCTGTTGCTACTCGGAGCGCCCATTTGAACCCTCGCGGATCGACGTTCGCCTCCGGTCCGATCGCGCTGATGACAAACGTCTCCCCGATCTGTGCGTAGAACCCGCGCCACGGGCTGCGACCAGCCCGTGGTCGAAGCTCACGCAGCCCGGTCACACCTTGGATGTTGCTCTGATGGGGAAACGGCAGGGCCGGACCCACCGCCCCCAACTTCTCGACCGCGTGCAACATCGCCGCCCGCTCTCCAGCAGGGAGGCGACCAAGCTCGGCTTCCACGTCCGGGTGGTAGACGACTCTCCACACCAGGTGACTATAGCATCATTGTTATTATTCATGGATACTCCGCCCCAGGCGCGTTCTCCATAGGTCGCTTCGAGGCCGGCGACCGTCGGCGGCTGGCCTATGGGCGTGGGCCATACGCGGGCCGTCCACGATTCGGTTGCCGTCGTGATGATCGCCAGAGGGATTCACGTACCAACCGGCGGGATGCGGAGGTGCACCCGCGGCGATGTCAGCAGAGGCTTGCGACAGCAACGCCGAACGCGCGGTACGCGCAGCGCGTCGATCCACATCCAAGACGCAAAGCCGTAACCTGCGAGCAAGGCGAATCCGAGACCAGCCTCCATCCGACCCTCTCGGCGCGAGAGGATGGGTGCTGAAGTGGTGCGCGCAGACCTACTGAGGCGACGGATCACTCAGCCCAGCCGCACCGAAACCCCGGTTCTCACCGACAACGGGCTCGTAACACCGCACGTGTGTCGGATTTTGAAAGAACCGAATCCAGAGCATTAGCCTCTCTTCATGCCCCCTCCGATCCTGTGGAACTTCGCTGCCGGCAGGTGGGCGAGTGGCGAATCGAGCGAATGGACTCGGTGGTCGGTGACGGACTCGCCCCAGCGGAACGCCTCGCCGTCGTTGAAGGTCCACGGACGCCCTCGGCTTCAATGAGCTGGAGCTTGACCGGCTTCACGAGCAACGAGCGCTATGTCGAACGCCGGGAGCGAGCTGCATTGACAGCGGTCCAACAGCCTCTCGGGCGTCCGGTCGCGACGTGCGCGGCGCTCATCCCGATCCGCAAGTCCGAGGCGTGGTGGGAGCTGACGCAGGACGAGCGGCGAAACCTCCTTGAGGACAGATCTCGCCACATCGCGGTCGGCCTTGAATACCTCCCGGCCGTCGCGAGGCGTCTGCACCACTCGCGCGATCTGGGCGAGCCCTTCGACTTCCTGACTTGGTTCGAGTACGCGCCGAGCGACGCGGCGGCGTTCGATGAACTGGTCGGTCGGCTTCGCGCGACGGAGGAATGGTCATTCGTCGACCGGGAGGTCGACATCCGTCTGACCCGATAGGTGACCGGATTCGGAGACCCGGTCGTGGGCACAGCGACTCGTGTGCGTGTCTTCGCCACCATTTGGCGCACCATCCAGGTGTGATCTCCAGGGAGTGTCCCTGGGTGCGACGAGGGTTGTGCGTTCGGGTGGTGGGTCCGAGCGTTGGCCGCCCCCACGGCGGACCACCAACGCCGCTCCGGCACGGACGACCTGTGAAGTCATCGCAGCTAGCCTCGCGCGTCGCGACGACCCGAGGAAGGTGGCCAACGGTGCCGGCTGCATTGCGTGACGAGATCCGTGCCTGGGTCGCTGCCAACTGGTCGGACACCATCACCGTGCGGCAATGGTGGAAACGTCTCGCCGACGCAGGTCTTTCAGCGCCGACCTGGCCGAAGCCGTACGGCCGGGGTCTTTCTCGATCCGATGCCCAGGTCGTGACCGAGGAGCTCGTGCGCGTCGGCGCCATCGCAGCGCCTACCGGCGTGATCGCGGTGATGTTGGCCGGCCCGACACTTCTCGCCCACGGCACGCCTGAACAGCAGCAGCGTTACATCCCGGCAATCGTGCGAGGCGACGATTCGTGGTGCCAGCTCTACAGCGAACCAGGCGCCGGCTCTGACCTGCCGAACCTGTCGACGAGCGCGGTGCGCGACGGCGACGAGTGGATCATCAACGGGCAGAAGGTCTGGAACTCCGGCGCCGATCTTGCCAGGCGCGGATTGTTGCTCGCTCGCACCGACCCCACCGTGCCCAAGCGCGACGGCATCACGTATTTCCTGATCGACATGGACCAACCGGGCATCGAAGTACGACCGCTCCGTCAAATGAACGGTGAGGCCCACTTCTGCGAGGTGTTCCTCACCGACGCCCGCGTGGCCAATACCGACATTCTCGGTGGAGAAACCTGCCTGAACAAGGGCTGGTCAGCAGCGCGGACGACCCTCAACCTCGAGCGTGCCGGCGCGACCGAACGCAGCGCGCGCGGGCTTCGTGCGGTTGCCTCGGGCGAAGTGGCAGGAAACCTCGATCGCATCGTCGGCGACGTGTTGGCCACCACGGACGAACACCAGCCGACGTTCTCGGGAAGCGCGGTCCCTGCTCGCCACTTGATCACACTGGCACGCGAACGTGGTGTGACCACCGATCCCGTCATGCGTCAGCAGCTCATGCGCTACTACGTACTCACGGAAGTCCACCGGTACAACCAGCGCCGCGCGGTCGCGGCGATGCGTGCCAAGAAGGCGACTGGCGCCGAGGGGTCGATCGCCAAGTTGGTCCTCGGCAAGATCTGCCACGCATCGCGCGACTTGTCGTTCTCGATTCTTGGAGCGACGGCGATGCTCAGCGGCGAGGACGCTCCGCACCACGGTGAACTCCAGACCGTTGGGCTCTCGAGCCCGGGCGCCTCGATCGGTGGCGGCACGGACGAGATCCAACGCAACAGCATCGGAGAGCGCGTCCTGGGCCTCGCCCGTGAACCGAGCCTCGACACGGAGCAGCCATTGGCGCGACGCTGACGCGTTCCGGAAACGGCCGAGCACGGCCGGCGGTCCGGTCACGCCTTGGAGGACACATGGGAATCGCGATTTCCGACGCACATCTCGAACTGGAAAGTGTCGCAGCGTCGTTCCTACGAACAGCGCATGCTCGCGAAGCCAACCGAGCGCTCCTCGAGGCCGGTGTCGAAACGATTCCGCCGTTCTGGGACGAAGTCGCCAAGCTGGGATGGCTTGGGTTGCACCTCGCCGAGGAGCACGGAGGATCGGGCTACGGGCTCGAAGAGCTTGTCGTGGTCGTCGAGGCAATGGGTCGTGCGGTCGCACCCGGCCCGTTCGTGCCGACAACGGTTGCATCGGCTGTGATCGCCGCCTGCGCGTCCAGTGTCCAGTGCACGACGTGGCTCCCGACACTTGCCGACGGGACGACACGCGCCGCGGTAGGTCTGATCGGCGATCTCCGCGTGAGTGGTGACACGGCGACGGGTACGGCCGGTGTGATCATCGGCGGCGCGCTCGCAGAGTTGTTCGTTGTGATCACGGGCGATGATGTCGTGGTCTTTGATCGAGACGCACCCGGTGTTGTCGTGGTGGTCCCCGACAACGTCGACCGAGCGCGTCGCGCCGCGACCGTGACGCTCACCGATGTCCCTGTCACCGTCTTGACCGGCGGGGCACCGCGCGCGTGGGCCCTGGCGCGCACGATCTTTTCGGCTGAGGCTTGCGGCGGCGCACGCGAATGCTGCGATTCCGCTGTCGCCTATGCCAAGGAGCGCCACCAGTTCGGACGACCGATCGGCATGTTCCAGGCCGTCAAACATCACTGCGCCAACATGCTCGTCGATGCCGAACTCGCGACGTCGGCGACCTGGGACGCAGCACGCGCAGCGACCGGCGATCTGGATCAGTTCGAACTCGCAGCGGCAGTCGCTGCAACGTTGGCCTTTCCGGCCTTTCTGAAGAACAGCCATCTCAACATCCAGGTGCACGGTGGGATCGGCTTCACCTGGGAGCATGACGCCCACTTGCTCATGCGGCGCGCGCTGGCATTGGCAGCCGTCTTCGAGACCGATGGTGCGGGTGATCAAGTCATCTCGTCGCTCCGGGAGGGCGTTCGACGCGCGCCGGGTCTGAGCCTTCCAGCCGAAGCAGAGGAAATGCGTGGCACGATCAGCGCATTCGCACGCGAGATTGCTGTCCTCGACCCGAGCGAGCAACGCAGCCGACTCATCGAGACCGGATATGTGATGCCGCACTGGCCAAAGCCTTGGGGTCGTGACGCATCCGCGGTCGAGCAGCTACTCGTCGACGAAGAGTTCGCGAAGGCCAAGGTCGCCCGTCCGCAATATGCGATCACGGGCTGGGTCATCCTCACCTTGATCCAGCACGGCACAGAAGACCAGGTCAGCCGTTGGGTTCGACCGGCGCTCGCCCAGGAGGTCATCTGGTGTCAGCTCTTCAGCGAGCCGGAGGCAGGATCCGATGCCGCGGGCGTCAAATGCCGCGCGACTCGCGTCGACGGCGGCTGGCTGATCAATGGCCAGAAGGTCTGGACCTCAGGAGCGCACGTTGCGGGCTTTGGTCTGGCGACCGTTCGAACCGATGTCGATGCGAAGAAACACGAGGGCATCACCACGGTCGTCATCGATATGCACGCGGAGGGCGTCGAGGTCCGACCCCTCCGTCAGGTCGACGGCGAGGCCCACTTCAACGAGGTGTTCTTCACCGATGTCTTCGTGCCGGACGACGATGTCGTCGGTCCAGTGAACCAGGGTTGGACCGTGGCGCGGGCGACCCTTGGGAACGAACGAGTCAGCATCGGTGGGGGTATGCGCATGGGAACCGAAAGCGCGACCGACGCGCTCGCGATGCTCGATGCCAATCCGCAGCGCGCAGCAGCGGTCGCGCCCGACGTTGCTCGAGCCTTGGCGATTGATCAGACCTTGCGCCTCATGAATCTTCGCCGCGCCGAGCGAGCGCTTGCAGGCGCTGCCCCCGGACCGGAAGGCAACGTCACGAAACTCGTGGTTGCCGAGGAGGGCCAGGCCCTTGCTTCCATCGCTCTGCGGCTCGTCGGCCCCGAGGTTGCCTATCTCGAAGGACCAGGTGGCTTCGGCGCGCGCATCACGCTGTTGTGTCGAGCGATGAGCATCGCCGGCGGAACCTCGGAGATCACCAGGAGCCAGATCGGCGAGCGGTTGCTCGGCCTGCCGCGTGATCCACTCGTGAAGTAACACGACCGAACAGTCAGCCATACATGACAGGACCAGTCAATGGTCTGAGGGGGTAGGCGAACATGGGAAGTCTCGATGGACGCGTCGCGATCATTACCGGCGCGGGACGAGGAATCGGCCGCGAGCACGCGATGTTGTTCGCTGCCGAGGGCGCGAAGGTCGTGGTCAACGACCTCGGAGGAAGTTCCGACGGCACCGGCGCCGATGCAACACCCGCGGAACAGGTTGCCAAGGAGATCATCGCCCTCGGGGGTGATGCGGTCGCCAACCATGACGACGTCACGTCATGGGACGGCGCCGAACGTCTGGTGAAAACCGCTCTCGATTCCTTCGGTGAACTCGACATCCTCATCAACAACGCGGGAATCCTGCGTGACCGCATGCTGGTGAACATGAGCGAGGACGAGTGGGACTCGGTCATCAAGGTCCACCTCAAGGGTCACTTTTGTCCCACTCGCCACGCGGCGGGGTACTGGCGTGAGGCGTCAAAGGCCGGCGCCAACCGACCGCGAGCCGTCGTCAATACATCGTCGACCTCCGGCTTGTTCGGCAATCCCGGCCAGACCAACTACGGCGCCGCGAAAATGGGCATCGCCGCGTTCACGATCATCGCGGCGCAGGAGCTTGCGCGGTACGGCGTTCGTGTCAATGCGATCGCGCCGGCCGCGCTCACCCGCCTGACGACCGGTCTGGCCGGCATGGGGGACAACGCCGACCCCGGTGCGGCCGAGGCTGCCACTGCTGGTTTCGGATCCATGGATGCGGGGAACGTCTCGCCGTTTGTCGCATACCTCTCAACCGCGACCTGCACGATCACCGGACGTGCGTTCTTCGTCGTGGGCGGCCAAGTGCATCTCTTCAAGCCTTGGTCGATCGTCGACAAGATCGAGAAGGACGGCCGATGGACGGTGGCGGAGCTGCAAGACGCTGCCGCCAAGTTCGCCGACGTCGAGTTCGACCTCGGGATGCCCTTCGGGATTTGAGACGGAAGTCACAAAAAATCATTGCTCTCGGGATAGCTGTCCACCATACTTCTGCGCGTTGCAGAGAGCGGTTGCTGTGCAGCGACGATCCCGGGGGGGAACATGTCGAAACGCGCGCGTGGAGTTCTTGCTGCTTCCTTCGTTGTGCTGCTCGTGGCGAGTGCATGCAGCAGCGATTCGGACGAGGCCCAGCCGAAGCGCTCGACGACGACCGCGGCGAAAGACGATGCAAGACCCGCGGGCCTGCCGGACGTCAAGCAGGACTTCAAGGCAACGGGGCCGCTCGAGGCGAGCGCGCCCGGCGTCACCGAAGACACCATCAAGATCGGGTACATCACGTCTGAAACGGGAATCGCCGCGTCCACCTTCAAAGGCGGCGCATTGGGCGCAAAGGCTCGTGTCGAACTGCAAAATGCGCAGGGCGGGATCAACGGTCGCCAGATCGAGCTCTTCTCCGCCGATGACGGTGGACCCAACGGCAACAAGGGCGCTGCTCAGGACCTTGTCGAGAACAAGGGCGTGTTCGCCGTCGTCGACTTCTCGCCATTTGTCGTGCTCGGTGGTTATCAATACCTCCAGGAGAAGGGCATCCCCGTCACGGGTTCGGCGTTCGACGGACCGGAGTGGGGCCAGGAGCCGAACTCGAACATGTTCACTACCGACCTTCCGCCGGTCTTCACGAAATTCACGGGCGACACGTACTACTTCTACGACGATGCCGTGAAGTTCCTCAAGGCCAAGGGTGTCAAGAAGCTTGCCGGGGTTGGGTTCGGCATTTCGCCGTCATCGAGCCAGCAGATCAAGGCGACGATGGCAGCGGCCGCGAACAACGGCATCGAGAATTGCTACGAGAACATTTCCGTGGCATTCGGTCAGACCTCCTTCACAACCGAGGCGCTGGCCATCAAGAACGCCGGATGTGATGGCGTCCTTGCCGCAATGGTCGACGCATCGAATGTCGGACTGGCCGCAGCCCTCCAACAGGCGGGGCACCAACTGACCCAGCTGTACCTCACCGGTTATGACCAGGCGGTTGTCGATGATCGAAACGCAGTCGCTGCGCTCGAAGGCGCACACTTTGTCGCACATCCGAACTTCACAAAGCCGAACGCCGCTACCAAGGGCATGCTCGCAGCGCTGGAGGAGTACACCCCTGAACTCTCTGGCCAGCCCACGTTCGGCGTGTGGGGCTCGTACCGGGCGATGGACGTGATGATCAAGGGCCTCGAGGTCGCCGGCGAGAATCCGACGCGCGAGTCGTTCATCGAGAACATGCGCAAGGTCGATTCGTACGAAGGACGTGGCCTCTTTGACCCACCGCTGAAGTTCACGGGTTTCGGCACCAAGGACATGTTCCAGCCGCAACAGTGCACCGCATACGCAGTGCTGACCGATGGCAAGTTCGAGATCGACCCTGATGGTGAACGTATTTGCGGGAAGCTCTTCTCCTACAAGTAGGGCGCCCACGTCGCAAGAGGCGCCCACCAAGCTGGCTGGGTTTGGTGGGCGTTATCGAACAGTCCGTCGCACGATGAGGTGAGTGGTGCTCCAGTACGTCATCGCCGGCCTCGTCTTCGGAAGCTTGTACGCGATCGTGGCGTCGGGCCTTGTCGTGACGTACCTCTCGGCGGGCATTCTGAACTTCAGTTTCGGGGCGCTGGCATTCTTCATCGCTCGTCTCTATTACTTCCTCCACACCGAGCACGAGTGGGGCATCGTCGTCTCGTTGCTGGTGTCGGTTGTCGTCGTCGCACCGCTCTTGGGTGTGCTGTTGTACGTGTTGGTCTTTCGGCTCCTCCGACTGGCGACACCATTGGTCAAGATCGTGACGACCATCGGTGTCGCCGTTGCGATCGCGCCAGTCGCCCTGATCATCTTCGGTGAGGATCCGATCCTCGTCGCTCCCGGCATCGCTCCTCGACCGATCCGTGTCTTCAAGATCTTCGACGTCGCTGTGACGATGGACCAGATCATCGTGTACATCTTCATGGTCCTCGTCATGGTCGGTGGCACCGTCGTCTTGCGTTATACCGACGTGGGACTGCGTGTCCGGGCAATGGTCGACTCGCCGGCGCTGACATCGTTGTCGGGTACCAGTCCCGATGCTGTTGCAGCAGGTGTCTGGGCGGCGAGCGCATGCATCGCGGGGCTTGTCGGAGTCGTGGCCGCACCAATCGTGGGCCTCGAGATCGGTAGCTACACCCTGTTGATGATCGCTGCATTCGCCGCGGTGATTGCTGCACGTCTCCGTAGCTTGCCGGTCGCGGTCGCGGTGGGTCTGGCGATGGGAGTCGCGGGGTCGGTCGTGCAGTACCTCCTGCCCCCGTCGAGTTCCTTTGTGCAAGCCGCTATTCCGAGCATTCCGTTCGTCGCGACCGCAATCTTTCTCGTGTACAGCATGTTCAGTAACGCGAGCCTTGACGAATATGGCCGGATCGGTGGCACGCTCGACCACGCCATCATCCCGCAGGGCACCACGTTCACCCCGCCGAGCACATCGTCTCCTTCCGATGCAGTCCCCAGCGTCAGACTCGGAGCGCCCGGCGCGAAAGCAATGGTGTTGTCCCGATGGCCATGGTTCTTGGCGGCTCTGGCGGCAGTCGTCGTACCGCTGCTTCTGGGGGACTTCTGGGTCATTCAGCTGGCTGTAGGCATCGCGTTCGGAGTGGTGTTCCTCTCGTTCACCCTTGTCGTCGGTGAAGGAGGGATGATCTGGCTGTGCCAGGTGACATTCGCCGGCATCGGTGCAATGGGAACGGCTCAGTTGGCCACCGTTCACGGATGGCCGCTTGGGCTTGCGATCGTCGCGAGTGCCGGTATCGCCGCGATGTTGGGCGTCCTGATCGGTCTGCTCAGCATCCGCCTCGGTGACCTGTATGTCGCGCTGGTCACGCTCACCTTCGGCTTGTTGTTCGACAATCTGGTGTTCAGCCGCGAGATGTTTGCCAAGTTCGGAGCTGGGGTAGCGGTTCGCCGTCCCGATTTTGCCGGTAGTGATCTGACGCTGGCCTACCTGTTCTTCGGTGTTTTCGTGATTGTCGGATTGGGTGTTGTCAACGTGCGGCGATCAACGACCGGCCTTGCCCTTGGAGCGGTTCGCGGCAGTCCCACCGCAGCGAGAATGCTTGGCGTGAACGTAGTGGCGATGAAGGTCCTGGTCGCAGGGCTCGGCGCATTTGTTGCGGCGCTGGGCGGGGCCATGTTGGCGGTGCAGAACGGCGGAGCGGTGCCGCTGAAGTTTCTCACGCTGCTGGGGTTGGGGTGGCTCGCAGTCCTGGTGACATTGGGAATCCGCTCGACCGTCGCGGCACTCTTCGCCGGCATTGCCTTCACGATGCTTCCCGAAGTCGCGCGTGTGCACCTGTCGAGCGCGTGGGTGCACCTTCCGCCGCTGCTCTTCGGACTCGGAGCGATCGCGGTCGCGAAATTCCCCGAAGGCGTGATGGTCATGAATCTGCGATCGCTCAACGCGAAGGTGTCATCGATGCTTTCCGATGCCCGTACGCGTCGAACGCAACAGGGCGGTGGCGCTGTCGGTGGTAAGGATCTTCCGGAGTCGGTGCCAACATGAATGGCGTTGTCAGCGAACCCCTGGCGCTGGAGGCACAAGGACTCACGGTGCGATTCGGTGGGATCGCGGCCATCTCCGACGTCGCGTTGCGTGTGCCGGCAGGAGCGATCACGGGCCTTGTCGGTCCGAACGGCGCTGGTAAGACCACAACATTCGCGGTGCTTTCGGGGTTGCTCAAAGCTAGTGGCGGCCGTGTTGTCCTCAACGGTGTCGACGTAACGTCTGAGAGCGCGCAGCAGCGAGCTCGGCGAGGTCTTGCGCGGACGTTTCAGCAGACGGAGTTGTTCAGCGGTCTCACAGTTCGGGAGCATCTTGTGCTTGCCGACCGCGTCGTGCATTCCCGAGGACGCCTTTGGAAGGACGTGTTCACCGGTGGCGCGCTCCGCGCACCGACGTCCGACGAAGACGATCGCGTCGACGGAATTCTGGAACGTCTGTCGTTGCTGGCGATCGCACATCAGCGTGTCGATGCATTGCCACTCGGGACGCGCCGCCTTGTCGAGACCGCACGCGCATTGGCATCCCGCCCGTCGGTGTTGCTGCTCGACGAACCATTTTCCGGACTCAATCACCGTGAAGGAGAGGCGCTCGCAGATGTCATCTCCGAGGTCGTTGCCGCTGAGAATGTTGCGACGTTGCTCGTCGCGCATGACGTTCCGCTGGTCCTGCGGTTGTGTGCGTACATCTATGTACTGGATTTCGGCGTGCTGATTGCCGAGGGCTCACCCGACGAAATCCGGAGTTCGAGTGTCGTACGCAGCGCGTACCTTGGCAATGAGGTGACCCCACCGCTTGGTGACCCGACCGAGGTCGAGGCGTCGTGAGTGCTGACGCCGATCTCACCGTGGATGGACTCAATGTCAAGTACGGCCAGTTTCAGGCGCTCTTCGACGTGTCGTTGGGTGTCGAGACCGGTTCGTGCGTTGCGGTATTGGGACCGAATGGCGCGGGCAAGAGCACCCTCGGCCGGACGCTCTGCGGGCTGGTTCCGGGATCGTCAGGCCGCGTGACGTTCGGTGCGGACCGACATTACGAATTGGCGGCCGGATCGGATCAGAAGGGCCGGACTCGCCTACATCCCCGAAGGTCGTGGCATCTTTCCTGGTCTTTCCGTGCAGGACAATCTGCGGATGGCTGCGCGTCAGGCCGTCGGACGCGAGGCGCGCCGGGACGCGATCACGCGGGCGACCGACCTCTTCCCGTTGCTGGCAGTACGCGGTCCGCAACGCGCCGGAAGCCTCTCAGGCGGAGAACAGCAGATGTTGGGGCTGGCCAGGGCACTTGCTGTGCGGCCCAGGTTGATCATCGCCGACGAAATGTCACTTGGTCTTGCGCCGATCATCGTCGAACGTGTCTTCGAGAACATCGAGACCGTCCGTCGTGAGGGGATATCGATCATCCTGATCGAACAGTTCATCCATCGGGCCCTCGCCATCGCCGATGCCTGCGTCATCTTGTCCGGAGGGAGCGTGGACTGGAGCGGTCCGGCGCACGAGGCGAAAGGTGAGGTCGTCGATCGGTACCTTGGTGAGAGCAACGTCACGTTGAGTTTCTGAGTCTGTCCAACCCTGACGGCGGCGCTCGACTGCGGTGGTCGTCGTCAACAACCCCTGAGGTGTACCCATGAGCAAGCCGATGTCTGGCGTCAAGGTCGTCGAAGTGGCCATGTGGTGGTTCGTTCCTGCGGCCGCTGCGATTCTCAGCGACTGGGGCGCAGAGGTCATCAAGGTGGAACACCCTGTGACCGGCGACCCGCAACGAGGACTCATGACCGGCGGGCTCCTTCCTGATGCCGGCGGCGGTTTCAACTTCATGGCTGAGCAGCCCAACCGTGGCAAGCGCAGCATCGGTATCGACATCGCAAAGCCGAATGGTCGTGAACTGCTTTACAAGCTCGTCGCCGAGGCGGACGTCTTTGTCACGAGCTTTCTTCCCGACGCCCGCCGACGTCTCGGCATTGACGTGGAAGACATCCGGCGCGTCAATCCCAATATCATTTTCGTCCGCGGCAGCGGCCAAGGCGCCGAAGGCCCTGATGCCGAAAAGGGTGGTTACGACGCTGCGTCGTTCTGGTCGCGTGGTGGGCTGGGAGCATCGTTGACGCCGGCGGGAGCCACCGCGCCGGTCTTTCAGCGCGCTGCCTTCGGCGACTCCATCGGAGCAATGACACTGGCCGGCGGTGTCGCTGCGGCACTCTTCGAGCGTGAGCGAACCGGAGTGGCCCCGGTCGTGGACGTGTCGCTGTTCGGCACGGCGATGTGGGTCCTCGCTCCCGACATCATCGCTAGTGCTGTCATGGAGGGTGGCATCCCGTCGTTCGCGCGCACTGAGGCTCCGAACCCGTTGGTCAACACGTATCAGACCTCTGATGGGCGTTGGTTGACACTGCTGTTGCTGCAGCCCGATCGGTACTGGGAAGACTTCTGTGGGCGCATCGGCCGTACCGAGCTCCTTACCGACGAACGTTTTGCCGATGGCATGAACCGGTTCATGAACCGCGCCGAGCTGGTCGCGATCCTCGACGAAGCCTTCGGTTCGAAAACGCTTGCACAGTGGCGCGAAATCCTGGAGACCCACGAGGGTCCGTGGGCACCGATGCAGACTGCTGCCGAAGTGCTCGAAGATCCCCAGGCCGTGGCGAACGGGTATGTCTCGAAGCTCGACCCAACGGGCGCGAGCCCTGCGGTGTTGGTGGCGAACCCGGTGCAGTTCGATGGCGAACACGTGCAACTGACCAGCGCTCCCCAGCATGGACAGCACACCGAAGAAGTGTTGCTCGAACTTGGTCTGACATGGGATGACCTCATCCGTTACAAGGAAGAGGGAGCGATCCTCTAGGAAGTACGGTTCGTCCCCATGAACGCCATCGGCATCCACCAGTTCGCCCACGTCGATCCGGCGCGGCTCGCCTTCGTGCACGTGGGCGGTCGTATGACCTACGGCGAACTCGAAGTTGCTGTCAATCGGGCGGCGCATGCGTTTGCTGATGCGGGTGTCGGACCAGGTGACCGTGTCGCGGTGCTCGTCGGGAATCGACCTGAGTATTTTGTCTACCTCAACGCGCTCAGTCGCCTCGGTGCGTTCCTCGTTCCTATTGGTGGACGTCTGACGCCTCCGGAAGTCCGATACATCGTCGAGGACTCCGGAGCCAAGCTCTTCGTGACGGACCGACCGAAGGACGCGGCAGCGCTTGGCGAGGTGGATCCGGAATCGTTGTGGCAGATCGACGACGTTCGTTTGCACGCCGGCGGCGGCGGCCGCGATGAGCCGCCGACGCGTGACTTCCTCGGGTTGATGCAAGTCGCGATGCAGTACACCTCGGGTACGACCGGACGTCCCAAAGGTGTCGCTCGCAAAGTGCCCCAACCAATGCCGGAGCCGCAACCGAGTATGGCGGCGTTGATATTCGGCTACGACGCCGACGGTGTCCACCTGGTGTGTGGACCGCTGTATCACGCAGCGCCGAGTGGGCACGGGCAGATGAACCTATGGGCCGGCGCTGCGGTGGTTCTGCAAGAGCGGTTCGATGCGACCGAGGCACTCGAGACGATCCAACGCGAAGGTGTCACGAGCGCGTTCATGGCGCCGGCGCATTTCATCCGTATCCTCGAGGCCGACTGGCAGAGCTATGACCGGTCCTCGATGACGAGGCTCTGGCACGCCGGAGCGCCGTGTCCACCGCCGGTCAAACGCCGGATCTTCGAAGTCTTTCCCGACGCCGTCTGGGAGTTCTACGGCATGAGCGAGGGGATGGGCGGCATCGTCTCGCCGGAGGAGTGGCAGGCGCGCCCCGGAACCGTCGGCAAGGCATTTCCCGGACTCGAGTACCGCATCCTCGATGAGGACGGCAACGCGCTGCCAAACGGCGAAATCGGACTGATATATGTGTCGGCAATCCCCGGTAATGAGTTCGCCTATCACGGCGACGCGGCCAAGACGAAAGCCGCATGGCTAGACGGCTTCTACACCGTCGGCGACATGGGACGTCTCGACGACGAGGGGTATCTTTACCTTGCTGACCGACGTACCGACCTCATCTTGCGCAATGGAGTCAATATCTATCCCGCCGAGGTCGAGCACGCGCTGCTCGAGCACCCCGATGTCATCGATGCAGCCGTTTTCGGTCTTCCCGACGAACGCACGGGCCAGAAGGTGCATGCAATTGTCGAACTTCGAGCCGGTGACGCGACGACTCCAGAGGCAATCACCGAGTTCTTGCGGTCACGACTTGCCGATTTCAAGGTACCGGCCGTGATCGAAGTGGTCGAGGAACTCCCGCGTGAACCGAACGGCAAGATCTTCAAGCGCCGTCTGCGTGAGGAGCGCATGGGGTCGATGCACACGTGATCCTTCTGGGCCTGATCATCGAGTACCTGCGTCGCTACCGCGGGTTAGTGATCGCCGTTGTTGCGCTCACGGTCGTGCATACGACCGCGACGTTGACGTTGCCGTCGCTCAACGCGGACATCATCGACAAGGGCGTCATAACCGGCGATCATCGTTACATCTGGCGTATGGGCGCCGTGATGCTCACCGTGTCGTTCGCTCAGGTTGTCTTCGCGGTGATCGCGACATACTTCGGTGTCCGGGCCGCTACGGGACTCGGACGCGATATTCGTGCTGCGCTGTTCCACCGCGTGACGTCATTCTCCGCACGCGAGGTCGCCACATTCGGTCCGTCGTCGCTGATCACTCGAATCACCAACGACGTGCAGCAAGTGCAGATGCTCGTCCTCATGGTGTTGACGATGGTCGTCGCTGCGCCGATCACGCTCGTCGGAGCGGTTGGTATGGCCATTCGTGAGGACGGACCCATGTCGTTGCTGCTGATCGTGGCCGTGCCGGCGATGGTGGCCGCGCTGGCCCGGGTCATCGTGCGCCTGGTTCCCGAGTACGCCAAGATGCAGGTGCGCATCGACCGCATCAATGAGATCCTCTCCGAGCAGATCGCCGGAATGCGCGTGGTGCGCGCGTTCGTGCGAGAGCCTCATGAGCGCGATCGCTTCGCGACCGGCAACGATGCGCTGACCGCAACGTCATTGCGGGCAGGGCGTCTGATGGCGTTCATGTTCCCGACCGTGATGATGATGCTGAACGTCTCGAGTGCGGCCGCGCTCTGGATCGGTGGCGATCGCATCGGCCGTGGACAGATGCAGATCGGCGCATTGATTGCGTTCCTCACCTACCTGATGCAGATTCTGATGGCGGTCATGGTCGCGACGTTTGTGGCGGTTCTCGCGCCCCGTGCAGCGGTGTGCGCGCAGCGCATTCGCGAGGTGCTCGACACGGACACATCGGTCGTTCCACCGGAGAGACCGGTGGTGACGTTGCCGGGTCCTGCGTCGGTGGAGTTCCGTGATGTCGGGTTCTCGTACCCCGGGGCAGAGGCGCCTGTCCTGACGGGTCTTTCCTTCCGGGTCGAGGCTGGTACGACGACGGCAATTGTCGGGAGCACGGGATCTGGGAAGACCACGCTGCTGGGACTTGTGCCTCGCCTCTTCGACGTGACCGCAGGTGAGGTGCTCGTCAACGGCGTCGACGTCCGCAAGATCGAGGCCGAGGTGTTGTGGGGCCAGCTCGGCCTTGTTCCACAACGGCCGTATCTGTTCAGCGGCACTGTTGCCAGCAATGTTCGTTACGGCAAGCCCGATGCCACCGACGATGAGGTCTGGGAGGCGCTCGAGATTGCGCAGGCGCGGAGCTTCGTCGAGGAGATGCCCGCACGCCTCGACGAACACATCGTCCAGGGCGGGAGCAATGTCTCAGGTGGGCAACGCCAGCGCCTTGCTATCGCACGGGCGGTGTTGCGCCGCCCGGCGATCTACCTCTTCGACGACTCGTTCTCGGCGTTGGACCTGGCGACCGACGCGCGCCTGCGCAGCGGCTCTGGCGCCCGTCACCAGAGATTCCGCGGTGCTGGTGGTCGCGCAGAGGGTCTCGACGATCATCGAAGCCGACCAGATCCTCGTACTCGAGGACGGCCACCAGCTTGGGCTGGGTACGCACAGCGCGTTGCTCGAAACGTGTGAAACCTACGCCGAGATCGTCGATTCACAACTGAGCGCAGCGACATGAGTAACGGCGACCCGGGTGATGTGAGTTCTGCACCAGACGGCAATGGTAAACCCGAGTCCGAGGTGACCCGTCGCCTTCGAAACGCGCAGATGCGCTCAACGGCCGGTCGTGTCGGGACGATGGGGATGCCCGCGGAACGTTCCGAGGATTTCCGCGGGTCCATGCGGCGATTGTTCGACCGTTTGCGCGAGGAGCGGCTGGGTATCGCTGCCGTGTTGTTGCTCGCTGTGACCAGCGTGATCCTCACGGTGCTTGGACCGCGGATCCTCGCCCGCGCCACCAACGTCATCGTCGATGGTGTGTTGAGTCGCCAGGGCGTCGACTACGGCGAGCTGCACCGAATCGTGCTGGGCGTTGTTGCGCTGTACGTCGTTGCCGCAGCGCTGGCCTACGCGCAAGGATTCGTGCTGGCGACGGTGGTGCAGCGCACCATGTCCCGATTGCGTCGTGACGTCGAGGACAAGCTTCATCGTCTTCCGCTTGCGTACGTCGATCGCCAGCCGCGCGGCGACCTCCTGAGCCGCGTCACCAACGACATCGACAACTTGGCGCAGAGCCTTCAGCAGACGCTGTCGCAAATGCTCACGTCGACGCTGACCATCATCGGCGTGCTTGTGATGATGTTCACGATTTCGTGGACGCTGGCGCTCGTGGCGCTCATCACGATCCCGATCTCGTTGGTGACGATGAAGCTCATCATGACCCGCTCGAAAAAGCAGTTCATCGCACAGTGGGATCACACCGGTTCGCTGAACGCTCATGTGGAAGAGGCGTTCGCCGGACATGCGCTGGTGAAGGTCTTCGGGCAACTGCACGCAGCGCGCGAGACCTTCGACGACAAGAACGAAGACCTCTTCGATGCCGGGTTCCGAGCGCAGTTCATCTCCGGGATCATCCAGCCGGGCATGATGTTCTTCGGCAACCTCAATTACGTTGCCATTGCGGTCGTAGGTGGTTTGCAGGTGTCGTCCGGCCGGATCACGATCGGTGATATCCAGGCGTTCATCCAGTACTCGCGCCAGTTCACGCAGCCTCTGACGCACTTGGCGTCTATGGTCAATGTGTTCCAATCGGGAATCGCCTCGGTCGAGCGTGTGTTCGAACTTCTCGACGCGCCCGAGGAATCGCCCGATGATGAGATTCCCGTGATGGCGGCGCAGGCGAAAGGACGCGTCGAGTTCGATCACGTCTCCTTCTCGTACGACCCAGAGAATCCGTTGATTTCCGACCTCTCGTTGGTTGCCGAGCCTGGCCAGACAGTGGCGATCGTGGGGCCGACCGGTGCAGGGAAAACGACTTTGGTGAACCTGATCATGCGGTTCTACGAGCTCGATGGCGGCGCGATCCGTCTCGATGGCGTCGACATTGCGCACATGACGCGTAGTGACCTTCGATCGAACATGGGCATGGTCTTGCAGGACACCTGGCTCTTCGGTGGGACGATCAGTGAAAACCTCGCCTTTGGAAATCTCTCGGCGACCGAAGAGCAGATTCGCCAAGCTGCGCGAGCTACCTATGTGGATCGGTTCGTACACTCACTCCCAGCGGGATACGACACGGTCCTCACCGATGACGGCACGACAGTGAGCGCAGGCGAGAAACAGTTACTCACGATCGCGCGAGCGTTCCTTGCAGATCCGACGATCTTGATTCTCGATGAGGCGACAAGCTCGGTGGATACCCGTACCGAGGTGCTCATTCAGCGTGCGATGGCAGCGTTGCGTTCCAACCGTACGAGTTTCGTGATTGCGCATCGCCTCTCGACGATCCGCGATGCGGACATCATCTTGGTGATGGAGCACGGCCAAATCGTCGAACAGGGTTCGCACGACGAGCTGCTCGTTCGCAAGGGCGCCTACTACAACCTGTACAACGCGCAGTTCGCCGGCGCAGCCACCGATATCGACGTCGACGTTTGAGAGACGTCGACCGCTGCGTGACCGACCTGTGATTACCAGACCTTGTCGCCGCGGGTGATCGCCTCGCAGCCACCGTCGATGAAGATCACCTGACCGGTCACCATCGAGTTTTCTGCGCTCGCCAACCACACGAGCAGTGGAGCGACACGCTCGGCAGTCCCATGGCCGCCGAATGGCATCTGCACAGAGCCGTCGACGAGTTCGCGTCCCGCATCGGTCGAGAGCATGTCGGCCATCATCGGCGTCTCGATGACACCTGGGGCGATCGCGTTGAGTGAGATGCCTGCCTCTGCCCATGCTGCGCTCGGCGCGGTGCGTCGCACCCATCGGGCAAGCGCAACCTTCGACGATGAATACACCGTCAACGCGCTCACGTCCGTTGCCTTCGCGGCGAGCAGCGCAGCCTCCTCGTCCCCGTCGAGACACGCGTCGACCGTTGCGTCGTCGGCAGCGTGAAGCGACGCGACCGACGAGATGGTGACGGCGCGCGGTTGGTCACCCTTGGCGAGGAGCGGACGCAGCCCTTCGAGGGTCGCGACAGCTCCGAAATAGTTGACGGCGACGACGACAGGTTCGGTACCGAGCAGTCCTGCACAGGCGATGACGCCGTTGAGCGTGCCACCCGATGCCTTGGTGACCTCGTCGATCATCGCGGCGCGTCCCGTTGGGGTCGAGAGGTCGGCGGTGACGTCGGCGTCACGTATGTCGACGCCGATCACGCGGGCCCCTTGGCTCGTGAGCAAGTTCATGGTGGCATTGCCGATTCCCGAAGCTGATCCCGTGACGACATAGGTCCGCGTCATGTGTGTCTCCTTCGCACCGTGCGCCGTGTGGCGTCCGCCACAGACGCTCGAACCCTACCCCAACAGCGCTTCGACGACCTCGGCGAAGCCTTCACCGAATCCCAGCGTGGTGATCTCGGCGTTCGGCGCCGAAGCGACCTCGCCGGCGAGGTCCGGGTCCTTCTCCACGGCGTTGCGCACCACGAAGCAGCGAGCGACTTCGCTGTGACAGGCCAGGTCGGTCGGGGAGTCGCCGATCATGGCGCACTCGGCGGGGTCGATCCCGCGGTGCATCTGATCGGCAGCGATCGCGCTGGCCTTGCTGATCCCGCGTGGGGAAAGGTGAAAGATGCGGACCCGCTCGACATGCGGAAGCGTCGGGATCTTGCGGGGGATCACGCCGTTGTCGTGGATCTCGGCCCACCCGAAGCCGTTGTCGTCGAGCCAGGAGCGGGCGGCGGTGTTGTCGACTTCGCCGCGCAGGAGCAGCGAGATTTCACGTCCTTCGTTCCATGGCTCGTGTGCCTCGAGACCGTCGAAGGCATCAACCAAACCCGCAAGCGCAGTGCTGAGCGCGGGAGCAGGAAGCCCTGGGCCCGGGAACGTGCCGGGGTCGAGGATTTGGGTGTCGCCTGCGTCGTAGACCCGCAGGCCTCCCAGTTCGCAGAACCAGGTTCGGAGTCCGAGCAGCCGCCCGACCTCGAACAAGCGCACCCGAGAACGTCCGCTGAGCGGAACGATCTCGAGGCCGGCTCGTGCAGCGTGGATGATCGCGGTTGCCGCTGCCAGCGTGGGTTGGCGATCACCCGTGTGAAAGAGGTTGCCGAAGGGTCCGACGAGCGTGTTGTCGATGTCGGTGTAGAGGACGCGGATCGTCATGGTCGCCGGCCCGTTGGGGAGCGCAGCGAAGGGACCGCTTGGATCATGCGGAGAGTTCGCGCGTGAGCTTCGCCCGGTACTGCGCGATCTCGTTCATCGGCGGTCGTTCGCGCAGCTCGACGGCAATGCTCTCGATCGTCGATCCGTCGCAGCGAAGGAGTTCTTCGGTGGCGGCGTCGCGATGGTCAAGCCCGGAGCGCCGCAGGGCTGTCACCAGAATCGCCATTGCCTGCGGTGAGAGTTCGGCAAGTGGGCGATTCCGGTGATGCCGTACTCCGAGATCGACCTGGGCGATCGAATTCAAGCCAAAGGTGCGCGAAATGTCGATGAGGAGTCCCAACTCGACACCCCAACCTTCGACGAACGGGACTGCTTCAAGGACGCTGCGGCGACCTGCGTATTCGCCGCCAAGTGGCTGCACGATCCGGCTCAGCTCGGGATACAGATGCGAGATCAATGGGCGTGCGACGAGTTCGGTGACACGGCCACCACCGGTGGGGTTCCCATTGAACGGCCTGCTGTAGCAGGCCTTGACGAATCCGATCGACGGTTCTGTCAGGAGCGGCCCGATGAGGCCCGTCACGAAGTGTGCTCCGAAGGCGCGGAGGTCCGCGTCGAGCCAGCAGATCAGCTCGCCGTCGCACGCGAAGAGCGACTTCCACAGGACGTTGCCCTTGCCGGATCCCGGTCCGACTTCCGGAAGGACCGTCGCCACGGACACGACTCGCGCGCCGGCCCGAGCGGCAACGGCAGCGGTGTCATCGGTAGAGCCGTCGTCGAGGACGACGATCTCGTCGACGAGTCCGATGTGCTCGACAAGCTCTCGGCGGATCGTTTCCACGATCGGGCCGACGGTCTGTGCCTCGTTTCGCGCTGGGAGGCACACCGACACCGACGAACCCTGCTCGAACTTCGCAGCCGCAAGGCTGGCCGCGACGAAGTCGGTGTGACGCCGAGGCGCCGGAAAGAAGGGCATTGGGACACTGTAGGCGGTTCTCGTTTCCATCCCGACGTCGGGACGTGGCATACTGATCGGGCAATACGCGCTCATCGAGAGCGGCCGAGGGACGGGCCCGAAGACGCCGCGGCAACCAGCTACCGCATGAAATTCCACGAGATGGAATTCCACGAGGTAGCAAGGTGCCAATGCCCGAACGATGAGTAGCCCGAGAGCGGTCTTCCGCTCGAGGCGCTCGAGAGCGCGTCGAGACTGAATGGCGGTCGACGCCATTCGAGGAGCACGAGGAGACCGACGGGTATGGCATATGTCGAGGGGTTGCGGTGCCGCGAATGCAGCCGGGAGTATCCGGTAGCGCCGATCTACACCTGTGAGTGGTGCTTCGGCCCGCTGGAAGTCGTCTACGACTACGACATCATCAAGAAGACCATCAGCCGTGACAAGATCGCCGCCGGGCCGCTTTCGATCTGGCGATACGCAGACCTGCTGCCGGTTGATCCGGGTAGTGCCGCCGATCTCGGCGCCGGGTTCACACCACTCGTTCGTGCCGATCGCCTCGCCGCCGAACTCGGTCTCGGTGAAGTGTGGATCAAGAACGACACGATGAACCCCACCAACTCGTTCAAGGACCGTGTCACAGCGGTTGCGTTGTCGAAGGCGATCGACTTCGGCTTCAAGACGGCGGCGTGTGCGAGCACCGGCAACCTGGCCAACTCCGTTGCTGCCCACGCGGCACGGGCTGGGATGCGAAGTTTTGTGTTCGTCCCGGCTGATCTCGAGGCGGGCAAGATCGTCACGACCTCTGTCTACGGCGGCAACGTCGTGGCGATCGACGGCAATTACGACGATGTCAACCGGCTTTGTGCCGAGCTCGCGGGCTCGTATCCGTGGGCGTTCGTCAACGTCAATGTGCGGCCCTTCTACGCCGAAGGTTCCAAGACGCTCGCGTTCGAGACTGCCGAGCAACTCGGGTGGGAAACGCCTGACCATGTTGTGGTGCCGATCGCGAGTGGGTCGCTGCTGACGAAGATCCGCAAGGGTTTCCATGAGCTTTTCGAGGTTGGATTGCTCGACGAGGACCCGGTGATCAAGGTTTCGGGAGCGCAGGCGACGGGGTGTTCGCCCGTCGCTCGTGCCTGGCTCGATGGTTCTGACACGATCAAGCCGGTCAAGCCGTCGACGATCGCAAAATCGCTCGCGATCGGTAATCCCGCTGATGGCTATTTCGCGCTCGACGCCGTCCGCCAGACGGGCGGCGGACTTGCCGCGGTCGACGACGACGAGATTGTCGAAGGCATTCGCCTGCTCGCCCGCACCGAAGGGATCTTCGCCGAGACCGCCGGCGGAGTGACGATCGCGACCCTCAAACGGCTCGCCGAACAGGGCATCGTGCGGCCCGATGAACGCGTCGTCGCCTACATCACCGGCCATGGTCTCAAGACACTCGACGCGGTTGCGCCAACGGCCGGTCCAACTGCCACCATTGCGCCCACGCTCGACGCGTTTCATGCGGCGTTCGACCCCGCCACCCTCCAGGAGTAGTACATGACCGCCACGGTTCGGATCCCGACGCAGCTGCGCTCCCTCACTGGCGGCGCAGGCGAGGTGCAGGTCGAGGGCGCAACAGTCGCAGAGGTGCTGACTGCGCTCGATGGGCAGTTTCCCGGGTTTGGGGAGCGCGTCATGGATGAGACAGGTGCGTTGCGACGGTTTGTGAACGTGTTCGTCGCCGACGAGGACATCCGCTTCTTGCAGGGTCTCGACACGGGCATCGCGCCAGGTCAAACGGTCAGCATCATCCCGGCCGTCGCCGGTGGAATGTGAGCTCGCTCAGGCGGGTTTGACCCATACCATCAGGGCCAGGGCGGTTGGGATGAGGTGTTCGCCCGCAGTGCCGCGGATGCGCACGCCGCCACGGTCGGCGTGAAGCATCTCGACCGGTGAGCCGGGAATCAGCTGTGCCCCGACCAGGAGACGCAAGGCGTTGTCGTCGAGTTCGAGCTTCTCGCTCACTCGGGTGACGACGATCCGCCCAGGCGCCGACGCCGAAAGGGTCACGACATCGGTGTCATCCTCGAGGTGCTTGGAACCCGGGATCGGGTTGCCATGGGGGCACGTCGCCGGATCGCCTAACAGGATCACCAGCTTCTCTTCCACGTCAGCGGAAATTGCATGTTCCCAACGGTCCGCCTCTCGGTGGACTTTTTCCCACTCGAGGCCGATCACATCCGTCAGGAGCCGCTCAGCCAATCGGTGGCGGCGGACCATCGTGGTGGCAATCGCTCGGCCTTTGGGGGTCAGGCGGAGGCTCCGGTCGTCGAGGAGTTCGGTGTATCCCTGTTCGACGAGTCGATTGACGGTTTCCGATACCGATGGCGCCGAAATTCCGAGGCGTTCGACGAGACGGGCCCGGATCGGAGTGACCCCTTCCTCCTCGATTTCGAGAATCGTCTCGAGGTACTCCTCCGTCGCGTCATGCATGTCTGCCACGCCCTGAACATAGTCTGCAGGCGGTTCGTTTCGGGCGAGTTCTCGGGCGAACGGAGCAACGGGACGCTCGACATGAGTGGCGCGGCTTGCAGTCGGGACGTGAGAGTGCCAACATGGCGTTAGCACTCCGGCCTCCCGAGTGCTAATGATCGACTTGCTAGTAGTTCCACCTTTCAGCGACACGAATCCATTCCACGTATTCAGACACCGACGGGACGCAGTCGTCCCAGGGGGTTTCCGTAATGCCGAAGCAGATCGCCTACGACGAGACAGCTCGCAGGGCACTTGAGGCGGGTATGAACAAGCTCGCCGATGCGGTCCGGGTCACCCTGGGCCCGAAAGGTCGCAACGTCGTCCTGGAGAAGAAGTGGGGCGCACCGACGATCACCAACGATGGTGTCTCGATCGCCAAAGAGATCGACCTCGAGGACCCATTCGAGAAGATCGGCGCCGAACTCGTCAAAGAGGTCGCCAAGAAGACCGACGACGTTGCCGGTGACGGCACCACCACCGCCACGGTCCTCGCCTGGGCGATGGTCCGTGAGGGTCTGCGCAACGTTGCTGCCGGTGCCAACCCCATGTCGATGCGCAAGGGCATCGAGGGTGCGGTTGCCGCTGCTGTCGACTCGATCAAGGCCGACGCCAAGAGCGTCAAGACCGACCACGCGCAGATCGCCAACGTCGCCGCCATCTCGGCTGCCGACAAGGAAATCGGTGCGATGATCGCCGAGGCGCTCGACAAGGTCGGCACCGACGGTGTCATCACGGTCGAGGAAAGCCAGACGTTCGGCATGGAGCTCGACCTCGTCGAGGGTATGCGGTTCGACAAGGGCTACATCTCGCCGTACTTCGTCACCGACCCTGAGCGCATGGAGACCGTCCTCGACGACGCCTACATCCTCTTCGTCTCAACGAAGATCTCTGCGGTCAAGGACCTCTTGCCTGTGCTCGAGAAGGTCATGCAGACCGGCAAGCCGCTGGCAATCATCGCCGAGGACGTCGACGGCGAAGCGTTGGCGACCCTGGTCGTCAACAAGATCCGTGGCACCTTCCGTTCGGTGGCCATCAAGGCCCCCGGGTTCGGCGAGCGCCGTAAGGCAATGCTCCAAGACATGGCGATCCTCACCGGCGGCCAGGTTGTCTCCGAGGAAGTGGGTCTCAAGCTCGATGGCGTCAGCCTCGACCTGATGGGCCGCGCTCGCAAGATCGTCGTGACCAAGGACGAGACGACGATCGTCGAAGGCAGCGGTTCCGCCGCCGACGTGCAGGGCCGTGTCAACCAGATCCGCGCCGAGATCGACAACACCGACTCCGACTACGACCGCGAGAAGCTCCAAGAGCGTCTGGCGAAGTTGTCCGGTGGTGTCGCGATCATCAAGGTCGGAGCCGCAACCGAGGTTGAGCTCAAAGAGAAGAAGCACCGCATCGAAGATGCTGTGCAGACCACCAAGGCAGCCGTTGAAGAAGGCGTTGTGCCCGGTGGTGGCGTCGCGTTGCTGCGTGCGCAGGTCAAGGCATACGAGTTTGCCGAAACCCTCAAGGGTGACGAGGCAACTGGCGCCAAGGCCGTCGCCAAGGCGCTCGAAGAGCCGCTGAAGCAGATTGCGCTCAACGCCGGCTACGAGGGTGGCGTCATCGTCGAGAAGGTCCGGAACCTCAAGGGTGCCAATGGCCTCAACGCGGCGACCGGCGAGTACGAAGACCTCGTCAAGGCCGGCGTCATCGACGCGGCGAAGGTCACGCGCTCTGCTCTGCAGAACGCGGCGTCGATTGCAGCGTTGTTCCTCACGACCGAAGCGGTTGTCGCTGACAAGCCCGAGCCTGCTGGCCAAGGCGGCGGTGGCGGCGGTGGCATGCCTGACATGGGTGGCATGGGCGACTTCTAAGCCACCTCTGCAACACCGAGAACATGAAAGCTCAAGGGCCGTCCTTCGGGGCGGCCCTTTCGCGTCGCTGTAGCCTGGCTGTCATGGAACCTGTGAATCCGTCAGTGGGCTGGGGAGTGCTGCACCTGTTCTTCGTGGTCGACGCGTTGCGTGCTGAAGAGGAGCCTGGAGGGGCGAAGATCGTGCTCGACGCTGTTGCGGCGCTCGAAGCCGACGGGCACCACGCGCTGGTCTTCAGCGTGCTGGGCCACAAGGCCGATCTCGGCGTGATGGCCCTCGGTCCTGACCTCAATCGTCTCCACACGTTCCAGAGGACCTTGCTCGAAGCGCCGCTCAATCTGGTCGACTCGTACGTCTCGTTGACCGAACTTTCGGAATACACCGCGACCGAGGCCGACGAACGCGCTCGACTCATCGATGAAGACGGAATCACCGAAGCAGCAACCCTCGACGAACGCCTCGATGTATGGCGTACGCGAATTGCGCACTATCAAGAACAGCGTTTGCACCCGAAGCTTCCGCTCAAGCGGATGATCTGCTTCTACCCGATGTCGAAGCGCCGCGAGACCGATTCCAACTGGTACACGCTCGGTTTCGACGAGCGAAAGCGCATCATGGCTGGTCATGCTCGCATTGGCCGCACATATGCGGGTCGAATCCTCCAACTCATCTCGGGGTCCACAGGCCTTGACGACTGGGAATGGGGCGTAACGCTGCTGGCCGATGACCCGGTCGCCATCAAGGAAATCGTCTACGAGATGCGATTCGACGAGGCGTCGGCTCGGTACGCAGAGTTCGGGCCGTTCGTGACAGGCTTGCTTGCAGAACCGTCGGTTGCCCTGGCCAGCGTCGGGCTCACCGGCTGACGATCGCGGCGCGCGGCAGCCCCGAAAGATCGCGGCGAGGGGTAGCGCCGAAAGATCGCGCGGTAGCCTCGGGGGATGTCGCCCGTTCGCTTATTCGTCTCGTTTCCTGAAGCCCTCGTCGGTCGTCCACTCATCTACGAATTGGTCAAGCAGCACGACGTCGTGCCCAACATCCGACGTGCCAACGTGGAAGCCCACTCCGGATGGATCATTCTCGAGCTCGGCGGTGAGGACGCGAAGGTCGAAGCAGCGATTGAGTTCCTCGCGGGACTCGGCTGCACGGTCAATCCGATGCAGGGTGACGTGCTCGAAAGTTGAGCACGCGGGCGATGCCGGATGAGACAAGCGCGCGGGCGCTCCTCGACGACGCAAGCGCCGCGATCGTCGAAGGTGTTGAACGCTGTCTCGCCTTATGGGTCGAACAGTCGGTGACGACGATGCTGGAGTTGTGGGGCCAGGCGTCTGCTGACGCCTCCAAACGAGCGAAGCGATCGGCGACCGAGGTCGGGCCCGATTGTCGCTGAGCGGGTTGCTGGGGAACTGCGGGCGCTCTTTGGCGCCGATCCTGCCCACCAGCATGTGACTCCTCTGCAGATCGTCCGCGGTGCGTACAGGGAACCGACCGAAATCCTCCGGGCGGCAGGCGTGGCTGCCATCGTGCGTGACGAGTTTGCCGAACGCCAATGGCCCGAGGACATCTACGGGCTTGTCCCTGCGAATCTCGGTGATCTCGGTGACCCGGAGCTGGCGCCCTCTGCATCTCGCATGGGGTGTTGCCAAAGCCAGGGTGATGCGCGCGCGGGTGCTGCCGCCGCAGGGCGCGTAGGCTGCTTCGGCGATGGACGAGCCCATGGAGCCACAATCTCACGATCCACACGCGATCACTGCGTCCGACCTTCTACGGTGGGCGGAGACGCTCTCCGGTGTCGCACGAACGGGCCTCGGATTCACGCAGAGCCTCTATGAACGTGAGCGCTTCGAAGAGGTCCTCAAGGTCGCGGCCGATATTCGTGCCGCCGCTATCGAGGAAGCCGAAGCAGATGTCTTGCTCGAGGAGTGGCTCTCCACGGTCGGCGAGGGCGTCGCGGGATATGTGACGCCAAAGGTCGCGGTCGCCGCGATCGTCGGTAATGACAAGGGCGAGATTCTGCTCACCCAACGAGCTGATTACGGGTTTTGGCTCTATCCGGTCGGCTGGGCGGACCCTGGCTACTCGCCGGCGGAGATCGCCGTGAAGGAAGTGTTCGAAGAGACCGGTATCGAGGTGGAGGTCGAGTCTCTCGTTGCCGTCTTCGACGGGCTGCGGCTCGGCTTCGCCCGGCTCCCGATGTATTCCCTGGCCTTTCACTGCAACGTGATCGGTGGAGAGCTCAAAGGGCATCCGCTCGAGACGCGCCAAGTCGGTTTCTACGCGCGTAATGCGTTGCCGTCGCCGTTGGCGGGAGGGCACCGTTGGGTCGATACGGCGTTCGCCGCGATCAACGGTGAGAAGCGGCCGTGCGACTTCGACCCGCCGAGAACGCCGCCATGGCGTGGCGATCACCTCGCTTCTTGAGCAGGCGCGCACACGTTGCCGGGACCACGATGCTCGCCGCAGTATTGAGCTTGTCTGCAACGGGATGCGTCGAGAGTGGAAAGTCGAAATCGCTGACCAGCGCGGAGTTCGTGAGTGCCGCCAACGCGATCTGTCGAGAAGGCACACGTCGTGTCACTTCCCTTACCGGCAGCGATAAGCAATCCGACGAACTCCACCAGCTCGAGGCGTTCGCGTCTCGCGTACTCGCCGAGCAGCGCCGGACGATGCGATCTCTCAAGGGTCTCGCGGCGCCGCCCGAGCGCCGCGCGGCCTTCAAGAGCTGGTTGGTGCTTTTGGAGCGCGCATTTCGAGGCAGGTGATCGACTGATCGCGGCAACGACCGCAGCGGACGAAACGGCCGTCGCGTCGGCCGTGACCAAGGCCGACGCCGCGACAATCGTCGCCAACAGCGCGGCCACCAAGTTGGGCCTCAACGAGTGTGTTACGGCTGGGGACACAGCGACGTCGGCGCCGTAGCAGGTCCGGCAGAATTCGTCTGGAGTCCGACGCGGTACACTGCGGGGGTGACCCATGCACATGGGCCGGGCGACCCTGTTGTGGCGCCCAGGCCGCCCAAGCAGGAGCAAGAACCGGCCTCCGAGATCGTGACGGAGGTGGCGCCCAACGTCATCAGGATGCAGCTCCCGGTCTTCATGCCTGGTCTCGGCCACGTGAACATGTACGGCCTCATCGACAAGTCGCGGCCTTGCCGTGGTCGACCCCGGCCTGCCGGGACCATCGTCATGGAGAGCACTGAAACGCCGATTGCGTACTGCTGGATTTCAAGTGAGCGACATTCACTCGGTGATTGTCACGCACTCACATCCGGATCATTTCGGTGCTGCTGGACGTGTCGCGAAGGAGGCCGATGCCGAACTCATCACACATGCGGCGTTCACGACCTGGCTGACCCAAGGCACCGACCAGAACGTGAGTGAACGCGAAGCGATCGAAGTCGAGCGTCTTGCTGCGCAGGCGGTGCACCTGCTCGACGTCGGGCCGCCGGAGGAACTCCACACGGTGCTGGGAAGCAACTCGGTGGGTGACGAAGCGGAGCGTCTGGCGGACCCCTTGCGCGCCGACGAGGACGATCGAGCGCGCACCATGGCTTCGGTACCGTGGGGTCGGACGTACCCCATGGGGCGGTGCGCCGCATCCGTCGCCGCCGCTCAAGCGACGTATCGCCGAACGTGTGATGCGGGTTCTGTTCAAGGCACCGATCCCGACCAAGAGGGTGCGTCACGGCGATCGGATGGAATTGGCCGGTCGTGAATGGATCGCGATCCACACGCCCGGTCACACGCTCGATCATCTCTGCCTCTATGACCCCGAAGACGGCGTGTTGCTCTCTGGGGACCACGTCTTGCCGACGATCACGCCGCACGTCTCGGGCGTGAGTAATGGCGCCGACGCACTGAAGTCGTACCTCGCGACGCTCGATCTCGTCGGTCGACTCGATGGCGTACGCCTTGGCCTGCCCGCCCACGGCCACCCGTTCGATGACGTGCCGGGGCGTGTCGAGGCAATCAAGGAACATCATGAGGAGCGGATGGAGCAACTCCGTACGGTTGCGCATGCCTTGGGTCCCGCAACGGTGGAGGCACTCTCACACGAGTTGTTCCCGAAAAAGCACTGGGGAGTGATGGCCGAGAGCGAGACGTTCGCGCACCTGGAGCATCTGGTGCTTGCGGGGAACGCCGAGCGCTCGGAATCGAACGGCAAGCTCGTCTACCGTCTCGCCTGAGCGCGGACGCGGCCCGCGAGTGGGTAACGCTCGATAAGGTCGCGTATGGCACACGTCCACCATCTCTCCGGCGGTGCCTTCGCCGACGACGATCCAACTGGCGAAGTCACGGATCTGCTCTGCCAGATGATCCGCAATCGCTGCGTCAACGACGGGACGGTCGCCTCGGGTGGCGAGGCCCGAAGCGTCGACCTTCTCGCCCAGTACCTCGGTACGACCGGCATGGACCTTCAGCGCTACGAGCCGAGACCGGGTCGTGCGAGCCTGGTGGCACGGATCGAAGGAACCGATCCGTCGGCGCCCACGTTGTTGCTGATGGGTCACACCGACGTGGTTCCCGTGAACGAAGCCGGATGGAGCCGCGATCCGTTCGGAGGCGAGGTCGTCGACGGTGAAGTCTGGGGCCGTGGCGCCATCGACATGTTGAATCTGACCGCGTCGATGGCGGTCGCCTTTCGTCGGTTGGCCACGTCGAGTTTCAAACCTCGGGGCACCCTGCTCTATCTCGCCGTTGCCGACGAGGAATCGCGTGGGACGTGGGGCGCTGATTGGCTGGTCGATCACGAACTCGACGCGGTGCGTGCCGACTATGTGCTCACGGAGTCCGGTGGTGTTCGGATGCGCGCCGGGGACGGTTCGACTCGACTCCCGGTCCTGGTTGGGGAGAAGGGCACCTTCTGGTCGACCCTGGTGGTGAAGGGCACGCCAGGGCATGGCTCCCAGCCCTTTTCCACGGACAATGCATTGGTCACCGCCGCCGAGGTCGTGCGCAGGATCGCCCGCTTTGAGCCGCGGGCGCAGATTCACGAAACGTGGATCCGTTTTGTCGAGGGCATGGACTTCGATCCTGATCTGCGGGCGATGTTGCTCGATCCTGATCGTGTCATCGAAGCATGCGCCGAGCTTCCGGTCGGCACTGCCCGTGTGTTCCATGCCTGTACGCATACGACGTTCGCCCCGACGGTTGTCCACGGCGGTACGAAAACCAACGTGATTCCCGACCGAGTGGAGCTCGAGATCGATATCCGCACATTGCCCGGACAGGGGGAAGCCGAGGTGCGGGCGATGCTGGACGAGGCGCTTGGCGATCTCGCGGACGCCGTCGAGATCCGATCCGACGATGACCCGTCAACGGCATCTCCGGTCGACACGCCGTTATGGGATTCGTTGGAACGCGTCTCGCGACGGCTGTGCGCCGACTCGCCGCTCGTCCCGATGCTCATGGTCGGAGCAACGGACAACCGGTTCTTTCGACGTGCAGGCTCCGTGGGCTACGGCTTCGGCATGTTCAGCTCGGCGATGCGATACGAAGACTATGCCCAGCGTTTCCACGGGAACGACGAACGCGTCGATCAGGAATCGTTGCGGCTCTCCACCGAGATGTGGGACGCCGTTGCCCGTGACCTCTTGAGCTGAATCAGGCGCAGCGCGGCGAGCGGGGTTTGACCGGTTCGCCGTTCCCCTTCGGATAGCGCGCGACACGACCGACCGGCATGTCGACACGGAAACCGGCGGCTGCGCGTTCCTCTTCGGACTCGCCGCCCCAGTATCCGTATTCGCGCTGCTCGCGGGCCCATTGGCGGCACGGTTCCATTACCTCGCAGCTCTGACAGATGGCGCTCGCCTTGCGCTCGCGGACTACCCGAGCCTCGGGGCGTTCACCCGGGGGAGCAAAGAAAAGGTCGTTCTGACCGCGGCACTCGGAGCTGTCGACCCAGGTAAGGGGCCCTGCGAACATGCGGCTGGGAAGGGTTTCGGCTGCCAAGGCGGCGTTCCTCCGTACAAAAGCGGGAAATGGGTGTCACATCGCGCACTCGCCATATGGAGATCGGGGGATTTCTCCCGTCGCGTGGGCGGCCAACATCAAACATGCTGGGGCCCAATCTGTCAAACAGGTTGGAATGATGGGTATCATCTGAATTTCCGATAATACCTGGTCAGCCGAACTGTTACGGCAATTCCGACCACGATCGAATAGTCGTCAAATCAAGGGATATGGGTGCTTTATGGAGCTTCGTCATCTTGAGACCCTACTGGCCGTCACGCGTGCTGGATCGTTCACCGCCGCTGGCGAGGCACTGCGTACCGTCCAGTCGAATGTGTCGGAACAGGTTCGTCAACTCGAACGCGAGCTCGGGGCAACGCTCGTCGTGCGCGGTCGCCGTGGCGCGTCGTTGACGGATTGCGGCGCAGTGGTTGTGGAACGTGCTCGCCGGATTCATCGCGAGCTTGACGCGATGCGAGCCGATCTTTCGATGTTGCTCGACCTGGAGTCGGGGTACACGAGTTTCGGCATCGTCGGTACCGCAAGTCGTTGGATGGTGCCCGCGCTGGTGGCAGAGCTCCGTCAGCGCGCCGCCGGCGTGCGCATCCGTATCAACGAAGGCGCATCGGAACGGCTGACCGCAGAGGTGATCGATCATCAGCTCGCGCAGGCCGTTGTCACCGAGCCGGTGCTCGACGATCGTTTGCTCGTTGAGCACCTCTTGGACGAGACGCTCGTTGGTCTCGCGCCTGCGAATGCGCAACTGCCCCCAGGACCGGTGTCGCTCGAGACGTTGGCGTCGATGCCGTTGGTGTTGCCGCCGAAGGAGAACCCGCTGCGCATCGAGGTCGAGACGGCGATCACCAACGCCGGCCTCGGCGTGCTCGTGCAGGTGGAGGTCGATGGTATTCGGCTCATCGCCGACTTGGTCGCCGCGGGTGCAGGATTCTCGGTACTACCCGCGACGGCCGTACCGGGAACATCCGATCTCCAGACGTTTCACGTTGACGGGCTACCGCCGCGCCGCCTTGCGTCTGATCACCTCGCGTGACACCTACCTATCGCTTGCAGACCGCGCAGTGCGGGACGGAGTGTTGCGTCTCGCGGCTGACTACGGCGAGGGTCGAAGCTGACGCTCGCTGACGAGTCGCACGGCGGCGTACGCGATACCGAAGACCGCCCAGCCGCCGACGGCGTCGAGGATGAAGTGGTTGCCGGTGAGCACGATGGCGGTCAGTGTGAGCAGCGGGTATGCGATGAATGCCAGCTTGATCCACCGATTCGTCACTCGAGGCACGATCGCGCACGCGCACCACAACGACCAACCACAATGCAGGCTCGGCATCGCCGCATATTGATTTGAGATCTTGCTCATCGTTGCCGAATTGAACGACCAGAGTGTCGGGTACTTCGCCAGTGTGTCGACGAATTGGTACCTCCCGATGTTGAACACCTCGGAGAACTCGGGCAACCACCGAGGTGGCATGAGCGGCCATGCCCAGAAACACACGAGCGCTATCAAAGTCATGAGGGCCATGGTGTTTCGCCAGCGTGGGTAGTCATCAGTCCATCTTCTGAACAGATAGATCCCGACGCCCGCGGTGACGATGAAGTGCAGCGAGCCGTAGACGTAGTTCATGGAGACGATCAGGGCCTTGGAGTGCAGAGCCCACCGTTGAATCGCCTCTTCGACGTTGAATCCGAGCGTCTCCTGGACCGAGATCAACGCGCGAGCGTGATCGAACGCGACGCGGTCATTGCCGACGATCGCGTTGCGAATCATCGAGTAGATCCCGTAGAACGCGAGAACCGCAAGAACCTCGAACCACCAAGTGAGGACACGGCCGTTGCTCAGGCGCCGAACCTTTCGCGCACTCCCGGTGCGGGGCTCGTCGGACACCGAGGTCGTCTCGCTCACGAGGCAGGATCCTTCGAGTGTTGGTGGGACTTGCGGTGTCCGGTCGCGAAACTCGGGGCACCCAGCAGACTCACCAGCAATGTCATGCCGTACCACAGCAAACCCACTGCGACGGCTTGACCGGTCTGAATGCCAAAACCGGTGAGGAACCCGGAGAGCAATCCCTCGCGAACGCCAAGGCCGCTGATCGAGATAGGGAGCACCTGGGCGATCGCGACGGCAGGAATGAACGCCACGACAGCAGCCGTCGGCAACGGCAACTCGAGCGCGCGGATAATGAGCAGCACGGACAGGACAACCGATGCCTGGTAGGTGACCGCGGCGGCAAAGATTCGTCGCGTGGCATGCGGGCGCCGTCGTAGATCGTCAATCCCGACGTGAACGGCGCCAACGAATCGCATCGAGTTCTCGTGCAACGCAAAGCGGCCGGCCAAACGCGGATGACCGGCGACGATGAGAATCACTGCGAGTGTGAGCAGCGTGACGCACGCGATCAGGAGTGCCAACCATGCACGTTTGTGGTCGAGCAGCGAAGGATTCACGGCGAAGGCAACGAGTGTGAGGAATGGCAGCGCTACGAAACCTGTCAGACGTTCGATCACAACTGCAGCGAACGCAGTGGTGGATGACCCCGTCGACTTTGCCGAACGCGAAACTCGCAGCACATCACCGCCGATCGTTCCGGGCAGCGCGTTGCCGACGAACATGCCTGCCAGGAGATGGGACACGAGCGTCGGTAGCGGAACGTGGGCGTCGAAGGCCTTCAGCACGGTCTGCCACCGGCGCGCGGAGAGCAGCACGCCACCGAGTGTCGCCAGAAATGCAGCTCCGAGCAGTGCAAACGTCGAGGCGTGGCTTTCCTTGGGGAAGATCTCGTCGGCGTCTGGAAGGTGCGGGATCAGAATTGACAGCAGGAGGCCACTCACCGCGACACGCAGCGCCATCCTCAGCACGGCACGGGACCGCGAGGTGCCTCCCACGGTCGCTGCCGAAGGTTCCGCGACGAGCATTCCTCTAGCCTACGTTGCTGTGGAACGGGGGCTCATCGAATCGTGTCAGCGAAGGGTCCGTACCCACGACGGCGTTGACCTCGTTGTCTGGGATATTCCGACGCAAGGGACAGCCCGACCGAGCGGCCTCGCAGGCGGGGCAGCAATCCGTCGATCCGGACACGCCGACCCTTGTGCTCGTGCACGGCTTCGGCGGGGGTGTCACCGACTTCGCCGATCATTTGGAGCGGCTCGCACGTACACATCGAGTCATTGCTTTCGATCTTCGGGGCCATGGTGCCAGTACCGCTCCTACTTCAGCGCAGGACTATCACCTTGATCGTTTCGCCGACGACGTCATAGCCGTGCTCGACGCCTGCAGTGTCGGTCGAACGAGGCTACTCGGACATTCCCTCGGTGGAATGGTGGCACGCGAAGTCGTGCACCGCATTCCTCAACGTGTCGAGGCACTCGTTCTGATGAATACCTCGGCCGGCCCGCCGCCGGGACTTGATCGATCACTCGTTGCTGTCGCCGCCGAGGTCGCAGCGACCGAAGGAATGGTGGCGCTCAAGGCGCTCCTGGATTCTGTCGCCGATGACGTGTCGTCCGTGGGCGGCACGGGTGGCAATGCGGCGTTGTTGGAGCGCCAGGCGCAGAACTTCTCGGTGTTGACCGGTTTGATGTGGTCCACGGTCGCGTTGGAAATCTGCGACCAACCCCACCGCTTGGAGCAACTCGCTCGATATTCCGGCAAGACTTTGATCATGGTCGGTGAGCTGGACACGATGTTTCTTCCGGCGGCACGTGAGATGGCCGGTGCGGTTGCTCACGCCGAATTGGTGGTCTTCGAAGGCGTTGGGCATCATCCGCAATTCGAACGCCCTGAGGAGTGGATCCTCACGCTGGAGCGGTTTTTCGCCGGAATCTAGGTCTTGACCGCTAGGCGGTTCCGCCCGCCTTGTCGATGAATCGTGCCCGCTCGACGACCACGCGCGTGATTCGGCCCGCGGCCACGAGTCCGTGGGCATCGGAGACAGAGACGCGAAAGGTCAGGCGGCGGCCTTCGATGGTCTCGAGCACAGCCTCGGCCACCACGACGCCGCCCACTGCGGTCGGAGCGAGATGGTCGAGTTGGACCGCGATAGCCGACCGTTGTGGTGCCTTCGGGCAGGGTCCCGTCGACTGCGTTGACCGTTGCTTCCTCGGCGAGATTCACCACACGGGGTGTCGCGAGCACCGGTACATCGCCCGAACGCATCGCCATCGCGGTGTCAGCTTCGGTGACGACGTGGCGGACCTGTGCGCTCAGGCCGGGTTCGAAGGGCATTCACATACGATAGGAGGTCAACTGCCGGTCCGAGCACTTCAAGGGTCTTCGATTGTGGTCGATGATTGCAGGATTGGGCGCTGAACATGCGTCACAGCAGGCGCTAGCCGGTGGCGGACGAAAAGGGTGGGGGAGGGTCATGATCGACCAAGCGGTGCTGGAGCGGACCCTGAACGCCGCGTTGCTCGGAGGCGGGGATTTCGCCGAGGTGTTCGGTGAGGACCGTCGTGTCTCCAATGCACGCCTCGACGACTCCAAGGTGCAGGAGCTCGTCACGGGACATGAACGCGGTGCCGGGATACGAGTCGTGCGAGGTGACACGACAGGCTTTGCCCACACCGCCGACTTGAGTGAGCATGGGTTGCGTGAGGCTGCCGAAGCGGCTGCAGCCGCAGCTCGCGGTGGCGGTGGTGGCGCTCGCATTGTGGCGCTGACCCGGCAATCGGTCGCAGGACCGTTGATCACCGTGTTCCCTGAGACGGTTGCGAAGGCTCGCAAGGTCGAGATGTTGCGCCGCGCCGATGACGCCGCACGTTCTGTCGACGGAGCGATCTCCCAAGTCAGCGCTTCGTATGCCGATTCGCGTCGGCGCACGCTGATCGCGAACTCCGATGGTCTGCTCACCGGTGACGATCAGGTCCGAACGAGATTCATGGTCCAAGCGATCGCGGTCGGTGACAGCGGGATGCAAACGGGTATGGAGGCGCCGGGCCGCACGGTCGGCTTCGAACTCTTCGACGAGTTCGATCCCGAGGCGACCGCGGTGACAGCGGCACAGCGGGCGGTGACAATGCTGAGAGCCCGTCCAGCGCCCTCGGGGAAGCTGCCGGTCGTGCTCAAGCGTGGCGCGGGCGGTGTGCTCTTTCACGAAGCATGTGGTCATGGCCTCGAGGCTGATCTTGTAGGCCGCGATGCTTCGGTGTTTCGCGGCCGAATCGGCGAGCAGGTCGCATCACCGCTGTTGACGCTCGTCGACGACGCGACCTTGGCGCAACAGTGGGGCGCATTCGCGATCGACGACGAAGGCGCGCCGGCACAGCGCAACGTGCTCATCGAAAACGGCATTCTGACGGACTACATGTGGGATCTGCGCAGTGCGCGCAAGGCCGGACGGGTCAGCTCAGGGAACGGTCGTCGCGAGACCTACCAGCATCTCCCGATGGTTCGTATGACGAACACGTACCTGTTGGCGGGACAGGACGACCCGGAAGCCATCATCGCCGATACGGAGTACGGCCTCTACTGCGTGGCGCTCGGTGGGGGTCAGGTCAACACCGCGACCGGAGATTTCGTCTTCGGGATCACCGAGGCATTCATGATCGAGAACGGCGAAATCACCGAACCGGTTCGTGCAGCCCAACTGATCGGTAACGGTCCCGAGACGTTGATGCGCATCGACGCTGTCGGGAGCGACTTCGACACCTGGCCCGGAACATGTGGCAAGGACGGCCAGGGTGTGCCTGTGTCGTCAGGCCAGCCCACCTTGAGGGTTTCCGAGCTGACGATCGGCGGTACCGCTGGTGCCTGACGACCGCGTTGAGACGCTGCTGGAGCTCGCTCGTCGTGTGGCGGGGAGTTCCCGTGCCGGTGAAGAGGTCGAGGCGTACGTGATGCGCGCGCGTGACACCGATGTGAAGGTGTTCGGCGGTGAGGTCGAGTCCTTATCGGTCGCCGAGATCGCCGGCGTTGGTGTTCGTGTCATCAACGGTGGGCGTCAGGGCTACGCGTGGGCTGGGTCGCTCGACGCCGACGTTGTAACCGAAACCGTTCGCGAAGCGCGCGACAACGCCGAGTTCGCCCAGTATGACGAGCATGTAGCGCTTGCGACACCGCAGGACTTCGCCGGCGTTCCGACACTGTCGCTTGACTTGTGGCGCGACGAACTCGTTCGGTTTCCGACCGATGAGAAGGTTCGGATCGCTCTCGACGTGGAGAAGATCGCAAAATCGCGCGATGCGCGTATACGCGGCATCGAACACGCGCAATACGGCGACGTCTCGAGCGAGGCGGTCATTGTCACCTCGACGGGCATCGAGTCCGAGGCCCGCCGGACAGCGTGTTCGGTTTACGTCGTAGCGATCGCCGGTGAGGCAGCACAGACGCAGACCGGTTACGGGTTCTCGGTCGGTCGGGCGCCTCAGCAACTCGATCTCGACGTTGCTGCGCAGATGGCCACCGACCGTGCTGTCGGACTGTTGGGAGCGGTGCAACCACGCTCAGCGCGTCTGCCTGTCGTGTTCGACCCGATGGCGACCGCTTCAATCGTGGGGATCATGGGCGCCGCACTCAATGGAGACTCCGCGCTCCGGGGCCGCACGTTCTTGACCGGGCGATTGGGTGAGGAGATTGCTTCGAGCGCAGTGACGTTGGTCGACGATCCCACAAACGCGGATGCGTTTGCTGCGTCGACCCATGATTCCGAAGGCGTGCCGACTCGCCGAAACGTGCTCGTCGAGGATGGGTTGTTGCAAATGTTCTTGCACAACGTGTACTCGGCGCGTCGGGCCGGGGTAGCCACCACGGGCTCTGCGGTACGCGGAGGGTTTCAAGTCGACACCAGGCGTTGGGGCTCGCGCGCTGCATCTGCAGCCGGGACCGCGTGATCGCGACGCGGTGATCGGCGATGTCGCCGATGGGGTCTACGTGCAGTCGGTCAGTGGCCTGCATTCGGGTGTCAACGTGGTCAGTGGTGACTTCTCGGTTGGTGCGGAGGGGTTCGAGATCCGAAATGGTCAATGCGCGAGCGCCATTGCGCGAGATGACCATCGCCTCGACCTTGCCGCGCATCCTGCTCGACGTTGCCGAGGTGGGATCGGATCTCACCTGGCTACCGGGTGGCGCTGCGGGGATGACCATCCGTATCGATGGGATGAGTATCGGCGGCAGATGACCGTGTCCGGACGAGTCGCTTACGGCGCAGCTTCTGGCGGGGTAAGTGCCAACGTCAGGATGCCGTTTGCCCGGGCATAGGCCAGTGGTTCGACGTCGTCGACGTCGACCAGCACGGTGATCGCTTCGTTATCCGCGCTCCGGCCGTCGTCGGCTCGCTCCACTGTGAGGACGAGAACCGCCGGAGCGACCACCGTCGTCGTTTGAGCCGCGACGCCGCCTTGCGCTGCGTCGAACGTCGCGATGACGTCGACGCGGTCGCCGGGTCGGGCGGCGCGGGCATCGGCCGTGGTGACACGAACGGCGCGCATACCGTCGGGGACCACTCCGGCGAGTCCGACGCGCCGACGCGGTGCGAGGTGACGCTTGCGGACCACCTCGCCGGCGAGAATGGGGACGGTGACGACGCGTTCGTGGGCAGCGCGGCGGTCGCGAAGGGCGCCCGGGCCAATTCCGTCATGGATGCGACGGGTCGTGACGGCTGCAGAGGTGATGGTGACACCGACCGGAAGATCGCGGGTGGCAACGACGACCGTGACCGGTGGACCGAGCATCTTGGCCTTACGGTCGATGGCGGCCAGATCTGAGGCGACCGTCAGGGACGTGACGATCGCGACCAGCGCAGCGCACAGCCAAAGTAGAAGGGTCCGTGGCGAACGGCGAAACATGGGATCTCCCCGATATTGAGGGCCGCCGAGAAAGGCGGGCGCGCACAAGCGACGGGGGAAGATGCGGGGAAGGCCGCGAACTTTAGCGGGACTAGGACGTTGAAGGTCCTGATGCCTTGGAGGGCGTTGACGCCGACGATCCCGATCCGGATCCGGATGATGCTGCACCGGATGATCCTGCACCGGACGATCCTGCGTTGGAGGACGAACTCGATGAACCCGAGTCGGAGCCCGACGACGAGCCACTGGAGGAGTCGCTGGTTCCGGAGGCCGACGAAGAGTCGGACCCGCCGCCTGAGCCGCCTGAAGCACCTGATCCGGAGCCGTCGGACTTGTCGAGGCTCGTCGAATTCCGTGACGACGATCGATTGTCGTTCTTGTAAAACCCGGAGCCCTTGAGCACGATCCCCACCGACCCCAACACCTTGGTCACCTTGCCGCCGCACTCTGGGTGCTTTTCGAGCGAATCGTCGGTGATGGACTGCCACACTTCGAAGGTCTCGTTGCACTTGGAGCATTCGTACTGGTAGGTAGGCATTGTTCGCTCGTTAGCACTCGCGGATCGGGACTGCTAATGCTATCGGACATTGTTGCGTCCGGTCGTGGCGGCCGGGGGGAGGCGGTCACAATGGAGCCATGACTCTGGTCTGGGTGCTGCTACCAGTTGCGTATCTCCTGGGGACCTTCCCGAGCGCCCATCTGACGGCGCGCGCAACGGGCCACAACGTGATGGCCGAGGGATCGGGGAATCCCGGCGCCTCCAATATCGCCCGGCTGGCCGGATGGAAGGCCGGTCTGGTGGTGCTGGCAGCCGACTTCGCCAAGGGCGCCGTCGCGTCGGGTATCGGGATGGCGGTGGAGGGCCGCTCGGGCGCATATGCCCTCGGAGTTGCCTCCGTTGTGGGGCACATTGCGCCGGTTACTCGCCGATTCAAGGGAGGCAAGGGGGTCGCCACGGGCGGCGGGGCCTTGGTGGTGTCTGTTTCCGTGGATCGTGTTGGCACTCGCTGTGGTGTGGGGTTCAATCGCTCGCGGCCTGGGCAAGGCATCGGTGGCGTCGCTCGTCATAGCATTGGGCTTTCCTGTCCTCGTCGGAGTCTTTACACGCTCCGTCACTGAAACCACGGTTATCAGCGCGCTGGCCGTGCTGGTGATCGCGAGACATGCAACCAACGTTCGCCGGCTGGTTCGGGGCGAAGAGCACTCGCTCGGTGACGGAACGCCCGTGCAGGGTCATGGCGCCTGACGCTGCGGGGTGGCGTACCGCCCATCCATGAAGGAGACAACGATGCAGCGAGTGCGAACAGCTGTGATTCCCGCGGCGGGACTTGGCACACGTTTTCTTCCGGTCACCAAGAGCATTCCCAAGGAGATGCTGCCGATCGTCGATGTCCCGTCGATCCAGTTCGTGGTCGAGGAAGCCGTACGTGCCGGGATCGTGGACATCCTGATCATCACCGGGCGCGGGAAGGGCGCGATCGAAGATCACTTCGACCGCAATGTGGAACTGGAGTTGGCGCTCGAAAGCTCCGGCAAGTCCGAACAGCGAGAAGCCGTGCGCGCAATTGCCGAGATCGCGAACGTGCATTTCGTTCGCCAACGCGATCCACTGGGCTTGGGACACGCCGTGTCCTGCGCGCGTCAACACGTCGGCAACGAACCATTCGCTGTCATGCTCGGCGACGACATCATGATCGACGACTCGATATTGCTGCGCACGATGATCGAAACCTCTGAGCGTTTCAACAGCTCGGTCTTGGCCCTGAAGGACGTGCCGCCCGAGGAGATATCGGCATATGGCTGTGCCACACCCGAACACATCGAGGACGCTGTCGTGCGCGTGCATGGTGTTGTCGAGAAGCCCAACCCACGTGATGCGCCATCGAGCCTCGCAGTGATCGGTCGTTACGTGTTCACGCCTGAAATCTTCGACGCGATCGACGAAACCAAACCCGGTGTGGGCGGAGAGATTCAGCTCACCGATGCGATCGAGCTCTTGATCCAATCGCAGGCCGTCCATGGGTGCGTCTTCACGGACGGTCGCTTCGATATTGGCCAACGGGTCGATTTCCTCCGTGCGAACATCGAAGTTGCCTTGGGGCGTGCCGATACGGGTCCCGAACTCGAGCGCTATCTCGTCGAGCTCGTGGCGCGCCGCATGGTGACATGATCGACCTCGCTTCGGCGCGTGCGGAGATCTTGGACGCGATCGGCACCCTTGCCCCGGAGACGATGTCCGTGCAGGCACTGGCGTCGGAGGCGCGTCCTGGGCCCCGGACGTTGCTCGCCGACGTCGTCTCCGCGCACAGCGTGCCGCCGTTCGCGAACTCTGCAATGGATGGATATGCCGTTCGTGCGGTGAACACCGCTTCGGCTCGCCAGGATGCGCCGATCGAACTGCGTGTTGTCGGTGAGTTGCCGGCCGGTCGTGCGCCAACGACGCCGGTTGGTGACGGTGAGGCGATTCGCATCATGACCGGCGCGCCGATGCCCGATGGTGCCGACGCGATCGTCATGGTCGAGCGCACCACACGCGCTGGTGACGACGCAGTGCTGATCCATCATGCGGCAATCTCGGGTGATCACGTTCGTGGTACGGGTGGCGATGTCCACGCCGGCGAGGTGGTGCTGGCCGCCGGCGCACGGCTCGGTCCCGCGGCGATCGGTGTCCTGGCGGGGATCGGTTGCCAGGAGGTCCTCGTCAGCGCTCGTGCCAGGGTCGGTGTCCTCTCGACTGGTGACGAGCTCGTGGCCGGGACCGAGCCGCTCAAGCCCGGTCAAATTCGTGACTCGAACCGTCCCATGTTGCTGGCGCTCGCGAACGAGGCCGGCTGTGACGCAATCGATCTCGGGGTGCTGCCGGACGACGAGGCGGTGCTCGAAGCTGCCCTGCTCGATGCGTCGAAGAACTGTGATGCGATTGTCACCAGCGGCGGCGTGTCCGTGGGCGACTACGACGTCGTCAAGGCGGTCCTCGGACGGATTGCAGCGATGCAGTGGTGGCAGGTGGCGATCAAACCCGCCAAGCCGCTTGCGTTCGGATCGCTCAATGGCGTTCCGATTTTTGGGTTGCCGGGTAATCCCGTGTCGTCACTGGTGAGTTTCGAGTTGTTTGCGCGGCCTGCCCTGCAGCAGATGATGGGACACGTGCACCGTTTTCGTCCGGTGGTCGTGGCGCGAGCGGCCCACGACTTCAACCGGCGGGTCGATGCGAAGTTGCACCTCGATCGCGTGGAGCTGACCTGTGTGGATGGGCGCTACGTCGCAACGCACTGTCGGACGACAGGCGAGCAATGCGTTGGCTGCATCGGCAACGGCCAATGGCTTGGCATTGATCGAAGACGGGCCAGGTGTTGGAGCCGGAGCGGAAATTCGCGTGATGCGGCTCGACGTGCCGTGTGATCACTGACGGAGTGTGGCTCGGCAGGTCCGTGACTCCCGGGGCTGGGTTCGCTCTGGCTCCTCGACGGCGCAGCGACCAACTTCTGCCGACGACTCAATGCCTCCCCGAGTGCAGCCATCCGACGCTGCCGTCGTCGTTGGCGCTGTGCCACGTATGTTGCCTCCATGGCAGTTCCGCCCACCCGGCGGCTACGGAACGTGATCAATATACCACTGTGCGTAATGGGATACAAGGGGAAATTTGGCGCTTTTTGTCCCGGTGATCCTGGGTCTACGCTGGGACACATGACCGGCGTGGCGTTGCTTGACTCGTTTGGCCGGCGCGCTCGTGATCTTCGAATTTCGATCACGGACCGGTGTGATTTCCGGTGCACCTATTGCATGCCTGCCGAAGGGATGTCGTGGCTGCCCAGGGAAGACCTCCTTACCTATGAGGAGCACTTCCGGATCGCGCGGCTCTGTGTCGAACATTTTGGGTTCGACGGGATCCGTATCACCGGCGGTGAGCCACTTGTTCGAGCCCACGTGCCGCGTCTGATCGAGATGCTTGCCCCGCTCGGCGTGGATCTGGCGATGACAACGAATGGGACGAAGCTCTCTGGGCTTGCGCATGACCTGGCGCTGGCAGGTCTCGGAAGGGTCAACATCTCGCTCGATTCCCTCCGCCGCGATGTCTTCGAGAGGCTCACCCGCCGCGATGCGCTCGATCTCGTGCTCGCAGGTATCGACGCTGCGCTCGACGCCGGTCTGGATCCCGTCAAGATCAACTGCGTGGTCATGCGTGGGATCAACGACGATGAACTCGTCGACCTGGCTGCGTTCGGGCGGTCGAAAGGCGTTGGCATGCGCTTCATTGAGTTCATGCCGCTCGATGCCGATGCCGCATGGTCCCATGACCGCGTGGTTCCCGCGGCGGAAATCCTGGATCGGATCAACACTGTGTTCCCGCTCGTCAGGGAGCAGGGCAGGTCTGGCATGCGCGACGACGATCTGCACGGCGGCGGTCACGTCGCGCCGGCCGAGCGGTTCACCTATGCGGACGGTGTTGGTGACGTGGGTGTGATCGCCAGCGTCACGGAGCCGTTTTGCGGCGACTGCGACCGTGTGCGCGTGACTGCGGAAGGCGGCTTTCGCACGTGCCTCTTCGGTCTCGACGAGTTCGACCTTCGTGGGCCGATTCGTGGCGGCGCCTCCGATGCGGAGCTGGCCGCCATATTGGAGGGGGCCGTCGCGAAGAAGTGGTCAGGACACCGAATCGGGCGTGTTGACTTCGTCAAGCCCCCACGTTCGATGAGTCAGATCGGCGGCTGAACGCGGCCACTGCTGCGCGCCAGCCGAGCTCCAGGACGCCCACCACGCACAACGCCACGATCGAGAAGCTCGCGACGAAGTCGTGGTCGGTGAAGGTTATTCGCAGCGAAGATCGCGATCGGTACGGCGATGACCCAGGTCAGGACTGCCCGCCTCCAGCGTCCGGGCGCGCGGTAGAGCCCCGTCGCCAGTGCTACGCCGAACCACGCTACGGCGAAAGGCCAGAGCGTCGTGGCGAAACCGGTTATGCCGTTGTCTACGTCATGTTCACGTCGACCGAGCGCAACAAAGACGACGAGTCCAAGGAGATCGAACGCCGGCACTGCTTTGGTGAGCAAGGACGTGGTGCTGGCGGTACTCGTAGGTGTCATCGCAGGCAATTGTCGCGCCCCGCCTGGCGGTGGGTCGCTCCGTGGCCCAGTGCGCCTCCTAGACTGCGCCGATGGCCTCCGAGTTCACACATCTCGACCCACTGGGTCGCGCCCGAATGGTTGATGTCACTGCGAAGGACGCGACACATCGTCGTGCGGTTGCCAGAGCGCGGGTGCATATGCAGCCCGAGACCGCTTCGAAGATCGCAGCCGGTGCGATTTCGAAGGGGGACGTGCTGGCAGTGGCGCGGGTCGCGGGGATCCAGGCCGCGAAGCAGACTCCGAACCTGCTCCCGCTGTGTCATCCGTTACTGATCGGATCCGTGTTCGTGAACTTTCGCATCGAGGATTGTCACGTGGAGGTCGAAGTGCAGGTCGACACGGTGGATCGCACCGGAGTCGAGATGGAAGCGCTCACGGCCTGTTCGATAGCGGCGCTCACGATTTACGACATGTGCAAGTCGGTGGATCGTGACATGACCATCGGTGACGTCGCGTTGTGGGAGAAACTCGGTGGCAGGTCCGGAACATACCGGCGCACGCCGAATGCCGAGGACGACTACAGCCTGTAAATGGCGTGCTTGCGTTTGACTTCGCCCCCTTGGGCCATTGACACTGGTGGCTCCGGTGATGTGCGGCACCGCCGGGCAGTGTGATCCACCACCTGTTGTTTTGTTCTTGTTAGCTTCCGCGACAGAGAAAGTGGTCGAGGAGCCTTGCCAATTCCAGTACTCCTGATACTCGCAGCGCTATGGGCGGCCGTACTCGTGCCGGAGTTTCTCCGTCGCCGTGTCGAAGGCCGCACTCGCGACTCGATTGGTGAGTTCAGCGACCGCTTGGGTGCGATGGGTCGGCGGACGGGTGTCCATCAGTCGATTCGGACCAAGCCCATCCGTGTTGGCACTGCGCCCTCAGGTCCGACACTCCCGCCGATGCCGGGCGGCGGTATGCCCATGGGGCGTCCGGCTGCGTTCACCTCATCGGTTGCCGGGGCGCGAGTTGCCGTGGCGGTTCCCGGAGGGGCGAAGCGGGCTGGCAACGCTCCTTCTGCCAGTCACCAAGGTGGAACTTCGAGGTCCGCCATGGCGCGTCGTCGTCGGGACCTGCTCGTCGGCCTCATGAGCACCGCGGGAGCACTGTTCGTCATCGCGGCGCTCACGAATCTGCGCGTCGTCTGGTATGCCCATGTTGTTGCTGATGTTCTCCTTGTTGCCTATCTCGCGTTGCTTGTGCACATGGCGCGCCGGACGCGCGAGCGTCGCCTCAAGGTTCGGCATCTGCCGAGTGCCGTCGCGCCTCGATCGGCATCGGGCATCACCCCGCTTCGTCGCACAGCTTCGCTGTAGTCCGTCTGATGGGTCGTTCCGCTGAGTTTTCCCGCGCCGCTGAGCAGGCGAGGGAAGTGTTGGACGCGAAACACCGTGCTCGAGAAGTCACCCTTGGCGCATGCCGCCGTGCGATCCAGTCGAGCGCCCGATCGATTCGGGCCATGCACCGCGGCGAGATTGACAACGCACGGACGTTGGTCGCCGAGGCACGTGAGGCGCTCGTCGAGGCCGATGCTGCGCTCCTCGGCCACGCCGACGTCCGTTACGCGGGCTTTCTGCGTGATGCGACCAAGGAATACGTCGAGGCCTGCCTGACGATTGCGTTCGTGCGTGGCGAGCCGCTGCCCACCGCCGAAGAACTTGGAGCGGAGCCTTCCGCGTACCTCAACGGGATGGCAGAAGCGGCGAGCGAGTTGCGACGTGAGGTGCTCGATTGCCTGCGTGCCGACGAACTGGACAAGGCCGAAGAGCTGATGGCCGTGATGGACGATGTGTATTCGCTGCTCGTGACTGTCGATTACCCCGATGCGCTGACCGGTGGGCTGCGTCGTTCGACCGATGCGCTCCGGGCCGTGCTCGAGCGAACACGCGGTGATCTCACCACGACGATGGTGGCTGCACGGCTGCAGGCCAGCATCGATCGGATGTCGGGGAGTTCCTGATCGGCAGTGCGATCGAGGGTCGGTGGTAACGTCACGGCCCCAACGGGGGTGTAGCTCAGCCCGGCAGAGCGCTACGTTCGCAACGTAGAAGTCAGGGGTTCAAGTCCCCTCACCTCCACTCCGTTGTTGTTTCGACAACGTGCTGCCCTGGCGGCATCGAGCGCCGGACCCGTGGCACCGAAGCCGAGCGCGAGATCGCCTCAGTGGCCGAACTCGTCGGCGCTTGACGACAGACTGGCCTTCTCGCTTCGGCTGGCGAGGCAGACTGAGGTGTGTCTCCTCGACGAGCCGAGCAGCTGTGGGACGGCTCCAACGAACCGAGGTTGCTTGCGGTGCGCGTGGTTCCGCGGGCTCGGAAGGACGAGGTCGGCGGTGAGCGGGCTGGTCGCTTGCTCATCCGGACCACGGCCGCCCCGGTTGATGATCAGGCCAATGTCGCTGTGTGCCGTCAGGTTGCTCGGTACCTCGGCGTGCCGGTGCGGTGCGTGAGCATCGCGTCAGGTCACCATTCACGCGACAAGCTGCTGCGTATCACTCGCTGACGTTCACCGTCGGGCCTCGAGACCACCCGAGCGATCGGTGGGGAATCAGAGCGCCCGCGAGATCCTTCTTCACCATGGAGGTGGAGCAGGGGGAGGCCAATGCTGCGTCGAGGGCCGTGCTGGTGGGGCCAGAGCGGCGTGACGACGCCCGCGGATCGACGTCATTCGGCACCGATCACGTCAAGGAGCAGGGCGCGGATTCGGGTTCGCAGGCGAGCTGCGGCGTCGGCTTGCAGCCCGCGACGGGTCACGGCGTCGAAGCGAGTTACTCAGGTCCCAGCTCTCGTCGAAGGAGGTCACGGAGGTCGGCAGCACCTTGCAGGCGTTGACCGCTGGTCCCGAGTGCACGCCGTCAAGGCGGGCGCGCATCGTCAATGCACGCCGCCAGAGATCCTGGGCGCGCGCGCTCAAGCCGACACCGACGACTTCTACGACACCTACCGGCGGTTGCGGCCCATGGTCGATCGGACCTGCGCTTGGCTGAGAATGAGCAATCGCCGCCAGCTCCGCACCGGGGCATCGAACGGAACCACGATCGCCGATCGCGTGTCGCTGCGCCGTTCGGTGAGTCGGACGTTCGCCCGGGCTCACCTTCAACGGCACGGCTGACATCGCCCCGCCGGGGACCTGACCGGGCAAGGCTGCCGCGAGACCGGGAACCTCGGTCGTGAGCCTCGATGTCACCGACCCGTTTCGTTTGTAACGACGGTCGCGACCGTGTAGGAAGGAACGAGCAGATCGATGGTGGCGACCCGAAACCTCTCATCCCCGAGGCGACACGATCGCTCCCGAAGCGGCTGCCCGCGACCTTCTCGTAGCCACGTGCCTCGATCGACGGAACGAGGCCAGCTTCCGTGCAGTAGGTGCGGCGGCACACCGAAGTCGGCGTCGCCAGTTGCTCGCAGCGGAAGGTCCAGCCCAAGGCGCTTGCGGATGTGGAGCAGGACCGCCACCCCGCCGAGGTCAAGCGATAGTTCTCGGTTGCGCCGACTTCCACCATCGCGGCGGCGACGTCGGCGATGGCGATGAACCCGCCGTCCATCGCGGCCGAGCATGACTCGCAAGCGTGACGTGTTGGTGTGTGCTCACGCGGCGAGCCCGATCGTCTTGGTGATGATTGCCCGCCGGAGCCGGTCGGCGGCTTCGTCGCGGTCCTCGCCGCCGAGGTCGCGGAGGTCCCACCACTGTTGCACCGGGTCCGCGAGTGGGACCCCGTCGACCGCGGCGGGCCAGGGTTCGCCGGCGCTGAGAAGTGTGCGGTCACTCGTCGTGCGAAGCACGATGCTTGCGTCGGCGCGGCCCTCAGCCGGCACCAACCCCGCAGCTTCCAGTTCAAGGGGGCCGCTCGCGTACACAACTGTCAGGCTCGGGTGTCTCCACGGCACCAGGAGATCCGGACCAAGGTCAGCCGAGACGGCGATCGTGAGATCTTGTCGTCGTGCCTCCTTCGCAATGCGACGTGCCTGGTCGATGAGCTCCGCGTGCTGTACCAGAACGTTTCCGGTCCGAGGAGATGAGGCCGAGCCTTCCGCGCGTACAGATCGAGCAAGCGTGCCGGCTTGCCGCGGTAGCCGTTGATCGACACCGTCACCGCGTTCGCCGCAACGAGCTGCTTCAGGACCTGCGACGCCCGCGGCTGGGTCACCCCGATCGCCCCCGCGATCGCGACCTGGGTCAAGGGACGATCCGCCGCGATCAGGAGCCGTACGATCGCAGCGGTTCCTGATCCCCACTTGCGCGTATGGGGTGGGGCCGAGGACGGGGCAGTCGCCATGCCTTCAGGGTATAAGCCTTCTTGCAGGAATGCAAGGAACACTTATAGGAAGGCTTATGTGCCCTGCGGGGACCGCGGTCGAACGACCGCCGTGAATTGGCAACCGATTGGCAACCGAACCCGCCGGACAGGGTGGGAACCGTGGACTCGGCAGACTCGCGCAGCGACCTGACCTTGACGCCATCCCGGGCCATGCGTGGTCACCTGCGGAGACGCGGTCTTTCTTGGCAGGTGCTCCTCGACGCCGGACGTGATCCGATCATTGTGAAGCGGCGTCGGGTCTCTCGCAACGTTCGCGGGACCAACAACCAGGCGGAAGAGGTCCTCGCTCGGATGCTTGCTCGAGGCGGGTGCTGCTCCTCCAACGTCGGCGGGTTGCTGAGGCATCGCCCGCACGATCGTGCGGATCAGGCGCCAGTTCCAGGAGATCGGATTCGATTGGACAGATTTCCGCACGATCGTGCGGAAATTGTGCATCGCATGAGATTCGAACGGCTATTCTCGTCATATCCGCACGATCGTGCGGTCAGGTATCGAGGAGCGATGTGCGGATCAGCGAATCGTTCGCGGCGGACTGAGAAGGAGGTGGAACGCGATGGCGGGTGACGATAGAAGAGATCCGCGGGTCGACCCGTTGGCGGCGGCGGTGCGGGCCCGTCGGCGCGCGCTCGCGCTCCGCCAGGGCGAAGTAGCCGACCTGGCCGGCTGTTCAGAGCGTTTCGTCTACACCCTCGAGCGGGCCAAGGGATCGCTGCAGCTCGACAAAGTGCTCGATGTGCTCGGCGTGCTCGGTCTTGGCCTCGAGATAGGGGTCGGCGCCCCCGGCGTCACACCGCGAGCTGGCGGCGCCCGCGCCACAAGTGGGAGCGATGCGGAGCCGGACCGCTCGCGATGAGCCCACCTGCCTCTGAGGCGCTTCGATTCATTGGTGAGGCGTCGGTGTTCAAGGCCGGTCGGCTTGCCGGTCGACTCGTCCGTGAACACGTCGGAGTTCGCTTCGAGTACGTCGAGGACTATCTCGCCGACCCCACCGCGCGGGCCGTGGCCACGTCGCTTCCGCTTAGCGCCGCGCCGGTCCGAACCGGCAGCGCGGGCGCAGTGCCCCCGTTCTTCGCGGGTCTGCTCCCCGAAGGACGCCGGTTGAGCGCACTGCGACGGGCGGTGAAGACATCAGCTGACGACGACCTCACCCTGCTCCTGGCCGTCGGCTCTGACACGATCGGCGATGTCCAAGTGGTGCCGGTCGGCGAGGTTCCCGATGCGACGCCAAGCGCGCTCACCGTCGACGACTGGTCGGACGTGAGCTTCGACAGGTTGTACACCGAGTTGACCGGCGAACTCCTTACCCCCGAGCGTGCCGCAATTTCCGGCGTGCAGACCAAGGCGTCGGCCCGGATGATCTCCTTGCCGGTGCGTCGAGCGCACGAGCGGTACCTCCTCAAGCTGGACCCGCCTGAGTTCCCCCACCTCGTCGCGAACGAGGCGTTCTTCCTGGGCGCTGCTCGAGCGTCGGGTCTCGCAGCCGCCCACGCCGAGGTCGTCGTCGACGGCGAAGGCCGCCACGGGCTCCTCGTGCGACGGTTCGACCGTGTCGCGCCCGGCGACGCCTCGGGGTCGTCGATGCTTGCCCAAGAAGACGCATGCCAGGTGCTCGGCCGGTATCCCGCGGACAAGTACAACCTCGACGCCGCGGAGATCGTGCGTGGACTCGCCGCGGTCACCTCCGCGCCGGTCGTCGCTGCGCGCGACGTGATTCGCCAACTCGCGTTCGCGTACCTCACCTGCAACGGCGACGCTCACGCGAAGAACTTCTCCGTGCTGTGCGACGCTTCGGGTGAATGGCGCGTCAGCCCCGCCTACGACCTGCCGTCGTCGTACCCGTACGGCGACCAGACGACCGCGCTGTCCATCGGCGGAAAGACGGACGAGCGGATCGGCCGGTCCGACTTCGTGACGTTGGGAGAGGCCGTAGCCGTTCGTGCACGTGCAACCGAGAGCGTCCTCACCGATCTCGTCGACCGATGCGACGAGTGGTTGCCCAGGCTCGACGACTTGCCGTTCGACTCCCGTACGCTCCACAAGCTGCGACGCGCGATCGAGTACCGACGCCAACGTCTGCGCTGAGCACGGCCGACGCGATCGAATCGAGGACGTCGATGGGGAGGCCCGCGGACGCCGCCGGATCACGCACGTTCGCGCCGTGGTCAAGGAGCTCCACGCCGACGGGGTGGTCGACAATGACGGCAAGGGTGACTTTCATCTTCGACCGCTGGGATTACGTCGGTGACGTCAGTACGTCAAATGGCCATCGCCCCGCATCGAGGTGACGACGGACCTTCTTCTCCACGTAGGTCCGATCGACCCGATCTTTGACCCAGCTCGGGAGCCTTCGTATTGCCTCATCCACGAGGTCTGCGATCGGGGGTGTGGGTTCGCCACGTACGAGGCGGCCGCAGGCCACGTCCTCGCAGCCGAAACATTCCTCCGCCGCCGTGGCACAACCTATCGGTTTTGACCAATACATCGGCTGCGGCCGATAATCGGCTTCATGGCCACGGAGAGTCCTTCGAAACGGTTCGCCGCATCCGATGTTCAGTTGGTCGCCAAACTGTTCCGCGGCTTCGCTGAGCCGGTGCGGCTCGCGATCGTCGTCGAGCTTGTAGCAGCTGAACTGCGCGTCACCGACCTCGTGCGGCGTGTGGGCAGTTCCCAGGCCAATGTTTCGGGCCATCTCGCCTGCCTGAAGGAATGCGGCCTGGTTGTGGATCGCCCGGAAGGTCGGGAGGTGTTCTATTCCATTGCGGCGCCCGAAGTCATACGTGTGGTTCGCGCTGCTGAAGCGCTGCTTGCGGTCACCGGACACAGCGTGGATCTCTGTCCGAACTATCGGGCTCCGCGAACGCGACGCCTGTGAGCGCGCACAGCGAACACAGGGAACACTTCCGGGACAGTCGCAAGGCTCGGTGGGCGGCCCTGTCGGGGGTGTTGCTGGGGATCGGCTTTGCCACCGATGTGTTCGTTGCCGGCGAGGTCGGTGCCGCGAACGTCGCGGTGAGAGCGCTCTATGTCGCAGCGACGATTGCCGGTGTTCGTTACTTCGCTATCGAAGCTGTCAATGAGCTGATCCATGAACGACAAGTCGACATCGAACTGCTGATGAGTGTCGCGGCCTTTACCGCGGGCGCGCTTGGGATGTGGGGCGAGTCGGCGACGCTGGCGTTTCTGTATTCGATCTCCGAGGCGCTCGAGAGCCTCACCGACGATCGCACCCGGGGGGCGATCCGCGCGCTGATGGATCTGGCACCGAAGCGTGTCACGAGGTTGGGTGCAGACGGCGCCGAGGAAGAGATCGATGTTGCTGCGCTGGTTGTGGGGGACAGGTTCCGCGTGCGCCCCGGGCAGAGCGTGGCAACCGACGGAACGATTGAAGAAGGACGCTCCGCGATCGATGAGGCCGGCGTCACCGGCGAGTCGGTACCGGTGGACAAGGCGCCAGGGGCAAGGGTGTTCGCCGGCACGCTCAATACGACGGGGTCACTTGTCGTTCGGGCGACGGCCGGCGCGGCAGACAACACATTGGCCAAGATCGTGCGGCTGGTGAGCGAAGCCCAGGAGCAGAAGGGCCGCGGCGAGGCGTTCGTCGGTCGTTTTGCCCGACGGTACTCACCGGCCGTGCTGGTTTGCGGCCTCGGCGTCGGCGTGGCGGGCGGCTTGACGACCGGCGAGTGGTCCGAGTGGGCGATTCGCGCGGCGACGGTGCTTGTCGCCGCCGCGCCGTGCGCGCTCGTGATCTCGATCCCGATCAGCTACGTGGCGGCCATCGGTCACGCGAGCCGTCAGGGCGTGTTGATCAAGGGCGGCGTTTACCTCGAGGAGCTTGCGCAACTGCAGGTGTTGGCCTTCGACAAGACAGGCACGCTGACTTCTGGTCGTCCGGAAGTTGTCGCGATCTGGACGGCAACCGACGTTACCGAAGTTGAGGCGCTACAGCTCGCGGCCGCCATTGAACAACACAGTGAGCACCCGTTGGCTCGGGCGGTCGTGACGCTAGCCAGAGCTCGCCAACTCGAGGTGCCTGCAAGTGATGGCTTCGCCGCTCTCGTCGGGGCAGGCGCAGAAGCATCGATCGGTGGGGTGCGTTACGTCGTCGGGTCGCCTTCCTTGATGGTCCAGCGCGGCATCGCGCTGGACTCCCGCGACGGCCTTTTCAACGTCATCCCTGAATGGCAGCAGGCGGGTCGAACCGTCGTCGTGCTCGCCACGCAGACATCGGCGCTTGGGGCATTCGCTGTCGCGGACGTCATCCGACCGCAGGCCCGTGCTGCGATGGGAGAGCTCCGTGAACTTGGAGTCAACCATCTGGTGATGCTGACGGGTGACAACGAACTGACGGCCGCTGCTGTGGCGAAGCAGCTTGGTATCGATGCGGTCGAGTCCGGCCTCAAGCCGCAGGACAAGGCGGCGAAGGTCGCTGCTCTCATCGCCGAGTACGGCCACGTCGGGATGGTCGGTGATGGCGTCAATGATGCCCCGGCCTTGGCGGCGGCCTCGGTCGGCATCGCTATGGGAACCGCAGGTAGTGATGTGGCACTTGAAACGGCCGACGTTGCGTTGATGGGTGACGAACTCGCCAAGCTCGTCGAGGCAATTCGCATAGGCCGGCGCACGCGAACTGTTGTTCGTCAAGATGTCGGTATGGGTATCGCGATTCTCGTGGTGTTGGTGCCGGGGGCGCTTTTCGGTTTGGTTGCTCTTCCCGCCGCCGTCCTGGCGCACGAGCTATCCGAATTGGTTGTCATCGCAAACGGCCTCAGACTTGCGGGTCGTTAATCGGGGTCGAGGAACGTTGCCGGGTGGTGTTCTGCGCAACGCTTGGGAGTGCCCTCAGAGCTCGTGGTAAGGATGCCTTGTGGATACGGACCAAATCCCCCGCGACCTTTGTGACTACCGATTCCGCGAGGTTCAGGTACTCGTCCGCAGTCGCGACGTCGTTGGCTGCAGCGGCTCCGTACTCGGCTTGCGCTCGAGCTGACCGGAGGTCCTCGAGGTCTTCGAGCTCGTCTTCGGTGAGCACGTCACCGAGGACGTTCCGGGCATACGCGATCGTCTTCTTGTGTCCGCCTTCACCCGATGCCACCCGTACGCCTTTTGCGGTCATGTGCGCGGCGATCGCTTTCCGGGCGGCGTCGTGCGCACCGGCGATCGCGTAGTCCGCGCTGGTGTGCTTCGCAGCCTGCGCGCCTTTGAGCCACTCGCGTGCAGCGTTCAGCCGTTCGCCTGCGGAGTTCATGCTCGCGGGCACCCGGTCCAGGTCCCCGTGGAGGACCTGCTCGGCGATCCACTTGTCCTCCGACGGTGCGGGCTGGTCAGACACGGGCCGATTGTACGAGTGGGATGGGGACGAGCGGCCCGTCTCGCACGGAGGTGAGGAATCCATCGTCGGCGGTGTTGTCGGCCCACCGGTCAGGCTGGATGACGACGGCGTTCACGTCGAGGCCTACAGCTTTGCCGACGGTCCTGCAAGCTCGTCGGACGGCCTTGTCGCTGGTGTTACCGATGACGAGCACATCGATGTCACGAGGCGCAGGTCCGGGTACCCCTTGGTAGCGGGCGGCCCAGGAGCCGTACACATACGCTTGGTCGATCCCTCCGATGGGGGAGAGGGCACCGGTGAGGAGTCCGAGGACGCCAGCGGTCTTGGTAAGGAGACCTTGTAGGTCGGTGGCCCACGGCAGGTCCCAGTTCGCGGTGACGTACCGGTTCCGGCCATGGGTGCGGGTGGTCACGACGCCGTAGTCGGAGAGGCGAGCGACTTCGCGGCTGACGGTGGTCTGGTGCGCGCTGATGTGCCGTGCGAGATCGGACACGGTGTATTCGGGCGCGTTGACCGCGAACAGCGCGGTAAGCAGGTCAAGTTGGGTCTCGGACCTGAAGAACGGGGCGACGCCCACGACCCTTTCACTCATACAACGCATAATATCATGCGAAGTGTGAGAGTCAATAGGATTCTGTAGAAGTCAAGGGTTCGAGTCCCCTCACCTCCACTCGTCTGATGTCTCACGCCGAACTGCATGTCGATGGCGGCAGCCATTTCGCGTGTGGGTGCGTGACCGGTTGTGAACGTGGGCTGCTTCGCGTTCGCGCCACTTTGCCGCGGCCGACTCACTTCCCCAGAAGACTCCGATTCCTAGCGTGTCCACATGTAGCTGACCGTACCCTTGTCGTCGGCTGTCGCGAAGGTCCCGTCGTCGGCGGCAATGCTCACGTCGCCGGTCGGTGTCGGGATTTTCGCCGAACCGATGACCTTGCCGCTCGAGTCGTTCAAGAGCCGTACGACTCTGCGATCCGCGTCTGCGGTGCGGTCGGTCGGATTGTGTCCGAGTGTCCACACGGTGTGCCCGGACGCGACTGCGCTCATCGCTGCAACAGCCAGCCTTGCCTTCACTTGTGTCGCCGTGGGGTTGAGCTGCAGCGTGCTCGTTCCTTGGTAGGCCGGGTTTGCGATGACCGCCCAGAGGGCATCGTCAGTGGCTGAGGCGTCGAGAATTCGTTCGCCTCCCATTTCGACGGAGTATGAGAGCGCGTAGCTCTTCGGATCGATACGCAGCAGCCGCGCTCCCGATGACGGCACGAGCCATACCCCTTCTTCGTTCACGGTGAGTGCCATGGCTGCCTGATTGTTCGTCAAGGGGGTCGTTGCTGAAATCGCTCCGGTTGTGGTGTCGACGGCCACGACTCGGGCCCCGGCGCCGTCTAGCAACGAAACCCAAGCAACATCGCCGTGGACCGCAAGATGAGCTCCCGGTGATCCATTGCCACCCACGCTCGACGGGATGACGACGTCCAACGTCTCTTCCAGCGTGGTCGGGTCCCGAAGCGTCAGGTGATAGGGCGAACCATCGGGAATGTCAGAGAGCTCCCAGAGTCCCTGATCGGTGATTGCAAAGTCCATGGGAATGCGCGTGGCTGGTCGTTCCCGAATCACACGACCAGTGATCCCATCGATTCGCTCGATCTTCGAACACGTGCCTTCGTGCGGACACTTGCTCGTGGTCCAGCCTGCAACCCAGACGTCCCTGTGTCTCACCGCTACTGCTGTCGGCCTCATCCGGGAGACAACGAAGGACTTGCCCTGCAGACCGCCCGTGCCGGCGATGCCCGTGGAGGGCCTCTGAACCTCTCCCGAGTCGTCACGGTTGATGAGGAGGACCGTGATCGCTGCGGCGCCGAGCAACACGACACAGAGGCCCGCAACAAGGACGCGGACGCGGGCACGGTCACGAAGCTTCGACATGTTTGCTTGCCTCTTCTTCGGTGATCAGCCCGCGGCTTCGTAGCGTTTGTAGTTCCTTGAAGTATGCGCCTTGACGGACAGGTCCGCAAAGAAGCAGAGAATCAGCGTGGCGCGCTGCCGATCCGGCAATTCCAGAATCGCGACATGCGGCGGCCCCAGTCGTTTTGAACTTCGCTGCCGGCTACGACAGCAGACGCGGAGACCCGTCGGTAGGCGCCGTCGCTCCGACGTGCTCACGTTCCGAGTGCTGCGGCAGAGACGATTGGAACTATCGGTGGGCGGTCGCCGAGGCTGCCGAGGAAGGGTTTGTCGCCGAAGTTGAAGATGCCGCCGTCGGCGCCGACCATGAGGTAACCCGTCCCGAATCGGACCATCCCGACGACGGGCCGGTTGAGTTTCGTGGCGCCCATCGAGCCGCGGAATTTGGCGTCGCCGAAGGCGAAGATGCCACCGTCGCTGGCGACGAGCCAGTAGCCGTTGCCGCTTGAGGTCGGCACGAGGGACTGGACTGGCGCGTTGAGGCGTTGGGCGCCCATGGACCCGAAGAAGGTCGCGTCGCCGAAGGCGAAGATGCCGCCGTCGGCGGCGACCATGTAGTAGCCGCGGCCAGTGGCCGTGGAGACAGAGCCGAGCACTGGGCCGTTGAGACGAGTGTTGGCCATGTCGCCGTGGAACGTGGCGTCGCCGAACGGCAGCACGCGTCCGCGGTTCGTGAAGAGCCAGTAGCCGTTGCCGGTTGAGGTTGCGGACTGGCTGGTGATCAGCTCGCCCGCTGTCAGAGTCGGGACGTTGGCGTTGCCGAACCAGCGGGCGTCGCCGAATGCGTAGACGCGTCCAAGTCCGTCGACGATCCAGTACCCGTCTCCGCTCGGGGTGGGCTCGAGATGGGTGGCCGTGATGCCGAACGGGAGCTGTCCCGTCACTCCGGCGGTGCCACCGAGGTATTGGGCGTTGCCAAAGCTGTAGACGTCGCCGGCGGCGGAGAGCATCCAGTAGCCGGTGCGCGTCGCGAGACCGGGCAAAACGCCGATGGTCGGAGCGGTCGGAGCGGTTGGAGTGACGGCGGTGGACGGGGGCGACGGGGGTCCGAAGCCGATGTTGTTGTGGGCACGGACCGTGAAGGTGTACTGCGTTCCGTTGGTGAGCCCGGGGATCATGGTGCTGGTCGCGCCGGCTGCGACGTTGACGGTGCGACCTTCAGGGGAGACGTCGATGGCGTAGCCGTCAATGGGTGCGCCGCCGACGTCGCTCGGCGGTGACCAGAGCACGGTCGCGGACGTGTCCGCTCCGGTGGCGGTGACGTTCGTGGGTGGACCAGGTACGGCGGCTGGGACCACCGACTTGGAGGTCGCGGCCGGGCCGTCTCCGACGGCGTTGCGGGCGAAGACCGCAAAGCTGTAGTTGGTGCCGTTGACGAGCCCGTTGAACCGCACGTTCCGTGTCGGTTCGTCGACGACCTGGCGTGCTCCGCCCGGAGTCGCTGTGATCACGTAGCCGGTGATCGAACTGTGACCGTCGGACGCGGGTGAGGACCAGGTCACGGTGGCCGAAGCGTTGCCAGCGTACGCGGTGAGGTCGCGCGGGACGCTCGGTGTTGTCCACGGACCGGAGACCGAGATCGAGACGCCGGCCGTTGAGGACGAGTTTACGCGCAACACGAGTCCGTCGGGACTGGTCCAAGTCGAGCCTGCGGGTATCGCCGCGTCGGCGAAACCACCCTGCGTTCCGGGTCGACCGTCGAGCAGGTCGGTGCCGTTGACCTGGCCGCCAATGTGGACCAGAACGCCGTCGGTCGCGCCGGGATATCCGCCCAGGAAGGCGTCGACGCCGACGGCGCGGCGGTGTTCGACCCAATACGTGCGAGATGGGGTCACGACCTTGACGGCGGCGGTGCCAGTTGCGTTCTCCAGTGGTGCGACGGTGAGCGTCGCTGGTGCGCTGAGGGTCTGGACGCGGCCCGCGATCCAGCCGAGCGTTTCCTGTTGAGCCGCGTTGAAGCTGCCTCCGCCGTCGGCGCTGCCCATGACGTCGAAGAGGTCTCCGTACTCGGTCTCGGTACACGATGAGCCGAGCACGACGGGGGTTCCCGTTTCCGTGCAGGTCAACGAGTGCGAGTGCGGGAGCCCGAGGTTATGGCCGAGTTCGTGCACCGTCACGCCCGTGGTCAACCAGCCGCTGATCCACGTCACTCTGCCCGGCATCATGCCCATCCCGGCCCACAAGCAGTTCGCGTTCGGGAAGTAGATCATCTCGTGGTCGTAGGCTGCCGGGTTGTAGCCGTTTGCGAGTGCTGCTGTCTCCGCTTTTGCGAGCAAGTCGTACTGAGCGGCGTCGGTGCAGATGTCGGTGGGCGACACGGCCATCCACGGTGTCGCGGTTGCAGTCAGTCGAAGTTGGCCGTGCGAGACCGATGAGAACCAGTCGCTGTCAATCGTGCCGATCTGGTTGGCGGCCGATGCCTGCGTCACCGAATCGGGAGCGGTCCAGTGCACGAGCATCACGAGCACCGACCGAGTTCCGGTCACGGCCAGGTTGGCTGCTGCCGGCTTGGCGAACGCCGCTGCACCCGTCGTGGTGTCGCTCGTTTCGGCCGCCGAAGAAACGGTGATCGTGTTCGCCGACGAGTTCGCCGGACACTCGCACGCGCGTGTTCGGACGCACACGAGAACTCGAAGCCGTCGCGAAGCGCATCCGGAGCGATCGCCCTTCGGTTGTCCGCAACCATGCCTGTGTGGAACTGCGTCCCGGTGAGTCGGTCACGATGATCGTGTACTGACCAGTGAAGGTCCTGAGCTCGCCTACTGCCGCGTCGCCGCTGGACGCGGCGTTGGCCTCTCCGATCCCGGACGCCATGGATCCCAAGGACGCGATGACGGCGATCGCGATCACAGCGATGCCGTGGACAAAGCGGCAGTGCCGCCGGGAAGTCGTCGTGCGATTGGACACTTGGCCGAACCTCCGGTCAGGTACTTGTGCCTGAAGTGAGGTCGACGGTGTCGGTGGCTGACGGAAGCTGAGTCAGCGTCGAAGGAACGTCGGGCGGATTCGTTCGGCGCCCCCCACACGTTTCCGAGCAGCGTGGTCCCTCCTGGACTGCGCGTAGTGCACAAATCAGTCTAACCGGACTGCTTGTAGTGCACAAATCGGTCTAGCATGTGAGCGAAGCGGCGGAAGCAACACGTAGCAAGCCGTGGCGCGGCCCTCAGAGCTCAGCGATCAGAGCAGGTCGAGAACCTGCGCTCGGCCATGCGCATCGAATTCGGTGCGGATGCTCTTGATGTCGGACGGGCTCAACGGTTGAAAACTGATGTCGCGACCTACGCGCCAGAACACCGGTTCGTCGCATTCCCAGCGTTCTCTGCGAAAGCTCTGCTTCGTCAGCTTGTGTGACCCCGTCAAGGGCATATCGGTGGTGATGCGCACATCAGCGCGGTACCCACTTGGTGCCGAGGTCGTCTTGCCGACTGAGGAACTCAGCGAACTGCGCGGGATCGAATGTTGTGCCCGGCATGAAGTTCCAATGCCGCCATGACCTGATCGCCCGCAAGCGCGTCGGGTACGGCATACACCGCGGCCATCACGACCGTCGGGTCGCGCATCAGAATGCGTTCAACCGGCGCGGATGCGAAGTTTTCGCCGTCGACACGAATCCAGTCGGCGTCGCGCCCGGCGAAGTAGAAGAACCCTTCGGCGTCGTGGTAACCGAGGTCACCCGTCCAGAACCAACCGTTGCGGGTGCGCTGGTTGTTGGCCTCGTCGTTGTTGTAATAGCCCTCGAACCATGGGACACCGATCTTGTTGACGATCTCGCCGATGGCCTCGTGCGCGTTGAGGAGACGGCCGGTCTCGTCGAACTCGGCGGGCGGACATTCCTCCATGGTTTCGGGATTGACGATCACCGTCTCGGGGTTTCGCGGCACGCCCAACGCGTTCGGTGGCGTACCCGGGACTTTGTTGATAGCGGTGCCCCCCTCGCTGGCGCCGTAACCCTCGGTGATGACACAGCCGAAGCGCTTCTCGAATCGAGCGATGTCACGATCGGATGCTTCGTTGCCGAAGACACGCACGAGCGGATTGACGTGGTCGTCAGGCATCTCGGGTGTCGCGAGGATGTAGGTGAGACATTTGCCGACGTAATTGAAATAGGTGACGCCATAGCGCCGGATGTCGGGGAGGAAGCCGCTGGCCGAGAACTTGCGACGCAGTGCCATCGTGGCGCCCGACACCAGCGCAGGTGACCAGTTGGTCATGAGTCCATTGCCATGGAAGAGCGGCATTGCCGAATACAGCACGTCATCGGCAGTGAGCGCGTACGCGTCCGCCATGTGTGCCGCAATGCCGGCGAGGCGTCCCTGGCCGCACTTCACTGCCTTGGGCTTGCCTGTGGTGCCCGAGGTGAAGATGAGGAGGAACAGTGTCGACGGCGCGACCGACACGTCGGGAATGGGGGAGCCGACGTAGGGAGCGAGACGTTCGGAATACTCGGTGCTGTCGATGATGAGGAACTGGTCAGGCTGTCAAACCGAGGTCGGTGTCGTTGACTTCAAGGTCGGCGAGGGTCGCAGCGCCGACCTTGTCGGTCACTACGAACTGGCAGTCGGCATGCGCAATGTCCGCGGCGAGTTCGCTGCCACGGCGCGTGGGATTGATACCGACGATCGTCGCTCCGGCGAATGCTGCAGCGCCGAGCCATGCGACATACTCCGGGACGTTTTCGAGCAGGACACCAACATGAAAAGGGCCTTCGCGGCGCTCGGCCAGGAGGAATGCCGCCCGCGCCGCGCTCTCAGCGACCATCTCGCGCCACGTGAAGGTGTCGTCCTCGAAGATGAGACCGATACGGTCGTCATCGGCACGGGCGCGTAGGAGCGAGGCAATGGTCTGCGTCATTGGGCCCCCGAGGCTAGTCCGCTCCCGGCGACGGAGCGAAGACGTCACCATGAGACCGCCAACGGCAAGCAGGGCGGCGCACGTGCTCGGTCACCACGTAGGTTTTCGAGCGGGCGATCGGCCAGTCATGTGATTCGACCGGCCCAACCTCGTACCCTTGGCCGGTCGCAGGTCCGAGAACCGGGCGTCACCAGCTGTGCTCACCACCTGAGGATTCGTTGCTCTTTCCCACCGTTACGTTTGCCATCTTCTTTTTCGCGGTGCTGCCGCTGAGTTGGCTTCTCATGCCTGAGCGGCGGTGGTGGAAGGTGTTCATCCTTCTCGCGAGCTGGGAGTTTCTCGCGTACGCACACCAGCCAGAAGTGCTGGGAGTCCTGCCGATGTTCGTCGTGCTGCTCGTCGGATCGAGCGTGTGGAACTGGTATTGGGGGAGGCGCATCGCTGCGGTTGACGTCGACCGCACGCGACGGCTCATGCTCATCGTCGCAGTTGTCGGCAACCTGGCGCTCCTGGGCTATTTCAAGTACTACGACTTCTTCATCGTCAACCTTGTCAATGCGGCGCACGAGATCGGAGTGTCGATCCCGCTCGATCCGGTACAGGTCGTGCTCCCCGTTGCGATTTCGTTCTATACGTTCTGCGGCATGAGTTACGTCATCGATGTTTTTCGACGTGATTTCATGCCGGTGTCCCTTTCCAACTTTCTTGTCTACCAGTCGTTCTTCCCGCATCTCATCGCCGGACCCGTTGTACGCGCTTCGGAGTTCGTGCCGCAGATCGACGCTCGACATGACCCGCGGCGCGTCGATGCATCGCAGGCCTTTGCACTCATTGTGGGGGGATTATTCAAAAAGCTGGTGATTGCCGACTTTCTCGGTCGTGCGATCGTGCAGGAGGTGTTCCCCAACCCTGGGCCGCACGGAACGGTCGTGATCCTCATCGCCGTGTACGCCTACGCGGTGCAGATCTATGCCGACTTCTCGGGGTACACCGACATCGCAATCGGACTCGCAGCTCTGCTGGGTTTCCGTTTTCCTCAGAACTTCGACCGCCCGTACACCGCCACGTCGGTACAGGACTTTTGGAAGCGTTGGCACATGACCCTGTCGCGTTGGCTGCGCGATTACCTCTATATCCCGTTGGGTGGCAACAGGCGCGTCTATGTGTGGCGTGTGGGTTGGGTGAATGTCGCTGACACGGGCGGTCCCGGCGCAATGCAGGCGCAGGCGCCGCACCGCGCGCGTCTGCGGTGGTTCGTCTACGCGAACCTGATGATCACCATGGTGCTCGGCGGCCTTTGGCACGGCGCCGGCGGATCGTTTCTTCTTTGGGGTGCGCTCCTGGGATTCTTCCTCGTGGTGGAACACGCCCGCCGGGCGCGCCGTGTCGCTCAGGGCATTTCCGAACCCGTCCTGAAAGGTCGGCGTTTGGCATGGGCGCGGATCCGCACTTTCCACCTCATCTGCCTCGGCTGGGTCTTCTTCCCAACCCGAATGGGCGATCTCAAATCGCCGTCACTCAGCGACTCGTTCCTCATCGTGCGCCGAATCGTCCTACCGACGGAGTGGCAAGGTGGGTCGATGGCCCTGGTCAAGGGTTCGGTGATCCTCGCGATCGCGGTCGGGATCGGCGGCCAATTCGTGCCGCGTGCCTTCGGTGCCCGAGTCTTGGCGCGCTGGTCACGGCGGTCGCCGATTGTCATCGGCATAGTGCTCGGGTTCGCGTTGTTGATCATCAACGTGCTTGGTATCGCAGCACGTAGCGGCCGTGTCCCTGACTTCATCTACTTCCAGTTCTAGAAGGTTCAGCCCGTGACTCGTACTGACGCCGACTCCGAAAGCAATATCGGTTCGGACTCCCGCGGGCGGGAAAACGTGAGGAGGTCGCACCCATCGATGCTGTTCGGTGGCCGCAAGCCGATGTCTGCGGGGCATGCCCTTCTTGCGGTGCTGGTCGCGTTCGTGGTGGGAACGCTGCTCAACGCAACTGGCATGTATCGGACCGCGGCGAACCAGGATGCAGGTTTCAAACGCGACTTCGCGATGTCGGTGATGCGACCGATTCGCTGGATCAGTACGCATACCGGTCTGAGCAAGCCACGCGAAATCCTTCTCTCGGCGGTAGGTCAGGCCGACGAGGACAACCCCGACACGACGTTCTTCAAGCCATCGGGCACGTCGAAGACGACGGTGCCCACTACCCGACCGCCAGCCGACGGACCCGGCCCGACCACGTCGGATCCACCGTCGCCGCCGGGCGAGACCGTTCCAGGGGCGACAACGGTTCCGACGACAACGGTTCCGACGACAGCAGCTCCGACGCCGGTAGCGCTTCCGGTCATGACCCCAGCACGACCGCTCAACATGCTCATTGTCGGGGACTCGCTTGTCGCTACGCCGGGCAAGCAGTTTCTGCGCATTGCTGGTGACAGCAAGGTCATCGGTGTGCTCAATGGCGTCGACTCGCGGACCTCAACCGGGCTTGGGCGACCCGACTTCGTGGTCAACTGGGCTGTCGAAGTCAAGTCACAACTCGAGCGCTTCCGCCCCGATCTCGTCATGGTCATGATCGGCGCCAATGACGACCACACCTTGCAGACCGGATCCTGCAACGGTAAGGACAAGGGGCCATTCCAGAGTCCCGCTTGGGAGGCGGAGTACCGCTGCCGGGTCGGCGGGCTCATGGACCTTGTCGTCAGCAATGGGGCACGCATGCTCTGGGTCGGGATCCCAATCGTGCGCGACGCCGGACAAGCCGCGCGCTTCCAATACCTGAACTCGATCTACGCGAGTGAGAGCGTGGCGCGTGCCGACCGAGTGACCTTCATCGACACGTATTCGTTGCTGCAGCCGAAGCCCGACGGCTCGCCAGGTGGAACCGGTGGATACGCCGACTATCTCACCATCGATGGCAATCAAGTGAAGGTACGTGCAGACGACGGCGTGCATTTCGGTGGAGCAGGCGGCCGGATCATTGCCGATGCGGTGCTTGCTGTGATCCGGCGCTCATGGGACGTCGACAGTTGGCGCCTCGGAATCGTGCCTGACACGACGACGACTGCACCGACGACTGCTGTTCCGACAACTGCGCCGCCGACGACTGCTGTTCCTTCGACTCCTGCGCCTACCACAGCTGCGCCTACAACCGCACCCACTGCTGCGTTCACTGGACCGCTCGGATCGGCGGGACCATGATCGTCGGCCTAGCCTGAGGTCATGGAGATCGAACCCCTCGTCCAGGAGAGCAGCACCAAGATCCTGCTCATCGTGCTCGATGGTCTCGGCGGTTTCGCTGACGCCGAGCACGGGACCGAACTCGAAGAAGCAAACACGCCCAACCTCGACGCGTTGGTCGCTGCCGGAATCGGCGGTCTTGTCGAGCCTGTCGGGCCAGGCATCACGCCAGGATCCGGCCCTGGCCACCTGGGCCTTTTCGGGTACGACCCAGAGCGGTTCGAACTCGGTCGCGGTGCCCTCAGCGCTGCGGGACTCGATTTCGCGTTGCGGCCCGGCGATGTCGCCGCCCGTGCGAATTTCTGCACCCTCGACCCTGCCGGACTGATCGTCGATCGCCGTGCGGGGCGCATTCCTGATCCCGAGGCCACAGCCGTCGTCGCCAAGCTCGAGAGCCGCTGTTGCCATTGACGGCGTCGAGGTGTTCTTTCGTCACGAGCGCGAGCATCGGGTGCTCGTCGTCCTGCGCGCTGATGGTCTCGACCCCAACATCACCGACACCGATCCGCAGCACGTCGGTGTTGCGCCGCTGGCCCCACAAGCCTCGGACCCTGCGAATACTGCCGCACGACACACCGCGAAGCTGTTCGCCGAACTCGACGCGCAAGTTCGCACTGTGCTTGGCGACGAGCCCAAAGCCAATGGTTTGCTGATGAGAGGCTTCGATACGACTCGGCCGATCCCAAGCATGCAGGAGCGGTTCGGATTGCGGTCAGCCGCGGTGGCGATCTACCCGATGTACCGCGGGATCGCGCGACTGCTTGGTATGGATGTGCTCGGCAGGCCCGCCGATCTCGATGCGCAGATCGAACTCATGCGTGAGAACTGGTCGGAGTACGACTACTTCTTCCTGCATCACAAGTACACCGATTCTGCCGGCGAGGATGGCGACCGCGCGCGCAAGATCGCGGCCATCGAAACGCTGGACGCGGCTGTTCCTGCAATGCGTGCCTTGGGGCCAGACGTGATTGCGGTGTCGGGAGATCACGCCACGCCGAGTCAGATGGCAGCGCACTCGTGGCATCCGGTGCCGACCTTGCTGTGGAGCCAACGGTCCGGGCGCGACAACGTCGACCGGTTCGGCGAACGCTGGTGTGCCCGCGGAATGCTCGGTATGCGTCCGACCAAGGACCTCATGGCCATCATGCTGGCCAACGCCGGCCGGCTCGCGAAGTACGGAGCCTGACACCGGCGGGGCCATCTTCCAGCGATTCCCAGTACCGGGACGGGCGGGGACGCGCCGCAGGTCATGGTGCGTATAGTGGAAGGTCCATGGACGAGTCCGTAATGACTCCGGGTGTACCGGTTGGTCGGCGCGTGATTCTCGGTGTGATGACACTGGGCGCGTCAGGGGTGCTCTTCGGGAACGGAGTTTCTCGCTGGCTCGAGCGGGTCCTCGAACCCATCACGGCCAAGGACGGTACGGGTCTCGCGTCCTTCCTGCCCGTTGGTCGATTCCGCATCTACAGCGTGACCCCGATGCTGCCGCATCGCACCAAGGCGGAATACCGCCTCGATATCAAGGGTCTTGTCGACCGTCCGGTGACGTTGACCTATGAGCAACTGCTCGCATTGCCGCCGACGCGTCTCACGAAGGATTTCCAGTGCGTGACGGGATGGCGCGTGCACGATGTGAAGTGGAAGGGCGTGTTGCTCGCCGACCTCCTGGATATGTGTGGTGTGCAGACGGCGGCGAAGGCTTTGTACTTCACCTCGTTCGACGGTGCCTACACCGAGAGCCTCACCCTTGAACAAGCACGCCGTAACGATGTGATCGTCGCGTACAAGCTCGAGGGTAAGGACATCTCCAGATCACAAGGCGGCCCGGTCCGGCTCTATGTCGCACCGATGTACGGCTACAAGTCGATCAAGTGGCTGGACACGATCGAAGTCGTTGACACCGTTCGTCGAGGCTATTGGGAAGAACGGGGATACGAGGTGGATGCGTGGATCGGGGCGTCGAACGGACGTCGCGATGAACCCGTCTGATCCACACGATCGCGCCGTGGGCGAAACGAAGGCGCCGTCACCCGTCAGGGTCCTTCGCTTCGACCGAAATGTGCGACTGGTTCACTGGTGCAATGCGGCACTGTTCGCAACGGTCATGCTGACCGGAGCTGTGCTGTATATCGGAAGCCTTTCGTCGATTGTCGGGCACCGCGCCACGGTGCGCTCGATCCATACCTATGTCGGGATCGCAATTCCCGCACCGCTCATCGTCGGGCTTCTCGGTGCTCGGGGCAGCGAACTACGACGCGACCTACGCCGCCTCAATCGTTGGTCACCTGACGACTTCCGATGGCTTCGCCGCCGTCACCGCGTGCGTGGCGTACGGCTGGGAAAGTTCAACCCCGGCCAGAAGCTCAACGCGGCCTTCATCGGCGGCGCGATCGTCGTGATGCTCGCAACCGGATACGTGATGCGTTGGTACGAGCCGTTCTCGGATTCGTGGCGGACGGGCGCAGAGTTCGCGCATGACTTGATGGCGTTCGGAATCTGGGCGGCCGTCATTGGACACGTCGTGCTGGCACTCGCCGATCGCGAGGCGCTTCGGGCAATGACGTTTGGATGGGTCTCGGTCGCGTGGGCGCGCCGCCGCCGTCCGGCGTGGCTTGATGAGATGGTGGAGGAAGGGCAGGGCTTGGAGTTGGAGACTGGAACTGCTTCGGAAGCATTCGAGGACGCTCGCTAGCCTGACGACATGGCGATTGCACCGCAGGACATCGTTCTTCCACCCGAGTTCCGGCCATCCGATGGACGTTTCGGCTCGGGACCATCCAAGGTTCGAACAGAAGCTGTCGAGGCCCTGGCGGCGAAGGCATCGGGTTTTCTCGGTACGAGCCACCGCCAAGCCGGCGTCCGTTCCGTCGTCGGGCGCGTGCGCTCGGGGCTCGCCGAGTTGTTCTCACTTCCCGACGGCTACGAGGTTCTCCTCGGCAATGGCGGCGCGACGGCGTTCTGGGACGCTGCAACGTTCGGGTTGATCGAACGGCGGAGCCAACATTTGGTGTTCGGGGAGTTCTCGTCCAAATTTGCGGCAGCGGCGGCGGGCGCGCCCCATCTCGAAGATCCAGCGGTGATTGTCGCCGAGCCGGGAACGCATCCCGACGCGGTCGCCAACCCTGACGTCGACGCGTACGCGCTGACGCACAACGAGACTTCGACCGGCGTGATGCTCGAGGTACGTCGCCCGGAGGGCGCCGACGGCCTGGTACTGGTGGATGCGACCTCGGGCGCGGGCGGGCTGCGCGTGGACCCCTCCCAGTTCGACGTGTATTACTTCGCGCCGCAGAAGTGCTTCGCCGGTGACGGTGGATTGTGGCTCGCGCTCCTCTCGCCCGCAGCGGTCGAGCGGATCGAAGCAATCGGCGCGACCGGCCGCTGGACACCGGCATTTCTCGACCTTGGCATCGCGTTGGAGAACTCGAGGCTCGATCAGACCTACAACACCCCTGCGTTGGCAACGGTCTTCCTCCTTGGCGAGCAGATTGATTGGATGCTCGGCCTTGGAGGTCTCGACGCCGTCGCCGCACGCTGTGATCGTTCTGCGGCGACCCTGTACGGCTGGGCCGAATGCAGTTCGTACGCGACTCCCTTCGTGGCGAAGGATTCCCAACGCAGTCACGTCACCGCGACGATCGACTTCGACGGTGTCGACGCTGCGTTGCTCGCGAAGGCGCTGCGAGCGAACGGAATCGTCGACACCGAGCCCTATCGCAAGTTGGGACGCAACCAGTTGCGAATCGCGATGTTCCCAGCGATCGAGCCTGATGACATCGCGACCCTCACCGGAGCGATCGACTACATCATCGAGGCCCTTCGCTGACGTCGTCGATCGGTGGCTGCGGCACTCGGTTACCCGAGTCGATACACAACCTTGACTCTCACCTCGAGCACGTGCTGTCCAGGCTCGACGGGCACGTTGGCTACGGCACCAGCGGCAACGTCAGCGGTCCTGGCGACTGACTCCATCGAGATGATCGGCGGCATCGGCGTCACTTCCTCGTCGATCACGCGCACCGCGCCGAGTTCGGCGCCGGCAGCTTTCGCATATTCCTTCGCGCGGATGTTCGCCTGTTCGATGGCGTTCTTGCGCGCAGCCGAGAGCGCTGCTGTGGTGTCCTCGACCGAGAAGGAGATGCCGTCGAGACGAATGTCGTCGCCGGACTCTGTCGCCGCGGCATCGATGACCGGGCCTGCTTTCGTGAGGTCATGGAGTTTGGCGCTCACGGTGTTGGATGCCTGGTAGCCGATGACCTCGTTGTGGTCGTCGTAGGACGGATAGATCGACAGTTGGCTCGTCTGCACGTCCTTGGCGGGAACCCCGGCTGCCTTGATGAGCTCGATCACCTTTCGGGCACGGTCGTTGTTGCGGTCGAGTGCGGCCCGGGCGGTCGCGGCACGGCTCTGTACGCCGATCATGACCGTCAGCGTGTCGGGCGCTGTCTCGACCCGGCCAACGGCGCGCACCGTGATCGAGCCGTCAGAAGCTGTGCTGACAATTGGCTTGATTGCCAGGGGCCGTTCTGGGCGTGATTCCCCTGTCCTGTTTGTTGTCGTGGCCGCTGCAATACCGAGCGCCAGTACCGCAATCGCTGCGACACTCGCACGGGTAGTAGGTCGGAACGCCATGGTGCTCTCACCTCCAGGGACCGGGCGGTCCACAACTGATCAGACGTTCCGAGGTGTGCACCGAGTTCCCGATCGGTTCCGGGTACGGTGCAGAAATGGCTGCAGAAATGGCTGAAGAAACGATGGACGGGCTCTTTCGTGGGGTTGGGGTGGCGTTGCTCACCCTGTTTCACGACGACGGATCCCTCGATGCGCCGGCGACCGCGGAGCTCGCCGATCGCCTGGTCGATCTTGGTGTCCAGGCTGTGGTCGTTGCAGGAACGACCGGTGAAGCGGCCGCGCTGAGCGCACCGGAGCGGATCGACCTGCTCCGAGCGGTTCATGCACGGGTGGCAGGGCGCGTGCCGATCGTTGTCGGCACGGGCGCGCCGAGCACTGGGGAGGCAGTCGGTTTCACCATGGACGCCGTTGCCTACGGCGCCGATGTGGTGCTGGCGCTCTCACCGCCTGGCGTCGAGGACCCCCGTGCCTATTACGAGGCCGTCCGTGAAGCAGCAGGTTCGGCGCCGCTGCTGGCGTATCACTACCCGTCCGTGTCGATGCCGGGTATCCGGGTGGAGATGCTCGATTCGCTCCCTGTCGACGGCATCAAGGATTCGAGCGGCGATCGCGATCGACTCGCTGCGGAACTCGCAGCGTGGAGCCGCCCGACGTACACCGGCACGGCTGCGCTGCTGTCCTATGCCGGGCCGCTCGGATGCCGAGGGGCGATCCTCGGCCTGGCGAACGCCGAACCTGAACGCTGTCTCCAGGCATTCACCGGAGACGACGGACGCGCAGGCCTCGCTCGCTGCATCAGATGCGGAGGCGCATCGCCAATTTCCGAAAGGCCTGAAGGAACTGGTTGCGCGCCGCTTTGGTGTGAACACGACGACCCGGGTCGCTGAGAGCGTCGCGTAGACGCTGCAATCGGCGACCAGCGCCTACCGGCTTGTGTTATCGACGACCGACGAGCGGGCGCTTGCCGTGGTTCGCTTTGCTGCGGCGGGCACGAAGCCGGCGCTTCTTGGTCTTCTTGCTCATGAAAGGCTCCCTCGGCGTGAACCGGAGAGGCTATCGGATCGGTTGGCTCTGCTCCCACTCATGGTCTCGGGAACTCCGGGGCGGAGGGTTGCAGATGACGCCGGTAGCCTGAGGGCATGGAACATCTCGGCCTGGTAGGGCTCAGCGAATCGGGCCATGCCCAACTCTTCTCGGCACTGACGGGGCTCGACGCGTCGACCGCTACGGACCGTGTGCTCGGTGTTGTCGCAGTTCCTGATGAGCGTCTCGACGCTCTGGCTGCGATGTCTGCCTCCAAAAAGGTCGTGCCGACGACGTTGCAGGTTGCATTCATTCCCGGCCTGTCGACCGAGCCAGGCAAGGGCATCGGGAGCCGGCTTCTCGGACTGCTTCGCGATTGTGACGCAATCCTGTTCGTCCTGCGGGCGAGCGATGGCAACGACCCACAGGTCGATTTGGAGATCCTCGAGTACGAATTGGTGTTGGCAGACCTGGCGTCCGTCGAACAGCGGCTCTACAAGCAGCAGCGTGCGCTGAAGGGCGACAAGTCGCTGGCGAAGGAGATCGGCGCGCTCAGCAAGGCAGCCGAGGTGCTCGGAGATGGCATACCGATTTATCGCTCGACGCTCACCGACGAGGATCGTGAACTGTTGGGATCGGTGTTTCTTCTGACGAACAAGAAGGCGTTGTCCGTCGTGAACATCAGTGTCGACGACCTCGAACGCGGCGGCGAGATCGCAGCGCCCTTCGGTGATGATGCGATCGCGGTCTGTATCGAGATCGAAGGCGACCCTGATGTGGTTGCCGCGACCGGCGTCGAACGAGCGGAACTTCTCGGCGATCTGGGTGTCGTCGAATCTGTGGTGCCGCGTCTCGCCCGTGCCGCGCAACAACTTCTGGGAAGGCGAACCTTCTTCACGACGGGTGACAAGGAAAGCCACACGTGGGTGTTCCGCGCCGGTGCGAAAGCTCCGGAATGTGCCGGCGTCATCCACTCCGATCTCCAGCGAGGTTTCATTCGTGCCGAGATCATCCATTGGGATGAACTCCTCGAGATCGGTTCGTGGAACAAGGCGAAGGATCTTGGGAAGCTGCGCGTTGAAGGCAAGGACTACACCGTCGCCGACGGCGATGTCGTCGAGATTCGTTTCAACGTCTGATCGCCATGGCGTGGCTTCTGCGTGACGGCGATGTGCTCGCAGCAGCGGAGATCGCGCACAACCGCGCTGGCTCGACGTCGTGGATTGATCGGGCGAGACTCGTTCGAGGGCGCATTGGTGATCAAGCCGTGCCGGCAGGTTCATACATTCGGCATGCGTTTTGCGATCGACGTCGTGTTCTGCGATGACGCGGGTGTCGTGCTTCGTACGGTGACGATGGTTCCCCGGCGATGTTCTGCGTTCGTTTGGCGAGCTCGATGGGTCGTCGAAGCGAGGGCAGGGTCGGTTGATCGATGGAGACTCCGACCCGGCGACGTGATCGAGATGAAGCTGTGAGCGCTGGTGCGCTGATCCTGGTCGCGACGCCGATCGGCAATCTGGGCGACATCTCGGCTCGTGCCGTCGAGGTTTTGAGTTCGGCGGACGTGATTGCCGCCGAACATCCCGAGCACACCCGAAAGCTGCTCAGCGCCTGCGGAATCCCGGCCGCGGGGCGGTTACGACCGGTGCATCAGCACAATGAACGCCACGCCGCTCGCTGGGTTCTTGACGAGGTCGCTGCCGGAAAGACCGTTGTCTATGTCAGCGATGCTGGTACGCCGGGAATCTCCGATCCTGGAGCCGCGCTCGTGCAGGTGGTTGCGGATGCGGGGCTCACGGTGGGCGCGGTCCCCGGGCCGAGCGCGTTGTTGCACGCGCTGGTCGTTTCCGGATTCGCAGGTGGTCGTTTCAGCTTCGAGGGTTTCCTTCCGCGCAAGGGTCAGGATCGTCGTGCTCGCCTTGGGGTCATTGCGACGTCCGATGCGCCGGTCATCATCTATGAATCGCCGAACCGGGTTGCGGCCACAATCGTGGACCTGGCCGAGCATTGTGGAGCGCAACGGCGCGCCGGCGCTGTGTCGAGAGCTGACCAAGCGGTTCGAGGAGGTGCGGCGGGCAACGCTCGCCGAGCTCGCGAAAATGGAGTGTTCCGAGCGTGGCGAATATGTGATCGTGATCGACGCGGCGGCGGTCCAGGAAGTCGCCATCGGCGATGAGACCATTGCTGCGGCGCTGCGAGAGGCGCGCGCCGCTGGTGCGACCGCGCGTGACGCAGCGGCGGAAGTTGCCTCCGTGCTCGGGATCTCGAAGCGTCGTGCCTATGAGTTGGCAATCCGCCTCAGCGGGACCGACTAAACCGCAGTTCCTGGCCCGGCATCCTTGCGGCGCCGTGCGCATTTTTGGTGTTGCGTTCAAGTGTTGACGGTTTCTGGACGATGGTTGCGGCTCAGCATGTCTGTGTTGCACTGATTCCGGAGGTCCGATGCGGTCGCATCGTGTTGTGGTTGTTGTCGCTTTGCTTGTTTCGTTGATTGGTGTTGGGGTTGTGCCCGTTGGTGGTGCTGGGGCGGTGCCGCCGGATCAGTCTCGGGCGGCTGTTCGGGCGAGGGATCTTGCACCATTGGCGTCGCAGGCGCCGCCGGAGCGGACGTTTACGGTCTCCAAGAACGATTTCTCGAATCCTCCGCCTCGTGATGGGGATGTGGCGAAGGCCAACGCTGAGCGCAAGGAGAGGCGGGCCGAGGATGGTGCGTCGTTTGTCAAGAAGACTTCGAGGTTGACGAAGCGTTCGGCGTTTTCGGATGTGTACAAGAACGCGGATGGGACGCACACCGAGTTGGTGCATGCGGGTGTGGCGAACGTGCAGGACGGCGACGGAAAGTGGAAGCCGATTGACTTGGCGCTCGAGAAGCGTGCCGATGGTCGGTGGGCGCCGAAGGCATCGCCGTTGCCGGTGAGTTTCTCTGACGATGCGTCAGGCCCTTTGATGGCAGTTCAGGGTCCGGATTGGTCGGTCGGGTTTTCGTTGGAGGGAGCGTCGGCCAAGAAGGCCGCGGCCAATAGGTCGAAGGTCAGGTATCCGAAGGTCGCGAAGGGAGCCGACCTCGATTATGAGGTCTTGGCGAATGGTGTCAAGGAGACGATCACGCTTGATGCTGCTCCGAGTGGCCCGGTGTCGTGGACGTTTCCGTTGCGTTTGGATGGTGTGACCGCGCAGGTCGAGAAGGATTTCTCGGTCGGGTTTCGCGACAAGTCAGGGGTGTTGGTCGGTTGGGTTCCGCAGGGTTCGATGTGGGAGTACCGGTCGCGAGCGCAAGACGCGGAGATTCCGATGCCGGCTCCGTCTGGTCCGGTTCGGATCGAGCTTGTGACGTCCGAGGCTGGTCAATCGTTGGAGGTGACGCCGGATTTGGGGTGGTTGCGGGACCCGGCGCGCGAAGTATCCGGTTCTGATTGATCCGGCGTTTATCAGCCGGCATGGTTCTGACGCGACTACCTGGGACCCGAACCCGGACCCGCTGGTTCCGAACCCGGAGGAGGGCTGGAACATGAACGGCCAGCCCAACTGGGCGGCGACCCCGTTCAACTACGGTCAGCTTGACAGCAGCGGTTCGGCGTATGTCAATAAGGTCGCGTCGGTGATCCCCGCGTTCGGTGGGACCATGCAGAGCTTTATGCACTACCCGATCGACATTGCGGGCAAGCATGTGTTGTCGGCGTCGTGGAACGGGTTCGTATATACGACCTCGGGTGGCCCGCACGACTTCAGCTTGTTCGCGATAGCGACGCAGTGGGACGCGAGCCAGATCACTTGGGCCTCGCCGCCGGTGATCTCGTGGGGCGACAAGATCGAGCTGTCCTCGACGACGGATAACACCTGGATCTCGACTGACGTGACGTCGTGGGCGAACAACTGGGTCAACGGAATCTGGCAGAAGAACGGGATCTTGGTTGCTCCCCGCCCGAGCCCTGCTGATCCGTATCCGTTCATCCAGTTCGCTGCCGATGAAGCGTCGGGTATCCCTGATCCTGCGAAGTGTGGCGTGTTTGCGGTCACGTGCGACTCGTTCATCGCGATCGATTACAACTCGGTGCCGACGCAACCGGCGTTGACGGCACCTTCGGACGGTCAGGTTGTCATGACGTCGACGCCGACCTTGACGACGTCGCCGTCGACCGATGCCGATGGTGACCCTCTTGAGTATTGGTTCCGGCTTGCTACGAACCCGGATGGGACGACGGGCCAAATCATCAACTCGGGTTGGCAGCCAGGTACGTCCTGGACCGTGCCTCCTGGATCGCTGCAGGACGGCGCGACCTATTACACCACGGTGTATACGAAAGACGCGGTTGAACAGGTCAAGGCGGTCACGAAATCGTTTCGGGTAAATCTCCGTTTGGGTAACCAGGCGGTGAGCCCCAACGATGGTGTCGGTCCTGTGACTGTCAACCTCGCGAACGGTAACGCGGTTGTTTCGACGAGTTCGCCGACGGTCGCGACGGTTGGTGGGTCGATGGGCCTGTCCTACACGTATAACTCGAAAACCCCAGCCGAACAGGGTTTGCGCGGTTACTACAACGTGACGGGCTTTCCGACCTCGATGGTGCGTACCGACCCGCAAGTGTCGTTCGATTGGGGTACCGGCGCGCCGAATAACAGTATGTTTCCCGACGATTTCGAGGTGAAGTGGGTCGGGTATATCACCGCACCGTTTACGGCGGGGAATTGGCATTTTGGGCTCACCGGCGACGACAGTGCGACGGTAAAAGTGAACGGTAACGAAGTAGTCACGATCGCCTGTTGCCCGTCGAGCCCGCAGTGGGGGCCCGCGACCTGGTTGAACGCGGGACAGACCGTCCCGATCGAAGTGACCTATAGGGAAGTTGGCGGCGGCGCGCGCGTCGCATTGATGGTGTCGGGTGCGGTAGATCCGCAGGTCGTGCCGGCCGACTGGTTGTCAACGACCGCACCGTCGCTTCCGAAGGGCTGGCAGCTTTCGGGTGGCCCGGCGGGGGGTTTGTCGTACGCGTCGGTGAATTACACCAGTTCGGGTATCTCGTTGGTCGAGCCGTCGGGTGTGGCGCACCCTTACATTTACGGTGATCTCAACCCGGCCGCGCTGAACCCGGGGTATCACTCGATCGACGGTGACAACGCTTGGATCGCGAAGAACCCGACGAACATCTTCGAGCTCCTTGTCACCGGCAGTGATGGTATTCAATACCGGTTCGACGTGTTCGGGAAGCTGCTCGAAGCGACATCGGCGACCGATGATCTACATCCGGCCGCGACGAAGTTCAGCTGGGATGAGTCTTCGAAGCGGCTGTCGCAGCTTAAGGATCCGGTCTCGGGTAAGGAGATCAATCTCACGTACTCGACTGGTGGCGGGACCTGTCCGGCAGGTTCGGGGTTCGATACGAACGTGACGACTGGCTTGTTGTGCCAGGTCGGCTATCCCGATGGGACTGTCACGAAGCTGTTCTACGTGTCGTGTCCGACGTCGTGTCAGCTGGCTCGGATCGAAGATCCGGGTGGTGAGGTCACGGACTTCGCCTATTCGGGCGGTTTGTTGACCAAGGTCCGTGACCCGCTCGCTGCTGACGCGGTAGCTGCAGGGATGCGCGCCAATGATGACACGACACGAACGGTCATCGCCTACGACCTTGGACAAGTTTCGAGGGTCACGTCGCCGGAACCGACACCGGGCGCGCTTCGCCCTGCGCATTGGTATTCGCATCCGGATGCGCTCTCGACGTTGGTCCATGTCGACGGCGTGGACGAAGGCGCGTATGGGTTCGCTCGCATGGTGCGTTTCGATGTTGGTGGCCGTGTCTGGACTGATGATGACGCGACGGGTGTCGCGACTGTCACGACGTGGCATCCAACGAAGGATCTGGTTGCTTCGACGGTTTCGGTTCCGCGCGGTATAGGTATGGGCGACCCGAACAATTTGAAGTCGACTGTGATCTATGACGCGGAGGATCGCGCGACCGATAATTACGGGCCCGCGCCCAGAGGTTGGTTCGGTGACGATGGGCGTCCGACCGGTCCCAATGCTGGTGGCGTGCCACGCTCGATAACGAACTACGACGAAGGTATCGTCGGCTTGGCGGCCACGTATTGGAACAACACGAATATGAGCGGCACGCCGGTCGCGCATGGGACTGGCTTTGGTGGTACGGGCGATCCATACATCGTTGGGCAGCACTGGGAAGGGTCCCCTGCACCGAACGTGAACGCGGATCAATGGTCGGTGCGTCTCACCGGCGAGGTCCAGTTGCGAGGCCGGCCCGAACACGTTCAAGACGACCAGCGATGACGGCGTTCGAGTCTGGATCGACGAGAAACTCGTGATTGACGGCTGGAACAATGGCCCACAAACCTGGGTTGGTAACACGGCAATCCAGAGCACAGGCCCGGGCTCATGGCACAAGATTCGTATCGAGTTCTTCGATTACAACCAGGTCGCATACCTCCACCTGTATTCGCGGGTGGCGGGCGACTTCGCGTACATCCCCGGTGGGAATTACAGGCCGCGTTATGACCTGGTGACCTCGACGGTCGATCCGGATGGCAAGAAGACCGCGACGCAGTATGGGCCGCGTCCCGAGTTGCGGTTGGCGCATGCGTCGATTGTGGATCCTGGCGGTCTGAACCTGACAACGTCGACGACGTATGAGCCGGAGTTCTTTCGTCGTTCGACAAAGACGTTACCGAGGGGTCCGTCATCGACGATCACGGACACGTACTATGGCAATAGCGAAGCTCCCGCGCCGCCGTCTGAGTGCACAACTACCGCGGTGAATCAGGCTGGCTTGAAAAAGACGAACGTTGCGGCTAATCCTGATGGGGCTGGGTCGGTCCGACGCTCGTCGTATTACGACATTATGGGCCGACCGATCGGTTCGTATTACGACATTACGGGCCAGCCGATCGGTTCGCCTGTGCAGGGCGACGCGCGTTGGTCGTGCGTGACGTACGACGCGCGTGGCCGGGTGGTTCAGAGCGTTGATCGTGCTGGTCGTGTGAGCACGAACGACTATGCGACGCCGGGTGTGGTGGTTGTTACTGCGCCTGATTCGGCTGGTGTGATGCGCACGACTCGGTCCGAGGTTGACTTGTTGGGTCGTGCGGTGCGTTACACCGACGAGCTTGGGACTGTGACACGTTCGGTGTTCGACCAGGTGGGCCGTCTCGTTTCGACGTACCGGACGTTCACGGGGCAGGCCGAAATGTTGTTGACGTCGTTCACGTATGACCCTGCAGGTCGCGTACTGGGCTCGACCGAGTATGTGTCGGGTGTAGCGCGTACGACAACGAATACGTATGACGGGTTGGGGCGCCTGGTCATGTCGGGCCGGCCGAATGGGGTGATCACCACCACGGCGTATGACCCTTCGTCGGGCCGTGCGGTTGGTTTGTCGAATAAGACTGCGGCTGGTCCGGAACTCTCAGATTGGACGTATGGGTTTTCGGTGGGTGGTCGGGTGGCCTCGGAGGCGTCGACCGCGGCTGGCCGGACACGCTCGTTCTTCTATGACGGTGCGTCACGGTTGATCCACACGGTGGAGACTGGCGCTACGCCGGCGGAACGCAGGTATGCGTTCGACGCGAACACGAACCGTTGCGCGAACGCGCCGGATTGTGCGGTACCGTCGTTCGTGTATGACAACGCGGATCGTCTTACGGCGTCGCCGTATGGGTCGGACTATGTGTATGACACGCATGGGAATCTCACGTCGTATAGGCCTGCTGGCGCACCGTCGGACGGGACTGGCGATGTCAGCATCGCGTACGACGCGTTTGATCACGCGACACGGATCGTCCAACCCGCAACACCATGTGTCGCCCCACCGCTCGTCGGGGTCGGTGCCGGTCGTGGCTGGTACTGCGGTTTCGACGTCGGTCCCACCGGCGTCGACGTTCACGTTGAATTTGCCGGCGGGTGTTGTGGCTGGTGAGACGTTGTTGGCGTCGGTGACGACGGAATGGTCGAATGTGACTGTCCCGGCTGGTTGGACGCTTGTCCGTACGGTCGATGGTGTCTCGAAGCAGAAAGTGTTCTCGAAGGTTGCGACAGGTTCGGAGCCTGCGTCGATTCCGGTCACGCTTGACGACACGGGCGAACAGACCGTTGGTGTTGTGCTGCGTGTGCAGGGCACCGCTGGTGTTGATGTTCATGTTGGAACGAGTGGTGAAAGCACCACGGCGTCAGGTTCGTTGACGACAACGGTGGCGAATGATCTGCTTGTCGGGTTCCAAGGTGCAGGCCTGTGGGACTCAACGGTGGCGAGTGCGACTCCACCGTCAGGTTGGGTCGAGCATGCCGATGTGATGTCGGCCGGTTTGTGGCGCCAAGCATCCAGCAGGCGTCGGCAGGTCAAGCGACCGCTGGTGCGTCGGGTACGAAGACGTTCACGCTGTCGGAAGCAGCATCGTGGACGTTGGTACTTGTCGCACTAAAACCCACAACCACGAGCGGTGGCGGGTCGTGCCCACCGCCGCCGCCACCAGCCCCGTCGGGGTCGGTGCCGGTCGTGGCTGGTAGTGCGGTTTCGACGTCGGTGCCACCGAGTGTCGACGTTCACGTTGAGTTTGCCGGCGGGTGTGGTGGCTGGTGAGATGTTGTTGGCGTCGGTGACGACGGAATGGTCGAACGTGACGGTCCCGGCTGGTTGGACGCTTGTCCGTACGGTGAATGGTGTCTCGAAGCAGAAAGTGTTCTCGAAGGTTGCGACAGGTTCGGAGCCTGCGTCGATACCGGTCACGCTTGACGACACGGGCGAACAGACCGTTGGTGTTGTGCTTGCGTGTGCAGGGCACCGCGGGTGTTGATGTTCATGTTGGAACGAGTGGTGAAAGCACCACCGCGACGGGGTCGTTGACGACAACGGTGGCGAATGATCTGCTTGTCGGGTTCCAAGGTGCAGGCTTGTGGGACTCGACTGTGGCGAGTGCGACTCCACCGTCGGGTTGGGTCGAACATGCGGATGTGATGTCGGCCGGTTTGTGGCGCCAAGCGTCCGCGGCGACGGCAGGTCAGGCGACCGTGGGTGCGTCGGGTACGAAGACGTTCACGCTGTCTGAAGCAGCGTCGTGGACGTTGGTACTTGTCGCACTGAAACCCACAACCACGAGCGGTGGCGGTGGCGGGGTCGGTGTCGGGTCGGACTGAGACGCTCGAGACGTTGTCGCCGTCTGGGCGTGTCCTGGCCCGTACAGTGACCGATATGGCCACCAACACGATCACCGAGAACGTCGTGTTCGGCTATGCGAGTGGTAGTGACAGTCCCGCATACTCCAAGAACCTGATGACCAATGTGGTCAGTACGTATCTGGGGTCGGTGAACTACACGGGAACTACCGGCTCGTGGCCGATCAGTAACGCGCATGGCGACACGGTTGGTGTCACCGACGTGAACGCAACGTTCGTTGCGAACGCACCAACCGACGAATACGGCAGAGGTGTCGCACCCGCGGACCGTCTCGGATGGCTCGGCGCCCATTACAGGTTCAACATTGGCGGAACACAAAACCTGACCCGTATGGGCGTCCGACTCTACGACCCCAACCTCGGAAGGTTCCTCCAAGTCGACCCCGTAGAAGGCGGCACGACCACGAATGACTATGGGTATATGCGTGATCCTATAAACGAATATGACTTGAACGGAGAGGGGGGAAATGCTGCGGGATGTACAACCCAGATGGATCACCCGGACTGTAATAAAGCTCGGGGTGGGCCGCCAAAGAAAAGCGGATGGTGGGGCGGTCCGGATGTGGGCGGCATGATTTGCGGTCTGTTATGCATCGGAGTGGAGGTAAACAATGGGCATGCGTGTGTTGATTGGGGGGTCGGCTTGATTACGGGTGCAAGTCTCGGTTTGGCGAAGAGATCAAGTCGTGTGAAGAAACGCGGGATGCAGGCGTCAAGTCTTCAAATCAGCTTGGGTCTTGTTGATGTATCTCTAGAACTTCGACCTTCGAAGACTGGACAAGGGATGACCATAACGCGCGGTGGTGGGCGTTCCGTTAGCGGCGGCAGGGGACTTATGGCGGGCGCAGCGCGAACCTATCAAGCATGCTTATGAGTAGCGTGAGTGTCTGGTGAGGCGTTCACCAGCAGCCCACGTATTTCGCGTTTCCTGGTCATTAATCTATTGGGGTGTAGTAGGCATCGGTTTTGGATCGTACCTGCTTGGGTTAGCATTGACTGGGCGGCCAGCTTATTGGTTGGCGGGCGTTGCGTCTGTCGTATTGTCTATGCGAGTTCTGTGCGTGTCGTGTAGGTGCGAGTCGGCGCATTTGATGATTCACAACGTGTTTCGCACGGTTAGAGTTCCGTGGGGGGATGTAGATGGATTCCTCCTTAACGAACGGTCATTGTACCTTGGCGGCGGTTTCGGTTTGGGTCTGGCGAGAATCGTTGTGTCGAGAAAGAACGGCCGTCCGATTCGAATTTCTGCGACACAATCGATCTTCGACCGTAAAGGGACGTGGTTCGATTTGGTTTCTGGTGTTCCCGTAAAATCGGAGAAGGCTCTCGAGGTCTTGAACCGGTTTCTGGCTGCGGAGCGTTCACGGGAATGAGTGGGCGGCGTCAAGCGGGGATTGGGAATAGTCCTCCTGCGGGTTCGCTGACGACAACTTCGGCGAATGATCTCCTTGTTGGTTTTCAGGGTGCCGGTTTGTGGGACTCGAACACGGTGACGGCGACACCTCCGTCGGGTTGGGTTGAGGCCCGCGATGTGATGTCGCAAGGTTTGTGGCGTCAAGCATCAGCCGCGACCGCAGGCCAGGCAACGGCTGGCCTGCGGGTACGAAAACGTTCACACTGTCGGAGGACGCGTCGTGGACGTTGGTCCTCGTCGCGATAAAACCAGCAACGGCAGGTGCGACGCCGCCGTCAGGTCAGACTGAGACTGTGGAGACGCTCGCGCCGGCTGGTCGTGTCCTGGAACGTAAAGTCACGGACCTGTCGTCGAACACGGTCACTGAGAACGTGGTGTATGGCTACGCGGGGTCTGGTGACAGTCCCGCATACTCGAAGAATCTTGCGACCGCTGTGGTCACGTCATATCTGGGGTCGCGTGAACTACACGGGCACGACCGCGTCATGGCCGATCAGTAACGCGCATGGCGACACGGTTGGTGTCACTGATGTGAACGCAATGTTCGTTGCGAACGCACCAACCGACGAATATGGCAGGGGTGTGGCACCCGCGGACCGTCTCGGATGGCTCGGTGCCCATTACAGGTTCAACATTGGTGGCACACAAAACCTGACCCGTATGGGCGTCCGCCTCTACGACCCCAACCTCGGAAGGTTCCTCCAAGTCGACCCTGTCGAAGGCGGCAGCGCGAACGACTACGACTACGTCACGGGGATCCGGTCAACGGTTATGACCTCGACGGGCTCGCGGCCTCGTGCCGCAATAATCAATCGTTGTGCTCGAGATACCGAGCGCTCAGAGGTAACGTCGCCCGCGGGTCTACTTGGGTTCACGGCCGCCGAGATCTCACGCCTGCGATCGCTCGATGGGCGCAGGCGCTCTCTTGGGCCGGGGGCTGGAACTGGGGAACCGACAGCTGCTCTAGCCTCGGCCAAAGCTTCCAACGGGGCGATGCTCGGATCGTTCGGTGACGCGTGCGGCAAGCATGACTTCGGATACCGAAATCATGTCGGGATCTTTGGTCGCACCAACGAGGCTGATCGGAAGACCATCGACAACCAGTTCGGACGCGATCTGCAGGACCCGACCCAGTTTGGAGTGGTCATAAGCGGCCGAACCGGTATCTGCTACGGGGATGGCGAGACCACGTACCGTGTTGTTCGGGTTGGCGGTAGGTTCGCCTCCTCATGAACCGAGGCTCGGAATCTCCCCTCGCTCGTCAGCGCCTTGGCTCGGATGCTGACTGTCGTTTCGGTGTTCGTTGGGGTCGTACTTCCAGTCGCGATCTATTACCAGCGACGGGTACGACGCGAGGTCGCCGAGTCTGGCGGGCGATCGGACCGCCACACTGGTTGGTGGATCGCCCGATTCTCCTCGTGGTCGCTGTGTGGTTCGCCTTCTTCGCCGTGTTCATGGCTGCGGCGCTCGTTCTTTGGGCGTTCGGAGTTCCTCCCATCTGAGGAAGCTCACGGGTTCTCCCCGCCTGACGAAACGCCGGTCGCCACGTCGAGAATCCAATGGTGAACTGGGCATCGGGTCCAGGGGGCCCCGTGACTGGTGAGTCGGTCGCCCAACTACCGCACCCTCGCTGAATGATGAGCTGGCCAAGGGGCCGTTGTGCTCGATGGGTCGGTCTGAGAGTCGGTCATGGGACGAACACGAGTCGGAGGTGCCACAACCGATGAATCTCCTCGTGTTGACCGGGAGCTTTCTCATCGTCGCGAGTGTCACGTTCGTTGACTTCGCGCCGGTCCCGCTTCGAGCCGCCATCGGCCTCGCTCGACCGGCGCCCGTGACCGCCCTGCCCTCGTCGCGCTATTCCGTCCTTCGATCGTCGCGACGCTGCTCCGATCAGAGCAGCCGATGCGATGACCGTTTGGGACTGCCCACAGAGAATCGGACACCATCCGGGTTTGTGGCGCACAGGCGTCCGCAGCGTCGGCGGGTCAGGCGACCGTTGGCGCGTCGGGTACGACGACGTTCACGCTGTCGGAAGAGGCGTCGTGGACGTTGGTGCTTGTTGCACTGAAACCCACAACCACGAGCGGTGGGTCGTGCCCGCCGCCGCCAGCCCCGTCGGGGTCGGTGCCGGTCGTGGCTGGTAGTGCCGTCTCGAGTTCGGTCCCACCGGCGTCGACGTTCACGTTGAATTTTCCGGCGGGTGTGGTGGCTGGCGAGTGTGTTGGCGTCGGTGACGACGGAATGGTCGAATGTGACGGTCCCTGCTGGTTGGACGCTTGTCCGTACGGTGAATGGTGTCTCGAAGCAGACGGTGTTCTCGAAGGTTGCGACCGGTTCGGAGCCTGCGACGATTCCGGTCACGCTTGACGATACGGGCGAACAGACCGTTGGTGTTGTGCTTCGTGTGCAGGGCACGGCGGGTGTTGATGTTCATGTTGGTACGAGTGGTGAAAGCACCACCGCGACTGGGTCGTTGACGACAACGGTGGCGAATGATCTGCTTGTCGGGTTTCAGGGTGCAGGCTTGTGGGACTCGACAGTGGTGAGTGCGACTCCACCGTCGGGTTGGGTCGAGTCCGCGGATGTGATGTCGGCCGGGTTGTGGCGCCAAGCGTCGGCAGCGTCGACGGGTCAAGCGACTGTGGGTGCGTCGGGTACGAAGACGTTCACGTTGTCTGAAGATGCGTCGTGGACGTTGGTACTTGTCGCACTGAAACCCACAACCACCAGCGGTGGTGGTGGCGGCGGCGGGTCGGGTCAGACTGAGACGCTCGAGACGTTGTCACCGTCGGGGCGTGTCCTGGCTCGCAAGGTGACGGACCTGGTCACGAATACGGTCACCGAGAACGTTGTGTATGGCTATGCGGGTTCTGGGGATTCGCCTGCGTATGAGCGACCTGTGAGTGGTGTTCCGGCCTTGCCGGTCACAACGTTTTTGGGTGGGGTGATCTACACGGGCACTACCGCGTCATGGCCGATTGGTAATGCTCATGGCGACACGGTCGGCACCACCGATATCAACGGGACGTTCGTGGCGAACCCACCAACGGACGAGTACGGCAGGGGAACTGCAACACCGGCGAACAGGCTTGGGTGGCTCGGCCAACACGACGCTTCAACGTGGGCGGCACACAAAACCTGACACGCATGGGCGTCTGTTTGTACGACCCGAACCTCGGCCGGTTCCTCGATGTCGACCCCATCGAAGGCGGCAACGCGAACGATTACATCTATCCCGCAGACCCGGTCAACATGTACGACCTCGACGGGATGCGCTGCTGGACGGGCGTAAGCCATTGGGTAGACAAGAAGAACGGAAAGAAGTACCACACGAGCGGCAAGGGCCGGAAGGAGGTCTGCCGTGGCGCCGCTGCCACCGTCACGCGCGCTGCCGAGACGGTCAAGGGCGGTGGCGAAACGGTAGTTAGGGGAGCGGAGGCCGTGGGCCGTGGAGCGGGCGGGCGGCTCCACGCTGCACCGGGTGTCGCCGAACGGCAACTCAACAATACGGCCGACTGCCTCAACGACGTCGTCACGATGGTTGGCGGGGGGTCGACCTCGCCGTTGCATTCCCGATTGCCTACGGTGCACGGATCGAGACCTATGGCGGATCCGTTCCTCGCGTACAACGCGTTTGCCGTGTACGCGGTCCATGCGATGGCCAGCTCTGCCCGCACCATCAAACACAACTGTTCGAACCTCTAGCCTTGCGAACAGAAAGCAGGTCATTGCGGTGACCGTCTCCGTGGTCGGGACGGCGGCCATCCTCCTTTGGGCGGCACGTGGCGGGCTGGATTCGTTGAACGGCGGCGGCAAATTCATCCAAGCGCTCGTCATCGGTGGCGTCGCAGTCATGCTCTACCGAAGGCGCTATCCGTCGCTACTCACGAGGGCAGCCGCGGCAAGCCGGCGTAAGCGATGAGTTCGAGGACGGCTCGCGGGCGGGTTGGCCGGTTCCGGATACCCCCGACCGAAGCCGAGCGCGGTCGGGGCTCGCTGGCGATCTATCCGGGGATGAAACCCACAACCACGAGCGGTGGGTCGTGCCCGCCGCCGCCACCACCGCCGTCGGGGTCGGTGCCGGTCGTGGCTGGTAGTGCAGTTTCGACGGCAGTTCCGGCGAGTTCGACGTTCACGTTGAGTTTGCCGGCGGGTGTGGTGGCCGGCGAGATGTTGTTGGCGTCGGTGACGACGGAATGGTCGAATGTGACGGTCCCTGCTGGTTGGACGCTTGTCCGTACGGTGAGTGGTGTTTCGAAGCAGACGGTGTTCTCGAAGGTTGCGACAGGTTCGGAGCTGGCGTCGATTCCGGTCACGCTTGATGACACGGGTGAGCAGACTGTTGGTGTTGTGTTGCGTGTGCAGGGCACTCGCGGGCGTTGATGTTCATGTTGGGACGAGTGGTGAAAGCACCACGGCGGCTGGTTCGTTGACGACAACGGTGGCGAATGATCTGCTTGTCGGGTTCCAAGGTGCAGGCTTGTGGGACTCAACTGTGGCGAGTACGACTCCACCGTCGGGTTGGGTCGAA
>CAWATG010000002.1:0-35156 GCA_963785035.1 uncultured Acidimicrobiia bacterium
AAGGTTGGGGGTTCGAATCCCTCCGAGCGCGCTGATGATGTGATGTCGCGAGTCATTGTCGGACATGGCGGCTCCGGTTGTTGTGTTTCAGTTCGGGGAATGGCTCCGGACCTTGACACAGTGGCTCCGAAAGCGGTGTTGTAGCCAGGCAACCTTCGAATCTAGGGTGGAGCGATGTTGTTGGACGGCGTCAACCACGTGGCCGTGCTCACCCGGGACACGGAACGCCTGTCGAATTTCTACACGGACATCTTCGACGCTCCTCCGGCGCGCACGATCGAGCAGCAGACTGGTTTCAAGCTCTCGCTCATCGACATCGGTGATGGTCGCGAGCTGAACGTCTTCGAGATCGAGGGCAATGATGAGGATCGACGCCAGACACCGATGTTCGGTCGGGGTCGCCTCGATCATGTGGGGCTCCAGGCAGCCTCGCTGGATGCATTTGAGGAGATCCGGCGGCGCCTGATGGCCTTCGGCGCCGCCGATGACTTCGTCACCGACTTCGGCCCGATGTTTTCGCTGTTCTTCGTCGACCCTGACGGTCTCGAAGGTGAGGTCCTCGTCGCTAATCCTGACGCCGCGCCGGATGTCTTCAATCCACCAGGTACCCGAGCAACCCGGTTCAGCTCGCCGAAGTAGCTGCAAGCGTCGTTCGGCCGTCCGAGAGTCGCCGGTAGGCACACAAAACTCATCGCGCCTAACTCTGGCTGAGGGACCTACTCCGAGCGCACCGAATGGCGCATCCCGTCGACCACGCGTCGAGTTGCATTGCCGGAAGGTGGTGGATGCGTCCGAACCTCCTCGCCAGCATCGAGCCGATATCAGCGCGGCGGTTGTCACTCGCGAGGCGCGCCTTCGCAGTCGTCCCGTCACTCGATACCTGGAGATCCCAGCAGCGTTAGTCAGTTGGCTGGATGCGACTGGCGGGCGGCTTGTGGCCGAGGGCGCTGTGTGGTTTCCAGAATGGCCTGACAGCGTTGGTTGGCTCCGAGCGAAGCGACCAGCTGCCGGGTCTCGGCTGCGGGGTGGCTCGAAACAGGACCGAGCATTCGATCTCTTCAGGATTGCCCGCTGTGGCGTTTCCATTGGACAAGCGATCGATGACGTTCAGGTGTTCTGGTCGGGATCGATTCCCACAAGGGATCGCACGCATGGCGGTGCTCGACACGGACCGCGTCGACAAGACGGACTACGACAGACGTTCCGTGAGCCTCGGCGTAAACCGCTTTGTTACCCACACATATCGACGTTGTTCCAGGACCCCAGCAATGATGTGGGCGCAGCTCTCACGTACCGCGGATTCGTGCCACCCTGGCGGGGGTCGCTCTGGTCCACTGGTGATCGAGTCGGCGCGCTACATCGTCGGCGATCGCTTCGCCTTCGAACCGAGCTAACAACGAGAGCGCGAGATCGATGCCGCTCAGGACGCCGCCGCATGTCACGACAGGTCCATCATCAACCACTCGGTCCAACGCAACGCGAACGTCCAACCTTGCGAGATCGTCGAATGCTGCGGGGTGCGTCGTGATTGTCCGATCGTTCGCGAGCCCTGCATGAGCGAGGATCAGGCTTCCAGTGCACACCGTCGCCAGGCACATCCCCGGGTGCTCCGCGTAGGTCGTGAGTAGCGGGAAGATATCGCCACGTTGCACTTCGCCCCATGCCCCCACCTTGGACCGTGTGATCCAGTTTCCGCCCGGCACGACAACAAGGTTGAGGTTCTGTGACGTGTCAGGGTCGGCGAGGCCACTCACTTCGAGCCCGTATGCGCCGACGGCGCTGCGCCGTGAGATTGGCGACGCGAGCGTGACCACGACGTCCGCACCGGCCTCTGCAGCCTTCGCGAACACTTCGAAGGGACCGATGACGTCAAGTTCGTCAAAGCCGTCGAAGACAAGAATGTGACCGCGGATCATTGTCGCGGATTCTTACTCAAGTCCAAGGGTGACATGACGCGATGATCCCCGTGACGAGCACCCGGGGGTCCTCGATACCGACGAGCGAGCGAAACGGGTCACCGTCCCCCAACGCGACGGTCATGTGGTCGCTGCCGATGACCTCGATGACCCGCGTGAACACGCCAAACTTCGAGCCGATCGCGTTCTCGAGCACCGCGAGCGTTGGTCGACTGCTGGAGTCGTAGATGCCCGTGAAGGGTCCAACCATTTCTCTTGAATACTGTTCAAGAAGTTCGAACACCGTGCAAGCGAAAGGGACCGGCATGCCGCTCGCAAACGGGATCAACCACATCGCCACCCTCACAACCGATATGGACCGCACGCTGGCGTTTTATGAGGCGGCCTTCGAGGGCGTCGTCACCCACGAGGTCAAGCGCAGTGAAGACCACACCTGGATGAAGATCGTCGACATCGGCGGTGGGGTCTCGCTCAACGTCTTCGAGGTGCCGGCGGAGCAGATCATCGGTGAGCGGCGTCGGCTTGGTGGGCGGGGCGCCATTGACCACTTCGGCATCGCCGTCGAGTCCGAGGAGGCGCTCGTGGAGCTCAAGGATCGGCTGGTCGCCGCCGGCGCCGAGGTCGGCGAGGTGCAGTCGTTGGGCAACGAGCGGTCGCTGTTCTTCCGCGATCCAGACGGGATGGAGCTCGAGGTGTGCTGCCTCGCCGGGTAGCGCTGCCCTTCGTAATGGAGGTATGCCAGGCACGCCGCCTTGCTGCCCTCGGCGGCGACCTCGCGTAATGGGGCGAGGAACGTGATCTGGCAGTGCGCGCCCTCAACCGATCTACGTGGTGGGTGTGGTCCGAGCATGGCGCGGCAGACGGCCATTGGGGATCAAGTCTTCGGTGCTCAAAGACGTGAGCAAGGCCAACTGCTGTTCGGACCTACCGCGCCTCCCTGGGGTCTACGGCAGCCCGCGATCGCTAGCACATACGAGGACTTCTTCAAGCGCCCTGCTCCACAGAAAGGCGCGCAGCTTGGCAGCGGACGCAACCGTCCGACGGCGAAGGTATGAGGACCTGAAAGGGTCATGCTCGGTGGGAATGTTGCCCGAGTTCCTCCTGCGCCGTTGAAGGAGGCAGCCGGACGCCGCGGACAACCCACAGGTAGGAGCGATTGTCCGATTGGAGTCGATAAGTAGCGGAACTGCTTGACATGGTTAGTGCTCTTTAGTACTATTTCGCCCATATGCGGGGTCCGGGCGGACCATACGGGAGGACGATCCATGAAGAAGGCTTCTAGGGCCGCGCGCGTGGTGGCAATCACGACGGTATCGCTCGTTGGGTTGGCTCTCGCGCCAACGACGAGCGCATTTGCGCACGCTGGCAACTCCAGTCCATCAGTGCTTCACCTCTGTCGTCTCCCCGGTGGGCTCTTGAAATCGGTTTCGGCGACGCCAGTGAATGCGTCGTGCGCGGTTGCCGGCACCCCGCTGCACGTATCGATCATTGGTCCTGCTGGTCCTGCTGGTCCTGCTGGTCCTGCTGGTCCTGCTGGCGCCAAGGGTGATCAGGGTGAGGTCGGTGCCACTGGTGCGACCGGTGCCACGGGATTGCAGGGCGAAAAGGGTGACCAGGGTGAGCAGGGTGTGGCCGGTGAAGCTGGTCTCAAGGGTGATAAGGGTGAGGTCGGTGCCATTGGTGCGACCGGTGCCACGGGCTTGCAGGGCGAAAAGGGCGACCAGGGTGAGCAGGGTCAGGTCGGTCCCATGGGTCCGCAGGGCTTGCAGGGCGAAAAGGGTGATAAGGGTGACCAGGGTGTGGCCGGTGAAGCTGGCCTGAAGGGTGACAAGGGCGATCAGGGTGACCAGGGTGTGGCCGGTGAAGCTGGCCTGAAGGGTGATAAGGGTGACCAGGGTGTGGCCGGTGAAGCTGGCCTGAAGGGTGACAAGGGCGATCAGGGTGACCAGGGTCTGGTCGGTCCGGTCGGTCCCATGGGTCCGCAGGGCTTGCAGGGCGAAAAGGGTGACAAGGGTGACCAGGGTGTGGCCGGTGAAGCTGGCCTGAAGGGTGACCAGGGTGAGGTCGGTGCCATTGGTGCGACCGGGCCCGAAGGTCCGATGGGTCCGCAGGGCGAAAAGGGTGACAAGGGTGACCAGGGTGTGGCCGGTGAAGCTGGCCTGAAGGGTGACCAGGGTGAGGTCGGTGCCATTGGTGCGACCGGGCCCGAAGGTCCGATGGGTCCGCAGGGCGAAAAGGGTGACAAGGGTGACCAGGGTGAGGTCGGTGCCATTGGTGCGACCGGTGCCACGGGTGCCACTGGGCCCCAGGGTCCTCAGGGTGCCGCTGGTCCTGCCGGTGCCCAGGGTGCTCCCGGTCCTGCCGGTGCCCAGGGTGCTCCTGGCATCAGTGGCCTCGAGACGGTGACGGCGACAACGAATAACAGCTCAGGAGCAAAGAACGTATCGGTCGCTTGCCCCGCCGGAAAGAAGGCAATTGGTGGTGGAGCCAGTGATACCGATTCCAGCGGCTCGCTGTACCAGAGCAACCCGACTGCAAACAATGCCGGATGGTCTGCGGCATCGAAGACGGCTGGGGTTGTCACGAGCCACACGCTGACGGTGTATGCGATCTGCGCAAACGTGAGCTAGTGCATATCAGCTTGTGAGATTGGCGGGAGGGGCGGGCCGAGCGGGGCCCGCCCCTCTTTGCATTCATGCACCGAGGAAAGGACCGTGGACATGCCCCATGCGGGGTACGATCGTCCTCCTCTGGAGCGACCGATGAAGGCTGTGGAACGATGAGCTGCAATGCCGCCTCAACCGCGCGAACCTCGATAATCAGGGTACTGCTGGTTGCTTTGGCCTTGGGCGTTTCTGCGCAAGCGTGTTCCGACGACAAGGACGCTTCGTCGGCCCCGAATGGAACTACTTCTCCGAAGCAGCGTGGCACCAACACGACGAGCGCGGCAGAGGCAGCCGGTTCGAAGCTGCTCGAAAGTGGTCTCGGAGCCCATGCGGCTGGCGACCTTGCCGTTGCCGAGAAGGAATATCGCGCCGCGATCGCTGCGGATCCCCAGAACAAGCTGGCGTATTACAACCTGGCGCTGGTCTTTCAGCAGACGGGCAAGGCCGCAGAGGCGGAGGACAATTACCGATTGGCCGTGGGTCTCGACGCCAACTATTCCCCGGCGTTGTTCAATCTCGCGATTCTTCGCGCTGAGGCGGGCGCACAAAGCGAAGCCGTAGACCTTTACCGGCGCGCTATTGCTGCCGATCCGCAGTCAGCGAGCGCGCATTTCAACCTCGGCCTGCTGTTGATCAAGACTGGCAACGACGAAGAGGGCAATGCCGAGGTCAAAGCCGCGATCGCGATCGACCCGAGCCTGCAATCGCGCCTCGAAACCGACGAGACGACGCCGGAAAAACCGGCAACGACTCCAGCATCCGCCCCGTAGACGACACCGCTCGGCGTGTTGGCGAGCCCGGATCGTCCTCTGGCCGACCGCGTCCTCACATGACAAGATGACTGGTGTCACAGTCTTGAGGCTGGCGGCAACTCGGATCCCGAACGGCGTGTCGAGAGGGCGTAGTCATGGTTAGTGTCCGCACGAATTCTGAGGTCACCAGCGACAATCCCACTCAAGAGCTTGACGCCGTGATCATCGGCGCCGGCTTCTCGGGCCTCTACATGTTGCACCGTGCTCGCGACATTCTCGGACTGCGCGCACGTGTCTTTGAGGCCGGCGACGGTGTCGGCGGCACCTGGTACTGGAACCGGTATCCCGGCGCGCGATGCGACTCGGAGAGCTACTACTACTCCTTCTCATTTTCCGAGGAGCTCGAGCAGGAGTGGGAATGGACGAGCAAGTACCCCGAGCAGCCTGAGATCCTCCGGTACCTGAATCACGTCGCCGACCGATTCAAGCTCCGCGACGACATCCAACTCGGTACCCGCGTGAGTTCGGCAACGTTCGACAAAGAGACGCACCGGTGGGACGTCGTCACCGAGGCAGGTGAGCGATTCTCCGCGCAGTATGTCATCAGTGCGGTCGGGTGCCTTTCCACGGCGAATGTGCCACAGATCAAGGGTCTCGATAGCTTTAACGGCGAGTGGTATCACACCGGCGCGTGGCCACACGAGGGAGTCGATTTCGTCGGCAAGCGTGTAGGACTCATCGGCACCGGCTCAACGGGCATTCAGGCAACGCCCGTGATCGCACGCGATGCCGAACAGCTCTTCGTGTTCCAGCGGACGCCGAACTTCAGCGTCCCGGCCCGCAATGCTCCGCTCACGCCCGATTCCACCCGCGACATCAAGAACAACTACCGAGAGATCCGCAAGCTCGCCGCGAATCGTTCGGCGGCTTTCCGTTCAAGCCGAGCGAACGCATGGCCATGGAAATGACCGACGAGGAACGCACCGCGGTCTACGAAGGCCTCTGGGAAGAGGGAGGCTTCAAGTTCCTCTACGGCTCCTTCTTCGACATCTTCATAGATCAAGCAGCGAACGACACGGCCGCCAACTTCATTCGCGAGAAGATCCGCGAGATCGTGCATGACCCTGCGGTTGCGGAGAAGTTGCTGCCAACAGATCACCCCTACGGCTCGAAGCGTCCACCAATCGACACGGACTATTTCGAGTCGTTCAACCGCGACAACGTCACGCTCGTCGACGTCCGCGAGTCGCCGATCACCGAGATCACGCCAACGGGGATTCGCACCTCGGCCGGAGAGTACGACGTCGACATCATTGTGTTCGCGACCGGATTCGATGCAATGACCGGCTCGCTGTTGAAGATGGACATCCGCGGTGTGGATGGTCTGTCACTCCGGGACAAGTGGGCCGACGGCCCACGTACCTACCTCGGCTTGCAGACGGCGGGATTTCCGAACCTCTTCATCATCACGGGTCCCGGGAGCCCTTCAGTGCTGTCGAACATGCCGGTGTCGATTGAGCAACACGTCGAATGGATCTCGGATTGCATCGCCTACATGCGCGACAACAACATCGCACAGATCGACGCGACCGAAGAGGCGGAGAATGAATGGGTTGACCACGTGGGCGAGATTGCGGGCTTCACGCTGTTCGAAAAGGCGAACTCCTGGTACCTCGGAGCCAACATTCCCGGCAAGAAGCGCATCTTCATGCCCTATGTCGGAGGTGTCTTTCCGTACCGCCAGCGCTGCGACGAGGTTGCAGCAAAGGGATATGAGGGCTTCGCGCTGAGTCGTTAAGCCTCAGCGGTTCGCCACCGAGCGGGCGCGGCGTCCGCGAACGAAACCGGGTGTGGCAACCAGCGCCGTTGCTGCGGCGAGCGCGACGACGGGTTGCGCCGCCACGCGGAAACGTTGGTTGCCGTTCGATATCGCTGCGGCAATGGTCACCGCTGCAACGAGTGCGATCAGCGGTCCGAGGACGATCTGACGTCGGGCCAAGAGGACGACCCCGGGAACAGCCAGCGCGAACATCGCCATGTCAACGCTCCAGCCGGCCAGCTGCCAACGAGTGTTGCGGCTTTCGATCTTCTCGAGTCGCGCCTGGGCAACCGGGTCCCAAAATCCCCACGCGCGCATCGAGCGCGTCAGGGCTACCAACGGAAGACGTGGCCAATGGTCGCGCGCGTAGCGCACACCAATGCTGCGCTCTTCTTTCACACTGTCGATTTCGGGTCGCCCGGGAACTCGCTGCGGAACGCAACGCGCATCCCAAGCACCCAACATGCGCCCACCGTAGGTCGACGCGCAGTTTGCTCCGACGATGACATTGCCGGAGTTGTTCGACAGCAACACGGGTTCGCCCATCCGCGAGCTGTTCCGTATGGTCCACGGGGTGAGAATTGCGACCATGCCGGCGAAGGCAATACCAGCAAGGAGCACTCGTCGAGGTCGTGTTCCGCAGTGTGCTGCCCAGACTGCAGAGCCAATCAGCAATGGCGCAAGGAAGAGCCCGTCGCTTCGTGTGAGGGTTGCACAACCAACTGCAGCGCCAACAGCGAGAAACCGCAGAACCGTCGGTTGGGCACGAGCCTGCAGTGCAAGGAGTACAGCTCCGATGATCGCGAGCGCGTAGAGCGACTCGGACATGAGCGATCCATCGGTCGCGATCAGCATTGGTGCGAACGCGGTGATCGCGGCAGCGATGAGACCGATGCGCGCACCCGCAACGCGCCGACCGAGGACACCGGTCAGTGCCACAGTGCACGAGCCGACAGCTGCGCCGACGAGTTGATAGCCCGTTTCGGTATCGATTCCCAGCTTGTAAGCACCGGCGAGCAGCGTTGGCCACAGGGGAGGAAAGTTCGCTGTGGCAATCGCCACGCCGCGCCCGTAGTACGAAGCAGGATCGAGGTAGCCCTTGCCGGTCGCGATCGTTCCTGCTTGCAACTCGTACCAAATGGCGTCAAGTCCGAACTCGATCCGCGAACCGACGGTGACGATATAGATGACACGCGCAGCGAACGCCGCGGCAGTGACCAGCGCGAGCGCGAAGACGAAGCGATGTCGGCGAATGATGCCCTGCATTGGGAGCGAACGTTACGGCAACACGCGATGCACAGAGCGTCCCGGCTCGACGTAGCGGTGTCTGGGAATGAGTTCTCCACCGAGACTGTTCGAAAGGGCACGCGCTGTACCGTCGCCGACGGCAGAGGATGGGAGCCGCACATGCCAGCTGTCACGGTCGCCAACCCGATGCAACTTCCTGTCGTCGACGTCCCAGAGCCGAATCAGCGTCGTGACCGACCTGTTGTCTCGGTGACAACGGCGCCGTCGGGCCTCGAGGGTCTGGGATTCCCAGTCCGGCGCGCCTTCGCCGGGGTCTCACGCGCAGTGCTCGATCCGTTTGTACACATGGACCAGTTGGTTGAGGTTGAGTATCCACCGGGGGCCGCTGTCGGTACAGGTTGGCACCCGCATCGTGGTTTCGAAACGGTCACCTACATGATCGACGGGAGGCTCCAGCACCGCGATTCGCACGGTGGAGGCGGAGAAATCAGCGACGGTGATACGCAGTGGATGACCGCGGGCTCCGGGATCCTCCATATCGAGGAGCCACCCAAGGACATGGTTACAACCGGTGGCCTGTTTCACGGCGTGCAGCTCTGGGTCAACCTCCCTTCTTCCATGAAATGGGTTGAGCCGAGATACCAGAGCATCGACCGAGACGCAGTGGCGCTCCGGCGGTCTCCGGATGGACGCTCACTCGTCCGGATCATCGCGGGCAATCTCGCCGGCGGAAATGGACCTGGCGTGACGTATACGCCAATAGTCATGGCCCACGCGACTGTTCAACCTGGGGCAGAACTCGAAATTGGCTTCCCCGAGGATGCGAATTCGCTGGTCTACGTACTCGGTGGCGAAGGGACCGTCGGAACTGAACGTCGCAAAGTACAGACCGGCCAGCTCGTCGTCTTCGGCGCGGGCAACGCGCTCACGTTCGCTGCGGCGCCAGCTGACGCTGAGCCATGGAATTCACGGGACCTCGATCTGCTGGTTCTCGGCGGAAAACCGATCGGCGAGCCGGTCGTTCAGCGGGGACCCTTTGTGATGAACACGGAGCAGGAGATCAGACAGGCCTTCACGGACTTCGAAAACGGCCGAATGGGTACAATTCCGAGGAGCGGCTAGGGGTCTAGGCGGATGGATAACCGTCCACCTGAGATTGAGACTATTCGTTAGAAAGCGCTGAAAAGGGACTATACGAACTGCGTGGACCCATATAAAGTATGCTTCCTGGGGTAAAACGGGAACCTGGGGCTGGACGCTTTCGCCGTGACCCCGTTCGTGCCAGGTCGAACGCCAAGGGCTGCCGGCGCTCCAGGCCACGGGTTGCCGAGCGAAACCACGAGAGGTAGACACGATGAAGGACCTGTCGTCAGCCCGCCGCCTCCGGAAGACCGGTTGGCTGAACACGCTCTTGGCGGGGGTAACGGCCGGCGCTCTGGGCTTCGCCACGCTGGCAGGGCTCGTTGTTTCGACCGCGTCGCCGGCGCATGCCGCCATTGGGTCCATCCTGATCATCGCTCCGCATCCTGACGACGACGTACTGCTGACCGCCGGGGTGATCCACCAGGCGGTCAAGGACGGTCGGCAGGTCCGCACCGTCTTCATCACCAACGGTGACGCCTTTCCCGCCGACCCGTCGAGCGTCAAGCGAGACGACAAACCAGGGAGTCGGGATCAAGCGGCAGGGCGAGGCAGTGTCCGCGCAAGCCGAGTTGGGAATGACGAACGAGGACAACCTGATCTTCCTCGGATATCCCGACGGCTACCTGCAGCAGGTTCTTGCAGGCGGACCTGTTACCTCGCTCGCGTCCAGCGAGACATATGGCAACCGGGGCCTGGGAAGAGCCGATTACCACCAGTACAAGACCGGCTCGCACGCCTTGTACACGCGAGAAAACGTTGTTGCTGACCTTGCGTCGATCCTGTCGGACTTCAAACCGGATGACGTGTTCACGACATCCGAGTACGACCAGCCCTACAACCTGCAGGGATCACCCGATCCAGGAGACCACAACGCGACGAACCAGTTTGTGCGCGAGGCGCTCGGGGAGGTTGTTGGATCGAACCCTTCCTACGGGCCGATCTTGCATTCGGGCATTGTCTGGACTGCGAGCCCGAACGAAACTGCGACTGTTCCAACGCCTACTGGCACATGGCCGAACGCAATCAATCCCGCCCAGCCGTTCGCTCCTATCCCGGCACACCCGACAGCGATCTATCCGTCGTGGGCGAGCCGCGAATCCATCGCAGTGCACAACGACCTCAAGAACCCGATACTCGCCGACAATCCGAAGTATCGGGCCATTGCTAAACACGAGACGCAGGGCGGTACGGCGAATCCGTTTCTTGCGAACTTCGTGCATAGCGACGAAGTGTTCTGGATCACCGAAATGGGAATAGCCAAGCTCGCGGTGGCAGTTTCGGGAACGGGCAATTTCGGCACGGTGCCTGTTGGTTCACCGGTGTCGCGTTCCGTCACGATCTCCAATTCAGGTACGAAACCCCTGATAATCAGCGGCGTAACGCTGTCCGGCGCCGGGTTCTCCGCGACTGCACTTCCCGCAATCGGAACGTCGATCGCAGGTGGCGCGTCGGTTGCTGCAACGGTGACGTACTTGCCGACAGCCGCGACCGCGAACTCGGGCGCGTTGACGATCACAAGCGACAGCGGCGGGAGCGTGACCACAGAACTTGTCGGCGGCGGGGCCAACCCGGAGCCCACCGTTGTTGTGGCACCAGGTGCTGCATCTCGCAATGGATATTGGATGCTCGATGCCGCGGGCAATGTCTACGCGTTCGGTGACGCGAAATCATACGGGAGCGCTGCGCAATACCTGACGCCGTTCACGCCTGCAACCCACCTGGAGCCGACACCGACGGGTGCGGGCTACTGGGTCGTGTCGAGTATTGGCGCGGTGTATGCGTTCGGCGACGCTGGTGTTTACGGAAACGCGACCGGTTTGCTCCCTGGCGAAGCAGTGATTTCGTTGTCAGCGGTTCCGCATGGTGATGGATACTGGTTGTTCACCAACAGGGGGCGCGTGATTGCCAAGGGCGCCGCCAACTCCTTCGGCGATATGTCCAAGACGGCGCTCAACGGTCCCATCGTCGGGTCCGTCGCAACGCCGACCGGCAACGGCTACTTCATGGTCGCGTCGGATGGCGGCATCTTTGCTTTCGGCGATGCCACCTTCCGAGGTTCGATGGGAGGGACGCGTCTCAATAAGCCCGTCGAGTCACTGGTGCCGACCGAGGACAACGCCGGCTATTGGCTGGTTGCCTCGGATGGCGGGATCTTCGCATTCGGCTCGGCTGCTTTCCGGGGATCCATGGGCGCCACCACGCTGAACAAGCCTGTGGTTGGGATGGTTCGGTTTGGGAACGGCTATCTCATGGTGGCTGAGGACGGAGGAATCTTCAGCTTCTCGGACAAGCCCTTCCTGGGCTCACTCGGTGGGTCGCCTCCGGCAACACCCGTCCGGGCGGTCGCTGCGCTGTGATCTGAGCCAGATACCGGCAAACGGGATAAAAGGCCGCGTACCACCCATTGGATGGGCCGGGCCGGTCTGGTGCGGGGTCCCGTACGGGACCTCATGCAGGCTTGACCACACGATTGGTGGTGGTCGAGGAACGCGAATGTGCAGGTCACGGTATCCAGGGTGTGAATTTCCTGCCAGAACCGACGGTTCGCCTCTTTCCTATAGATCGCGAGACGTACCTCTATAAGAGAGGTGTCGCCGCCCTGAAAAGGCTCCATGACTCGGCAGCCCGGGGAGCTGGACGGTAAATGGCGTGCCCGTCGTTGCGAGGTCCGGCGGGAGCGTCGTCTGCGGTGCATCGGACCGACCGAGAACCGGGTCACCTCGTGCTCCCTTGGTCTCCGACATCGGAGTTGGAGTGTTCCATCGCGAGGCCGTCGCACGCGGCAGTCGCGCTTGCGGGTGCCGTGTCGATCAGCGCGGGTCAGTTCTCAGTCGTGGTGTTCGCAAGAGTCGCATCGCGACGACACGTTCGCTTGCGTCACAAAGGCTGTGTTGTCCGCGTTGCTGTTGTGTGTCTACGTCGGTGGTGTTGCCGTCACACACTCATGTCGTGCGCGTGTGTAGTGCGCGTCGGTATCTCGAGCAACGTTCGTTTGCGCGAGCAGTTTGATCACGCTGCAACACACGCCATCGTTCGGCGTGTACGCGTCGGATCAAACGACACCGCCATTGAGGCGCACGCGTACTGAGGTTGCGCGGCTGCACATGCGCGCGACTCGCGTGTTTGTGATGTTCGCATTCCGCACGAGGCGTGCACGCGCGAAGTCTGATGGTCGACACCAATGATGGGAAGCGCGCGTGTTCCGCGCGCGGTCCTACACATATTCGAGGACACGCGCGCGAGAGCGAACAGCGCGCGCGGTTCACATGCGCGTCGCGACATGCGCATGTCAACACGCGTTCTCCGCGACGCGCGCGATGACCACGCGCGTGATGCGCGTGGCATCGCGCGTCACGCGTCACGTGTCACGCGCTGCAGCGTTGCGCGCGCGAACATCGTCACGAATGAAAAGCGCGTGCCATGCGCGCGTCTCGCGTTAGGAGACTGACGCGTGCGTTGAAGAGCAATGCGAAGAGAGCAGTGTTGTCGCGTGGTGTTGTGTTGCAAGCACAGCCTGTGAGCGATACCCGTATCGGTTGTATGAGGAGTTGAACAACGAGCCCGCGTACGACGATAGGTGTGGCAGCGTGCAGTGCAACGGGCGCGTGGTTCGGTGGTGAATTCCAACGCGCGCTGTCATGGGTGTGCGGAGCGCGATGCGATGAGGAACGTGACGTTGTTGTGCAAGCGTCTTCGGTGCAACAAGGAGATGGGTCACGTCGAATCCGCGTGTCCAACTACGCTGCACGGTCATGTCCGGACTTGACTTTGAACCGATGACAATCGAGTGTCCTCGCTGCCGAGCGCGCGTTGAAGTGCGCTTTTACGGTCCGTGCACGTCGTGCATCGCGGAGCTCCGTGAGCGCTTTGCACGTGAACGCCGAGTCATCGAAGTGGCCGCATATGAGCCGAAGATGAACGTCACCCCGAACGCAGTCGCACTCAAAGACGACTGAGTTCGCGGCGTTGTCAAGTGGCCCGAAAATGGCCTCTATGACGCACTTCACAAGATATTTTTTTGGCCTCCTCGAAATCCAGAGCTGACCTGCAGCGACCGCGGATATCCCCCTGGGGATAACCGCGCCATTTCGACGTTCGCAGCGGTTTCGACTTTGAGTGGCGGAACGCTCCCGTTACGTTCGTGAGGACGCAATCGTCCCTTTTGGTCGATGGTTCGCCAGTTCCCGCTCGTTATCTAGTGCTTGTCGTGTCGCGGCAAGACGTGCTCGGAAAGAGGAGAAACTCATGACTCGCAGCCGCCTGGCCGTGTGTGTAGCTGTCACCCTTCTGGTTGTTGCTACGGCCTTCGCGCAATTCGCAAACCAGGCAAGCCGGTCGACGGCTGGTGATCATCGAGCACAAGGCATCTTTGGGGAACTTGTCTCGGAGCGATCCACACTTGATCTGGAGTTGGCGGCGAGTCGGCAAGCTCAGAGCGCAGAGGCCTCGATCGATAGTGGTGTCACGCAGGCCGATGGGTTGATACTGACGGCCGAGGGTGTGCGATACATCGAGGGCGTCCTGGGGATTCTTGAGCAGCTCGAGGAGGCTGCACGCGTCTCAGCGGGACGCGAATTCATCGCCGCCGCCTACGTGCAGGCCGGTTGGCATGCCTACGGCGAGGTTCTCACATGTATCAGGAGGAACGAGTCGAACGGTCGGTACAACGCAGTGAACGCGTCGTCCCGCGCTGCTGGAGCATTCCAGTTCCTGCCGAGCACCTGGGACAGCACGGCGCGCGTCTCGGGTCGCACTGAACTCGTCGGTGTCTTCCCCGCCGACGCGGCGCCGCAGGATCAGGACTTCCTCGCGATTCAGTTGTACGAGCGCCAAGGACACCGACCATGGGTGGGTGCCCGCGGCTGCGTCTAGTTCTCGCGCACGTTCTTGCCCGAGCGGAATCGGGCCTCACAAACCAAAATCTGAAGGGGCCACGGCAATGACGCCGTGGCCCCTTCGCGTTGTCCCATGTCCTCGCGGTCGAACGCGTGAAGTCGCGCACGACGGTATGCGGAGACGAATCTCGCGGATGGATCCACCAGACCCTCCAGAGGGAAGGCACGTGTGTGTGACCTCCGTGCAGCGTTGCGTCCGGCATGCTGGCGCGTCACTTGGGAGAGATTCGACTCTCGGGCGTCCGCCGTTCCGCGAGTTGCGGATGCTGGTTGCCGACCCAGGGTGTGTGCGTGAGGCAGGCGCCCGCGGCGGATGGGCGCGGCCCGCTGAGCGCGCCGGTCTCCAATCCATCGCGTGGCGCTGCTTCGGCGGCACCATTCCTGTCCGGGCGAATAGGCGTTGACGGCCGTGTGCAGGAGCGCACGCGAGAGACGGTGCCGGACGATCGCAATGACGCCGACGATGCCGGCGATCGAAGGGTGCGTGAGTGACTCGGGTCGGTCCTGGCAATCCAGCGGTACCGTTGTGGGGTGCCCGAGCTTCCCGAGATGCAGGCGCTCGCCGAGCGACTTGGCCCGGTACTGGTTGGTCGCCCCCTGTCGGCCGTGGATCTCATTGGTTTTTCGGCTTTGAAGACGGTCAGTCCTTCGCCAATAGACCTATTAAGTAGTGAGGTTGGCGAAGTTGGCCGCCGCGCGAAATTCCTTGTGCTGCGTTTCGCCGGTGGCGAGTGTGATGGCTGGCGAATTCTGATCCACCTCTCCCAGGCTGGGCGACTGGACCTTGAACGGCCTCCAAAGGCCACCAAAGGACGGGGTGCGGTCGCCCGTTTTCACTTTGGCGACGACGTGGCGCTCTTCCTGCGGGAGTACGGCCGGGAGCGCAAGGCCGCGTTTTGGGTGCTCAGCAGCGGTGACGATGGTCCTCTTTCCAAACTGGGACCCGAGCCGGGGTCGGCAGCGTTCGAGGCGATGATCCTTGAGGGCACCGATGGGCGGCGACTCCACACGCTGTTGCGAGACCAACGAACCGTTGCGGGAATCGGGCGCGGTCACGTGGACGATGCATTGCATCGTGCAGGAATCTCGCCGTATGCAACCCTTGCGGCGCAATCACCAGAAGCCCGTGCGGCATTGCTCGAGGCCATCGCCGAGACCCTCGGCAATGCCCTCGAACGTGAGCGCCAGCGCGTCGGAGGCCTTTCCGATGCCAGGTTGGGAGACCGGTTCGTCATTCACGGGCGGAACGGACAGCCCTGCCCGCAGTGCGGGGAAACGCTGCAGAGGGTGTCCTACGAGGCCTACGAGGTCGTCTACTGCCCGCGGTGTCAAACGGGCGGCAAGGTGTTGGCAGACCGGCGGGTATCGCGCTTCTTGAAGTAGTACTCCGTCCGGCTGTTTTGCTCCTGGGCATGACCACCCGGTGCGGGAAGGCGCTGTGACTTGCGCGAACGGTCCCGACCGGGGCGCCGGCGGGGACGCCCGTAACATGAGCAGTCGTGGTAACCGTGCTCGCGTCGATCCCCAGTCCGTCGAGCGGCGAGATCGGCCCGTTCCATATGTATGGGCTGCTCATTGCCATAGCGGTCCTCGTAGCTGCTCGGATCACGGAATCGCGATGGGTTGCGCGAGGCGGTGATCGGAAGGCGTTCTCCGATCTCGGGTTTTGGCTCGTCATTTGGGGCGTGATTGGTGCTCGCACCTATCACCTTTTCACGGGCTATGACTGGGACCGAGACGGCATTGGGCAAGCGATCGCCATCTGGAACGGGGGCCTGAGCATCTGGGGTGCGCTCGGCGGTGGCTTGGCAGCTGCGGTGGTCCTTGCGAGGCGGCGAAAATTTGACATCCTGATGCTGTTGGACTCGCTGGCGCCGGCGGTAGCGGTGGCGCAGGCAATCGGGCGTTGGGGGAACTACTTCAACCAGGAGCTCTACGGTCGACCGACCTCGCTGCCGTGGGGGCTCGAGATCGACCCAGCCCACCGACCATTTAAGATGATTTCAGACACAACATTCCATCCAACCTTTTTGTACGAATCGCTGTGGTGTCTTGTCATCGTCGGGGTGATCATCGCGACCGAACGACGTTTTGGCTTTCGAAGGGGTCAAACATTCTGGCTGTACCTCGCCCTCTACACATTTGGTCGCTTTTGGTTCGAAATGCTCAGGGTTGATCCCGCAAGCGAAATCTTCGGGGGCATCCGTTTCAATGGCGTATTGAGTGCAGTGTTGTGCATCATTGGCAGCGTCGCTTATTGGCTTGGTCGGCGCCGCGTTGAGGACGTGCGATCGGCTGAACCGAGGTCTGCCTCATGATCTCGACCGTCGGACGGCCTATCGGTTTCGAATCTCAGGAGGAACGCGGTTGAGTGGTACTGCACCGGAGTCAGTTGCAGCGGATTCGGACCTGGCCGCGGCTCGTGCGATCGACGCACGAAAAATATACGGATCTGGCGAAGCCGCTGTGCACGCGCTCGATGGCGTCACTGTTGATTTCGCGCGCGGTGCGTTCACCGCGATTATGGGCCCATCAGGTTCAGGAAAGTCGACACTGCTGCACTGCCTCGCTGGTCTCGACAGGCTTACATCCGGCGAGATATATCTCGGTGACATCCAGATCAGCGGCCGTTCCGAAAAGGACCTCACGCTGATACGCCGCGACCAGATCGGTTTTGTCTTTCAGTCATACAACCTGATCCCTACGCTGAACGCGTTGGAGAACATCACCCTTCCAATGGCGTTGGCGGGCCGTAAGCCCGACCGAGAATGGTTGGATCACGTCATCAGCACGGTTGGTCTCGGGAACAGACTCAATCACCGTCCGAGCGAACTTTCCGGCGGACAGCAGCAACGAGTCGCAGTCGCACGCGCGCTGGCAAGTCGTCCCCGGGTCACATTCGCAGACGAACCGACGGGCAATCTTGATTCTCGATCCGGCGCTGAGGTACTGAGTTTCTTGAAGCATGCAGTCCGTGAACTTGGCCAGACGATCATCATGGTCACGCACGATCCGGGAGCGGCCAGCTACGCGAACCGGGTGGTGTTTCTCGCTGATGGAAAGATCGTCGGTGAAATCGACGACCCGACACCCGAGCACATCCTCGACCGTATGAAACAACTCGGAGACTGATTCTGCGTGTGGCGCGTCACGGCAAAGGGCTTATGGGCGAAGAAGCTGCGGCTGCTCCTCACCTCGCTCTCTGTTGTCTTGGGTGTCGCTTTCGTTTCAGGAAGTTTCGTTCTCACCGACACCATCAGCGGAATCTTCGACGGGTTGTTCGAGGGCGCCTACGCCAACACTGACACCGCGGTACGCAGTTCGATCAAGCTCACATCGAGTCAGCAGGGACCGAGTCCGGGCACCAAGCGCGAAACGATTCCGAAGGACCTGGTCACGACGATTCGCCGCGAACTTCCCAGCACGGTTGTCGAGGGTCGCTACGTTCAGCGATACGCGCAGATCTTCAAGCGCGGCAAGGCAATTCAGAACACGCATGCACCGACGTTTGGAACGGTTTGGGGCGCGGACCCGCTGCTGAACTCCGTTTACAAGATTGATTCGGGCCATCCGCCACGGAACGGCTCACAGGTCGCCGTCGACGAGGGCACCGCGGAACGTCATGACCTCGCGGTCGGTGACAAGGTATCGATTGGTTTTTCGACTGGCGCGAAGCGGCCGTTCACGATTTCAGGTGTGTTTCGCTTTGGTGATGCTGGGAGTCTCGCAGGCGCAACCATGGCTTCCTTCGACCCCAAGACCTCCGAGGAGGTGCTCGGTGCCGCTGGTCAGTACGACTTGATTGTCGTGCGCAGCACCGCTGGTCTCAGCCAACAAGAGCTGACGGCCGCGGTCGCGAAGATCCTCCCACCTGGCGCGTCAGCTGTGACCGGCAAGGTGTTGGCTGCGGAGACAGCGAGCGAGCTTCAAAAGAATCTCGGCTTCTTCAACATCTTCCTGCTGGTCTTCGCGTTCATCGCGCTGTTCGTGGGCATGTTCATCATTTACAACACGTTCTCGATCATCGTCGCACAACGCTCGAAGGAACTCGCGTTGCTGCGTGCGATCGGCGCGAGCGGAAGACAGGTGATGCGATCTGTCGCCGTTGAGGCCTTAGCTACCGGCGTGGTTTCATCGTTACTTGGCATCGCTGCCGGTATCGGTCTCGCGATCACACTCAAAGCGACGTTTGGCGCCGCCGGCTTTTCGTTACCGGATGGCCCCACGGTGATTCTGCCCAGGACGCTGATTGTGAGCTTTGCTGCGGGAGTCATCGTGACGTTCGTGTCGGCGATCTTTCCCGCACCGGCGCGCTGCGCGCGTTCCGCCGGTTGCTGCGATGCGCGAGCAGGTCTATTCACCGGGACAGGGGAACGGGCGCTATTGGACCGGGAGCTTCGTGACCATTGCCGGAGCGGGTCTCTTGGCTCTGGGTCTTGTTGGGAACCTCATCGAGATCGTTGGATTGGCCACTGGTCTGGTGTTCATCGGCGTTGCAATGTTGAGCCCCTTGTTCGCGCGACCGTTCGCGCGGTTTATCGGGGCGGGGCCAGCACATCAGGACGGCATTACTGGCGAGCTGGCGCGAGAAAATGCACTCCGCAATCCGCGCCGGACAGCGTCGACCGCGTCGGCATTGATGATCGGTCTCGCGCTCATCAGCCTTGTGGCAATCACGAGCTCGTCGATCAAGTCGACGTTGTCGAGCGTCCTCGATGAATCCGTCGCCGCAGACTTCTTCGTGCAATCCGCTGCGCAGGGCCAGCCTTTCTCGAATGACGTCGTTGCTGCGCTTCGGAGTAATCCTGCAACCAGTAATACGGCCGGCTTTCGCGCTGGTGGATTCAAGGTCGGTGAGGACTCCAAGCTTCTGCTGGCGACCGACGGTAGGTACCTTGCCGAGACATTCTCCGTTGAAATGACGACAGGCTCGTTGGCGTCCTTGAAAGATCACGGCGTGATCATCTTCGATGATGTTGCCAAGGAGAAGAAGTTGAGCATCGGTGACACGCTGCAGATGCGATTCGCTTCGCAGGGTTACGCTCCGGTCGAGGTTCCGGTGGTCGGCACCTACGCCGAGAACCGAGCACTGAGCACCAACTACCTCCTCTCATTGAAGGACTTCGAGCGCTACTTCGGTCCCGACCAGCAGGGCGACATCTTCGCTGCCGTCAGCGTTCCAGAGGGTCACACCGTCGCCGAAGCCGCGCGGACAATGAAGGCTGTGACGAGTCGTTATCCCGTCAAGATTCAGGACCAGGACGACTTCATCGGTGATGCCGAGGCGCAACTCGACCAGATCGTGAACCTGGTGTTCATCCTTCTTGCGCTGTCGGTGTTTATCGCCGTGATCGGTGTCATCAACACGCTGACCTTGTCGGTCATCGAACGAACCCACGAGCTCGGTCTTCTCCGAGCGGTCGGCATGTCGCAGCGACAGTCTCGCGTGATGATTCGATGGGAAGCCATGATTATCGGGGTTTTCGGGGGTGTCCTGGGTATCGCGCTCGGCGCGCTGTTCGGGCGTGCGCTGGTCCTTGCGCTCGCCGATGAAGGATTGAAGTTTGCGCTGCCCGGGGCGTCGCTCTGGTCGATCGTCGTCATCGTCGCGGCCGCGTTCGGGTTTTCGAGATTCAGTTTTTGGAAGGCGATCGGAATATGCCTCCCGCTCATCGTGATTTTTAGTGCAGGTAGAACAAACGGATTCTCATCGTTGAATGTTCCCGGTGGGCAGCTGGTGAACTACGCGGTGCTTGCCGCCATCGTCGGACTGGCGGCAGCGGCGTGGCCGAGTTGGCGAGCTTCGAAGCTCGATGTACTGGAGGCCGTCTCGACGCAGTAGCCGGCCCGTGCTTCAGAGTCGCCGGGTGGCGTCGCGTGCCGCCGCGAGGAAGATGCGATCGTTGCTTCGTTGGTACTCGCGAAGGCAGGCCTCGCACATCTTGATCGCATGTTCGTCACCACTTTCGACGGCGGCGCTGATGATGGCTTCGATGTCGATGGCTTCGATGTCGCCGAGTTCGCCGACCAGTCGCGAGTCGCGCGGTGTCGGATCAATGCCATAGGTACCGACGATCGCGGCCACAGCCTGCCAGAGGTAGGCGAAGAGCTGGCGTTGGTGCTCGGCATCCAGGAACGGCAGCAGGATGCGCGCTGCAGCCGGAGCCGTCACGGTGTGGACGAAGACAATCGGAAACGGTTGCGCGTTCGCGAGGTACACATCGGCGAACGCTGCCGTGATGGCGTCGATCGCCCCGTCGATGTCGGAAGGCTCGCGCAGCGTGTCGAGCACCACTGCCAGGCGCGGTTCGGCGTCGACGTGTTGTGCAACCGCAGTTGTGATGAACCCCTTTCGTGCTCCCGTGGCCAGAGGATGCAGGGCCGGAAGCACCTCGGCGACCGAGCGAATTCCCCGCAGGTGTGGGTCGCCCAGCTCCTGATAGGTCGCCGCCCAATAACCGAGCCCTTTGGCGAGTTCATGTCGGCGGACCGGACTGTCTCGCTCGGTGACAGCCCGAACCGCGTGTGCCGTCCTCAGGAGGCCGTGCGTTGCTGCGGCGAACACGCCCGGCGCCAGTCGTGGTACCCACCGAGCGATGACCTCGGAGCAGGACAACTCGTCGAGTTCTTGGACGAAGAGGTCCAACCAGTCGGTCGCGCGATCCTCGATTCCCAGCGCGGTATGCCATGTGCCGCTCTCGATCGCCGCTACCCGTGGACGTTGCGGATCGAGGTGGCGAATGTGGTGCTGGAGCCACGCTTCCACCTCGTCCTCGCGGCCGAGTCGGGTCAGCGCTTCGACGACCATCGGGCCGTGATCCGAGAATCCGCCAGCGAAGACGAAGTCGTACGGAGCGAGCCGTGCATAGGCATCGTCGAGAACGCTCATTCACGCCTCCTACCCGTTTGTCAAGAGGGCCGTGAGAATCTCCGCGTCACAGCGCTATCGGTAGCCTTGACGTTCTGGGAGAGGGTCGCTTGGAATGTAGCCATCTTGGAGAGCAGTGCGGTGTCGGCGACACCGAGGATCCGAATGGCGAGCAGTCCTGCATTTCGGGCATTGTCGATCGCGACGGTCGCGACGGGAATGCCCGCAGGCATCTGCACGATCGAGAGCAGCGAGTCGAGTCCGTCGAGCGCTGGGAGCGCTACGGGGACGCCGATCACGGGGAGCGTCGTGAGCGATGCCGCCATGCCCGGAAGGTGAGCGGCGCCGCCGGCGCCGGCAATGATGACTTTCAATCCTCGCAGCGCAGCGCTCGACGCATACTCGACGAGTACATCAGGGGTGCGGTGCGCCGAGACGATCCGCACTTCGTGGGTGACGCCAAATTCGTCGAGCGTGTCGACCGCAGCGCCCATGACTGCGAGGTCCGACTCGCTGCCCATGATCACTCCGACAAGCGGTTCGGATGCCATGGCCCGAATCTAACGTTCCTGGCAACAGTCCATCAGGTCCGACAGGTCGCGCCCTTGCAGCGGAGGAGTTCTTCCATGCGGGCCTGGAACCTATTGGTCAGTCCCTTGTAGACCAGCTTGGAGAATGGGCTGCTCAAGAGGTTGTGCAACTGGTAGGGATCCGCGCGCAGGTCGTACAGCTCGTATTCGTGCGGCGACTTGGTTGTTCCATCGCCGTACCACTCGATGTAGGTGTACCGCTGGGTTCTCAACGCCCGATAGCTCGGGATCTCCTGTCCGATGACCCCAATTGCAAAGAAGTTGATCAGTTCCGGCGGCAGCTCGGGGACGATTCCCGCACTCGCCCCACCGGTGACATATTGGGCGACGAAGTCGGTACGCCAGCCGGGAGGGGCGGGGTTGTCCAGCAGACTAACGATCGACGCGCCGTCGATGTCCGCCGCGATTGGCGCGCCGGCAAGCGTCAGGAACGTCGGGAAGAAGTCGGTCTCGAGGACAAAGCCCTTCTCGGTGCGCCTCGTGATACCCGGTCCCGCAATGGCCAATGGCACACGCAAGGATTCTTCGTAAGGAGCCATCTTGTGGATCAGGCGGTGCGAACCGTTGTTGTAGCCGTTGTCCGAGGTGAAGACGAAGATCGTGTTGTCGAGATCCCCGGTGCGATCGAGTGCACGCGCAACGTCGTCAACCATGTCGTCGAACGCCATCATCGAACCCATCCGATTCCGGTAGTCGATCTCGGCGAATGGCAGGACAGCCGACCGTACGGTCCCGGAGATCCGTAACCACGCAGGCTTGTCACTGAGATCCGGTTCGTTGTAGTTCGGAGTTCGCGGCATCGCTGCGCGTGAATAGGCGTTGTTCTTGTACCGCTCAGGGGCGGGGAGCGGGAGATGGGGGGCGGTGGAGGAGAGGTAGAGGAACAGCGGCTGGTCAGGATTCCGGGCATTGGATTGACCAATGAAGTCGACGCTCTTTCGTGCGACGACATCTGTCGAGTAGCTCGCAGCATCCGTGCCGTAGTGCTTGAGCACACCGTTCTCGTTGAGGACGTAGTCGTAACCGTTGTAGAACTTCTGGTCTACGCCGACGTCCCACTCGTCCCAACCGGGCGCCACGTGGCCGGGCGCGACCTCGATGCCGTTCATGTACTTGCCGATCAGCGCAGTTCGGTAACCGGCGGCTTGGAGCGCGGGTCCCATGGAACCCTTCTCGCCACCGTTCTTGACGAACGTTGCCCAGCCGCCGGTGTCGCCTCCGTTGTTGCGTACGCCGGTGTTGTGCGCGTACTTGCCGGTCAGAATTGTCGAACGCGCCGGGCAACAGATCGGTACCGGCGCGAAGGAATTGGTGAAGGTCACACCGCGATCGGCGATGAGTGCCTTGGTCTTCGGCATGACATCCCAATAGGGCGTCACGGTCGCGTCGAGATCATCAGCGAGGATGAAGACGATATTGGGGCGGGTGCCGGCGAGTGTCGGTGCGGCGTTCGCCGGGCCTGGGGATGTGCCGAGGCCGAACGCCATTGCGAGCAACGCTGCGAGGAGGAGCGCGATCGGGACGAGCGAACGTCGGCGACGCGGCGAAACGTCGTTGGTGCGAAGATTTGGACCCATGAGTGGTGCCTCCGGTAGTAACGAGACGCACAGCGTTGTTGCCTGGCATCATGGGGATGCCAGAGATTTGTAAGGAGACGGTGAAGGGAATGCCCGCCCATCCGCTGGGCGAGCCCGCTCTCGCCGCTGGCTCTACCGACGCATCTTGCGTTGCTCGAATGCCAGGTCGTGCTCGTACATCCTGCGTACGAGTTCCTCGAAGGGGACCTTCGGCTTCCAGCCGAGCTTCTCGTGGGCCTTGGTGGCATCGCCGATCAGGAGATCGACCTCCGCCGGACGGTCGAAGCGCGTGTCGTGCTCGACAAAGCGTTCCCAGTCGTCGTAGCCGGCGATCCTGAAGGCAGTTTCCAAGAATTCGCGGATCGAGTGCGTCTCGCCGGTGGCGACGACGTAATCGTCGGGCTGGTCCTGCTGGAGCATGAGCCACATGGCCTCGACGTAGTCGCCTGCGTAGCCCCAGTCACGTGAGGCGTCCAGGTTTCCGAGACTGATCGATTCCTGTAGTCCCAGCTTGATACGTGCAAGAGAGTTCGTGATCTTGCGTGTGACGAACTCGAGGCCGCGCTTTTCGCCCTCGTGGTTGAAGAGGATTCCCGAGGACGCGTGCATGCCATAGGACTCGCGGTAGTTCATGGTCATGTAGTGACCGAAGACCTTGGCGACGCCGTATGGGGATCTCGGGTGAAACGGCGTGAGCTCTGTCTGGGGAGTTTCGCGAACCTTGCCGAACATCTCCGATGACGAGGCTTGATAGAAACGGATTGGGTTGTTGTAGGTGCCACCCACGATGCGCACCGCGTCGAGCATGCGGAGCACGCCCAGTCCCGTGATGTCGCCGGTCAACTCCGGTTGCTTGAAGGACAGCTGCACGAAGCTGATCGCGCCCAGGTTGTACACCTCGTCCGGTTGTACCTGCTCCACAGCTGCGATGAGCGACGCATTGTCCGTGAGGTCGCCGTCGACCAACTCGATCTTCGGGTTCTCTTCGGTGATCATCTCGGCTTTGGGATTGTTCTGGCCCCGAACCATCCCGAAGACCTGGTAACCCTTGCCAACGAGGAGCTCGGCGAGGTGGCGGCCGTCCTGTCCGGTGATTCCGGTGATCAATGCACGTTTCATCCCTACGACGCTACTCGCCGTCCTAGGCGCCTCGTATTACTCGGAGGGTCTCCATTCCGGGTCGAGCTGGAGCAGGAACTCGGTGCAACGCTGTGCTTCATCGTGTTCTCCAATAGCGGCCGCGGCCTGCCGGAGCCCATCCAAGGACCTGAGAAAGCCTTGGTTCGTTTCATGGCGCCAGCGCACATATCCCGATCCCCGCCATCCGGACTGACGCAGTCGATCGAGGCCGCGGTGGTAGCCGGATCGGAAATATGCGTATTGCTCGACGGGATCACGGGCGACTTCGCCGAGGCGAGCCCATGCATCGAGAAAGCGCGGCCATCGCGCGACGACCGCGGCGATCGCCTCGCGCCGCGAGTCCACCGGTTGGCCGAGTGCGTCCGCGAGGGCGCTGAGCATTTCGGGTGCCTCGGGAGGAAGCACGGTTTCGGGAGGTCCGCTGCGGGTGAGATGAATGTCGGGCATCTCCAGAATCTAGGTGCCGATAGCATCGCGACCATGTCCGAGACCACCGCCGCCACACGACTCATCCTGGTTCGCCATGCGGTGACGCCCGAGACTGGTCCCAAACTGTCAGGCCGGACTCCGGGAATCGACCTTTCCGATGAGGGCCGGAAGCAGGCAGCGCACACGGGCCAGCGCCTGTCGCCGTTGCCAATCAGCGCGGTGTACGCGAGTCCTATCGAACGGACGAGTCAAACTGCTGCGGCGATCGCTGCGCACCATCGCCTCACGGTTCGGCCGCTGCCAGGCGTGCTCGAGGCGGACTATGGCGAGTGGACGGGTGGCACAATTGCGGAGCTGGCGAAGACGGATCTTTGGAAGGTCGTGCAGCGTTCGCCTTCGCGTGCGCGATTTCCGGGTGGAGAGTCGATTGGCGAGATGCAGGCTCGGATGGTCACCGCACTCGAATCCGTTGTGTCCGATCATGTCGGTGAGGTCATTGTCGTGGTGTCGCACGCCGATCCCATCAAGTCGGCGATCGCCCATTACAGCGGTGTGCACCTCGACCTGTTCCAGCGGATTGTGGTCGCGCCTGCTTCGATCACCGTGTTCGAGCTCGGCCCACACGGCGCCTCGATGGTGAAATGCAACGACACCGGTTCCCTTGACGACCTCGCACGTGACATCGCTCCAAAGCAGGCACAGACCGCCGAACCAGAAGGGGATTGATCGATCATGTCGGAGATGATTGACCTCGGTCCCCTCGATGCGCTTGTCGTCGGCGCTGTCGGTGAACCCGGTCGGCGAACATTCCTGATCCAGGCTCGTGCGCGTGGAAACTGGCTCACCGTGTTGGTCGAGAAGCAGCAGGTGGCGATGTTGGCTGCTGAATCGATCGCGTTTCTGGATCAGGTCGCGGAGGAATTTCCCGAGCCTGCGGTCGAGGCCGTCGACATTGCCAATATCGATACCGAGCTCTATGAGCCGATGGTCCCGTTGTTTCGTGCACAGCTCATCGGCTTGGGATTCGACACGGATCGTGAACTCGTCTTGCTCGAACTTCGTGAACGCCCGGAGGCCGACGATGAAGATCATGACGAGCCCGAACACGACGAGGATTGGGTCGACGGAGATGACACCGGCGTCGGCTACGTCGCACGGGTGTATGCCACGCGTGCGCAGGTACGCAAGATGGCCTCGCATGGCACCGAGGTCGTCCTGGCGGGGCGACTCCCATGCCCCTTGTGTGATCAACCGATGGATCCAGCGGGGCACATCTGTCCACGTTGGAACTGACCGACTCCGTTGACTGATTACTCGATCTGACTCACGACGGTGCCTGACGATGGCTGATGATGGCTGAAATGCCGGAGCGGTCGATTCAACTTCCCGCAGAGCCCGCGCTCTTTGGCAGTGACGCGCTTGAGATCTTGCGTGAGGGCGAGATGGAAGTGCTTGGTCGTCTTGCATGGTCGTCCAATACCACGCTGCTTGCAGTGTTGACGGCGAATGGCGTTGCGATGCCCGTCGTGTACAAGCCGCGCCGCGGTGAACGACCCTTGTGGGATTTCGCCGACGGAACGTTGTGTCAACGCGAGGTTGCGACGTTCGAGGTTTCCGACGCGCTCGGATGGGGAATCGTGCCCGAGACCGTGCTGCGCGACGGACCGTATGGCATCGGTATGGTCCAGCGCTTCGTCGAGCACGACCCCGACGAGCATTACTTCGCTCTGCTTGACGAGCATGTCGAGGAACTCGTCCGCTTCGCCGTTCTCGACGTGATCGTGAACAACGCGGACCGTAAGGGCGGCCACGTGTTGCGCTCGACGCGCACTGGGGAGCTGCACGGCATCGACCATGGACTGGCCTTCCATCTGCATCCCAAGCTGCGAACGGTGATTTGGGACTTCGCCGGCAGTGAGGTTCCTGCGGAGCTCCTTGATCAAGTCTTCGGATTGTTGGAGAACTTCGAACGAGATCTCGCCGCCCGATTGGCGCCGTTGCTGGCTGCTCCGGAGATCGAAGGTGCGCGGCAGCGGGCGGGGCAGCTCCTCGAAGCCCGAACCCTTCCACATCCAGACCAGGGCCACTACTCGATGCCCTGGCCTCTGATCTAGCGAGCGGCGATAGCAGCTGCGGGATCGTGGAAGAAACGCGACCTGGTGAGGACGTGATTGGCCCCGTCGAGCGTGGCCATGTCGAATGCTGCGGTATCGACATGTGAGCCGAATGCAACGATGCGTGCGTTGGGCGCCGCTTTGCGCAGTGGTTCGATCGCGCCGGCGTGTTTGGCAAGGTCCACAATGACGACGTCTGCAGCCGCGCATGCTTCGAGATCGCGCACGAATGTCACGACCTCGAGTGCTGCGGACAGTTTGGAGCGGTCCATCAAGTCGTCAACGAGCGCAACAACCGTAGGCGGGTCCGCGTCCGCGGTACCGCTCACGGTTTGTCCGAAGCCTCGGTCAGGCGCGGCATAGCGACGGCAAATTCAGGCCATCGGCTACGGCTTTTCTTCGACAGCTTTTTCATCAGCTCGATTGCACCGGGGTCGTCGTCGCCGGGGCGGACCTCGATGAAGCCCTCCGTTGCCATTCGCTCCATCAAGTCGCGGCCGATGTCGGTGCGCACGATTGTGAGCGTCCAGTCGTTGAACGCGCCGATGCCGCCAGTGGAAATATCGGCGTGCTCAGCCGCGAAATCCGGGCACATCTTGCAGCCCTCGCGTGTGAATGCATGACATTCCTTGAGCGGCACTTCGACATAACGATCGTCATGGGTCCAGATCTGAAGCTTCCCCTTGATGTTCATCTTCTTGATGACGGCGCGCGGCAAGTCGTACTTGGCGAGGAGTAACTCCTCGAAGATGGAGTCATCGAAGGTCTTGGAACACAACAGGCCGATGTTGAGAGAGAGGCGCCGCGCCGGTTTGCCGGCCTTGCGTTGCTTCATCACCGGAGGAACCGACGATTGGCAGCTCATGCCCACCAGAGCGACGCGCTCGTCGACGCCCTTTTCGAGATCCATGTATGCGAGCGTGTTGGCCGAGTAGGTGTATCGGCTCCCCGCGGAAGCGAGCACCTCGGCGCGAGTCCGCGCGATACCGGGAACCGCTTTCCAGGTGCTGCCGTCACCCTCGAGATACGAAACAAGCGCAGCATCGATCACGTCGTGTTCAAGCGCGTAGACGAGGATCGCTGAGACGAGGCCGCCGTCCTGTCCTGCCGCATGAAGGTCAGGATCGGTCGCCCTTGCGAGCACGATGTCTTTGAATATCCCTTCGACCTCATCAGGTCGGCGTGCTCGACCGAAAAGAAAGTCGTCGATCTCCGGTTCCCAGGCACGAAATCTCGGGCACGCGCGTGTGCAGGAGGTGCAGCCTTTGTCGCCGTGGCTGCAGTCGCCGGGGCCGCCAAAGTCCTCGAGTTGGAAAGGTCGATAGATGCCGGCGTCGTCTCGGTAACCGAGCACATCATGGGGACAGGCGATTACGCATCCGGCGCAGCCGGTACACAGGCCGCTTGTGACCACTTCCTCAAAGAGGTGCTTCCATTGCAGCTTTTCCGGCGGCATGACGCGCTCCTGTGCGGACGACTTCACGCCCAGTCTCGCAGGTACCGGGGTTTTGGGCGACACCGATCGCTCAAGGCCGCCACCGCCACCGCCACCGCCACCGCTTGGCGCATCCGACGGTGGCCGCATAGCCTCTCGCTGCCATGCGTATCGCCGACCTCCTTGCTCTCGGACGAAGTTTCTCGTTCGAGTTCTTTCCGCCGAAGACCCCCGCTGCCGCCGAGCAGCTCACCAAGGCCCTGAAGGACCTCGAAGACCTTGGACCGTCCTTTGTCTCGGTGACCTATGGCGCGGGCGGCTCGACCCGTGAGACGACCCACGACGTTGTCGTGGGCATCTTGCGCGACACCTCGATGACGCCGATGGCGCATCTCACGTGTGCAGCGAACACGCGGGCCGAGCTCGTCGACATCGTCCGGCGGTACCGGGATGCCGGAATCGAGAACATGCTTGCCCTGGGAGGCGATCCGCCAGCGGGTCTCGATCTTCCACCGCGCGAACTGCGCCATGCCTCCGAGCTCGTCGAGCTGATCGGCGACGTCGGTGGCTTTTCGGTGGGAGTTGCGGCCCATCCGGAGGGCCACCCCGCATCGCCGAACCTCGAGTCGGATCGTACGTTTACCGCGCAGAAGCTCGCAGCCGCGGATTTTGCGATCACGCAGCTCTTCTTCGAGGCGCAGCACTACTTTGATCTGGTGGCCTCGCTTCGAGCACTCGGGGTCACGAAGCCTGTCATTCCCGGCATCATGCCGGTGACGAACCTGTCGCAGGTGCAGCGCATGGCGCAGATGTCGGGCTCAGCTTTTCCATCCTGGCTTGAAGAGCGACTCCGTGTCGCGGGTGATGATCGTGACGAGATGCATCGCATTGGTGTGAGCGAGGCCATTTCGCTCTGCGGCGAACTGCTCGAGGGTGGAGCGCCGGGCCTGCACTTCTTCACACTCAATCGTTCGACCGCGACGCGGGAGATCTATTCAGGCCTCGGACTGGGTTGATCCAGCCCGAGGCCCGAACGTGATCCGTGCTAGTTGATGACGCCACATCCGAGGCGCGCACCAGCATTTCCGGTGTTCTGTGTCGTAGCCAAGGCTGTCGCTCCCGGCGTGTAATCGTTGGGACCTCCGGCAACGGGAATGTTGGCGAAGTTGTCGGGTCCCATGTGGACTATGAGGACCTTGCCAACCACTTCTGTTGCGGTGAGCTTGTCGACCTCGAACGTGAACTCGGCGCTGCCGTCAGCATTGATATAGGGGCTGGGTAGATCACCGGAGTGCTTCCCATGGATGCTTGCAGGATCCTTCTTCCAATGGCCGTCAGCGGAAACGAACCAAGTTGCTGCCGGTTGGGCTGGATCGGCAACGCAGCCGTCGCCATTGGCAGGATCGTTGTTGGCGTGGATGTGAAATCCATGAAAGGCGCTCGCGTCGGCCGCCGAGAAGTTGCGGAGCTTCACGATGACATCGGTCGTGGAGGATCCACGGTGGTTGAGCATCCAGACATGACCGAGCTTCGTACCGTCAGCGCTTCGAAGAGTCGAGGTAGCGAACGGTCGGCTGGCCGATGCCGGCTCGGGTCGGGTGATGACCAGCCCGAGACCGAGACCAATTCCAACGGCTGCGGTGGCGGTCAATATGGCAATGGACTTTCGGAGCTTCATGAGTCCCCTTTTCATAAGAATCTGTGAGATCGCGTCATTCGTAACGTAGACAACAGGACATGCTAGGTGAGCGCCTTCTCGCCCCTAATGTCTGTCGCCACGTGCCGCCGCTTCGGTTCTCCCGAGTCGGTGACGTGCTCTGGCGGAGGGACTGGGATTTGAACCCAGGGTGACTTGCGCCACAATGGTTTTCGAGACCATCCGATTCGGCCGCTCTCGCATCCCTCCGGGACGGGGCGAGCCCCTGCCAGCCCGGGAGTTTAGGCGGCGGCGTGCTCCAGCGCCGGAGCCTTACTGGATCGATCGTCGAGCGGCGAAGAAATCCGACAGCAGAGCACCGCAGGGTTCGGCTTCGACTCCGTCGATGACATCGACCTGATGGTTGAGGCGCGGGTCCGTGAGCAGGTTGTACAGCGATCCAACTGCGCCGGCCTTCGGGTCTGTCGCGCCGAAGACCAGCAGACCTACGCGTGCTGCGATCGCCGCTCCAGCGCACATCGGACAGGGCTCGAGCGTCACGATCAAGGCGCAGTCGTCGAGGCGCCACGAACCGCGGAGCGCCGACGCGTCGCGCAAAGCCAGGATTTCGGCGTGGGATGTCGGGTCCTTGGTGAGCTCGCGCTCGTTGTGGCGGGCGCTCAAGATCTCGCCCGTCGTCATGGATGCGACCAATGCGCCGACGGGGACGTCACCATGTGACGTTGCCAGCTGCGCCTCTCGGAGAGCGATCTGCATCAAGTCGTGGATCTGTGCGGATTCCATGGTGGACCCGAGAGTATTCCGGCGCTCGCATTACCCGGCGTTTGCCAGGCTAGGCCGAAGCGGGGATGAATGGTGTATAAGTCCACTTCAGGACGCGAGTTGTGGAGCCGACACAATCGGAGATACCTGAGGCGGCCAGGAGCTTGGCACTGTGGGATCTCGATCGAGGAATCCGTGATCACCCCGGACGAGGACATCAATGCCGCCCAAACGGAATGGGCAGCCGCGCGCGCCAAGGCGGTGCGGTTTGGTATTGCCTACACCTTCATCGGGGTCGCCCTGATAGCCACGATGAGCGTTCCGTCGCTCTATCTCGCAAACGTGTTCTCTGACACACATGGTGGCCGTTATGTCCTCACCCCGGTCTTCCTGACGTGCATTCTCGCTCCATTTATCACGTTTCTCTCGTTCTTCAGCTTGAAGCGACAAGCGCAAACGCACGAACTCGCGCAACAGCTCGAGGAGCGACTCCTCTATGCCGTCAAGACCGCCGAGTCCGAAAGCTCTCGGCACGAGGCGCAAATGCGCCGGCAAGAGTTCGAGAGCCGCCTTTCGAATGCCCTCGAGTTGGCAGATGGCGAAACCGAGGTCATCGGCGTCGTCGAGCGCGCGTTTGGAATTCTGCTTCCGTCGCTGTCGGTAGAGATGCTGCTTGCCGACAACAGCCATGCCCATCTCGATCGGATGGCGGTGTGGTCTCCGACGGGAGACCCGTCGCACTGTGGTGTCGACTCACCTGACCAATGCCCAGCGGCACGTCGCTCGCAGACGCAGCGGTTCACCGATAGCGATGCTCTGGACGTGTGCCCGAAGTTGCGCGGACGGCCGCATGGGCGCGTGTCGGCAGTGTGTGTTCCCGTCTCGATCATGGGACGGGCCGTCGGTGTCATCCACGCGGTTGACCAACCGAACGTGGCCATGACCCAAGAGAGCGTCCAGGATCTCGGAATCCTTGCAAATGTCGTGGGCGCTCGCATCGGATTGCTACGGGTGATAGCAGAAACGCAGCTGCAGGCGGAGACTGACAGTCTTACTGGTCTCCTCAACCGCCGTTCACTCGCGAACAAGGTGCGAGCGTTGCGAAATGACAAGATCGGCTTCTCCGTTGTGATGGCAGACCTTGACCATTTCAAGAAGCTCAATGACACCTATGGTCATGAAACGGGTGACCGTGCGTTGTGTCTTTTCTCCACGACCTTGACGAAGACATTCCGTGCTTATGACCTGGTCAGCCGTCATGGTGGCGAGGAGTTCGCGATCGTGTTGCCGAACTGCAAGCCCATTGCGGCGCTCGCGGCGTTGACGCATTTGCGTGAGCGATTGGCCGCAGAGTTATCCAACGCGGGCTTGCCGCAGTTCACCGCGAGTTTTGGTGTTGTCGAGGCGGGCGAGGACGAGGATCTTGTCACCGTGATCGCACGTGCCGACGCTGCGTTGCTGGAGGCCAAACGAGCAGGTCGAGACCAAATCATCGTGCACAACTTCTATGGCAGAAAGATTGACCCCGCTCTGGAGTTGGCCGCGACGCCAGGCGAGTCGAAGCCGCGTGCGACGACCGGCGTAGCGCGACGCGGCGCCGAGGTGGAGACCACTGCGCCGCCGATCGAAGCAACGACTGACGCGGCTGACGTCGTGACCGATTCCGCTCCGGCTCCGGCCACTTGACGGTTCGGAGCGTCCAGCATTCGAAGGCTGTTCTCGTGGCGAAGTGTCTGCGAGCACTTTCAAACCCGCCTGAAGAGTTCGTTCGTCTGCTGGTATTCAGAGTCGGTGGATATCGAGCCGTCGCCGCAGGGCGGTAGCGATCGCGGTCAGATCGTCAGGGTCGCTCGTGACGATGAGGTCCTTCCGTGCAACGGCCCCGATGACCACGGTCGCGTCGATGAGGTCGTTGGTCCTGGCGCGACCGCATGCAGCACCGCCGGCACGGCTCCGCACCTCGGTCAGGTCTTCGATGGTGCACCCGGCAAGGAGGCGCGAAAGCTGAGCCTGCGGACCTCCACGCCAAGCCTGTCCGAGTACACCGGCGGGCACCGTCGGCGACACACCCCGCTGGAGTGCCCGGCGGTGAAGTGCCCACAGCCGCCGATCGCCTCGCTCGCCGGCGAGCAGCGCACCGGTGTCGTATGTGACGCCGGGCATCAGCCAGCTCTGCGCGCGGGATAGGACGCGGTTCAGGATCTTGTCGGCATCGGAGAGCTCAGCATCGGTGAGCGCCCCGTTGTCGCGTTCCCAAGCTTGGACGGCGTCGAGGCCCCGATCGACCACCAAGGCGCGCTCGGCCGCACGGCTGAGCCATGCGGAGAGGCTGAGGCCTTCGCGTTCCGCCGCCTGCGTTGCTGCATCCGCGACGGTCGGGTCAAGGGCGACGGAAAGCTTTCGAACGGTCATGGTGAGATGGTACTACCACGTTCCTACCCGTGTCACTGGTCGTGGGTGTTGTTTTGATTGCTGGATGTGGCTCGGGTTCCGGCGGTTCCAAAGCAACCGCGAAGAGGTCGGAGTTGGGGCCGTCAGTCAACGTAGGTATCGCGACGAATTACTTTCGCGCCCACGATCGCTGGCATGACTGAAAATCGCGTGCTTGTTTGGGGCGGACGGTCGATCGAAAGAGGTGATCGCCTCAACCCTGGGAATCAAGAAAATCTGACTTCGGGCCGAATTGTGTCATTGTCGTCAGGGAAGTCCGTCGAACTTCCGCCAGCCCCCATTACGACACCGGTCGCCTCTGCGCAGGCTTCGCGTTGGTCATCTCGAAAGGAGAACCTGACGCTCTGGTCATCGTCGACGTCGCTTCCGCAACGGCAAGGAGATTGGCGAAGCCTCCGCTCGGTCCACCGCCATCTGGAGGAAGTGCGGCGAGTGTCACTGCTTGTCTGAGCGGGTCTACCGTTGTCCTTGTCGAGCCGACGGCGCCAAGGACCGGTCCAACGCCGGTGCGGGCACACGTGATCAGCATTGACTCCGACGCGTGGCGGACCATCGCCAGTCCGCCAGGCATCACCGACCCAGTGGTCACGTGCGCTGATGGCGGGGCATTGGTGTCGAACGGGATTGGGATCAACTTCGGTCTGGTCTGGCTGGACTTGGCCGATCAGTCTTGGCGAGAAGTGAAGCCCCCGAGTGGTGATCCAAGGGGATACAGCGTGCGCACGAACCGAGGGCCCGATGTCCTCTTGATCGGCGGCGTTCGGGACAAGGCTGGACGGCCGTTCAACTCTCGACAGCGAACCTGGAAAGACTACGGTCCTGCCCACCAGATGGAGCCCGACTGCGATTGGGGTCAGTGCATAGCAGTCACAGAGGCGTTCATCGTCGGTGCCACGCGGGTGACTGATGAGAAGACCGTGCAGACCACGTGGTTCTGGATTGCGTCATGAAGCGGCACCAGAGTTCCGGCCGAAGCATGCGCGAGTGTCAGCCAGCTTTGAGATGCTCGCGAACCGCGTCTCGGATCACTTCCGAAACGCCGACACCCTCGTCCTCGGCTCGGCGTAGGAGGAGTGCCTTGAGCTCAGGGTCGAGGCGGACTGATTCGACGCTCGACGGTTCCGCACCGAGGCGGGGTCGGCCGCGCCTTCCGCGTCGAGCGAGGATCTGGTCGACGCGGTGGCCGCGTTCGGCTTCATCCGCGAGTTGTTCGATGAGTTCGTCCGTGATCGGTGTACCCGACTTGGTGTGGCCGTAGGTTCGCTCCTTCATTGATCGAGCAGCTTCCGGTACTCCGCTCGTAGCGGCATTGCGTGGATAATCATTTGGTCGCCTTCCGCGGTGAGGGAGAACCACGAGCTCGAGGAGATTCGCAGCATGGTCAGGCCCGATGACGAGCCATCGGTCCGGATCCTCGCCGAGGTCTTCGACCGCCAAGGCGTGTGCGACGGCGCGCAACATGTCGTCATCCGCGATGGCGGACGTCTGACGGCTGAGTGGACCTCCACACAGGATTATTGTACTACAGAATTCCGTGAGTTCCACCGTCGTCGAGTGGTCGTGGGGCGAGGTGTCATTCAGGACCGCGGAGAACGTCTGTTCTGAGAGCCGGGTCGTCGCCAAGGTGGAGGTGGATGCGGCCGGAGTGCGAGACGTCAGGCTGTATCTCGGCCCCACCGCGGCCCGAGGTACGC
>CAWATG010000003.1:0-8634 GCA_963785035.1 uncultured Acidimicrobiia bacterium
AGCTGCCAGGGTGGGCTTGTCAGGTGCGGACTGAGCTCGCACAACACCGGCAGGACGTCGTGGTCGAGCCGGGGGGTTTCCGGGGTCGATGTCGTGAAGAACCATGACGAGATTGTCGCACGAGTTCTGAGCACGGTTGGACGCTTCGGCTTGCCGCACGTCCTTCGGATGACCGACGTGTCGCATGTGGTGGCGATCCATCGATTGGATGTGTCAATGCGCGTATGTTGAAGCGGCGTCTGCAGAGTCCCGATTCGATCGTGTGGTGGAGGTTGCGGTGAAGCTTGATCTGGTGCTCGAAGGCGGCGGGGTGAAGGGCATTGCCCTCGTGGGTGCGCTGTCGGTCTTGGAGGAGCGCGGGTTCGACTTCCATCGCATCGCGGGTTCCTCGGCCGGAGCCATCGTGGGCTCCCTCGCCGCGGCGCGCATGCCTACGGCGACCATGACCGCCACCGTGAACTCGATCGACTACCGCGAGTTCAAGGATCCCACCTTTCTCAGTCGCTTCCTATTAGTCGGGAAAGGCGCGTCCCTCCTGTTCCATAAGGGCATCTACCAGGGCGACGCTGTGGCGGAATGGGTTCGTGCACAGCTCGCGTCGTGTGGCGTGTCGACATTTTCGGATTTGCTCGACGACGATGAGGATCCGGGCAGCTCGTCCGCCGACCCATTGAAGCGGTACCGATTGATCGTCACGTCGTCCGATGTCACCAACGGCCGCCTGGCATTACTTCCCGGCGACTTCTCGACGCAGTACCGAGGAAGCACTCCTGGTGATGCCGGTACTCGCAGCGTCGCCGAAGCAGTCCGTTGCTCGATGTCGATCCCGTTCTTCTACCAACCCCATGAGATCGCCTATGTCGGCGGCCCGAACCTGGGCCAGAAGCGCAAGGCACTGATGGTTGACGGCGGGATGCTCTCCAACTTTCCCGTCCAGGTGTTCGATCGTTCCGACGGAGCTGCCCCGCGTTGGCCGACGTTCGGCATCAAACTGTCCGGGAGGCCCGGTGATTCACGTGCCCCCAAGACGATCGATGGTCCGATCGAGTTCGCGAAGTCCCTACTGACCACGATGATGGGCTTCGCCGACCGGGCGCATATCGAGGATCCCAAAGTTGTGGGGCGCACCATTTTCATTGACACGTTCGGTGTATCGGCGACCGAATTCGACCGCGTGTCAACTGATGGGGACCTTCGCAACAGACTGTTCGAGAGCGGCAGAAACGCGGCAATGTGGTTCCTCGACGGTGATGGGACGCCAGAACACCCGCCGTGGTCCTTTGAGCGGTACGTGCACGACGGCGACGCAGAGCTAGATCGCCGCACTCCGACAGGGTGTCCGCGTGGCACGATGATCCCATGGCACTTTCCGTGACGTTGGCTGACGTGCGCACCGCCGCCACGACGATCGCAGCGCGCGGTGATCGTCACGCCGACCCTGCACCCGCGCACGCTCTCGGAGATGGCGGGAGCCGACCTCTGGGTGAAGTTCGAGAACCAGCAGTACACGGGTTCATTCAAGGAGCGTGGCGCGCGCAACTTCCTCGAACATCTGTCCTCCGACGAGCGTGCCCACGGTGTCGTAGCGGCCTCGGCGGGAAATCATGCGCAGGGCGTCGCCTATCACGCGCGCCTGCTCGGCATCGCCGCAACGATCGTGATGCCGGCCGATACGCCATTCACGAAGGTGACGAACACCGCGCATCACGGTGCGCGAATTGTGCTGGAAGGCGCTGACTACACGGCCGCGTTTGCTCACGCGCAGGATATTGCCCTGCAGACCGGCGCATGCCTCGTGCCGGGATTCGACGACCCGATGATCATCGCAGGTCAAGGTACGGTTGCTCTCGAGTTGCTTGCGGGTGCACCGAAGCTCGACGCGATCGTGGTGCCGGTCGGCGGCGGGGGCCTGATCGCCGGAATCGCGGTGGTGGCCAAGCAGATCGCGCCCGATGTGCGCGTCGTGGGCGTTCAGAGCGAGGGCTATCCGGGAATGGTGCACACGCTCGGGCGGGGGCCTTCGCCCACAGCGCGGTCCGACGATCGCCGAAGGAATCGCCGTCGCCGAGCCGGGGGTGCTGACGCGCGCGATGGTCGGGGAACTCGTCGATGAGATGGTCACAGTCACCGAGCAACGTATCGAAGAGGCGATAGCCCTGTACGTCGAGATCGAGAAGTCGGTTGTCGAGGGTGCGGGCGCAGCCACGCTCGCCGCGGTTCTGCAATATCCCGAGATGTTTCGTGGCCAAACCGTTGCGTTGATCGCGAGCGGCGGAAATATCGACCCTCGCGTGTTGACGTCCGTCTTGTTGCGAAGCCTTGCCCGATCTGGACGACTTGTCCGGCTTCACATCGAGGTACCCGACCGTCCGGGGGCGCTCGCTGTGATCACAACCGTTGTCGCACAGGAGAAGGGCAACATCGTCGACGTGGAGCATCGACGGGATCTGCCAGGTCTCGCTCTCGCACGTGCGCGCCTGGAACTCTCGATCGAGACGCGTGATCGCGCCCATGCAGGCGAAATCGTCGGAGCGATCGCGACGGCCGGCTTCCATGTCCAGGTCGTGTGAACCAGACGGCAAGCCCGTCCCATGATGGACCCTGACACGCATCACATCTCGTACGGCTCGGCCGAAAAGCGACAATCGATTGCCGATCCGTCCCTGTGAAGTGCTCAAGTCCGCGCTCCTGCGATTCGACACCTAAGAGCGGTGAGTCCGGCCGTGGGGCAGTTTCTTGGATCGAGGTTGGCGATGTTGAGTGAATTCAGGGTGGATTGGAATGGCTTCGGTCCTGCGGAGCATTACGAAGGCAAGAAGGTGCACCTGTCTGTCTATCGTGACGGCGAGTACTTCCAGTTCGTCAACGCTGTCGCGTCAGGGATCGATCTGTTTCATCACGGTGAGGAGACGATGACGACCTCCGGCCGCTTCTGGAAGGCGTTCGCCCTCGAAGCGGTCCCGTTGATTCGCCTTGCTCTCGTTCACGGCGACATTCCGCTACGCGATCCGATCGTGCCGTTCGAAGTTCGCCCAGATGTTCACAATGCCGTGGAGCACTCCCGGATCGACGTGTCCGGTGACGCCATGGAATTGGGGACGATCGCAAGCTTCCGCCTCGAGGTCGCTTCGGCCGTCTCGGACTGACCGCGAGCATTCAGCGCGTGCATTGTCGCACGCGCTGCTGTGATCAGTCCGCTGCGAGTACGCCTCCCGGACACGTGTCGTAGCACTCGGGATCCGGCCGCAAAGTGCGTGTCCGGTATTCGGTCATGTTGAGCGGCCATTGCGTGACGATCCGGCCGGTCACGGACCGGTAATACCCGGGACATCCCGCCTGCCAGACCTCGATGCCGTCCAGCGCATGCTGGATCTCGGTGTTGTGCCGAGTGACAGCATCACGCTTCACCTCGAGCCATGCGAGTCCCTCGTCACGGAGGCGTTCGATCTGGCGAATCGCGGTACGCGACCTGGCACTCGATCATGAAGAGGATCGTGCCGTTGTTCGTGTTGGGACCGTAGAGCATGAAGAGGTTCGGGTAGCCGGCAACGGTGACGCCGAGGTATGCCTCCGGACCGTCACTCCAGTCGTCGGCGAGTCTCCGACCGCGACGACCTGTTACCTCGATCGCCGAGAGATACCGAGTCGTATCGAACCCCGTCGCCAACACGATGGTGTCGGCGTGACGTTCGAGCCCGTCGGTGGTAATGATCGCGTCGGCCGTGATGTTGGCGATCGGATCTGTCACGAGCTCGACGTTGTCTCGGTTGAAGGTGGGGTAGTACTCGTTCGACATCAGGGGGCGCTTGCACCCGAATGGATGCGTTGGCGTCAGCTTGGCGCGCAACGCGGGATCTTCGACGTCTGAGATCGCCTGCACGCCCATCTCCTCCGAGACGCGCAACATCGTCTTGTTCGTGAGCGTCATGATCTCGTCGTAGGTGCACCATGCCTTGTTCCGAATGGTCCACGATGCCATCGGATCATTGCGGAAATGCTCGAGCTCCTCGGTCGTATAGGGCGTGTCATCTTTGGGCAGCACCCAGTTCGCCGTGCGCTGGAAGACCTTGAGTTCCTTGGCTGCTGCCGCGACTTCTGGGATGAGTTGCACAGCACTTGCCGCACTGCCGATGACGGCAATGCGCTGTTGGGACAGGTCATGTGATGCGTCCCATTGGGCCGAATGCATCGTGATGCCCGTGAAGTCGGCGAGTCCGTCGATGTCGGGCCAGACCTGCGCACCGAACATGCCAACGGCGCCGATGACAGCGTCGAACTCGAACACATCGCGGCGATCGGTCACGACGCGCCACACGCAGCACTCGTCATCCCAGTGCAAGCCCGTCACAGCGGTTCCGAGTCGGAGGTGCGGTTCCAATCCGTATTTGCGTACGCAATGTTGGAAGTACTCCAGGAGTTCCGGTTGGTGCGCGAACGGGCGCGACCAGTCGTTCTTGATCTCGAAGGAAAAGGAATACAGGTGCGATGTCACGTCGCATGCCGCTCCCGGATACCGGTTGCGGTGCCATGTGCCGCCGACGCTGTCGGCACGGTCGAAGATCGTGAAGTGTGAGATGCCGGCGGCCTCGAGTTTGATGCCCGCACAGATCCCACCTGGACCCGCACCGATTACCGCGACACGCAGATCGCTACGGCGATCACCAGAGTGCTCTGTCATCTTCTTCCGCTCCTCAGGCGCTCGCCTTGAGATGCGTGTCGAAGAACGCAACGATTCGGGCTTTGGCATCCTCGGCCGAGGCCTCGTGGTAGCCGCTTCCTGGGATCAACTTCGTGAGGATCGACAGCATCAACGGTTGCTTCTCGCCCGATCCCTCATGGTCGTTGAGGAATGAGTGTCCAGCATTGGGGTATTCCTTGATGTCATGGTCGATGTCGAGAGCGTTCAGTGCGGCTTCGAGTTGGTGCGCCTTGCCCCGAAGCATGCGATCTTTCGCGCCATAGCTTCCGACGATCGGGCATGCCCCTTCCAAAGAGGTGGCTGAATACCCATCCTTCGGGGCAGTTCCGTAGTTGACACTCGACGCAGAGAATCCGTGATTCGGAGCGAGGGCAAGCGCCAGGCCACCGCCCATGCAATAGCCGATCACGCCGATCGAACCAGTGCAGTCGCCTCGATCTGCGAGCCAACGGCGTATCGCTTCGGTGTCATCGAACGCTCGTCCGCGTCGAGCTCGAGCCTCGCGCATGGTCGCGATCATGCACATGGGCATCCGGCGCCCGTGGAACAGGTCGGGAGCGACGGCCAGATAGCCCGCACCTGCGAGCCAGTCCGCCTGGTTGCGCAGATCCTGGGACATGCCCAAGGCGTCATGGATGACGACGACTCCAGGCCATGGACCATCGCCCGTGGGTGTCGCGAGGTAGAAGGGCATGTCGCCTGTCGGCGTTGAGATCATCGCGGTCATCCCAGAAGTCTTGCACGCCGGCGGTACGTTGGGTGTGGTGGCGCGTGCTGTCCGCGGCAGTGCAGAAATGTTATTGGCTCCGTTCCTGTTGAGGGTGGTATGGGTGCTTCTGGTTTTGTTCCAATATCGATTCTCGATCTCGCAATGGTCGGAAAGGGGGAGACACCCCGCGACGCACTCGAGGGCAGCGTCGCGATGGCGCAACGAGCGGAGGAGCGCGGGTATCGACGCGTCTGGTACGCCGAGCATCACAACATCGCATCGATTGCGTCGTCGGCAACGAGCGTCCTGATCGCCCACGTTGCGGCGAAGACACAAACGATTCGTCTCGGCGCAGGTGGGATCATGTTGCCGAACCACGCTCCCCTCACGATCGCAGAGCAGTTCGGCACGTTGGAGACGTTGCATCCCGGACGAATCGATCTCGGCCTTGGCCGCGCGCCTGGGAGTGATCAGAACACCATGCGGGCCCTGCGCCGTAGTGCCATGAGTGCCGAATCGTTCCCCGCCGATGTCGTGGAGCTCCGGGGCTTTCTCACAGGTCGGACGGTCATCCCGGGAGTCTTTGCTATCCCCGGAACGGGAACGAACGTGCCCTTGTACATCCTCGGGTCGTCATTGTTCGGAGCAAAGGTCGCAGCATTGCTCGGGTTGCCGTATGCGTTCGCGTCGCATTTCGCGCCGAACTCGCTCCAGGAAGCAGTGGAGTTATATCGCCGCGAGTTTCAGGCCTCAGAACAGCTCGCCGAGCCGTATGTCCTAGCGGGACTCAACGTCATCGCAGCCGACAGCAGTGACGTTGCACGCGAACATTTCCATGCGGTGAGTCGCTTGCGGGTCGCGTTGCTCCTCGGCCGCGAGCGGAACTATTCCGACGAGGAGGCCGACGCCATCCTGCGCTCACCACAGGGCAGCCACATTGCGCAGATGATGACCTACTCGGCTATCGGCACTGCCCAGGAGGTCAAGGAACATGTCGATGCGTTCGCGCAACACGCGAACGCCGACGAGGTGATCGTTGTACACCAAGGCACCACGATCGAGGCGAGGCTGCGTTCGGTCGATCTTCTCGCCGACGTCAGCGGGCGTCTGACGTAGCACCGAGGTGGTGGTTGAACCAGGTAAGGGTCCGGTTCCAGGCGTCGTAGGCGCTCTCGGCGTGGTAGTCGGAACGCTGGTCGCAGTGGAAACCGTGCCCGGCGTCGGGGTAGCGGACGAGGTCGGTTTCCTGCCCAGAGGATGCGGCTGCTTCGCGAAGCTTTTCGACGTCTGGGACGGGGATGCTTTCATCAAGGTCGCCGTAAAGACCCAACCATGGAGCGAGCAAGCGTGGCGCCTCTTCGATGAGCGAACCGAACCCAAACCTTCCGGCTGCAACGCCACCGCCGTAGAACGTGACCGAAGCGCCAACCGCGCGTCGTGTCGCGGTGACGAGAGCGACGCTTCCGCCCATGCAGAACCCGACGACGCCAATGTGGCGCAGTTCGATGTCGTGATCGGTGAGGTACACGATAGCGGTGTCGACATCGACCATGATGTCCTCAGGGTTGAGTGCGCTCATGTGGGGCATGACCTGTGAGTAGTCGTCGTAGCCGAACTTCGGATCCCCGGTGCGATGAAACAAGTGTGGCGCGACCGCCAGCCAACCTTCCGCCGCGAAGCGCCTGGTGACGTCATCGATGTGGTCATTGAGTCCGAACGCCTCTTGCACGACGACGATTCCGCCCTTGGGAGGCCGCGACGGTTCGTGGATGGTGAGCGGGGTCATGTCAGCCATGCGGGCAAGGCTACGTTTGCCAGCCCCCCGTCGTCGAACGCCGACCGATCACTCAAGCGGAACGGGTTGTTCCGGGCGGTGCCTGTCGGTGCGCTCATCGGCCGAGCCGTGCGACGGCGGGGATGATGTGCGCCCCGAGCGATTCGGTGAACTCGATGGGATCGCCAAGCGGCATCACCTCCACGAGGTCGACGCCGATCTCGGCATAGTCGGCCATTTGTGCAACGAAGCCGTCGGCATCGTCGAGGGGGTTGCCCATGGCGAGAATGGTCGTGCGGATCGTCGCCGGGTCGCGGCCTTCGTCTTCGCAGTGCCGCGCGAGAACTTCGAGCTTGTGTGCGACCTCGGTTGGCGCGGAGGCGAAGAGGTTGCACGCGTCCGTGTAACGGGCCACGAGCCGGAGCGTCTTGCGCTCACCGCCACCCCCGATGAGGATCCGCGGGCGTGGCGCACTGATGGGTCGTGGCGAGCAGACGGTCTCGGCGAGTTGATAATGGTGACCCGCGAACGGGCCGTCGTCGTCGCTCCACATCTGCAGACAGATCTGCAGTGTTTCCTCGAGCCGCTCGAACCGCTCGGCAACCGCTGGGAACGGCACACCGAGACCCCTGTGCTCGCGTTCATACCAGGCGGCGCCAATCCCTAGTTCGCGCGTGGCCGCCCGAGAGCACGTCGAGTGTCGTGACGATCTTGGCGAGCAGCCCGGGATGCCGATAGGTCACCCCGGTGACCAGCAGACCGAGGGTCATCGAGCTCGTCTGTCCGGCAAGGAACCCCAAAGAGGTGTAACCCTCGAGCATCGGATCCTGAGCCGTGGCCATCATCTCCATTTGGAACCAGTGGTCCATGAGCGTGAAGGTCGAGACGCCCACGTCCTCGGCGACGCGGGCGGTAGCAGCAAGCGTGGGGCCGAGAGATTCGGGTTCCCCCGGCAGCGTGAAGTTGGCGAAGTGGATTCCAACATGCATGGGCGTCCCTCTCATCGATCCATTCGCGCGTCGTGGACGGTGGATGCCGTCGGTCGTCAGTGACGATACGCGAGAAGGTCCACAGTCCGCGGTCGGCGCAGGCCGTACGCTGAAGGCGTCGAGGCCTCGACGTTGATTGGGGGGAGAACTTCATGGTGTCGCGAGACGAGAACGACGAAAGTACAGGTCGTGAAACAGAATCCGCGAAGAGGATCGGCGCTGGTGCGATCGCGTCGCTCGTGGGCATCGCGGTGCTGCTGGTCTTCATTCTCCAAAACGGCCAGAAAGTCAGTCTCGACTTCCTGTTCTGGACGTTCACCTGGCCGCTGTGGGTGTTGACGGCTGTCTCGGCCGTCCTCGGTTCCTTGGTGTGGGAGGGCGTGGGCGTGGTTCGCCGGTATCGGCGTCGAGCCGAGCGCCGCGAGAAGCACTGAGGACCGGGTGGAGACACCCGGCGTGTTCT
>CAWATG010000004.1:0-788818 GCA_963785035.1 uncultured Acidimicrobiia bacterium
TTGATCTGCTATACATGCAGGTCAGACCCCATTTTCGGTGTTACCGGCAGGGTCCATCAGTTACCGCCGGAACCCCCTGGAAACCCCTGGTTTCGCTCCCCGCGTGCTCCCCGCACGCTCCCTGGGACGGACAAGGAGGCAGAGGTGGGGTTCATCGAGAAGCGCAACGGCCGTTACCGCGCACGGTACCGGGACCCGCTCGGGCACCAGCGGTGTGAGACCTTCGCTCGAAAGGCCGATGCCGAGCGCTACCTGCGTGAGATGCAGGTCGACATCGATCGAGGCCGGTGGATCGATCCGGCCGGCGCCGACGTCGCGCTCGGCGTGTGGGCCGAGGAGTTCCTGCTGCTCGCGGGCGGCGGTTGTCCCCGTCGACGCAGGAGACCTACCGGCGTGATCTGTCGCGGTACATCCTGCCGAGGTTCGGCGCGGATCGCCCGGGTCGACCGCCCGCCGATGGAGATCGAGAACTGGCTCAACGACGAGATCGTTTCGGGCTTGGTGGTGTCGTCGGGGCATCGTCATTACCGCACTCGGCGTCGGATGCTTCAGGTGGTGGTGGAGAAGGAGAAGAGTCCCGACCAATCCGCGCTGCCGTGTTCAGCCACCGCGGGCGCCCAAGCGCGAGATGATGTTCCTGACGTGGGAGGAGGCGGTCGATCTGGCCGAGGCGACCCATGAGCGGTACCGCGGCGTCATCTACCTCGCCGTCGACTCGGGCACGCCATGGAGCGAGCTGGTTGGGTTTCGCCGTTCGAAGGTTGATCTCCATCGCCGAAAGGTCCGGTGACCGAGGAGCCGATCCGGCTCGAGTCGGGCGAGTGGCTCGCTAGGAGACGAAGTACGGCGGTGGGCGTGCGTTGATGACGATCTCCGCCGAGAGAGCAGAGTCCTCGCCGAGCACGTGGGGAGAGTTGTTGTCCTGGTTCGGACTCGCGGTGTTTCCGAACAAGGTCGGCAACCCGCTCATCTCGTCGAGCTATTGGCAGCACTACTTCCAACCGGCGCTGCGAACTGCGGGCTTCAAATGTCGCTTTCATGATCTCAGGCATACGAGCGTGGCGTTGGCAAAACTGGGCACTGTTGCATTCGCTGCATCATTCGACAGGGTGGAGTATTGAGCATCCAATGGGACCTGGCTCTGGACGTTGCGGCCTGAGCGGCCCGCCGATCGCCCGATACTCGTTGTGACGTAAGGGCATCCACCCCCTCGGTTGCATTGGGTGCAACGATGTGGCACCCAGCATCGGGCCGGGCTGAGAGGCGGAATGCTGGTGGCTGGAGCGGGTCAGATGGCCGGCTCGGCGCGTTTGGTGCTCGTCGACGGCGCGACCCTGTTGCACCCCGAGCCGGCGATGTTCGAAGCGATCCTGGCCGGCTGGCGACTGCAGCAGGAGAGCCGACTGCTGGCCGCCCCGACAGTGGACAGTCGCGACAAGACGTTGCGACGCTTCCAGACCTTCACCGGCGAGTACCCGTGGCGGTGGGGGCCGGCCGACATCGAAGAGTGGTCGGTGTCGCTGCGCTCGGCCGGCCGGTCGGTCGGTCGGTCGGTCGGTCGGTCGGTCGCGTACCACCATCCGCGCCTACCAGAACGCGGTGGCCATGTTCTGCGACTTCGCCTGCGACGGCCGCTACGGCTGGGCGACCGAGTGCGAGGCCCGCTTCGGGGAGCACCCGAGCCAGATCTGCCACGACTGGAACACCGCCGATCACGTCGCCGACTACGAGGGCGATCCGGCTCGGCGGCCGTTCACCCGAGACGAGCTCCAGGGGTTCTTCGACTTCGCCGATGACCGGGTGGCCGCGGCGAGGGCCCACGGGCGCAAGGGCGGGTTGGCGGCATGGCGCGACACCGCCATGTTCAAGGTCACCTACGCCTGGGGTCTGCGCCGGCGGGAGGCGGCCATGTTGGACACCACCGACTTCTCGACGAACCCGACCGCGCCCGAGCTCGGCCGTTTCGGGATGTTGTCGGTGCGCTATGGCAAGGCCATGCGGGGCAGCCCGCCGCGGCGGCGCACCGTTGCCAGCGTCATGCCGTGGGCCGTCGAGGCGGTGGCCGAGTACCTGGCCGAGGTCCGCCCGCTCTATGGGGCGGGGACGACCCCGGCGTTGTGGCTGACCGAGCGGGGCAGCCGCATCAGCGTGCGCCACATCAACGAACGCTTCGCCGCCTATCGCGACGCCATGGGCCTGCCCGTCGAGCTGACCCCGCACTGTCTGCGCCACTCCTATGTCAGCCATCTCGTCGAAGACGGCGTGGACCCGCTGTTCGTGCAGCAACAGGTCGGCCACTCGTGGGCATCGACGACGGCGATCTACACGTCGGTGTCGGGCGACTACAAGAACAAGGTGTTGCGCCAGGCCCTGGCGCGGGCCTTCGAGGAGGAGGACCAGTGACACGCACCGTCGGCTACCGCTGGCATCTGCGGGCGGTCATGGCCGCCCGGGGGATGTTCGCCACCACCGAGCTGGGACCGCTGCTGGCCGAACGGGGTGTGGTCCTGTCCCGCGAGCAGGTCTATCGCCTCGTGGTCAACACGCCCGAGCGACTCAGCCTCACGACGCTGGCCGCGCTGTGCGACATATTGGCGGTCACGCCCGCCGACCTCCTCGAGGTCACCGTCGAGAGTCGCCGCGTGGCCAAAGCAGCGGCGTCTTCGGCCCCGGCGGCGACCGTGCGTGACCTGCGACCGCGCCGAGCTCGCGTCGCGCGCGACAACAAGGGCTGAAGGAGTGAGCGCCGCGAGGACTTGCGATGGTTGTGGCAGCGCCCGGCCGATCGTCGCGGCGCGGGGCGGCTCGTCGCTGTGCGGCTCCTGCTACAACCGGTCCGAGCTTCGACCCCGCCGGCGCTGCGGCCGATGCGGGCGATGCGGGCGCATCGCCCCAATCTGCGTACGGGCCAAGGGGCCCAACCCCGACATCTGCGTCGACTGTTAGGGTCCACGCCAGGTTAGTGCGCGCGTAGTATCCTGTCGGTGTGGAGGTCACGCCGGACGCGCTCGCGCGATTCTTCGAGGTGGTCATGCCGCACATGAACGAGCTGCAGCGGCGGGTCGTGGCGGGCGCTGCGGCGGAGATGCTCGGACGTGGCGGCAAGACGGCGGTCGCGACGGCGTCGGGCATGAGCCGCAACACGGTGATCAAGGCCGAGACGGAAGTCGCGGCCGGGATCGAGCCGTCGGACCGGCTGCGGGCGTCGGGCGGCGGCGACAAGCCGTTGACCGACAAGCAGCCCGGTCTGCTCGACGCGCTCGACGCGCTGGTGCATCCCGAGACGCGGGGCAACCCGATGTCGCTGCTGCGATGGACGTCGAAGTCCTCGACCAAGCTGGCCGAGGAACTGACCCGCAAGGGCTTCGAGGTGTCGTCGCGAACGGTGCTGCGCCTGCTGCACAAGCTCGGCTACTCGCTGCAGGCCAACGCCAAGGTGACCGAGGGCCGCCAACACGAAGACCGCGACGCCCAGTTCCGCTACCTCAACGACATGGCCGGCGGGTTCATCGACGACGACCAGCCGGCGATCAGCGTGGACACCAAGAAGAAGGAGCTGATCGGCGACTTCGCCAACGGCGGCACGGAATGGCAGCCAGGCGGTGAACCCGAACGGGTCCGGGTCCACGACTTCGTCGACCCCGCCCTGGGCAAGGTCGTCCCCTACGGGATCTACGACGTCGCCAACAACGAAGGCTGGGTCAATGTCGGCGACAACGCCGATACCGCCGAGTTCGCGGTCGAGTCGATCCGCCGGTGGTGGAACCAGATGGGCAAAGCCCGGTTCCCCGACGCCGACCGGCTGTTGATCACCGCCGATGGCGGTGGCTCCAACGGCTACCGGCTACGGGCCTGGAAGACCCACCTCGCCGCCCTCGCGGCGGAGACCGGGCCTCCGGATCACCGTGTGCCACTACCCGCCGGGCACCTCGAAGTGGAACCGGATCGAGCACCGCATGTTCAGCTTCATCACCATCAACTGGCGGGGCCGTCCCCTCGAGACGCTGCGCACCGTCATCGAGCTCATCTCCGCGACCACCACCACGACCGGGCTCACCATCCACGCCGCCCACGACCCGACCACCTACGAGAAAGGCGTCAAGGTCACCGACGCCGAACTCGCCGCCGTCCCCCTCCACCCACACGACTGGCACGGCGAATGGAACTACACCATCAACGCGCAAACAGACCCGGCGTGAGCCCTTACCAGCTTCCGATTGCCACCTGCAGGCGCTGCGGGCGACAACGACCGTGCGCGTGGGTGGCCGCCGGCACGCCGACATGTGTTCGTTGCGTTCCCCGGGCGACAGGACTCTGCGCTCACTGCGGCGAGGACCGCCCGCCGGCCGCCCGGTGGACGGAAGGACCGGTGTGCGACACCTGCTACACCGCCGCCCTGCGCCGGCGGGGGACGTGCGCCGGATGCGGCGCCCAGAGGCGCCTGGTATCACCGCCCGGTCCTGGCGCCACCCACTGCTGTGACTGCGCCGGGCTCGCTCCCATGCACCGCTGCACTACATGCGGGCGCGAAGACAAGCTCTATGAACGGGGCCGCTGTGATCGATGCGCGCTGGCACGGCGCACCGCCGAGTTGATGACCGGCCCCGATGGCGTCGTGTCGGCCGCCCTCATGGCCGTCCACGACGCGATCGTCGCCTCGGCCACACCGCGCAAGGCGTTGAACTGGCTGCGCCAGGGAGCCGGCGCCCCCATCCTCGCCGAACTGGCGGCCGGAACCATGACGTTGTCCCACGAAGCGCTCGACGCCCATGCCCGCCCGATGGCGGCGAATCACGTGCGCCACATGCTCGTGGCCCACGGCGTCCTCACCCCTCGCGACGAAGGGCTCGTCTCCCTCGAGCGGCTCAACGCGCAGACCGTGGCTACCATCGCCCGCCCCGAGGACCGCAAGACCGTCGCCGCATTCGCCACCTGGCGGGTGATGCAGCGCGTCCGACGCCGTGCCGATAACAACACCGCCACCGAGCGCACCGCGATCCGCCACGCCCGCAACCAGGTCCTCGGCGCCGTGCGGTTCCTCGACTGGCTGGCGGCGCATGAGCTCACCCTGGCCACCTGCACCCAGGGCGACCTCGATCTGTGGCTCGCCACCGGGCCCCGATCGCGCTACGACGTCCGCCACTTCGTCGAATGGACTTCGGACCGCAAGCTCAGCACCATGCTGAAGGTCCCACCCGTGCACTCCGGGCCCGGCGGTGTCCTCGACGCCGAAGCGCGATGGGCAATCATCGCAAAACTCCTGCACGAGCCCGACGTCGAAGTTCCCGACCGAGTGGCCGGGAGCTTCGTGCTCCTCTACGCCCAGCCCCTCAGTCGCGTCGCGGTGATGACCGTCGATGCGATCACCACCACCGGCACCGATGTTTCAGTCCGCTTCGGCACCCAGGCTCTCGTCGTTCCCGAACCGCTGGCCACCCACGTCACCGCCCTCATGGCCAACGGCCGCGCTCACCACGTGGGGATCGGCTCGACCGCCTCGAGTCGCTGGCTGTTTCCCGGCCATCTCCCCGGACGGCCCATCACGGCCGGCCAACTCGGCCAACGACTCGGTGTCTTCGGCATCGACGTGCGAGCGGCACGACGGGCCGCACAACTCCAACTCGGGGCCGAGGTTCCCGCGGTGGTGCTGGCCGAGATGCTCGGCGTCGCCATCGGAACAGCAGTCGACTGGGTCCACGCCGCCGGAGGTGACTGGGCGAACTACGCGGCCATCACCGCCACCGATGCTCACCCCAGGTGAAAGCCCACCAGATGCAACCCAACGCGACAGAAGGCAGGGCATTCGACAGGGTTGGAATATCGGTCTTCACCAGTTTCAACGCCGGCGTCCCAGTGAAGGTCGTCAGCGAGCGCCTCGGTCACGCTAACGCTGCCTTCACCATGAGCGTCTACCAGCACGTCCTCCCCGGCATGCAGGCCGAGGCTGCCGCGGTGTTCGCGAAGCTCCTGGATCAAAGGATGTGAGAGGAGGGCCAGGTGCCCGACCGCGGCAAACCAATCCTGCAAAGACGTTGAGAATCTGCGAGGAGTCGACTGCCTTGACATCTGGGCTGCGGAACTGGACCGCGCTAGACATTGGAAGTGGGCTCACGATCACCGACCGGATTCGAACGTGGGTACCTGAAGGCCTCGGCGCGGTATGCAAACCTGCGAGACGAGGTCGGTCGAAAGCGCGCCATCGCGTCCGACCTATTTCCGGACAACGACGCGGATAGTGCTCTGTGCCGCATGGAGTACCAGGTTGAAACGGGACGCCCACTGGACCTAGTTACCCCAGTTGATATCGCAGCAAAACTGATGTGGCTGAAGCTATTCGATCGGAACCCATTTTATCCCACGCTCGTCGACAAGGTTGCTGTGCGGCAGGTTGTCGAAGCACGAGCCAACGTAGATCTGCTGATTGACCTGTATGGCGTTTGGACCAATCCTGACGAGATTGACCCCGGGACGCTACCGCGTCACTTCGTGCTGAAGGCAAGCCACGGTTGGAACCTTGGTCGGTACGTCGATCAGGAGTCCGACGACTGGGGTGAGGTAATAGCCACTGCAAGGCGCTGGTTGGGCGTCCGACACGAACTGCGCCATGGCGAGTGGGCGTACTCGCAGGTTGAGCCGAGACTCTTGGCGGAGCGCCGGCTTGAAGCCATGGATGACGGTCCTGCACCGGCCGACTACAAGTTCTTTTGCTTTGGTGGCGAACCGGTATTCCTCAAGTGCGACGTTGGTCGGTTTGGAGAGACGGGATCACAGGCATACCTGTCACTTGGCTGGGATCCGATGCCCTTCCGGAACCCGAACCATCCAGGTCCATCGCGCCTCCCACCTCGCCCTGACTCGTTGGACGAGATGATCGAAGTCGCAAGGTTGTTAAGCGCCAACCTGCCATTCGCGAGGATTGACCTCTACGATGAAAGAAGCCGCGGTCCGGTTTGGAGAGGTCACCCTCTATCCGTGTGGCGGAAATCTACGATTCGAACCGTGGAACTGGAGTGAAGCCATCGGAACTCTGATTGACCTGCCGGAGCGCGCAAGGACCAAATAGGCGGTCTATGGCACAGAATCGGGCGCATTCGAGCCCATCCAGGCTTGGCGGTCCAGAACCAACTGCAGGGCCTGTGCTTTGCTAAATGCTGCCATGTGAACCAAGTCCTGAAGACGAGTAGGCTTCTGGGCGACTATCCATGCAGCAAGTACAGCGTCATCGGCGCTGGAGTTAAGAACGTGTCGTAAGTAGTCCCCGGTTTGCTCAACTGTGCGGAGAGCCATCTCGACTTCACTCACCGGCGCCTGAGAAAGCCGACCGGCGCGTTGGTGGATCCGATAGCCGTGGTGCGGACCTGGACTGAATCCGACCTGTCTCCCACGCCCGCGCCGCCACCTCGAACAAAGAATGTCGACTGCGAATGCCCAGTCCTGCCACTTCAGCACGTGAACATCGTGCTCGACGAATTGCAGGTCCTCGCGCCGCAGGACCACGCATGTGTGAACGTGGTGCTTTCGGACGATATCCGCCTCCGAAACGGGGTAGGAGGAGATCGTCAGTCCCTCATAGTCGCCGAACATCTGTGACATTGAATGGACAAACGCACAGTCGGGATCGTGTCCGAGAAGCGCTGCAGCGCTCTCGATATAGCTGCGCCCGTCGGCGTGAAGGAGGACATCATCCGCGTCGAGGAACGTGACAATCTCTCCTTTCGATCCGGCAGCGCCGAGGTTGCGCGCCTGCTGGACGCCCGAACGGGCTTTCTGCCTATAGACACGCGCTTCACCTCCCGAACGCAGTTCGTCTAACGCTTGAACTGTTGAGGCCTCGGTGGATGCATCGTCCACGACGACTACCTCGACTCCAATCGCCTCCGTTGCTTGAGCAGCGGCTGATCGAACCGCCTCCAGAAGCCAGGGCCCGGAGTTCCAACAGGGGATGATCACAGAGGCCAGGGTCATGCGACCGGATCGCCACCCGTCGAGGTCGCCAATAGCGAAACCTCCACCGCCTTGAAGTACGCATCCCCAGAAGCATCGACATTCTGGTAAGAGCGGGTTGAAAGCGTAGTCACCCATCCGCGGTACGCATGGTCGACGAATGCTAACCACTCGGCCTTCGAGAAGCCCGGCGGTATAGACCCGTGAGCCCCATTCCTGCGCCAGATGTCCGTGAACATCACGATGAAGTGCAGGCGAGCTCCGCCCGCTGCACTCGAGTAGTCGGCAAGTCCTCCGACTAGTTTGCGCACGGCTGAGACACCCACAAAATGGAGCGAATGCCGAGCAACTAGGACGGTCGGAGCAAACTCGGTGTTCGGTGTGTATCCGTCGAGCGAGCCCTGCACGACTCGTGCGTGCGCACCGGAACCCAATCGACCGACGCGGCCTAGCAAGTGGGAGGCGGGGATAATGTCGACTGCTTCGACGTCGAATCCTCGGCGAAGTAGGTCGATGGTGTAGCTGCCTGCGCCGTACCCGAGATCGAGTGCTGTGAGGTGGGTCATGTCCGGGAGAAGCCCGGTCAGGGCCTCCCCGAAACAACAATCCACCTTGTCCCATAGCCCTTCCCGGTCGGGTGCCTCACCACCGACCACGGCCTCGTAGTAGGCGGACATGGCCCCTTCCGGAGTCCAACGTCCGTGGTTGAGGCGGGTTGTCATCCCTTCCTTCCCGTTGCGCTCACGTTGGTCGCTCATGGTCGCCGCTCCGGAGCGGTCGCGTAAGTGATCTGCTCATCTAGATACAGGCGCGTGACCCATGTGGAACCAGGATAGCGAAGGGCTAGGCAGATCTGCTCTGTCAAAGCCATTGGCAGGAGGTGATGGCGGAGGGAACTTCGGGTCTCGATACCACGTACCCAATTCTCGAGTAGAGCGCGGTTGCTTGCCCTGTGGAATATGCCGTCGAAGGACTGAGAGGTAATGAACGCACGGTCTGGAAAGGCCAGAGGATTGGCCCGAACGTCGAGTCGAGCGATTGCACTCATCTCGCCGAGGGCTTCTCGCCCATTTGCAGGTGAGGGCACGTCGTAGACGTCGACCGCCGCCGACAGAACTGTGGACAGCTGGGCGTCGAGCTGAACCCTCGACATTCGGCCGTTCTTGTTGTACTCCCCCTCGGGGAACTCTGACCAGTGTCGCATGGAAGGCGTTGTCTGCTCGAACGCCGCACTACCGAGTGTCACAGTTCGGCCGGTACGAGCGCTCGTCAGCCGGAACGCGGCAATTGCATCGGTCTCTCCCATGTGATTCAGTTCCGCAGGCCCGACGCGCCCATCATCAAGAAGCGCAGAGACTGCCGGACCAAGTCGCTGTGATTGATCTCTCGGAAATGCACCGAAAGCGACAAGTTCAAGATCTAGGGAATCACCGTCGACTAGTCGTGAGTTGATGGCGATGATCTGGCTCAGAATGTCAAGATAGTGGTATGCTCCGTGCATCATCATGCCGTAGCCATACTTGTATGGATGGTCATCGCGCGTCTGGTACTCCGTCTCGCGGTTCCACACTCCGCCCGACACTTGTAGATGCACCGACGTGACAGGACTTGCCAGTCTCATTGCCTCGACCTCAATGATATCAATGAAGCGATCGTTGAAGATCTCATGATATCGGCCGAGTGTCATTACTGAGTTTTGAGATCGTGATGCTTCTGCCTGTCGGATCAAGCGATACATGGTGCTGGTAATTCCTGAGGGCTCAAAGACGCCCTCCTTCGATAACGGTGCAAACACCGGCTTCTCGACCAGGCAGTCGATTCCAGCCTCCACGCAAGCACTCAAGTATGAAAGGTGTGCTCGGGCTTCGGTGGCTATGTAGACGCGCACCGGCGTATCGTGGGCGCCAGCGCCATGCACCTCTCGCATCAGCCACTCTGCGCTAGCGTCAGAAAATGCATCGCTGTCTGGGATGAAAGTGACCCGCGCTGGCGGCGTGGATGTCGCCATAGCCTTTAGGCGGGAGGTGACATCCACGCTTGCGGAGTCCAGGTCAAGAATGGAGTACTTGAGTATCTGTCCTTCCCGGATGGCATCATGGATGGGGCCGAGATACTTGTTGGACACGATTTCATCGAAGCCAACAATGATGAGGTGATAGGGGTCCATCAGGGCTTTCAGGAGGGGGAGGGTGCGGGGATGACTCTCAGCGAGAGCAGTGTCGTCTCCTTGAGTGGTTCCTTGGTTCCAACGGACGCACCTTCCCTCCACCAAGAACACTTGATAGTGAACCTCAGAACACCAAGCGGGCCGGACGTTATGTCGCCAAGCCCGAGTGAGTTGGGCACAGTAGTAGGTCGCCCTGATTGAGTGGCCTGCTGGCCATCCCTGCCGTGTGCACGCGTGGCCACCCCTAAATGGGCCAGCGCCTTCAAGGTTGGTCGCCTATGGCGGTCTGCGATCAAAGCCAGAGGTCCTTGTCGGCTGGGTTGTGGTGCCAACGCTCCGTCAGAATCTCAGTGAGGTATACCGTGATCTTGGCCTCCTGTGGAATTCCCCTCTGATCGTGGAGGGTTTGGTTTAGGCGGCGGTGGCCGCGGTGGCGTTGAGCTTCTCGTAGTTGATGGGTGATTTCAAGCCGCAGTGCGAGTGTCTTCGGGTCCGGTTGTAGCGATCGATCCAGGCGATGACACGCTGCCTCGCGAACGCTTTCGAGCAGAGCGCTATCCGGTAGATCAGCTCGGTCTTGAGCGTCGCGAACCAGCTTTCCGCGACGGCATTATCGTGGCACGAACCGGCCCTTGACATCGACTGAGTGATCTCATGTTTCGTGCACAGACCAGTGAAGGCGTGCGAGGTGTATTGCGACCCGCGATCGGTGTGCATCATGACCCCGCCAACGCGCCCGCCGCGTTGCGCGATCGCCATTCGCAAAGCGTCACACACGAGGGGTGCTTTGCAGTTGTCACCGATCGCGAACCCGATCAGGCGACGAGACCACAGATCGATCACGGTGGCCAGATACAGCTTGGCGTCCCACGTCACGATCTCCGTCACATCGCCACACCACACCATGTTCGGGCCGGCCGGGTTGAACTGGCGGTTCAACAGATTCGCGAACTTCGGTGCCGCCACATCAGGGCGTGTCAACGACCGGCGAACCGGTTTCACTTTCGCACGAAACCCCTGGTAGCGCATACGTTCCGCGACGGTGTTCACCGACAACCGGGCGAATCTCGGGCGTTCCACAAGCTCGGCATGAACCCGTGGTGAGCCGTACTCGCCGTCCTGCGCGCTGAACACCTCCGCAATCGCCGTGTCGAGCTCCTGGCGGCGCACAACCGTCACCGTTGGTGGCGCGTTGCGATGCTTGTAAAACCACGATTCGGACATCTGCAACGCCCGACATGACACGGCGATCGGAATGTGAAGTTCCGTCCTGCAGGCAACGATCCCAGCGATCACGGCTTGCGGCCCATCGCCTCGTCCACCCACAGGACCACCGATTTTTTTAGGACGTCACGCTGCATCCTCAACTCGGCGTTCTCCCGACGCAACCGCACCAACTCGCCACGCTCGTCTTCGGTCACCGCGCCCGGTTTCTGAGACCGCCGGCGCAGCTCCACCCAGTTACCCAGCGTCCCTTCATGAACACCGATTTCTCGGGCGACCTCAGCGACCGCACGACCCGTCGTCAAGACGATATCGACCGCCCCATCCTTGAAGTCTTTCTCGAACTTTCTGCGCTTCTCCGGCATGACATCTCAGCTTTCTCGATGCCTCCACGATCTCAGGGGATCTCCACTGGGCGTTGTTGGCGGTCAAGCGTGCGTAGTACGGTGCCAGAACGGGGCCGGAAGGTGGGCGGCCCCACACAAGATGCCAGGCGGCGACCTTCGGTCGTGGGGCTCAATACTGAGGAGCGCATATCCGCCGAGGCGAAGCGCGGCGGCGAGGGCCGCGTCCATGTCGGCAGCGGCGACTCGGAGGCACGTGGACTCCCCGGTTGGGTCGGAGCCGTCGCTCGATTTGTCCAGCGAGTACCACCGCGGTTCGTTGTCCCGCCCGGCATCGGTGACGGTCCACCGACCTCGCATCTGGTGGGGGCGACCAGATGCCGCCACATCCTCAAGCAACCTGAGACTTGGATCGGCCGATCGGAACTGCTCAAGGATGGCGTCGATGAGTGCACGCTCGCCGGCGGCGAGGGCTCCATGCTGTACTGCGAGGCGCGGAATCGTTGTCCCCCGCCGCCAGCGCACGAGTTCCCGGTACTCGAGCATCTCGACGTTCCCAGCCTGCAGTCGATACCACGGCGCGAAACCGAGGAATGTGGACCGAAGGACGCCGATGTTTAGGCGATGGATCGCGCGCCCGTCGACGACGCCGGGACGAGGCGCCGCGGTCGAAGCGACCGGCGCCGAGCACCAACGACTCCCACCCCGCCGACCCCAATGGAACGGCAAAGTCGAACGGTTCAACCGGACCCTGCTCGAGGAATGGGCCTACGTCCGTGTCTACCGCTCAGAGCAGCCCCGCACCACCGCGCTTGACCGCTGGCTCCATCTCTACAACCATCACCGCGCCCACACCAGCCTCGGCGGCTACCCACCCATGACCCGCGTCAACAACCTCACGGGTCAGCACATCTAGTCGCTTCCTTGTCGTCCGGCGTCAGGTTGGCCTTCTCGATCTGCCTCGTCGTGGGCCCCGCCGCAGGGTGGATGTCGACTGCGGGGCCATTGCGCGGTGTCATGCTGCCCGTGGTGGTAGCCCTACAGGCACTCGGTATTGCGGGTTGGTCGAACGCTGCTCATGAGGCCGTGCATGGACACCTCTGGCGTAGCCGTTCGTTGAACCTCCTGTGGGGTCGCTTGCTCCACGGTGTCCTGCTTCTTGACCACGACGTTCACCGCCGATACCACCTAAGTCATCATGCGCACCTCGGGGAGCATGAGGACCCAGAGTGCCAGTTTGGCTTCGCTGACCTCGGAGGCCGGCGGGGATACATCTGTCGTACAGCCCGGTGGGCGTTGCCGCCGAGCCCTCTCCACATCGCTAACTGGACCGAGGCGTGGGCAACCGTGCGCATGGGCCACAACGGTCCGCGCGGTCTTCCGAGGCGGTCAGCCCTGGCTGGCGCCGTGGTACCAGTTGCCTCGACCCTGCTCTGGCTGGCGTGGCTGTTGATGTCGGCGAGCGACGCGGTCCTTGTAGGATTCCTGCCACTACTCGTAGTCGCGCCGCTGCTTGGGTGGTGGACGGCGCTTCCCGAACACGTCGGCCTGGCGGGCAATCCACAGGGAGAACGGAGCCGTAACGTCGGCGCATCCCGCGTGCTCCAGTTCACACTCTGGAATTTCAACCTGCACGCGACGCACCACCGTTGGCCTGTGATGCACTTCCGCCAGCTTCCGGTAGCGACCGGTGAGGCACTTGTCGCCCCGAAAGCAATCAGCTACGTAGCGTTCCATCGCGAGCTATGGAACGCGCTCGCCCCCGCTCACGAACGCAGTGTGGCGACTCGCATTGGGCGGCAGTAGTCGGGGTCGAGTGTTTGACTTGGGCGGGGCCGGTCGGAGGGCAACTGAGGTGATTGCCGGCGGCGAGGCCGATCCGTTGCGACAGGTTGTCACCACAACAGGCAACCCCAGTCTATCGAGGCATGCGAGAGTCGAACTCGAGAAGAGACCTCGTTGGTGCTCGTCGGAACGTTCTTGTACGTGCTGCGGATTCCCCCGTTCCATGCACTGCAGAGCGACGAAGTCAGTCGGTTGCACCGCCGAGATCGACCCGAACCGCCCCGGGTTGTCCGTCGATGAGGTGGATTTCGCCGATCCGCCCGGCGTCGACGATGTCTTGCTTGCCAGCCTGCACCGCAGCAATGAGGGCCGCGTCGCCCGTGACAATCACGGACTCGACGTCGGCCCGCATTGACAGGTTGGCGTCGGACTTGGCTTTCCGAACCGCGTCCAGAACCGCAGTGGCCGCCTTAAGGACGAGGGGGTCGCCGCTCTCGGCTAGGGCCCGAAGCTCGTCGGCGTCGGGCCACGGGGCTTGGTGAAGGGAGCCCACACGCCACCACGACCAGACTTCCTCGGTGGCGAAAGGGAGGAAGGGCGCGAACAGTCGCAGCAGCACCGACAAGGCCGTAGCTAGCGTTGCGCGGGCCGATGCCGTGGCGGCCCCGTCGGGATGCTCGCCGTAGGCTCGGGTCTTGACCAGCTCGAGATAGTCGTCGCAGAAGGCCCAAAAGAAGGTTTCGGTGCGCTCGAGAGCACGGGCGTAGTCGTAGTCGTCGAAGGCCCGGGTGACATCGTCGACCAGGCCGGCCATGGCGGCCAAGACTGACCGGTCGAGAGCCTCGGTGGGGGCGGCGTCGTCGGGGGCGGGGCCGAGGTTGAGGACGAAGCGGCTGGCGTTGAGGATCTTGATGGCCAGCCGGCGACCGATCTTCATCTGGCCGGTGTCAAAGGCGGTGTCAGTGCCGGGACGAGCGTTGGCGGCCCAGTAGCGGACGGCGTCGGACCCGTGCTGCTGGAGCAGGTCCAGTGGAACGACGACGTTGCCCTTCGACTTCGACATCTTCTTCCGGTCGGGGTCGAGAATCCAGCCGGACAGAGCGGCGTTGTGCCACGGAAGGCTGTCGGTCTCGTAGTGCGAGCGCACGATGGTGGCGAACAGCCAGGTCCGGATGATGTCGTGCGCCTGGGGGCGGAGGTCCATTGGGTAGGTCCGGGCGAAGAGGTCTGCGTCCTCGTCCCAACCGCAAGCGAGAAGGGGGGTAAGGGAGGAGGTTGCCCAAGTATCGAAGACGTCAGGGTCGCCGGTGAAGCCGCCGGGCTGGTCGCGCTGATCGTCCGAATAGCCCGGAGGGATGTGCGACTGTGGGTCGATGGGGAGCGAGGCGTCGTCGGGAACGAGGGGGTCTTCGTAGTCTGGAGTGCCGTGCTGGTCGAGGCGGTACCAGAGAGGGACGGGCACGCCGAAGTAGCGCTGGCGCGAGATGAGCCAGTCACCGTTGAGGCCGTCGACCCAGTTCTCGTACCTGTGGCACATGTACTCGGGGTGCCAGGCCAGCTCGCGGCCTAGTGAGACGAAGGCGTCGCGGCAGCTCGGCCGAGCGGCCACCGTTGCGGATGTACCACTGTCGGGTGGTGACGATCTCGAGCGGCTTCTCGCCCTTCTCGTAGAACTTGACCGCGTGTGTGAGCTTCTTGGGCTCGCCCTGGAGGGCGCCAGCCTCATCGAGGAGCTGGACCATGACCTGCTGGGCGCCGCCCGAGGCCTTGCCGGCGAGGCGGGCGTACGCCTTGTGGGCCGCATCACTCTCTAGCCACTCGGGTGGTTCGAAGTCGAAGCGCCCGTCCTTGCCGATCACGGCCCGGGTGGGCAGATCGAGTGCGCGCCACCAAGTGACGTCGGTGGTGTCGCCGAAGGTGCAGACCATGGCGATGCCGGTGCCCTTCTCCGGCTGGGCCAATTCGTGCCCCTTGATCGGGATCTCGACATCGAAGACTGGCGTGCGGACCGTGCTGTTGAACAGCGGCTGATAGCGCTCGTCGTCGGGGTGGGCGACGAGCGCTACACAGCTGACGAGCAGCTCAGGCCGGGTGGTGGAGATCACAACGTGCCCCTGGCCGTCGGTGCGGGGGAAGGCGATATCATGGTAGGCCCCGGGGCGGTCGCGGTCCTCGAGTTCGGCTTGGGCGACGGCCGTCTGGTACGTGGTGTCCCAGAGGCTCGGGGCCTCCTGGGAGTAGGTCTCGCCTCTTGCCAGGTTGCGGAGGAAGGCCCGCTGGCTGAGCCGTTGAGCGCGCTGGCTTACCGTCGTGTACTGGAGCGACCAGTCAACGCTCAGACCGAGGAGACGAAAGAGCTGCTCGAATACCTTCTCGTCCTCGGCGGTGAGCCCGTGGCACAGCTCAATGAAGTTGCGCCGACTGATAGGGATGAAGTCCTGGCGTTTGACTGCGGGTTCAGTCGGCGGGCCGAAATCGGGGTCGTACGGGACCGTCGGGTCGCAGGTGACGCCGTAGTAGTACTCAACCCGTCGCTCAGTAGGGAGGCCATTGTCGTCCCAACCCATCGGGTAGAAGACGTCCTTACCCCGCATCCGCTGGTAGCGGGCGATCGTGTCGGTGTGGGTGTAGCTGAACACGTGGCCGACGTGGAGCGAGCCGGACGCCGTCGGAGGGGGGGTGTCGATGGCATAGACTTCTTCCCGAGGGCGGTCACCGACGAACCGGTACGTGCCATCGGCTTCCCAGCGCTCAATCCACCGCGCCTCGAGACCCTCTAGGGCTGGCTTCTCGGGTACGGTCCACGGCATCGCCCGGCAGCGTACCCGCGGCGGCTCATACCGTTCGAACCGGATGGCAGAGCGGAGGGAGCGAACCCGCCTAGAAGGTCTTCCTCATAAGGCGACAATCGCCCCGAAAGCGCCGACCAATCGAGGACCGGAGACGGCTGATGGCGTTCTCGCCCATCATGGTGGACGCCATTGGTCGTAGTGCCCGCGGGACAGGCCATGTCTAGATCGCTCAGCACAGTTCGCCTCTAGGAGCGTGGGTCAGTAATGGTCGCAGCACTCAGCGCGACCGGCTTCGCAAGTCATTTGTGTCCACTGCGTCGCTCGCGACGCCTCTCCGGGCATTCTGAGCGGAGGTCTTTCCGCGGTTGGCCATCCAGGGCCCTTTGTGACCCACGCTGCTAGGTGAGCCCTGGCTCCAATGTGCTGTGCACACTCGACCGGTTGGTAAGTTCCCAGGCCGTCAGCTCGCCCGTCGAGCGTTGGCGGCGATCTGCGGCGGCGGTGTGCAGGAGTTCCCGGTGATCGAGGGTTGCTTGTGCGGGCTGCTCAACGCATGCGAGCGAACGCACGATGTGGATTGAGCCCAGCAATGGCCCGCCCGCCGCCGACGGCGTGATCCGGCGCGGCAACCTCCTCGCCGTTGCTGGCTACTGCCGGGCGCACTAGGCAAGGATCCTCATCAACGCGGGACGGTGGGAGGACGCGGAGTTCGAGCTGCGCACGGCGATCGATCTGCTCGAGGAGGGGGTCGCGATGCGGGAGTCGGCGGTGTGCCGGCTGGCTGAGCTTCGGGTGAGGCAGGGCCGGACCGAGGAGGCTATGGCGTTGCTCCGTGGGCTGGACCATCATGAGGACGCTGCGTGCCGCTCGTTCGGCTTCGCTTGGCCCGGGACGAACCCGCGGTTGCGCTCGAGCTTGTGGACGCTCGTGGACCGCCTGCTCGCGAATAGCGCGCTGCCCGACTATGGCGAGGCGGCTGAGCCATTTGTAGAAGGTCTGCCGGCTCATCCCGTAAAACTGGCAGGGTGCCGCCACGTTGGGGCTGACCTCCTCGGCGTGTCGGAGCACCGCCAGGTGCCGAACCTTGCCTTGCTGTTCTCGTTCGTTCATCCGGGGAGTCTCCTCTCATGGAGACCCCGACCTGTAAACAACCTCCGTCAGTTCTTCAGCGCAGGGTGACCTGAAATTCACGTTCCGTTGTTGCTCTCACGTATGCGTGAGGACCCTGGCTCGTCTCACTCCTGACACTCACGCATGTGTCGCCAAAGAAACTTCTTGAGGGTGAGCCCGAGCGTGAGCCCGACGGTGAGTGCCGTGGCGCATCGTGCTCCCAGACCGCTCAACGGGAGCGGCAAATGGGAGGTGCGTTATGCACGATCGGTTTGTGATCTTCACGATTCTTGACCAGGAGTGGCGACACTTCAGTACCAGCGGTCAGGCCGGCGTCGCGCTGGCGCGTTGGCGGAGAGTCGAGCCCGCCCTCGCGACACTCGACACGGTCGACGATGTCCTTTCCCTGCGACGTGACCCGCAACGGGCGAATGAGGTGCTCGGCATGCTGGTGTCCCGCTCCGCACGTGACCGGGTAGCCGCCAGGGTTGTCCTTCAGGCTCTCATGCCCGGATTGGTTCGTCTCGCCGTCCTCTACGGGCGAGCCGACCCGGAGACCACCGCAGGCGATCTCGTGGCGATCGCCTGGGTCCGGATCTGTATGTACCCGACGCAGCGCATCGGCTCGGTGGCCGCAAACTTGTTGTTCGACATCAGAAAGCAGCTTCTCGCGGAACGTGAGCCGATGGGGGACCTCCCGGCGAGCGACGCCGTTGCTTCCGCAGAAGACACGGTGATCGACGGGCTCGTTGTTGAGGAGTTGGCTCACGCTGAGGCGACCGGCGTGATCGCCGAGGGAGCTGCCGATCTCATCATGCAAACGCGCGTCGATGGCCACCGGGTGGTCGAGCTTGCCACTCGTCGGGGGGTAAGCGCCCATGGGCTCGTCCAGTGTCGCCTCCGCGCTGAGAAACGGCTGCGCGACCACCTGGAGGTGGCGTGACCACGTTTTCCATCTGCCGTTCGCGAGCAGGGCAACGGCCTTGTGCGCGGATGACGGGTGGTCCTGTGGTGCAAGACGGAACGGCTGATGACAGGGCCGGTCTCGCTGGTCTGACCGTGAAGAGGCCAGCCATCACCGCCGGGCGAACGGCGCGATTTGCATTTCCTTCTTTCGCCCTATGTGGTGATTGCCATAGTGTGATTTGATTGTTGTTCCTGCAGGGCGTGGTGGTGTCGCCTTCAGTGCCGAGTGGGGGACCCCACGCGTGGATGCGGCGACGCTGTTGCGTTCCAGTCTCAACCAACAGCTCCACACGGTCTATGACGAGAGCGTTGACGGCCGTCGGGTGCGCAACGACTCGGAGACGATCGCGGCACGCGAGAAGCAGGACGCGCTCGCCGAGCGGTTCGCGGAGTGGGTGTGGGAGGAACCCGACCGGGCCCGGCGTCTCGCCGAGAGCTACAACGAGCTGTTCTCGTCCACCGTCGTGCCCGCCCACGATGGCACGCACCTGTCGCTTCCGGGCCTCGCCGCGAGCTTCACGCCACACCCACACCAGCGTGACGCGGTTGCCCGTGTCCTCACCGACGGACGAGCATTGCTCGCGCACGCGGTTCAGAAGGTGACCGGCTCAACGGGGGAGGCTCAGAACCGGGTCAATATCAGTCAGAGACCGGACCCCGGAGTCAGAACTGAAACCACCGCTTTCCTGACACGCTCGGGGACGCTACGGTTTTCGAACGATGGGGGAGGCTTGATCATGGTGGGCCGCGTCGAGTCCAATTGGACAAATCGTGAAATATGACGTCTGTATCTCTTTCGCAGGCGAAGACCGCGAGACCGCTCGAAGCCTCGCGAAAACACTGCATAGGAAGCATGGGCTTGAAGTCTTCTACGACGACGATGAACAAGCTCAGCTTTGGGGGGTCCACCTCACCGAGAGGCTGACTGAGATATACAGAGACATGGCTCGCTACTGCGTCGTCATCGTTTCTGCCGCCTATCGCAGGAAGCGATGGACGACTCACGAGTGGCGATCCGCCCAAGCGCGGGCGTTCATGTACCCAGGTCAGGACTACATCTTGCCGCTCCGACTCGATGACACTGACCTTCCCGGCCTTCTGCCGACGGTCGGATTCATCGACCTGCGCAAGGTGCCGATCAGTCGCGTTGCGAAGCTGCTCCACGACAAGGTCGCAGGACAAGCCGCTCTGGATGCTGCAATTCGCAACGCGCAGAGGCTATATGCGTCGGGCGACACCAACGAAGCACTCACCGTAGCCTCTGACAAGCGCCTCGACCACGACATTGAGGCCCTGTACGTCCGCGCCGACTGTCATGGCAAGAACGGCAACTACGTCCCGGCGGTGAAGGCTCTAGAAGCGATCATCGTCACGCGACCGAGTGAGTTCCTCGCACACTTCCTTGTAGCGATCTTTTACTTCAGAATGAAGAAGTTTCGCAAGGCGATCGAACATTACGAGATCGCCAACTCCATTAGTCCAGGTCATCCAACGATCCAGAACGATCTACCTCAGGCGCGGCTGCTGCTGGCCAAGCAGCAGAGTGTCCCCACGCGCAACAAGCAGGGGCCACGCGGCAGAACGGGATCGTGACCATCGCAATCCTCCGGGGGCTGTTGCACGGTGTGTGTATCCGGGATGGTGCTGGTTAGTAGTTTGCCTCTTCGAGGCGGTCGGCATAGTGGATGCTGAGCATGCTCAGATGGCTTTCCAGCCATGAACCAGCCCGGTCGGATTTTGGCGGTTCTTCCTCCTCTCGATCGACGTCAGATAGAGCACTTTGAGCGCTGCTTGCTCAGTCGGGAAATACTTGTGGGTGCCGAATACTCGGTCGTGGTTGGTCAGGCGGCATGTCTAGCTCGATCGGGGTGACGTAGTCGAGGGCGCTGTGGATGCGGACCTCGACCACCACAACTAGTTGTTGTGCCCGGCCAGGTTGTTGACACGGCTGGCGGGTGTGGCGGTATGGTGTCGGTGATGGTTGTAGCGGTGGAGGAAGCGGTCAAGTCCGCGGGCTCGGCTGGCTTCTGAGCGCCAGAGTCGGGCGTAGGCCCATTCGTCGGCGAGGGTGCGATTGAAGCGTTCCACTTTCCCGTTGGTGGCCAGATGAGGGCCTCGCTGCATGTCACCGGCGAGCGCCGTGACGCGCCACACGTGGCCGCGATTTCGCTCCCCGGCGGCTCCCTTCTTGCTCCCCGGTGTGCTAGAAAGGGGCTTTGACCAGGCACTTTCTAGGGTCGACAGTGGTACTGCAAAGCCCTGTACACCGGTTCGATTCCGGTCGCCGCCTCCAAGGGTAAACGTGCAGGTCAGAGCATGTTTTTGGCGCTGAAATCAGCCCCTCGAATCGGGTCGAAAATGGGCTCCATGTCACGCCCATGTCACGAGCCGATTTTTTTGTGTCCGCCTCCCGGGGGTGTTCGGGTGCGGTTGCGTTCGGAAGCAAGGGTGACGAGGTCATCCACTCACGGCTTCTTGGTGCGTGTCTGTGACCGAGGCAATCCGCTAGGCCATCGAGCATCACATCGCGGCGCGGGTCGCAGACAACGATTTCGCTCTCGCATGGCCGCTTCGATGGCGCGCAACCAGCGGATCCTCGACCGGCTCTCCAAGGTCTGAGCCGCTGGTGGACGTGCAGTACCTCGGCCTCGGCGATCTCTTGGTGATCGCGTCGAGCGTGCTCGGCATCGAGGCGGAGGTACTCGCCAGGGTATCCAACCTGGTGAGCGGCGACTCGGCACTCAACGCCCCCGCAGTATCCTTTGGCGGTGTTGAGTTCTATCCCGGCACCGGCGCCGGGTCTGGTGGTGACCTGAGATGAGTCCTTCGCCGCGTGTGGCGAGGGTGGCTGTTGTAGCGATGGCTGTTGCAGTGCCTGTCGCCACGTGGTGGGTCATCGGGCCGATGGACGAGAAGTTCCGCGATTTAGGGCCGTTTGTCAAACCGAACTACGACTACCTAATCCGGCCTCCGGCCATAGATGAGAACGTCGAGCGGCTGCTAGGCGTAGCAAGCCTCGTGGTGGGAGTTGGCTGCCTGATGATCGTCATCAGTGCCTTGCGCGAAGGAACGATCGCCTCACGATGGGCCGCAGTCGTCATTTGGGCTGTCATCTCAGGGATCGCCATCGGAGGCACTGGACGCGTCGTCACCGCCGGAACGGATGGAGCCAACATCGGAGGAAGCTTGCTCCTCGTCTGGGTTCCCTTTGGCCTCCTCGTCGGGTGGACGATCACGGCCATGAGGTTCGCAAGTGCTCGCCGTCGCGAGTCTGCTTCGGCGTCCGCTCACGCCTGACTCTCGAGCACACTTCGACGGCGCTGCGCGGCCGAAAACTTCGGGTTCGCTGGCGGCCTTGCGGCTCGAACGGCCCTGGGTTGGGCTCCGATCGCTTGCAGGAGCCTGGTCCACCTGACCTGAACGTTCTGGGTGGTTGAGATGGGCGGCGATCCCTGAGGCCAGCCGCTTTTCAGTCGGGGTTGTTCGGGTCTTCCAGCGAGAACTCGCGAAGGAGGGAGAGGCGATGAAGGGCCCGCTTCGCGAAATGGTCAAGAGTTGTGGATCGGGTTCGTTGATCACGCGGCGACCTCGGCCGAGTTCTCGATGAGCACTCCTTTCTTGAACGTGGCGCCAGCGCGCGGGACGAGCGCGACGAGGTGCGCGCCGTTGACCGCACGCCGGTGGTCTTGCGCGGCGATGATGAGCTTGTAGGTCATAGTGAGTCCAGCGGCGCGCTATCCGGGTCCTTTGGTGACCCTGGTGCGCAACCTGCCGGTCGCGAACGTCGGACTCGATCGGGTTTGAGGTCTTGAGATGGATCCAGCTGCTCGGCCGGGAATTGGTAGAACGCGAGGAGCTCGTCGAGGTCGTCGGTGATCTTCGCGACCGCCTTGGGCTACTTGGCGTTGAGCTCGTTCGCGAACATCGTGGCGGCAGCCAACGCGTGGTCGCGGTCTTCGGCGTCGCGGATCTCGGCGAGCATCTTCTTTGTCGTGGGCCGCTGACCAGGGAGAGTGCGTTCGAGGTGGGACACGATGTTCGAGTTGGAATTGCTACCAAAGAGCTCGAGTTGTCGGCATAGCGGGGTCTTTGACGATGGCGATGGCTTCGTCGAGGAAGTGGGCAATGGTGCGGTCTGGCACCTCTCCGCGGGATGGACGTCCCGCCGCGACACCAATCGGCACACGGTCTGCGTCCGCGGCACGAGAAGCGGACCAGACCTGCTGGACAGGGCGAGGCCTACGCTCGGCAACCGGCGTGCGGTCCGGTTACGACTCCGGTTCTGTAGTCCCGAAGTGGAGGCGTTCTCGGAGCCACGCCGCAACCCATGCTTCGTCAACGTCTCCGGCCGCGACGGCGAGCATCGCTCGCTCGGCTTCGTCGACGTCGGGCGGGTCGGGGTCCCAGGTGCCGTCGTTGAGGTCGATGAACGTCACGAGCGATGCCCATGCTGCGCGCTTGTTGCCGTCGGGAAGTGGGTGGTTCCATGAAAGCCGGCAGCAGAGCACCGCGGCCTTGTCATGGACATCGGGGTAGAAGTCCTCGTCGCCGAATCCCGCGGCGGGCGCGTGCAGCGCGCTGTCGGCAAGATCGACCCTGCTCGCTTTGGCGAGGGTGGCGGCGTCAATCCCGGTGACCTGCTCGGCCAGCCAGAGGTACTCGGCGAGGTCGAGGTAGCGGGTCACTTCGCGAGGCGCTCGAGGAGCTCCTTGTCCCGTTCGAGGAGGCGCTTCGCCCGCTGGGTGAAGTCGTCGTTGGTGCGGACTCGGTCGATTTCCGCGGCGAGCGAGTCGACGATGAGTTGGTTCACACTGGTGCCCCGCACCCGAGCGACTGCTTCCGCGTCCTCCGCCAGGGCTTCGGGCAGCCTCACGGTCGTCTGCTTGGTCATGCCCTCATGCTATCGCGATAGCGCGATCGGGACGCCGCAAGAGGTTGATCCCCACGTTACGTAGAGGTCCGCTGGCCGGTGAATGGGGACTGCCGCGCGCTGAGGTGACAGGGTGACCTGCCGTATCGCAGTTCCACTCATCGACCAAGAGCCTGACATGCCGAACCACCTGGCTTCTTCAGCCGGCGGCTCGTGGCTGAGTCCGAGGCGCTCTCCCGCCCGGTCGAGAGTGGTGCCACCCGGACGGCTCGTCCCATCTTCCTTGCGCTGGTTGTCGTCCCGGCGTACGAAACGAATTGCAGCATCGAGGCGATTCCGGCCGTCGGGCGCGAGACTGTTGCGATGGCGTCGAACGCGCTGGCCGATTGGAAGGCCGGCGGACTTCAGCGTCTGGGCGAGCTGGAGAAGGTTCACGCGAAGCTCACGGGCACTGGTCGTGGACGACGGTGGGGCACGACCCAGCTGAACCGGAGCCTCTTCATCGCGCTGGCCGCCCAGTTCCAGAGCTACTGTCGAAGCCTCCACGACGAGGCCGTTCAAGTTCACGTCACTGCTGCAACGGTGTTGCAGCGCCCGATGCTCCAGATACTCCTGACGCAGGGTCGCAAGCTCGATACTGGAAATCCGAGGAGGAGCGCACTCGGGAGCGACTTCAGCCGCCTCGGCTTCGATTTCATTGCCGATCTCAAGGCGAAGGGCCGGGCAACGGAGAACCGCCTGGACAAGCTCGAAATCATGCTCGACTATCGCAACGCCATTGGCCATGGCGACGAGTCGAAGATCACTGCGCTCGAAGGTGGGGGCCAGATCACCGCAACCAAGGTTTCCTATCAGCAGTACCGCCAAGCGATGGGCGGCTTGGCGAGTACGATGGACGGTGTTGTCGCCGAGAGGCTCAGCCATGTCCTCGGCACTCTGCGACCCTGGTAAGGGAGGAACACGATGGACGAAGCACTCAAGGTCGGCGACGTCGTCATCGTTCCGTGGGGCCTCGCGGAGGTTCGCGGCACGGTCGTCGAGCTGTACGGCAGTGCACCTCGTGCGCACGTCGTTGTCGAGCTGACGCCCGCCATCAGTGGGGACGTCGTTGACGAGCGGACCACGGTGAGTCTGCCGATCGACAGCGTGCATCGAGCCGTCGCCGCCTGACAGCGAGAATGGTGAGTGGGGCCAGCGCACCGCCGGTCTGACTCTCCGCCTGACTGGCTTTGTGCCCTGAACGGGATTCGTCGGACATTCCCCGATCACCATCAATGGTGTGGTGGTTAGTGAGGAGTCCAGTGCCTCGAACCCTCTGGCCTCGGCGATGTAGCGGATCTTCATCCGGTTCCTGAAATGCAACTGCGGCCACCCGAGGGTGGCTGCAGGATGTGCGTTTGGTCGACGACCTAGGCGCCGATGTGGTTGTACGGCTCCAGGCATAACGCGCCCTTGATGGAGCTGCAACGACCTCACCCGCCGACGGCAGTTGGCCCGAAGGCGACCCCAGCACGTCAGAACCTGGACGCTTGTTGTACCTGCCTGCCACTGACGGCCATGTCACGTCCATGTCACGAGCGGGGACGTTCGGGGGTGTTTGCCGAAAGCCGCGCGCATGCTCTGAGCAGGGATTTCGTGCCGCAGACGTCCGCCAAAATCCGCTTGGAGAGACGCGCAAAGCCCTGTACACCGGTTCGATTCCGGTCGCCGCCTCCAAGGGTAAACGTGCAGGTCAGAGCATGTTTTTGGTGCTGAAATCAGCCCCTTGAATCGGGTCGAAAATGGGCTCCATGTCACGCCCATGTCACGCGCCGAGGCTCGCGCGGATGTCCTTCACACGTCGATAAAGCCGGCGGGGGTGTTCGGGAACCGCGATGAAGCCGTGCCTCAGGTAGAACGCGACCGCCCGGTCGTCGATCGCGTCGACAACGATAAGCCGCGTCGCCGCGGCTTCGCCGGCGGCGACGGCCTTGCGCAGGGCGTCGGCCAGCAGCCGCGACCCGACGCCGCGGCCCTGCTCGCCCCGATCGACCGCGAGTCGCGCCAACAGCACCATGCCGACCGGGTAGGCGGGCAGACCCCGCACCAGTCGGGCCGGGGCCTCGGCCCGTAGCACCGACCCCATCGTCAGGCTGAAGTACCCCACGACCCGACCGGCGCGCACGGCCACGAAGGTGCGGGCCGAATCCATTTGCTGCGCGGCTATGCCGTGGCGTCGGAGCCAACCGTCGAGCTCGGCGTTTCCTGAGTCGAACTCCGCGAGGTCGTGGGTCTCGTCGAGTCGTACGAGCCGCAGCTCGGGGTCGGTCACGCTTCCCGGGTCTGGGGGTGGCGGCGGAACAACTCGACCAGCTCGGGCACGGGCTGGGCGGGCTTGTCGAGCTCGGCGAGGAACCGGTCGAAGGCCTCGTTCGACATCTTGACGCTTTGGTGGGCGCTGACCACTTTGCGGGCACGGGCCGTGACGGTGTCGAGAACGAACGCGGTGACGGTCGTGTCCTCGAGGTCGGCCGCCTCGCGGATGAACGCGTCCTGCTCGGGAGTCACGCGGACCTCGATGCGGTGTCGACGGGGTTTCTCTGCGGCTCTCGGCATGCCCGCACTCTAGCACTGTCCGGACAATGTCCGGACAGTGCTGTCACTGCTTTGTCATTGCGACCCGGTCCCACGGGCTCCTACGGGAACATTCGGGCGGGTTCTCAGCCCGGTCTTGAGCCGTCGGCTGGACATCCCGGCGGCTCAGGACCGCTGCTGGCTTGTTGAAGTAGGCGCATATACACGTTGGGCGTGTAACAACGCCACACAGAACACGGATTATTTGCTATAGCTGTCGAAGATACACGCTAAACGTGAACTGGAGACAACAGTGGCAATCAATCGAGCTCTGAAACTACTGGACGGCTTCGCGAGCGAGGGCCGCACGGCATTCAGCGCCGCGGACGTCCGCCACGCGCTTGGTACTTCGCCGCAAGCGACCTCTAATTTGCTGACGCGATGGGCGGCGTTGGGGCTTGTCGATCGGTTGGCTGCTGGGCGGTACGCCGTCCGTCAGATCGGCGCTCTTGGCACGGCTGCGGTGTGGGATGACCTGGGCTCCGCCGTTGCGGCGGTCTTCGCCGGACATCCGCACCGCATCGGCTTCCTGACAGCGCTGGACCACCACGGTTTGCTCGTGAGACCGGCGCTCCCGGTGCAGGTGGCCGGTCCATATGCCCGCGCGAGAAGGCGTTGAGTGGACGTCCGCTCCGCGTCGTCCGGGAGGCTGTGTCAACCGTCCTCATTGGGACTGAGCCGCTTGGCCCGTCACGCGTTGCATCGGTCGAGCGCGCCTTGCTGGACGTCGCGTCGCGTCCCGCGCTCGCGGGTGGCGCGGCTCGTGTTGCCGAGGCGCTTGCCGGCACAGACCGGGTCGTCGGGTTGCGCGAACTTGCGGTGGAGGTCAAGGCCGAGCCCACGTACCGACGCATCGGATCGCTTGCGGCAGCACTGTCGCTGCCCGCGACACGCGATCTCGAACCGCCGGCATGGCGGACGCTTATCGAACTGGATCGCAAGGCACGCGGCGCGGACGGCTGGGTTGACAAGACCTGGGGCGTTGCATGGCCGTACCCGGTGTCGGAACTGCAAGCGGTCGTGGACGCGTGATCACGAAGGGCTTGATCACGCGGCGGGCGAACGATGAGCATCTGCCGGCGCAGACCATTGAGCGGGACTACGTGCTCGCCCATCTCTGCGCGGACATCGGCGCGATCGGTGATGCGCGTCTCGTCTTCAAAGGCGGCACGCTTCTGCGGCTCTGCTACTTCGGGGATCGGCTACTCTCGTGAGGGAGTGACCGCGGTACGTCGGCGCCGTCGGGTTGGATCGGCTGAGTGTCCGACGGAGACCGCTCGCCGTGGGTGACGTATGTCGGGCCGCTCGGCAGACCGCGCAGGCTCAAGGTCGACATCTCCGCCGACGAACTGGTGTCGTCGCTCACGCGCGTCGCGTTGCAACGGCGATGGCCCGACCTGCCCGACGACGCCGCCATCGACGCATACACGCTCGACGAGGTGAGCGCCGAGAAGGTGCGCTGCATCGTTGAGCGCTTGCAGTGTCGCGACCTGTACGACATGCACGAGCTGCTCGATGGGGGACACGTCGATGCACTCGATGCGTGGCATCTCTACCTCCGCAAGGCCGAGAACGACCTCCGCAAGGCCGAGAACGACGAGCAGGCGCGGTCGACAGCGCACTCCGCCGCGCGAATGGTCGACGATGTTCGAGCGACGCCTGGCCGCGTATCGCGATCGGTGGGATGGCGAGCTGGGCGACTACCTGCCCGGCGACGTGCCGCACTTCGATGACATCGAGCGTCGCACGCGCCGGCTCCTCGTTCGGCTGCTCGATGCCGCGCGACAGGTCGCCGAGCTTGCTGATCATCTCGGTTACGACAAGGGCGACCTTGTCGGGCGCGGGTCGGGGAACTCGTTCAATGGCACGACTCCCAAAACGTTGAAAGCCGAGGGCGGCGACGTCCGGGTTGCTATCGCACGAGACCGCAACTCGAGTTTCGAGCCCAGGATTGTCGAGAAGCGCCAGACGCATTGGGACGGCTTCGACGACAAGATCGTCTCGATGTACGCCGGCGGGGATGACGGTGGAGGAGATCCGATCGCACCGGGGCGACAGCTACGGTACCGAGGTGTCCAAGGACTTCATCTCCACGGTGACCGACAAGGTCCTCGACGATGTCCGAGCGTGGCAGAGCCGCCCGATCGAGGACTGCTATCTCGTGTTGTGGATCGACGCGCTGGTGGTCAAGGTCCGCGTCACTGGACCCTGACACACAGGGAGGCCGTCGGTCGATGCGTCGTGGTCTGTGAAGGAGCCCTTGACGCGCTTTCGGCAACGGCTGCCGGCTACAGGTCCGCCGCCGTTCTCGGCGCAGGCCTACCCGACGAACGCATCGCCCGACGTCTCGCAGAGCTACGCCAACCACTCGTCATTGCGTTCGACGCCGACCCTGCCGGGGAGTCCGGGGCCACTCGGCTCATGTCGCTGATCGGCGCGCACGATCGGACAGCGACCAGGTTGCGACCGCCCGAGATCCACGGCGACCTGAACGCATGGATGGTCGCGACGCCGAACATCGAGACTTGGCAAACGACGCTCTGCCTATCGATCCGCTCATCGTGCATCAGAAGCGAGCGATCGCTGAACCGTTGATGGTCGTCCATGGCTGCTCGGATCAGAAGGTCGGTCATCTTGACCTGGCGCCGCGGTGTGCCCTGTCGTTTGAGATGCTATGATACACGTAATCAAAGGTGTAATCTATCATGTGACGATGAGACTTCAGAAGGAAGGTGGTGACCGTGAGCCCAGAGACAGCGACGTCCGGCTTTTCGTTTCCCTTGCTGGTCGAGGAGATCCGGCGGGGCGGCCTCACCGCCGCTGAGATCGGCCAGATCACCGGAGTCCGAGAACGACAGGTGCAGAACTGGGCCGCCGGGAGTTCCCGGCCAGCCTCGGAGACCCGCGATCGCCTTGTCGATATTCACTACATCGTGCGCCAACTCCAAGACGTCTACCGGCCTGAGGGGATCGAGATCTGGCTCCACTCCCGCAACCCGGAGCTGAACGGCATCCGGCCGATCGACATGCTGATCGACGGGGACTTCGAGCCCGTCGTCCACGCGGTTCAGAGGCTCCAGGCCGGCGCAAGCTGACGTGGCCCGAAAGCTGGCCCTGGATGTCGCGGCCGCCCGTCGATCCGCAGTGGCGGGCCGTTTCGAGCGCCACGTCAGCCAGAACTGGCGCGAGTTGACCGGGTCCGACAGTGGCGGACGCTGGGGCCCGCCGGGCGCCTATTCGGTCCTTCACCTCGGGCGCCCTCGGGACTCCGTCATCGTCGAGGCCTACCGACACCTCGTCGACCCCTTCGCCGAGTCAGGCATGACCAGCGACATGGTCGCTCCACGCCGACTGCTGGTCTGCGAAGTCTCCGTCACCGAGATCCTCGACCTGCGCGGAGACGAGGCGCAGCGAAGCGTTGGCCTCACCAACGCGGATCTTCTGTCGGAGGTCGGGTCCTACGACGCGTGCCAAGCGATTGGGCGGGTCGCCCACCAGCTCGGGCTGCATGGGTTGATCGCCCCGGCGGCTACCGGCCTCGGCGAAGCCCTCGCACTTTTCGAGGAGCACCTCCCCGCAGATGAACGTCCTGTCCTCGTGGCGGAGGAGGCGTGGGACGTGCTTCCCGCCGACCCCCGCCGCATCCGACTCGTGCGCGGCGAAGAGGAGACGGCGTAGGAGTAACGCTCGAACGTATACCCGAGGCCCGCCGGCCGGTGGTCGACTCCCCGCTCGTTCAACGCGAGCTGGACGTGGCGGCGACGAACGCAAACACCGGCATCGGGCACCTCGAGGACAAAGGGATCCTCACCATGGTGTCGGGCAAGTACCGCAACCGGAAGTGGGCGGCTCCGGAGATCCTCGACGCTCTCGACGAGTTCGCCGAGCGTGCCGGGCGGACGGTCACGCCCCTCGTAGGGCAAGACGGCAGCCGCGTCGAGTACGGGCGCCGCGTGCAGCGAAATCGATGAATCGCAGGAAGACCCTCAGATTCATCGATCGAGCCGTGGGCATCGACCTGAGTTGTTCTGAGTACCTCCCGTCCCGATGGCGCACTCGTCGGCCCCGCCGACGAGGGGCACGCGAGCCCGAAGCCGATCACCTCACGACGACGGCTCCGGTCACGCTGCCTCGATCACCTGCTGATGAGGGTACGCATCAGCAGATACGGCCGCCCTTTTGGTCGGAGGCTGTTACTTGCGGACCTCGAAAACACGGTTGACGGGCGTCTCGGTTGCCCGCCGGAACTGGCCGAGCCCCGAATCGGCCATGATCGAGCGCCATGTCGACTCCGGAACCTGCGCGCCGAGCGCATAGCCCCCGGGCTGGTTCTGCGCCGCGGGCGTGCAGATCGTCGTCGAGGCCGCGTAATAGATTCGTCCGAGCGGGTTCATGTTCTCGGCGCTTGTCTCGCCTGCCATGGGCTCCACGAAGAGCAGCGTTCCGTCGTCGGCGAGCGCCGAGGCGATGTGTGTCGCCGCCCCTTTCGGGTCACCCATGTCGTGAAGCGCATCGAAGACGCACACGAGGTCGTAGCCCTCACCGGGGAACTCCCGGGCGCTCGCGACCTCGAAGCTCACCCGCTCGCCCACGCCGGCGTCGGCCGCGCGCTTGCGAGCCTCGTCGATGGAGTCGGGGTGGTAGTCGAAGCCAACGATCGTGGCGTTGGGGTAGGCCTGTGCCAGGAGGATGGTCGAGGCTCCGTGGCCGCAGCCGAGATCGGCGACCTTTGCCCCCTGCTGCAGCTTGGTCTCGACGCCATCGAGCGCCGGAATCCACGAGCTCACCAGGTTTGCGAGATAGCCGGGCTTGAAGAAGCGCTCCGTGCCATGGAAGAGGTCGTGGTGGTGCTCGTGCCACCCGAGTCCCTTGCCCGATCGGAATGCCTCGCAGATCTTCGCCTCGTCCTTGGCCACCGACCCGGCGAGGGTCATGGCCCCGACCAGAAAGGCCGGACCGTTCTCCGCTGCGAGGACCGCGGTTTGTTCGGGCGTCAACAGGAAGCGCTCGCCGTCACGCTCGCAGTAACCACTGGCAAGCTGGGTGTTCAGCCACTCCTGCACCAGTCGCTCGTTGGTGCCGGTGCGGGCGGCCAGCTCTGCCGGCGTTGCCGGGCCCTCTGCCATGGCCTTGTACAGGCCGAGCTTGTCGCCGACGACCACGGTGGTCGCATGCAGCGCCGCTCCGAGGTCGCCCAGAAAGCGTCCTACCAACTCGTTCAGCTTGGTCTCGTCGATTTCTGCCGTAGGTGTCCTGTCCGTCGTCATCGCCATCTCCCGTGTCAATGCGCCGCTCGACTTTCGAGGGACTGGCGTGATCCTATGGACGGGAAGCGCGCTTGACCATGGCAGTGTCGATGACGGCACGGCGACGTTGGTTGCCCCCGCCCATGCTGTGGGCCGCGGGTCTCATCGACATGATCACATCACGACGGCGGCGGCGTCCACGACGGTCTGGTATACGACGCGTCAATGACCACCCATATGGTCACGGATTGGGCATCGTCACGCATTCGGCGCTCGACCTTTGTGAGCAGCGCGCAGACCATCGGCCAAGACAATTTCACCGAGGCGCTTTCCGGGCCGTCGCGTTCGCGGCGCCCGCTGTGAATTGCTCGCCGGATCCTCTACCTGCCCATGGTTTGCTCGGCTCGTTTGGAGACGTAGCACGGGTCCTTCTTTTGTTGCTTGAAAATGAACGGTGTGTTCTGGGGCCCTATGAACTTCGTCTCCGGGTCGCGCGTGGCCACCTTCTTGACCTCGTCCCACCGCCAGCGCCCAAGCGACTGACTCCCCGTACCCTGCTTGCACCCGCTCGCAAGGCTGAGGATCATCGGTATCACGCCCGACTTGTAGTTCCTGCGCCCTTGCACCCATTTGACGAGGGCTGCCTGTGAGAAATCCGTCCTGCCCTTCTCCTGCGCCCAGGCGCGCACCATGCTCATCGCAACCCATGTCGAACGCACGATTGCCGAGTCCAGGTGATCAATCGTGTTCAGCTCGGGGGAGTACTTGGCGATCGCAGCGCGCGCTTCCTTGATCTGAGGATTCATACCCTCAGGCTTTCCGTCGGTGAGCCGGTTGCCTTCCCATGCCGTCACCATTCCGTCGACGACGGGACCCATCATCGTGGCAAGTCCGCCGAGACTCGTGCCCCACCCGTCCATCCCGATCTTGGGCTTCCAGCCGATGCGCGCCATCGCAGGCAGGCACGAGATGTACCCGATGCCCATGAACTGGACCCAATCGACGTCGAGTGAGCGCCACTTCTGAACCTTCGTGGTGCAGTCATCGGTGAAGTTCACGACATCGGTCGTCACGACCTTGACGCCGTAGTCCTTCCACGTCTTCTTGAAATCGCCGACGTACTGCCCGGCCGGCAACAGGGTCGTGTCGTACTGGATCGCCACGGTCTTGGGCTTGTACTTGAACACCTTCATGATCCCGTAGACGAAGTCCTGGTTGAAGTTGATGTAGTTCCCGATGAGCGGAAAGACCGTCGGGTTCTGCTTCGCGAACGGCGCCACGGTCATACCGAGTGTGAACGCGGGGATCTTGTTTTTGCGCAGGTATGGCACGAAGGAGTCCGTGAGGAAGCTGTAAATGCCGAGCACCTTGTCGCGCTCCCAGAGACGCTGCAGGTTCGCGAGGTCCTTTGCCGGGTCCATCGCGGGGTTGTCATACGCGATGATCTTCAACTGCCGGCCGGCTATCCCACCGGTCTCGTTGGCGTGCTTCGCGAACGCGTTCATCGTGCCGACCAACTCTGCGCCAATGAACGAGAACGCGCCCGACGTCGGCACACTCGTACCAAACGTGATGGTCTTTGCGTCGATGCCCTGGCCGTATTTGACTTTCGGGCGCTTGCCCGTGTCCTTGTTCGGCTCGGATGCGCCCGAACGCGCCGGCACCGAGCCCAACGTCGCGGCCGCGACTGCGAGTGCCGCCCCCAAAGCGAGTGCAGTTCGAAAATCTCGGCGGACTCGGGAAGACCTTCGGTACCGGTTCATCCGTGCTCCTTTGATCCGGGACGCAACGCCACGGGGAACAATTCGGCGAAGCAGTACCCGGGGGGTAGCCACCGTTCGCTTGCAACAACCTGCATGTTGACGAGGGACAACAATATGACCGTCGACACACTCTACCGCGGGCTGGCCTGCTGCCCTGGCGTTGCAATCGCTCATGGGTGGCACCGGCTGCGAGGGCGTCGGTGACGAAGCCGGCTCGGAGGGGGTGTCTCGCCTCGTTGCCGATGTGGCCCGCGGCCGCGACGCCGCGCAGGAGCTCAAACAATCGAGATGCGAGCTGTCGATCCTGAGAGCTACCAGTCCGCCCGCGGATGGTGAGAGAATGTCAGGCATGGGTACGTCGTATCCATTCGCGATTGACGGTCGACCGGTCGATCAGGAGTGCCTGGCCGAGGTCTGTAAGCGCTACGGCGTGGCTGAGCTCGCAGTGTTCGGATCCGCCGCGAGAGGCGAGACCACCGCGGGGAGTGATGTCGATGTGCTCTACGTCCTGGCGCCCGGTGCCAAGCTCGGCTTTGCCATCAATCGGCTTGAGGACGAGCTGAGCGGGCTTTTCGGCCGTCCCGTGGACCTGGTTGCCAAGAAGTCCTTGCATCGTCTCCTCCGTGACGATGTCACCGGCCAGGCGCGCACGCTGTATGCGGCGTGACCGGCTGCTGCGGACGAAAGCGTTGCCGTCTGGTGCGTATGCGAATACCGGCGCCTGCTCCGACGATGGGCACACGCTCGCGGTGCTGACGTACGAGGGGGAGAAGACTGCCGTTGCTCTTTTCGAGGCTGGATCTTCGATCGCGAACGACCTCGAAATCAGTACTGGCCTTTCCGGCAAACGGGTATTCGGGTCTTCGACACTGTCCTGGTCGGCGGACGGGAACTCGGTGCTCGTGAGTGTCCTCGGCTCCGGCTCGCTGGGACAGAAGATCCCCGTGTCGGGGGCACAGCCGTCGACGCTTGGAGCTGAAACCGACCTGCTCCTCGTCTCGACCCGCCGCTAGGAGCGGCTGCTTGCGCTCTGGTATCGACGCACGGAGAGCGGTATGAAGACCACGAGGATCAGGGCGATCCACAGCAGCGTGTACACGCGAGGATGCTGCAACGACCAGACGTCGGGCGACGTGGCCGAAGGGATCGTGTTGCCGAAGAGTTGGCGGGTCGCGAGCGTGACAGACGACACGGGGTTCCACTCGGCGAACACACGTAGGACGGTCGGAAGGTCCTTCGATGGCACGAACGTGTCGGCGACGAAGGTGAGCGGAAAGATAACCATGAACGACGCGTTGTTCACGACCTCCGGGCTGGGAACGATGAGACCGATGTAAGCCATCACCCACGAGAACGCATACGCGAAGAGCAGCAACAACACGAAGCCGCCGATGCCTTCGAGTAGTGACGTGCGGATCCTCCAACCCATCAGAAAACCGGTGGAAGCCATGATCCCCAGCGACAGCACGTTGTAGACGATGTCGCTCACCGTTCGTCCGACCAGTACAGCCGAGCGCGACATCGGCAGCGATCGGAATCGGTCGATGATCCCTTTTTGCATGTCCTCGGCCAGTCCTGCGCCGGTAAAGGTTGCGCCGAAAACAACGGTCTGGGCGAAGATCCCGGCGATGAGGAACTCGCGATAGCTGATGCCGCGCAGTTCGATCGCGCTCCCGAAGACATACCCGAAGAGCAACACGAACATGATGGGGGACAGCAGTACGAAGATCAGCACCTCGGGAACTCGCTTGATCTTGATGACGTTGCGTTTGGCGATCACCGCGGCGTCGGCACAGGCGTCGAACAGCGTGCTCATCGGTTCCGTTCCCGTGTGTGGCGGCCTCGGGTGGTGCTTTCGCTCGCAACCGTCGATTGGTCGAACTGCGCATCGGGTGCTGAGGTATGGCCCGTCAGAGTGAGGAAGACGTCGTCGAGGGTGGGTCGGCGCAATCCGAACTCCACATAGGTGATCCCGGCGGATTCGAACCGCTCGAAGGAAAGGCGCAGCGCGTCGCTCCCATTGGCCACGGCGGCGGTGAGTCGGCGGGTATGTTCCTCGACCGTCACCTCGCCAATGGCGAGCTCGCTCAGCACCCGTCGTGCGGTCGCAAGGTCCGCATTCGGTGTGAGCACGATCTCGATGCGCTCGCCGCCAACCTGTGCCTTCAATGCGCTGGCATGGCCCTGTGCGATCGCCTTGCCGTGGTCGATCACGACGATGTCGTCGGCAAGTCGGTCCGCCTCCTCGAGATACTGCGTGGTGAGCAGCAGGGTTGCTCCTCCTTGCACGAGCTCGCGGATGAGGTCCCAGAGCTCATTTCGGCTTCGAGGGTCGAGGCCCGTCGACGGCTCGTCGAGGAAGAGGACCTGCGGCGCTGCGACCAATGCCGCAGCGAGGTCGAGGCGTCGGCGCATTCCGCCCGAGTACGTCTTGACCGGGCGGTTGGCGGCGGCCGTGAGGCCGAAGCGTTCGAGCAACTCGGTCGCGCGGGTGCACGCTGCGCGGCGTCCCAGGCGGTAGAGGCGCCCCACCATGTCGAGGTTCTCGAAGCCGGTCAGGACCTCGTCGACGGCTGCGCTCTGGCCGGAGAGCCCGATGCGTCGGCGCACCTCTTCGGGGTTCGCTCGCACGTCGATTCCTGCGACCTCGACACGACCCCCGTCGGCTTCGAGGAGTGTCGAGAGGATGCGCACTGCCGTCGTCTTGCCGGCGCCGTTCGGGCCGAGGAGTCCTAGGATGGTGCCGTCCTCGACGGACAGATCGAGATGGTCCAAAGCAACGATGTCCCGATACCGCTTGACGAGTCCATCGACGTGGATGGCCAATCCCATGACGATGACTCTTACACACTCTCTGGATGACGACCATGCAGTATCGATCGCTGTTGGGATCGCCGCTGGGCCGTGATCCGGCTCTCGCGATTGGCCTAAGTTCACGGCTTGAATCGGGAGGTCGAAATGGCTCGCGTCGTTGTCGTCGGTGGAGGGATCGTCGGGCTCGGGGCAGCATTGATGCTCGCCCGTGATGACCATCAGGTCACCGTGCTCGAGCGGGATCCAGCGCCGCCGCCAGATCCTCGGGACGCGTGGGAGCAGTGGGATCGAAGAGGCGTGAATCAGTTCCGACTCCTGCACTTCTTCCAGTCGCGCTATCGCGAATTGATGGAGGCGAACCTCCCCGAGGTCGTCGCAGCGTTCTCGGATGCCGGAGCCCGTGTGATCAATCCGTTCGCGCGACGCGCCGGCAGCGGTCACCGGTGGGTTCCGCGAGGGTGATGAGTGTCATGACGCGCTCACCGCGCGCCGACCGGTCGCCGAAGCTGCGATAGCGCGCGTGGTCGCCTCGACGCGGAACCTCGAGGTTCGGCGCGGAGTCGGTGTGATCGGTCTCCTCACCGGAGCTCCGACCAGCGCGGACGTCCCGCACGTCGTTGGAGTTCGAACCGACGCGGGCGACGACCTGCGCGCGGGTCTCGTTGTCGACGTTGCCGGTCGCCGTTCGGCGCTTCCGACGTTCTTGGAGCAGATCGGCGCACGAGCGCCGCTCGAGGAACGTGCTGATTGCGGGTTCATCTACTACGGCCGGCACTTCCGTTCGCAGGATGGTTCGGTGCCGATGGCGTTCGGGCCGCTGCTCCAGGAATACGGCACCGTGTCCGTATTGACCCTTCCCGCCGACAACGGCACGTGGGGTGTCGGCGTCGTCGCGAGTGCAAGGGACACGGCAATGCGGGCCCTCAGGAATGCCGACGCATGGACACGCGTCATGGAGAGCCTGCCGCTGTGCGCGCACTGGCTCGAAGGTGAGCCGCTCGACGACCAGGTGGCGGTGATGGCGAAACTCGAAGACCGGCACCGGGCGTTTGTGATCGACGGCTTGCCGGTCGTGACCGGTGTCGTTGCATTGGCGGATTCATGGGCGTGCACGAATCCGTCGGTGGGTCGTGGGATCTCGATCGGCACGATCCATGCGGTCGCGTTGCGCGACCTGTTGCGCGACATGCCGATTGATCCCGTTGTGTTGCAACGACAGTGGGACGATGTGACGAGGACGACCGTGGAGCCGTGGTACCGCAGCACCGTCGAATTCGATGAGTGCCGAATGGCCGAGATCAACGCGCTGCTGGACAATCGCCCGTTCGAACCGGCGCCGGAGTTCGAGATCGCCAAAGCGTTGCAGGCCGCAGCTGGGAAGGACCCCGAGATGCTGCGCGCTGTGTTGGATCTCGCGGGCGTTCGTGCCCTGCCCGGGGATGTTGTGGGCCGGCCCGGAATGCACGAACGCATCGTCGAACTCGGCAGCGGCTGGCGAGGCGAGCAGCTGCCATGCCCGAGTCGCGCAGAACTCGTTGGGCTCGTCGAGCCGGCTGGCTTGTGAACCGATAGGGGAGACACGCGATGCAGGTCGATTCCAGCGGTGTGACAATCGACGTGCAGGTCGAGGGTACGGGCGCGCCCGTCGTGTTGTTACATGGCTTTCCCGACTCGAAGCGGTTGTGGGCCAAACAGGTCCCGGCGTTGGTCGACGCGGGATTCCAAGTCATCGTGCCCGACCAGCGAGGCTATGGCGCGAGTGACAAGCCCCCCGAGGTCGACGCGTACGCCGTCGCCTTGCTCGCGATCGACGTGATCGCAATCCTCGACGCGCTGTCGATCGAACGGGCACACGTCGTGGGTCACGACTGGGGCGCCGCCGTCGCGTGGGCAACGGCGGCATTTGCTCCGGAACGCGTCGACCACCTGGTCGCCTTGTCGGTCGGGCATCCCAGTTCGTTCGCCGCCGCGGGAGCAGCCCAGCGTGAGAAGTCGTGGTACATGTTGCTCTTCCAGTTCCCAGGCGTTGCCGAGCACTGGCTCTCCGCCGACGACTGGGCGGGAATGCGCGAGTTCGCACGACACCCCGACGTCGACGCTGTCATCGGCGACCTGGCCCGCGACGGATCACTCACCACTGGTCTCAACTGGTACCGAGCGAACATCACGCCCGAATCCTTCGTCGGCCCGCCGCTCGCGCTTCCACCTATCCAAGCCCCGACCATGGGCGTGTGGAGCACTGGAGACTTCGCCCTCACCGAGGGTCAGATGACCGGTTCTGCGGAGTTCTGCACTGGCGGGTTCCGATACGAGCGCATCGATGGTCCGGGCCACTGGATGCAGCTCGAAGCCGCTGCGACCATCAACGCGCTGCTCCTGGACTTTCTCCCGGACCCTCAGCTCGGCGCCACATGAAGTTGGAGGTCGAGGCGTTGCGGTCCGCGCATCATCGGAAACGTCACCCGCTCATACTTGAATCCTGGTGCGAGCTCGATCGCGGTGAATGCGTCCAGGAGTGCTTCGAGGGCGAGACGAACCTCTAACCGGGTGAGCTGCGCGCCGACGCAGGAATGGATACCGATTCCGAAACCGAGTTGATCATGGCGTTCGGCGCCGCGATCGACGATGAATTCCGCGGGATGATCGAAGTGTGACTCGTCGCGGTTGGCCGATGCGAGCGAGATCGCAATCGTGGCGTCCGCCGGAACCGTGCCGCCGTCGAGAGCCGCCTCGGCGGGGCAGCGTCGAAACAGGAACTGCACCGGAGGGGTGAGGCGCAGCGACTCGTCCACCGCAGCGGAGATCAGGTCGCGATCGGAGCGTAGGCGCTCGTAGGCGTCGGGATTGCGGGCGAGTTCATAGACGAGGTTGCCGATCAGGTGTGTGGTTGTCTCGGTTCCACCGACGATGACATTGTTCATCTGGGCGATGATCTCGCGGTCGGTGAACGTCCGGCCGTCCTCGCAAACGTGGTTGACCATGCGCGTCACGAGATCATCGGGAGGCTCTGGTGCGTTGCGGCGCGCGGTAATGAGACTCTGCAGGTAGGCAGTGAACTCCTCGGGCCGGTAGTCGGCGGCCGTGGTACGTGTCGGGTCGACGCTTTCAACCTGTTGGTCTGCCCAGCGACGAAAGCGCGGACCGTCACTTTCAGGGATGCCGATCATGTGCGCGATGACCAGTGCCGGAAATGGCTTACCAAGCGCGGCCATCAGGTCGACCTCGCTGTTGGTGGCGAAGTCGGCGACGAGCCGCCGCGCGATCGCGTCGATCGCGTCAGTCGCCTGACGGACCTTGCTTGTGCCGAGGGCGGTCAGCAGGACTCGCCGGAACTCGGTGTGCCGCGGCGGGTCGAGTTCGCCGACACCGAGGTCCTCGATGTTGCGCTCCGCGAGCGGCGCGTGCCCGGCCTGGGGAAAGCGCTCGTGGTCGCGGAGGATGACCGACACGTCGTCGTATCGCGCCACGAACTGGATACCTGGCACAGGCTCGGAGATCGGTGCTTGCCGACGAAGCGCGGCCATTTCGGCAAACGGGTCGTCCAGATCGGCAGGATCGAAAGGATTGAATGCCATCGTGTCCCCTGGGTTCGTAGTGGGCCCGGCAGGCCACCGACGCAAATCTGACGAACCATCAGACCGTAGCTGCGGAGAGGCGATGCCGCCAGGGTGACCCAAGCGGGGGCACCCACGATTGCGTGTTGGTGTGCGTAAGCGTGTTGGTGTGCGTCGCTGCGTGTCTTGCGGCGCAGGCCGGGTGCTCAGTCGCGGTCGACCTTGTCGCCCGCCGGGTTGACCGGATACCACGATGGAATGGACGTGCCGTTGACGTCACCTTCGGCCGTGTCGCCCGCGTAGTAGTAGAGAAGGTGTCCGTTGTACGCGACATGGTTGGGCACCTGCCCGTGCGCCGTCGTCAACTTCGAGCTTGCGACACCGGTGTCTGCCGACGGCGTGCCCGAGGCGGTGAGCGCTGGCCAGACCGTGGCACATCCACCAGTACATGCGCTCGCGAGGTCGTCGTCCTTCTCGAACAGGTACAAGGTGTGTCCATTCGGCCCGACGAGGACGTTCCCGAATTTCGTGGTTGCAGCCACGCTCACCGTCGGATCTGCCGACGACGGCGCGCCGTACTCGTTCGCCGTGCTGGTCGCGGTGCTGGTCGCGGTGGTCGTCGAGCGGCCGGTGCTCGGGGTGTCCTGCGCTTTGTAATCCGATGAGCTCGACCCGCATGCTGCCATCACCATGGCGGCGGCGGCGACGATCCCAACGACACGGATCGTACGTTTCATGAAGGCCTCCTCGTAGAACGCGCACATGTGTTCCCCATCGCCTTGTATATACGGATGAGAACCCAAGAGGGATTGCTCTCCGCGGAAGTTTCGGCCAGCGTGTCATGACGGCCCCTCGGCCACGACGGAACCGCAACCACGCTCCAATCCAAACCGGGTCCACATCCGTAGAACAAGGGGTGTGGGGTTGGTCCGATGAAGCGTTGTTGGCAGGGATGGCCGCTGGTGACCAAGAGGCCGCCAGGGTCTTCGTGCGTCGATATCAACACAAGGTCTTCGGCCAGGCGCTCGGAATCCTGCGCGACGATGGCCACGCTGCCGAAGCGGCACAGGATGTCTTCGTCAGGGCCTGGCAGCATGCCTCGACCTACGACCCGTGTCGGGGAACCGCGATGACCTGGCTCTTGGCCATTGGTCGCAACGTCGCGATCGACCGCCTCCGCATGAACCGCGCCAGGCCGCTCGATGATGTCGACGTGAGTTCGTTGGTGCTGGCATCGAACGATATGTCGACCGAGGACAGGGTCGAGCTCACCGAGGAGACACGACGTGTGCTCGCTGTACTGACGCAACTCCCCGCCGAGCAGTCTCGGGCGCTCATCCTTGCGGCGATCGGTGGGCGAACCGCACGTGAGATCAGCGAGATCGACGGGATCCCACTCGGGACCGCCAAGACGCGCCTACGGACCGCCCTGTCGCGCGTTCGCGAGTTGCTCGATGCAAACAAGGGTGTGAACCATGGCTGAGCGTGCAGCGCCATGCGGCGGTAACGAAACCCTTGCTACGGAGCTGGCGCTCGGGATATTGACTGGACGGGAACGGGCGCAGGCATTCGATCATTTGCAGGTCTGTCCTGCGTGCCGGACTCGTGTCGCCGAGCTCGGCGAGGTCGTCGATCTTCTCCAGCTCGTTGCCCCAGAAGCAGAACCGCCGATGGGATTCGAGTCAGGGGTGCTGCGCCGTATCGCTCCAGCCCCCAGGAGCCGCCGGCCCTGGCAATACATCGTGGCGGCGGCAGCGGCAGCCGTGTTGCTTGTCGTGGGCGCCGGTCTCGGTCACTGGGCATCACGTCAGCCCGATGCGTTGGACGAAGCGGCGATGGTGTCCACTGCGGGTGAACGAGTTGGGCGGGTGTGGCGCTACGACGGAGATCAGTCGTGGCTCTTTGTGTCGATCCCGGGGTGGAGTAGCCGGTACGCCGAAGGTCCACCCAGGAATCCCAGACTGCGGGTGGTGCTGGACAATGGTCGAACGCTGGACCTCGATGCCGGCGCGTTGCCCGCGACGCGACGGCGGTTGGGGAACCAATCTCACGGTCGGCGCCGATCGGGTTCGCACCGTCTCGATCATCGGTGACGGGGGCAAGCCGTGGTGCACCGGGCGGTTCGCCTGACTGCGGCTACTGGTCGAGTGCGCTCGCGTCGTCGGGCACGTCGACGGCGTGTTGCTGCAAGATCTCCAGCGCGACGATGTCGAGGACGCGCTCATGCGTCGAAGCGAGCACCACGGGCGCCGCAGCGCCGTCGTAATGTGCGCGCAGCCAGTTGCGTGCGGTGACGCACCAACGGTCGCCTGGCACGAGCCCGGGGAAGCCGTACTGGGGCATCGGGGTGCTCAGGTCGTTACCGATCTGGCGCTGATGAGCAAGGAACTCCGGCGTGACCACCGCGCACACGGTGTGGCTCCCGACGTCTTCGGGTCCGGTCGAACAACAGCCGTCGCGGTAGAAGCCCGTCATCGGGTCAGTGCCACAAGGCTCGAGGGTATTGCCGAGAACGTTGCGATCAGCCACGTCGCCAGTATGGCGCAACTGCCGCTCATTGTGGTCTGGCGTTGGGAATGAGTGCCGTGCCGCGGTCTATATCACACCGGCGCGGATGTCGGCACCCATCGAGATGGTCGTTGACCAGGCCAACCGATTGCATCGCCACGTACGCGGTGGTCGGGCCGATGAAGCGAAAGCCGCAGCGTTTGAGCTCCTTGGCGAGCGCCTTCGATTCGGCGGTGTTGGCATCGATGTCGCCGGGTACCCGTGGCGCGGGCCGGGTCGCGCGATCCGGTTCGAACGACCAGACGAGCGCGGCGAGCGAGCCGAAGCGTTCTTGCGCGACGAGCGTTCGCCGCGGGCGTTGGCGATACTGGCCTCGATCTTGCCGCGGTGGCGCACGATCGAAGCGTCGAGGAGCAGGCGCTCGATGTCGTCATTGCCGAAGTCGACCACCTGTGCCGGGTCGAAGCCGCGGAAGGGCGCGGCGAAATCCTTCACGTTTCCGCAGGATGGTCAGCCATGACAGTCCGGACTGGAAGCCTTCGAGGCAGAGCTTTTCGTAGAGCCGCACGTCGTCGACGACGGGCCTTCCCCATTCATCATCGTGATAAGCGACGTAGTCGGGCGACTGGGTGCACCAGTCGCAGCGAGCGAGGCCGTTGTCACCTTCACGTATCGGAGTCGTGCTCCGGTCTGTCATGCTCTGGTCATGGGTCACTTCGGCCTTGGTGAGGAGCGGATCCTATGACGCATGCTTCGCGTCACTGGATTGCGGCGTTTCGTTCGTCGCATGGTCGCCTCACAGACCTTGTGACACTGCGTTTGCCGGCTGCGTTGTTCCTCCGGCTCCGCAACGGACGTCGAGAAGAACATGGCGCCAGCGGGTAGCGGAGTGGGGTTCAGGATTGCCGGGCCTTCGGTGTCGAGGTGGCCGCCGATCGTCGGGGGTGGTCACAGCACGAGCAGGTCGTAGATCTCTCGTCCGAAGTGGCCGACGTCCACGGTGGTGCTCCAGCCGTGTTCGGGTGTCCTCTGCACCGTGCAGTGGCCTTCGGGGGCGCCGGGGTCGGCGGGGTTGCTGACTCCGGGCTGGCTCCTGCTCTCCTTGCGTCCGATGCTCGAGGCGATGAGCAGATCCGTGCCGTCTGCTGCGAGTCCGCGGACGTAGCCGTTGGCGGTCGCGACCTCGCGCCCGCTCAGGTCGACGACCCACGACCGGGACGATTCGCAGACCAGGCCGCCTCTCGGGGTCGCTGTGACGCTGTGGGGGTGCCAGAGGTTGCCGAGCACGCGGGTGTCGGCTCCGAGGTCGTGGACGAAGCCGTCGGTCGCGCTGCTGTGCCGTTCTCCGGTCTTGGGGCCGAAGCCGGTCGCCAGCAGGCGTCCGTCGACAACGGCGACGCTGTTGAGATGGTGGGTGTCGCGGCCCGTGTCGCTGGCTGCCCAGACCACGCGGCGCGCGCCAGGTCGGCACCGTTCCACCCGAAGGCAATCACCTCGTCGGTGCCCGAGGACACCACCACGACCGCACCCTCGTGGACGCAAAGCGAATGGACGTCGACGAGCCCCGGGAGCACGTGGTCGGCGAGGAGTTCGAGGGTCTCTGCATCCAGCACGGCCAGATGCGTCTCGGCGGCCACGTAGACGTGGAGCACCCGCGATCCGTCGCGGGTTAGGCCCGTTCCGGTGTACACGTCGGGCTCGTTCCGGCCGAGATCCACCGGCGTCAGGGTCTCCTCGTCGAGCAGGTGCAAACCGGTCGTGCGGCCATCGCCGAGGTTGCAGAAACTGATCAGGACCTTCGTCATGATTCGGGATCCTAGAAGGTGATGTTTGCCAGGCGGCTGTCGCACTCGCGACACAAACTGAGCGTTGACGAGACGGGGCAACAACGGTCGCACAACTACGGGAGCCGTACCGTCAAGCACCTGCCGGTCGAGCACCAGTGACGGTTCGACCACGGCGGGACGGCCACACGTGCCCGATGGCTTCCGCTTCGCTCGATGGGTTTCGCGGTGATGAAGAGGTGGTGGAGGTGGCGGTGTGGTGGAGGTGGCGGGAATCGAACCCACGTCTTCCGGACTCGCAACGGGGCTTCTCCGAGCGCAGCCGATGAAAAGATCTCGGGTCAACACCGCTCATCGGCGACCTGTGACGACCCCAGCCTCACTGTGTTGTCCCGCTAGGCCGCGAGGCCGCTCCTAGAGGTAAGTCGCTCAAGATGACGTTCACGATCCGACCGAGCGACTGGGCCGGAATGAACGCGCTGACTATTTCTAGGCAGCGAGTGTGAGGTTGTCCTCAGCAATTATTTTTGTTGCCAGCTCTTTAACGACGATCTGACGACGTCGGCTCGCTTCACCCGTGTTGATCCCCAGAATCGAAGCCAGGCACCCCCATGTTGGTGACACCACCACGGTGCCACATGTGGAAATCGGACCGTGCTCGTACGGTAGTGACGCCGCACAACCCGACAGCCTACCGCCAATCTCGGGCAGATCGAACGGCCGCGCGGCATGCACGAGCGCTGCAGGTTGGGCATCATCGCGCGATGTCCGAATCGACAATGTCCGAATCGACACGGGGTCGTCTTCTGGTGGCCTCGCCGGTCATGGAGGACCCGAACTTTCACCGGACAGTCGTGCTCATGTTGGACCATTCCGACGAAGGCGCATTCGGGCTCGTGCTCAACCGTCCGACGTTCATCGAGGCCATCGACGCCATACCAAGCTGGGGTCCCTTCGTGGCAGATCCGGCGCTTGTCTTCAACGGCGGCCCCGTGAATCCCGCTGGTGCGATCGGTCTCGGCCGTGCGGCAGCGACGGATTCGGCCCGAGAAGGTTCCGACGCTCCCGACGGTTGGCTGCCGATTCTCGACGGCTATGGCACGATCGACCTTGCCAAGGAGCCCGAAGAGCTGGGAGTGGTGCTCGAGAGGCTACGGGTGTTTGTCGGTTATGCGGGCTGGGCGGGTGGTCAGCTCGAATCCGAGATCGCCCAAGCTGGATGGATGGTGCTGGACGCCGAACCTGATGACGCCTTTTCGGACGAGCCGAGTCAGCTGTGGCGAACGGTCCTGAAACGCCAGCGGGGCAGAACGAGTTGGCTGGCGAACTTCCCGATCGAACCGTCTCTCAACTAGACGGCCCGCGACCAATGAGTCAGGTGCGTTGGCGTGCCTTCAACGCGCGATCGATTTCTCGCGCGCGTCGCGGGTCGCGAGGGTCTGGCGTTTGTCATACGCGCGCTTGCCGCGTGCGAGGGCCAGTTCGACCTTGGCGCGACCGTCGGTGAAGTAGACCCGCAGCGGCACGAGTGTCACACCCTTTTCCTTCGTCGCCCGTTCGATCTCGGTGATCTGTTTACGGTGGAGGAGCAGTTTGCGTTTGCGCACGGGTTCGAGCTCGCCGCGGGAGAATTCATACGGCGAGATGTGCATGCCGTGGAGGAAGATCTCGCCTTCCTCGACGCGTGCATAGGCGTCCTGCAGGTTGGCGCGGCCTCCCCGTATGGATTTCACCTCGGCGCCGGCCAGCATGATTCCGCACTCCCACGTCTCGAGAATGAGGTAGTCGTGGCGGGCTTTTCGGTTCGTGATGACGACACGGTCGCCACGGCCATTCTCAGACATGTTCCCCGAATGTACCTGGGTCGACTCGGATAACCTGCCGGCATGGCTGTATCTGGATCAATTCTGGGGAACTCGGTCCGTCGCGTCGAGGACCCACGGATCTTGCTCGGTCTCGCCGAATACGTTGACGATATCGAGGTTGAGGGCGTCCTACACCTTGTGTTTGTGCGATCGACCGTCGCTCATGCACGGATCGACTCGATCGACACCAGCGAGGCGAAAGCCATGCCCGGAGTCGTCGACGTGGTGACCGCCGAAGACCTTGGCCAAGGTCCCTTTCAGGCGTTCATGATGATCCCCGAGACGATGTCACGCCCACCCCTCGCAGCAGACACGGTCCGATTCGTCGGTGACTGTGTTGTGGCGGTGGTGGCCGAGACCGCGCGCAAGCAGTCGATGCGGCCGAGATGGTGATCGTGGAATACGACCCCCTTCCGGTCGTCATCGATCCCGAAGCCGCCCTGGCCGACGGCGCAACGCTGCTGTTCCCGGATGCGGGGACGAACGTGGCGGTGAGTGTCGACTTCGGTGAGGATCCCACGGTCCTCGACGGCGCCGAGGTGGTGGTCTCGGGCCGTTTCGTGAACCAGCGTGTGGCGCCTGTCCCGATGGAGGGCAACGGCATCTGCGTGGTGCCCGATGACGAGACCGGTGGACTCACCGTCTGGCTTTCGACACAGGGACCGTTCGCGTCGCGTGATCCGATCGCAACAGCGTGCGGGCTCACACCCGAGCAGGTCCGCGTGATCGCTCCAACCGTTGGCGGTGGTTTCGGCGCCAAGATGCCGTGTTATACAGAGTTCGTCGTCGCAGCAGTGCTGGCACACCGTTTGCGTCGCCCACTGAAATGGGTCGAGACCCGTTCGGAGAACCTCGTCGCGATGCTGCATGGTCGCGGACAGGTCCAGCATGTCGAACTCGGTCTCGAACGTGACGGCACGATCGTCGGATTGCGCGCCAAGGTGATCGCCGACGGCGGCGCGTATCCGGGTGTCGGCTCCTTCCTTCCCTTCCTGACGCGCCAGATGGCCCAGGGGCCCTATGTCATCCCGAAGATTCAGTGCACCTGTTTCACCGCGGTCACGAACACATCGCCAATCGGGGCGTTTCGCGGTGCGGGACGGCCGGAGGCGACGGCGATGCTCGAGCGCATCATCGATATGGCGGCCGACGAACTGGGCATCGATCCGGTTGAGATCCGTCGCAAGAACTTCATCGCGTCGGACAGCGTTTCCGTACACGACCGTAACCGGCGCCGAATACGACGTCGGCGACTACGTCAAAGCGCTCGATGAAGCGGTCCGCATTGCAGGTTACGACGAGCTCCGTGCCGAACAGCAGGCCCGGCGCGATCGTGGCGACGTGGTCCAACTCGGCATCGGGGTCTCGGCCTATGTCGAAGTCACCGCAGCGGGACTCTCCAAGGAGTTCGCGTCCGTCGAGATCAACGACGACGGCACCGTGTGTGTCGTGGTGGGAACATCCGCGCATGGCCAGGGACACGAGACGAGCTTCGCGATGATCGTGGCCGATCTGCTCGGTGTGCCGATGGAGGCGGTCACGTTGGTGCAGTCCGACACGGCGCTGGTCGCGCACGGAAGCGGAACAGGTGGGTCGCGTTCACTGCAGATCGGTGGCAGCGCGATCCTCAAAGCCGGTGAGGTTGTGCTCGATCAGGCGAAAGAACTCGCGGCGCATCTTCTCGAGGCCGACGTCGAGGACATCGTTGTCCACGCCGAGGCGCGCCCGGGTGGAGGGCTCGGCGTCTCGGGCGTGCCGGCGCGGGCGTTGAGTTGGTCGGAGCTCGCTCGCGCCGCGCGTGACGAGTCGAGGCGTCCTGCGGGGATGCAGGCGGCGTTGTCCCATGCGCTCGATTTCGACCAGGGCGCGGGGAGCTATCCGTTCGGTGCGCACATCGCTGTGGTCGAGGTGGACACCGAGACCGGGCGCACCCAACTGATGCGCCACATTGCCGTCGATGACTGTGGACGAATTCTGAACCCGATGCTCGTGACCGGTCAGCAGCACGGTGGCATCGCACAAGGTGTGTCACAGGTGTTGTGGGAGGGGGTCGTCTACGACGAAGACGGCAATCCGCTCACCAGCAATCTGATGGACTATCCGATGCCAAGCGCGGCCGAGTTCCCGAGTTTCGAGACCGCGAACACTGTGACCGAGACGCACCTCAACCCTCTCGGCGCCAAAGGTATCGGCGAGTCCGGCACCATCGGCTCAATGCCGGCAGTGCACAACGCCGTGATCGACGCGCTCTCGCATCTCGGAATCCGTCACCTCGACATGCCGCTCAGCGCCGAGAAGGTCTGGCGCGCCATCGATGCCCAGCGCGCCGGTAGCGCTCGGTGACGCTCGCGGACCCCACCGCGTCGCCGTTCGCCTCTCCGACCTTGCGGCTCAGCCGCGCGCAATACGGAGCGGTCGTTGCGCACTGCTTCGACGGCCTGCCCGACGAGGCGTGTGGTCTGCTCTCGGGTCCTCTCGAAGGGCTCGAACCAACTGGCGTCGTCAACGGGGTCTTTCCATGTCGTAACGCTGACGCCTCTGCGAGAACCTATACCGTCGACTCGCGGGACCTCATCCAGGCGATGCGAGCCGCCGAAGGGGCCGGCGACGAGCTCATCGGTGTCTGGCACTCCCATACCCACACCGATGCATACCCGTCCGAAACCGATGTCCGTACGGCGATGGAGCCCGGCTGGATCTATGTCCTGGTCAGCCTCAAGGACGGGGATCCGGTGCTGCGGGCGTATCGAATCCGTGATGGCGAGATTGCCGAGGTGGCCGTGGACCTCGAGGAGGGGCCCACGTCGAGCTAGCGTCGAGGCATCCGGTGCTCGACTTGTAAGCTGGCACGGTCCCGAACAAAGGTCCTCGCCTGTGTCTGTCCAAGTTCGACTTCCAGCACTGTTGCGTTCCCACGTGGGTGGGGTCGCGGTCGTTGATGCCCAAGGTACGACGGTCGGCGAGGTATTCGCCGATCTTGTGGCGCAATACCCAGGTCTAGCAGGACAGCTCATCGATTCGGCAGGCGCCCTGCACAAGTTCGTCAACGTGTACGTCGATGACGAGGACATCCGGTACCTCGAGCAACTCGACACGAAGATTGCCGACGGTGCCATGGTCTCGGTTCTTCCCGCCGTCGCCGGCGGCTGAGCCCCGCGCAGGCTATGGCGCGCTATGCGAGCGTTCTCGACCTGATCGGTGACACCCCGCTGGTTTCGGTGAGCGCCCTCTCTCCGAACCCCGATGTCGCGATCTTCGCCAAGCTCGAAGGTCACAATCCGGGCGGCTCGTCGAAGGACCGCATCGCGTTGAAGATGGTCGAGATGGCCGAGGCCGCGGGAACGCTCACACGTGGCGCCACGATCCTCGAGCCGTCATCGGGCAACACCGGTATCGGTCTTGCGCTCGTCGCTCGCCTGCGTGGATATCGGCTTCGAGTCGTCATGCCGGAGAATGTGTCGATCGAGCGCCGTCAACTTCTGGCCATCTTCGGCGCCGAGGTCATCGAATCGCCGGCTTCGGAAGGTAGCAACGGCGCCATCCGCGTCGCCGGCGAGCTTGCCGGCGCCGACCCGACGCTGGTGACACTGTTCCAATACGGCAACCCGGCGAATCCGCTCGCGCATTATGAGGGCACTGGTCCCGAGATTTGGCGGGACTGCCCGGAGGTCGACGCTTTTGTTGCCGGCCTCGGCACGAGTGGCACGCTCATGGGTGTCGGCAGGTACCTCAAGGAGCGCAAGCCGTCGGTGCAGGTGATCGCCGTCGAACCGCCGGCAGGCGAGCTTGTGTCGGGACTCCGGTCCCTCGACGACGGATTCGTTCCCCCGATCTTCGACGGGGCGATTCTGGACCGCAAGCTGATCGTGCGACCGCGTGAGTCCATCATCTGGGTTCGGCGTCTGCTCGATGAGTGTGGCGTCTTCGCTGGCATCTCGTCTGGCGCTGCGATTGCCGGCGCAGTGAAGGCCGCCGAAAAGATGGAATCCGGCACCGTCGTCACGTTGTTGCCCGACGCCGGGTGGAAATACCTGTCCTCGGGCGCATGGACCGACGATCTCGACGTGGTGGAAGCGCGAGCCAAGCAGATCAACTACTGGTGATCGACCGCGCCGAGATCATTCGCGGCAGACGCCGTGGCGCGTGCCGTCGAGGTTCTTCGCGATGGTGGACTTGTCGGTTTTCCGACCGAGACCGTCTACGGCCTTGGCGCGGACGCGGGCAACCGGCAAGCGATCGAGCGGCTGTTTGCCGTCAAGGGTCGTCCGGTTGATCACCCGGTGATCGTGCATCTCGCCTCGGCGGATCAGATCGACGACTGGGCGGGCGAGATCACCGCCTCGGCCCGTCTGCTGGCGCAGTGTTGGCCGGCGCCTCTCACGATCGTGGTTCGTCGAGCCGCGCACGTTCTCGACGAGGTCACCGGAGGTCTCGAGACGGTCGGGCTGCGCGTGCCTGCCCAACCTGTGGCGCTCGAGCTGTTGCGTGCATTTGGCGGTGGTATTGCCGCACCGTCGGCAAACCGTTTCGGGCGGGTGAGCCCGACGACGGCCGATGCGGTCGTCGCGGACCTCGGTGAGGATGTCGACTTCGTCCTTGACGGCGGTCCGTGTGCATACGGGGTTGAATCCACCATCGTCGACTGCACCGGTGATGGACTCGAAGACGTGGTGTTGCTCCGGCCGGGTGGTGTCGTCGCAGAGACAATCGAGGGGCTGCTCGGGCATCCGGTACGAGCACGCCGTGAAGGCGACACCCGCGCACCAGGGACGCTGGCGTCGCACTACGCGCCGCGCGCCGTGGTCGAACTCGTCACCGAAGCCGTGATCTCTGAGCGCGTGCGCGAGCTGGCAGCTCAGGCGAGGCGTGTCGGCCTCCTCGCGATGCACCCACCACCGGAGGTCAACGAGTTCGACATCGTTGTTCTGAGTGCCCCGTCCGACGTCGATGACTTCGCGCGCGTGCTGTATGCCCGCCTGCGCGAAGCGGACCAACATGGCCTTGACACCTTGCTCGTCGTGCCGCCACCGCCGATTGGGATCGGTGTCGCCGTCCTCGATCGACTCGGTCGAGCAGCAACGCAGGTGCGCCTCCATTGAGCATGTCGACACGCAGAGGCGGCATCGGTGTCTTCGACTCGGGCCTGGGTGGTCTCACCGTGTTGCGCGCTTTGATCGACCTGCTTCCTGCAGAGCCGTTCGTGTACTTCGGCGATACCGGACGCTTCCCGTACGGACCGAAGCCTGCCGATGAGGTGCTCAAGCACAGTCTCGACATTGCGGACGTGCTGGTCGAGCGGGATGTACGCATGATCGTGGTTGCCTGCAATAGCGCAACGGCGGTCGCTATCGAGGCGCTGCGCGATCGTCATACGATCCCGATCATCGGCGTGATCGAGCCAGGGTTGCGTTCTGCGGCGAAGGCGACGAGGAATGGGCGCGTCGGGGTGATTGGCACCGTGGGCACGATCGCATCAGGCTGCTATCAGTCCATGGCTGCGACGATCACACCCGAGATCGAGCTCACGTGTGCGGCCTGTCCGGGTTTCGTCGAGTTCGTCGAAGCGGGCGAAGTCGATTCGGACCAGGTGCGGGTGCTTGCAGAGCGCCTGCTGGCGCCGATCCGTGCAGCCCAGGTCGACACGCTCATTCTCGGCTGTACGCACTACCCGTTGTTGGCGCGCACCATCGGTACCGTGATGGGGCCGGAGGTCGTCCTGGTTTCGAGTGCTGATGAGACAGCGTTTATGGTTCGAGCATTGCTCGATGAGGCCGGGGAACTGCACCGATCCGACCTCGGCGCGATGAGCGCACCGGATCACGCGTTCTACACAAGTGGCGAACCCGCAGTATTCCGCACACTCGGGGCAAGATTTCTCGGTCCCGAAGTCCGACAAGTTGAGGTGTGGCGATGGACCTGACCGTGCTTGGATGCTCGGGATCCTTTGGTTCACCTGCCGGTGGTGCCTGTAGCGGGTATCTGCTGCGATCGGGACAGACCGCGATCTGGATGGATTGCGGAAATGGAACATTCGCGAACCTGCAGCACCACATCCCGGTGGAGGACGTCGACGCCATCGTGATTTCCCACCTGCACCCGGACCATTGCGTGGATCTCTACGGTGCGCATGTCCTGCTTCACTACGGCCTCGAAAAGACGAACGTGCCCGTCTACGGGCCGGCGGGGCACGAGGCGAGGCTCGGTGCACTGGTCGAGGACTGGGGTCGAAACGTTCGCGTGGTACGAGATCGGTGACGGCGACAGCGCGACGGTGGGGGACATCGATCTGCGCTTTTCACGTACAGACCATCCGCCTCCGACCTTTGCGGTCGAAGCGCGAGGTGATGGGAAGCGCTTCGTCTATACGGCTGACACCGGACCGAAGTGGTCGGTCGATGCGTTCGAGGTCGGTGCCGATCTGGTGCTTTCCGAGGCGACCTACGCACACGCCAACAAACCGGCTCCGTTGCACCTGTCGGCCCATGAAGCGGGCGCGGCGGCGCGTGCCGCACGGGCGCGCCGGCTCATGATCACGCATCTCTGGCCGCGGTTGGATCCTCAGGCGATGGCGGAGGAGGCCGCGGAATCTTTTGGGGCGGCCGTTACGCTTGCTGCGCCGCATCAACGTATCCACATCTGACGTATCCACATCTGACGGATCCGTATCGACTCTCCAGCCGGCGTCATCCAATCGAAGGAACCGATGGGAATCCGAATTGATGGGCGCGAGCCCGATGAATTGCGCTCGATAGCGTTCACCCGCGACTTCACCGAGTTCGCGACCGGTTCGGTACTGGTCGAGATGGGACGGACACGCGTGTTGTGCACCGCGTCCGTCGAGGAGCGGGTACCGCCGTGGCTGCGCGGCAAGGGCAAGGGTTGGGTCACCGCGGAGTACTCCATGCTTCCGGGATCGACTCCCGAGCGTGTTGCGCGTGAGGCGGCGAAAGGCAAGCAGTCCGGCCGGACCCAGGAGATCCAACGCCTGATCGGTCGGTCATTGCGTGCGGTGACCGACCTCACCTGCCTTGGTGAAACACAGATCACCGTGGACTGTGATGTGCTGCAGGCAGACGGAGGGACGCGCACGGCCTCAATTTGCGGCGGGTATCTGGCCTTGCACGACGCGTGTTCGCGACTGGTCGCAAGTGGTCGTATCGGGGCGTTTCCCATGAGCGCTGCGTGTGCTGCAATCTCGGTGGGCATCGTGGACGCGCTGAGCTATCTCGATCTCGACTACTCCGAGGACGTGCGTGCCGAGGTCGACATGAACGTTGTGATGACTGATGCCGGGCGCCTCATCGAAGTGCAGGGCACAGCTGAAGGGATGCCGTTCACGCGATCGGAACTCGATTCCATGATCACATCAGCTGAGGCGGGGATCGACCAGATCTTTGCTCTGCAGCGTGAACTGCTCGCTGTTCCGCCGCCACCGCGCAGGACATGACGCTGCCTGCACCTGGTGAGTTCGTTCTTGCTACCGGGAATGAATCCAAAGCACGCGAAATCACCGAAGTGCTCACCGTTGCGCTCAACGAGCAGCTGGTCGCGCGACCGATTTGCGTTGATGGCGCGCTCGTGGGCTTTCTCATGCACGGTGCCGGCGAAGATCGCGAGATGCCGAAACTCGCCGCCGCGCCCGACGTCACCGAGACAGGCGAGACGCTGGTCGAGAACGCGCGTATCAAGGCAACAGCTCTCGCGGCGGCGACGGGTTTGCCGACAATCGCTGACGACACAGGGCTTTCGGTCGATGCGCTCGACGGCGCGCCCGGCGTGCGCTCGGCACGGTACGCAGGCGAGTCGGCAACTGCGCACGAGAACACCGCCCGGTTGCTCGCCGTATTGGGTGATCTGCCTCTGGCGGCGCGCAGCGCGCGTTTCGAGACGGTGATCATGACGCGCTGGCCCGACGGACACGAGGCGATTGTTTCCGGTCAGGTACCTGGTTGGATCGCGTTCGAGCCTCGCGGTGACGGGGGTTTCGGGTACGACCCGGTCTTCGTTCCGGAGGAGGGTGACGGGCGAACCTTCGGGCAGATGACCCCAAGCGAAAAGCATGCGTTGTCGCATAGAGGCCGGGCCGTTCGGGCACTCGCGGGCGCGTTGCGCGACGCTTGATCCGTTGGGAGTTGGACCGCTCGGGAAACGTGGGAGTTCGACCATGGTGGCTCAGATCTGATGGCAGTGATCGATGTTGCGGGATTCGTCGCAGATCTCAAGGACCATGCGGTCGAACACGGTTTTCATGTGCACGACGAACGCCATTTCGTCGAGAGCTATTCGTTGCGCCAAACCTGGGAAGTGGACCTGCACCCCGAGGAGGGTTGCGAGGGACCCGTCGATCTGTATCTGGCGCTCGACATCGACCCGCGGGTGTTGCTCGGTTTCGAAGACGCGGTTGTCGGCCTCAGCGAAACAGAGGATCCAACCGACGACTTTCGGTTCCCACTCAGCTTCACCTGGGCTTTGCCGCCGCTCTCGAAAGACCCGGACCTGTTGGTGTTGGCGACCGAGCTTGCCGCCGTCGGCGGGCCGGATCTGCCCCTCGAGTGTTCTGCGATCGACTCGATTCCCGCAGCGACCGACGCTCCTGAGCGGGCGCTTCGCGTCGTGGGTCACCAACAGGTGTCGCTCTTGCGGATTCGGAATGGCGAGGCGGTCTCCTGTGAGCTCCTGGACCGCTGCCTGGCGGTCAGTCGGTTCCTGCTGGATCGCGCGGACGGCTGGATTGGCTGAGCCGCTTGTCCGCGCGCCCGCTCATTCACTCACGGGCGGTTTCTCAGGGGTCCTGCTGCTTCTGAGGTAGGAGTCGGCTGCAAAGATGGGGGGATGCCGATGCGTACCAACTGCAAGCACTACGAGAGTCGGACCTATCCCTCGGGTGAGGTCGTACGACGATGCAAGCTGGATCTGGCGCCCGAGGCTCCGTGGCGTTGTCCGGAGGATTGTCCGTCGTTCGCCATGCGGCTGGCAGATGCAGGATGGGTCTACGGCAGTCTTGCGGAGTCGGCCCAGGGTGCTGGCGTCCCGGAGCCGGTTGGCGTGGACGTCGCAGCACTCCTCGATGAGGCCGAGGACATCATCAATGCTGCAGCGCCGGAGATTCTCGAGGAATTCGCTTCGAAACCCCGCAAAGGTCTCTTTGGCGGTCGCGCCCGAGCAAAAGGAAAAGGCAAAAAGCGCAAACGCAAATAGTCGCGACGAGGGTGTCCGTGTTGGTGCGAGCGAAGGGACTCGAACCCCCACGTCCTTTCGGACACCGGGACCTAAACCCGGCGCGTCTGCCAGTTTCGCCACGCTCGTGTGCGCACAGTGTCGCGCGTCGCCCGAGTCCGCATTCGCAAGAAATCTTTCGCACGAATTGCCCAAGCAGGACAAACATTGCTAAGGCATTCACAATTTGGTGACCGTGAGGCGTTACTGTGCGCGCAGGTCAAGGGGTCCCCACGCCAAGGCGGGCATCATGCTGAAGAATCACCGAACTCGAACTCTCGCATCTGTTGGAGCGTTGGCGACACTCGCCCTGTTCGTGTTCGCGTCGCCCGCGATGGCGATGTCGTCACAGAACCTCTACCCGCTGCCAGAATCGCCGACAACGGTCGCGCCTCCTGCAAATCCGCCCGTCGCCGTGGCGAGCAACGTCGCAGTTCGCCAAAACTCCGTTGAGGGCAGTCTCCCGATCACCGGAACTGATGTGGCACAGCTCGTGGCGATTGGTGTCGGTGCAATCGGAGCCGGTGGCGTGTTGCTCCGCGTTCGGCGCAAGGGAACCACGCCAGTCTGAGAACGACGGCGACCTGAGCTACTGCGTCCGTCAAGTCGTACCGATCGGGTCTGAATCTGTTGGCAATGGCGCTGCCGGTGAAGGATCCAGCAACGACGATTCAGCCGTTACAGCGTCCACCGCGCGGGCGACGGTCGTTCGGGTTGCGTCGCTATCCTGGCCTTGCACGCCTGGATCGGTAGACCTGAATTGGTACGCCCCCAGGGACTCGAACCCTGAACCTACAGATTAAGAGTCTGTTGCTCTAACCAGTTGAGCTAGGGGCGCTTGAAGATGCCCATGCTAACCGTTGGGATCGTTGGACCATGCCCCGAAGCGAGAGTTCCGAAAAAGCCGGAGTTCGACGGGCACACGAGGTGAGGATGCTGTGAGAGTTGCGGTGACGGGCTCGGGTGGCTTGATCGGAACTGCCGTGGTCTCGGCGCTCGCAGCTCGGGGCGACGAAGTCGTGCGTTTGGTGCGAGGCGAGGTTGCGGGAAGTGGGAGCGACGTCGTCTTTTGGGACCCGATCGCCGGTGTGCTCGAGGCGCGCTCCCTTGAGGGTGTCGATGCGGTGGTGCACCTCGCTGGCGAAGGTATTGCCGAGAAGCGGTGGTCCCCGGAGCAGAAGCGACGAATTCTCGACAGTCGCGTGCTTGGTACAACGCTGTTGGCGAACCGTCTCGCCGAAATGTCGAGTCCTCCGGCGGTCCTCGTGTCGGGCTCTGCTATCGGCTACTACGGCGATCGCGGCTCGGAGATCTTGACCGAAACCAGCGTGGCAGGAACTGGATATCTCTCGGAGGTGGTGCAGGCATGGGAAGCCGCAGCACAGCCCGCCGCCGACGCGGGAATTCGCGTGGTGATGATCCGCACCGGAGTCGTGCTGTCGCGGCGTGGCGGCGCGCTGGCCCGTATGGTCCTCCCGTTCAAGCTGGGCCTTGGTGGCAAGATCGGATCGGGCCGGCAGTACCTCAGTTGGATCGCCCTGCGCGACGAAGTTGGGGCGATCCTGCATGCGCCTCGGCGCGACCGATCTTGAGGGACCAGTCGATCTCACTGCGCCCAACCCAGTCACGAATTCCGAGTTCACCTCGGTGCTCGGCGACGGTGTTGCACCGTCCGACGTTCCTGCCGACGCCGGTGCTGGCACTCAACATGCGCTACGGAACCGAACTCGTCAGATCATTGCTGCTCCAGGGCCAACGCGTTCTGCCGGCCAAGCTCATCGCCAGCGGGTATCAGTTTCAGGCGGACGGACTTGCGGACGCGCTGGGGCTCGAACTCGCCCGGTGAGCCTGCAATGGTGTCGGCCGAAGAGAACGACGACCTCGGGCCGATAGACTGGCCCGGCCTCGCGAGGGGCGAGCGTCCGTAGCTCAGTCGGATAGAGCGGCAGACTTCTAATCTGCGGGTCGGAGGTTCGAGTCCTCCCGGGCGCGCCGGGGGTGGTCGAAGGACTGCCGGTCCGACGTGAGTAGTTTTGCGACATTGCAACATTGCGACACTACTTTTGCGACACTACGTTCGAATTGCGATCGCAACATGCAAGACCCATGGTGGCCGTAGCTCAGTCGGTTAGAGCGCCAGGTTGTGATCCTGGAAGTCGGGGGTTCGATTCCCCTCGGTCACCCCAATGTGATGTCGCGAGTCATTGAGGACAGACCGGACCTGCGTCATGGTCCGGTCTGTTTGTTTTTCCGGGGTCCGTAGGGGCGTTTGGGTCCGCCGATTTTGGTGCCGGTGCCGTGGTAGCGGCTTTGTCGGTCCGTCGTGAGTTGGTAGCGGGCCAGGAGTATGTACACCCACGAGCGGGTGACGCCGTACTCGCGGGCTACTTCGCTTGGTGAGCGACCATCGACGGTGAATGCAGTGATGTTCAAACGGGTTTTGGACACCCGGAAACGATGTGTCCTCTATGACGCGCGACATGTGGCCCCTATGTCGTGCGACAACACACCTCCGAGCGCGCTGCCTGCGGAAAGGCGGACCGAGCGTCAAGCGCATCGCTTCGGCAGCACCCGATTCCGCTCTTGGAATCGGAACGAGATGCCGAAGGATCAGACACTTCGACGACGATCACCGACCTGACGGGCGAGTACCGCCGTGACCTCGAATACAAGCAGCGGTCGCCGCGGAGCGAGCAAAGGAACGGCGCCGGATTGTCGAGTGCGCCGAAACGATCGTGGCGAAAGTCGAGGCGGACCCGGACCGTCGGACGCGTCGAGAAGTGTTCATTTCCATGCGCCGCTGGCGCGACGTGTTCGACGAGGCACGTAACCACGCCATTGCTGAAGGTCTGGCCATCCTGGAAATGGAGTCAGGGCAAGGTGATGACCGACGCGCACTACGGCCTGGCACGGCAACTGGGGCCGCTGCGTGAACGCGCGTCAGAGGTTGGACGCGTTGGTCGCGAAACTGCCGCTGCCAGTGTTGGCGCGAACGCCGGACCTCCTCTTGCATATCGGCACGGCGATCGTGCCGGCAGCGAAGCGCAACGTGGCATGGGACGACGTGATCCGCAAGACCCGTTCTACTCGTGCGGCCAAGAGTCGGTGAGCGCGTTCGTCAACGCCAACATCCTCGTCCGACACCTGACCGGCGCCCCGCCCGATATCGCGGCCATGTCGCTCCGGCCGGGATGCCGATGCACCCTCTAACGACCCGTCCGATGTGCTTTCAGGCGGCGGGAATGGCAAATGCCTTGAGAGCGCACCTCCAACCAGGCGAAGTAGGGGACCTGGAGCCCAGTCATTCTCCTCGGAGAAGGCCCGGCTACGGCACGTTGGCTGATGGAATGGCAGCGCGGGAGGCGTGAGGGTTTGCATGCGCCTCGGCGAGTTGCCCGCCGGAGGTGGCGGACCGGCCCTCAGGTGCCGATTCGGCGGTCTGGTTGACGCCGGCCAGCCGTTCCTCGGCGATGTGGTCCTGCTGCTGGTCCCAGTTGACGAGTTGGGCGTCGCTGTCGGAAACGGGCGACGCCGGCAGGTCCGTGGGCGAATCGATCTCGCTGACCGCGACGGCGGGTGGTCCGGTTTCAGTCTCGGCCGTCCCGTCGTCGCGGAGTTCGTTGTCGAGCTGTTCCTCTGGAAGCACCGTTGTGTCGATTCCCGCCGCCGCGAGTGTCGCGCCAGGCTTTGGGAGTTGTGGAGCCTTTGCCACCCAAGGACGAATGTCTTGGAGCACGGTTTGGTAGAAACCATCGATGGCTCCGAGGATCGAGTCGATGAAGCTGCCGCGACCGACTCCCCGTTTCGTCCCGAGTTGCGAGGTGGCGGCGATACGGAAACGACGAAGATCAACCTTTGGGTCGGGCAGCAGAACTCCCGGGTCGGCCCGCACGGCGTGTAACAGTCCGCTGGCGCTTGTCCGTGCCATGTGTGCGAATGCGTCGATCCTCACGGCTTCGTGGGCGGCGGCAAGTTGCCGAACGAGCCAGTTCACCCGGGTTGTTGGACGCCCTTCGGTTGGTGCTGCAACGTCCACCTCGACGGTGCAGCGACCGGTGCGCACATCGGCAGCAATCAACAAGTCGCCGACCGTGTTGGGCACGCGAAGTGATCCCGAAAGGGTTCCTTTGCCCACGAGCTCGCTGATCAGTGCTGCAGATCGAACCGTCGGGTCGGCCTGTTCGCGCCTTGACAATGCGACCTGGACTCCGGAGCCGAGGTCGCGTTCGAGGCGCAGGGCGGCGAACCGCAGCAGCTGATCCCACCTTGACACGAGTTCGGTGGCACCAGTGTCGTTCGCCCGGAGAGTTCCACTTAGAACGGCCTCTCGGACCGGGACCCACGAAGGCCCCATGTCTGTGAAGTCGAGCGCCCCGGATCTTGGATGTTCGAGGTACCGAATGAGCTCCGCGAGAATCCATGCCTGTTCGGGATCGGCGACTCCGTGATGCACGCGCTGGAGCACCGCCGCCGACAAGATCTCTGCCCAGGACAGGTGATGCAACGCGACTTTGCGAATCTTGCGTTTGTCCACCTCAACAGGATGGACGCCCGTCGCGGGGGCGATCTGATTCGAGATGGTGACAACGGCGTCGAAGCCGTTGTCCTTCGCAATGTCGAGATAGCTTTCTACCTGCTCCCGCCCGAGGACGTTGTTGCCCGTCTTCACCTCTACGAGAGCGGTCCAACGTTTTTGGCCGCGTGAGATCCGGACCAAGCCGTCTGGTCGGATTGTTCGCCCGTCAGCGTGCAGGAGCGGAACTTCGATGAAGGTCTCAATCGTGCCCGGGGGTGCCCCAAAGGGGCGAAGGAGCGTCGTAGCGAGGTCGCGCACCACCGGCAGCACCGCGAGGAGCGCCGAAGTCGCTCGCGTCTCCTGCTCGTCGGGTCCGCTGATACCCGATGTCGGAATCAATCTGGCGGGTTGCCAACTTGCTTCGGTCACGAGCCCATACCTTCCGTCACATTGGCGGAGAACGGCGGACAGTCTGACACGATGCATGGGCGCGGGCTGCGATGACGCGGACTTGGGCCCTCATGGCTTCGATGTTGCGGAACCGCCGCGGATGCCGTTGGCCTTCAAGGCATTGTGAAACCGAAGTCCGGGCCTCTGTGAGTGTTCCCGGCATGATTGCATGCAACGAAGAGCCGTGGTGAGCGTGGCCGCGTGCGGTTCAACGGGCTCCACGCACGGGGAGATTGAGGCGAAGGTGATCAACAACGTCTGGAGTGAATTGGACGTGGAAGCGTTGGAAGCAGCGCGGTTGAGGCAATTCGTGTTGCGCCCACATCACGGTGCTGACCAAGCGAGCCAACGCTCACCGGCAATGCTGTCGGGGAGTCCCGTGGTGTCGCACTCGAAGGCCGCACCGTTCGGCAGATGCGGTGTGACCTGGCCGCGGACTTCGGCTTCGTCACCAATGTCGAGGATCAGGATCCGTGGCGCGGTTTGCCCGAGCGCGGCCCGCCGGGCGAAGGCCGACGAGAGCATTGCGTTCACTGGTGTGTCCTGAAACGAATACCCGGCAACCAGCCATCTGTCAGCATTTATAAACGCGTCGGCGAGGAGCTGATATGCCAAAGCGAACGGGTCGGCACTCACCGCGCGCCCCAGAATTCTGCACCAGCAGTTGCGTCAACAGCGTCGAACCAACCTGATCCGCGGACATCCGCATGAGACCCACCGCGGCACGGGTCGAGTGGTCTGCTGGGTGTCGGTCCGTGTCAGGAGGTTTCGAGGCGAGGATCGGCAATCTCGCCAAGGTATATCCCACGGGCCTGTTACGGCCGCCCGGTGATTGTTGTCGGTCGTGATAGGGCGAAACACCCCTTGCCGAAATGCCTCCGATGGCAGGTTGGCCCGTCCGCTTGCGAAAGGATCTGCTTAGTTCCTTGCGTAACTAGGGACTCTGGGCTAGATTGACGACTACGAAAGGATCTAAGACGTTCCTTTCGTAGTGCCCATATCCCGAAAGGAAAACTCCGCTGCCCGAGCTCATCGACTGTCTTTGGGAGGGGGGCGGATACGGATCTCGCCGTGACCGCCAGCCCTTCCGCTTTCGGGCCTTCGTCCCCGACTCGATTGCGGGATGGGACCGACCCCTTGCCGGTCGCGGCCGCGGAGGCGGTCTCGGTGGCGACCGCCGCGCTGAGCCAGCTCCAAGCGGTGGGTACCGGTCATGACCTGGAGGCCCTCGCCACGACATTGCTGCGCGCGGAAGCCCTCGGGTCCTCGTTCATCGAGGGCTTACGGGCTTCGAACAAGCGCCTGGCACTCGCCGCCTACGAGCCCGTTGCAGCCGACCCAACGGCACGGGCCGTGCTCGGCAACGTCCGGGCGATGGAACGCGCGATCGAGATCGGTACGGAGCGACGCAGCTTCCGACTCGACGATTTGATCGACATCCATCGGACCCTGCTCGCAGGCAGCACGGAGGAGCGGTTCGCAGGCGTTGTGCGCACTGAACAGAACTGGATCGGCGGGCGAGGAACCAGTCCACGCGACGCCGTGTTCATTCCTCCCCCAGCCGATCGCGTCCGAGCGCTCCTCGACGACCTCGTGGCCTTCGTCAACCTCGACGACCTCCCGGCGATCTCGCAGGCCGCGATCGCGCATGCCCAGTTCGAAACCATCCACCCGTTCGGCGACGGCAACGGCCGCGCCGGACGCTGTCTCATCCACGTGATCCTGCGGCGGCGGAGCGTCGCGCACAGTCTCGTCCCTCCGATCAGTGTCGTGCTCGCAACCAACGCGAAGCGCTACATCGCTGGATTGACCGACTTCCGTGAAGGACGCATCGATGACTGGATCGGTGGGTTTGCCGACGGAGTCGCGCTGGCTGCCCGGAGCACGGAGGTTCTCCAGACGAAGATTGATGCTCTGCTCGCGCAGCTCATCGAGCGCGCCGCCTCACCGAGAACCGACTCGGTTGCCCGCAAGGCGATCCTGGGGCTGCCCCAGCAGCCCGTCCTGAGCGCCGAGGTCGCCGCCACCTCCTACGCGGTGACGCCCACCGCAGCGCGCGCGGCGCTCAACCGGCTCGAACAAGCAGGCGTACTCATCCCGACCCGCGTCGGTCGTCGCCGTGATCGCGAGTGGATCAGTGACGAGCTCTTCCAGCTCCTCGACGCCTTCGAGCGGGACCTCGGCGAGAGCGAAGCCGGCACAAGGCGAAGCCCGTCACCATCGCCAACTCGACCGCCGAGGCGCGAACGTCCAGCCCGACCGGTGTCGATCGAGGGTTCCGATACAGGCTGACGAGGGCCCGTGCGATGGAGCGGGTGACGGGAATCGAACCCGCATGACCAGCTTGGAAGGCTGGGACTCTAGCCATTGAGCTACACCCGCGAAGCCGGTCAGGCTACCGCCTGGCGCGTGCTTCGAGAGACTTGATGGCGCGGCTCACCTCGGGCCCGAGCCAGCGGGCAACTTCGGTCGTGGTGTCCCACGTCAGGTGAATGCCGTCGGGTCGTAGCCGAGCGTCGTCGGCAGGACTTTTCGAGTCGAGGAACGCTGCGTAGTCGACGATGCCGACCCGTTGCGGGTACTGCGCGACGACCTGACGAACGATGGCGTTCCACATGTCCATGCGGCTGTGGTCCGACATCGGGAGTTGGCGCTCGGCGGGCGGCCGCCGGCGCGGCCGCGTTCGACATACGGGCTTGTGAGGATCACGACATACGGCGAGTGTTCGAGCAGCACGTCGACACCGTGGGTCAACGCGGAACGTTCGACCTCGTCGTAGAACGGGTCGCCGAGTCTTTTCGGCTCGGTGTCTCCCGGAAAGGTCAGGTCGGTCACCTCCCACGGACCGAGCACGATGACACCCGAGGTCGGTTCCACGGCGTTCGCCGTGATCGCAGCGCTTCGCCATCGCTCGGGCCAGTTCGTGCATTCGTGCGAGTAGGGCTTCAGTCCGTCGCCGCTGTCGCGTGTGAGTTCGATGAGACCGCAGCCGAGTTGCGCGAAGCCGCGCGTCTCGCGCAAGACCCTGGGATGTTCGCGAGCCCACGCGTCCAAGCCGACGGCAACGGCAAGCCCCGTGGAGTCGCCATAGACGGCATATCGTGGCCCGGCCGCGGCGCGTGTGGACACGGATCGGGCTGTCGTGCTCGATGTCGCAGAGGGCGCGGTCGAGGCAGCAGGCTTGCGAGGTTCGCCAACGGAAGTCGCGTCCGACGTTGTCGACGTGCAACTCGCGAGCGCGAACGTCGCGAGGGCCAACCCTGTCCAGACGACGAGTCGCGAACGGCGCAAGGTGGCACTGCCTTGTCGAAACGCTGCAATCAAAGTCACTTGGCGCGCGCTTTGTCGAGGGATTTGATCGCGCGTGACACCTCAGGACCAAGCCATCTCGCGACCTCGGTCGCGGTGTCCCATGTGAGGTGAATGCCGTCGGGACGCAGCCGTGCATCGTCAGCAGAACGCTTGGCGATGTACCGCGCATATTCGACGACGCCGACACGCGTTGGGTTGCGCGCTGCGACCTCGCGGATGATGGCGTTCCAGCGGTCCATCCGTTGCGGATCCGACATCGCAACCTGGCGCTCGGGTGAACGGCCATCGACGCGGCCGCGCTCGACATACGGGCTCGTGAGCATCAACACGGCGGGCGAATGCTCGAGCAGGACATCCACACCATGGGCCAATGCAGCTCGCTCCGCTGCGTCGTACGCGGGATCGCCGAATGACGTTGGTGTGTTCGTGCCGGGAAGCGTGACGTCGGTGACCTCCCACGGCCCGAGAATGATGACGGCGGTGGTCGGCTCGGCGGCGTTCGCCTTGATTGCTGCTTCTTTCCAGCGCGAAGGCCAGTTGACGCATTCCGCTGGATACGGGCTGAGCCCGTCGCCGATGTCGCGCGTGAGTTCCTGCAACCCGCATCCGAGCTGTGCGAAGCCTGCTGTCTCGCGCAACACCGACGGGTGCTCGCGTGCCCATCCGTCGAGACCGAGCGCGACCGCGAGGGCGGTGGAGTCGCCATAGATGGCGTAACGCGGGCCTAAAGATGTTGTGCGTCGCAGTGACGTCGGCGCCGTCGGCGACGTCGAGGACGTGGCTCCGCGCTGGGCCGGCGGCGTGATCGTGCTCGACGATGCGCGTGATGTTGTGCTCGACATTGGGCTTTCCCCGGAATTCGGAACGGCGCGGGACGACGCGGTGTCACTGCTCGCGCACCCTGCCAGAGCGAGTACCGCGACGGCGATTGGGACCAGGCCCGCCAAGAACGACCGTCGAGCGCTGGCCACGGGGCTTGAAGGTATAGCGCCGGAAGGTTGCAGGGCTAACGCGCCTCGGCTCGCTCGGCGTCTGGCGTCTGCTGGGGTGTCGTCGCCGGTGGCAGCTCAGCGGCGATCGTCGAGGCCAGAAGCGGCCCGAGCCACTGCGCGACTTCGCTCGATGTTCCCCACACGAGGTGGATGCCGTCGGGCCGCAGACGCCGGTCCTCGTCGCTGTGTTCCTCGAAGTATTGGGAGTAGGGGATGACCCGCACCCTCGGCCTCGCGGCGGCAACCTCGCGCACAATGCGGTTCCATCCGTCCATGCGAGCGCGGCTCGACTGTGACGAGGGCCGCTCGGGTGAGACGCCGTCAACACGACCACGTTCGATATAGGGGCTGTCGAGGATCAGGACGAGCTTGTGATGGCGCAACAGGATGTCGAGACCATTTTCCAGAGCGGCCTTGGTCGCAGCGTCATAGGCCGGGTCGCCGATTGAGGTGAAGGTGTCGCTGCCGGGCAGCTTGCCGTCGGAGACTTCCCACGGTCCGATAACGACAAGCGCGGTTTCGATTCCCTTCGCGGCGGAGCTCGCGTGCGGCGGAGTCCCAACGTTGCGGCCAGTTTCTGCATTGGTCTGCGTACTCGCCGACCTTGCCGTCGATGCGACGTGGAATTTCGAGCAGTCCGCAGCCGAGATCGGTGAAGCCACCGGGCATTTCGTGCAGCCGGTCGGGATGATCTTGGCTCCAACCGCCAACGCCGAGCGCGACCATCAGCGCGGTCGAGTCGCCGTAGATCGTGAATTTCGGTCCCGTTGCAGGGGGCTTGTTGGCCGCGTTGCGTTGCGCCTCTCGAACGAGTTTTTCGTAGTCGGATTTCGCGCTGTTCAGATCGCCCGTGCTGTCGTGGCCGGCGGTGACGAGAAACGTTGCGGCGATCACGACGGCGAGCCCAACGGGTGCTGCGACGCGGAACACCGCCGTCGAGACCTTTCGTAGCCGCACGGGCTGCTCGACCATGTAGTACGACACGTACGCAAGCGCAATCGTTATTGCCACGCGTAACGCAAACAGAGGCCATTGGCCCAGGTCGGTGCTTCGGTCGATGAAGACGAACACCGGCCAATGGATCAGGTATGCCCCATAGGAGATGAGGCCGAGGGCCACGATTGGTCTGAATGACAAGGCTCGCCGAACTGGCCCGTCGGGCGCGACCGCCGCGACCACGACGATTGCGGTGAGCAATGAATACAGCGCGAGCCCACCCTGGTACCAGAAGCGATCAGTTCGTTCGGCAAAGCGCCACAGGACCAGCATCGCGATCAGCGCGGGAAGCCCGAGGTGCTGCACGATCCGAAGTGGTTGCTGTGCTGTGCTATCACGACGTTGGTGTACCCACCACAGGGCGACGATGCCGCCAACGAGAAGTTCCGCTGCGCGTACATCGGTCCCGAAATACAGGCGATCCAGCGAATAGTCACGATTCAAACCGAAGAGCGACGACCCGATGGAGAGTGCGGCGAGGCCGCCAAGACCAATCGCTGCTCCGCGCAACGTCCCCCGAGCGATGCGCAGCACGACCGCCACGATCACCGGATAGATCACGTAGAACTGTTCCTCGATCGCGAGGGACCAGAAATGCTGCAACGGCGACTTGCTCGAGAACAACGCGGAATAGCCCTGCCCGGAAGCGATGAAGCGCCAGTTCGCGACGTAACCAAGGCAACTCAACGCGTCCTCGCGCAGCCCCGAGAGTTGTGATGCGCTGCCCCAAAGCTTTGTTGCGAGGAGCACCCCGGCGATCACGACCAACGATGCGGGCAGCAGACGACGGAAGCGCCGTGCCCAGAAGTCGCGCAATGCGATCGTGCCGCTTGATCGGTGCTCGCCGATCAAGAGCACGGTGATGAGAAAACCCGAGAGCGTAAAAAATGTCGAAACAGAAAGGAATGCCCCGGGCGCCCACAGGAACTCGGCATGGAAAAAGAAAATTGCCATCAACGCAAGGCCGCGCAGACCGTCGAGTGCCGGCTGGTAGCCGAGCAGGTTGCGCGGACCGCCAGGCGGTGGCGTCATTGCGCTCGCAACCTCATCAAGCCTCCCCGCGTGTGCATTGGTCGGGGAGGGGAGATTCGAACTCCCGATCTCCAGCTCCCAAAGCTGGCGCGCTAACCAAGCTGCGCTACTCCCCGTCGGGCTAGATCGTAGGCGGCGCCGCGAACAAGGTTGTCATGGTGAAGCTGGAGGACCGCCCCGTTACACTTCCCGACCCGATGACCTCAACACAGCCCTCCACAATCTCGACGAGCGTGAAACCCGCCGATGCCCTCAATACGGTCACGCTCCATGTGACCATTCCGGCAGGCGAGTTCGAGCGAGCGATCGATGCCGCATTCCGCAAACTGGCACACGAAGTGCGAATCGACGGCTTCCGTCCTGGCAAAGCGCCGCGACGGATCCTCGAATCCCGCCTCGGCGTGCAGGTTGCCCGATCCCAGGCACTCAAGGACGCCCTGCCGGACTACTACGTCGAGGCTGTCGAGCTCGAGAAACTGGACACGATCGCAGCGCCGAAGCTCGAGATCATCGCCGGTGAAGACGATGGAGACGTGGAGTTCGAAGCGACGGTCGAGCTGCGGCCTGTTGTGACCGTTCCCGGTTACGAGGCGCTTCGAGTCGAGGTCGCGGCTCCATCTATCTCCGATGCCGACATCGAATCCCAGGTCAATGCCTTGCGGAGTCGCTTCGCCGATCTGGTTGAGCTCGAAACGCCGCTCGGTGAAGGCGACTTCGCCCTGATCGACATCGCCGGCGCTATCGACGGTGAGCAGATCGACCAGCTCACGGCAACGGACTTCCTCTACGAAATTGGTTCGGGAATCGTTGTTCCGGAGCTGGATACCGAACTCATCGGCAAAGGCCCAGGCGATGAACTCGCCTTCGACGCAGCGTTGACCGAGCGCTTTGGCGACGCTCAAGGCCAGGCAGTGACGTTTGAGGTCTCGGTCAAAGAGACCAAGAAGAAGGTTCTTCCCGAGGTGACCGACCTGTGGGTTGCGGACGTCACCGAGTTCAGCTCGGTCGAGGAGTTCCGAAAGGATGTCGGAAATCGTCTCGAGCTGATGGCAAAGATGCAGCTCAAGATGGCGATGACCGATCGTGTTCTTGCCGTCTTGGCCGACCATGTCGAGGTCGACGAGATCCCTGAGACGTTGCTCAACGAAGAGATGCAAAGCCGTCTCGAGGACATGGCTCAGAGGCTGGATCAGCAGGGCGCAACGATTGCCCAATACCTCGCGGCGACGGGCCAGGAGCAAGATGCCTTCATTGGCGAACTCCGAGAAGGTGCCGTGAAGGGCGTGAAGGCCGATTTGGGTCTACGGGCGGTCGTCACCGCGGAGTCCATCGAGGTCAGTGAAGAGGACCTTCAAACCGAGATTGAGCGGTTTGCGCAGCGTCTGAACCAGAAACCTGCGAAGGTCAAGCGCGATCTCGTCCGCCGAGGGGTGCTGGAGGCGGTACGATCTGACCTCGCCAGGCGGAAGGCACTGCAGTTCGTGGTTGACCACGCGGTGATTGTCGATCCGACTGGCAATTTGGTCGATTTGTCCCTTCCGGAGGGTGGCGTGGCCGGGGCGGCAATAGATCCACAGGTCGCGTCGGAATCGGCCGATCTTGGCGGTGAGAGTTCAGTCGGCGAACAGGAGCCCGAAGCGTGATTGAGTCCGTCCGTAACTATCTGGTGCCAACCGTCGTCGAGCAGACCAATCGCGGCGAGCGGGCGTTCGACCTCTACTCCCGTCTCCTCAAGGAGCGGATCATCTTTCTCGGCACGCCTGTCGACGACCAGGTGGCGAACCTGATCATGGCGCAGTTGATCTTCCTGGAGAGCGAAGACCCCGATAAGGACATCTCGATCTATATCAACTCGCCGGGCGGCGACATCACTGGGCTCTTCGCTATCTACGACACCATGCAGTACGTCAAGCCTGATGTCTCGACGTTGTGCATCGGTCAGGCCGCGTCGGCTGCCGCAGTACTCCTTGCCGCCGGCGCTCCGGGCAAGCGCTTCTTGCTGCCGCACTCACGGGTGTTGATCCACCAGCCGCATGGTGGCGCATCAGGTCAGCAGATCGACATCGAGATCCAGGCCAAGGAAATCAAGCGCATGCGCGACACGCTCGACCAGCTGCTCGCGCACCACACGGGACAGACCGTCGAGAAGATCGCCCGCGATACTGACCGCGACTACATCATGGGCGCGCTCGAGGCGAAGGAATACGGCATCATCGACGAGGTGCTGACGAGTCGAGAGCTGCTGGCAGTCGGCGTACCGGCTGGCGTGAGCTGATCACGGCCAACAGGGGGAGTCGTTGTGGCCAAGTTCGGTGACGGTGGGGACCTGCTGAAATGCTCGTTCTGTGGGAAGAGTCAGAAGCAGGTCAAGAAGCTCATCGCCGGTCCCGGCGTGTACATCTGCGATGAGTGCATCGATCTCTGCAACGAGATCATTGAGGAAGAGCTCTCCCAGACGAGCGAGGTCAAGTTCGACGAGCTCCCGAAGCCGCGGGAGATCTACGACTACCTCGATGGCTACGTGATCGGTCAGGAGCAGGCCAAGAAGATCCTCTCCGTTGCCGTTTACAACCACTACAAGCGCGTGCAGGTCGGTGCGTACGGCGATCCGGACGTCGAGCTGCAGAAGAGCAACATCCTGCTGATCGGTCCCACAGGATGTGGCAAGACGCTGCTGGCACAGACGTTGGCGCGCATGCTCAAAGTTCCCTTCGCCATTGCCGATGCAACTGCGCTCACCGAAGCGGGGTACGTCGGCGAGGACGTCGAGAACATCTTGCTGAAGCTGATTCAGGCCGCCGACTACGACGTCAAGAAGGCCGAGACCGGGATCATCTACATCGATGAGATCGACAAGATCGCGCGTAAGGCGGAGAACCCGTCGATCACACGTGACGTGTCGGGTGAGGGTGTGCAGCAAGCGCTGCTGAAGATCCTCGAGGGGACGACGGCGTCGGTGCCGCCCCAAGGCGGTCGCAAGCACCCGCACCAGGAGTTCATCCAGATCGACACCACCAACATCTTGTTCATTTGCGGTGGAGCATTCGCCGGAATCGACAAGATCATCGAGAGCCGTGTGGGAAACCGCGGCGTGGGTTTCGGTGCTGACATCCGCCGAGCCGACCAGAAGGACCTGGGTACGATTCTCGGGGGAGTCCTTCCTGAGGACCTGTTGAAGTTCGGGCTGATCCCCGAGTTCGTTGGCCGTCTTCCTGTCATCTCTGCGGTGCACAGCCTCGACAAGGAGTCGCTCATTCGGATCCTTGTCGAGCCGAAGAACGCGTTGCTCAAGCAATACCAGAAGTTCTTCCACTTCGATGACGTCGAGCTGGATTTCACCGAAGATGCGCTCCAGGCCGTTGGCGACGAGGCGATGAAGCGTGGAACGGGCGCTCGGGGGCTTCGGGCAATTCTCGAAGAGGTCCTGCTCGAGGTCATGTACGACCTGCCGAGCCGTGCTGATGTCTCGCGCTGTGTGATCGATCGCGGTGTCGTGATGGACAAGATGAGTCCGACGCTCATCGTGAACGACGAACGCAGCCGCCGCAGCGCCTAGATCATCAGCAGCTTGGTGAGGCCGCGCTCGAGCATTGGACGTGGTAGGGGATCGGCCGACGGCTTTGCTGGTGGAGGTGCCGGCCACCCTCTCCAGGTTCCGAAGTCCTGCGTAACAAAGAGCCGGCCGTCCGGCGTGCACGCAATGCCGATGCCAACGACCGTCGCCGCAGGCTGGGTGATGGTGCTGCGGTGCGGCGGAGAATTCATGAGCGTTTCGTGCGCGGCCGCTGCGTTTGCCGCGCTGCCGCTCGCCCAGTAGATGTTCTCGGAGGCTCCCGAGTACGGCCCCACGCTCCCTGCAGCGGAGAGCACATTCGACAATGGCCGGTGTTGGAATCCATTTGTCGGCATGTGCTGGGACCAAGCGGTCGCCTGGGAGGCGAGTCGTTCGTCCCAGATGACGGGGTCAGACGCCACGCGCTGCGCGTTCAGCATTGATCCGGTTGAACATGTCGACGGCTAACGCCGGTGTGGTGGGCGGCGGCTGCGCGCGCAGGCTATCGGTGATCGGGCGACGCTCGGGACCGAGGGCGAGGACATCACCGGTCGATGTCGCCAACCAGTAGCCATGTGCGTTGTTCGCCGGAGCGATACCGATCACCCAACTCGGCGCGGATCCGGCGCCGCCATTGCCGAAAAGTGGAGCACCGCCGAAGCTGAAGACACCGCCGACGGCAGTGATGAGCCAGTAGCCGCTGCCGTTGGGATCCGTGGCGATGTCGGTGACCGGAGCTGAAGTCCTGCCGGCCGCTGAGCCGAAATACTCGGCCTGGCCGAATGCGAAGATGCCACCATCTGCCGCGGCAAGGAGGTAGCCGTTACCGGAATCGGCACGTGCTATTCCGACGATCGGGCTCTTGAGTCGCGTCGCTCCGGTCGATCCGAGGAAGGGCGCGTCGCCGAATGCGAAGACGCCGCCGTCTGCTGCGACGAGCCAGTAGCCGTTGCCGGTTGGTGTGGTGGCCATGCCGACGATGTGACTTTTCAGTGGTCGTGCGGCCATTGATCCGAGGAAGCGTCGCGTCGCCGAATGCGAAGACGCCGCCGTCTGCTGCGACGAGCCAGTAGCCGTTACCGGTTGGTGTGGTGGCCATGCCGACGATGTGACTTTTCAGTGGTCGTGCGGCCATTGATCCGAGGAAGCGTCGCGTCGCCGAATGCGAAGACGCCGCCGTCTGCTGCGACGAGCCAGTAGCCGTTACCGGTTGGTGTGCTGGTGATGCCGACCTTCGCCGCGCTGCGGGTCGGCTCGCTCGGCGCCGACCCGAAATATCCAAGACCTGCGCCGAATGCCGGAATGCTCGTCACAACGACCAAGGTGCAGACGAGGAAAAACGCAGTCATTACAGGAAGAAACGTTCGCATCCGTGCTCTCAACCGCCGCTCCCTCGCCGCCCGACACTGTCATGTGCGTTGATTATCGGCGCGGTGGAACAATTTCTTCACCGCCCGTGTGAGGCGAAATCGTAATGGCGTATCGCTATTGGGACGCGGACCCCAAACGGCATTGTCAACAACAGAAGCGTCGGAGTCTCGCCCTAGAATCGTCTTCCATGGTCACCGACAACGCGACGCGCGCATCCGATCAGGACTTTCCCAAGAACTTCGTTCCGGGAGACGCGGAAGAGCGGTGGTATCGCGAATGGGAAGCAAGTGGTGCGTTTCGCCCGGAAATAAATCCAGAGGGCGAGCCGTACTGCGTGGTGATTCCGCCACCAAATGTCACGGGTTCACTCCATATGGGTCACGCGTTCGAGCATGCGCTTATCGACGCGACGATTCGCCGCCAGCGGATGATGGGTCGCGCTGCGCTGTGGCTTCCAGGCACGGACCACGCGGGGATTGCCACGCAAAATGTCGTTGAGCGGACATTGACCAGCGAAGGGATTGATCGTCATCAACTCGGGCGAGATGCATTCCTCGAGCGGGTGTGGGAGTGGAAAAGGACCTCGGGTGGAACCATCACGCGCCAGATGCGTCGGATGGGTTCGTCGTGCGACTGGACACGTGAGCGATTCACGATGGACGACGGACTGTCCGTTGCGGTGCGCACGGTGTTCAAACGGCTCTACGACGAGGGGCTGATCTACCGCGCGAATCGGATCATCAACTGGTGTCCCCGATGCCACACCGCGCTTTCGGATATCGAGACCGAACACGTGGACGTCGACGGACAGTTGGTCTACATCAAGTACCCCTTCGTAGATGGCAGCGGTTCGGTCACTGTGGCGACGACCCGAGCCGAGACGATGCTCGGCGACACGGCCGTGGCAGTCCATCCCGACGACGAGCGCTACCGCGAACTCATCGGCAAAGTTCTTCGCGTGCCATTGATCGGACGCGAGATTCCTCTGATCGGCGATGCCGCCGTTGAGCAAGGTTTTGGGACGGGCGCAGTCAAGGTGACCCCGGCGCATGACCCCAACGACTTCGACATCGGCACGCGACATGGTCTCGCGGCGATTCCGATCATGGATGAGAGCGCGGTGATCACTCACGTTGGCGCTCACTTTGCGGGCCTGGATCGTTTTGCCGCTCGCAAGGCGGTGATCGCGGCACTCGAGGCTGAGGGGTCTCTTGTCCAGACGGAGACGCACGCCCATTCCGTCGGGCACTGTTACCGATGCCGAACTGTTGTCGAGCCGCGCCTTTCCCTGCAGTGGTTCGTGAGCGTTGGACCGCTCGCGTCGGCAGCAGTTGACGCTGTTCGTGACGATCGTACGGAGTTCATCCCTCAACGTTGGGAGAAGACGTACTTCAATTGGATGGAAAACGTTCGCGATTGGTGTATCAGTCGGCAGATCTGGTGGGGACATCGGATTCCCGCCTGGTATTGCGGCGACTGCGAACACATCAACGTCGCGATCGAGGAGCCGGCGAGCTGCGAAGCGTGTGCGTCGGGTGACCTCCGGCGCGACGACGACGTGCTCGATACGTGGTTCTCGAGTGCGCTGTGGCCGTTCAGCACACTCGGTTGGCCAGAGCACACCGAGGACCTCAAGCGCTTTTATCCCAACGCGATGTTGCACACCGGGTTCGACATCATCTTCTTCTGGGTTGCCCGCATGATGCAGATGGGTCTGCATTTCATGGATGAGGTGCCCTTTTCCGACATCGCGATCCACGGCCTGGTGCGCGATGCCGAGGGTCGCAAGATGTCGAAGTCGGCAGGCAACGTGGTTGACCCATTGGTACTCGCAGACGAGTATGGCGTCGACGCGCTCCGTTTCGCGCTCACACGTGCAGGCGCCCCCGGCCAGGATGTTCCGCTCGCGACCGAATGGGTCGAGGGTGCGCGCAACTTCGTCAACAAGTTGTGGAACTCGGCGCGCTTTGTCTGGATGAATCTCGACGGGCTGCCGTTGTCGAGCCTCGAGGGAAGAACGTGGCGACCAAGACGATCTGCGCATCTCGGACAGGTGGGTGCTCTCGCGCCTCGCGGCAGTGATCGACACCGTCGACAGCGGGTTCGATGCCTACGACTTCGCCGAAGGCGTGCGTGAACTCCAGCGGTTCTCGTGGAGTGAGTTCTGCGACTGGTACATCGAGCTCGCCAAATTGTCGCTCAACGGTACGGCTGCCGAACGCCTGCGCGCGCAGCAGGTGCTCGCCACTGTCTTGGGTTCAATCCTGCGACTCCTGCACCCGGTTGTTCCCTTTGTCACCGAGGAGCTCTGGGAACGCCTCGGTGGCGAAGGACGCCTCATCACTGCCGCCTGGCCCATCGCGAACTCCGCAGCGCTCGACCCTGTCGCCGATGCGGCGATGGAAGACGTCATAGCGGTCGTCTCTGCGATCCGGCGTTTTCGGTCGGAGCACAGCATTGCCCCGTCGAAACGGATCGTCGCGTATATCAAGCCGTCTGACGCGGGCCAGAGCGAGACGCTCCAGGCGCTCGCACCCGAGATCCGCGGTCTCGCGGGTCTCTCGGAGTTGGTCTTCGCCGACGACCGCGAACCGCAGAGTGGCGAGCAGCGTCTTGTCGCAGCCGGCTCGGAAATCGTGATCCCTTTTGCCGACTTGATCGACGTCGACGCGGCGATGGCGCAACTCGACCGTCAGGTTTCCAAGCTCATGGGTGACCTCGACAAGGTTCGCGCCAAGTTGGGGGACTCGAATTTCACGGACAAAGCGCCCGAGGCGGTCGTCGCCAAACAGCGCGAGCGTGAGGTCGAATTCGTCGAGGCCATTGCCGTGCTCCGAGCGCAGCGCTCCCTCCTTGCCGGTGAGTGACCTCCGGTGATGGAGATCGGTGATGCGCTCGCGTGGCTGGACAGCCACGTCAACCTCGAAACGGGTGGCTTGTCCGAGAAACGCGTGATGGCTCCGAGCCTGGACCGGATTCGGGCTTTGAGTCGACTGTTGGGCTCACCGGAGTTGGAATACCCGGCTCTACACGTCACCGGGACCAACGGTAAGACCACAGCGACGCGCCTTTCCGCAGCGTTGCTGGCAGCAACTGGTCTATCGGTCGGCGCGTACACCAGCCCACACCTCAGCGATGTCAACGAACGCATGATGTGCAACGGTGAGGTGATCGGCGATGGCGAGTTGGCCGACAATCTCTCCCGTGTGGCGCTCATCGAAGCGCACCTCGGCGATCGCCCGACGTTTTTCGAGATCCTCACCGCGTGTGCGTTGTCGTGGTTTGCCGATATCGCAGTCGATGCTGCCGTTGTGGAGGTCGGTCTGGGCGGCACCTGGGATGCGACCAATGTGGTCGACGGTCGGGTCGCTGCGGTCACGAACGTGAGCATCGATCATGTGGAGTATCTCGGTCGGGATCTCGCGCAGATCGCGGGCGAGAAGGCGGGGATCGTCAAGCCAGGCGCAACATTGGTGCTGGGTGAGACCGACCCGGCACTCGTGCCGCTGTTCGAGGAACGTGGCGCTGCGCGCGTCGTGCGGCGAGGTGTCGATTTCGGTGTCGGTTCGCAACGCCTCGCAGTCGGTGGGCGACTGATCGATATCTACACGCCGGGAGCCGCATATACCGATCTCCTGTTGCCGCTGCACGGTGCGCACCAGGCAGACAACGCGGCGATCGCGTTGACTGCCGCGGAATGTCTGCTTGGCGCGCAGCTGGATGCCGAACTGGTCGCCGAGGTGTTCGCTGCGTTTCGTTCTCCGGGCAGGCTTGAGATCGTGGGACGTCAGCCGCTTGTTCTGCTCGACGGCGCGCACAACATTGCGGGTGCGCGAGCATTGCGTACTGCGTTGGCCGATGAGTTCGTCGCTGCGTCGCGTGTCTATGTCGTGGGTCTGCTTCGAGAGAAGGATCCTCGGGAGATGCTCGAAGCGTTGGGCGTGAGCGCCACGGAACGAATTGTGTGTTGTCGTCCTCCGAGTCCGCGGGCGCGTGATCCGCGTGACCTCGCAGTTGCTGCGCGGGATCTGGGACTGGATCCCTCATCGATCGAAGTGGTCGAGAACGCCGACGATGCGGTGATGCATGCAATTGCGCTCGCAGGGACCGATCACCAGGTGGTGGTTACCGGATCGCTGTATCTGGTCGGCGCGGCGCGCCGGACACTGGTCACAAACGGCTAGCGCTCCGGGACGCTCCCCAGGGACGGACCAGCTCGGCTCAGAACAGTGAGAATCCCGTTGGGAGCGGAGTCCGCCCGGTCAGCGCGCGACACAGGTCCATCCCATGGCCTTGCGCGATGGCAATGCGTGCGGCGAGCACGGTGGTTTCGGTGAGTGGTGCGGCCGGTGGAGCTGAGGTGATCCCGAGCGCCGCCGCGAGGTCGTCGGTGTGAATCATCAGTTCAAAGGTCCGTGTGGGGAGGTAGTTGCCGAGCGTGATGGTGCCCATCGGCGTAGTGAGGATCGCATCGTCGGGCGCGCCTGCAACTGTGGCGAGACACGAGTCCCGGCGCGATCGCACTGCGCCGACGGGATCAGGCCCCAGCGCCTGACCGGCCTCTTTGCCGCGAAGCGTGATCGCAGCCTGATCCGTGACCACTGCAATCGCGGAGATGAAGTAGGCGACCGGGTCGGCGAGCGTGGCCACTGGCCCTGGTGACGCCAGGTAGGTCTCGACCGTCGCGAGCGCCCGGCTCGTATGGCCGACGAGGTCGCGCACGCTCCACTGGTCCAGCCCGTGATGGTCCCAGGCCTCGTGCCCCACCATGGCTATGGTCTCGATGAAGAAGTTCGCCGCCTCCGCAAAGTTTCGTCGCGTGTCGGACATAGCGGGTCCTCCCAGTGCTGTTCAATGCCGTGGTTTGTGATGCCGTCGATCTGGGGGTTGTGGATCTGACTGGCTACCCTCGGCGGCCATGAGCGAACGTACCTTGGTCTTGTGCAAACCAGATGCCGTCGAGAGGGGTCTCGTCGGTGAGATTGTGTCTCGATTCGAGCGCAAGGGCTTGCGAATTGTCGCGCTTGAGCTTCGCGCGATTGACGCGGAGCTCGCTGGGCGTCATTACGCCGAGCATGCGCAGCGACCATTCTTCGGTGAGTTGGTCGCGTTCATCACGCGCAGCCCGCTTGTGGCGATGGTTGTCGAGGGCGGACCCGATACCTGGAAGACAGTTCGTAATCTCATGGGCGTCACGAACCCTCGCGATGCTGCGCCGGGAACGATCCGTGGTGATCTTGCACTGGAGACGGGTGAGAACCTCGTGCACGGTTCGGACAGCACCGAGTCGGCTGAGCGCGAGATCGCGATCTTCTTCCCGCACCTGGTGTGAAAAGGATGCTGTGCATTTCCCGTCAAACGGGTCGTATTTCGCGCGGATGGTCGTTGATCCTGCGAAAACATCCCCGAACGCTGGACCGTAGTACGTAGTGCCGTTACCCTCATCGGCATCGTCGCGCCTCCAACGAAAGGGCAGGAGGCCGTTTGTGACAGAACCGTGGTACTCGTCAGTTGTTGGTCGCGACATCGCGATCGATCTCGGCACGGCAAATACACTCGTTTACGTTCGCGGCCGCGGCATCGTGCTCAATGAGCCGTCTGTCGTCGCGATCAACAAGCGCGACGGAAGAGCCCTCGCTGTCGGCGCCGAGGCAAAGCGAATGATCGGCCGGACACCTGGTTATATCCAAGCCATCCGTCCGCTCAAGGACGGCGTCATCGCGGACTTCGAGATCTGCGAGAAGATGTTGCGTTACTTCATTCAACGCGTCCACAACCGCCGGTGGGCCAAGCCGCGTATGGTGATCTGTGTTCCGTCGGGCATCACCGGTGTCGAGCAGCGGGCAGTACAGGATGCCGCGGAGTACGCCGGCGCCCGCAAGATGGTGCACATCATCGAGGAGCCCATGGCGGCCGCAATCGGCGCGGGACTCCCGGTGCACGAGCCGACCGGCAACATGGTGGTCGACATCGGTGGAGGCACGACCGAAGTCGCGGTCATCTCATTGGGTGGCATCGTGGCGAGCGAGTCGATTCGTATCGGCGGCGACGAGCTCGACGAGGCAATCATTGCATTTGTGAAGAAGGAGTATTCCCTGGCGCTGGGAGAGCGCACTGCCGAGGAAATCAAGGTCGCGCTTGGGAGCGCGTATCCCCTCGAAGAGGAATTGTTTGCCGAAATCCGCGGTCGTGACCTCGTCACGGGCTTGCCGAAGACGATTGTCGTCTCGACCGAGGAGATCCGTGAGGCAATTGAGGAGCCGGTCTCAGCGATCGTCGACGCGGTCAAGGTCACCCTGGACAAGACGCCGCCGGAGCTTGCAGCCGACATCATGGAGAACGGCATCGTCGTGACCGGCGGTGGCGCTCTCCTCCACGGGTTGAATGCGCGCCTCGAGTCCGAGACGGGAATGCCGATCGTTACGGCGAAGGATCCATTGTTCTCAGTCGTGATGGGCTCTGGGCAGTTCCTTGAGGAGTTTGAAGTGCTCAAGCACATCGTGATCTCCTCCAAGCACCAGTGAGTGTCGCCAGCCCGAAGGGCTGATCGGTCTCGTGGTCACCTACCGACCGAGTAGGCCTCGTCGGTCTTTGGTGTTGTTGCTGGTGCTGACATCGATCACGCTCATCACGCTGGATCGGCGCGAGAGCGGTGTGATCGGGTCGGTCAAGAGCTGGGCGCGCGATGTCAAAGCCCCGGTTGAAGATGTCATCGCGGACGTCACGGACCCTGTCGCCGACTGGTTCGACGGAGTGACCCATGCTGGGTCGCTCCGGAACGAGAATGAGCGGCTCCGCAAGCAGCTTGCCGATGCTCGAGGCGCGCAGGCGCGCAGCCGCAATGCCCTCCGCGAGAACGACCGTCTCACCGAGCTGATGGACCTGGGGTTCACCGCGGATATCCCCGCCGTCGCGGCACGCGTCGTCGGTGGCGCGCCGAGCAATTTCGAGAACACCATCGTGATCGGTGTGGGGACGAGCGACGCGGCGAAAGTCGGGATGCCGGTTGTCTCGAGTGATGGTCTTGTCGGACGGGTGATCGAGGTTTCGCGGCGTCGAGCCACGGTGTTGTTGCTGACCGATCGGACCTTTGGTGTGGGTGTTCGCCTCGAGAAGACCGGTGAGCCTGGAGTCTCCAACGGTATCGCCGGCCAGGACGTTCTCGCCCTGGACTTCATCGATCCACGAACGACGGTTGCGCGCAAGGAGCTCGTGGTGACCTCTGGTCTCGAAGGCGGTCGGTTCCCGCCCGGGATTCCGGTCGGAACGGTTGTCTCCGTTGCCAAGCGTCCTGGAGATCTTCAACAGACGATCCGCATTCACCCGTTCGTCGATTTGGATCGCCTCGAGTTCGTCAAGGTGCTGCTGTGGCCTCTCGCTGCAGGGAATTGAACCCCCAGCCGCGGTCGGTGATTCATGGGTCCGCGACGAAGCTTGGCGCGCCATGATGAGCGTCCGGAACCTCCGAATGTTTCTGTTGATGACCATGGTTTCGGTGTTCCAGACCTCGTTCTTCCCGGCACTGACGTTTGCCGGCGTGTTGCCCGATGTCGTGCTGGTTTCGGCGATCGCCGTTGCATATCGGACCGGTCCTGAGACGGGAGCCCTCTACGGCTTTGGCGCGGGATTGTTCCTCGACCTGTTCCTCAGCACACCCATGGGGACCTCGGCATTGGCGTTCGCGATCATGGGTTTCGCCGTGGGGACCTTGCAGCGATCGGTGTTGCGTCAGACCATGATCGTCGTGCCCCTGCTCGCGGGCGCCGGGGCATGCGTCGGCAACCTCGTCCACAAGGTCGTGGGGGTGACCGTCGGTGACGAGGTCTTCAACCTCCATGCCGTGAAGGTGATTGCGATCGCTGTTGTCTACGACGTGGCAATTGCTCCGCTGGTGTTTCTGGCGGCATCGTGGGCTACGAGTGAGGCGGCGACTGTTCGTGACCGCCTCTGATGAGGCAAGGTAGACCCTCATGACGGACGTCGACGATCGAGTCAGGGTAAGCGTCGTTGGCGTCGTCGTTGTCGTGATGTTCAGCGTGCTCTTCGCTCGCCTCTGGTACCTCCAGGTGGCGGCGACGGGAACCTACGCAGCAGCTGCACAGGACAACTCCGTGCGACTGGTTCCCATCAAGGCCTTGCGGGGATCGATCCTGGATCGTGAAGGCCGTCCGTTGGTCATCAATCGCATTGCGCGCGTGATCACGGTGGACCGCAACATCTCCAAGGAAGAGCGCAAGTTGGTCGTGCCGCGCCTGGCGAAGCTGCTGGGAAAGACGCCGGAGCAGATCACCGCGAAGATCGATGACGAGCGCTATTCGCGATACGCACCGGCGCCCGTGGCAATTGATGTCCCGCTCGAAGCCGTCACCTACCTCGCCGAGCACTCGGAGGATTTCCCCAGCGTCCGGGCCGAGGCGTTGCCACATCGCGAATACCCGGAGGGCATGGTGGCGGCGCATCTTCTGGGATACGTCGGTGAGATCAACAGTGATGAACTCGAGTTGCCCGAACGCAAGAGCTACAAGTTGGGTGACACGATCGGACGCGCAGGTGCAGAGCGGGCATTCGAGGCCGAGCTGCGCGGCGTCTCGGGCACCGACAGGCTCGAGGTCGACAACGCCGGCAACGTTCTTCGCTCCCTCGGATCCGTTCCTCCGAAGGCGGGACACAACGTTCGCCTCACGCTTGATCTGGATATTCAAAAGGTCGCCGAGGAGTCGCTGCTGCAGGGGATTCTCGCCGCGCGGCAGAACTTCGACAAGGAGCATCTCAAGCACTTCCTGGCTCCCGCCGGATCGGTTGTGGTGCTCGACGCTCGCGATGGTTCCGTCGTCGCGAGCGCCTCGAATCCCACCTACAACCCCGCCGACTTTGTCGATGGGATCCCGGAGGCGGAATGGAAGCGTCTCAATGAGCCTTTGAACAACTTTCCTCTCACGAATCGGGTGATCCAGGGTCAATATGCGCCTGGTTCGACCTTCAAGCCATTCACCGCGCTCGCTGCGATGCGCGACGGTTTGGTGTCGTCGGGAACGACGATCACCGATGGCGGCACCTTCCGGTTCGCAGGCCAGAACTTTTCGAACGCGGGCCGCGCCGCATATGGGCGAGTCAACGTCATCAAAGCGATGACCGTGTCGAGCGACGTGTACTTCTACATGCTGGGATCGAGGTACTGGCAGATGTCCCGGGCGGGTGCGGCACGCAAGAACGGGATCCAGGAGCAGGCGGGGCAGTTCGGCTTCGGTCGCTCGACGGGGATCGCGCTGACCAGCGAGGCGGATGGACGGATACCGGACCATGCGTGGAAGATCGCGTACAACGAGAACAATCCCGACCCGCGCGCCAAGCGTGAGAACTCGGTCTGGCTGCCCGGTGACAACATCAACCTGGCCGTCGGCCAGGGGGACCTCCTCGTGACGCCCCTCCAACTCGCCAACGCGTACGCCGCGATGATCAACGGCGGTGCGGTTCTTCAGCCACGTTTGGCCGATACGGTTACCGATGCGCGAGGTGCGGTGATCAAGACGTTTCCCAAGGTGGTGTCGTCCACGGTTCCGATCGATCCGGCGGCGCTACAGGCTGTGACGGCGGGTCTGCGCGGCGTGGTGACCGATCCGGCGGGCACGGCGTGGTCGGCGTTCTCCGGCTTTCCGTTCTCCCAGGTTCCCGTGGTCGCAAAGACCGGGACCGCCGAGGTCGGACCCAAGAAGCAGAACACGTCACTGTTCGCGGCGATTGCAACCGTCCAAGGCGTGCCCTATGTCATTGCTTCTGTCGTCGAGGAGGCGGGTAACGGCTCCGCCGTTGCAGCGCCGATCACGCGCCGTGTCATCGAAGCGCTCGCAGGTTTGCCGCTGACGGACGTGTTGCCGAGTCCCGACATGACCGAGGTCGAGTAGCCGTGCGCCGGATCGTCCTGTCGGACCGTCGAGCCCGCGTGCAGACCAGCGCGGTCCGTCACGTGGACCTGCTGTTGATCGGCGCATGCCTCGTGACGAGCCTGCTCGGGCTGTTGATGATCAAGTCGTCGACCCGCGCGCTCACAAAGAGGCTGGGTGTGTCGCCGCTGTACTTCGTCGAGCGCCAACTGGTCGCCCTCATGATCGCGTTGGTCGTGATGGTGATCGTGATGTCGATCGACTACCGCAAGATTCGCGACCATTCGGTGCTTTTCTATCTCGCAGCCCTGGCGATCCTGGTGGTCGTCATGTCCCCACTTGGTTCCAAGGCGAATGGCGCGCAGTCCTGGATCGACCTGTCAGGGGGTTTCCAGTTCCAGCCGTCGGAGTTCGCCAAGGTCGCGCTGATCATCGCGATCGGCGGCTATCTCCACGCACACCGTGGCGAGTTGGACGCGCGACGGGTGATCACGACGGTGCTGCTTGCGGTTGTTCCCATGGGGCTCATTCAACTGCAGCCGGACTTCGGCACGAACATGGTTTTGGGTGTCATCTTCCTGGCATTGATCACCGCTTCAGGCGTACGCGCTCGGCACCTTGCGGTCATTGCATTGGTGGCGGTGGCGGGTGCGGGTCTCGTCGCGCAGCTCGGTGTCTTGGAGGGATACCAGGTCGACCGCCTCACCGCGTTCGCGGATCCCAACTCCGACACGAGCCGTTCGGCATACAACCTGAACCAGTCCAAGACGGCGATCGGCAATGGTGGCTTTTTCGGGCGCGGCTACGGCAAGGGAACGCAGACCAACCTTGCCTTCGTGCCCGAACAGCACACGGACTTCATCTTCACGGCCGTGGGGGAGGAGTTGGGCTTCGTCGGCGGAGCGACGCTGTTTGCGCTGTTTGCGCTGATCGTGTGGCGAGCGTGGCGGACGGCGATGGCCGCGGATGATCTCTTCGGGTCGACCGTCTGTGTCGGGGTCGTGGCGATGTTCGCGTTTCAGATCTTCGAGAACGTCGGGATGACGATGGGGATCATGCCGGTCACCGGAATCCCGCTGCCGTTTATGAGCTATGGCGGGTCTGCGCTGATCGCGGAGTTCGCGGGCGTTGGTCTGGTGGCGAATGTCGCCATGCGCCGGTTTGCCTGACTGACTGCCCGATCCTGAGCGTGTCCGACCGCCCACGAAAAGGCGGCCGTCCATGCTGCGCAGGGGCATGGAGTAGGATCGTGTCGATGTCAAGCCTCTGGTCGCGGATTGAACCGCTCCTGGCCAGGGTCGAAAAGCCCGCTCGCTACATCGGGATGGAGCGGGGGAGCGTGGCGCCGGAGCACCGACCTGACAAGGTCGCCTGGCTGCTCGTCTACCCCGACACCTACGAGATCGGGCTGCCCAACCAGGGGCTCCAGATTCTCTACGAGATTCTCAACGAACGTGATGACGCCGTTGCGGAGCGGTCGTACGCGCCTTGGAACGACCTCGAGAACGAACTCCGCCGTGTGGGTCTACCGCTGTTCTCGGTCGACACGCACCGCGCCGCGGCCGACTTCGACATCATCGCGTTCAACCTCTCAGCCGAGTTGGTGTACACGAACGTCTTGAACTGCATCGATTTGGCCGGCGTGCCGGTGCGAGCCGAGCGCCGTTCGCCGAGCGACCCGATCGTCATCGCGGGTGGGCATTCGGCGTACAACCCCGAACCCATGGCCGACTTCATCGACGCCTTCGTGATTGGTGACGGTGAAGAGGTCATCGGGGAACTCAGCGAAGCGATCGGTGAGTGGAAGCGCGGTGGCGGAGCGCTCGCCACGGACTACTCGTCTCGCGAGCGTCTGCTGCGCGATCTTGCGACGATTCCCGGCGTGTATGTGCCGTCGATGTACGAAGTTTCCTACGACGGAACGTCGATTGCAGCGGTGACGCCGCGCTATCCCGAGACGCCGCCGACCGTCGACAAGCGCACGGTTGCGGATCTCGGCGAGTGGCCGTACCCGAAGAATCAACTCGTCCCCGTTATCGAAGTCGTCCATGATCGCCTCAACGTGGAGATCTTCCGAGGCTGTACGCGGGGGTGTCGTTTCTGTCAGGCCGGAATGATCACGCGTCCTGTTCGCGAGCGGCCCGCTGAACAAGTGCGTTCAATGGTCCAGAACGGTCTCCGTCGGACCGGTTACGACGAAGTGGCGCTGACATCTCTGTCGAGCGCTGACTTCTCCGGTATCGACGGGCTCGTTGCCGACCTTGTGAACGAACAGGCGGGCACGGGTGGTGTGAGCCTGTCGCTTCCGTCGCTGCGCGTCGATGCTTTCACGGTTGGGATCGCGAGTCAGATTCAAAAGGTCCGTCGGACCGGTCTCACCTTCGCTCCCGAAGCCGGGACCTGGCGGATGCGTCAGGTGATCAACAAGCTTGTGACCGAAGAGGACCTGTACGCGGCCGTGGAAGGCGCGTACTCCCAGGGTTGGCGACGGGTGAAGCTCTACTTCCTCACGGGTCTGCCGACCGAGATGGATGAGGACACCCTTGGAATCGCCGAGTTGGCGCGCAACGTTGTCAACGTCGGGAGGAAATTCACCAAGCAGGCATCGTGCACGGTGTCGGTCGGTGGTTTTGTTCCCAAAGCGCACACGCCATTCCAGTGGTTTGGGCAAAACGGTCTTGATGAGCTGCGCCGGAAGGTGCGGATGTTGCGTGGAGAACTGGGAGGTTCGCGAGCCCAGTTGAAATGGCATGATCCCGAGGCGTCGTTCGTCGAGGGAATCTCGAGCCGTGGCGATCGACGAATCGGCGCGGTCATCGAACGCGTGTGGCGCGCCGGTGGGACGTTTCAGGAGTGGGGCGAGCATTTCAACCTCGGGCTCTGGCTCGATGCAATGGCAGCGGAGGGACTCGACCCCGAGCACTACGTGACGAGACATCGCACTGGCGACGAGATCCTTCCGTGGGATCACATCACCGCAGGTTTGCACCGCGACTTTCTTTGGCAGGACTGGCAAGCGTCGCTGCAGGCGCACGGCCTTCCTGATTGTCGGTGGACGCCCTGTTACGACTGCGGAGTGTGTACCGACTACGCGCTGGAGCACATTGTGGCCTCGCCGGTCGCCCCCGCTGGAGGAAGCCAGGGAACCGGCCAGAACCTCATGGTCGGCGGCGAGGTGCCTGTCCGTTTCCTGACCGGCCCGCGTGTCGGTGTGTCGCAGTCATGAGGGGCGACACTGGCTTTCCAATCCGGATCCGTTTCGCAAAGCGAGGCAAGATCCGCTTCATCTCCCACCGTGACGTGGCACGCACCTTCGAGCGGGCATTCCGCATCGAGGCCTTGCCGCTTGCCTTCACGTTGGGTTTCTCGCCCCGACCAAAAGTGAGCTTTGGGCTTGCTTTGTCCGTTGGGCACGAGAGCATTGCCGAGTACCTCGACCTGGAGCTCGCTCGCGAGCTCGATTGGGCTGAGTTGCCGGCTCCATTGACCGCTGCGCTGCCAGAAGGCCTGGAGGTGACGGGGGTTACAGCGCTTGCCGAGCGTGCTCCTGCCCTACAGGAGGCGGTCACGGCGGTCGAGTATCACCTAGAGGTCGTTGCCGCTGAAGGTGCGTCCGGCCCGAATCCCGCCGCTGTCAGCGCGTCGATCGAAGCGCTGATGGCAGCTACCGAATACAAGGTTCCAAGAATCCGCAAAGGTCGCGAAATGATCGATGACATCCGCCCGGCGCTCCAACGCCTGGACGTGATTGATCGGACCATGCACGGAGTCCTGGTCCGAGCCGAGCTCGGGACACAACCTGTCAATGTCCGTCCCAAGGAGATCGTCGCCGCCCTCGGCGAGAGTTTCTCCGAGGGACTCGTGCTACGAACCCACCAATGGATCGAGCGCGGCGGCGCGCGGCTGGAGCCGCTCGAAGCCGACCGGCGCTCGCGTGTGCCAGAGGCATGCGCCCCATGAGAGAAGGTCACAATGTCCGACGAGACCCGGCGCGAAGTCCCGCCCGCCGCACGAGATCAAGCAACGCCGCAACTTGGACTCTTTGCTGACGGCGATACCACCTCGAAGCAGGCAACCGACGTTCGCCAGCCCAGCCAGGCAGAACCACCTGCGCCCCCATCCGAGGGTTCCGACACTGGTGCCGGCGGTGCCGGTACGAATGAAACGACCCAAGGTCCGCAAGGAGCCGCCGGCGGACCCAAACGCCGACGGCGCGGGTCGCGTGGCGGGCGAAATCGACGTAAGCCAGGCGGGGGCACGACGGGCGGACAAGACGCGGGGCCGGACGACGATGGTGGCGATGTCGTGGATCTTGCGGCGGCAAGTGCCGACGAGGTCGTGAGCACCCCAACCCCTGGGGTGGCAGCGGTCCGTGCGCAACGCGTCGAGCGGTCTGGTCGCGCTCGCACTGCCCGTTCTGAGGATTGGACGGATCCAGCCGCCGACCGCGGACTCACGACCGAGGACATCGCGGCCGATGCCATCGCCGACGCTGCATCGTTGACCACCGCTCCACATGAGAGTTGGAAACCCCGAATCGGTGATTCGCGACCGGCGCCGCGGCCTAACCCGCCGGGTGCGGGTGCCGGTGCCGGTGTCGCGCGGGTGCAGGTGTCCCCGACGGATCCGCAAACGGCGCAGAGCCACAGACCTCCACGGGTACGGGACCGAAGCGGCGTCGCCGTGGTGGGCGAGGTCGCGGCAAACGACCCACCGAGGCGAAGGACGCGGCGTCCGTGGCGCCCGCCACGCCGGGCAAGCGGACCGGCCAGCATGCGCCGTCGGCGGGTCCGGTGCAGCACGATCTCGGGGTCGACGACGGCGTCTCAGTCGACGAGTTGGACGAGGCGTCGCTCGCTCGACGTCGGGGACCGACGCGCAAGGGCAAGCCCGCTGGTCGCTACCAGATGGTGGTGCACGCCCGTCCCGGTAGTGCCACGCAGATCGCCGTCCTCGAAGGCCGCAATCTTGTGGAGCACTACGTCAGCTACCCGGAGGATGCCAACACATCGATCGACGGAAACATCTACCTCGGTCGGGTGCAAAACGTTCTGCCGGGCATGGAAGCGGCATTCGTCGATATCTCGACGCCTAAGAATGGCGTGCTCTATCGCGGTGACGTCACGTTCGATGCGGCCGACGTCGAGGACAGCCAACCGCGAATCGAGCGTCTCCTCAAGAACGGCCAGATGATCACCGTCCAGGTGACGAAGAACCCCATCGGCGCCAAGGGCGCCCGCCTGACCCAGGAGGTCAGTCTCGCTGGACGCTTTGTGGTGATGGTGCCGAACCAGCCTGACACCTACGGCATCTCGAAGCGCCTTCCCGATGACGAACGCAAGCGACTACGTCGCATTCTCGAGGGAATTCGACCTGCATCGGCGGGTTTGATTGTCCGCACCGCCGCCGAAGGCGCGACCGCTGAAGAACTCGAACGAGATTTGCGTCGGTTGAGCGCACAGTGGGACCAGATCTCTGCGCTCGCGTCGACGTCGAAGCAGGCGCGGCTGCTCTATCAGGAGCCGCCGTTGGTCGTGCGCGTGATCCGCGAGGAGTTCACCAAGGAGTACCGCAGCGTCGTCATCGACGACCGCGTGCTCTACGAGGAGATCAAGGGCTACGTCGACGCGATCGCGCCCGAGCTCTCCGAGCGTGTGGAGTACTTCGACGAGGATGCCGAAAAGCTCTCGGTCTTCGAGCGCTTTCACGTCCACGAGCAGTTGCACAAGGCGTTGGACCGGAAGGTCTGGTTGCCCAGCGGCGGGTCGCTCGTCATCGAGCGCACCGAGGCGCTGACCGTGATCGATGTGAACACCGGCAAGAACGTCGGAAAGTCGAACCTCGAGGAAACCGTGTACCAGAACAACCTGGAGGCTGCCGACGAGATTGCCCGCCAGCTGCGGCTCCGCGACATCGGCGGGATCATCGTGATCGACTTCATCGACATGGAGATCAAGAAGAACCGCGACGGCGTTCAGCGCACGCTACGGGAGGCGTTGGCCCGTGACAAGACTCGGACCCAGGTCTTCGATATCTCCGAGTTGGGATTGGTGGAGATGACTCGAAAGCGCATTTCCGAGGGGTTGGTAGAGGCATTCTCCGAGACCTGTGTCACCTGTGCTGGGCGTGGCTTTCAGATCAACGACGCGATGCTCAGCTGACCCCGAGAGGCGCGAGCCCGCTCCGTTGGGCTAGGATTTCGGTTTCTCCGGGCAAGAACTTCGAGGGATGTCACGCGCCATGTACGCAGTCGTCAGAACGGGCGGGAAGCAATATCGAGTTGTTGTCGGACAGACCCTTGAGGTCGAGCGCCTGACGACCGCCGCGAACGGCGAGATCACCTTCGAGCCACTGCTGGTGGTCGACGGTGACCGGGTCGCGGCAACCCCGAGTGAGATCGGTAAGGCCACCGTGACCGCGAAGGTCGTCGGCGACACCAAAGGTCCGAAGATCACCGGGTACACGTACAAGAACAAGAGCAATCAGTCCAAGCGATGGGGTCACCGCCAGAAGTACTCGGTCATCGAGATCACCAAGATCACCACCGGTGGGTCCGCGAAGACAACGCCCGCGAAGGCTGCGAGCGCAGAGGCGACCGATACGGGAGACGAGGCCTGATGTCCAAGAAAAAGGGTGCGGCATCGTCGCGTAACGGTCGCGACTCGAACGCGCAGCGGCTGGGTGTCAAGGTGTACAGCGGCACGGAGATCACTGCCGGGACGATCATTGTGCGTCAGCGGGGCACGCAGTTCCACCCTGGGTGGAACGTCGGGCGCGGTGGCGACGACACGCTGTTCGCGACCGTCGATGGGACCGTCAAGTTCGGATTCCGCAAAGGTCGCAAGCTCGTCGACGTGACGCCCGCGGAGGCCGCGGCGGCGAACTGAGTCGGTCCCGTTCCCTCCCGTCAGGGTGTGGGACATGACCGCGCTGGCCGCGCGTCCGGGCTTGCGCGAGGTGTCGGGCCGTTGATGTGGTGTTCGGGTTCCGTGGCTTGTTGAGGTCCAGTGACACAGTCGCAGTTTGTTGACGAGGTCCAGGTCAACCTCCGCGGTGGAGACGGCGGAGCGGGTGCTGTCTCATTCCGACGCGAGGCGCATACGCCCAAGGGCGGACCCGACGGTGGTGACGGCGGGCGTGGCGGCGACGTCACACTGCTCGCGGATCGCAACACAGCCTCGTTACTCGCATTTCGGGATCATCCGCACCGGCGTGCTGGATCGGGCGTCCACGGGCAGGGAAGCGACCGTCACGGCGCTACAGGTAAGAGCCTCGTGGTCACCGTCCCCGAGGGGACTGTGGTCAGCACCCGTGATGGCGAGATCCTTGCAGATCTGATGCACCACGGAGATTCCTATGTCGCCGCGCGAGGTGGTCGCGGCGGCCGCGGCAACGCACGCTTCCTCTCCAATGCTCGCCGTGCGCCGAGCTTCGCCGAGCAGGGCGAGTACGGCGAGGAGTTCTGGCTGCGTTTGGAGCTCAAGCTCCTTGCAGATGTCGCGCTGGTGGGATTTCCCAACTCGGGAAAATCAACCTTGATCAGTGTGGTGAGCGCGGCGAAACCGAAAATCGCCGACTACCCGTTCACGACGCTGGTGCCGAACCTCGGTGTTGTTCGCTATCACGAACACGAGATGGTGCTCGCTGATATCCCTGGGCTCATCGAGGGAGCCGCGCAGGGCCGGGGACTCGGTCACCAGTTCCTCCGCCACATCGAGCGTGCCCGTGCACTGTTGATCCTCGTGGATCTCGCCAGTGTCGACGGCCGCTCGCCGGCGGACCAGGAAGCGGTACTCCTCAATGAATTGGGCCGCTACCAGCCTTCGCTGCTCGAGCGCGCACGGTTGGTGGTCGGTACCAAGGCGGACCTTGCTGCGCCCGACGTCGACTTCGACGGGATGCGCATTTCCGCGGTCACCCGAACCGGTCTGGATCCGCTGCTGAGCCAGTTGGCGAGCATGGTCGAGGAAGCCCGCGACGAGGAGCCCAAGCCCGACGGGATGGTCATTCTGCGCCCGGGCGTCGATGGGTTCTCGGTCGCGCGAGACATCGATGGTGTCTGGCGTGTCACGGGTCGGGCTGCCGAGCACGTGGTCGCGATGGCCGACCTCACGAACCTCGATGCGCTGGCTTATGTCCACGATCGCTTCCGCCGAATGGGCGTGGAGCGAGCGTTGGCGCGTGCGGGGGTATGCGAAGGCGATATCGTGCGGATTGCAGGCATCGAGCTCGAATATCAGCCGTGAGGACGTGGTCATGAGGGCGGTCGTAAAGGTCGGCACGTCCTCACTCACGCGTGAATCGGGCCACCTCGACGAGCTCTCATTGGCCAAGCTCTGTGCCGACGTCGCGAGCGCCGCGCCGTGCAGGACATGAGATCGTGCTTGTCTGTTCCGGAGCGATTGCGGCGGGACTGCCCGTTCTGGGGTTCGAAACACGTCCCCGGGATATCGGCACCTTGCAGGCGTTGGCCGCGGTCGGACAGCACCGACTTTTGACGTTGCTCAGCTCGTTGTTCGAGACGCACGATCTGGTCGTCGGTCAGGTGCTGTTGACCCCGCACGACTTTTCGCGACGTTCCCAATATCTCCACGCACGCGAGACGATGGAACGGCTCCTCGAGCTTGGCGTCGTGCCGGTCGTCAATGAGAACGACACCGTCGCCGACGACGAGATCCGATACGGCGACAACGATCGCCTTGCTGCCCTGGTGGCGCACATGATGCGCGCCGAGCTCCTCGTGTTGTTGACCGATACACCGGGTTTGTTCACTGCCGATCCGCGACTCAGTGCCGAGGCCTCGCTGATCGAGGAGATCGTCGAGGTCGACGAGGCGCTCGAAGCGGTGGCGGGCGGCTCGGGAAGCGCGCGACGGCAGCGGTGGGATGGCATCCAAGTTGGCGGCCGCGAAGATTGCCGCCTGGTCTGGTGTGCGCGCCGTGATTGCCGGAGCACGGACCGATGCGGTGGTGCTGGGCGCTATCGAAGGCCGTTCAGTGGGCACGGTTGTGCAGGCCCGTGGTGTTCGTCTGGCGAGTCGCAAGCTGTGGATCGCATTCGCGCAAGGCAGCGCCGGTCGGATCGTCGTCGACGACGGCGCTCGGCGCGCATTGACCCAGGCGAGCAGCTCCCTGCTCCCCGCAGGTGTCCTCGATGTCGTCGGAACCTTCGGCATCGACGAAGCGGTCGAGGTCGTCGGACCTGATGGGAAGCCGTTCGCGAAGGGTCTCGTGCGGTTCGCTGCAGCGGAGCTTCGCCAGGTCGCCGGCAGCCATACCTCGGCGCTCCCCGAGGGCTTCCCCCATGAGGTGATGCACCGGGATGACCTCGTCATTCTTCCCTGATTGTGGGGCGGAATGCCGGCGTGACCACACGCGTGCTCGATGCGATTGAGCGGCGGTGAGAAAATCTCCCGCAGATCTTGCGCGGCAAGCGTGGCATCAGTCACACTATCGGAGTTCTCGTCGCCGGCCATCGGGGGGAGGATCCGACTTGTCGGATCCTGAAGGCTCGGCGAAGAGGGGGAGAAGGCAGTGGGACCGAGTGAGCAGCGCAGATTGCTGCAGCGCTTACTCGGTCGCACTGCCCTCCCGAACTCCCGCACAGGGCTTTCGCCCGTGAAGCGGTCGGTGGTAAAAGTATCACCGAGTTGCTCCGCGGGATCCGGCTGTTCGACTCGCTGGGTGGGTCTGGCGCGCCGCTCTCGACAATGGGGAAAGTCGCAAATTCGCCATGCAATCTTCAACGGTAGACTCGCCATTCATGACCCTGGCCTCGGCTGATAGCACCTCGACGAGCAGCGTCACCGGCGCCGATGGAAGCGGTACGCGGGTTCGTGAACTGGGGCGACGGTCCAAGGCAGCGGCCGTGGTGCTGCGAACGGTCTCGAGTGAGCGCAAGGACGCGGCGCTGCTCGCCGCCGGCGACCTTCTCGTCGCACGTACCGCCGAGATTCTGGCGGCGAACCGGCAGGACGTCGAAGCGGCATCCAATTCGGGAATGGCGGAGGGTCCGCTTGACCGCCTTCGCCTGACGGAGCAACGAATCGCAAGCATGGCCGACGGGCTCCGGAGCGTGGCCGCACTGGCAGATCCGGTCGGCGAGGTGCTCGACGGGTGGGTCCGGCCCAACGGCCTCGAAATCCAGCGGGTCCGAGTGCCGCTCGGCGTGATAGCGATCATCTACGAGAATCGGCCGAATGTGACGAGCGACGCGGCCGGCCTGTGCCTCAAAGCCGGGAATGCCGCATTGCTGCGTGGATCGGGCAGCGCGCTGCATTCCAACATCGCGATCGCTGCAGCGATCCGTGAGGGGATCTCGGCGGCGGGTCTTCCGGCCGACTGCGTGATCCTGGTGGACGACGCCGCACACGAAACGGCGAAGCAGGTCATGGGTTTGACCGGACTTGTCGACTGCCTCATTCCCCGCGGTGGGCCTGCATTGATTGCTTCGGTACGCGAGCATGCGACCGTTCCCGTTGTCATCGACGGCGATGGCAATTGCCAGATCTATGTCGATGACTCCGCCGACCTTGACTCGGCGCTCGAAATCATCATCAACGCGAAGACGCAGCGTCCGAGCGTGTGTAACGCAGCGGAGTCACTGATCGTCCACGAGGCGATCGCAGCCGCGTTTCTTCCCGCGTGTCGCCGACGCGCTCGTCGCGCTCGGTGTGGAACTGATCGGTGATGACGCGGCGCGCGCTGTCGTTCCGGCGATGGGTATCGCGACCGCGGAGGACTTTGCCACCGAGTTCCTCGCCCTGAAGCTGAGCGTGGCGGTGGTGCCGTCGATCGACGCCGCTATCGAACACGTCAATCGCTTCGGCAGCGGTCACACCGAGGCGATCCTCACGAGGTCTCTCGACGCGGCTCGACGATTCACCAACGAGGTCGATGCTGCGGCGGTTGTTGTGAACACCTCGACACGTTTCACAGACGGCGAGGAATACGGATTCGGCGCGGAGATCGGTATCTCCACGCAGAAGCTCCACGCGCGGGGTCCAATGGGGCTGCGCGAGCTCACGACCTACAAGTACGTCGTCTGGGGCGACGGTCAGGTCCGCAGGTAGAAGGGGGCCACATGGCCGCGCGGTTCGATTCAGTGGACGATGTCATCGAGCGTTTGGCCAAGGTTGACTACCTTGCCGATTCCTCCATAGCGGGAGTGACGTTCCTCGCGGATCGGTTGGGGAAGCCGATGCTCGTGGAGGGTCCTGCCGGTGTCGGCAAGACGGAGCTGGCGAAGGCGATCACCGCTGCCACGGGAGCCAGGCTGATTCGCCTGCAGTGCTACGAAGGTCTCGACGAGGCCAAGGCGCTGTACGAGTGGAACTACAAGAAGCAACTGCTCCGTATCCAGGCCGACCGTGAGCACGAGACCGACTGGGCAACCGTCGAGTCCGACATCTTCTCGGAGGCATTTCTGCTCACGCGGCCGCTGCTCGAGGCAATCCGCGCCGAAGAGCCCGTTGTCCTGCTGATCGACGAGGTCGACCGTGTCGAGATCGAGACCGAGGCGTTGCTGCTCGAAGTCCTGTCGGACTTCCAGGTCTCCATCCCGGAACTCGGCACGATCGTCGGACGGCAACGTCCGATCGTGGTGTTGACGTCGAACAACACGCGTGAGCTCTCTGAGGCGTTGAAGCGTCGCTGCCTGTTCCTCCACATCGACTACCCCGACATCGAACGCGAGAAGGAGATCGTGCGTGTCCGCGTTCCCGAGATCGACGAGACATTGGCGGGCCAGATTGCCGGTGTCGTACGTTCGATCCGCCAGCTCGAGCTGAAGAAGGCGCCGTCCATTTCCGAAACGATCGACTGGGCCCGGACGCTCTTGCTCTTCGGCAGGACTGAGCTCGACCCGCAGATAATCGATGAGACGCTGCACGTGTTGCTGAAGTACCAATCCGACCTCGCCAAGGCGCGTAAGGAGCTCGCGGTGGAGGAGCAGCCGACGGTCGCGAGTATGAGGAAGTCCTGACGCGATGTCCACGACGACTCCGGCCGTCCCGCCACGTTTAGTCGTCGCCGGTTCGGGCGACGCGATGCCGATGCTCGACGCACTGCAGGGTTTCGTGCACGAACTGCGCACGGCCGGCCTTCCTGTGTCGATGACCGAGAACCTCGACGCGATGCGAGCGCTCGAATTCGTCTCGATCGCTGACCGGGAGATGTTTCGTGCGGCGCTCGCGGCGACCCTCGTCAAGCACGCCCCGCATCGGCGCGCCTTCGACACCGTCTTCGACGTGTACTTCTCGCTGCACAGTGGTGGCGTCACCAATGACGGCGATGTTGAACTGCCGCCCGGTTTGGCCGAACAACAGAACTCCGGTGAAGGCGGCGGAGCGATGGGGGAGCTGTCCCGAGAGGACCTCGCCAAGATGCTGCTGGCGGCATTACGCAGCAAGGATCGCGAGTCCCTTCGTCGCATTGCCTCGGTTGCCGTCGGTCAATTCGCAGGGATGGAGTCGGGCCGTCCCGTCGGTGGTACGTATTACCTGTACCGGACGCTCCGCCAACTCAACCTCGACGCGGTGCTCGAAGAGCTGATGAACGTTCCGAAGGCGGGCGCGCAAGGCTGTGAAGGCACTGATGGAACGGCCGAGTCCGGCAACGACGGACTCGGCGAGCGACTGCTCCGCGAGGAGTTCGAGGCGCGCATCAAGGAACTCAAGGAGATGGTCGAGGCCGAGATCCGGCGTCGGCTCGTTGCCGACCGAGGTGTCGCGGCGATGGCGCGCACGCTGCGCAAACCTCTCCCCGAGGATATCGACTTCATGCACGCGTCTCGTGAGGAGATGCTGGCCCTCCACCGTGCGGTGTATCCGCTGACGCGTGCCCTGGCGGCTCGACTCGCGCAGCGCAGGCGCCGGCGCAACCGAGGTGCGCTTGATTTCCGGGCGACCGTGCGGCACTCCCTCTCCTACGGTGGGGTGCCGGCCGAGCCGAAGTTTCGCCGTCCGCGTCCGTCGAAACCCGAGGTGATGGTTATCGCTGACATCTCGGGCAGCGTGGCGAGTTTCGCCCGTTTCACGTTGCAGTTCGTCTACGCGATGGCGAGCCAGTTTTCGAAGGTTCGGTCGTGGGTGTTCATCGACGGCATTGACGAGGTCACGAGTTTCTTCACCGAATGCGATGACATCACCGATGCCATCCACCGCGTCAACACCGAGGCCAACGTCGTGTGGATCGATGGTCACTCCGATTACGGCCATGCTTTTGAGATGTTCCATGGTCGGCATCTGAGCGAGGTCACACCGAAGACCACCGTGATCATCCTCGGCGACGCGCGCAACAACTACCACGCGTCGCAGGCCTGGGTCATCGCCGAATTGCGCCAGCGCGCTCGTCATGTCTACTGGCTCGATCCAGAGCCGAAGAGCTATTGGGACATGGGCGACTCGATCGTCTCGGACTATGGCCGGTTCTGCGACGGCGTCTACGAGTGCAGGAACCTTCGCCAGCTCGAGGCGTTCGTCTCTACCACGGTGAGTTCCTGAGCGGCGGACCCCGCTGGACTCAGGTCGTCACGCTCGATCGGTTCTTTTGATCGAGCAGCGTCCAGGCACGGTCGGCGATCCGTGCGAGAACCCGGAGCTGCAGTCGTTCGCGGCGACGGAACGGATGACCAGCGCGGCCCAACAACAAGGTGGCGTCCTGGGATTCGAGGAGCGCCACTGCCAGGTCGTTCGGGCCCGCACTTCCGTTCGCGACCAGCGGTGAGGCTGCCGCCCCGGCCGCCAAGGCGATGATGCCCTCGGTACTTGGCGCGCCGTCACCATCGATGATCACGTCGGGACTCCCGGCGGCGACCAGTGCTGCCCAGTCGGTGAGGAACTCCTCTCGGGTGTGCTCGACGAGGAGCAGCTTCAGCGCCTCGATGGACACGGCGTCACAAAGTTGCGCCGCGGACTCGAGGGCGTCGATCCGAGGATCGGGGAACGAGCCGACCATGCGCACCTCTTCAACGGATGCGCCGTCAACCTCCTCGATTTCTCGGATCAGGGACGGGATCAGGTCGACACTGTGCAGTGTGACCGCGAATTCGTCGACCGCGACGTGCTCGCTGCGCTCGAGGATGTCGACGCCCACGATGTCGCCACGGACCGCACCGATTCGCGATGCAACGAGACCCAGGGCACCGGGCCGGTCAGGAAGCCACACGCGCACGAGGAGGTTCGCCCCGGCTTCGGTCGCGGTCGTTTCGCCATCCATGTGCACCACCTTAGGTGGTCAAATGACCCCGATGATTTCGCGATTGTGAACGGTGAGTCACGTGATCCGCGTAAGCTGGCTGAATGGCTGGGCCAGGGACCGAGCGGCTCGGCATTCTTGGGGGCACGTTCGATCCGATCCACGTGGGTCATGTGGCAGCGGCCGGCGCCGTGCGGGATGCGCTCGACCTGGACCGGATCCTGTTTGTAGTGGCCGGGGAGCCGTGGCAGAAGCAGGGAATGGTCGTCGCCTCTGCGGTCGACCGACTGGCGATGGCCCGCGCCGCTGTCGCCGGGATTGACGCCTATGACGTATCGGAGATGGAGATCGAGCGTCGTGGTCCGACCTTCAGTATCGATACGGTCGAAGCGTTGACGAGGCCTGGTCGGGAGCTGTACCTCATACTCGGTGCCGATGCTGCTGATCGCCTCCCAACCTGGCATCGCGTCGAGGACATCGCGAAGTTGGTGACCCTGGTGTTGATCGACCGCGAGGGCATTGTGGCGGCGACCCCCGGCAGCCACTGGCGTGTCGAGCGCGTGAGGGTTCCACGTGTCGACGTCTCGTCGTCCGATGTCCGACGGCTGGTCGGGATGGGACAGAGCGTTGACGGTCTGGTGCCGCATGCGGTCGCGCAGACAATCGCGCAGCGTTGCCTTTACGCTGCGGACCGATGACAGGCTCGCGATCCGATGCATTCGGCGATGACGGAGCGGCAAGGGGAGCGCGCGCGGAACGAATTGCGCGCCGGGCACGGCGCCGACGAACTCGTGGGAGTCTGTTCCTCGCTGCGTTGCTCGTGGGAGCAGTGGTAGGAACGGGCTTGTTCCTCCGCGAACGCCGTGAGGAGAACGATGCGCGCGCCGCTCGTCTGGCTGGCGCCAACGGCTCTACGACTCCTTCACGGCGATCGACGGCGACCAACACCGACGATCGCGCCGTCGATACGCTGCTCCTGGCGCACATTGGTGCGGATCGCCGTGCTGACTTCGTGATGTTGGCCGGCGTGGGAGGCAACCCACGTCGGTCCTCGATTCTGCTTTTTCCGACCCGGGCGCAGATCGAGACGATTTCATTGGGCCTGCACCAGATCGCCGAAGTGCCGACACTCGGCGAGGACCATCTGTTGGCCACCACCATCGAAAACCTCCTCGGAACGCGCGTGTCGAAGATCCTGATGCTCAACGATGTGCAGTTGCTGGCCGCGCTCGATGCTGCCGGGCCTACGAGCGTTGATCTCGCGAATCCGGTCCGGATCCGGGACGCTGAACGCGATGTGTCGTTCCCGGCGGGCAAGCAGACGCTCGAGCCGGTTGATCTCACACTCCTGATGGGTCGTCTCGAGACCGGCGACGAGCGCGATCACCTCATGACGCTGCATGCGGCGGTGCTCGGGTGGATCGAGAGGCTGCGCGATCAGACGGTTGCCGCTGCGACCGTCCGGCGATTTCCGGAACTCGAGACGCTGGTCAACGTCGCTTCGAATGGCGATATGCCCAAGCAGCTGACGATCCCGGTCGATCCTGCAGGAGTTGCCGGCGATGTGGAACTCTTCCGAGTTGATCGCAAAGTGCTCGGGGCAACGATTGAGAACGGATTTCCCTATGCGCTCGGTGGGAGCGCCAAGCGGCCCCGGCTCCAACTCCTCAACGGCACTGGTGCTGTCGGGCTGGCACAGGACGTTGCGGCCTGCCTGGTCCCGGCTGGGTTCGAGGTCGTTCTGACTGCGAATGTTGCGGGATTTGGCGTTGAGGAGACGACGTTTGCGGCTCCTCGCGGCGTTCTCGATGAAGTCGCGCCACGGCTCGAGAAGATTTTGGGCGTCGGCCGTGCGAGAAATACGAGCCGATCCAGCAATCTCTTCGACGTGAGCGTCGTGATCGGGGCAGACTTCAAGGGTTGTGCATCCCCGGCAGGAGGCTGATCCACGGATACCTACGAACGAGCCATCACCGCAGCGAGAGCTGCGGATGCAAAACTGGGCCAGGATACGCTTGTCCTTGCGGTTGGCGACATCATCTCCATCACGGAGTTCTTTGTCATCACCAGTGGTGCGAACGTCCGCCAGGTTCGGGCCATTGCCGATGCAGTCGAGAGCGCAATCAAAGAAGCTGGTGGCCTCGCGCCCAAGACCATCGAAGGGCTCAAGGACGCCGCCTGGGTGCTGATGGACTATGGCCCGTTCGTCGTGCACATCTTCGTGGAGGAGACCCGCGCCTTCTATGCCCTGGATCGGCTTTGGGCGGACGCGCCGGTTGTCGCCTGGGAGGAGCCTGCGGCTACGGCGTGACCCATGGGCGCATGGCAATCCCCTGTTCGCTCAGGGTTGCCTTGAGTTCGCGGACGCCGAAGTTCTTATCCAGGCGTGGCGAGTACAGGATCGAACTGATGATCGCCGCCGACGCGTGTCCTTGTGTAAAAGCGTCGGCGATGTGCTGAGGTGAACCCGCCCCACCAGAGGCGATCACGGGAACGTTGACTGCGTCGGCGACAGCGCGGGTGATGCCAAGGTCATATCCTGCGGCCATGCCGTCACAGTCGATGCTGTTGACCACGATTTCGCCTGCGCCGAGTTCCTCGGCTTGTTTCACCCACTCGAGCGCATCTTTGCCCGTTGCCGTGCGTGCGCCGTCAATGAACACTTCGTACCCGCTCGGCACCGTCGCGGTCTTGGGCACCTTCTTCACCTGCGTTGAAAGGACGATGCACTGACGTCCGAATGCTGTCGCTCCGGCCCGAATGATCTCTGGGTTGCGTACCGCCATGGAATCGACGCTGATCTTCTCGGCGCCGGCCTTGAGCACTTCGTACATGTCATCGAGTGAGCGGATTCCGCCGCCGACGGTGAAGGGAACGAAGACCTCATGCGCGACGGCGCGAACGGTCTCGAGATCGATCTTGCGGCGTTCGGCACTTGCGGTGATGTCGTAGAAGACGATTTCATCGATCTGGTCGTCGTAGAGGCGACGCGCCAAGGTGACAGCGTCTTCGACGTCGATATTGTCCTGAAAGTTCTGAGCCTTGGTGACACGGCCGGCAAGAACGTCGAAACAGGCGATGAGCCGCTTGGTCAGCACTGGCCCGACCATGTTGCGAAGCGTCCGAGTATGCGAAGTCCGAGCGGCCCACTTTTCTCGACGTGGAACTGTGTGGCGGCGATGTTGTCGTGCGCGACGATCGAGCAGAACGTTTCGCCGTAGGTCGTCTCACCCAGCACGTCATCGGGGCTCGACGGAGCGCAGTAGTAGGAGTTCACGAAGTAGAAGTAGTCGAGGTTCTCAGGTTGGTCTCCACGCGGACGTTCGTTGAGAGGGTGTGGGCGCCCGAAGGCCACAGCGTTCCAGCCGATCTGGGGGACGCGTTGGGTCTCGGGGAATCTGCGTACAACACCGGGAATCCAGCCAAGGCAGGTCGTGTCGCCTTCCTCACTGTGTTCGAAGAGCACCTGCATGCCGATACAGATCCCGAGAAACGGCATGCCGTCGTCGACGACGCGGCGCCTCAGCGGTTCGATCAACTGCGACTCGGCGAGCGACGCCATCGTGGCGCCCGCGGCGCCGACCCCGGGGAGGATGATGCGTTCTGCCCTGCTGAGTACGTCGGGATCGCCCGTCAGGACCGCATCGAGGCCGAGGTGGGCACATGCGTAGGCGACGCTCGGTCCGTTGCCCGCTCGGTAGTCGACGATGGTGATCATGCGGGCTCGACCCTACCTGAGCGTCCCTGGATGGCTCGTGCCGTTCGGGTGTCGCTCGCCCAACCGAGACGGTGTTGAATAACGGCGTGGTAGATGGCCTTGCGAGCGGTGCTGTCGCGTTCACGGCGGCGGTGTTGGCCGGCGGCGGCAGTACGCGTATGGGGCGGGACAAGGCGCTTCTTTGCGTGGATGGTGTCGCTCTGGCCAGCCGTGTCGCCCGTGCGTGTCGTGAAGCAGGAGCAAGCGAGGTCATTGCCGTAGGGGGCGACACCGAAGGACTCGCGGCGCTCGGTCTGCGCACGGTTTCGGATGTTGTCGAAGGTGAAGGGCCGTTGGCAGGTGTTCTCGCCGCTCTCGGTGCGGCTCGTGACCCGCTTGTCGTGATCAGCGCGTGCGATACGCCATGGCTTGGCCCGCTGCAGGTGCGCAGCATTGTCGACGGGATTGGATCCGCCGCTGTTGGCGTCGGCGCAGCGGCGGGACACCTTCAGCCGTTGCTTGCCGTGTGGCGCCGGTCGGCCCTGCCAGTCGTTCAAGCGGCATTCGACGATGGGGAGCGCTCACCACGACGGCTCATCGCGACGATGTCGCACGTGGTGATCGAGTTGGGTGATGGCGAATGGGCATTCGACGTGGACACGCCCGAGGACGCCGAACGCGCGACGGGATCGAGCAGCGTGAGTCGAGGCGACGGTGATTCAGCGCGACGACCGAGCGACGGGAGTACCGAGGCGAAGAGCGCCACGGATTGCTAGCTGTGTCGCAGGTGTCAGCTTGTTTCCTGCCCGGTCGGTGAGGTCGAAGCGGTCCAGTGCGATGCCATCGATCGTTCGGGCGCTGGCAGCGTGGATGTTCGCGCCCGCACCGGCATTCGCGACTGCCACTGCCAGTGCGTGGAGCAGGCCGGTTCGGTCAGGGGCGCGCATGTCGCATCGGGTGTACCACGGTGACGCGTCGTCATCGAACTCCACGATGGCGTCGAGGATCGGCGGCGCTTCGATTGTGATCCCCCGCGTGGCTTGGAGGTCTCGCTGAAGCGCAATCGCATCCGGTGGAGTGGTGCTCCCGACGATGAACGCATCCAAGGCGGCTCCGTCATCCCACGTTGCGATCACGGCTTGGGTCACATCGAGGCCGTGTGCGGCGAGCACTCCGGTGATCCATGCGACAAGCCCGGGTTGGTCGCGCGTGGCGACGTCGACGTGCCATCCGGGTGCCGCGGGCGTGACGGCGACCCGGACCTCCGAGGACGTCGGAAGCGGCTCGAGCAACTGCGCGTGGCGGGCGATGTCGGCAGGCCCGTGTGTGAGGAGATATCCGGCGGGCGCGGCCTCGACACGGGTTATCGCCGGTGAACCCGGGAGGAGGAGCGCGCAGGCCTGTGCTCGGCGGAGTCCGAGCGAACGCTCTTCTGAGGGTGCGAGCGTGATGACGGGTCCGCGCGCAGAGTTGGATCGACGGCTGAACAATCGACGCATCACCATGGTGTTCGTGCCTTTCGGACTTCGACAGCGCCGCTCTTGTAGGAGGGCTGGCGGGAGTATTTGTCGAACTCGGAGAATGTGAGCTGGTTCGTGGTCGCGTAGTGCATCGGGTATGAAAACCTGGCCGGCGCCAACCGTCGGGGTTACGACTGCCCGCGCACGCATTGAGCCTCGCGGTGAGGCGATCGTGACCCAGTCGTCGGCTTCGATCGACCGTGCGGCGGCGTCGTCCGGGGTGATCTCGACGTATGGGGTTTCGGCGCCAAGGGAACGCAACACCGCCGATTTTGCGGTCCTTGTCTGTGTGTGCCACTGGCTCGAGCTGCCGCGTCCGGTGAGGAGACGCAGCGGATAGGTCACGCTGGTGATTTCACCGGCGGTCCGCGGAGTCTCGAAGATGAAACGCGCCCGGCCGTCGGGGTGGTAGTAGCGGCCATCTTCGAAGAGGCGTCGTTCTGAAGGCTCACCTGCTGTGTCGGGGAGCTTGGGCCACTGGATCCCGCCCTCGGCATCGATGGCGGAGTATCCGTCGATCCCTGTGAAATCGCAGGGTCTGCCGGCGGAGAGGCGTTGGAGGATGTCGAACGTCGCCTCGGGCGAGGTCCAGTCCTTGAACAGATCACCACATCCCCACGCGTCCGCAATGAGTTTGAAGATGTAGAAGTCGGCCAGGGCGCTGCCCGGAGCTTTTGAGACGCGCTTGATGATGCCGAAGCGGCGTTCGGAATTGATGAAGGTCCCTTCCTTCTCGCCCCAACCGGCGGCGGGCAGGATGAGGTGCGCTCGGCGCGCCGTCTCGGTTGTCGAGTACATATCCTGGACGACGAGAAGGTCGAGCTTGCCGAGCACAGCGTCGAGACGGTGTTGGTCGATCCAGGAGTGGGCGGTGTTCGTCGCGATGACCCACAGTGCCTTGATCCGACCGGCTTCGATACCGTCGATGATCTGGTCGTAGGCGAGGCTCTGTTGCGCCGGGATTCGTGTGGCGTCGATGCCCAATATGCCTGCAACTTCAGCGCGGTCGTTGTCGTCGACGAATTCACGTCCCGCGAAAAGGCTCGTCGTGTTGCTGAACATCCGCGAGCCCATCGCGTTGCACTGTCCGGTGATCGAGTTGGCGCCGGTGCCCGGCCGACCGATGTTTCCGGTCATGAGTGCCAGATTGATGATTGCCTGAGCGACGCGGACACCCTCGTGGCTCTGGTTCACGCCCATCGTCCACCAGAACGACACGCGCCTGCCTTCGTGGATTGTGGTCGCCAATTTGTGTAGGGCATCGGTGCTGATCCCCGACGCTTCGCGTACGCGTTCGGTGTCGAAGTCCGCAACGTGGCTAGCGAATTCCTCGAACCCGTTGGTGTGTGCAGCGAGGTACTCGCGGTCGATCCAGTCCTTGTCGATGAGCACCTGTGCGAGCCCGTAGAGAAATGTCAGGTCGGACTTGGGACGAATGGCGTAGTGCTGCGTGCCGGCAACGGCGGTTTCGGTCTTTCGGGGGTCGATCACAATGATCTCGGGCGAGTGCGGATTGCGCGCAATGCGCTCCCAAAGAATCGGGTGCGCGATACACAGGTTTGATCCGACAAGAACGATGACGTCGGAGCTCTCGAAATCTGCGTAGGTGTAGGGCGGTGCGTCGAAGCCGAACGACTGCTTGTAGGCCACGACGGCCGAGGCCATGCATTGGCGGGTGTTGCCGTCACCATGTACCAGACCCATACCGAACTTGGCGAGTGCCCCGAGTAACGCCATTTCCTCGGTGGGGATCTGGCCGGTCGAGAGGAACGCGCCAGACTCGGGTCCGTGCTCGGTCAGGATCGCCGAGAAACGCTCCACGAAGGTGGAGATCGCCGCCGGCCATCCGATGGGCTGGAAACGACCACGGCCGTCGCGCCAGAGCGGCGTGGTCGCCCGGTCGCCGGCCGAGAGCGGTGTGAGTGACTCCCAACCTTTGGGGCAGGCCATGCCGAGGTTCACGGGATATTCGGTGGTAGGTGTGAGGTTGATCGCGTGGCCGTCGCGCAGGTGGATGTCCAGCGAGCAGCCGGTGGAACAGAATCCGCAAACCATCGAGGTCGTCGCATCAGGTTTGAGGCTTGCGGGAACCTGGCCGAGTCCGAATCCTCCAGGGCTGCGGATGAGGTCTGCGGTGAGGTGGCCTTCGTGTTGGGGACGGAGGATCATTGCGGGGGACTCGACATCTCGAAGAACAGAATTCGCTCGAGGAACTCCGTCGTGGTGACGACAACCAGGATGATCGACGCGAAGCGCGACCTCCAGCCAGATTCCGGGCTCACTCCCGCTGAGCGAGGCGAGGACCAAGGGAACCAACACGCCACCGAGCGCAGCACCACCGAAACGGGCAGCAATCCTGGCGCGGTGGTGCTCGTCGAAGCTCTGACGCAGCCGTGGCGCGCGGGCATCGTGAAATTCGCGCCGAACGACCGACGATTCCCAGACCAGCTTCACTGCGACCAACACCGCGATGAGCAGGGGAATGGCGCGGTCGATGACGCGAAGTCCCGACGTCGTCGGTTCACCTTCGACTGCCACCGAGACGAGCGATGCCCATAAGACGGAGGCGAGGCCGCACACGGCCGCCGTGAGGAGGAAGGTCGGCGTGGTTATCGACGTGCGCCACGCAGCACGACGCGTCTTGGCATAGACGAACACCGAACACATGATGCTGAAGAGCCCGACGGCAACGACGAGGATTCCGAAGACCGCTGCGATGACCGAGTCCTTGGGTGACTCGCCCAGGATGACGAGGCCGGCGTATGCGGCGGCCAGGCCCGTGAAGGCGCCGAACGCAACGACCTCCCGGCTCAACCAGGAATGTCGGATACCGATGATCGCGCGGTAGGCGTAACGGGGTCTGCCGAGGTGAAAGACACTTGCCAGCAGTGCCAGTGCTCCTGTTGCGAGGGCCAGCGCTGCGTCGAAGGAGCCGCCACGTGTCGAGATCGGCGCATTCGTGAACATGCGCAGCGCCAGACCGGTTGCGAACGCTCCGACGGAGAGCTGCGTCAAGACCAACATGATGACCAGGGGCAGATGTGACCGCGCCGGGGCGGAACTCTGTGTCGTGCGACCGCCGACGAATCGAGCGCCGTCTTGCGCGCTGCGATAGGTGGTCGTCGGAATCGTGAGGTTCGATGGAGGCCCGCCGGGCACGGTGGTTTCGAGCGCGGCGAGCTGCGCTGCGTGAACGTCGATGACCGAGATGCGAATGGCGCCGTTCGGACAGGACTGCACACACGCCGGTGCTTCGCCGACGGCGAGCCGGCCACTGCACATGTCGCACTTGCGGACGATGCCGCGTTGATGATTGAAGACCGGAACTTCATACGGGCATGTCAGGGTGCAATACCCACATCCGATGCACTGGTCGTCGAGGTGTTTGACGATGCCGGTGATCGGACTCTTCTCGTATGCGTCGACGGGACAACCGTTGAGGCACGCCGGATCGATGCAGTGGTGACAGGCCGACGTGACGGTCTGCTGCCATGGGCGAACGGGCGTGCCGCCGTGTAAGACGGCAACGGCGCGCCACGACTCGTCCTCGTCGAGGCCGTTGAGACTGTGACATGCCGCAACGCACGACTTGCATCCGGTACAGGCGTCAAGATCGACATCGAAGGCGTACTGCTGTCCCGGTCCCGGTGAGGTCGCAGGCAACAGATCCCGGTAGTAACGAGCTTGTGTGTGCGATGCCGCTTCGTCATGGCGTTGCGAGAAGCGCTCGACCGCACTGAGTTCGCCTTGTTCGCGCAGGTACCGATCGATCGGTGTGTCCTCGATCTCTTCGATCGCGGAGAGGATCATCGCAACGCGATCCGCACTCGCCCGTCGACGACTTCAACCGGGTAGCTCGCAACGCTGACGTCGTCGCGCTCGATGCATTGTCCCGTGGCGAGTTCGAAGTGCTGCTTGTACATGGGGGAGGCGACGACCGCAACGTCGCCTGCTGTTCCGACGATGCCACGCGAGAGGACATATGCCCCACTGAACGGATCGAAGTTCGAGATCGCGTACACGGAGTCGGCAGGTGAGACACGGAAGATAGCGACCTGCTCGTCGCCGACGCGTGCGCAGACGCCGCGGTCGATGATCAGGGACTCTGCAGCGCAGATATCCACCCATTCGGAGACTTCAACCGAGGTGGAACTGGTCCCGGTCATGCCGTCACCGGTGTTGGGGTGTTCTTGGTCGAGATCGACACGGCTACTGGAGCGGGACGGGGCTGGCCGCGCTCGAGGAAATGGACAATGCTCGAATCCGGGCCGTCATCGTTGATGAAGGACCGGAAGCGTGACACACGAGCAGGGTCGTCGAGGGTGGCCTTCCATTCGCACGCATAGGTGTCGACGTGTCGGGCCATGTCCGCTTCGAGCTGATCGGCGATCTTGAGCGCGTCGTCGATCACGACACTCTTGAGGTATTCGAGGCCGCCTTCGAGGCGGTTTATCCACGTGGCAGTGCGTTCGAGGCGGTCCGCCGTCCGTATGTAGAACATCAGGAAGCGGTCGATGTATCGGATGAGTGTTTCGGTGTCGAGGTCTTCGGCGAAGAGCATGGCGTGCTGTGGGCGAGTCCCACCATTGCCGCCGACATAGAGGTTCCAGCCGCGCTCGGTTGCAATGACACCGAAGTCCTTGCTCTGTGCCTCCGCGCACTCGCGTGTGCAACCGGAGACCCCCGACTTGATCTTGTGCGGTGCGCGAAGACCTCGGTAGCGCAGCTCGAGTTCGATCGCGAGCGCAGTGGAGTCTTGGACGCCATATCGGCACCAGGTGAGTCCGACGCAGGACTTGACGGTGCGCAGAGCCTTGCCGTAGGCGTGACCGGATTCCATGCCGACGTCGATCATCCGTTGCCAGATCGCGGGGAGGTCGTCGACGCGTGCGCCGAAGAGATCGATGCGTTGGCCTCCGGTGATCTTCGTATAGAGATTGAAGTCGCGAGCGATCTCGCCAAGCGTGATCAGTTGGAGGGGTGTGATTTCGCCACCGGGGACCCGCGGCACGATCGAGTAGGTGCCGTCGCGTTGCAGGTTGGCAAGGAAGTGGTCGTTCGTGTCCTGTAGTGCAGCTTGTTCGCCGTCGAGGATGTACCCCGTGCTCAGGCTGGCAAGGATCGATGCGACCGCGGGTTTGCAGATCTCGCAACCCCCGCCGTTGCCGTGACTTGTCACCAACTCGGAGAACGTGCGAATGCCTGTACTGCGCACGATGTCGAAGAGCTGGGTTCTGCTGTACGAGAAGTGTTCGCACAGATCGTTGCGGACCTCGATGCCGGCCTTGGTCAGTTCGTCGCGAAGAAGCTCGGTGACCATCGGGATGCATCCGCCACAGGTCGTACCGGCCCGTGTCGTCGCTTTCACGCCGGCGATGTCGGTGAGCGAGCATTCGGCGATGCCCTCACAGATCGCTCCCTTGGTGACGTTGTTGCACGAGCAGATCTTGGCGCTGTCGGGCATCGCGGCGATGGACACGCCGGTGTCCTGACCGTCGCGCGCCGGGAACAGGAACGATGCCGGTTGCGCCGGCGTGGGCAGATCACCGCGAGCCATCATCGAAAGCGCGTCATAGCTGGTGATGTCGCCGACGAGGATGCCGCCCATCACCTGTCCCTCGGCGCCGACGACGAGGCGCTTGTAGACCTGCTCCACAGGATCGGACCATGTGATCGGGGTGGCGTCAGGGGTTCGTGCGAACGCGTCGCCGAAGCTGGCAACGTCGACGCCGAGCACCTTGAGCTTGGTGGACATGTCGGCGCCGGTGAAGGTGCTCTCGCCACCGACGATGCGATCGGCAACGACCCGTGCCATGGCATAGCCCGGTGCCACGAGTCCGTAGATGCGTCCCTCGTACAGGGCGCATTCGCCGATTGCGTAGATGTGTGGATCGCTGGTCCGGCATGTCTCGTCGATGACGATGCCGCCACGCTCGCCGACCGTCAGGCCTGTCGCGCGAGCCAGGTCGTCGCGTGGGCGAATGCCTGCTGAGAAGACGACCATGTCAACGGTGAGGTCGGTTTCGTCGGCAAAGCGCATGTTGCCCACCGAGCCCGACGGGTTGGCGTGAATCGCTTTGGTTTCTGTGGCGGTGTGGACAATCACTCCGAGGTCTTCGATGCGGTTCCGTAGAATGCTGCCGGCGCCCTCGTCGATCTGCGCAGGCATGAGGCGAGGCGCAAATTCGACAACGTGGGTTTCGAGGCCGAGGGCCAGGAGTGCTGTGGCGGCTTCGAGGCCGAGCAGACCGCCACCGACGACAGCGCCTGTTCGCACGTTGCCGGCCCAGTCGCGCATCGCTTCGAGGTCTTCGATGGTGCGGTACACGAAGCAGCCTGGAAGGTCGTAACCGGGAACCGGTGGAACGAAGGGTGTGGATCCTGTGGCGAAGACGCAGACGTCGTAGGGGAACGACTGTCCTGCGGCGGTCGTGACCACCTTGGCGTCAGGGTCGACGCCGACGACGCGGGCATCAGTGTGCAGGGTGAGGCGGTCGTCCTCGAAGAATCCTTCGGTCACGAGGGAGAGTTCTTCTGGCGTCACCCCTGAAAAGAAGGAGCTGAGTGCGACCCGGTCATAAGCCGGGCGAGGCTCCTCTCCGAGGACGACGACGCTCCAATTTCGGTCGTCGTCGAGGGCGGTCAGGCTCTCGAGGAGTTGGTGACCGACCATGCCATGACCGATGACGACCAGGCGCTGCATGGGCTTCGGTTCTGTGGCCTTCGGCTTTGTGGTCGGCTCCGCGCCGTTGGACAACATGGTGCTCATTGAAGCGGTCGTTGATTTCGTCTCCGGTGCACTTTCGTGAATGCCCGATGAAACCCGTCTCATTGCGGGACCGGGACCGGTGAGAGGTCGTCGAGTTCCACCACCGCAACGGAATCCGTCGCCGTCGTGCGGGCCTGCGGCAGCTCGTGGGCGTGATGTGCGGCGTCATCGGGCTCGGGCATCCAGCGGCAGAGGATCGCAACGATGGCTGCGGCGGCTGCGATCGTGAGGAACAGTACTTCGGTGTTGCCCGAGGGGTGCTTGCTGTCCACGGTGAAGAACAGCATCGAGGAGAACAGGACGCCTCCGATGTTCCCGTAGGAGCCTGCGATCCCTGAGATTTGGCCACCGACCTTGCGGCGGACCAGTGGCACGATGGCGAAGACGGCGCCGTTGCCTGCCTGCACGAACACCGATGCCGCTGCGACCATCCCAATACCGGCGACGAGCGGCCAACTCGCCGAGAGCTGGGAGAGCACTACGAAGCTGACTGTGACGCCGACGAGGAGCACGACCAACGTGGCTTTGCGGCTCTTGGCGACGTCCGAGACGATGCCACCGCCGGGGCGGGTCACCAGATTGGTGAAGGCGAAGGCGCTTCCGGCTGCGCCCGCAGCCGCGACCTTGAGGCCGAAGGTCTCGGCAAAGAAGGTCGGCAGGAGCGAGATCACGGTCAGTTCGGCGCCGAAGGTCACGAGGTATGCCAAGGCGAGTACGACGACCGAGGCGAATGAGTACCGCTCCGAGGCAGGGTGCTCACCTCGCAGGGCCGGCCGGTTGACGTCGAGGACTCGAATGATGAGGTATGCCGCAAAGGTCGCCGCTCCGATCCAGATGGCGAACATCGTCGCCCTGTTGATGACACCGGCTCGTTCGATTCTCGACGCGACGACCGCGAGGGCGATTGCGACCGGAATCTGCAGTGCGGCCAGACCGAAGACTGCGCGACGGGTGGTGACTTCGAGCGCGGCAGTGCGCTTGGGTCGCTGGTACATCTTGCCCGGGGGAGTGTCTTCGACCGCCAGGAGGTAGACGATCCCGTAGAGCGCGGCGACGACGCCCGAGGCACCAACCCCCCAGCGCCAGGCGCTCTCGCCGCCGGCGAGGGTCAACGCGATTCCGGGCAGGCACAACGCAGCGGCGGCGGAGCCGAAGTTTCCCCATCCGCCGTAGACGCCTTCGGCCGTGCCCATCTCCTGCGCGGGAAACCACTCCGAGACCATGCGGATGCCGACGACGAACCCCGCTCCGACGATGCCAAGGGCAAGGCGGGACCACACCAGGACGGTGAAGGAGTCGGCCATCGCGAACACGGTGTTCGGAATGACCGCGACAATGAGCAGGCCCGCGTAGAGCCGTCGGGGTCCGAACCGATCGAGCAATTTCCCGACGACGAGTCGAGCGGGGATCGTCAAGGTGAGGTTGCAGAGCCCGATGGTCGCCAGTTGGGAGGGCGTGAGGCCGAGGTCCTTGCCGATGGCCACCGAGAACGGGGCAAAGTTGAACCACACGACGAACGACAGGAAGAACGCTCCCGTCGTGAGGTGCAGGACTCGAAAGCGCCCCCGAAACGACGCCAACCTGCTGATCAACGACCAGGTCGAGGGTGTCGGCGAGGGTGCGGTTGCGGTGACGTCGTGCTGTGGGGATCCGTTATTGGAAAGCATCCCGACAGTTGACCGTCAGTTGCGGTCGTGCCGATTGCTGGAATGTAACGAGCACATGACGTCGATCTGTCCAGGCGCCGCTGGAGCTGTGAAAACTCCGTCATCTCCCCGAAACAGGGGATCGCAGTGGTGGTGGAGCTGATGGGGCTCGAACCCACTACCTCCACCATGCCATGGTGGCGCTCTACCAGCTGAGCTACAGCCCCGAGGGGAACCTCAAGTTACCAAACGGCCGCCGTCCTTCGAGCATGTTCGTCGCTGTGGGTTCGGTACGCTCCGAGCAATATGGCTGACGAAGCAACGGCACCTGGTTTGCCGAAATACCGATACGGCGCCAAGCTCGCACAGCAGATCGAGGCCAAATGGCAGGACATCTGGGAGCAACGCCACACCTTCTGGGCGCCGAACCCCACCGGTTCGCTCGCCGCTGGGCCCGATGACACGTTGGGTGCCCAGGCGCCGGCCAAGCTCTACGTGCTCGACATGTTCCCGTACCCGAGCGGCGCAGGGCTCCACGTCGGGCACCCGCTCGGCTACATCGGCACCGATGTTTTTGCACGTTTTGCCCGGATGAATGGGGCGAATGTCCTTCATGCCATGGGGTACGACGCGTTTGGTCTGCCGGCGGAGCAGTATGCAGTCCAGACCGGTCAGCACCCGCGCATCACGACCGAGGCAAACATCGCGAACATGCGCCGCCAGCTGCGCCTGCTCGGACTCGGGCACGATCCGCGCCGCAGTGTCGCCACGACCGACGTCGGCTACTACCGCTGGACCCAGTGGATCTTCCTGCAGATCTTCAACAGTTTCTATGACGATGCTGCAGACCGTGCACGACCGATCGCCGAGTTGATCGACGAGTTCGCAACCGGGACGCGTCCGACGCCCGACGGGCGGTCCTGGCAAGCGCTTGATGGCCAGGAACAGCAGACACTCGTCAACGCGTACCGTCTTGCGTACCTCGACGACGCGCCGGTCAACTGGTGTCCTGCGCTCGGCACTGTCCTGGCAAACGAGGAAGTCACCGCGGAGGGTCGAAGCGAACGAGGCAACCACCCTGTCGTGAAGCGTCCGCTGAAGCAGTGGAAAATGCGCATCACTGCATATGCGCATCGGCTGCTTGGCGATCTCGATCTCCTGGATTGGTCCGAGTCGATCAAGCTGATGCAGCGCAACTGGATCGGACGCAGCACTGGCGCCACTGTTCAGTTCGGCGTCGTCGACCATCCGGGCGTAGCGATCGAGGTGTTCACCACTCGTCCCGACACGCTCTTCGGCGCGACGTACATGGTCCTTGCTCCCGAGCACGAGCTTGTCGACGCGATCGTGCCGAGCCAATGGCCGGGCGAGCCATTTCCAACGTCTTGGCGTGGGACTGGACCGTCGGCAACGCCCAACGAGGCCGTCGCGCACTACCGTGAATCCGCAGCACGCAAGTCCGAACTCGAGCGCCAGTCCGAAGGACGTACCAAGACTGGCGTGTTCACCGGAGCGTTTGCCCTCAATCCAACGAACGGCGCGTCCATTCCGATTTTCGTTGCCGACTATGTGCTCATGGGTTACGGGACGGGCGCCATCATGGCCGTGCCGGCACACGACGATCGCGACTTCGAGTTCGCACGCGCCTTCGATGTGCCGATCGTGGGAGTGGTCGAACCGCCCGACGCGTGGTTCGCCGACCACGGCCTCCCGAGTGGCGCGCCGGCATCTGCCTGGCCCGAGGCGTTCACGCGCGGCGGGGTTGCAATGAATTCGCGTAATGACACCGTGACGCTCGACGGATGTTCCGTGGAGGACGCGAAGGCGAGGATCAGCGCGTGGCTCGCGGCCGAGGAACTCGGCGGAGCGACCATCAACTACAAGTTGCGTGACTGGCTCTTCAGCCGGCAGCGGTATTGGGGTGAGCCCTTCCCGATTGTCTATGACGAAGCGGGAAATCCCATTGCATTGCCCGAGTCCTTGTTGCCGGTCGAGCTCCCCGAGATCACCGACTTTGCGCCGACCGTGTCCGACGATCCCGACGCGTTGCCGGAGCCGCCGCTCGGTCGAGCCGCCGATTGGGTCAACGTCACGCTTGATCTCGGCGATGGGCCGAAGACATACCGACGAGAGCTCAATACGATGCCGCAATGGGCGGGATCGTGTTGGTACTACCTGCGCTACCTCGACCCAACCAATGATGAGGCCTTTGTCGACCCCGCAATCGAGCAGTACTGGTCAGGTGGCACGCGTGCGGACGGTTCGGCGTCGCATGGGTGTGTTGATCTGTACGTCGGTGGCGTCGAACACGCAGTGCTGCACCTGCTCTATGCACGTTTCTGGCACAAGGTGCTGCACGATCTCGGGCATGTCTCGACGCCAGAACCGTTTCAGCGTCTGTTCAATCAGGGTTACATCCAGGCGTACGCGTACACCGACGCGCGTGGCGCGTACGTCGAAGCGACAACGGTGGTCGAGCGTGACGGCGGGTGGTTCGTCGGTGACGAACCAGTCGAACGCCAATACGGCAAGATGGGCAAGAGCCTGAAAAACGTTGTCACGCCCGACGACATGTACGGCGAATACGGCGCCGGACACCTTGCGCCTTTACGAGATGTACATGGGCCCGCTCGATGCAAGCCGCCCCTGGAGCACAACCGATGTGATCGGCGTGCACCGCTTCTTGCAGCGACTCTGGCGCAACGTGATCGACGAGGACACCGGCGATGTCATCGTTGTCGAGACCGCTGCTGACGACGAGACCCGCCGCCTTCTCCACAAGACCATCGCCGCAGTTCGCGCCGACATGGCTGAGCTCGGTTTCAACACCGCGATCGCTCGGCTCATCGAGCTGAACAACCACCTGACAAAGCTCGTTGCGAACGGCGGCGTTGCCCGCGAGATCATCGAACCGCTCGTTCTGATGGTGGCGCCGCTGGCGCCACACGTCGCAGAGGAGCTCTGGGAGCGCCTCGGTCATCGAGGTTCATTGACCTATGAACCGTTCCCAGTCGCCGACGAGGCGTTACTCCGCGTTGAGCAGATCGAGATACCGGTTCAAATCAATGGCAAGGTGCGCGCACGCGTGCTGGTCGTGGCCGACGCCTCCGAAACCGAGGTGCGCGCGCTTGCCGAGGCCGATCCCCATGTCTCCGGCGCGCTCGACGGTGTCATCATTCGAAAGGTTGTCTACGTGCCTGCGAGGATGTTGAACTTCGTCGTTGGCTGATGGCCAACCGTCGCAATGTGATCGGAGACCCAATGGGGTTCCTCTCGAAATTCATTGAACCAAACGAGCCGGAACGCGCGGCGAAGTCGCCCACAACCCGGCGGCCTACGAGTCCGTCCAAGGCGCGAGCCGCTGCACGTTCCGCGACGCCCGCAGGAAAGCGACCCGCTGCGGGTAAGCGCCCCGCTGCGGATAAGTCGCCGGCCCCATCGACGAATGGGTCGCCATCGGGATCACCCACGGAGGTGTTCATTGCCAAGCGGTGGGCCTCACGTTTCACGGCGCCGTTCATCATCTCGATCTCGCTGTCGTTCATGTTCAATGGGGCCGGATGGCAGATGATCGCCCCGATACTCTTCGGGATCTTGATCGGCACGCGCAATCCGTGGAAGGTGATCGTGCGCGACGACGTCATCCGACTCGAGTTCTCGATCCGCACGCCGGTCGTGCTCAAGAAGGACGCGGTCACGATCTGGGTTCAGGGATCACGACGCGCGTTGATGTACCAGGGTGAGCGGCCGCGGCTCTTCCGTCACTACCAACTTCCGTTGGCGCCGGGGAGGACAAAGTTCGCGGAGGTGCTCGGCGAGCACGGTTACCGCGTCGTCAGCTCCGCCAAGAAACGCTGAACCGCAACGCTGTGCGTCGCATCGACGTGGGTGTGGAGCACCGATATCGGCATGTGCCGCTGATCGACGTACGACGGGCGCGGCTGGTGGTGGTGCCGTGGCTGATGGGCCGGGTGATCGGCATCACGGTGGGGCGTTGGATGTTCGTTCGCCGCGGATGTGAGCACGACGCTCAACTGATCGCCCATGAGTTGGTGCATGTCCGTCAGTGGCGTGAACTCGGTGCGCCGCGCTTTTTGTGGCGCTATCTGCATCCGTATTTGCGGGATCGGGCGCGCGGTCGTTCTCACGGCGACGCGTATCTTGCAATTCCTGCCGAAGTTGAGGCGCGACGCCTGACGAGTGAGGTCTGTGCGACCTGGTCCGAGGAGACCACGTCCTGATACCCTGAGGGCTTCGAGACTCGCTGATCTCGGAGCAGCAGGCAACTTCCTCCAAGCGATCGCGACGCTCCGGCGTTGCTGGATCCTGGAGGACCCGTTGGCTTTCGAATCGCTCGAACCGTCTGGACTGTCTGAACCCGCGGACGCTGCTGGGCGACATCGTACGATTCCACGCCCGGTCTTGACCGAGGGCCGGTATGGGAACTTCGTCGAACGGGCGCGCGACTGGTGCAACAATCCGAGCGTCGCTGTCGGCGCGCTCGTGCTCCTGGCGTTGGCTGCCGGCATGATCTGGTACGCGATTGGTGTCAACGGTGTCGAAGGTGTTCCGCGGGCGGCGCCATCGGCCAGCGTGACAACCAACACGGGATCATCAAGCGCGGCCAGCGCGGCGAGCGCTGCTGATGGCGTGTCGGCGCCTGCTACCGGAACTCGCGACGCAACAAAACCCCTCGCCGGTTCGGAGACGCCCGGCCACGGAGCGAAGGTTGTCGTTCATGTCGCCGGAGCAGTCACTGCGCCGGGTGTCGTCGAACTTCCACCGGGCGCACGTGTGATCGACGCGCTCGACGCTGTCGGTGGGGCCAAAGCCGATGCGGATCTCAACCGGGTCAACCTGGCAGCGAAGGTCGTCGATGGCCAGCAGATCTTGGTTGGTCGCGTCGGTGAGCCGCCGCTGATGGGCGCGGAACCGCCCACCACTGGCGCCGGCGCTGCCGCAGCCGGCACTGGCTCACCGGGGGCCCCGATCAACCTCAACACCGCCACAGCCGAACAGCTCGAGACGTTGCCGGGAATCGGTCCGAGCTTCGCCCAGGCGATCATCGCCGAGCGCACGAAGCGCAATGGTTTCGACTCCATCGACGAGTTGCGCAGCGTGCGCGGCATTGGTGATCGGCGTTTCGCCGACCTCAAGCCGATGGTCACCCTGTGAAGTGGCGTTCTGCACTCGGGCCGATCGCGGTGCTGGGCTCGTTGTTTCTCGGAACACGGATTGGCGAACGTCTCGGTCCGTCGTCGGCAGCGTGGATGCTGGTGGCCGCGTGTGGATGTCTCAGCATCGCAGTGATGGTGGGCAATGCTCGGCGTTTGGTCCTTGCCATGGTCGGTTTCGGACTTCTCGGAACTGCCACGATGGCGCGGTCGCTCAACGGCCTTACCGATACGCCACTGGTTGCGCTCGCTGCCGCCGGCCGTGAGGTCAGCGTCACTGTGACCTTGCTCGATGATCCAGGCGGTGGGCGTTACCAGTCCGAGGTCCCTGCGGCGATGTCCGTGCTGCGAGTTGATCCAACCGATGTCGATTCGACCGATGTCGATTCGATCGATGTCGATTCGACCGACGGGACTGATGCGCTGCTCACAGGACCGATCGACGTCGGCCGTACGGTCCTGCTCTCAGCGTCGGGATCCGCCTCAGGTGGGCTTCGCCTGCTCGAGGCCGGTGACCGCGTCGAACTGTCCGGTCGGCTCGAGCCGCTCGCTGATCGCTGGGCGCGTTGGCGATGGAAGCATGCGGTCGCGAGGTTGGTCGTCGACGAACTTTCCGGGTTTTCAGCGTCTCGGTCAGTGCTGTTCCGTACCGCAAACACGACCCGTGCACTGATATTGCGTGGCCATCGCGGCCTTGCCTCGAACGAGCGGTCGCTCATCGCAGGATTTCTGCTCGGTGACACCAGACAGGTCGACTTCGAGGTCATCAGCAACTTTCGAACGGCCGGGATGAGCCACCTGCTGGCAGTCTCTGGAGCGAACGTCGCTTTCGTTCTGGCGCTCCTTCGCCCGGGCCTGGAACGGTTCGGTCTCTGGACGCGCTGTGTCGGAGGCCTGAGCACATTGGTCCTCTTCGGTGTCATGACACGCTGGGAGCCGTCGGTCCTACGGGCCGTCGTGATGGCGGGCTGCGCATTGTTCGCACAGACGCTCGGACGCCCACAATCGGCAGCACGCGTGTTGGTAGTGGCGGTGATTGCACTGATTGTGGTCGACCCGTTTCTGGTGCACTCCGTGGGGTTCGGGCTTTCGGTGGGTGCCACCGCCGGTATCGCGGTGTTCGGCACAACGCTCGTTGAGCGGATACGAGGCCCGCGGTGGTTCCGCGAGTGCCTGGGGGTCACACTTGCCGCACAAATGGGTGTCACACCGTTGCTGCTGGCCGTCTTCGGGAGCGTCTCACTCGTGTCGATCCCGGCAAACCTGTTTGCTGTACCGCTGGTCGGACCGCTCACGATGTGGGGTCTCATCGGCGGCGTGTCCGGCGGGATCATCGAATCATTCTGGCCCGCAGCGTCGGAGGCTCTGCAGATTCCAACGGCCGTGATGTTGCGCGCGGTGCAGGGTATTGCGGCACTCGGCGCACGGTTCCCGGTCGCGGTCGACGCGAGGGCTATCTGGGCGACCTTCGCCATCGGCTGCCTGTTCGGCGGCCTGTTCGGTGCCGCCAGGAGCACACGGCTGCGGCGCCAGGCCCCGGCGTAGGCTGGCGCAATGGGTCCATCGGCCATTACGTACCGTCTCGGTGCTACAACACATGATCTGAGCACGCGGGTGCTCGTCATGGGCATCCTGAATCGCACGCCCGACTCGTTCTACGACCAGGGAGCCACCTTCGCTCTCGATTCGCTGCTGGCGAGGGCCGACGAGCTCGTTCGCGATGGCGCCGATCTGCTCGACGTCGGGGGAGTCAAGGCTGGTCCGGGTCCTGACGTCGACGAGGCCGAAGAACTCGATCGGGTCGTTCCCAGCATCGAGGCGTTGCACCGTCGTTTCGACGTGCCGATCTCGGTTGACACGTGGCGGGCCTCGGTGCTCGACGCTGCGTGCGACGCAGGCGCCGTTGTCGGCAATGACATCAGTGGCTTCGGCGACCCGGACTATTTGGCGGTCGCCGCGCGCCACGGTGCGTCGGTCGTTGCCACGCACATCCGTCTCCAGCCTCGTGTCGCCGACCCCGATCCGCACTACGACGATCTCGTGGGAGATGTCGACGCATTTCTCCTCGAGCGCGTACGACGCGCGCACGCTGCAGGTCTCAACGCCGAGCAGATCGCCATCGACGCTGGACTTGACCTGGGCAAGACACCTGCGCAGAGCGCAGTGCTGCTGCGCGAAAGCGCAGTGCTTGCGCGACATGGCTATCCGTTGTTGCTGTCGGCATCCAACAAGCGGTATCTCGGTGAGCTCTTGGACCTTCCAGTCGACGAGCGACGTGAGGCATCCTTGGCGTCTGTCGCGTATGGCGTTGTCCGCGGGTGTCGGATCGTGCGTGTTCATGACGTTGTGGGCACCGTGCGTGTGTGTCGCGTGATCGAGCACCTCCTCGCAATCGAAGCCGAGCACCATCGCGAACAGGTTGCGTCGTGAGCGCGGTATATGTCGTGAAAGGCGACGACCCGGTGCTTCGCGGCGAGGTGCTTGCGAGTGTCCTTGACGAGTTGCTCGCCCACGCCGATCGGGTACTCGCGCTTGAAGAGTTCACCATCCCACAACGAACCGGCGTGGGAGGGGCTGCCAGTGGGCCAAGTGCGGCAAGTGACGCAGACGCCAATGGCACCGTCGGCGCGGCGAGCCGCGCTTCGGTTGTCGCCGATGCGATCAACGCAGCACAGAGCCCTCCCTTCATGACCGCCATGCGCGTCGTAGTCGTCCGTGAGATCGGGAACCTCACGGTCGCGGACGCCGAGCCCTTCGTGCGTTACCTTGCCGACCCGCTTGCAACGACTGCCCTCGTGTTCGTGGCCGGAGGCGGGCGGCTACCGGCGAATCTGACCAAGGCATGGAAGCCGGTTGCGCTCGAGCGAGGTCCGGCAAGCGAAAAGACGGCCGACGTGCTGGTCGACCATGCGCGTCTCGCCTCGATCGGCATCGACGCCCAGGCCCGGACCTTGATCGTCGAGCACCTCGGCGAGGACTCCGGTCGAGTTCCGCAACTCGTCGAAGTACTGCGCAGCACCTACGGCGAGGGTGGACACCTCGGCGTCGCCGAAGTGGCGCCGTATCTCGGAGCAACGGGTTCGATTCCCGTCTACCAGCTGAGCAATGCAATCGATGCCGGTGATATCCCAGGTGCGCTCGAGGTGCTCGTACGGCTCCTTCATACCAGCAGCCAGGGCAAGCCCATGCACCCGTTACAGGTTCTGGGGTTGCTCCACCATCACTATCGACGTCTGCTCGTCCTGGATGATCCCGCAATACGGACCGAGGCCGACGCGGTCTCGGCGCTGGGTGGCAAGGTCAAGCCCTATCCCGCCCGAAAGGCGCTCGAGCAGTCGCGGTCACTGGGGACCCGAAAGCTCGGCGAGGCGTTCGACGCGTTGGCACAGGCCGATCTGGACCTCAAGGGCGCCACAGCCCTGCCCGAAGACGCGGTCATCGAGATCCTGGTGACGCGGCTCGCGACGCTCTCGAACCGTGCTCGTCGTAGTGGCGCCGGATCGCCCCGCGGCGCCCGCCGGTAAGGCCTAGACCTGTGTGGCCTTCGCAGCACGCGACATCAGCCGGGAAATGCGGCGCGCGGCCTGGTTCTTGTGGATGATGCCCTTGGCGCCGGCTTTGCCGAGACGCTTCTGAGCCATGGAGAGGGCCTCTGCCGTCGTGGCACCGTCACCCGACGCAATGGCCGTCGAGGCCTGCTTCGTGCGAGTCTTGAGCTCGGTGCGGACTGCCTTGTTGCGCAGTCGACGCTTCTCGTTGGTGAGGATTCGCTTCTTTTGACTCTTGATATTCGCCATGCGCGCCAGACTCCAGAGACTTTCGGGAAGATCGGTAGGGTAGCAGGAGAAGCGGCTTCGGGCACTGCCGGCGGGTCCGTACCTGCGGGCAGCCCGGCAGACCGCCAGGATTTCCCCTCTTTCAACCCCCGCCGCCAACGTCCGTTCGGAGCTCGACACAGGTGATCCCGCTCGACCGATTGCGCCTCCTCAGCATCATCGCTCACATCGATCACGGCAAGTCCACGCTCGCGGACCGTTTCCTCGAGCTCTCGGGCGCCGTCGACCCGCGCCTGATGCGAGCGCAGTACCTGGACTCGATGGACATCGAGCGCGAACGTGGCATCACTATCAAGGCGCAGAATGTTCGGATCAACTGGCGAGACCATGTCGTGCAGCTGATCGACACACCCGGACACGTCGACTTCGGTTACGAGGTCTCCCGAAGCCTTGCCGCATGTGAAGGCGCCGTCCTGCTTGTCGACGCGAGCCAGGGCATCGAGGCGCAGACGCTCGCGAACTGTTACCTGGCGCTTGAGAACGATCTCGAGATCGTGGCAGCGCTGAACAAGATCGATCTGCCGGGCGCCGAACCAGATCGTGTGGCCTCCGAGATCGAGCATGTGCTGGGTATCCCGGCTGACTCGATCCTACGCATTTCGGCAAAAACCGGTGAGGGAGTTCCCGAGTTGCTCGACGCGATCGTCGAGCAGATTCCGGCGCCGACGGGTGATCCCGACGCACCGCTGCAAGGGCTGATCTTCGACTCCTACTACGACGCGTACCGCGGCGTCATCAGCTCGATCCGTATCTTCAACGGCACGCTCGTCTCCGGTGCTCGTTTGCGTTTCCTGCAGGCGAATGCAGTGTTCGATGCCGAGGAGATCGGTGTGCGCCTCCCGAAGATGACACCGGTCGCCTCACTCGGACCAGGTGAGGTCGGGTATCTCATCGCCGGGATCAAAGACGTCCGCGAGGCTCGTGTCGGCGAGACGGTCACGTCCTTCGATCGTCCTGCGGCAGTGCTCCCCGGGTACAAGGATGCCAAGCCTATGGTGTTCTGCGGTCTCTATCCGGTTGACGGTGACGACTATGCGAACCTCCGCGATGCGCTCGGGAAACTGCAGCTCAACGACTCTTCGTTCACCTACGAACCCGAGACCTCAGGCGCGCTCGGATTCGGATTTCGCACCGGATTTCTCGGGTTGCTGCACATGGAGATCGTGCGCGAACGCCTGGAACGCGAGTACGGGCTTTCGCTTGTAGCGACGGCGCCGAACGTCGAATACCGCATCGTGCGGCCCGACGGCACGGTCCAGGTGATCGACAATCCTTCGTCGTTGCCGCCGCCGCACGAGGTGGACGCGATCGAGGAGCCGTACGTGACGGTCACCATGCTCACGCCGTCGGAATACGTCGGAGCGTTGATGGACCTCGCGCAGCAACGACGCGGCGACATGTCCAAGATGGAGTACCTCTCCGAGGCCCGTGTGGAGTTGGTGTTCGTCATGCCGCTCGGTGAGATCGTCATGGACTTCTTCGACCGTCTGAAGTCACGAACCCGCGGTTACGCCAGTCTGGACTACGAACCCGCCGGCTACCGACGATCGGATCTCGTCAAAGTTGACGTGCTCCTCAACGCGGTCCCTGTCGACGCGTTCTCCACGATCGTGCATCGCGACAAGGCCTATGACTACGGGCGTCGTATGAGCGAGAAGCTCAAGGAGCTCATTCCGCGCCAGCTCTTCGATGTGCCGATTCAGGCTGCGATCGGCGGACGAATCATTGCGCGTGAGACGGTCAAGGCACGGCGCAAGGACGTCATCGCAAAGTGTTACGGCGGTGACATCACACGCAAGCGCAAGCTGCTCGAGAAGCAGAAGGAAGGCAAGAAGAAGATGAAGAGCATCGGCCGGGTGGAGGTTCCGCAAGAAGCCTTTGTCGCCGCGCTGAAACTCGATGACTGACGGGCCGAAGACCATGAGCGTGACGTCGACAGATCCTTTCGGCGTCTACGTGCATATCCCGTTCTGTGCCCACCGTTGCCACTACTGCGACTTCGCAACCTGGACCGACCGCGAACATCTCGTGACGCAGTATGTCGACGCATGCGTCAGCGACGTACACCGACACCGCGCCGCAGGTACGCCGGTGGCGACGAGTGTCTTCTTCGGCGGGGGAACGCCCTCGTTGATAGCCGCTGAGGAACTTGTCCGCGTGCTCGACGCCGTCGAACGCACCGCCGATGCCGAGGTCACGGTCGAATGCAATCCTGATTCCGTCGACGAACAGAAGTTGGCGACGTATCACTCGGCGGGGATCAACCGCGTCTCCTTCGGTGTGCAGTCCATGCAGCCCCATGTGCTCGACGCCCTTGGTCGCACCCACGATGTCGACAATGTGAAGCGTGCCGTGGCGATGTCGCGTGCTGCGGGTTTCGAGCGCGTGAGTGTCGACCTGATCTACGGCGCAGCCGGTGAGAGCGTCGCCGACTGGCAGGCAACGCTCGAAGCGGCAATCGCGCTCGAAGTAGACCACGTCAGCGCGTACGCGCTCACCGTCGAGGCGGGAACGCCGTTGGATCGACGTATCGAGACGGGGGAGCTTTCGGCGCCTGATGACGATGATCAGGCCGAGAAGTACATCCTCGCCGACGACATGCTGCGCGCCGCGGGATTCGGCTGGTACGAAATTTCGAATTGGGCTCGACCAGGACAGGCCTGCCGGCACAACCTGCTGTATTGGGAACAAGGCGAGTACCTCGGCATCGGTTGTGCGGCACACGGCCACCACTGGGGGATCCGTTCCTGGAACGTTCGCACGCCGGACCGATACATCGACGCTGTTGAAGCGGGCCGATCACCCGTCGCCGGCTCGGAAAGCCTTGACGAGGTCACCCGAGACGATGAGAAGCTGACGCTTACCTTACGGCTGCGAGGTGGCATCGACCTGCGGATGGCCGGGCTCGTGGGCACGGCGGTCGATGCCCAGGTGCAAGCGCTCGTCGATGGCGGTCTTCTCACTCGGAGCGGTGATCGGGCAGTGTTGACCCTGCGGGGAAGGCTGCTTGCCAATGACGTCACGACCAGGCTGTTGGCGCTTCGAGAAGGCACCACCCGGCTCGTCACGAAAACTCGGTAGAGTGGTGGTCCCCGAGGCCAGAGGTAGACGCTCACTATGGAGGCAACGGAACGGCGGGCACTGGTTCTACAGGCTGTTGTCGATCTGTACGTGGCCACCGCTCAGCCGATTGGTTCGCAGACGATTGCGCAGTCGCCGAACGTCGCTGTGTCGAGCGCGACGGTGCGCAACGACATGACGATCCTCGAGCGCGACGGATATCTTGCCCAACCCCACACGTCGGCCGGTCGCATTCCGACGGATCTTGGGTACCGGTTCTTCGTGGACAATCTCAACGACCTCGCTCCGCTTGCTCCGTTGCAGCGTCGGGAGATCTCGGACTTCTTCACCTCGGCCAACCATGCGCTCGAAGACCTCCTGGCCCAGACGAGCCAGCTCCTCGCAGGGATCACGCGCCATGCGGCAGTCGTCATGGCCCCGCAGGCCGTCGGAGCGGAGGTCCGCAGCGTCCAGGTTGTCGAACTTCAGCCCAACAGTGTTGTCGTGGTTGCGGTGCTCTCGAACGCGGCGGTCGAGACCGTTCACCTGCACCTCGACGCCGGCCTCTCGCCGGGCGGGCTCCATTCGGTGACGCAGGCGTTGGAGGAGGCGTTTGTCGGCAATTCGCTCGCTGAACTTCCTGTTCCCAAGAATCTGGGCAATCCCGAGCTTGACGGAATCGCCGTTTCGGTGCGAGACATCCTCGCAGGACGCTCGGCGGCCACGCCGACGCCGCTGTACGTCGGCGGTGTGAGCCGGCTCGCTGCCGAGCAGAACGAGTTCTCCACGGCTGAGGGCGCTGCGAAGTTGCTCGAGATGCTCGAGCAACAGGTCGTGATGGTCTCGCTCGTCCGACGGCTCTTCGACGGTGGTGTCAACGTCTCGATCGGCGCCGAGAACGAGATCGATGAGCTGCGTGACTGTTCGCTGATCATCGCCCCCTACCAAGTCGACGGCGAGCATGCCGGCACGGTGGGGATTCTGGGCCCGACTCGTATGGACTACCGCCAGGCGTTGGCCGCTGTGACGGCTGTTTCCGAACAGCTCGGCACTATCCTGTCCTGAGGCAAGCTCAAGACGGGTCGGCCGATTCTCACACGAGGAAATTGCGCTGATGGCCACCGATTACTACGACCTGCTGGGCGTGAGCCGGAGCGTGAACGAAGCCGAGCTGAAGAAGGCGTATCGCAAGCTCGCTCGCCAGTTCCACCCTGACACCAATCCTGATCCTGAGGCAGAGGCGCGCTTCAAGGAGATTTCGGTCGCGTACGACGTGCTGTCCGATCCCGAGAAGCGTCGGCAATACGACCAGTTCGGGGTCGACGGCCCACGCAACGGTCCGATGGGCGGCGACGGCTTCGGATTCGGTGACATCTTCGAGGCGTTCTTCAGCTCAGGTGGAGGCGGCGACCCGTTCGGCGCCCGACGCGGCGGCGGTCCTGCGCCCGGTCCTGACGCGGAGACCCGTGTGGACCTGACCTTGCTCGAAGCATCCACAGGCGTGACCAAGACCATCGAAGCCCGCATGGCGGTGCCATGTGAGGACTGTGGTGCGTCGGGATGTGCGCCCGGAACGCACCCTTCACGATGCGAGATCTGCAATGGGGCCGGCGAGGTACGCCAGATACGTCGCACGCTCCTCGGACAGATGATGACCGCCGGTCCATGTACGGCGTGCGCGTCGACCGGGAACCGGATTCTCAACCCCTGCCCGAAGTGTCGTGGCGATGGCCGTGTGGTGGCATCGACGTCGATCGACGTTGATATCCCAGCCGGCATCGACCAGGGCCAGCGCCTTCGTCTCACCCAGCGTGGTCCGGCGGCGATCCGCGGTGGCGTTTCGGGCGATCTGTATGTGCTGGTCAACGTGATACCCGACCCGCGTTTCAATCGTTCCGGTGATGATCTGCTCCACGTACTGCGCGTTTCGATGACGCAGGCGGCGCTCGGAGCGGTGTTCCCCGTCGAGGCGCTCGAAGGCACGGAGAACCTTGTGATCGGGCCGGGAACACAGTCAGGGAGGATTTTCAAACTCCGTGGGCGTGGAATGCCCTCCTTGCGGGGGCGCGGTCGGGGTGACCTCCTGGTCCAGGTTGAGGTCGAGATTCCCGACCGACTCAGCAAGGTGGAGGATGAACTGCTGCGAAAGTTGGCCGATGTGCGGGGCGAGGCGGTTGCACCCAAAGAGGTGGGTTTCTTCGCCCGGGTGAAGTCCGCGTTCCAATAGCTGCGATGACCGTCTCGTTGTGATGAAGGCGTGGCTGTGAGGAGCAGGCGTTGATTGCCGGCGCGGCGAGCGTCGGCGCCGTTGCCCACGTCTTTGTGCACGATCTCGGCGATGAGTGCACCGTGGACGGTCCCGATGGCCATCATCTCGCACGGGTCCGCCGACTCACGGTCGGCGAGGCGGTCACCGCCTCCGACGGGATGGGGACCTGGCGTCCGTACGAGGTTCGGGATGCGGTTCGTGACCGGTTGGAGCTGGTTGCGACGGGTCCGCCGGTGTACGAGACCGTTGTGCCGCCCCGGATTGCGGTTGCCTTCGCCATCACGAAGGGCGACCGGCCTGAGCAGGTCACCCAGCAGCTGACCGAGTTGGGCGTCGATCGGATCCTTCCAATGCACACGGTGCGGACCGTCGTGCGATGGGATGCGAACCGTGCGGAGAAGGCGAATGCGAAGCTCACTCGGGTGGCACGCGAAGCGGCTGCGCAGTGTCGGCGGTCGTGGCTGCCGGTCGTCGAGGCCGTGGCCTCTTTCGAGGACGTCATTCGGCATCCGTCGCTCGTGCTTGCGGACCCAAATGGTGGTAGCGTGAACGCCCTCAGTGAGCCACCCGGTGGCGAGTGGCTGGCAATTGTTGGGCCTGAGGGAGGTTTTGAGCCTGCCGAACGCCGGAAAATGGCCCATGCCGACGTGGTGGCGGTGGGTTCGCACGTCCTGCGGTCCGAGACGGCGGCCGTGGCGATCGCTTCGGTCCTCACCGGGATGTTTCGCCAAGGTCACTCACAGCGGTTGTAATCGGGATGAGGGTATCACCGCAGGTGGTAGAGGATTGTTGCTCCTTTCTTGGGGCAAAATTGCCGCGAGAGGTGCTCAAGCGGACGTCCTTTGCTAGCCTGCCCTCGCACGCGGCATCAGCGAGGGGCTCAGTAGGTGACAATCAGTGGTACCCGGGTGGGTGAACGGTTACGCGCGATCCGACGGCAAAAGGGCCTTTCGCTTCACGACGTCGAGGCGCGCTGTGGTTTGGAGTTCAAGGCCTCGGTCCTTGGCGCCTACGAGCGCGGGGAACGGGCGATCTCTGTTCCGCGGCTCCTGAGACTGGCCGAGATCTACGAAGTCCCTCCTGACCAGCTCCTTCCCCGTGATTCCGACGTCGAGATCAATCTCACCGCTGGAGCGCCCGAAGGTCTCGACGACGGCGGCTTTACGATCGATCTGGTTCGGCTCCACGCCCTTGATGATCCCGAGGCTTCGGTGCTGTCTCGTTATGCAGCAACGATCCAGCTGCAGCGGCAGGACTTCAACGGCCGGTTGCTCACAATCCGACGCGATGACCTGCGGGTACTGGCCGCGGTGCTCGGCCGCACGCCTGAAGAGCTCGGATCCCGCTTGCTGCAACTCGGCCTGCGAGCCGGCGCCTGACGGCACTCTCGCCGGCGTGGGTTCGGGTTGACGCCTCGAGCTTGAAGTGTCCGGTGCCGGTCCCGCCCAGCGATAGTCTTATGAGCGACGTGGCCCAGTCCTCGCTTGCCCAAACGAAGATTTCGGTACCCGGGAATCACTTGATGCTCGGGCTGCTCGGACGCCGTGACGAGCTCCTGAGGATCGTGCAGGATGCGTTTCCGGTCACGATCAATGTGCGAGGCAACGAGATCACCTTCGTGGGTGACGAGCACGAGGTCAGGATCGTCGCTGAGCTCTTCGAGGAGATGGTCGTGTTGCTTGAGCGCGGGCACGATCTTGACCGGGAGAGCGTTGTGCGCAGCATTGCGATGGTGCGAGCCGATCAGCGTCCCACCGAAGTTCTCGGCACCGAGGTGCTCCGAGGCCGTCGGTCGGTCGGCCCCAAAACCGCGGGCCAGAAGCGCTATGTCGATGCGGTGCGTGCCAATACCGTGACGTTCGCGAATCGGACCGGCCGGCACCGGAAAGAGCTATCTGGCAGTTGCGTTGGCGGTCCAGGCACTCCAGGCGAAGGAAGTGAATCGGATCATCCTCACGCGCCCCGCCGTGGAGGCAGGCGAGAGCCTGGGATTTCTTCCGGGTGACATGCTAGCGAAGGTTGACCCCTATTTACGTCCCCTCTATGACGCTTTGCACGATCTCCTTGATGCCGACGGTGTCGCTCGCCTCATGGAACGGGGCACGATCGAGGTCGCCCCGCTCGCCTATATGAGGGGCCGGACCCTCAACGATTCCTTCATCATCCTGGACGAAGCGCAGAACACCACGCCTGAGCAGATGAAGATGTTTCTGACACGTCTAGGGTTCGGGTCGAAGATCGTGGTGACCGGTGACGTCACACAGATCGACCTGGCAGAGGGTCGATCGCGATCGGGCTTGCTCTCGGTCCGTGCGGTGCTCGAAGGTATTCCGGAGCTGACCTTCGTCGACCTCACTTCGACAGATGTCATCCGGCATCGCATCGTCGCCGACATCGTGGACGCGTACGAGCGCCACGACCAGACTGGAAGCTGATGATCTCCGTATTCGGCGCTGACGAGCAGCGTGACATCGACATGGACGTGCTCAAGTGGGTACGCCTTGCCCGCCTCGTGCTGAACGAGGAGCGCGTCCCGGGCGAAGCCGAGCTTTCGGTGATTTTTGTGGACACGCAGTCGATGTCAGACTTGAATGAGCGGTTCCTTGGCGGAGAAGGACCGACCGATGTCCTTGCATTTCCGATGGACGACGATGTGGTGCTCTCCGGCCGCCAACCCGACCAGGGTGGCCGTGGTCCTGGCGCGCCGAGCGAGCCGGGCGAGCCGCCGACCCTGATCGGCGACGTTGTTGTCTGCCCGGTCATCGCGAAACGTCAAGCCGAAGAGCACGCGGTGCTCATTCGAGGACGAGGTCGCGTTGCTGGTGGTGCATGGCGTCCTGCACCTGCTCGACTACGACCATGCTGAAGACGATGAGACCAAGGCAATGAAGCAGCGAGAGCAGGAATTGCTCGATCTGTTCCGAGAGCTCGAAGCGAGCCAGGAGTAATGCATTGAACCGAGCCGATTGGTTCGTTGCCGCCTTCATCTTTGCCCTGTTTTTGGTGTCGAGCCTCTTGGCGATGGCCGAGACGGCGTTCGTTCGGATGAATCGCATCAAGGCGCTGTCGCTCGAAGAGGACGGGCGCAAGGGCGCGGCGCGTCTTGGTCGCGATGCTCGAACACCCCGAGAAGACGCTCAATGCCGTCTTGTTGGTCCTGCTCATCTGCCAACTCACCACGGCCACGCTCGTGGGTGTCCTTTTCGGAGAACTCGTCGGTCCTATCGGGTTGCTGATCGGAACGACGCTCGAGGTCGCAGCGTTCTTCGTGTTCGCGGAGGTTGCGCCAAAGACGTACGCGATTCAGAACACCGAGCGTGCGGCGTTGGGATTGACGTGGTTGCTGAGCTTCCTCACGAGCTTCCCGCCATTACGCCTGTTGTCGAGTGGTCTGATCGGTGTCGCCAACGTCGTGTTGCCTGGCAGGGGTCTCAAAGAGGGCCCATATGTCAGCGAGAAGGAAATTCGCACGATGGCCGACGTCGCGGCCGACGAGGAGTCGATCGAGCGTGAGGAGCGTCGGCTCATTCACTCGATCTTCGAGTTCGGTGACACCGTCGTGCGCGAAGTGATGCTGCCGCGCCCGGACATGAAGGCAATACAGGGCGACGAAACGATCGACACGGCGATTCGCCTCGCAATCGAAGGCGGTTTCTCACGCTTTCCCGTCTATGAGGAGTCAACCGACAACATCTTGGGGCTGGTCCATCTCAAGGACCTGGTCAAGAGCTCTGCTGCGGGTGAGGCCGAGCGGATGGTGCGCGTTGCCGTGAGGCCTGCGGTGTTCGTGCCTGAACAAAAGCGCGTTGCCGAGTTGCTGCGTGAGATGCAGACGCAGCATTTCCACATGGCGATCGTTGTCGACGAGTACGGAGGCACATCGGGCCTCGTCACGCTCGAGGACCTTCTCGAGGAGATCGTGGGTGAGATCTCCGACGAGTACGACACCGATGAGCCTGGCCTGGAGTGGCTCGAAGACGGGGGACTGCGCGTGCCCGGCGGTACGCACATCGACGCGGTGTCCGAGGCCCTTGCCTACGAACTCCCCGATGCCGAATGGGACACCGTCGGCGGTCTGGTTCTGAACCTCCTGGGACATCTCCCCGTCGAGGGCGAGACCGTGACCTTCCAGGGTCTCGAATTCCGCACCGAACGCGTGCAGGGTCGCAGGGTCGTCTCGGTGTCGATCCATGCGGTTCCCGGTGGCGGCCGCAGCGTCAGCGAACAGGCCGGCGCCACCAATGGCCACTCCGGACCGGGCACCGCGTGAGCCCTGTCGAACTCGACGTCTTCACGTCGGGGTTCGTCACCCTGGTCGGTCGTCCGAACGTGGGGAAGTCGACCCTGATCAATCAGCTCGTGGGGTCCAAGGTTTCGATTGTCTCGAACCGGCCGAACACGACACGCACCGAAGTCCGCGGCGTCGTGAACCGTCCGCGGTCCCAGACGGTGTTCCTGGACACACCGGGAATTCACAAGCCGCGTACCGAATTGGGGGAGCGGACGAACACCCGAGCGCTTTCCACGCTCGGCGAGGTTGACGTCATTGTGTTCCTCGTGGACGCGAGTGCCGCGATCGGTCCGGGCGATCGGTTCATCGCCGATCGGTTGCGCAGGGTGTCCACGCCGAAGATCCTGGCCGTGAACAAGGTTGACCTGGTGGACCCTGCGCGCATCGCCCGGCAGCTCGCGGGCGCCTCGACCACGCTCGGGGATTTCGCAGCGTTCGTACCGCTCTCGGCGCGCACGGGCGACGGCACGGAGGCGCTTCTCGGTGAGATTGCGTCGCGACTCAAGGAAGGTCCGCAGTATTACCCCGATGGGGTTATCACCGACTGCCCCGAGACCTTCATCGCGGCCGAACTCGTGCGCGAACAGCTCCTGAAGGTCGCGCGCGATGAACTGCCTCATTCGATCACGGTGATTGTCGAGCGCATCGAAGGCCCCGACGGTGACGATGATCACGATCCTCACCACGATGATGATCACGACGAGGGTGCGCGTCCCGAGATTCTGCGGGTGCGTGCTGTGATTCTCGTCGAACGCGAATCGCAGAAGGGGATTGTCATCGGTCACCGCGGTGAGGTCCTCAAGGCAGCGGGCACCGCGGCGCGTCTGGAGATGGAGGCACTCTTCGGATGCCGGGTATTCCTCGAGACGAGGGTGAAGGTCGAACGCGACTGGCAACGGCGTCCGCACATGCTCGACCGCCTCGGCTTTTGAACCCGCGATGAGTTGCGACTCTGCGCTCGCGCCGGATTAGAGTGCCCCGGAGCCGCTCCGGCTAGGGCGCGAGAGCGCGCTGCGGTGGAGAGTTGAGGGACTTGCGGCGTCGTGTCCACATCTCTCGTTTGTTCGATCGTTGTTGTGCCATCGAGGTTGATCGGTGGGGAAAGGGCATGACGGACCGCGACATGCGTCAACAGCGACGACTACGAATCGCGTTTTCGCTCATGGCCGTTCTGGCCGCGGGGTTGCTGGCCGGTTGCTCAGGCCCGGACAACGAGCAGAACTCCCTGCACGCGAACGGCCGGGCGGCCCACAAGATCGTCGACCTTTTCAAGTACCCGTTCTGGCTGGCGGTCTTCATCGGTATCGCCGTCATGTCCGCGACGGTCTACATCGCGTGGCGTTTCAGGGAACGTCCGGGGAACGAGAACCCGAAGCAGATCCACGGCAACACGGTGCTCGAGATCGTCTGGACGGCCGTTCCGGCGCTGATCCTGATCGTCCTTTCGGTGCCGACGATCGCGCTGATCTTCGACCTGGCGAAAGAGCCGAAGTCGGATGCTCTGAATATCACTGTGGTCGGTAAGCAGTGGTGGTGGCAGTTCCAGTACCCCGAGCAAGACATCGCAACGGCCAATGAGTTCCACATTCCCGCCGGGCGCCCGGTGCGTCTGAAGTTGACTGCGTGTGATCCGACCCTTGGTAGCCGTGAAGCGGAATGCAACGTCATTCACAGTTTTTGGATCCCCGAACTCGCCGGCAAGCAGGATCTCGTCCCGGGACGCACCTCGAAGTTGGTGCTCGAGGCCGACGAGGACGCGGCAGGCAAGTCGTTCCTCGGACAGTGCGCGCAGTACTGCGGCCTTTCGCATGCGCGGATGCGGATGCGCGTCATCGTCGACACCCCCGAGGACTTCGAACGATGGGTGCAGGAGCAGCAGGTACCGGCCGAGCCGCTCACCGACGAGGACGGTGAGCCGACCGGAGATGTCCAGACCTTGCTGGCAAGCACGTTCGGATGCGCGAACTGTCATGCCGTCGACGATCCGTCCAAGACCTCGTATGGTCCGAACCTCAGTCATCTCGGTAGTCGGGAAACGTTCGCCAGCGGCGCCTACCCGCTGAACAAGGCGAATCTGAAGCGCTGGGTCCTCGATGCGCCCTCGATGGTCCCGATGGAGGCGAAGGGTTGTCCGGCAACGCAGAAAGAAGGCTGCGTGGGCATGCCGTCGTTCACCAAGCACCTCCCGCAGGGAATGCAGAAGATGACCGATGCCGAAGCCGATCAGATCGCCGATTACCTCTTGGCCCAGAAGTAGACCGAGAGATCGATATGCCCGTGCGTCAAGAGTTCTGCCATCGAACCAAGGGAATCCGTCGATGACCGCCACCGCCGTTCACGCTCCGAAGATGAGCGCCCGTCTGTTGCGCCGACCCGTCGCGGAACGAGGCGTGTGGAGCTGGATCACTACCGTCGATCACAAGAAGATCGGCATCATGTATGGCGTCAGCGCCCTGATCTTCTTCGTAGTGGGCGGACTCGAGGCGCTTCTGATCCGCGTCCAACTTGCGTCGCCCGACGGCACGGTACTGACCGCGGCTCGGTACAACGAGTTCTTCACGATGCACGGCACGACCATGGTGTTCCTGGTCGGGATGCCGATGGCGGTCGCTTTCGGGAACTACCTGATTCCGCTGATGATCGGTGCGCGCGACGTGGCGTTCCCGAGGATCAACATGTTCGGGTTTTGGGTCGTGGCGTTCGGCGGCATCTTCATCTACTCCAGTTTCCTTCTCGGCGGCGCGCCCAATGGCGGCTGGTTCGGCTACACGCCGCTTTCGAGCACCCCGATGTCCGGCGGCTTCCTGCCGGGTCGCGGTATGGATTTTTGGGCGGTCGGACTCGTACTGCTTGGTATCGGGTCGACGACGTCGGCCATCAACTTCATCGTCACGATCTTCAACATGCGCGCCAAGGGCATGACCCTGATGCGCATGCCTGTCTTCGTGTGGATGATGCTCGTCGTCGCGTTCCTCACGCTGTTCGCGATCCCGGTCGTCACCACCGCGCTGATCATGGTCTTCTTCGACCGCAACTTCTCGACGGTCTTCTTCGTAGGAGGCGTCGGTGGTGATCCGCTGCTCTATCAGAACCTGTTCTGGATCTTCGGCCATCCCGAGGTGTACATCCTGATTCTTCCGGGCATGGGCATCGTTTCGGAGATTCTCCCGGTGTTCTCCCGCAAACCACTCTTCGGCTACTCGGTGATCGTGTTCTCCGGTATTGCGATCGGGTTCCTCGGCTGGGGTGTCTGGGCTCACCACATGTTCACGACTGGGATCGGACCTGTTGCCGTCTCGGCGTTCAGTCTTTCGACAATGCTGATTGCTGTGCCGACCGGTGTGAAGATCTTCGGGTGGTTGGGCACGGTCTGGGGGGGGTCGGTCCGCTTCAAGACACCGATGCTCTTCTCACTCGGATTCATCGCGATGTTCACGATTGGTGGGCTCTCGGGCGTCACGCACTCCATCGTCCCGGCAAACACCCAGCAACACGACACGTATTACGTGGTCGCCCACTTCCACTACGTGCTGTTCGGTGGCCTGATCTTTGCCCTGGTTGGTGGCCTGTACTACTGGTTCCCCAAGATGTACGGCCGGTACATGAACGAACGACTGGGCAAGATCAACTTCTGGCTCATGTTCATCGGCTTCAACCTCACGTTCTTCCCGATGCATTTCCTCGGGTTGTGGGGGATGCCTCGCCGGACCTACTACTACCCCGAGGGACAGGGTCTCGACACCCTGAACATGGTCTCCACGATCGGCGGCTTCGTGATCGCGGTTTCGGTTCTCGCCCTGGTAGTCAACCTCCTGGTCAGCCGTTCCCGCGGCGAGATCGCGCCCGACGACGCATGGGACGCCCGAACGCTCGAGTGGTCGATTCCGTCGCCGCCTCCGCCCTATAACTTCGCCGAGATCCCTGTTGTGCACGCCCGTGATGACTTCTGGCACAGCAAGTACACCGAGGACGCGGACGGTCGTCTCGTTGCGCTCCCTGCGCCTGAGCCTGCCGAAGCGCCCGACCCGCACAGCATTCACCTGCCGTCGCCGTCGTACTACCCGCTGATCACTGCGCTGGGTTTGCCGGTACTCGGATACGCAGCGGTCTTCAAGGACCCTGTCGTGCTCGCACCGATCGGGTTCATTCTCCTGTTGTTCGGAATCTACGCGTGGGCACTCGAGCCCGACTCGGCGTGAGAGGCAGATCGTGAATCAGATAGCCATTGGATTGGAGGACGACTCCCACGAGCGGAGCGGCATTTCCAATCCCAAACTGGGGATGTGGTTGTTCCTTGCATCCGACTGTCTGTTCTTCGGCGCTTTGATCTCGACATACCTCCTGTACCACGGCCGGTCCGGCCAAACAGGGCCGAAGCCAAAAGACGTCTACAGCGTCCCGTTTACGTCGGTGACGTCCTTCATCCTGTTGATGAGCTCGCTCACCATGGTCTTGGCGCTTGCTGCAATCCAACGTGGCGACATGCGCCGTCTCAAGATCTGGCTGCTTGCGACGTCGTTGTTCGGTGCGGTGTTCATCGGCGGCCAGATCTATGAGTTCACCGAGTTCTATCGTGAAGGCCTGTCGCTCTCGACGAACCTTTTCGGATCCAGCTTCTTCCTGCTGACGGGTATCCATGGGGTTCACGTTGCTGTCGGCATCATCTGGTTGCTCACCATGTGGGGACTTGCGACACAGGGCGGACTCGCGCCGGCCGATGCAGAGCGCATCGAAGCTGCCGGGCTCTACTGGCACTTCGTCGATATCGTGTGGATCGTGATCTTTACGATCGTGTACCTCGTTCCGAAATGAGCATTCGATGAGCGACGCACTCGCAACGGCACTGCCCGCACAGGAGACGGGCGTGCCACACGCAACCGACACGGGCGGCCACGCGCATCCGAGGCCGTACCAGTACGTCATCATCGCCGTCATTCTCTGCGTGATCACGGCGCTCGAGGTCGGCGCCTCCTACCTCGAGGGCGATGTGAGCGACACGCTCTTGATCGTGATGCTCCTCGTGATGGCAGCGGTCAAGTTCTTTTTGGTCGTCTCATGGTTCATGCATCTGCGCACGGATAGTCCCTTGTTTCGCTGGGTCTTCATCAGTGGATTAGTGCTTGCACCGATTGTCTTCCTGATCGCCCTGCTGATGTTGCACGTGTACGGGACCTGATGACGGTGTTCGACGCTTCCCGCGTTGACGCCTCGATCAGCGACGACTTTCCGGCGTTCCACGCCCACATCGACGTTCTGCTCTTCATCTCTGTACTGGTGTTGGGATACGTGGTGCTGTTGCGCACGGTTGGGCCGCGCCGCGTCCAGGCGGGAGCGCCTACCGTCACGCCGTTGCAGCTCGCTTGTTTTTCCGGCGGGGTTCTGGCCACGTTCGTCGTGTCGACCTGGCCGATTCACGACATCGCCGAAGGCTCACTCTTCAGCGTGCACATGACCCAACACCTCACCTACACCCTGGTTGCCGCACCGCTGGTGTTGTTGGGCACGCCGGGCTGGATGATGCGAGCGATCATCGGTGAAGGGGTCGTGTTCAGGATCGTGCGGTTCTGTGCGCGAATGGTGCCGGGTGTGATCATCTTCAATGTCGTGGTCGTCGTGAGCCACTGGCCTGCGGTCGTCAACGAGGCGATCACCAACCACCCATTCCACCTCCTGGTGCACGTCGTGGTCTTCGGATCGGGGCTTCTTGCCTGGCTGCCGATCGTCAGTCCGATGCCCGAAATCCCGCGCTTTGCTCCCATCGGGCGGATGGTGTTCCTTTTTCTGCAGTCGATCGTGCCGACCGTCCCAGCGTCCTTCTTGACTTTCGGGACTACACCGCTCTACCGCTCCTACGAGGATCTGCCGCACCTGTTCGGTTTGTCGGTCCTCAACGATCAGCTCATTGCGGGCCTGATCATGAAGATCGGAGCGGGTCTCCTGTTGTGGATGGTGATTGCGTTGACGTGGTTCAAATGGGCGGCGCGGCGAAGAGCGCATCGACCAGCTGCGCCTTGATGGGCAGGCCTGGCAGAATGGCGGTCAGGGCCTTGTCGGCCGTGACATGCGCCGAGTGGGGATGAGGAGCAGATGACAGGCGGGCACCAACGATGAGTACGGATATCGAGGAACGACCGTCCGACGTCGCTGCGCCGCCCGATGACGGTGTTGGCACGCCGCTGTCGTCGATGTCGCCGGAGGTGCGAGACCGTTTCGTGCTGCCGCTGTTGCTGCCGTTGGGTGCGGTCATCTTCCTTGCGGTCCTTGCGCTGAACATCTCGAGGCTCTTTCTTGCCGGCAAGGGCGACCCCGCCGTTTGGGTTGCCTCGACACTCACGTTGGTCATCCTGGTGGGTGCTGCGGGGATTTCTGCGAGCCGGCGGATGCGCGGCCAGCTCCTGGGCGTGTTCGTGCTGGTCGGTATGTCGGCGGTGCTGCTCGGTGGGCTGGTCACGCTCGGTGCCGCTGAGGAGAAGCATGAGGAGGCGGCCGTCGAGGATCTCACCAACGTGCCCGCGGTTGCGAAGGTGGACGTGGTGGCGGGGCCGGGTCTCATCTTCCGACCCTCAGCGTTGACCGCTCCAGGCGGTGTCGTCGAGTTCGATGTCGACGCCCAACAGGGCGGGCACACCTTCACGATCCTGGGTACTCCGCTCGATTTGCAACTCACGAAGGTCGCGGCGTACAAGGAGAAGGTACGCCTCACTCCGAACACGACGTACGCGTTCGAATGCACCATTCCTGGCCACGCCGCCGCAGGCATGAAGGGTGAGCTTGTGGTCGGCGCCGCTGGTACTGCACCTGGGGCACTGAGCCGGTGGCACTGAATCCTGGAGGCACCGAATCCGGTGGTACCGAGCCTGCCTCTACCGACCATTCCGGTGCCTGACGTGCGACGGACCTCGATTTCACGTGCCGTGCCGCTGATGGTGGTCTCGATTGCCCTCGCCGTGTTCGGCGCTGCCTGTGGCGGTGGTGACGGCGGCTCGGATTACGTCGAGCCCAAGGGTCCAATCGTCGAGACCGTCCAGTTGGAGTCCGGGAACCTGTACTTCAAGCCGAAGAAGCTGACCGTCCAGGCCGGGATCGTCAAGTTTGAGATCAACAACAAAACGGGCGCGCACGACTTCCACATTGATCAGATCGATGGGTTCATGATCGACCTGTCCTCGAGCGGTCTGCATTCAGGCAAGGCCAAGCTGGAAGCGGGCACCAAGTACACCTTCAGGTGCACGATTCCTGGCCACGCCGCCGCGGGTATGAAGGGCACGATCACGGTCGAGTGAGTTCGACGATCGTGTGCCTCGGATGCCGCGACGCCTGGATCTACCGCTAGCGTGAACCCCGTGGCCCTATCGATCGATCGTGACCGGGTTCCCCGGCATGTGGCCATCGTCATGGATGGCAATGGCCGGTGGGCGCAGCGGCAAGGACTGCGGCGAACCGACGGTCACGCTGCAGGCGAGACGGCCCTGTTCGATACGGTTCATGGCGCGCTCGAACTGGGTATCCAATGGCTGACCGTCTACGCCTTCTCCACGGAGAACTGGCGCCGTCCGCTGGAGGAAGTGCGCTTCCTCATGAATTTCAATGAGTCGCTGCTTCTCAGGCGACGTGAAGAGCTCCAAGAGCTCGGCGTGCGCGTCCGTTTCATCGGGCGCCGTGGCGGTCGCGTTCCGGGGCGGGTGCGCAAGCGCATGACCGAGACCGAGGAGATGACGCGCAAGAACCGCAAGCTCACCCTCACGTTCGCGTTCAATTACGGCGGACGTGCCGAAATCGTCGATGCGATGCGTGCAATCGCACACGAGGTCGAGGCAGGTCGGATCAAACCCGACAAGATCGACGATCGTGTCGTTGCCCGGCACCTGTATGCGCCTGATGTTCCCGGACCCAGACCTGCTGATTCGCACCTCGGGAGAGTTCCGGATCTCGAACTACTTGTTGTGGGAGTCGGCGTACTCCGAGTTCGTCTTCACGGAGGTGCTCTGGCCGGACTTTCGGCGTGAGCATCTGGCCGACGCCATTTGCGAGTTCCAAGGCCGAGAACGCCGTTTCGGCGCGGTTGAGCAGCGCTGAGGCTGCGTCGGCCGTCACTAGACTGCACCAGTGAGCTTGTATCGGGATCAGGGCGTGGTGCTCAGAACCATCAAGCTCGGTGAGGCTGATCGCATCGTCACGATCCTCACGCAGAGCCGCGGCAAGGTTCGTGCTGTTGCCAAAGGTGTACGCAAGACCGGCAGCAGGTTCGGTGCGCGCCTCGAGCCGACATCGCACGTCGCGTTGCAGTGTTATGAGGGCCGTGAACTCGATATCGTGACGCAGGTCGAGACAATCGACATGTTCCGCCCGCTTCGTGAACACTACGGCTGTTTGACACATGCGATCTCGATGCTCGAAGCGGTCGATCGAGTTGCGCAGGACCGTGAGCGCAATCTTGCGCTGTACCGAATGCTCGTCGGTGCATTGCGTTCGCTGGCGGAGAACCCGACACCGGTCGTCAGTACCGCGTTCTTCTGGAAGCTCTTGAGCCTCGAAGGCTTTCATCCGATGCTCGATATGTGTGCTCGCTGCGGGGGAGCCGAGCCGTTCATCGCGTTCGATCTGAGCGAGGGTGGTGTGCTCTGCGACACATGCGGTCGTTTTGCCGGCGTGAGAGTCTCCGAAGCCGGTCTGGCGCTGCTCAATCAGATGCTCGGTGGCGAGTTGCGTCGGGCGTTGGCTGAGCCTCCCGGTCCGACGACGATCGAGGTGGAGCGGTTGGCCGTTCGTGCGGTCGAGCACCATCTCGAGCAGCGCCTGCGTAGCGCCGCCCTGCTCTAGCCTCCTACCCGACACCGCCGTCCAGCACGGTGTTGCGCGTGGCGGCCGGTAGCATCCGCAGCCATGGCATCCTCCGACGAGATGGACAAGATCGTCAACCTCGCGAAACGACGCGGGTTGGTATTCCCTTCGAGCGATATCTATGGCGGTTTCCGCTCAACGTGGGACTACGGACCGCTCGGAGTGCTCCTCAAGCGCAACGTGAAGGACGCCTGGTGGCGATCGATGGTCCAGATGCGCAGCGACGTCGTGGGTTTGGACTCGTCGATCCTTATGGCGCCGCGCGTGTGGGAAGCGAGCGGGCACGTAGCGACCTTCACCGATCCGCTCGTCGACTGTCGATCCTGCAAGGAGCGCTTCCGCGCCGATCAATTGCCCAAGTCGGGTGCGTGTCCGAACTGTGGAGGCAAAGAGACCTTCACGGAGGCCCGTCAGTTCAACCTGATGTTCAAGACGTTCGTCGGACCCGTTGAAGATGACGCCGCTGCTGCGTATTTGCGACCCGAAACTGCGCAGGGGATCTTCGTGAACTTCGCGAACGTGCAGACCACATCGCGCAAGAAGCCGCCGTTCGGTATCGCGCAGATCGGCAAGTCGTTCCGCAATGAGATCACGCCGGGCAACTTCATCTTTCGGACCCGCGAGTTCGAGCAGATGGAGATGGAGTTTTTCGTTCCGCCCGAAGAGAGTCAGCAGTGGTACGAGTACTGGTGCCGGCAGCGATTCGAGTGGTACCAGGATCTCGGCATTCCTTCAGACCGATTGCGGTTGCGTCCGCATGATCCCGATGAGTTGTCGCACTATTCGACGGGAACATCTGACGTCGAGTTCGCATATCCATGGGGTTGGGGTGAGCTCGAAGGCATCGCGAACCGTTCCGATTACGACCTGCGTCAGCACAGTGAGTTTTCCGGGCAGGATTTGTCGTACTACGACCAGGAAAACGACCGGAGGTACCTTCCCCACGTGATCGAGCCCGCCGCGGGGGCCGATCGAGCGACGTTGGCGTTCCTGCTCGCGGCGTACGAGGAGGAGGAAGTAGAGGGCGAAAAGCGCACACTGTTACGTCTCGACAAACGCTTGGCTCCCATCAATGTTGCGGTATTGCCGCTGTCGAAGAACGAGCGCCTGACGCCGGTCGCGCGCGATGTCGAAGACGCGTTGCGGCCGCATTTCATGATCGATTACGACGAGTCCGGATCGGTGGGGCGGCGATACCGACGCCAGGACGAGGTCGGAACGCCGTTGTGCGTCACGGTCGACTTCGACACCATCGACGACCACGCGGTAACCGTCCGTGACCGTGACACCATGGCGCAGGTGCGCGTTGGTCTCGACCGCCTCGTCGCATATCTGCGCGAGCAGTTCCCGGTTTGACAGTGACTGCACGATGACGACCTGGTTCAACCCCCAAGCGGCGCGTTCGGATCCGCGCCTTGCCGGTGTCGGACAGCGTGTTGCGGCGCGTCTGATCGACACCTTCGGATTGGGTGTGGTGTTCCTGGCAGCGCTCGTGCTTGCAGGCGTTGATCTTGGCGAAAGCGGAGAAGGTCTGAGTGGCGCGTGGACCTTTGCCGGGATCCTCTTGGGCCTGGTCTACGAGGTGCCGTCAACGGCGCTCGTAGGACAGACCCTGGGCAAAGCCGCCATGCGGATCCGCATCGTAAATGCCGAGGACGGCGGCATTCCCGGCTTCTCGCGGGCGGGTCTGCGGTACCTGGTTCCCTTTCTGCTCTGGATGCTCCCGATCCCGTTACTTGCCCTGTTGGCAGCTCCGATCGCAATGTTGTGGTTCATCTGGGACCCACGTCGCCAAAGCGTCCCCGACAAGGCCGCCCGCACCCTGGTAGTCCGAGTTGGCCAAGAATCGCCAGGTATGGTGCAATTGCCGTAATGGGCAGTGGTTCTGGGATTCACGCAGTGCCGGACGCGAGGCTGTCGTCGGCGGTCATCAGGGTCGCGGCGCGGATCGTCGACCTGGTGGTGGTGTTCATCTTGGCGGCTGTTGCATCCGCTGTCGTCGGCCTAGCCGGTGGTTGGGCCGCCGGTGTCGACTTCGTCGGAGGCCGGGAGCCGTTGAACCCAGGCAGCACCTCCGCAGTGCTGTTCATCTGCCGGTTTGCGGTGCCGGTCGTGTGTGCGATCGCCTACGAAGTGCTCCTGACGGTCTCGCTCGGTCAGACGCTCGGCAAGTTTTGCTTCGGTATCCAGGTCGTGCGCGCCGAGGACGGGGGAACACTTGGCGTTTCCCGTTGCGTGCGGCGTTCGCTGTTGCCCGCCTCATTGGTGGTGCCCACCGTCGCCTGGCTGGGAGTCGTTGCGATGGTGTGCGGGTTGGTCCTGCTGTTCTGCCATCCACGACACCGGAATCTGTTCGACATGTTGGGCGGATCCGGTGGTCGTGGACGCGCCGCTAGCCGAGATCAGGGTCCCCGACTTCGCCTGAGGACACGTCGTGGGTGTCGGGGCGTGGCGCTATATCGGCTTCGCTGGAGCGCCATCGGTAGGCTGGCGGGAGCCCACGAACCACTGCCGGAGGCCCCCCAGTTATGAAGTACGTGTACTCGTTCGATGAAGGATCCAAAGAACAGAAGTACCTCCTCGGCGGCAAGGGGGCGAACCTGGGTGAGATGACCAAGCTCGGTCTCCCCGTCCCTCCCGGATTCACGGTGAGCACCGAGGCATGCAATGCCTACATGGACCAAGGCGGCAGTTTCCCGGACGGGATGCTGGACCAGGTCGGTATTGCGCTCGACGAACTCGAGAAGAAGATGGGCAAGTCGCTCGGTGACGGCAGCGACCCGCTGCTGGTGTCGGTCCGGTCGGGCGCAGCGTTCTCGATGCCCGGCATGATGGACACAGTTCTGAACCTGGGAATGAACGACACGTCGGTCGTCGGGCTTGCGCGCCAGACCGGTAATGAGCGCTTTGCCCTCGACTCGTACCGTCGTTTCGTGCAGATGTTCGGCAAGATCGTGCTCGACGTTCCCGGCGATTTGTTCGAGCACGCGCTCCATGCGCTCGTGAGCGAGCGCGGTGTCGCCAACGACACGTTGCTCACACCCGACGATCTTCGCGGCTTGGTCACGACGTTCAAGGAAATCGTGACCAAGAACGCGGGTATGGCATTTCCCGACGAGCCGCGTGAGCAACTCCGCTACGCGATCGAGGCCGTCTTCAAGAGCTGGAACGGCGATCGCGCCAAGCTCTACCGCAAAATGGAAAGCATCCCCGACGACCTCGGCACGGCCGTCAACGTGCAGACGATGGTCTTCGGAAACAAGGGCGAAGACTCCGGCACCGGCGTGGCATTCACCCGGAATCCCGCGACCGGTGAGAACGTTCCATACGGTGACTTCCTCAAGAACGCGCAGGGCGAGGACGTCGTGGCGGGTATTCGCATGACCGAGCATCTCGACGCGATGGCCAATGAGTTCGGAGCGTGCCACACCGAGTTGCTCGAACTGATGAACACGCTGCAGAACCACTACCGCGACATGTGCGACATCGAGTTCACCATCGAGCAGGGCAAGTTGTTCCTCCTCCAGACCCGTGTCGGCAAGCGAACTGCTGCTGCTGCATTGCGCATGGCTGTCGAGATGGAGAGCGAAGGTCTCATCGATCGCAACACCGCGGTGCTGCGCGTCCAGCCCGAGCACCTCGACCAAATGCTGCACCCGCAGTTCGACCCCGCCGCGAAGTTCACCGTGCTGACCAAGGGCCTCAACGCATCGCCGGGCGCCGCCGTCGGGCAGGTCTACTTCACCGCCGATGAGGCACACGCGCGCCATGAGGCAGGCGAGCGGGTCATTCTCGTGCGGCCCGAGACCTCTCCTGACGACTTGCACGGCATGATCGCCGCCGAAGGCATCCTCACGTCTCGAGGCGGTCTCGTGAGCCACGCGGCAGTGGTGGCACGTGGGATGGGGACGCCCGCGATCTGCGGTGCCGATGAGATCGCGATCGATATGAAGGCCGGTCAGTTCACCGTAGGTGACGTCGTGGTCCGCCAAGGTGAGGTCATCTCGATCAACGGCACGACCGGTGAGGTCGTCGTCGGTGAGGTCGCGGTCATCACCCCCGAACCGAGCGGACCTTTCGGAACGGTACTGGGTTGGGCTGATGCGATCCGGACGCTCAAGGTGCGTGCGAACGCCGATCTTCCCGAAGACTGCGCCAAAGCGCTCGAGTTCGGCGCCGAAGGTGTCGGCCTGTGTCGGACCGAGCACATGTTTCTCGGTGACCGCCTGCCGATCGTGCAGCGCATGATCCTGGCAACCGAGCCGGCAGAGGAGATCGCTGCGCTCGAAGCGCTCGGCGTGATGCAAAAGGCCGACTTTCTCGGCATCCTCGAAGTGATGGACGGACTGCCGGTCACCGTGCGGCTTCTCGATCCGCCGCTGCACGAGTTTCTACCCGACGCCGAGGAGCTGCTGATCAAGCAGGCCGGAGAGGGGCTCTCAGCCGAGGAGCAGGTGTTGCTCAATGCGTCGCTTTCGTGGCGTGAGGCCAACCCGATGCTGGGGACGCGCGGTGTGCGCCTCGGGATCATCAAGCCGGGCTTGTATCGCATGCAGGCACGCGCGTTGATCGAGGCCGCGGTGGAGCGCAAGCTGGCCGGCGGTGACCCCCAAGTCGAGATCATGATCCCGCTGATCATCACTGCGCCCGAGCTGGCGTTCGTGGAGGCGTGGGTCCGCGAGGAGGCGGAGAAGGTCTTTGCCGAGAGGGGATCCCGCGTCGACTACCTCGTCGGCACCATGATCGAGACGCCCCGGGCTGCCTTGACCGCCGGCGAGATTGCCGGTTGTGCTGAGTTCTTCAGCTTCGGCACCAACGACCTGACGCAGATGACGCTCGGATTCTCCCGTGACGACGTCGAAGGTCGTTTCATGAGCGAATACCTCGAGTACAAGCTCTTGAAGGACAACCCCTTCGAGACATTGGATCAGACCGGCGTTGGCGCTCTGGTGAAGATGGCTGTCGAGCAGGGACGTGCGACGAGACCTGGTATCAAGCTCGGGATCTGCGGCGAGCACGGTGGTGACCCGCGGTCGGTGGACTTCTGTCACCGGGTCGGGCTCGACTACGTGTCCTGCTCCCCGTACAGGGTTCCGATTGCTCGTTTGGCAGCGGCGCACGCAGCCCTGGGTTCGGCCGCAGACGCCACCGCCTGACACCTCTCCGCACTCGTACCTCGCCCGAACCGGTACGCGGGTTTTGTGCCCCAGAGGAACCGCTCGCGCGTACCGGTTCGATGGCTGGGGTTGGGTTGGGTTGGGTGTCATACGGCACGGGTAGCCTCGCCTCATGGACTCTGTACTCGCCGCCGACGCTTCGATTTCCGGTTTGGAGTCGTTTCGTGAGGCGCATTCCGGTGCCGGTGCCTTTGTTGGAGGGCGGATCCTGACCCGCGAGGATCGTGAGGCCGCGTTCGCCACACAATTGGCTCCCGGCGCGACCAGGCCCCTCGGAGCCGGCAACCGCGCCAAGCCTGAGGAACCGGATCCATTTCGGCTCTGCTTCGAGCGTGACCTCGACCGTGTCAAGCATTCGCGGCCTTGGCGGCGCCTGGCGGGCAAGTGTCAGGTCTTCATCGCTCCCGAGAACGACCACCTCCGCACTCGAATGACCCATGCCGTCGAGGTGGCACAGGTGGCGACGGGCATTGCTCGCGCTGCCAATCTCTGCCTGCCGCTGACCGAGGCGATCGCGCTCGCGCATGACTGTGGACACGGCCCCGCCGGCCACGCATCCGAAGAGGCATTCTCGCCGTTTCTTCCCGAGACGGGATACGACCACGCCGTATACGGCGCCGACGTCACGCTCGCCCCGTTCAACCTGTGCGCCGAGACACTCGACGGTGTGCGCAACCACTCGTGGCGCCGGCCCGCTCCGTCGACGCCCGAGGGCGAAGTCGTTGCATGGGCAGACCGCATCGCATATGTGTGCCACGACTTCGAAGACGCGGTACGCGCGGGGATCCTCAAGCCTGAGGACCTTCCCGATGAGGTTCGTGATGTTGCAGGATCGACCAGCTCCGAGCAGATCGGAACCTTCGTGGTTGCAGTGCTCGACGCGATCGAGTCTTCGGGGCGCGTCGCCATGACCGAAGGGTCCGGCGGCTGCACTCGCGTCCTTTCGCGCTTTCAACTTCGAACGGATTTATTTGCGTCCCGCGTCACACGACAAGCCGAACGTGTCGTGCATTTGCTTCGTGGCCTTGTCGAATACTTTGCTGATGCACCGCTATTGGTGCCACAGGTCATGTCCGGCGAGGTTCCCCCAGCGATAGCCGGAACGGCTGCTGCGGCGGCGCTCGCAGTGCATCACGTGAGCGGAATGACCGATCGCTATGCCCTGGGCCTTGGTGTGGAGCTGTTGGGATGGCGTCCCGAGGCGTTGCCGAGAGGTGTCTGACCAGCGCGTTGTCACGGTCGGTGGTGACATTTGGGTAACGGTGTGCGCGCGTGGCGGTGGTGCCCGGGACGGCGGGGGCCGCAGCGTTCTAGTCTGAGGCCGCGATGGGAATCCTCGAGGACGATGTTGTTCGGGTACGCGAAGCCACCGATATCGTGGCGCTCGCGAGCGATCATCTTGCTCTGAAGCGCGTCGGGCGCCGGTATACGGGCTTGTGTCCGTTCCACGCAGAGAAGTCGCCGTCGTTCTCGGTCAATCCTGAACTGGGCGTGTACTACTGCTTCGGGTGTCAGGCACGTGGTGATGCGATCACGTTCGTGCGTGAAGTGGAGCATCTCGATTTCGTCGACGCCGTCGAGCAACTCGCCGCGCGGGCCGGCATCACGATCCACTACGACGACGAGAACATTCCCAAGGATCGTCAACGCAAGTCTCGACTCAGCGATTCGGTCGGCGCCGCGGGCGAGTTCTATCACCGGCTGCTCCTGGAGTCGCCCGACGCTGGACTTCCGAGACGGTACCTTCGTAGCCGAGGATTCGACGGCGATGCGGTGCGCAGGTTCAAGTTGGGTTGGGCGCCGCCGGGCTTCGATGAAATGAGTCGTGAGCTGCAACAGCAGCGCTTCGGTCGCGCCGACCTGGTCGATGCGGGGCTGGCATTCGTCAACCGTTCGAACAAGCTCCAGGATCAGTTCCGCGAGCGGCTGATGTTCCCGATCTACGACGGGCGTGGCGACCCCGTCGGGTTCGGCGGGCGCTCACTCGGCGAGCGCGGTCCCAAGTACAAGAATTCTGCCGACAGCGTGATCTACCAGAAGAGCCGTCTGCTCTATGGGTTGAATTGGGCCAAGGCCGAGATCGTCGCTCGTGGTTCGGTCGTCATCTGCGAGGGATATACCGACGTCATGGCGTTCGTGCTTGCGGGGGTGCCGAATGTCGTCGCAACCTGTGGGACCGCTCTGGCTGATGACCACTTCCAGATCCTGAAGAATCTGGCTCGCAAGATCGTCCTTGCCTATGACGCCGATGCCGCCGGCCAAGCCGCCGCAGAGCGATGTTTCCAATGGGAGCAACGCTTTGAGGTCCAGTTCGACGTGGCGGACCTGCCCGTTGGTCGCGATCCTGCCGATGTTTGGCAAAAAGACCCATCTTCGCTGGTGGCGGCGGTGGACCGTGCGGTTCCGTTCCTCCAGTTCCGCCTCGAGAGGGTTCTCGCCGGTGCGGATATTTCCTCTCTGGAGGGCAGGGCACGGGCAGCAGAGGCCGGATCCGCGTTGATTGCTCAACATCCGAGTGATTTGGTCCGAGACCAATACGTGATGCGTTTAGCCGGCCGACTCGATATCGATGCCGACCGCCTGCGTGGAACCGTCGATCGGATGTTCCGTGATCCGTCGACGATCCCCACGCCGCGGCCGGAATCCTCCAGGCAACCAAGCCTTTCGGGCATACCGAGACGGGCTGGTGCTTCGCGCGCGGTTTCGACCGCTGTCGATCCCCGTGAACTCGATGCGCTGCGCTGGGCGATTCATGAGCCCGAGAGGGTCGCGCAGTGGTTGCGTCCGGAGTTGTTGGCAGATCCCGTTCGCGCGTGCTGCGTTGCGCCGGCTGGAGGAGTCGACGACGTTCCATGATGCGCTCGACGTCGAGGACGATCGTGTGCGCGAGCTCCTGGAACGCCTTGGCGTCGAAGAGGTCACGATCGACCTCGAACCGGAGACACTCGACGCTCGTCTCGTCGTGAACACGATCGAACCGGCAGCGCGGCGGCTCCATGCGGCGCTGCAGCGATCCGGCGATGAGCGCGAGAGTGACGTGATGCGGCTGCTCGATGCACTTGCGAGCGCACGCGGAAACGGTGAATGGCAGGCGGCCAACGTGGCAGCGCTCGCGTTGGTACCGTGGATCGTCGACGACGCGACTGGTGGCGATGGACGTGGAAGACACGAACTCATCGAGTCCGATCATGGCTGACACCTCGGATGCGACAGCGACGACGGTCGCGCCGGTGGCGGGGACGACGGCTCCTGATACGGCGGCGCGCGAAACCGTCGACTCCGTTGCACCCGATGTCGCAGATCTTCTGGATCGCGTCAAGGACCGCGGCTTCGTGACCACAGGTGAGGTGTTCGCTGCGCTGCCCGACCTCGAGCCGGCTACCGGCGAACTCGCCGCGATCTTCGATGTCATTCACGCGCGCGGTGTCGAGGTTGTCGACGAGATCACCGAGGAACTCCAGCGCGAGGACGAACGCAACGACAGCTCCGGTGGTGTCGATCGATCGAAGGCGGCAATCCATCGCGGCAACGCGAGCGAGGCCGCGGGGCCGTCGTTGGTGGGCCGTCCAGGTACCGTTTCGCAGTTTCCGGGTGCGTTCAAGCCCGACGATTCGTTTGCTGATCCGTCGGCGACCGCGCCTGGCGGCAACGTTGCTGATGCTTCGGTTACAGAACCGTTGGTCCCGGAGCGTCCCCGAGCACAACACAGCGCTGCCGACGCGCTGGGCGGCAAGGTGTCGCGTGAGGGTCTTGCCCGCGGTGGGGAACTCGCGAGCTTCGATCCTGTCCGCATGTATCTCAAGGAGATCGGCAAGGTTCGGCTGCTCACTGCTGCCCAGGAAGTCACGCTGGCCAAGCGGATCGAAGCTGGGTTACACGCCACACAGCGCATTCATGAGTTGCCGGGATTGAGCGATGCCGAGCGTGCCGGTCTCGAAGCTGTTGCCACCGATGGGCTGTTGGCGAAGAAGGAGGTCGTCGAGGCGAACCTTCGCCTGGTCGTCTCGATCGGCAAGCGTTACGTCGGACGGGGAATGGCGTTGCTCGACCTCGTGCAGGAAGGCAACCTCGGTCTCATCCGAGCCGTCGAGAAGTTCGACTACACCAAAGGCTTCAAGTTCTCGACATATGCGACGTGGTGGATTCGCCAGGCGATCACACGCGCCATTGCGGATCAGGCGCGCACCATCCGAATTCCGGTGCACATGGTCGAGACCATGAATATGGTCCTACGGGTGCAACGCGAGATGATGCAGGAACTCGAGCGTGAGCCGACGGTCGACGAGATCGCAGCGAAGGTCGACCTCTCGCCCGATCGTGTGCGCGAAATTCAGCGCATTTCTCAAGAGCCGGTGTCGCTCGAGACGCCCGTCGGGGGAGAGGATGACACATCGCTGGGTGATTTCGTCGAGGACCAGCAGGCAATCTCGCCGGCGACTGCAGCGGCTCGTGCGTTGCTCACCGAGGCGGTCGAAGAGGCGCTCGAGGAGTTGAACGATCGTGAACGCGCCGTCGTGCGTTTACGCTTCGGCCTCGACGACGGACAGGTTCGCACCTTGGAGGAGGTCGGACGCGAGTTCGGAGTGACCCGCGAACGGATCCGGCAGATCGAATCGAAGACCTTGGCCAAACTGCGCCACCCGACACGGTCGCAGCGCCTACGTGACTATCTCGAGGAGCCGTAGCAGTCCCGGTATCGGATGCATGGTGGCCGATCGGTGGGTCGAACAGGGGTTGATCAGAAGTCGACCGGCTCGCTGGTCAGATCGATCTCTGCGGCGTCGACAGCGTCACGCAGGCGATCCACGGCCGAGCCGAGCGCCTCTCGAATTCGCTCGGCGAAACGCCCGTCGCGGACCGGTTCGAGGAGACCGACGAGCTGGTCATACCGCTCACGGCCTGCCTTGGAGCCCAGCACGTAACCGACGCCGAATGACACAAGAACCCCACCTCGAAAGCGCATGGAGCAATTCATACCGCATTGGGGCCTCGTTGGCGACCCCCGGGGCAGGGTTTCGTTCCCTCGTGAGAGGTGCCTGCCGTGTCATGATGGGTGGGTCCGATGCCGAGGTATCGGACAGTGCCATTCCGGGGTAGCTCAATTGGCAGAGCACGCGGCTGTTAACCGCGGTGTTGAGAGTTCGAGTCTCTCCCCCGGAGCCATCACCGATGGTGAGATCACCGCTCGCTCGCGGGCAGACCTCACCACTGCGGGGCCGTAGCTCAGTGGTGAGAGCAGGGGACTCATAATCCCTCGGTCGAAGGTTCGATCCCTTCCGGCCCCACCAACGCATTCAGGGTTCCGCTGTCGACGGCGGTCCGCACGCCGCTTCCCGCGGGCTGCTGGTCACGGTTTGGTCACGGGATTTCGTGTCGAGTGCGCCTTTACACTTATCTGGATCGACTTTCGTCGTGAAAGTACGTGTCGAACCTAGTGGCGGAAATGCCCTGAATGCACAGGGTCAGCGGGTTGCGGTCGCGACAGAACTGCCTTCATCAACTCGCTCGGGCGCCGATAACTCCCGTCATGGGTATGAACACCACCGCTTCGCGCCGGGCTGCGACAGCGCATCGGCCATCAGGGAAGAAGAGAGCGTCGAGGGCATCGCCCAAGTGGTGGACGCCCCCGTGGGCCACTGACGAGGAAGACCCGGACGCCGGCTGGGCAGCCAAGCCCGATGCCGAGCGGGAAGGCTGGCCCAAGGCCGCGGGCCGAGGCACCCGCGACGACGACGCCATCCTCGCCCCGCTCGAGGCGCAGTTCGGTCAGGTGCGCTCACGCGACCGGGTCCGCGACCTGGCTGAGGTGTTCACCCACCAGCGTGAGGTCGACGCGATGCTCGACCATGATCCCTGACGCCTTCGACGGCCTCGACGTGAAGTTCCTCGAGCCGACGTGCGGGTCGGGCAACTTCCTCGCTGAGATCCTCCGACGCAAGCTGCGCCTGGTCACGAAGGCCGACTGCGTCTCGCAGGAGCAGTACGAGCACCGCCTGCTGCGAGCGCATCGCCTCCATCTACGGCGTCGACATCTCACCGGAGAACGTCACCGAGGCCCGTGGGCGCATGGCGCACGTCGCTGCTCGAGCACTACCAGGCGGACGCCAACACGATCGAGCCGACGACCGGCTTCCTCAACGCGGCCGCCCTCATCTTCGGCGACAACATCGTCGTCGGCGACACCCTCAACGCAGCCGACACAGATCGAGCTGTGCGACTGGCGGCCAGCGCCCCGTGGCTGCTTCCAGCGGGTGTGGACGTACGCGCTCGTCCCCGTCAACGACCGCGACCTGCTTCTGGTCCGAGCGGGTGCAGGACACCGACCCCGTCCACTACACCGAGCTCGTGCCGACGCGACGCCGACCAAGCCCGTGCGGGTAAGCGAGGTCCGTCCGATGAGCGTAACGCGAACAGCCGATCGACCGGGCTGACGGCGTCGAAGTCGCCTCGGCATACCCGACATCCTCGACGTGATCGCCGCTCTGTCGTCGGATGCGGTCCCGACTCCGCCGTCCTCGCCCGGGCCCTGCTCGACCTGCTTCCTGCCGAGGTGTGGACCAACCCGGACTACCGCTGGCTCGACCCGGCCACCAAGTCCGGCTCCATCCTGCGCGAAGTCGGCTCGCCGCTTGATGGATGGCCTCGCAGAGTGGGAGCCCGACCCGAGCCAAGCGCGCCGAGCACATCCTGCGCAACATGCTGTACGGCTCGGCGTGACTCAGGTCCACGGCGAGATGACCCGCCGTTCGGTGTACGTGTCCCGCGACGCGACCAGCGACCTGCTCGGTCGTCAGGTTCGACACGGCCGGCGGCAACCTGCCGTTCGTGCCCGCCGAGCACGACTACCCGATCGAACAGGGAGGGCAAGGCGTCCGGTCCCTGCCAGGTCTGCGGTGCGCCCGTGCGCCTGGAACGAGGTGATACTCGCGAGAACTACGCCTACGCGTTCATTCACGGGGCGTACCCGACGGAGGAGATGAAGGACATGCAGTTCGACGTCATCGTCGGGCAACCCGCCGTACCAGATCGGCGACCGAAGGCTTCGAGGCCGACCGCCGTCACCGATCTACCAGCGCTTCGTCGAGCACGCGATCGCGCTGGAGCCGAAGTACGTTGCCATGATCACCCCGTCGCGCTGGTTCACCGGCGGCAAGGGCCTCGACGAGCTTCCGCGAGCGCATGATCGCCGACCGTCGACTGCGCGTCATCGTCGACAACCCCAAGCTGTTCGACTGCTTCCCCGGTGTCGAGATCAAGGGCGGCGTCAACTACTTCCTCTGGGACCGCGACCACGACGGCGACTGCGAGTTCTCCACCCGCATCGACGGAGTCATCATCTCGACGATGACGCGTGACCTGCGCGAGGGCGACGGGGTCTCGTCCGCGACAACCGCGCGCATGAGCATCGTCCACAAGGTCGAGCAAGGCGAAGCGAAGCGCCGTGGAGAGCATGTGCAGCCCTCGAAAGCCGTTCGGCCTCAAGATCGCACTCAACTACTCCGGGACAGCGTGCCAGAGCCGTTCGACGGGGCCATCCCGCTGATCTTCGCCAGCCACGTCGGCTACGTGCGACCGGACCAGATCGAGCGCAACCACGAATGGATCGACAGTGGAAGGTGCTGATCCCAAGGCAGGGGACGGCCACGGCCGTGAGGTGTCGTACGTGCTCGGCGAGCCCATCGCCCTGGCGCCCGGTTCGGCCTGCACGCAGACGTACCTCGTCGCTGGCGTGTTCGACACCGAGACGGAGACGGAGAACTACGCCTACTACCTGACGACCAAGTTCGTCCGGTTCCTCGTCCTCCAGCGGAAGACCACACAGGACGTAACGCCCGACCGGTTCCGGTTCGTGCCCCTGCTCGACATGAAGCGCCGCTGGACCGACGCGGACCTGTACGAGCACTTCGGCCTGACCGAGGACGAGAGCCGCGTACATCGAGGCAACGATCCACCCGCGCGAGCCCGTACCTGTCGCTCGACTCGCCCATCCCTGCGTCCCACCTGCCCGGCGGCTCGAAGTACCGAGCGCCCGGCGACGCAGCGCGACGATCGAGGCCCTGCGGAGCCGGACGAGGACGAAGAGTGACGGCGAGCAAATGGCCGTCGGGCGCATCTACGTCTACACCGCCCCGGGATACGACACCGACTGGACCCGCACCGTCGGTTCGACGACCGTCGAAGGTCACGGCCGGCTCAAGGTCGGCTACACCGGCCGGCCCGACCCGCGCGTCCGCATCAAGGAGCAGACCGGCACCGTCTACCCCGGCGGCGACGGCATCGTCGTCCACGCTCGACGAGCCCGCCGTCCGCGAAGACGGCACTTCGTTCGACGACCACGAGGTGCACAAGGTCCTCGACGCTGCCGGCATCCAGCGCACGCAGCGAAGTCGTCGAAGCCACGCTCGGCGAAGTGCGCGCCGCGATCGCCGCCGTCCGGGCCGGTCGCGCCTACGACCCGGCTCGCACCGACGACTTCGCCATGCGCCCCGAGCAGGCCGCCGCTGTCGAGCAGACCGCCGCCTACTTCGCCGACGCACGCCAATGACGCCGCATCCGCCGCGGTTCCTGTGGAACGCCAAGATGCGGTTCGGCAAGACGTTCACCACCTACCAGCTCGCCCAGCGCATGGGCTGGAAGCGGGTGCTCGTGCTCACCTACAAGCCCGCGGTACGCAACGCCTGGCGTGACGACCTGGTCAGCCACGTCGACTTCGCCGACTGGGTGTTCGCCGACCGCGACACCCCGTGCGACCCGGACACGCCCGCGCCGCGTGGTGTGGTTCGCCTCGTTCCAGGATCTGCTCGGCACGACGGCCGACGGAGAGGTCAAGGAGCACAACGTCGACCTGCACCTCATCGACTGGGACTGCATCGTCCTCGACGAGTACCACTTCGGCGCCTGGCAGGGCGCAGCCAAGGAAGTGTGCAGCCCCGCGCCAGCGACGCGCCCAAGCGACCCCGACGAAGGCCGAGAAGAAGGCGGCCGAGGCGGCCGCTGAGCAAGCCGACGAGGTCACCGACCTCGTCGGTGCCGGCACGCCTCGACTCATCGCCGCCACGCCCGACAGCGGGGATCAACGATGACCTCGACGCCGCCGACCTACAGCCTGTCCGCCCGCAGCTTCCTGTACCTGTCGGGCACACCGTTCCGGGCGCTGACCGAGGGCGAGTTCAACGAGGACGCCATCTTCAACTGGACCTACCCCGACGAGCAGTCGGCCAAGGCCGCAGTGGGACGACGACCCGGTCACGCGACTCCGAGCGCAACCCGTACCGCGAGCTGCCCCAGATGCAGATGTTCACCTACGCGCTGTCCGAGGTCGCGTCGGTGGCCATCGACCAGGGCGCCGACGGCCTGTTCGACCTGTCCGGCTTCTTCGACGCCAGGAAGGTCGGCTCCGAGTACCACTTCGACCGACCCGAACCGGGTCGGCGAGTTCCTGAACATGCTCCGCGGCCGGCTCACACAGTCGGCAACGGAGAAGCTGCTCAACAACTTCAAGCCGCCGTTCCCCTACAGCGACGGGCGCTTCACCGGACGCCGTCGAGCACACCGTGTGGTTCCTGCCGACCGTCGCGTCGGCGCATGCGATGAAGGCGTCGCTCGAAGCCCACCCGTTCTTCCGGACTATCCTCGTCCACGTCGCCGCCGGTAGCGCCGCGAAGATGGGCGCCGAGGCCAAGAAGCCCGTCGACGCCATGCTGGCCAAGGCGGCCAAGCTGGGCAAGCAGACCATCACCTTGTCGGTCGGCAAGCTCATGACCGGCGTGACCGTCCCCCAGTGGGGCGCGATCCTGATCCTGCGCTCGCTCAAGTCGCCCGAGTCGTACTTCCAGGCGGCGTTCCGAGTGCAGTCGCCGTGGACGACACCGAACGATGACGGGACGCGCACCATCAACAAGAAGACGTGCTACGTGTTCGACTTCGACCCGAACCGGGCGCTGTCACTCGTGTACCAGTACGGCACGAAGCTGGCCGGCGGGTCGATGACAGACCTGCACCGTCCGACGTGATCGGCGAGCTCATCGAGTTCCTGCCCATCTTCGCCTTCGACGGCGGGCGCATGGACCCGGTCGACGTCAATGCCGTCATGGACTGGGGTACGGCCGGCGCCGGCGCGGCGATGCTCGCCAAGCGCTGGGGCAGCCCCCGGCTCATCGACCTGTCCGAGGAGGTGCTCACCAAGCTGCTCGCCGACAGCGACCTGCTTGACCGGCTCGAGCAGATGGAGGACTTCCGCAACCTGCGTCAGGACGCGGACAAGATCATCGCCCAGTCGAAGAAGGTCCGCGACGGCAAGAAGGTCCAAGGGCGGAGGCCGACGGCGGCGACGACGAGCCGAGGATTCCGAGGTCAAGGCTGCCCGCAAGGCAAAGCGGGAGCAGGTCAAGAGCCTGCGCGACAAGCTGCTGAAGTTCGTCCAGGCCGTCCCCGTGTTCATGTACCTCACCGACTTCCGCGAGGAGGCCCTCGTCGACGTCATCGAGTCGCTCGACACGCAGCTGTTCGAGCGCGTCACCGGCCTGACCCTCGCCGACTTCCACAAGCTCGCCGAGGTCGGCGTGTTCCACCCGGCGCACATGAACGAGGCCATCTGGCAGTTCCGCCTCTTCGAGCGGGCCAGCCTCGACTACTTGGGTACTCGGTCCGACGGTGCAGAACCGACCCGGCTTGGGCTGTGGGATCGCAGCGAGCCGGCGCCTCCGCTGCCGGTCGGCTGATGCTGACCATACGCCAGTCAGAAGCCGTCCGGCTCGCCGGCCTCCCGAGGACGGCAGCCCGCACCATTGCTCGAACGCCTGACGAGGAAGGCGAAGGACTTTGTGGAACACGACCACAGCGAATCTCTTGAAGGTTTGTATCGCCCCTCTGATCCTCGGGCCTTCAGCTCAAACCCCGCGATGAGGCCCCACACGGTTGGATCTTGATGCGGAGGCGGTCGCGTTTCGGGTCCCCCAACGGGCTTAGTAGAGGTGTGCTGTCGATCGGGAAGCTCGCGCTGGGTCAAGAGAGCTACTACCCGGGCGCGGTCGCGCACGGTTCTGAGGACTACTACCTCGGCGGCGCTGACATCCCGGGCTACAGGACCGGTAGGGGCGCCGAGGAATACACGTTCAGCGCCGAGTGCCCTGGTGGGAAGGCTCGCCACGACGTGAACATCACCCGCACGATCTTCAGTCCCTGCAGTCTCTGCGCCGCCTGATCCGCCGTGAGCGAAGGGATATGGGTGCGCTGCACCGCTTCCGTTGTGTTCCAGCGCCGAGCGGTTTGGGTCGATTTTCCAACCTCGGCGGACGATCCGCTCGCCCCTCCGAAGCAGAGCTTGCAGGTCTTGAAGAGGGTGCTACTGCCGCAACCAACGCTTTGATCGAACGGTCCGCGGCGGGCGAGGAACCCGAGATCTCGGAACTCGTGGCGGTCATGGCTGACTCGATGATCATGCGGCCAGTCGATCGGTTCGGCGACGGAATGTTCTTCGCCGGAGCGACTGCTCACACACTCAACCTGATACAAAACGAGAGGCCCGACAACGGCTGCTCAAGGCGCTTCAGTCGCTGTCAACGGACCTTGGCATCTCAAAAATGCGTGGCTGCCCTTCGGTCACAAGTGGATCGAGTCGTGGAGCAGTTCGACCGTCGAACGGTACGCCGGACCCTTGCCTCACGCTGCCCTCGCTTTGCATGTAGACGGCGAACGCACCGAGTTTCGGGAAGAACCGTTCAACCTTTTTTTAACGCCAGATCGACGAGTGTCTCGCGACTGTGGTCGTCGCACTTCTCCAACATCTCTACGCCCACTTCGTCATTCGGAGAGGCGAGTTCGATATGAAGTACGCGACCGGCTTGCTCACGATGGTAAGCCTGATCAACGTCCTCTCCTCATCTGGCGAGCTGAACGGGACCAACGTTGCAGAACTCGCCTACGACCTTGCATGGGGAAGCGCATACGGCACCTCTTTGTAGCGTCCCATTCGCCGTGTTGCACTCCGGCGAGCGTCCCCGGGCGCAGTGTTCTCTCATTCAGCCGCCGCCGCAGCCGTCGGAGGGGCTGTTGTGGTAGTAGCCGTTGACGTACGTGCCGTCGCTACGCGTGTATCCGTTGGTGAATTGATCGCGCGGGCAGCCAGACGAGTTGTATCCGCCCGGCGGATAGTCGTAAGAGGGCGTGTAGTCATATGGGTCGTACGAGGGCGTGAGGTCGTAGGTGCTCGGCGGCGTGTAGTCGGGAGAAGCCCTTGGAGAGAACTGAAGAGTCGGTAGGTGATCAGGTGGCGAGTCCCACTTCGATGTCGAAGCCCCGACCGCAAACAGATAGCCGGCCAGGAGAACCACGAGCAGCGTGACCGTCGCCAGCGTGGGCCGATCCGAGAAGGAGTTCCGATATCGCCGCGGTTGCGAGCTGGCGGGCGTCGCCGTGGGGAGGAGCGTGTCTTGAGACTCGTACTCCGCCGATGACATACCTCAGTTATCGGTCAGTTGCGCCAGTGCTTGAGGTACCCGAATATCCGAGCAATCCATCGACGACGGGTAGTTCTCGGCGATGCGCGCCATGTATTGCCTGGGACCGGTCTCGACGACTGCTCACTCCCGCCGCTTGATCAGATCCCCGCCCGAGCGCCCCCGTTCGATGCCTTGAACGTTCTCAAAATGTTCGCTGCGCGCCAACCCGGAGGCTCGTTGTCATTTCTGGCCACAGCTGAGAGCCGGATTCTCTGCGCCCCGAGCGGGTGAGTGCCGATTGTCCTGCGCAGATCCTGTTTGAGGTACGTATTTTCTGCTGGTCCTTCTGTTGAGGTACAGGAATCCTGCTTGCACCCCATTCTCCAACGGCATCGAGCCCTCATAGCCAATTGCCTTGAGTTCAGCCAAGACCCAACCGGGAAGTCGTGTCGCGCGGTCGCTCGCGAGACTGTGCGTTGGCAGATGACACGAACCGAGCCCATCGCAGTCGGTCGTCGGCCGTTCCCGACCGGTGACCGGACGCTAGATCCGGGTGATGTCTTCGTGTCGGAGCCGTGGAGCACGTCGGGGCGGGTGGCCGACAGCGAGATGCAGCAGCCTGACGACGCGCCGACGCTGGCCGACGTAGGGCTCGAGCAGCTCGAGCATTTCCGAATCGCTTGAGCGATGTCGTCCGAGCAGCGCCCACGAAACGATATGCGGCAGGTGGAAATCTCCGAGGCTGAGCGCATCGGGGTCTCCGAACGCGACACCTGCGACCTCTGCAGCAGTCCACTTGCCGACGCCGGTGATGGTCGTGAATCGTCGTTGCGCTTCGCGCGATGGAAGCTCGACCCATCGCTCGAGGTCTGCGCCGCGTGCTGCGACCCGCCGGACGGTGTCGGCGCGCCGGCGTTCGATCCCGAATTGGTGATACTCGGTATAGGGCAATGCTGCGAGCACTTCAGCTGATGGCGGAACGACCAACTTGGGCATGTCGGCAGGCCCTGGCGCAGGCTCGCCAAAACCGCGTGATCAGGCCGGCATAGCTGGCGTGTGCTTGATGACTGTCGACCTTCTGTTCGAGGATCGACGGCAGCATCGCCTCGAAGACGGCGTTTGATCGTCCGACCCGTAGTCCGCGGAAGCGGCGCCTGGCGTCCGCGACCGCCTCGTGGTGCGCTTCGAACACATGGCCCTTGTCGTCGCATCCGACGAGAGCGCCGACGTGGCCAATTGCCCACGAGGCGCCTGGGCCCCACGCACGCGCAGTAATTGCCTCGGCGTCGCCACGGATGTGGACGGTGGCAGGCCCTTCGGGTGTTCGCGTCGCTCGCCACGCCTCGGAACTGCCGGCTGTCGTGCCCGTGAAGATCCGTAGGCCAGGATCGGACGGACCGTGCTGCATTTGGGCGAGTGTCCCGGCCAGATCAATGGCGTCGGGCGTCAGGATGGTGGTTTCTAACACGACGGCATTATGGTCGATCGATCCGCTGAAAGTGGGTTTTGGGCCGACTCCGGCATAACTATTCCAAAATCGGAATCCTTGCTCAGGTCTGCGTTCCTGGCTCCGATACAACACATGGACGAGCGAGGCAGATCATGACCATGCCAAACCGAGCGGATCAACGAGGCGACGACCGCCCAACGACGATCCATGCCGCCGTGGCACCACACGACCTGCTGATGGTCGCCGACTCCACCGGCGAGTTCCGTTTCCTGAATCGTGCGGCTCGGAATCTGCTGCGACCAGCGGGTGACTGGTCTGGGATGCGCATTCAGGATGCCTATGTCACCGAAGAGCGCGACCGTGTCCAGCGCGAGATTCTCGCCATTGCGACGAAGAGGGGACGCTGGTCGGGCACCGCAACGCTTCTTGGGCGCGGATGGTGCAACGATGCGCGTCAGGCAGGTCGTCGAGGCAGTCCGTGACGGTTACGACATCAAACGCTTTTCGATCGTGAGTCGCGATGTTCGCCGAGAGTTCGAGCTGACCGACCGTCGCTCCATGTCAACTCTGCAGGCTCCGCCAGACGGATCCCGAGAACGTCATGTCCGCGAGCAACTTGCAGCCGCACTGTTCCGTGCCGGTGACGGATTTCAACACGGTCGCAGTTCTGGTGGTCGCTATCGATGACTTTGCCGCGATCAGTGAAGCCTTCGGAAGCGACACGGCGGATCGCCTCTCGAGCGAGCTGCTCCAGCGCATCGAATCGCAGCTCCGACCACGTGACGATGCGCACCGCGCGGATCACAACGTCTTCCATATCGTTCTCGAAGGTGCCGGCGGTGCCGACGACGCGCTCGCCATCGGGCGTCGAATTGTCGCCTCGATAGCAGAGCCATTCGTGATGCGCGCGGGTGACCTCATGGTCACGGCAAAGGTCGGGATTGCGTTGCCTCTCCGGCCAAGCGACCTCGCCGAAGACGTTCTCCGTGATGCACAGGCTGCGTTGGCACGTGTTCAGGGCAGTGCGGGTTCCAGGATCGAGATCTTCGATAGGTCGATCGACACCTCGAAAGCGGGCACTCCTTCGGCCCCGGCGTCCAAGGCTTCTGACCCCGGCCGTGCCAATCGTCACTTCGATGTTGTGTACCAGCCCGTGGTACGCCTCGATACGGGTACGACCGTTGGATTGGAGGCGCTCCTCGGTCGTCGGCGCGCTGACACTGCAAACCCGACACTGCACGACGTCCTCGGTCCCGAAGCTGCCCTGCAGGTCCCCCTCAATACATGGCTCTTGCTTACGGCATGTCGCCAACTTGCCCAATGGCAACATGACATTCCCTCAGCCGCAGCGATCCAACTGTCGGTGAGTGTTTCGCATCACGCCATGCTGGAGCCTGCATTCGTCGACGAGATCGCGCGAATCATTCGCGATACGGGTATTGACCCCGCGCAACTCTGCCTGGAGATCAGCGAATCCGAAATTGCCGAATACGGCGATGTCGTGATGCGATCCGTCGGCGCTTTGCGTGCATTGGGCGTCGGTCTCAGCATCGACGACTTTGGCACTGCTGGCTCGTCGGTCCGGTCGTTGCGGCGTCTTCCATTCAACTCTGTCAAAGTCGATCACAGCCTTATTGATGGCTTGGGCGACGACAGCGAACACGCCACGGTGCTCGAGGAAGTCCTGCAGGTCGGTCATACGCTTGGAATGACCGTTGTTGCACGGGGTGTCGACACCTCCGAGCAGTTGGCCAGTCTCACTGCGCTCGGCTGTGATGCCGGCCAGGGTCACTACTTCGCTAATCCGCAGCCTGCAGGTGTTGTCACCGCACTGCTGAACCGCCCCCTGTGCTGGCGTCCACGCGGCGGTTCCCGACTCGCGAGCTGAGCGCTGCGTTACAAGAGGTGGAACTCGCCGGTGTCGTGCCAGCGGCGAAGGATCTCCCAGGCGTAGATGCCTGTGGAATGCCCGTCGTTCCAGGTGATCGAGATTCCCCATGCGCCGACCAACTCGGCGGAGTTGATCGTGAGTGGTTGTGGAGAGTTGGGAGCGGGCCACGCCGCCTGTCCGCGTTCGCGTTTGCCTCGGCATTCGGCACACGGGCAATTCGTCCTCACGACCTCGAGTTCGAAACGGGCGACCGCACCGTCGGGCCACGTGAGGCTGACATGGTGCTCACGATCGATGTCGATGACAGTCGGCGGTGTCGTGTCACTCGGGGGAGGGGAATCGCTGGAGCGAAAGGGCATCGACGCAGTCTGGCGGACGGGCGGGGGAGGATTGGCAACCAGCGGCGTGGTCCTCGACAATGGTGTGATGTCCGTGCTTCCTGATCACGCCATCGTCACGGCCTTACAGGAGCTCCCGGGATGGGGTCGCGAAGGTGAGAGCATCGTGCGATCCTTCGAGTGTGCCTCGTTTGCTGATGCGATCCGGTTCGTGAGCCAGGTCGGCGCGCTCGCCGAAAACGTGGATCACCACCCGGACATCGACATACGCTGGCGCACGGTCAGGATTGTGCTCAGCACGCATAGCGACGGCGGTATCACCGAAAAGGACCTTGCCATGGCCCGTGCACTCAACGGCGTTGCCGAGGGCTGGTGAACCGATGCCCTTCGCGATAGCCATGGGCGTGATCGGAGCCCTCGTGGTGCTCATGATGGTTGCGATCGTCCGCGAGCCGGGTCCGACGCCGACCGACGTCGCACTTGCCTATGAGATGGCATGGGATCGCCTCGATTTCGTCACGGTGTGGAATCTGTCGGGTAGTGAGCTGCGCGACGGACTCGACGCAGACGCGTTCGTTTCGGCGAAACGTGCGGCCTATGAACACCGTCGTGATCTTCGGGGATTGCTCAGCGATGCGCTGATCGACGAGGTCGTGCTCGATGGGGAGGCAGCACTGGTAAGGACGCGCCTGCTTGCGACGGACGGAACGAACTCGTACCACGACGTCACGCTTGCATCCCGCGACGGTTCGTGGCGTGTGGTGGCGTACACACTGCAGGTCCCGGAGCCGATGCCGGACCTTTTGTCGTGACGCCTGACGATCTCCTGGAGGTCTTTGCCGAGACGGCTGTTGCGGTGCGTGATGCGCTGCTCCCGGTGAACGGTCCCGAACGTCGCAACAGAACCGATGTTCCCGGCCAGTACGAAATCGATCTCATTGCCGATGCAGCGGCGCTTCGCGTCCTGCACCGTGTTCCGGTTCGGGTGGTGAGCGAGGAGTCCGGCGTGACGGGGATCATCGACGCGCCCGTCACCGTCGTGATCGATCCGATTGACGGTTCGACGAACTGTTCGCGGGGTATTCCGTATTGGGCGATATCGCTGTGTGCGTTAGATGATGCGGGCGCATTGGTTGCCAACGTCACCAACCAAGTATCGGGCGTTGCGACGACTGCGGTGCGTGGAAGGGGAGCGTGGCGCGATGGCTCGCCGGTTCACGCGTCGCTCGTCCGCGACATCAAGGATTCGGTCGTGGCACTCGAAGGACGTCCGGTGGAGTTTCTCGGCTGGAAGCAATTCCGCGCGTTGGGTTCGGCTGCACTCGCATTGGCAGACGTTGCAGCAGGGGTTGTCGACGGGTACGTGGACAGCAACGGATTGCACAAGCCATGGGACTACCTCGGAGGGTGGTTGGCTTGTACCGAGGCCGGCGCGGTCGTGATCGATGAGCTCGGCCGCGACCTCGCCGTCAGTGAGAGCGCCGCCTCGCGTCAGATCCTGGCCGCCGGCACAGCCGAGCTACTCGATGCGCTGCGTCCCGCAGCCAGTGCTGCGCGTCTGACGTGATGTCGCTGTGACCCCTGAACAGCTTGATGTCCTGCTCGACGCGGCCGAGGTCGCAGCGATCGCCGGCGGTGCGGTCGTGAGTCAGCACTTCGGTTCGCCGGACAACGTCCGCGCAAAGGGTCCTGGCGATTGGGTCTCCGATGTTGACACTGCGGCGGAACGCTCCGTGCAGGCGGCGCTCGCAGCACACGCCCCGGACATCGCATTCTTTGGCGAGGAGGCGGGCGGTGAACGAGCTGCGCTCGGCTGGTTGGTCGATCCGTTGGACGGAACGACCAACTTCCTGCGTGGCCTTCCCGCAGTCGGTGTTTCGGTCGCGCTCGTCGAAGACGGAGTACCGATCGTCGCTGTGGTGCATGCGCCGCTGCTGGGGCTCACCTTCAGTGCGCGGACGGGGGGCGGCGCATGGCGCAACGGCGAGCCAATCGCCGTGAGTGCCCGTCCGAAGTCCGAGGCAATCTGTGCGACAGGGTTTCCGTTTCGTTCGAAGGAGACCCGCCTTGCGGGTTATCTCCCCGTGTTTCAGCGTGCGCTGCTTGCGTTCGAGGACCTGCGCCGAGTGGGCGCGGCAAGCCTTGACCTCGCTTGGACCGCAGCGGGTGTGTTCGACGGTTACTTCGAGCTCGGTTTGGGACCGTGGGACGTCGCTGCGGGCGCCCTGTTGGTTCGCGAGGCCGGGGGAGTCGTGAGCGACTGGTCCGGCGACGCCGATGCCTGGCTCGAATCCGGTGACATCATCGTGGGCTCACCCGAGGTCCACGGCGCTGTTCTCGAATTGGTCCGGGCAACTTCCTAGCGCGCTGCAACGTTTGGGTCTCAGCGTTGCGACGACAGCAGCCCAGCAGGCGCGACGGGTGTGGCTTCCTGACGGATCGCGCTCACGGCTGTCCCCAGCGATGCATACGCCGCGTTCGTCACTTCGAAGTGACGTTGTTCGTTCTCGAAGAAGCCCGCAAGCGTGTTGGTAATCAGCACGACGACAAGCCCACATTCAGGGTCGGCCAGCCCACGCGAGGTCGCCATCCCGCTATGGCCGAACGCTCGGCGCGATGTGCCGCCGGAGAATTCGACCTGCACGCCCAGGCCCCACGGGACGTCACGTCCGAACAGCCCGTCTTTGAGGCCATGGCGATGGACTGCAGTCATCACCTCGATCGTTCGCGAATCGAGGACGGCGTCGCCGTGGCCGAGTAACGACTCGTAGAAGCGGCCGAGCGCGCTCGCCGGACCGCGCATGCCCGCGCCAGGTTCGACTTTCGCGATGTTCCAGTCTTGATTGTTGACCTCCTCGGCGTGGTACGGGACCATGCGCATCCCGCCATCGGCCTGCGGCACGGGAACGGCGTATCCATTCCAGTGCACCGGTACGACGCTGGGGCCAAACTCGGCCTGCTGGTCGAGGGAGATGCCGAGGCTCGCTTGTTCGCACCGGGCGGGCGCGAGGATCTCCTCGGCGAGGTACTGATCAATGCTGCGTCCGTCGATTGCTTCGACAATGGCGCCGAGGATCTTCCATCCACTCGTCGGGTGATAGCCCGGCTGCACGTCCGGGTTCCCATTCGGCGGGGTGCTCGGCGATCTGGGCGACGGCCTCGGCGTAGGAGAGGTCATGACCGTACAGGTCGCGCTTTCCGTACATAGGGAACCCGCCGGTGTGCGTCAGCACGTGACGGATCGTGGCGCGCTCCTTGCCTGAAGCCCAGCCATCGACATACATCGATATCGGGTCGTCGAGGCTCAGTTCATCTTCCTCCCAGAGCTGGAGGATCGCGGCAACTGTGAGGGGCTTCCCGGCGCTGTACCAAAGCATGAGGTCATCGGTGCGAAGCTCCCGGCCCCGCTCGGATTCGCCGACTGCGACATCGAGAAGGACCTCGCCGCGCCACGACACGTAGCACTGGGCTCCGAGGTGCCATCCCGCCTCGCGGCCACGCTCGAGAAGGGCGACAATCTGGTTGAGATCAGGTGTTGTGCTCATCGGTGCTGAGCCTAAGGCCCGGATGTCCTCGCCGTCGTTCGGGGATTATCGCAATGGGTGTTTCGTGTCGGACCGGTGTCGAAGGCGCCCTGTCCGCAGTTGACGGAAAATCGTTTGACTCCTGATGCGTTGGGGTGGTTCCCTGGGGCTGTACCATTCGGAGCACACCCCCCGACCGGCGCAATGGCTGCCGGCGAGTCCAGAGGTCACACCAGGATGAATCTCGTATCGGTAGCACGCAGTATCGCCACAGCTGCCGCTGATGCGCGGGCGCTTGGCCTCAAGATGTGCGCCAAGCCCGCGGCTCTTGGTCTGTGGTCGACGTCGCCGATTCATGGCTTCGTCATCGTCGCCCGACCAGGGCCCCGACGCTTCCGAGTGACCTCGCCGTAGCGAACCTTCTACGAGAGCAATCTCCAGGCCGTCGGGGCGCACCCGGCGGCCTTTTTGTTGTTCCGATTCCGACCAGAAATTCCGAGTATCACCACCGACCGACACCCAGTTCACCCATCAGAACCACCGAGACGAGGAGCACGGCGATGTTCGCCACCACCTACGAGAACACCGAGATGGCGTGGGCCGTCTTCGCCCGATGTCGCGAAGGCGGGGAGTCCATGCTGCCTCGGTTCTTCTCCGAGCAACTCGACGACATTGCGCACGCCAAGGAGTTCTGCGGCGCTTGTCCGGTTCGTCAGGAGTGCCTGGCCGGCGCACTCGAACGTCGTGAGCCGTGGGGTGTCTGGGGTGGAGAGCTTTTCGCCAACGGAAAGATCCTCGCAAACAAACGCAGGCGTGGTCGGCCATGCAAGGTCCGAGACACCGAGTCCGGCGCGGTCGTCATCGATGAGGACGACATTCGCGAGCAGCGCAGCGCCTAACCCGGACTTTTAGGTCGCTTGTCGGTGCCGGCACCGGCACCGACAAGGCGCGCGCTCTGCCCGAACCCTCGATTACGGGTCCTGCGAAGGAGCCGGGGCCGCGTCCGCTGATGTGTGCTCGAGCGGATCGCGATCAGCCTCGCTTGAGAACTCAAGCCGTACGTCGTACTCCGGGCGCCGGATGCTGGTTCGGGCGAGCCGACGGTACACCTCTCGGTCGGCTTCGGTGAGCGGCGGTTGGGTCAGCGAGCGGGGCCACAAGCGTTCGTTGACTACCACATTCACCTCCGCCGCCAGCAGCACGAGCTGCGCTGCGACATACATCCACGTGAGGAGCGCGATGACCGTGGCGAAAAACCCATAGACGTCGACGGCGCCTCGCAGTACCCCGTTCACGTACCACTCGCCGACAATCTTGAGCGTGCCCCAGAACACTGCCGCCACCAGCGCCCCGAGTCGCACGTCCCGCCACGACAACCGCGCCGTCGTGAGCACCATGAACGCGCTCACGAACAGGACCGCGTCGATGAGCAGGGATACGAGGAAGGCGACGGGGCCGCGCGCCCATGGGATAGTCGCCAGTTCGGCGCCAGCAACCGCCGATCCGATCATGCCGACGCCGATCGTCGCAACCATGACCAGGCTGCGGAGCCGACGATAGGCGAAGTTGGGCCACTGAGATCGCGGGACGTTCCAGATGGTGTTCATAGCGGCCTCCGCCGCGTGGCCGAGGCCGAGTACCCCGTAGAGGGTGCCAACGATTCCAACCGCGAGCGCGATACCGCTGCCGTCGAGGGGAGTCGCTGCGTCGCGCAGCTCCGGGCCTATCACGGGAAAGTCTCGCAGCGTTGAGTTGATGACGTCCTGGCGTAGGTCCGGGTGATCCTTCAACAGGAAGCCGAGCACAGTGGCCAGCAACAACAGCAGCGGGAACAGCGCGAACAGGCCCTGGTAAGCGATCCGAGTGGCGAAGGCGCCCGCTCGGTCGTTGCCGAACTTCTGCACCACAGCGACCGGGATCGCCAACGTGGTGTGCCGTTGCTGGAACCTGTCGCAACGGCGAAGAACCCGTTCGGCTACGTTCATGTCGACGGTGCCACGGACGCGGACGATATCAGGCGCTCGGCGTAGGCGATCGTGGCACTCGTGCCGTCCGTGTGCACCACATGGACCACCGCGGTGTTCGGTCTCACTCCACCGGGTTGTCACGATCCAAGCGGAGCGTGCCGATTGCGGACGACTCGACGGCACCTTGTAACGCAAGTCGAACAACACCCCGGCGATGTTGTGCGACGCGCGGCGCATTCAGATCGAGCACCACCACGCGTTGAACGCCGCCAACTACACCATCATTCGCAATCATTCGCGTCGCCGGCCCGTCGAGCGGCGAGGAGTGGTGATGTCAGCGCTAACCTGACGGTTCCGCCGGCTTCGGTATTGGCCGCGCGGGCGCTTAGCTCAGTTGGCTAGAGCGCCTCCCTTACAAGGAGGAGGTCGGGGGTTCGAGCCCCTCAGCGCCCACTTGCTAGTCGTGGCTCGGCAATCCTGCGTGCCGCTGTCCCTGCTTAGCCCGAGGCGCGGCTTCCGGCCATGGCCGCAACCGGATGATCCTTGAAGTACGCGTTCGCGCCGAGGGCCGGTCCCCAGAACGGGGCGTCGCCGAAGGCGAAGACCCCGGCGTCAGCAGCCACGAACCAGTACCCCTTACCGGTCGGCGTGGCGGACATACCGATGATCGGGCCATGGAGCTCGATGTCCCCGGTCGAGCCGTAGAACGGGGCGTCGCCGAAAGCAAAAATGCCGCCATCGCTCGCCACGAGCCAATATCCGTTACCGGATTCGAAGCGGTCCATGCCCTCGATCGGCTTGTTCAACTTGATGTCGCCGGTGGAGCCGTAGAACTGGGCGTCGCCGAAGGCGAAGATCCCGCCATCCGAAGCGACAAGCCAGTAGCCACTCCCCGAGGATGTCGAGGACATCCCGACGATGGGTTCGTTGAGCGTGATGTCCCCGGTCGAGCCAAAGAACGGGGCGTCGCCGAAGGCGAAGATCCCGCCATCCGTAGCGACAAGCCAATAACCCTTACCGGTGGGCGTTGGCGTCATGGCGGTGATTGGCTTGTTGAGCGTACGACCCTTGAGCGAGCCGTAGTCCGCCGCGTCACCGAATGCGTACACCGCACCGTCGGTCCCTGTGAGCCAGTAGCCCATCATGGATGGCGTCGGGTCGATGTCGATGACCCAGCCGCCGACCTTGGAGGTCAAACCGCCGTAGTTCGTTGCCCCGCCGAAGGTCGCGACTTTGCCATCGACAGTGGTGAACCAGTATCCGTTTGCCGCAGCGGAGATGACGTTGCCCGCAACATCCAGCAGGTTCGGACGGATTGGTGGCGTGGCAGCGGAAGGACTACCCGCACCGACCTCGTTGATCGCCGCGACCTTGAACGTATAGGCGACCCCGTTTTGGAGTCCGGTGACGGTGGCTGCGTTCGTTGAGCCGCTCACGTCGACGGTTTTGTCACCAGGCGTCGCCGTGATGCGGAATGTGGTGATGGGGCGTCCCCCGTCGCTCGGGGCCGACCAGCGAACGGTCGCGCTCGCGACGCTTGGTTGTGCGCTGACGTCTGATGGCGGGTCGGGAACGGTCGCGGGGATGAGCGAGGCAGACTGGCTGGACGGGGCGCCCGTGCCCAGGGCGTTGCGTGCGAGCACTGTGCAGACATAGATCTTGCCGTTGGTGAGGCCGGGCACCGTGAGCGGCGAACTCGTCGCTGTCATGGAGCTGGTGGTCCCGCCGTTGGTCGAGACGCATGACGCGTCGTACGACACGATTGCGGAACCACCGTTGTCGGCCGGTGGGGCGAACGAGAGGCTGATGGTCCTATTGCCGCGCTGTGCGGTGAGGATGCTGGGTTGGCCCGGCGAGGTGGCCGGGATCACGGGACCGACGGCGGCGCTGAAGGCGCTGTTGCCCACGGCATTCTTTGCTCGGACGCTGCATGTGTAGGGGATGCCATTCGTGAGCCCCGTCACGACGATCGGCGTGCCGAGATTGGCCGGTGACGTGTGTGTGACGCCGCTGCCGATGCAGCGAGCGACGTAGCCGGTAATCGGAGCGCCTCCCGTAGGCACAATGACCGGCTCGAAGTTGACCGTGACAGCTTGGTTGACCGGAGTGCCGAGGGTTACGCCTGTCGGCACTGGAGGGATAGCCCAGGTGGTGACTTGAGCGGACGGGCCCGAAACGGCGGAACCGGCACTGTTGGTGGCGGTGACGGTGCACGTCAACGGTGACGCCGTTACCGAGTCCGGTGACGACCTGTGTCGTTGCTGTTGCAGATGCGGCGGACCGAGGTCCACACGTGGCGACAAATGTCGTTGCTGCGCCATTGGTGATGCCCGGCGTGAAGACGACGGTGATCTGGCCAACCGCTGTCGCTGTGACGGATGTGATGGTTGGTGCGCCTGGGGGTCCGACGGGGGTGCCGGTTGCGGGCGCTGATGTTGGTGATGATCCTTGTGCGGTTCTGGTTGTGACGGTGCAGCTGTAGGTGGTTCCGTTGGTGAGGCCGCCGACGGTGATTGATGTGCTGGTCGATGTGACGCTGGTTCCGCCGCAGTTTGCGGTGTGGTCGAGGATTGCGCTGCCACCGGATGATCCGGTGCTGAATGAGACGGTCAGTGAGCCATTTGCCGGCGTGACGGATGTGATGGTTGGTGCGCCTGGGGGTCCGACGGGGGTGCCGGTTGCGGGCGCTGATGTTGGTGATGATCCTTGTGCGGTTCTGGTTGTGACGGTGCAGCTGTAGGTGGTTCCGTTGGTGAGGCCGCCGACGGTGATTGATGTGCTGGTCGATGTGACGCTGGTTCCGCCGCAGTTTGCGGTGTGGTCGAGGATTGCGCTGCCGCCGGATGATCCGGCGCTGAATGCGACGGTCAGTGAGCCATTTGCCGGCGTGACGGATGTGATGGTTGGTGCGCCAGGGAAACCGACCGGGGTGAAATCTTGAGACGGGCCAGAAGGTGCGGATGACGCGAACTCGTTGCGTGTGGTGACCGTACAGGTGTAGGACTGACCGAGCGTGAGCCCGCCCACGGTGATCGGTGAGCCGGTCGATGTTGCCGAACTCGACCCACAGCTCGCCGTGTAGTCGATATCCGGGGTGTCGCCGGCTGGCCCGGGCGTGAACGCCACGGTCACAGATCCGGATCCGTCGGTGTATCCAGTGACGTCGGTGATCGTCGGCGCGCCCGGTTCAGGCACCGCGTACGCGGGGTGACGCGTGGCGCCGACGAGTCCGACCATTGCCACGAGGGAGATGACGGCGAGGACGCACCATGCAGTGCGGCCGAAACGACGTAACGCAATCATTCTTCGGTCCATTCAGCTTTAAAGGGAAACAGCGCCTGCAGTAGGAAGACGGCGGCGAGTCCGGCGAGGACCAGCATGGTGATAAGCGGCACACCGCCACGCGTCGTCTTGTGTGTCAGCGGTAAGGCTTCCGAGACGTTGCCTGTCTTCTTGCGAGGCGCGGCCTTGGGCTTTGATGTTGTCTGCTCCGCGTTGGACGCGGTGTCTGCCAAAGCGGAATCGTTGCCCTGTGCGCCGGGGTCCGTGGGAGGTTCCGTCGGCTTGGGTGCCTCGCTCGCCGGTGGTTCCGATGGCCGGGAGGTGACAAGTGCCGGTGCAGCACGCCGAGGCACAACGACTGGTCGCCGTGTGGTTGGTGTCGGCACAGGTGCTGGGCTTGGCGCGGGGCTTGGTTCGGGGCCGGTCGGGCTCGGTGCCGGGGGAGCCGGTTCGACAACGGGCGCGGCCGTTGGAGGGGTGCTCGCAGGCGGTTGCGGACTTCCGGATGAGCTGCAGTCATAGACGACAGATCCGTCTGGACCATCGGTGACGACGCAATCGGCACCCGCCGGTCCCGCGGCGAACCACACGGTGCCAAGGACGGCGATCGCTACCAGAAGCGTGACGCGAACGGTATGTGCAACGCCTCCGAAGTACTTTGGGGCAAACAATCCCAACATCCGCAACATCGCGACAGGGCAGCCAAATCCAGCCCGCTGTCTCGCGCCTCCCGGGGGCTACTGTAGCAGCGCGAAAGACCCCTGAAGGCCCATTGCCCATGAAACGGCATTCACTCCGACATGGCGAACGAGGCGAGCCAAAACCGGACCTCCTGCTTGGCGTCGCTGGGGTCGGGGATCTCCCGGAGTTCGGCACCGAGACGGTGTGTGAAGAGTAGGCAGATCCTGGATACGGGGCGAGCCACAGCAGCTTCGAGGGCCACGGCATAGGCGGCAACTTGGGCACGATAGCGCTCGACGAGGTGGTCGAGATCGCCGGCGTCTGCGAAGGCATCGGTTTTGTAATCGACGATTACGAGACCGTCGGAGTCCTCGAACAGGAGATCGATATAGCCGTCGATCAGCACATCGGAGATCGTTGCTGCGACGGGCACTTCGCGCCAGAACCGATGGGTCAGTGCTTCGGCGACGATCGGTGCGTTCAATGCGCCGGTGACGAGGCTGTCGAATGTCGTCTTCGTGGTCCGAGACGTTCTCTTCGAGTGCGCGTGCGCGACATGTTTCGGCGAGGTCTGACGCACCAGCGAGGTCCACGGTCTGTAGTACTGCGTGGACGGCCCGACCTATTGCCGTGCCAGCGCGGCCACGCCTGCGCACGGGGGTTGCGTTGTGGTCAGGGCTGTCGCCGTCGCCGTTGTCTCCTTCGGTGGCATCGGTGGCATCGGTGGCATCGGTGGCATTGACGCCAGGCGCTCGTGGCGCGGTGTTACGGCTCGCAGCGTCAGGGCCGCGGAGCGAAGAGATCCATCAACTGGGCTAGCGAAGTCGCCGTGATCTGCGGAAATGTCCTGAGTTGTTCCACCAGTCGTCGGCGTTCGTCCGACCAGCGTTGACGGTCGGAGACGGGAGCTAATCCCGGAGCCGGGACACCAGCTTCAACGGTTGGTCGGGTACCGCCTTCGGTCCCGACGGCGAGGCTGTGGCAAGACAGATTGAGCGTCGGGCGATGACTCCAATGCACGTGCGATCTGTGCGGCCGCGCAATCCTTGTCCTGTTTGCCGGAGTCTCGGTGGAGGCTGACGACGAGGTGGTCGCGAGCTCGGGTCGCAGCGACATAGAGCAGGCGTGTCGATTCGTACCTACCTGCTGCGTCGTCAAGATCCTTGAGCGTCGCATAGCGCGGGGTCTCGAAGCCGTCGCCGTTCTTGCCGATCCTGATTTCAACGGTGCGGGCATCCGCATTGCTGTGGTCGTCGAACAGGACACGTGGCGGTTGGTTTTTCGTGCCCACGTTGAGACCGCAGAGGAGCACGATCGGGAACTCGAGTCCTTTGGCGTGGTGCACGGTCAAGATCCGTACTGCGTCGTCATCGGATTCCGCAACGATGTGTTCGGTGATCTTCGCGTCTTCGTCGAGCTGTTGGCGGAGGAACTGCACAAAGCCTCGGAGCCGCGTTGGAGTGCCTGCGTCGAAGGAACGGGCGAGATCGACGATCAGGCGAAAACGTCGCCACGCATCACGTGCCCGACGATCAAGCGACATGAGTTCGAGTTCGAACAACCGACATTCGCGGATAACGGCTTCGACGAGCGTGGCGAGTGGGAGCCAGGTGCGTTGTTCGTGTAGGTCGGCAATTCTGGTGAGTCCGTCGAAAACGGGGGACGAAACCGCAACGTCGTCGGTGCTCGCGAGCGCGAGAGGGTTGAAGGAACGACCGGCGTCGTGCCACGCCACAAGATCTGCATCGCTGCACCCAAAGGACGGGCTTCGCAACGCTCCGACGACTGCAATGCCGTTCGTCGGGTCGTCTATCGCCTCGAGAAGGACAAGCAGTGTGCGGACCTCTTCGGAACGGTATGCGGGCGAGGTGCTCTCGACACGAGCGGGAATTCCTGCGTCGTCGAGGGCGCCGAGAAGCACATCGAGGCTTGTGCGAGTTGGTATGAGAATCGCGATATCGGCATAGCGGGCCGGGCGGGTCGCTCCCGGGTCGCTGTCCATGTGTCGCTCATCGCCGACCTGCCAGGCATCGGAGCGAATGGCGGAGATGGTCGCGCTGATCTCGTGTGCTTCGAGCGCGCGAACCGCTGTGACACCGCCATCGGCATCAGAGGCATCGCCGATCACGTGCACCGCTGGTGCACTGTGTGCGGGCCGGTGGGATTCCAGCGGAGCGTACGTGGTCTGCAAGAGGGCCGCATCGTCGGAAACGCTGAACAGTTCGGCGAAGACTGCGTTGACGAAGGTGAGAATTTCCGGACGCGATCGAAAGTTGTGATTGAGCTGCTCGACGTCGGTGCCGAAGGACTCCCGGACTCGGTGATAGAGCGCGATGTCTGCGCGTCGGAATCGATAGATCGATTGTTTTGGATCTCCGACGACGAAAAGCCGTCCCGCAGGAATCGACAGTTCGGCGAAATCGCGGGTTCCGGGTTCTGGGTCATCGGTGGCGATGAGCGTTGCGATTTCGATCTGCAACGGATCGGTGTCTTGGAACTCGTCGAGCATCAAGACCCGATAGCGGTCATGGAGTGCTGCGCGTACGTGGCTGTTACGACGGAGAAGGTCACGTGCAAGAACAAGGAGGTCTTGGAACTCGACATGGCCCGCTTGTATTCGTGCGTCGATGGCGTCGCGGCTGAACCGCATGATTGCGTTGACGAGCGCTTCCATGGCCGGGACACGAACGCCCGTGATCGTCGCTTCCCTCGCCGCGTTGGCCTCAGCGAGGGCGTCGACAACCTGAGGTTTCATCCCGGACCAGTGCTGAGCTTGGCCCAACCTGCTGGTCAGCGTGGGAAGTTCGGCGACGGTGAGCAGCAGTGAAAAGTTGTCCGTCGTTGTTCGAAGTTCTTCGGTCCAGGGCTTGAGTTTGTGCAGGTGAGCGAGGAGCTTGTCCGTGGGATCGGAGCAATAATGCGAATACGACAGGGCCGTTCTCGAGAGCTGCGACGATCGGGGCGACGTCGATGGGTCGGACCGTGGTGTCAGGTGAACTAGGTAGCGTGAGTCGATCGGCGTGTGGGCGGAGATCGTGTGCGAAACGCTCGAGATCTCCGGTCGTAAGACCGAGTCCGAACGCAGTCGTGAAGGCGGCTTCGAGCTCCGGGTCGGCCATCGTCGTGTCGAGAAACTCCCGCCACCGTTCATGAAATTCCACCGTCGCCGCGGGCTCGATGAGAACGTCGAATCCGGGCGGCAACCCGGCGGCGAGCGCGAACTCCGTCAGGATGCGTCGGGCAAAGGCGTGGAGCGTCGAGATCGCGGCCTGGTCGAGGTCGTCGAGGGCTTGTGCACAGCGCTGGCGCACGTCGGGGTCGTCGCTGGCTTGGCTTGTCCCTTCGAGCGAACGGCGAATTCGTTCGCGCAGTTCGGCCGCAGCCGCTTCGGTGAAGGTGATGGCAGCGATCTGGGTGATGCCGACGGTGCCCGACGAAACCAAATGGACGATACGCCCGACGAGTGCAGTGGTCTTGCCCGTTCCGGCGCCGGCATCGACAAAGATGTTCCGCGTCGATGTCGTGGACGATGCGGCGTCGAGATCCGTTCATCGCTCTGCGGTTTGTCGCTCATGATGGAATCGGGTCGGGATCGATCAGCTCTGCGAGTTCTGAGATGGGATCGTGGTTTCGGATTTGTTGCCACCTGCGATTTCGATCGGTGGGACAAATCAGATCGAACTCGCAGTATTGGCAGTTCGTGTGACGGTTGTTGGCTGTCTTGGGAAACGCAGGAAAGTTTCCGGCGGCGATATTCGTGAGCACGACTCCGAGGACGCTGCGAAGGCGTTCGACGACAACGTCGTCGATGGTGATGCGTACGATGGCGTTGTCGACACCCCGGCGGGGCGTGTACCAATACCCGGCGTCGACGGGCACGCTCTGCCCAAGTCTGCGCGCGGCCAGCCCGTAGAGCGCCGGCTGCAACTGGGTACCGCCTGAAACCGGATCTGTCGTGAGGTCGCCGCGGGCGGTTGAAGATCCTGTCTTGTAGTCCCAGATGGCAACACGGCTGCGATCGATCGTCGTGTCGACACGATCGATGGTTCCACGAAAGGTCACGGTGCCATGACCGTCGATGGGCAGCTGAAGGGGAGCGCTTGCCGCGATGAGGTCCGCGCTCGTGTGCTGCGGACCACTGCCGCCGAAGCCGAAGGCAAGCTCCAACGCTGAGGGCACCAGCCCGAGGGTTGATCGGACCTCCTCGTCGGTGTCGAGCACAACATCGAGTTCTCGATGCAGGCGGCGACGTTGGAGCTTCCAGGTCAACGGACGGCCAGTGCCTCCGCGCTTTGCGACGGCAGCGCACTCCGAGTCCGCGATGTCGTGGATGGCCTGTCGTTCATCGGGTGACCACGGCTGATTCGGTGAGCTCCGTTGTGGCATCGCGTCGATGAACTGGCGAAGGATCTCGTGGATCAGCGTTCCGCGTTCACGTGGGTCGATGGTCTCGCGCTCGTCCGGTCGGTCCAGCTCGGTCAGGCGAAGGATGTCACCGAGCAGATACCGAAATGGGCACGTGGCGTACCGTTCGAGCGCGGTTGCCGACCAGACCCGGTCCGCGACGAAATCCGGGAGCGGTCCGACAATGCCTGTGAACGCATTGGCATGGTGTTGTGCGCGATTGATGATCGTTGTGTACGCGCGTTCGAGGATGGGGTCGTCGAGTGTCGGAGGCATCGCCGATGCAGCCGGCGCGCGCGCTGCGCTGGATATGGTCCGTTGCCAGTGCAGCAGTGCATGGATGCTCGCTTCTTGGGGCGACCCGGGCGTCGATGCTTCGCTGATGCCATGTTCGAAAGAGTCGATGGTGTGAAACCACGGCTTGTCCCGGTCGGCAGAGAAATCCTTGCCCATGCGCGGCGCGCCGGCGAGCACAGTGTGTGTTTCGGTGAGCCAACGCGAACGATGCTGCTCGTGTCGGGCGTGCGTGTCCACGCGTGCGAACGAGAGCACGCGCTCGGGCGCGGCGCATAGAGCGTTGAGGTACTCGCGTCGTGCTCGGCGTTGGCGGTCACGTGAGGGTGACGAGAGGCCGACAACGGCGCGCAATGTCTCGGGGAAGATTGCGTCGTCTCGCGGTCGGGGTGGAAAGGTGCCGTCTGCCATCCCGACAATGAACACGGTGTCGAAGGTCGTGCCGGCGGCCTGGCTGAGGCTGCCGACGAAGACGCCGTCGCCGAACCGACCGACAGACCGTTGTGGTTGTTCGAGCGCGAGCCCAAGCGCATCTTTCAGATACTGGAGCGTCGGTGGAGGAGCCGCTTGCTGCTGTCCGTTTGCGTCACGCAATTCGTCGTCGAGCACGGCAAGCCCATCGAGCGCACGTAAAACGGCATCGTGGGCGTGCAATTCGATGTCGGGCCATGCATGTCCATCGTGGTGATCGGTGCCACCTGGAGTTTGCGCATCGCGGGGCTCGAGGTACCGTTCGAGAAGGTGTCGAAGTGTGGTCGAGAGCGTTCGCCAGTCGGTGGCGTTTGCGACATCCTCGATCGTCACCAGTTCGGCGATGAATCGCTGAAGCCGTTCGATCTCTGCCAGGTCAGCGCACGCTTGGCGAAACGCGGGATGGCTGCCGTTGGAGCCGTTGGAACTGTCGCTGCGGTACCGCTCGACGTCCGCTCTGCGTCGTTGCTCCAGGAGAGTCAGACCAGTGGTCCAGTTGCTTTTGCCGCCGACAATGCCCGCGCGACAGGCCAAGTTCTCCCAGCGCGTCGCCGCCACGATCGGGCCCTTGCGAGTGGCGCGTACCGGTGCGCCCGACAGCCAAGCCATAACGTCCTCGCGCTGGTAGTCGGACTGGGGGAGGGCGAGCATTCCCAGCAATGTGCGTCCACTGACGGACTGCGCAAGCGTTCGGTGTGATGGCCCGTTCCAGGGGAGCCCCGCTGCATCGAGGTGATCGTGGAGGAGACCGGCGTATTGGTCGGCATTGCGGTAGAGCACTGCGACCCGATGCAACGGCGTCCCCCGCTCGAGGCGTTCGAAAATGCCACGAATCACCGCACGTACTTCGTCGTCGGGTTCGGGGGCATGCACGATGGACGTTCCGAATGGCGGAGTCAGTGGAGCGCCAGCGGTGTTGTCGATTGGCTTGCCGAGGTGAACCGAGAGTTCCGCGGCCAGTGCGCGCATCGGCTCGTCGGAATCGACTTCGCCGGTCAAAGTAAAGACGATGTCGCAGATCTTCAAGCGTGCGAGAGCTGTGACGAGGCGCACGTGCGCGGCAGGGAGCTGATCTGGAGCGAACACTATGAAGAGTCCCAATGCGCTGATCGGGTCGCCCGCAGCAGATGTGGAATTGCGACGCGCGCTGTCAGCGATGTCCTCGAGTCCCGCCACCGCGGCGTCAAGCATGTCGTCTGCGTCGTAGTACGCGGCAGTGCATCGTTGATAGCGCGTCGCCAGACGCGCGAGTTCGGCGTGGGTCGCACCGGCGAGCGTTATCCGCCGGAGGGTGTCATTGCTGGCATGGCGCAGTTCGCGCAAAGTGGCTGCCAATGCCTGCTGGGTGGCGCGGTGGTGCGCGACCGCTTGAAGCGTGCCGCTGGCGTTTTCGAGAACGGCATTGATGGCCGCTGCCTCGCGCAGCGAGGTGAGTGGACCGGCAAATGATCCGACCAGCCGAGGTGCGCCGAGGAGCTCCGCGACCGACCTCAGCGTCTGAAAGCGGACGTTGACCAGGCCTGGGCGGGTGGGAGATCTGGCCAGAGACTTGCGCAGCGACAACGCCGAATAGGAGCCCGGGGTGATGACGGTCACGCTGCGAAGGGGATCTTCGTGCTGCGAGGCATCGAGGGATCGATCCAAGGTCTCGATGGCCTGCCGGCCGGCGCGGGCGAATTCGATTCGAGGCATTTTGGGAGGCTACCGATGCTGTGTGACAGCGTTGGGCCAAAGGCTCCATGGGCGTCCAGGGCTTCCGACCGTTGTTTGCGCAGAGGTTGTGCAATCCTGGCGCTTCTGGTGAAGACGGCGCGAGTCCTCCTGCGGCTCCTCGGGATCTCGATTTTTGGCGGCGTGTGTCTGGCCGCCTGTCTCGCCGCGCTCATTCCGGGCACGCGGGCGTTTCTGGAGGCCCAGCAGTACGACGGTCGTATCACCCTTGACCCCCTTCCGCAGCGCAGCACGATCATCGCTGCTGACGGCAACGTCATTGGGCGAATCGGAGTCGAGGATCGCACGTTGACCGTGCTCGACGAGGTTCCGAAGATCCTCATCGATGCGATCATCGAAACCGAGGATCGGACCTTTTACGAGAATCCCGGGGTCGATGTCGCGGGTATCGGTCGTGCGCTTTTCGAGAACCTCAGTGCAGGCCAGGTCAATCAGGGTGGATCGACGGTGACCCAGCAACTCGTGAAAAACCGAATCCTCACGCCGAAGCGGGATCTCCAACGCAAGGCCCGCGAGTTCCTACTCGCGTATCGCTTGAACAATCAATTCTCAAAAGATCAGATCATGCAGGAGTATCTGAACACGGTGTACTTCGGGCAGGGCTCGTACGGGATTACTTCGGCCGCGCACCGCTTCTTCGGCGTTGAGGTCAAGGATCTCAATCTTGCCCAGTCGGCCTTACTCGCGGGAGCGATCTCCAGCCCTGAGTACTACAACCCGTTTCTGCATCCCGAGAGGGCTCGGAGCCGACGGGCCGTCGTCCTCGGAAACCTGCTGAAGGCAGAACGTATTACCAAGGCCCAAGTAGACGTGGCGAACGCCGCGCCGCTCCCGACCGTCAAACCCAGTACCGAACTCCGGCCTGACAACTACTTCGTCGACGAGGTGCAGCGCCGCTTGTTGGACGACGAACGTCTCGGCGTCACGCCACAGGAACGATTCAACAAGGTGTTGCGGGGTGGCTTGAAGGTGTACACGACCTACGACACGCGCAGTTATTTCCTCGCCCAGGCCGCGGTGAACAAGATTCTTCCGAAGAACAGCGATCCGTTCACCGCAGCTGTGGTCTCGATCGATCCATCCAACGGCGAAGTGCGCTCGATTGTTGGTGGTCCGGGCATCGATCGATCGCAGTACAACCTCGTGACACACCAACCCGGTCGTCAGCCTGGCTCGACCTGGAAGGCCATCACTTTTGCGGCTGCGATCGAAGCGGGATATTCGCCCAACGACCTTGTCGACGGGTCGTCGCCGTGCACCGTCAGCGTGCCGGGTCTTGGAACGTACGCAAATGTCCGAAATGCCGAAGGCGGCGGCGGCACGATGACGTTGCGTAATGCCATGGTGCACTCGGTCAACTGTGCCTTTGTCCGCCTCATTGCCAGTGTCGGAACTGCCAAGGTCGTCGACATGGCCCACCGCCTCGGCATCACCACTGAAGTCCCTCCCTATCTGTCGATCACGCTCGGCACTGCCGAGGCCACTCCGCTCGAGATGGCGAGCGTGTATGCGACGTTCGCGAGTGACGGCGTCTACCACAAGCCGGTCTTCGTCAAGAAGGTTGTCGGTCCGACGGGTGAGACGATCTTCAACGAGGAACCTTCGGGGGTACGCGCAGTCGAACCGCAAGTCGCACGTACGGTCACCGATGTGCTCCGCGGTGTTGTGACCGGCGGAACGGGTACCCGCGCGAGGTTGGCCGGGGGCCGCGTTTCGGCGGGAAAGACCGGCACGACCGACGAGAAGAGTGATGCGTGGTTCGCTGGATATACGCCACAGCTTTCGACCGTTGTATGGATGGGCGACCCCGCTGGGCGCACACCAATGAAGAACGTCGGCGGCATTGCGGTGTTCGGAGGAACATATCCGGCCCGAATCTGGAAGGCATATATGGATGCCGTCCTCGCCGGCGCGCCGAAGGGTGAGTTCTTTGGGCCCGATCCGAAGCTGTGGCCACCGGCGCGTTCGGTGATACCGGGTAAGGCACGCGGGGCGATCAGGGAATTGCGTGCTCCCGACCCTCCGCCCGCTGCACCGCCTCCCGATCCGGGTCTTCCTGGGCAGGTTCCCGCCGATCCGACCACGCCGGCGACGACACCTGCCACGTCACCGGCGACGACACCTGCTACGTCACCGGCGACGTCACCGCTGACGACTCCCGTGACGACACCGGCTGCGACACCGTAGGCGCCAGTGGTGGTGCTGGCGAGCGCTTCGCCGGCATCTGCGCCGGGTTCGACGCAGATCACAGCTGCGCGTCGTTGCGTGGGCTGGGTCGCCGGTAGTCTCACGATTGATGTCGGTCCTCGAAACGCTGCTCGAACTCCAAGCCCATGACACAGCCATTGACCGACTTCAGCATCGCCGGGCGGCTATGCCCGAACGCGTCGCTCTGCGTGAGGCGGCGAAATCGCTCGAAGAGACCGAGGCTGTACTCGGTGAGGTTCGCTCTCGGCGCGACGATCTGCTGAGCCAGGAGCGCCGCCTCGACGAGGAGTCGACCGCCCTCGAGGCGAAAGCAGTCGCCGTCGACAAGAAGATGTATTCCGGTGAGGTGGGTTCCCCGCGCGAGCTGCAGTCGATGCAAGCCGACATCGATCAGCTCCGTCAGCACCGTTCGCAGGTCGATGACCGCGAGCTCGAGATCATCGAGCAGCGCGAAATGCTTGATGCCGAGGTCGCGCTCCATGAGGCGACACGGGCCTCGCAACTCGCCGAGGTGACCCGCCTCGGTGCGGTGATCGGCGCGGCAGAAACCGAGATCGATGCCGAACTCGACGTTCAGTCCAGCGCTCGTGCAGCGTTGGCGACCTCGCTGGATCCCCAAGCGCTCGCGACCTATGAGCGGTGCCGCGCGCAGGCCCGCGGGATTGGAGCCGCACGCTTGATTGGCGACACGTGTCAAGGCTGTCATCTCTCGACACCCGCGACGGAGGTCGAGCGTATTCGGCGTCTGCCTGCGGACACGTTCGGATTCTGCGACAACTGCGGCGCGATCTTGGTCACGACATGACGCGCACAGACGGGTCGACGCGGGACCGACTCGTCGTCTTTTCGGATGGTGGGTCGCGCGGCAATCCCGGCCCAGCGGCGATCGGCGCGGTGGTGCTCGACCCGTCGATGGATCCGCCCGAGACGTTGGCCAGCATCAGTGAGTGCATCGGCATCGCAACCAACAACGTGGCCGAGTACAAGGCGCTCATTGCCGGTCTCGAATCCGCCGCCCGTATTGGTTCACGGGCGATTTCGGTTCGCGCTGACTCGGAGTTGATCGTCCGCCAGCTCGAGGGTCGCTATCGGGTCAAACACCCAGCGTTGCAGCCACTGTTCCAGGAGGTCAAGACGCTCCTGGCAACCTGGGAATCGGTTGATGTCGCGCATGTTCGCCGTGAGGCGAACACCGTTGCGGACGCCCTCGTGAATGCTGCGCTCGACGGGGCGTGATGAGCAGTGTTGCTGTGGTACATCGGGCTTTCGACGCTCATCGTCTGGAGCGTGTTCCAGAGTTCCGGCATCGACTATCGGCTTGTCGCGGCGGGATCCCTGATGCCTATGGCCGTCGATCTGCCCTTCGGGCACACCGCTGTTGGTCATACGATGCTATTCGGTGCGGGCATGTTGTTGGTCGTCATGGTCGGCACGATTGGTCGGCCGAGGTTGGTTCGCCGTCGCTGGTTGTGTGCGGTGATCGGCGTGCTGAGCGGCTTGGTGCTCTCGGGCGCTTGGATGAACGGCGATGTGGTGTGGTGGCCACTGGGAGGGTCGGCTTTTGTTGGCGGGTCGTTGTTTCCGATTTGGTGGGCAGCAGTGCCCATGGAACTTGTGGGAGCATTCGCATGCTGGTGGGTCGTGGGGCGTTTCGGTCTCTACGAACGCGAGCGCTGGGATGTATTCCTACGTTCTGGACGGCTCACGGTGGTAAGTGAGTGAAGCCCTTCCTGACGTTCGTCCGTCATGGCGAGACCGACGCCAACCGCGCTGGCGTGCTCGTGGGCCATTCCGAGTACAAGCTCACTGCGGAAGGGCGCAAGGCTTCGCGCGCGGTGGGTCGAGAACTTGGACGCGGTGGCAACCAGGCCTCGGAGCTCTTCACGAGTCCGTTGCTCCGTGCCGTTGATACCGCCGTGCTCATCGGGAAGACAATCGCCTTGGAGCCGGAGATCGATGAGCGCCTTGTCGAAGTGAATTACGGCGAATACGAGGGGCGCCGCCCCCGCGATGTCCCGGATTCGGAGTGGTCGGCATGGCGTTCGAGTCTGGACTTTCGCCCACCCGGAGGTGAGTCATTCCGTGAGGTCTCGGCTCGGGTCGTCGACTTCTGCAATGAACTCCTCGATCGCCGTGATGAGGGCCCTTTCGTGGCGATCAGCCACGTCTCGCCGATCAAATGCGCAATCGCCTGGGCATTGCAGCTGGAGGCGGACGTCATGTGGCGCCTTCACCTTTCGCTGTCGTCTGTCTCGCGGATCTATGAGACCGACGGTGTTCCTCATCTCGTGAGTTTCAACGAGACAGGACATCTCCGCCGTTAGGTGACACAGCCTCAGATTTCGGCACGCACCGGGATGGTGACGCGCTTGGCCGGTCGCGCATGTGCTCCTGATGCGTCGATCACGAAGCGGCCTTCTCCTGGGCCAGTCGCTGCGGGCATGCCCAACGCTTCGAGCAGCGCGTGGTCTTCGTCGGCGGAACGGCCGGAGGTCGTGAGGTAGTTGCCGACGATCAGCGCGTTCGCGCCGGCGAGCAATCCCATTGCCTGGAGTTCGCCGAGGACGCGTTCGCGACCACCTGCTAAACGGAGCCATGCGCCCGGCAGGATCAGCCGGAACAGCGCAATTGCCTGAAGTGCCTCACGTGGCGAGAGCGTTTCCTGGTCGGCAAGTGGTGTTCCGGGGCGCGGGTCCAACAGATTGATCGGCACCTCACACGGATTCAACTCGGCGAGCTCGAACGCGAAGTCGATTCGTTGTTCGAGCGTCTCGCCCATGCCGAGGATCCCCCCACAGCACAGTTCCATGCCTGCGTCGATTGCGAGATGCGCGGTGGCGACGCGGTCGTCATAGGTGTGGGTGCTGCACACCGAGGGGAAGAGCTCGCGACATGTCTCGAGATTGTGGTTGTAGCGTCGAACGCCCGCGTCGGCGAGTTGCTTCGCATCAGCGGGTTCGAGCAGGCCGAGTGAACATGCAACCTCGAGTCCGGTCTCGCGGTGGACGAGATCGACCGCTTCGATCACCCTGTTGAGCAGCCGCTGCGACGGGCCACGCACGGCGACGACGATGCAGAACTGCGTGGCGCCGGCTGCGCGCGTCGCGACGGCGGCCGCAAGCACCTCGTCGAGGTCAAGGAATGCGTAGACGTCGACGTCGGTCGCGAAACGCGCCGACTGTGAGCAGAACGCGCAGTCTTCGGGGCACGCGCCGGACTTGGCGTTGATGAGACTCTCGAGTTCCACCTCGGCGCCGCAGTAGGCGAGACGAACCTTGTGGGCGAGGGCGATCACATCGGGCAGCTCGTCGAGGGGGAGCGCCGCCACGGCGAGGGCCTCATCTCGGGTGAGGTTCCTGCGTTCGACGAGCAGGGCCCGTTCGGCGGTGGCGAGCGGCATTGGTACTCCTGGTGAGTTCTCGATAGCTGGTGCGCTTCGGGCATTCAGGGATGGTCGTCGCCCAGCCGGGGTGCGCAAACAGCGTAAACGGTTGCCGGTCCTCGGCTCGACCGCAGACAGGCGGGCAGATGCGGCAACGCTGGTCTCGGGGTGTCGAGCGGTAGGGTAAATCTGTGAGCAGCCCACGCCCTCTTGAGACCGGTTGGCTTGCCGATACCCCCGTCGACGACAACGTCGTACGCCAGTTCGTCTGCAATCAGGGCGAGCTGAACGCGGTGATAGCGCGGGCGTCGGGGGGCCGAGTGGAACGAAGCCATTCGGTGTTGCTCGCTGACGCCGGGGGATCCGTGCCGTACTACAACCAAGCGGTGCTTTCGCGCCCCCTTGGCGGTGAAAATGATCCTGTACTCGGCGAGATCGACGCGTTCTACCGCCAGGCCGGCGACAGGCCGGTCACGTTGCTCTCGATGTGGCCGACACCAGACCTGACTCCGCGGGGATGGATGCTGGTCGGGCACCCTGCGTTCGTGGTGCGCGGACCATTCCCGTTCTCCCACGAGCCGGCGAAGGGCGTCGAGGTGCGCGAGGTGCGCAGCGCAGAGGACCTGGCCGTGACTGAGCGGATCGCCATCGAGGGCTACCCGATGGAGGAGGCGGCCGGTCAACCGGTTGGAACGGTGATGGCGCCGGCATTGCTGGACGAGCCGGTGCTGTTTCGCAATGGACTGCTCGATGGCGTGCCAGTCGCGACCGCCGGCAGCCACGTTTCGCATGGGTGTGGTGAACCTGTGCCTGGCCGCCACGCTGCCCGCTGCGCGCCGCCGTGGCGTCTGGGAGGCGCTCGTATGGGCGCGCCTCGCCGACGGCCCCAACCTGCCAGCGGTCGCCTATACGAGCGATTTCAGCCGACCGGGATTTCTGCGTATGGGATTTCTTCCAATGATGCGCTTCACGCTCTGGGCGAGGAGCGGAAACGCCTGATACGGCCGGCGACCCTGCGGCGGCGTTTTCAGCAGCTCGCGTCGAGCCCGATCTTCGCTTCCCTCGCTGCCCGATAGGACGCCGATATGACGACTGAACCAGTGCCCGACGGCCTCCGAGGAGATCGCCGTCGCGAGGCGCTTGAACGCTTCGAGCGGGCCACCGAGCTACCCCTGCTTGTCTTGGCCGTGGCCATGATCCCGCTCCTCGTCCTGCCCCTCCTGGTTGACCTGCCGTCGGGTGTCCGCTCCAGTTTCATCGCCGCGGACTGGTTCATCTGGGCTGCCTTCGCCTTCGAGTACGTCGTACGGCTCTCTCTCACCACCGCGCGGTGGAGGTTCATACTGCGGGAGTGGGCAAGCCTCCTGGTAATCGTTCTCCCTTTCCTGCGGCCTCTGCGGGTTGTTCGGTCGGCCAGGGCATTGCGGCTGCTCCGGCTTTCGCGGCTCCTGGCGGTCGTAGGCAGGGTGGGCCAGGGAGCCCGCCGTCTGCTTGTCCGGCACAAGCTGCACTACGCCCTATTGGTCACTCTGGTCGTGGTCGTCGCGGCCGCAGCCCTGGGGTTCATGGTCGAGGATGGTCATGGCGGCACAATCGACTCCTTCGGGGACGCCTTATGGTGGGCGATCACCACCGTGACGACCGTGGGCTACGGGGACACGTTCCCAGTGACCCCCGCCGGGCGGGCCGTTGCCGCATTCCTCATGGTCACCGGCATCGCTATGTTCGGCGTGCTCACCGCCAACCTCGCCGCCTTCATGGTCGACGACAGCGCCGGAGAGTCCGAGCCAGAGGGCAAGGATGGCGACTGGTTGGACGAAGTGCTCCGTCGTCTCGCTGCCATGGAGGCGCGCCTCGCTGGCACTGGCCATTGCTCGACCTGTGGTGGGGGATTGGCTGTGAAAAGTCCGGTCGATTCCTGACGTACGAGAGCGGGTGCGCCAGCCAACACGGGGGTTCGCGCCAATACGCAGGTCGCTGGCAGTACGTGCAGGCAACGGCATCACCCTCCGCCATGGGTTGGAAGGGGTCCTCAGTAGGGTGCCTTCGCCTTGATGTCGTCAGCCAGCGCGGCCAACGCCCGGGTCAACGCTAAGAACCGATCGTTATGCTTGACCCAGGAGCCGGCGCTCTGAACCCTCTTCTGCTCGATGGCTTCGAGAGCCTTGCGCTTGCTTGCCGGACTCTCGTGCGCGGCGAAGTTGCGCAGCGCGATCATCCGATCAAGTGGATCCTTGTACTTTCGTTGCTTGATCGCTTCGAGAAGCCAGTGGCCGTCGGGAACGTAGCCCTTGATCTTTTGGATGAGGCCGTCCCGTCCCCTGAAGTCGAAGAACCTTCCCCCGGTGACGAGGTATTCGCAGACCGCGTGGTTGAGGTGCCTAGGGAAGGCGATGTCGGTTTGAGCGGAGATGGTGCTGGAATCGTTGTTGATCGCCGTCACGATGCATTCGAGCATCAGGTGCTCGAATGCGACGCAGGTCTTGAGTAGAGCCGCTTCGTAGGCCCAGCTCACGGCCTGGGCACTGAGGCTGTTGCTCTTGTTGATCTCTTCGGTGAACCCCTCGATTCGCTGTAGGGTCGTCATGAAATTCTCCGCCGACTTCTTGCCGCTCTTCTTCTTTGGCATCGCGCGACGCTATTCCGTGCGGGCCTGCGAAGGTATCGCCTTGAGACCCGTCCAGGGCACGGGCCCGACGGGGCCGCTTACTACCGGGCCTGTTGCATCGCCCGACTATGCAGGAGGCGCGGAAGTTCCACCTGGAGCCGCGCTCCGAGCGCCGGGAGGTCGAGGGCGCGCCCGACCGCCGACAGGGAGTCCATTGACTGCTCAATGTCGCATGCATTCGGCTCGGCGGCATGATCGGCCGCCCAGTCAGCCAAGCCGTGGGGGTCGCGGCGCGCGAGCGGATCCCCGACACGCGCAGCATCGCTACCGATCGCGACTTGCAACGGACGAGCGCTGCTCGGCGATCTGGGACGGCACTACCGTCAGCGTGACGAGTGTCGCGCTCGATCCCGCCGATGCAATACATCGCGATGTCGTGCGAACAGTTGCTGCGGCGTACAAGCTTGAGCTGCCCACGAATTGGTAGTAAGCCCTCGCCTTCTGGATCCTGGCCCAGAACGCGTTGACGACAAGCGGGAGGGCGTCGTTATGCCCGACGCTGCGCCTGCGACTTTCGCAAATTCGGAAGCCGAGATCTTCCGCTATCCACATTTACCCTCCTGTGTAACGACGGCAACGTCGCTCGCTAACAGGGCGCGACTACGTGGCGGGCGCGACCTCTGGCGGGCGCATCTTCTTACTCGGCGACCTGGGCATTCGCCTGTCGATACGTCAGGCAAGACTCAGTCCAGGGACTGTCATTTATGGATAGCTAAACAGAAGTAGTTCCGGAATAAGACTACATTCTTGACAGCAGTGCGACTCATGTGCTGTCATAGCAGGGTTGCAAACCCGGAGTGTGATCGGATGAGCACTACTACAACGACAACTCGCAGCATCCCGGCGAGCACGGCGGGGGTCCTCGAGGAGCTCGAGCTCGAGCAGCCGAAGCTGGTCACCGCGGAGCTGCTCCGCGATCTGGCGGCGCGCCGACAGGTCGAGGTGCCGATCGATGAGCTGGTCGAGCGTCTACGTCGTCATGGCTGGCTGCTCGACCTCAGGACCCGCGGCCTGTGGGAGTTCGCGCCCGCTGCCCGTGCGGGCGCGATCGGTTCGGGGGATCCCTTCATCGAGCTGCGCGCGACGCTGCTCCGCCGGCCGGAACTTCCGGTCTGCGTGGCAGGGGAGTCGGCGGCGTGGCTTCACGGGCTCTCAGGGCGTCCGCCGGGTCGGCACGTCATCGCCGCGCCGCCGAAACTGGTGTTGCCGCCCGCTCTCGATACCTTCAGGGCGGTGCGTCACTCGGCTCGGCTTTCGCCCGCCACGGTGGACGGCTTGCCGGTCTGGCGCGTCGATTTTCTCCTGGTGCAAATGGCCGCCCGGCCGGCGAGCTATCGCGACTGGCCCAACGTCGGAGATTGGCTTACCGACGCGGTCACGCGTGTCGACACCGACGACATCGAGGTGGAGCTCCAGGGGCAGAAACGATCGGCGTGGGCGCGCGTTGCGTATCTGCTCGGTCGCGGTGGTCGCAGCGACTGGGCGCGCGATGTCCTGGCCGACGCGCCGCGGGGAACCGGTCCGTACTACCTCGGGCCTCGGGATCGTCGCGGACATTTCGACGCGCGCTGCGACGTGATCGACAGTCACCTCGGCGCTCCCGTCACCACAGCGCCGTGATCACCGAGGGTTACCTCGCCCGCCACTACCAGGGCCGCGCCGACGGCCGCGGCCCCGCGCTCATCGACATCGCACAAGATCACGCGCTTCACCTGCTTCACGAGGCAGGCGTCTTCGAGCTCGGCGCCATTCTCAAGGGCGGCACCGCCATCCGCAAGTTTCCGCGCCGGCAACGCCGGGCGTTTCTCCACCGATCTCGACTTCGCCGGCGCGGACGAGACCACCGCGGAGATCATCCTCGACGCGCTCGACGACGTGGAACTGGACGGGTTCCGGTTCCAGATCGAACGACTGCACGCCCACCGCCGGGCGCAATTGAACATCGACACGCCATTCGGATCGCCGATCATCCCCGCACGCATTGACCTCTCGCCGAAGCTTGCATGGCTCGGTCCGGAGGATCTGGAGCTGGTCAAGCTACCGATCCACGATCGATACAGCTTCCACCTCGCGGCCACGCCTGTGATGCGCGTCGAGGAAGTGGCGAGCGAGAAGCTGGCGCGCTACCGGAGGGCCAGCCTGACTCGGGACCTTTACGACCTGGCATGGATCGCGCAGCGCGTGTTCGACGAGCCCCTTGTTCGTTGCCTCACGGTGTTCAAGGTCTGGTACGACGTCGTCGACGATGGCCTGGGCGATCGACCGTTCGCTCCGACGGATGTCCTCGCGGCGCGCCGACCTGTCGACTTCGACCCCGAGGCGATCGGCTACCTCACCACTCCGGTGGATGTCCCAGCGTGGATCGCCGCTGTCGAACGCCGATATCGATTTCTCGCGGAGTTGAGCGACGAGGAGAGAAGATTCGCCCGGTGTAGCCCTGGCGACCGGTGGCAGGTCGAGCAAGCTGTCGTCGCGTTCGGACCGCGCTGAGGTTCACGCGGATGACTCATGACGCTGGAGGTCAACGACCGAACACTTCCGATTCGGGTGGCATCGAACGTCGGCACACCGTTTCTCAGGTCGTGGTTCGGGGCTGGTCCGCGCAGGGTCGCCTCGGACGGGTCGATCTCAGGTGGGGAACGGCATACGAGCACACGTCGCGGCGGCACCGTGCGTGGTCAAAGGATTGTTCCGCTCGAGGTGGTCGAGGTGGTCCTGTGCAACGGCGGCAACGTCGCTCGCTAACGGAGCATGTCTCCGCGGCGGGGCCGACCGACCTTTCGTTCCCACGTACGGTCGAACCATTCGATGGAATCGCGGGTCCACAGAGGCCGGCTCTGCAGCTCGTAGAGCGGCGCCGGGAACGTTGGATGATCCTTGCGCAATTGGTGGACGCGTTGCCGAGAGATGTTGAGGATTTCAGCGGCTTCGCTCGACGAGACGATCTCGGGCACAGACGACACGAACGCGCCAGGTCCCTCAAGCGATGAGTCCCATTCCTCGATAGCGTCCTGGTCGGACGGCGGACAGGGCCGTGGCGTGAAGTGGTGGCGAGTCGGCTTGTACGCCGGATTCTGTCCGAACCGGTTTCCCGGCTCTGGGCGACCATCCATCTCGGCGTGCCGTTACCGACACGCTCTAGCGGCCTACCCGGGAGCATTGGACGAGCAGCCCACTCCCTGTCTGACCTTGCTCCGGATGGGGTTTACCGAGCCGCCCGGGTCGCCCCGGGCGCTGGTGCGCTCTTACCGCACCGTTGCACCCTTACCTGTGCGGGCCGAAGCCCGCCATCGGCGGTCTGTTTTCTGTGGCACTGTCCTGCGAGTCGCCTCGACTGGGGGTTACCCAGCATCCTGCCCTGTGGAGTCCGGACGTTCCTCGGACGGGTCGTGCCCGTACGCGGCCGCCTGGCCGACTCGCCACCGCTGTCATGATCGCGCACCATCGGCCGTTCCGCCGTTACCAGCGTCACCGCGGGCTTCTCGGCGTCGCGCCCAACGTCCACCTGCCATCGAACCGAGCATCCCAAGGCCGCCGGCAAAGACAGCGGTGAGAAACATTCCACCGATGGGCAGTGCCGGATCATCGCCGGTGATGAGTTCGTGCCCGTTTGGATGTACCTGCCAGATGATGATGCGAACCGGTATCCACGCGATCCACGCCAACTCTGCCGAGAGCATCCCATTGGTGAGGGGTTCGTCGGGCGCTGCGAATCCTGCGACGAGACCAGCCACCAACATGGCCGCGAGCACTGAGGATCCAACCACGACCGGCGCATCGGCGATTTCGCCGACGACCGTACCAATGACGAGCATGACAAAACCCGTGAGAGCAGCGCGTTTCACTGCGTTTGCGTTGACGGGTATGGCGTCGCCGATGCTCATTTCTGACCGGTACTCACAGCGGACACGCTCGACGAGGATTACGCGGGCGCTTCATACGTGCTCGGCCGATGAGGGGTCGCTTCGTGCACGAGTTGGCTGTGTGCCGTCGTGAAACCGTCGCGCGCCAGGCGCGGTACGGCCGCACGGTTGCGCAGGATGATTCCGGCAGCCAGAAGCAGATACATGATGCCGACGCCGATGCGTTCCACCTCATGGATGTCTTCGGGTAGTACCGCTCCGAGGAGGAACTGCGAGACGAAGAGGCTACCGAGGATGTACGCCTCCTTCACGCTCATCTCGAGATTGACGAGGATGGCGACGGCGAACGCGGATTGCGCGGCGGTCAGAAAGAGTTCTTCGCGCTGAAGGGCGTCGAGAGGGAGTCCGTGAAGCGTCGATGAGGACAGCGCGAATGCGATCGGCAACGTTCCAACCAACAGTGTCCATTGGTTGACCTTCGACGACAGCAGCGCGCCCAACCCGTCGGACGTGTCCAGACGCCAGGCGAAGAGTCCGGCGATCAAAAGTTCGGGAGCCTCGGACGCGATCGGTGCGAGCCATTGGACGAGGAGAAACTCCGAGATCCCGAACTCTGATCCCGTTTCGACGAGGCCCTCGGCGAATGGCTCGGCGGCAACGAGGATCACCCCCGCGGCGAACAGCAGCATCGCCAAAACGGTCAGGCGTCGCTTTCGTTTGGGCAACGAACCGATCAGTTCGGCCGGTCCGACAAGGTGCGGAACCCCGGCAGGCGCGCCGCTGACGCGAATCATGTACGCCACGAACAGGGCGACAAGGAAGGCCGCGTCGAACAGGGTGATCGAGCGCTTCAGCGGCAGGCTGAGCGAATAGATCGTCGCGACTGCCAGGTAGGCGACATCGATCGAATGTGGCCGTTCGATCTTGACGTCGGTCTCGATCGGTCCTGCGTATCCGCCGGCGGCGGCAGCCTTGCGGATGCGGTAGGCGCCAACGAGCACGACCATCGTCCAGCCCACGCCGATAAGCAGCCGATTGCCGCCGGTCATGTTGGCCAGCGCCAGCGGGGCGAACCGGTCGGGGTCCTTTCCCGCCTTCCAGGTGAAGACGAAGTCGACTGCGTACTCGGGAAGGACGGCGATGAGGGCGATCAGTGCGAGGGACAGGCCCTTTGCCACATCGAGTTGGAGGGCCTCAGCAGCCCAGGCCAGCAGGAATGCGGAGCCGACCACTCCGAGACCGTAGATGGCCGCGGCAATGAGCGGCTCGGGATGGGTCCCGGATAGGCGCAGGGCGAGCGCCGGTACGGTCGCGCCCGCCGCAAGAGCGATTGCGAGGACCTGGCGGGAGACGTGGCTGGATCTGTGCTCCTCAGGATTCACTCCGTGATCCTAGGAGGTCGAAACCCGTGCTCACGGGTGTCAGACGGCCCAAGGGGCCCGAATTCAGGTTTTCGCTCCTGGTTGGGCGAAAGGATCTCGCCCGATGCCTCAGGTTCGGGGGAAGGGAATCCGAAGAGAAAGCGTTATATGCCGTACGCCGGTGGAGGCTCGGTGCAGAGGATGAAGACGATGAATTTGCCCTGGAGACAATTGGCTCGCTGTCGTGGAGCCGATCCTGAGATCTTCTACGCCGTCACTGACGAGGAAGCCGAGGAGGCCAAGGAGATTTGCTCCCTGTGTCCGGTTCGCGAGACCTGTCTGGAGTATGCGCTCGTGCATCGTGAGAAGCATGGTGTGTGGGGCGGGCTGACTGAGCGGGAGCGGCGGCGCATCCTTCGACGTCGGCGACGCAGCGCGTAGACGACCGAGCGAGCTGGCTCGATTTCACGAGCCTCGGCGTCGCGATCCCTCTGGTTGGGCGTGTCAGTTCGGTGGCACGCCCCGTCCTAGAGTGGCGCAATGGATTTCGACCTTTCCCCAGAGCTCGCTCAGCTTCAGGCGACGGTCCGAAAGCTTGCTCGGGAACGAATCGCGCCCCGTGCCCGCGAGATCGACTCCGCCAACGAATACCCCGAGGACATCTTCCAACTCTTCGTTGATGCGGGCCTGACCGGTCTGTGCGTTCCCGACGACCTCGGTGGTTCGGGCGCTGGGATCCTCGGTCTCACGATCGCGATCGAAGAGGTCGCCAAGTACTCCAACGCCGCGTCGCTGATGCTGTTGTTGACGCGACTCCCGACGGGACCATTACTTATCGCCGGGAGTCGTGAGCTCCAAGAGCGCTACGTGAAGCCGGTGGCTGCGGGTGCCCAGCGAGCGGCGTTCGGACTCTCCGAGCCGCAGGCAGGCAGCGATGTCATGGGCATGCGAACCCGTGCGGTTCGCGACGGTGACGACTGGATATTGACCGGAACGAAGTGTTGGATGTCGGGTGTCCGCAGGCCGACTGGTACTGCGTCTTCGCCAAGACCGGTCCTGCCGATTCTCGGGCGCACGACAGCATCTCGGCATTCATCGTCGAGCGCTCGTCGCCGGGGCTTTCTGTTGGACGAACCGACAAGAAGATGGGCGTCAAGGGCGTTGACACCGGTGAATTGATCCTCGACGGCGTGCGTGTGCCTGCGAAGAATATCGTGGGCGATATCGGCGGTTTTCGTGTCGCGATGTTGGGCTTGAATGCGATGCGCCCGATTGTTGCTGCCCGGGGAATCGGCCTTGCCGAGGGTGCCTTGATGTACGCGGTCGAGTACGTCAAACAACGTGAGGCATTCGGCAAGACCATTGCGGACTTTCAGGGAATCCAGTGGAAGATTGCTCGCATGGCAACCGAGATCGAGGCAGCCCGGCTGCTCACCTATCGGGCTGCGATCATGGCTGACAACGGTCAGTTCACCAAGGAATGGGTTCCCTACCTTTCGATGGCCAAGTACTACGCAACTGAACTTGCGGTAAGAGTCTCGGGCGAAGCGCTGCAATTGATGGGCGCAGCTGGTTACATGGAGGACCATCCGCTCGAGCTCTTCTATCGCGATGCCAAACAACTGACCATCGTGGAAGGCACGAGCGAAGTGCAACTTGGTTTGATCGCTCGGGGTGTCCTCAGCCAAGACCTCTGGTGGAACTAGGACTCCGTTGGAATTGGGACGCTGGTGCGACGCCTATCTCAGGTGGTCGTGAATCCTCGGTCAGGAGTTGGAACGTCGGTGCGAGCAACATGACCGCTGTTGGAGGGACTGACGCATCCAACCGGGCGTCCGCGCTCGATGGCCAGTTGTTCGCCGATGTGATCGGTGCGCTGATCCGAGCCGAGAGCCCGCCAACGGCATCGATCGAAGGTGTCATGGCTGCCATCCTCGAAGGCCGCGCGACCGATGCCCGTATCGCCGGCTTCTTGGTGGCATTGCGGGCGAAGGGTGAGACGCCGACGGAGCTGGCCGCAATGGTCCGCTTGATGTACCGGTACAGCCAGCACGTCGTGGTGGCGCAAGATCATGCCCGCGGCCCACTGATCGACACCTGTGGGACCGGCGGCGATGGCGCAGGAACGCTCAACGTCTCGACACTCGCTGCGCTGATCGCAGCCGGTGCGGGAGCACGCATCGCCAAGCATGGCAATCGGGCGGCATCGTCGAGGTGCGGCTCGGCGGACGTGCTCGATGCGCTCGGTGTCTCGATTGAATTGGGCCCCAAGGGTGTGGCCAGTTGCATCGAGCAGGTCGGGATCGGGTTCTGTTTCGCCCCTACGTTTCATCCGGCGATGCGCTTCGCAAGCAAGGTCCGTCGTGAACTCGGCGTTCCGACGACCTTCAACTTCCTCGGTCCTTTGGCCAATCCCGCGGGGGTCCGCCACCAGGTTCTGGGAGTTTCGGACCCCTCGATGGCTGAACGGATGCTGGCCACGCTCGTCGAGCTACAAGCGGAGCACGTGTTGGTTGTCTTTGGTCATGATGGCCTCGACGAGTTGACATTGACGACCTCGTCAACGGTGATCGAGCTTCGAGACGGCACGACGCGCCGGTACGAAGTCGATCCCCGCGAGCTCGGCCTCGAGTTGGTGCCGTCCGGCGACCTTGGCGGAGGCGACGCCACAGTGAACGCGCAGATCATTCGTGATGTCCTCGGCGGAAAGGCCGGCGGCGCGCGCGACGTCGGGGTCCTCAACGCTGGGGCAGCCCTGTTGGTCGCAGGTCAGGCCCGGGACCTTGCAGACGGGGTGGCGAAGGCGGCCGGCGCGATCGACGACGGACGTGTGCAGCGCGTGCTCGATGATCTCGTGCTCGTGAGTCAGTCGGCCCGCTCGCTCGATGGGGCCTAGAGATGGCGAAGGCGCTCCAGTGTCCGCAATGCAGCTTCAAACATCGCATCACCACGCTCGGCCCTTTGGGAAAGACCATCGAGTGCCAGCAATGTGGCCAGCTCCTCCGCGTTCCAGAGGCATTCCGTGCCCGCGAGTCCGTTGCGGCGCCGACCAATGGGCGCGGCATTGTCCAAGAAGACGACGTTGCTGGGGTTGGCGCCGAACGCACACTGCTCGACGTCGACCGTGCGCTTGTCGCCGAGCCGATTGAGGACCGCCGGGCTGCGGTGCGCGCTGCGGGTGCTGCGTTCGCCGCAAATGGAACCATGGTGGTCGGGGTTTCCGAAGCGTCGCCGCAGGGCGATCCGAGAGCTTCCGGCGTTCAGGTCAGCACCCCGTCCCTTGCTCGACTCGCGATGCTCGACACGCGGTCACGGCCCCGGACGATCCTGGATCGTACGGTGGTGAAGTTGTTGGTCTGGATCGCTGCGTTCGCGGTGGGAGCTGTCGTAGTTCTCAAGCTTGGCACCGGTTGGGGATATCTCAGCAAGGAACGTGGTCTCGAAATCGTCAACGGTTCCGGACTCATGGACCGTTACTCGCACGTCGCGATACTCGTTGTCATCTGGGCGGCGGTGACTGCAACGCTGGTGCAGATCATCTGCGAAGGCGGCCGCGCGCTGGTTCTACACCTGCAGACCTCACGCGGTTCAACCTCCGAGGCGTAACGGCGAGGCGAGCGTTCCATGGACGTGGACGACGCGGATCTCGTTCCGCTCGACACTCGCGTGAAGCCACCGCGAGACGACCAGGATTTCGTCATCGAAATCCGTGGTGAACGCATCGTCGCTAGAGGCCGTATCCGAAGATCGAGGTGTGGGAAGTTCAAGCTGTTCTCCTTCGATCTGTAGCTGGCCGGCGACGAGGATGACAGGACCGTCGGGACCGTCGAGCACGACTCGGCCGGCGTCGCGAAGCATCTTGATGTGGCGAAGGCGCTCGATTGTCCGTCGAATCAGCTCGATGTCGTCGCGCGCCGCGGCCGCGTCTTCGTAACGCTCGGCGTCAGAGCACGCATGCATGCGGCGAGTGAGTCGGTCCATGAGCGGATGCGGATCACCGCCGATTGCTTTGCCGACGATTTCGGCGAAGTCGTGGTCGGCCTCACCGGACCGAGCGCCGACGGACAATTCGAGAGCGTGCTTGAGTTGGGTGGCGACGCGCGAGGACTGAAGCGGACCAAGGGCCTTGGACCCGCTTCCCGGTTTCGCTCGAACCACGGACAAGCGCGAGTAGCCGGCTTTGGTCACGAGCACGAGAAACGCCGCCGGCTGCGGCGAACGCTTCCCGACTTGATTGAAGCGGGGCCGGAACTTGCGGATGAGACGAAGCTCGCGGACTTCCGCCTCGAATGCATTCCTACAGACGCGGTGTTCGATGCGCGCGGTTGCCCGTAACAGTTGCGGGATCTTGCGGCGGTCATCGCTCGAGAAGTACGACCGCACGCGTGATCGGAGGTTCGTGGCCTTACCGACGTAAAGGATGTTGCCGTCGCCATCTCGGAAGGCGTAGACGCCCGGCTCGCGCGGGAGAGAACCAGTCAGTGCAAGCTTGCCCGCTGATGGATGCCTCTGGATCGTGGGTAATGCCAGGAGGTCGTCGAGGCCGAGAACTCCCAAGCTGCCGGCGCGTTCGAGGAGTGCGTGGAACACCTCTGCGGTGGCTCGTGCGTCGTCGAAGGCGCGATGGGTCGGTTGGACTGCAGCGCTGACGAAATGGGCAAGCGTCGACAGCTTGAAGTTGGGCACCTCCTCACGCCAGAGTCGACGGGCGAGCGCCAGCGTGTCGACCGATCGGTTGCTCAGCGCCTCGTACTCGTGGCCCCGCAAGGCTGCGTTGAGAAATCGCAGGTCGAAGCTGATGTTGTGGCCGACGATCACCGATCCACCGACGAATTCGAGAAACGACGGCAAGACCTCGGCGATCGGTGGCGCCGGTCCGAGCATCGACTCGGTGATGCCTGTCAGAAGGGTGATGATCGGCGGTAGCGCCACACCTGGGTTGATCAGCGTTTGGAACGTTCCGATGAGTTCCCCACCGCGGTACTTGGCTGCGCCGATTTCGGTGATGGCACAGATGTCCGGAGCGGTTCCCGTTGTCTCAAGATCGACAACGACGAAGGTGACCTCTGAAAGGGGCGTTCCAAGGTCGTCGAAGCTGCCTTGCCGAGGCGCTAGAGGAATAGCCGGCGCCGGGGACCTCGCGCCCGCGTATCGGAGGTGAAGGTTCGCTCGCCTCATCGGTCGCAATCATAGCGAACATATGTTCGCTATGTGCGGACGCTCACGTACCTCGCCGACGTGGCTATGCGCCCAGGAGTTGTACGACCAGCTTGCGAGTGCGGGGGCGGTCGTCGAAGTCGATGCAGACGACCTTCTGCCAGACGCCGAGCGCCAATTCGCCTTCATGAAATGGGATGATGACCGAAGGACCAATCAGGGCAGATTTGGCGTGACTGTGCCCGTTTGTGTCGGCATTTCGTTCGTTGTGTTCCCATCGATCGTCTTCGGGCGCGATGGTCTCGAGGACTCGGTTGAGGTCGAGATTGCAGCCCGGTTCGCACTCGATTGTGGTTACCCCACACGTGGAATGAGCAACAAATACCGTGCAAATTCCATCTTGTAGGCCGGAGTTGTCGATGACCTTTTGTGCACAGGTCGTGAGGTCGTGGATCTCTCCGTGTCCCTGTGTGTCGAGGGTCAGCTCCTCGTACTGTGCGTGCATTCGATCCCGATCCGGGGAAGGCTGGTGAGTGGTCAACCGTCCGCGCCTGACGGGCGCGAAGGTGACAGTCTAAGGGGTGATGGCTGAGGCGGCACACCCGAAGGATCGCATGGGGGATTTGCGGGTACTGGTCGATGACCAGGACCGAGGTTCCCGGCTGGACACTGGCCCTTCCGCGCCGCCAATCCCGGCGCCTCTTCTGGCCCCGTTTCTGGATGTGGCAGGGGAGCAGCTTCGTTCTCTGGCGCCGTCCGCCGTTCCCATGAGCCTGAGGCCCTTGACGGGCTTCGATCGGCGCGGGTTGGCTCGAAGCGCCGCTCGTCAACAATTGCTCGCAGCTATCGAGCACGACGTGTCCTTTCGTGAGCAGGTCGCCGATCGATTCCTGCAACGTGGCGAGGTCGCCGCAGTGCTGGCGGCCTGGTCACCCGACAGCGCAATTGTGCGTATTACCGAAGCTGCTGCGCGTTCGGATCTTCCCTTATGGGCGTCTGCGCTATATGCACGTCGCCCTGTCCTCTGGCAATACGGTATTGGGGTCGTATGTGCTGCGTATGACCATGCACGCCGCGATAAACAGGAACATAACGACACGCTTGCGCTGCAAACGCAGCTTTCCTCGCTCGACGAAGCATTTCGGCGCAATCGGGCGGCGTTAGCCGAGGCTCAGGCGGAACTGTCGAAGCTCGAACATGACCTGCGAGAGGAGCGCCGTACACGGCGCGCCCGCGAGGAGCAGGCCGGGCGCGAAGCGGATAGTGCGCGTGCGCGTGCAGCCGAACTCGACGCCACGCTGGTGCGTGCAAAGGCAGCGCGTGACGCAGCTGAGCGTCGCTCCGAACGTGAGTTGCAGCGGGCACGTGAGGCGGACTCCGAGCTTCGGGATCTGCAGAGCCGGATTCGGGAACTTGAGGTAACGGTCGCCGAACAGGCGAGCGCGCTCGAAACGGCTGCGGCGCCAGGCAGCGGATTGCGATATGGCGATCTCCAAGCCCTGGCCGATGCCGCAGATTTGGCACAGCGGCTCGCAAACGGACTGAGCGGAGTCGTCGAACAAGCCCGAAGGATCATGCCGGTTGCCACGAACACCACCTCGGGTGATGTGCCCGAGCGCGCGCCGGTCCCCAACGTTAGGCGCTCGTCGGAGGTGGTGGTCCATGCCGAGGTGGCCGCACCTGCCGGGACGTTGTCGACTCAGCCTGTGCCGCGGATCACCGACGCCCGATCCGGTCCTGTTGAGCAGCGCCGCCAGACACGCGCCCGTGGACAGCGGCGTCGCATCCAAGCCCCGATTCCTGCAGGTCTGACGCTCGAATCTCCCGAAGCTCTCGATGCCTTGCTGCGGGTCGTGGGCATGGTCCTCTTTGTCGACGGGTACAACGTGACGATGCGTGCCTGGCCTGACGTAACGCCCGGAGACCAACGCGACCGGCTCATTACAGCGCTGGGCGGGCTGCACGCCAGGACTCGCGCAGAGGTCACCGTTGTTTTTGACGGCGCCGATGTCGGGCGCCCGCCGAGCGGCAGACATACCGGTGTTCGTGTCCGTTTCTCGAACCCCGGCGAAGAGGCTGATGTGGTGGTCGTGCGTGAGGTCGCCGAACTTCCGCTCGACGTGCCGGCAGTTGTCGTGTCTTCGGACAACTGGGTTCGCGATCACGCCGGTGAGGCCGGCGCACGGGTCGTGTCCTCGGAGACCCTGCTTCGCCTGCTCCGAGCCTGACCCGACGCCAGCGGCTCTGGCCACCGGCAACGGCGGGCACCCTCCAGCAGTGTCGAAGGATGTCGTAGCTGTCACAGGGAGGCTCGATACTGCGCGGGTGATGTCGTCGACTCGAGGAGCGGCAATGGTGATCGACTGTGGAACCTGCGTGATGACCGGGACGGGCGCATGTGATGACTGTGTCGTGTCCTTCATCGTGGGGCGTGAAGCTGGTGACGCGGTGGTGATCGACGCCGACGAGGCACGAGCAGTGCGGATGCTCGCAGGCGCTGGGCTCGTGCCGGATTTGCGCCTGGTGCGCAAGGTGGGATGAGGCGGCATCGCTCGAGGTCTTGGTCCTCACCGGCGACGTTGGGCCATGATGATGGTTCGTAGTCGACGGAGGTTGTGATGGAACTGGCTCGAAGTGTCCTCGGTGGCGGAGTCGTCGGCGTTGCCGAGATCGATGGTCTCAATGCTGGTTTGCTGATCCTGCGGGTTGCGGTCGGCGCGACGATGATCGCCCACGGGTACAACCACATTTTCCGCGGTGGCAAGATCGCCGGCACAGGCCGGTGGTTCGAGAGCCTCGGCATGAAGCCCGGTTGGTTGCACGCGTGGTTGGCGAGCATTACTGAGCTTGGCGCCGGCGCGATGCTCGCACTCGGTTTGCTCACGCCGCTTGCCGGCGGCGCGTGCGCAGGCGTGATGCTGGTGGCCCTGATCACCAACCATCGCAAGAACGGGTTCTTCATTTTCCGACCGGGTGAGGGATACGAGTACGTCCTCAACCTGTTCCTGGCGTCGATCGCTCTGGGCGCCACCGGCGGAGGGCAATGGTCACTTGACGATGCCATTGATTTCTCAATGACGGGATTCGATGGTCTCTATGCGGCGTTGGCGATTGGCATCGGCGGGACGGTCGCCCTGCTTGGCACGTTTTGGCGTCCAGCCCCGGCATCGCCCAAGGAATAGGCGTCGCGAGAGACGCGACATATGACAACTATGGTTCAATGTCGAGTCCTAGCGTCAGGAGGAATTGAATATGAGCCTGTGCCCAGAGAATTTTGACCACTACGACCGTGCCCTCGCCGATGACCCGTTCCCCACCTTGCGGGAAATGCGCGAGCAGTGTCCCGTCGCGCACAGCGACAAGCACGGTGGGTTCTGGGCACTCACGAGCTACGAGGCGGTGTACGCCGCAGCGCACGACCACGAGACGTACTCCTCCGCGCGCGGGCGCATCACGATCCCGTCGGCGACCGTGCCCGGAGAAGATGATCGCCGTGCCGTCCCCATCGAAATGGACCCTCCGGATCATCGCAAGTACCGCGCCCTTGTCATGCCGTACTTCAGTCCGCAGCGGGTCAGTGAGATGGAGCCTGACATTCGCCGACTGGCCCGTGAACTCATCGATGGCTTTATCGAGACAGGGAAGGCCGATCTCGCGCAGGACTATGCAATCCCGATGCCGATGTACATCATCTGCGGAATGCTGGGCATTGCATCCGATCGTTGGCGCGAGTTCCGCGACTGGATCGAGAAAATTCTCATGCTCGGCGAGGACCCAAAGGCAGCTATGGAGGCGGTGATGCACGTTGGCGGGTACCTCATCGGCGTGTTGGCCGACCGCCGCGAGAATCCGCAAGATGATCTTCTCAGCTACCTGGCCCACGCCGAAGTCGAAGGTGTCAGGATGAGCGACGAGGATCTGCTTGGTTTCGCGCTGCTGCTCTTCGGTGCAGGTGCTGAGACGACCACCAACTCGATCGGCAACACGCTGACGTACCTCGGCCGTCACCCGGATGTCCGGCAACGGCTGGTCGAGGACCCATCGTTGTTGGACAATGCAATCGAAGAGTTCCTCCGTTACGACTCGCCTGTGTTCGGCCTGGCCCGCACTGCTACCGCCGACGCCGAGTTGATCGGTCAACACATCAGCAAAGGCGACCGCCTGCTCCTGATGTGGTCCGCGGCGAATCATGACCAACGGGAATTCGCGAATGCCGACGAGGTCGACATCGAGCGCTTTCCCAACCGGCATCTGGCGTTCGGCTCCGGGATTCACCGTTGCATCGGCTCGCACCTGGCGCGATTGGAACTGAAGGTCGCGTTGCAGGAGATCCTCGGGCGTGTCCCGAACTACGAGATCAACGAAGCTGGTGTCGAACGCAGCATCGGCACAACTCGTGGAACGCGCAACCTGCCCGTGTCCTTCCCCGTGCCGTCGGCTGTCTAGCCGGATCCGGGGTAGCCGCCACCTCCGAACTTCGCGTCGAGCAGGTCGTAGTCGACGGTGCCGTTGGCCGCGGTGCCGGTGATATAGGGCAGTTCATCGAGGAATTCGATCGTGCGCGGCTTCTTGTAGGACGCGATGGTTTGGCGACAGTGCTCGATGAGTTCATCGCCGGTGACCGATGCGTCGGGAGAGAGGACAACCAAGGCCTTGACGCTCTGTTGCCAACGGGCGTCGGGGACGCCGATCACCGCGGCGTCGGCAACGGCCGGGTGCGCTTTGAGGCACCCTTCGACTTCGGCTGGATAGATGTTCTCCGCCGCGGACTTGATGATCCGCGTTTTCGGGCCCACGAAGGTGATGGAACCGTCGACTTCGCGGCGTGCGAGGTCAAAGGTGTGATGCCAGTTTCCGCTTTGTCGTTGCACGGTGAGCTCGGGGCGGTTCCAATACGCGTTCATGACGGTCGGACCACGCGCGACCATCTCGCCGGTCTCACCAGGTTCGACATCGTTGCCCTCAGGATCGACGATACGTACCTGCACAAGCGGTAGGGGACGCCCACTCCCTCCGATCGGCGTCGGCCCGAGGCATCGCAGTGTCAGCATGCCCATCACCTCGGTCTGGCCGAATCCGCCCGGTGAGGTGGAATACGGATTGGTATCGGGCGTGGTCATCGCACGCCATGCCGCTGGGCCGCGTCCGACGCGAAGGCTGCTCAGGTCGTAGCGACCATCCTTGTTCTCCTCGAGGATCTGTTCGATCGTCGGCTTCATGAGAAATGCCCCGTTACAGCGCTCGTCGCTGATCAGTCGGCAGATCTCTCCGGCGTCGGTCCTTCGAACGAATACGTTCGTTCCCGCCATCACGAACGTCGACAGTGTGGTCATGAGTGTCGCGATGTGAAACAGCGGTCCGGCGTTGAGATAGACGTAATCGCTCGAGATTCCTTGGACCGATCCGAGCAGCACGGCCTCGGAGAGCATCGCCGTGTGCGAGAGCAACGCGCCGTTGGGTCGGCCCCCGAACGCTGCGGTGTACATCATCAGCAACGACGATCCCGGGTCGACTTCGACCGGTGCCGCATCGGCGGCATCCGCGCCCGAGGTGACGAAGGCTTCGTAACAATCGCCGACATTTTCAAGTTGTAACCAGCGTGCCGACGAGTTGGTCGATGCTCGGGCCTCGCTCACCACTGCGCCGATTTCGGCGTCCTGCCAGACGATAAACGCCGGATCGGCGTCCTCAATGACAAATGCCATCTCCTGTGCAGTCTGACGCCAGTTCGCCGGACAGAAGATCCCGCCAAGGCGTGCAACAGCGATCAGACTTTCAAGTACCCGATGACAGTTCTGCCCGAGCCAGAGCAGGCGATCGCCCGCTCCGAAACCTGCCTGGGCCAAGGCGGCGGCGAGTTGGTCGCAACGCTTGTCGAGTGTGGCGTAGTCGGAGCGGTGCCCCTCGCAAACCGTGGCCGCGCCGCTCGGGTAACTCCGGGCGTGTTCCCGGGCGACGTCGCCGACTGTGGTCGCATGGAGTGTGTCCATCGTGGTGTTCCCTCCGAACAGTTTGGTGGGTCGCCCCAATTGGGTCCTACACTGCCCACACACATCAGACTTGTGTATTGCACTCAGTGCCGCAAGCGGCGCTCAGTCAGAGAGGCCGGGGGGCTGTGCGGGGCGTTGTTTTCACGGGTGAGGTTGAAACGACCGATGAACTCACCGTCCGAGAACCTGGCAGCGGTGAGGTTCGCGTCCGGATCGAAGCGGCTGGCGTGTGTCACAGCGACCTCTCCGTCGTCAACCGGACGATTCCCTTCCCGCCTCCTGTGGTGCTCGGCCACGAGGGAGCGGGCATTGTCGAAGAGGTAGGGCCCGGCGTGACCCGCGTGAAACCGGGCGACAAGGTCGTTCTGGTCACGCTCGGTCACTGCGGCGGGTGTTCGGCTTGCGATCGCGGCCGTCCGACCGAATGCAAGGCGACGATGGGCCGCCTCGAGCAGCCCTTCACCTTTCGGGGCGCGCCCGCATACTCCTTCGCGAACACCTCGGTGTTCACCGAGGAAACGGTCGTGCGCGAGTCGCAGGCTATTCCCATCGATCCACGTGTGCCATCGCAGGTCGCGTGCCTGATCGGTTGCGGCGTGCTGACCGGTGTGGGAGCGGTCCTCAATCGTGCCAAGGTCGAGACGGGTGCGAGCGTCGCGGTGATCGGAGTCGGCGGGATCGGGCTCAATGTCATTCAGGGCGCAGTTCTCGCTGGCGCGGGCCGGATCATCGCGCTCGACAACAACGGGACGAAAGAGGCGCTCGCTCGTCAGTTCGGCGCCACGGATTTCATCGATACGTCCGTTACTGAAGCTGTCGGCGCTGTCAAGGACCTCACCGATGGTGGGGTCGACCACAGCTTCGAATGTGTGGGCCATCCCGCGCTCATTCGTCAGGCAATCGACATGCTCGGATGGGGCGGCCAGTGCGTCATTCTCGGTGTGCCGGCTGCGACGGCTGAGGCTTCCTTCGTCGTGTCCAGCCTGTACACCAACAAGTCGATCCTCGGATGCCGTTATGGCACCGCGCGACCGAACCACGACATCCCGATGCTCGTGGATCTCTACCTCGCAGGCCGTCTCAAACTCGACGAGCTCGTGAGCCGCACCTACCCGCTCGAAGCGATCCAAGACGTCTTCGACGACATGCATGCAGGGCGCCTTGCCCGTGGCGTGCTCACCCTCTAGCCCACCGACGAAAGGCCCTCCATGGAGTTCGGATACTTCGCCCAGACACACGTTCCGAAGCACGAGCAGGTCGCCGACCCGCTTGCTGAGCACAAACGCATCATGAACGACCTCGCGATGTCTGTCGCTGTCGAAGAGTACGGCTTCAAGTACGTCTGGGCATCGGAGCATCACTTCCTCGACGAGTACTCCCACATGTCGACTCCGGAGGTGTTCCTGAGTTTCGTCGCAGCGCGCACCAAGAAGATCCATGTCGGTTCGGCGATCATCAACACAACGCCGCCGGTCAACCACCCCGCTCGTATTGCCGAACAGGTGGCCATGCTGGACCACCTGACCAAGGGACGCTTCGAGTTCGGAACCGGTCGGGGGTCTTCCACGACCGAGCAGGGTGGCTTCGGGATCAAGGATCCCAACCTCACGCGTGACATGTGGGATGAAACCATCACCGAGTTCGCCAAGATGTGGCGCGAAACGGACTACAGCCACGACGGCACCTACTTCTCGATGCCGGAACGCAACGTCCTGCCCAAGCCGTACGGCGCGTCACACCCGGCGATGTGGGTGGCATGCGGGAACCCCCCGACCTTCGAGAAGGCCGCGAAACTTGGTCTCGGCGCGTTCTGCTTTACGTTGGGCGCCCCCAAGACCGAACTCGCGCCGCTTGCCAAGGCCTACAAGGGCGCTATCGGCGCAGCTCAGCCGGTCGGTGAGTACGTCAACGACAACCTCATGTGTGTGTCGATGTTGCTGTGCATGGAGGACCGCGAAGAGGCTTTCGAGACCGCTGCCAACATCGGATCGAGCTACTACCAGTCGTTGCTGTTCCGGTACCTCGACACGTTCCCTCGCCCGGCGCACGTTCCGGCGTGGCCCGAGCTGTTGCCGCCGACGACCGTTGAGCACGTCAAGATGGCGCTGGATGCGGGGATGATGGCAGTCGGGAATCCCGACGATTGCGCTGGCGTCGTGCAGCAGTTCGTGGACATTGGCGTTGACCAGCTCACGTTCAGCCCGCTGACCACCACCATCCCCTTCGAGAAGGCTCGTGCGTCGATGGAGCTTTTCGGGCGTGAAGTGCTTCCGCGCTTCGACAAGGATCCCGTCCACCGCACCACGAAGATGCGCCAGGCCGCCAAAGGCTGACGCCGAAAGGTTGACTGGCTCAGTCTTCGGTCAGGGTGATTGCCTGCTCGGGACATGAGATGTATGCGCGGCGAGCGGCGTCCTCGTGCTCTGCGGGGACGGTCCGCTCGATCGCGGATGCGTAGCCCCAGTCGTCCAGGACGAAGACCTCCGGCGCCAGTGCCGCGCAGCGCGCATGACCTTGGCAACGCTCCGAATCAACGGTCACCTGCATGACTTCGACGCTACCTGTCTGTGCCCGTGTCGTGCCAGCTTCCGGTCTCTGCGACCCTGGTCGCGATGGTCCTCTTGACGAGCTTGCCGGCGGCATTTCGCGCCAGGATCTCGTCACCGATGTCCCAACGGCTTGGAATCTTGAACTTCGCCAACGTTGCACCGACCCAGGCAGCGAGCTCCTCTGCAGTGGGAGTGCTTCCGGATGCGGCGTTGCACGACGGCCATGACCTCCTCACCGAGATCGGGATGCGCGACACCCACGACGGCGACGTCATCGACGTCGGGGTGAAGAGCCAGTCGTCGCTCAATCTCCACGGGGTAGACGTTCTCGCCGCCACGGATGATGAGGTCTTTGAGGCGCCCCGTGAGGTGGATGAAACCGTCTTCGTCGATTCGTCCGAGGTCGCCGGTTCGGAAGAACCCGTCTTCGTCGATTGCTTCGGCGGTCGCTTCAGGCTTGCGCCAATAGCCACGCATCACGATGGCTCCGCGGATGCAGATCTCGCCTTCCTCGCCGATGGGCAAGGCCTTGCCGGTGGCAGGGTCGCGAACCTCTACTTCGTTCGTCGGGACAGGCTTGCCGACCGACGTCGGCCGACTCAGCCAATCGTCGCCGCTGCCGACGGTGATGACCGCCGTGGTCTCGGTCAGCCCATAACCGTTGGCGACCGACTGGCGTGAGTTCGGGAACGCCTGTGCAGTGCGCTCGGCGAGATCCAGAGGTACTGGTGCGGCACCCATACCGGCATTGCGCATGGACGAGAGGTCGAACTTATCGAGTTCAGGGTGATCGACGATTCGTTGGATCATCGTCGGGACCGCTCCCCATGCTGTGACCCGCTCGGTTTCGATCAACCGGAGGACCTCGTTCGGATCGAAACGGCCGGAGAGGAACACGAGCTTGGAACCGGCCGCGAGGCCGACGACGGCGCTTCCGTGCAACCCCGAAACATGAAAGAGCGGAACCGTCACGAGCGACGCGTGGGTCAGTCCCTCAGGTGCGGGATCGGTACGACTCATCATGATGCGCAGCCCGTTGAGCATCGTGTTCTGCAGATTCGTGATGATTGCCAGGTGTGTCGTCACGACACCTTTGGGCCGACCGGTCGTGCCGCTGCTGTAGAGAATGAGGGCGTCGTCGTCATCACCGATCTCGACGTCGGGGAGCACGAACGACGCATCGGTGAGTTCAGTCTCGTCGACCGTTGGGAACTCGTCTTCGATGATGAGTGTCCGAACCTTCGTCGGTCCTGCATTGGCAAGGAGGTTGCGTTCGACGATGAGCAGCGCAGGTTCGCTGTCGCTGAGCGCATATGCGATTTCGTCGGGGTTCCACCAGGTATTGAGACCCGTGGCAATTGCGCCGATTGACGTGATGGCCCAGAAGCTGGCGAGCCATTCGACGCGGTTGGACGAGAGAATCGCTACGCGATCGCCCTTGACGATGCCGTAGTCATCGACGAGTCGGCGCGCAAGGGCTCGCGGATGCACCAAGGTGCTGGCGGAAGCTCACGCGCTGCTCGCCCCGTACGGCATAGGTGCGGTCGCCGTGGGCTGCGCTGTCCAATAGGACTTGGCGCAGCGAACTCGGCCGGTTCTTGTAGACGAACGCGGGTCGTCCCAGAGCGGTAGTGCGGGTGATTTCGAAGTGGCCCCCCGGCCCTGTGAACGACTCCAGATCGAACGTGGTCACACCTACTCCTTGGTTGCGATCCCTGCTTTGCTGAGTTGGTCGTCGTCGGCCGCTTCGGCGTCGTCCAACGGGGGAACCTCATCGAAGAGCGTTGGGCGGTCGGGAAGCCACAGGGCCGTCGCGATTGCAGCGACGATACCGATTCCCGCGGCGACGGTCATCCCGAGTCCCATGCCATCGACGAAGGCAGCGTGCGCACCATCAAGGATGACCTTGGCCGGCCCCGCGCCGACGGTCTCACGAATCTGGGCAGCGACGCCTGTCGCGGCCCCGAGCGAGTGTTTGGCGGCTTCGGCGGCTGCTGGAGGAAGGTCGAGATCGCCGATGCCTTTCGAGAAGCGTGCAGCGGCAAGGCTCCCGATGATGGCGACGCCGAGCGCGCCACCGAGCTCCCGAGTGGTGTCGTTCACGGCGGACCCAACACCTGCCTTGTTGAGCGGGATCGAGCCCATGATCGAGTTTGTCGCCGGTGCCATGATCATGCCCATCCCCACCGACATGAACACGAAGATCCCGGCGATGAGCGAGTAGTCGGTCGCAGCGTCGATTGTCGACAGCGCGATCAAGCTGAGTGACATCATTGCGAGCCCACTCGACACGATCACTCGAGCGCCGAAGCGCCCAGCCATCGACGCTGAAATCGGCGCCGATATCCCCATGCCGAACGCAACGGGGAGGAATCGGATACCCGACTCGAACGGTCCGTAGCCGAGAACGAGCTGGAGGTATTGGGTGAGCAGGAAGAACATGCCGAACATGGCGAAGAACGTGAGCATGATCGCGCCGCTTCCGACGCTGAAGCTTCGACTCTTGAAGAGCTCCAGGTCGAGCATCGGGTACCTGCAGCGGGTCTCCCAGTAGCCGAATGCGATCACCAATACTGCGGCGATGGCGAACCACGTGAGGGTTGTCGTGGAGCCCCAACCCTTGATGGGTCCCTCGATGATCGCGTACAACAGCGAACCGATGCCTGCGATGGAGAGCACGGCGCCGAGAGGGTCCAACGGGGTCGCGTCGGGGTCGCGAGATGTCGGGATGAGGAAATGCCCACCGATCAGCGCAACTGCGACGACGGGCAGGTTCAGAAGGAACACCGAACCCCACCAGAAGTGCTCGAGCAGCCAACCGCTTGCGATCGGACCGAACGCACCGCCTGCGCCGGCGAGTCCCGACCAGATCCCGATGGCCTTGGCGCGTTCCTCGGGAGGAAAGACGTTCGTCAGGATCGACAGCGTCGCGGGCATTGCGAATGCTCCACCAAGGCCCATGAGGCAGCGGGCGGCGATCAGGTGTCCGGAGGTCGGTGCGACGGTTGCCCATATCGAGGCGATGGCGAAGGTCAACAGCCCGATCGTCAGAGCGCCTTTTCGTCCGAAGCGGTCACCGAGAGCGCCCGTCACGAGCAGTAACCCGGCGAACACCAGCGAGTAGCCGTCGACGATCCATTGCAGGTCGGTGTTGGACGCACCGAGGTCTCTGCTCAGGGCAGGCAAGGCCACGTTGACGACGGTGTTGCCGACGACGACCAGCACCAGGCTGAGGCACAGGATCGTGAGTGTCCACCACCGCAATCTGTGAATGCGCTCGTTCGCGTGTTCGTCGCTCTCCGCCAGGTTGCTGCTTGGTGACGTCATTGCAGATTCCTCCGATTTCACGTGTTTCAGACCGCGGATCGTGAGCGCTTGTGCGAGGATCGTCGGGCAGTCTCGCGCGTCGCTGGCCGTGTGGCGGCCACGCAGGGGTTCGTGTCGCCGTTGTCGTGGTGGTAAAGATTGCGATCCGCAGTCGCCCGTGCGACTTGGTCCGAAATGGTGGAGGTGGGACATGAAAGTAAAGGTCGACTTCGATCTCTGCGAGAGCAATGCGCTGTGCATGGCGGCGGCGCCCGAGGTCTTCGAGGTGCGTGACGACGACTTTTTGTACATCCTCGACGAAAATCCTCCCGAGTCCTTGCGCGAGAAGGTGATGCACGCCGCACGGGTCTGCCCGAAGCAGGCCATCACTATCGAGGATTGACCCAGCCGAGCGCTGCGGCGAACGCCCGGCGTGAGGTTCCAAGGGGGGAGTTTCGGTGGCAAGACGTTCGGCGCTGTTCGAGTTGCCGCCCGAGGCAACGGCGTATCGTGGCGAGCTGCAGAAGTGGTTCGCGGCACACCCGAAGGCCTCCGCGCGGGAACTCGCTGAGGCCGGCTTTGTCGCACCCCATTGGCCGAAGCCATGGGGACTTGACGCCAGTCCTGCCAAGCAACTTGCGATCGACGCCGAGTTGGCGGTCGCGGGACTTCGGCGCCCCTCGAACCTCATCGGTATCGGCTGGGCGGGCCCGACAATCCTTGCTGCGGGCACCGACGCGCAACGTAGCCGGTACCTTCCGCCGATCCTTTCGGGCGAGGAACAATGGTGTCAGCTCTTCAGTGAGCCTGGCTCGGGGTCTGACCTGGCATCGCTGAGCACTCGAGCCGTTCGCGACGGCGACGTGTATATCGTCAACGGTCAGAAGATCTGGACGTCGCTGGCGCGTCAGGCCCAGTTCGGCATCCTGCTGGCGCGTACCGATCCGTCCGTGCCCAAACACCGCGGCATCTCGTATCTGATCTGCCCCATGGATGCTCCCGGCGTCGAGATTCGTCCTATTCGTGATATGGGCGGGTCGGAGACCTTCAACGAGGTGCTTCTTCACCGACGTGGCGATTCCTGTCGAGAACCTCGTGGGTGACGAGAACGACGGGTGGCGACTCGCCAAGGTGACGTTGGCCAACGAGCGGACCACCCTCTCAGGCGGCGGTGCGTTGTTGGGGAAGGGCCCCGACGCGACCGATCTCATCGATCTTGTGCGTCGTCGAGGCGGTGTGACCGATCCGGTGCTGCGCCAGCGGGTTGCTGATGCCTACATCGAAGGTGAGCTGTTGCGTCTGCTGCGATTGCGGATGGTCGGCGCGGCCGTCGGAGGGCGCGACGACGGGCCGCAGGCGTCGATCCGCAAGGCGATTTCCGACGACCACGGCAAGCGACTCCTGGAACTGGCGATTGCATTGTCCGGCCCGACGGGTTTGTTGAGCGCACCCCGTCCGCTCGGCGATGATCCCGCTCTCTGGGGATTTGGTTTCGTGTTCTCGCCGGCCATCACGATCGGTGGCGGAAGCTCCGAGGTGCAGCGCAATGTCATCGCCGAGCGCGTACTGGGATTGCCCCACGACGCCGATCCCGAGTTGGACCGACCCTGGGGCGAGAGGCCATTGCGTGGCAGTGGTGGGGTACCGTATTGAGAAAGCGTCAAGTTGAGACAACGTCGTTGAGGGGGAGTTGCGGTGGACGTCGAGGATCTCGTCCTTATTTCTGTGGATGACCATGTCATCGAGCCTCGGGATGCTTTCGACGGGAAGTTCTCGAAGAAGTTCGCGGACTCCGCTCCACGGGTCGTCACCCTCGACGACGGCCGCGAGACGTGGCTCTACGAGGGCCGCGAGTGCAACAACTTCGGCCTGAACGCGGTTGCCGGAAAGTCACCCGAGGAGTACAACCTCGATCCGACCACGTACGCGTCGATGCGTGCGGGTTGCTACGACGTTCATGAGCGTGTCAAGGACATGAACCGCAATGGGATCTTCGCATCCGCGAACTTTCCGTCGTTCCCCAAGTTCGCCGGCCAGACGTTCTCCGAGGGCAAAGACAAAGAGCTTGCGCTCGAATGCGTCCGTGCCTACAACGACTGGATGATCGACGAGTGGTGTGGTGCATACCCTGACCGCTTCATCCCCATGTGTCTCGTCCCACTCTGGGATCCCGCACTCTGCGCCAACGAGGTGCACCGCATCGCGGCGAAGGGCGCGCGTGCGATCACCTTCCCCGAGAACCCCGTCCCGTTGGGTTATCCGTCGTGGCACCGAGGTCACTGGGATCCGATGCTGCGCGCGTGTGAGGAGACGGGCGTGGTCGTGTGTCTGCACATTGGATCGTCGTCGAAGACGCCGATCCTGTCGCGGGACGCGCCGATCACGGTGATGCTCAACCTGTTGCCGCTGAATTCGTGTCAGGCCGCGGCTGACCTGTTGTGGTCGCCGGTCCCGCGCACGTTCCCGAACATCAAGATTGCGTTGTCCGAGGGTGGCGTGGGTTGGGTCCCATTCTTCCTCGAGCGAGCGGACTACACCTACGAGCATCACAAGGCATGGACGCATCAGGATTTCGGTGACCTCCTGCCCAGTGAAGTGTTCCGCCGTAACTTCTGGTGCTGCTTCATCGACGACACGATCGGTCTCGAGCACCTTGACATCGTGGGCGCTGACCATGTGATGTTCGAGGTCGACTATCCGCACTCCGACTCGACCTGGCCGCATTCGCCGGAGTTGTTCGTCAAGCGCATGCATGGCATGGACGATCGGCTGGTACAGAATGTCAGCCACCGCACTGCCATGGATCTTTTCGGGCATCACCCCGAACGTGTGCAGACGGTGGGCGAACTGCGCGCGCAGGTTTGACCCTCCGAAAGCGAGCACGACATGACGCCGAACGATGACGCCGCGTCGGCCGGATTGAGTCGCCCGACGCGACGGCCGCTCGACGGTATCCGTGTCGTCGAGATCGCAGGAATTGGCCCCGCGCCGTTCGCGGCGACCGTGCTGGGCGATCTCGGTGCCGAGGTGGTCAGGGTCGATCGCGTATCGGACGTCGGCCAGATGAACGAAGCCGAAGTGGCAGGCGAGGTACTCAATCGCAACAGGCGGTCCATCGCGGTCGATCTCAAACATCCCGACGGCGTCACGACGGTGCTACGGATGGTCGCGCAAGCCGATGTTCTCATCGAGGGATTCCGGCCTGGTGTCGCCGAACGGCTGGGTATCGGTCCCGAGGAATGCCAGGCGCGTAATCCCGGTTTGATCTATGGGCGGATGACGGGTTGGGGCCAGACAGGCCCGCTTGCGAACACCGCGGGCCACGACATCGATTACATCGCCGTTGCCGGTGCGCTCGATCCGATCGGTCGTCCTGGAATGGCGCCGGTTCCGCCACTGAACTTGGTCGGCGACATGGGGGGCGGCGCGATGTTTCTCGTGGTGGGCGTGCTCGCGGCACTGGTCGGGCGGGCACAGACCGGTCGCGGTGAAGTCATCGACGCCGCGATGGTCGATGGTGCGGCGATGCTGACCGCCATGTTTCATGGTTTCATCGCGAAAGGCACCTGGAACGACGAGCGCGGTACGAACACGATCGACGGTGGGGCATTCTTCTACGACGTCTACGCCACCGCCGACGGGCATTACATGGCGGTCGGAGCGGTCGAGGCCAAGTTCTTCGCGCAGCTGCTCGCGCTCACAGGCCTTGACGGCGACGACTCCATGCCGCGTCAGTGGGACAAGTCTCGTTGGGAGGAAGGTCGAGGTCGACTTGCCGAGGTGTTCCTCAGGCACACCCGTGCCGAGTGGTGTGACCGCATCGCGGAGGGTGGGTTCGACGCGTGCGTGGCGCCGGTCATGAGCCTGCGCGAGGCTCCTGAACATCCCCACAACGTGGCCCGCTCGACGTTCGTCAAAGTCGCCGGTGTGTGTCAGCCGGCGCCGATGCCTGTTTTCGAAGGCCAACCGGCCCCGCTGCCCACACCCCCTGCCGCACCTGGTGAACACACAACCGATGCTCTCCGGGACTGGGGTTTCTCCCAGGCCGAAGTCGATGGTTTGCGCACAGTTGGAGCGATCGCATGAGCATCACGTCATCCACCCCCGAACTCACGCCTCGGAGCCTGACGTTCGTGGGATCGCAAGGCAACCGATTGGAGGCCGACGGTTGGGGTCCAGCCGATGGTCGCCCGATCCTGTTGATGCACGGTGGTGGCCAGACGCGCCATGCGTGGGGCGGCACCGCGGAGGCTTTGGCACTCGACGGATACAACGTCACCTCCCTCGATCTACGCGGGCATGGTGACAGCGAGTGGGCGCCCGATGGTGACTATTCGCACGACTCGCTTCGTGACGACGTGCTGCGTGTCATCGATGAGCTCTCGGGGCCCCCGGCAATCGTCGGCGCATCGCTCGGGGGAATCGCCGGCCTGCTGGCGGCTGGAGAAACCGGACCCGGCACGGTCACGGCATTGGTCCTTGTCGACATTGCGCCGCGCATGGAGCCACGTGGCGTCCTGCGCATCCGCCAATTCATGACGGGATATCCCGACGGCTTCGCCTCGCTCGACGAAGCCGCGGACGCGATTGCCGGATACCGGCCTGAGCGTCCGCGCCCGAAGGATGTGTCAGGTCTCGAGAAGAACCTTCGCCGCGGAACCGACGGTCGGTGGCGTTGGCATTGGGATCCGCGTTTCGTGTCGCGCTCCGACGAGGTGACCGATCCTGCGACGGTTACCGCGACCGCAATGTACAGGCGGATGAAGTCTGCCGCCGAGACCGTGGACGTGCCGACGTTGCTTGTTCGCGGCAAGCTCAGCGACATCTTGAGCGAAGAGGGCGCTGCGGAGTTCCGCGAACTGGTGCCGCACGCCGAGTATGTCGACGTGCGCGATGCGGGGCACATGGTCGCGGGGGACCGAAACGACGTGTTCACCTTGGCGGTCACAGCGTTTCTGGAGAGAGTGCTGCCGTCCTAGGCACGGTCGTTGTCAGCGTTTTCGTGAACACATCGTTCTTGCGAACCGGGGGGAAACGCGATGGGACCACTTACAGGGCTCCGTGTCATTGAGCTTGCAGGGATCGGACCGGCGCCGTTCACTGCCATGATGCTGGCGGACATGGGCGCTGACGTTGTGCGCATCGACCGTTCGATAGGGTCGACCCTGTTCGGCCCGCACGTCGAACGTGAGCTGACCGGGCGTGGTCGGCGTTCGGTCGTTGCAGACCTCAAGTCTGATGAGGGTCGTGAGTTGGTCCTGGCCATGGTCGAACGAGCGGACGTGCTGATCGAAGGCTTCCGGCCAGGTGTGACCGAACGACTTGGCGTCGGTCCTGACGTCTGTCTCGCTCGCAACCAGCGCCTGGTCTACGGGCGCATGACCGGGTTCGGGCAGAGTGGACCGCTTGCACATGCCGCCGGACACGACATCAATTACATCGCTCTGGCAGGAGCCTTGGGGATGATAGGTCGGGCGGGCCAGCCGCCGACACCGCCATTGAACCTCGTGGGCGACTACGGCGGTGGCGGGCTGATGTTGGCCTTCGGTGTCGTGTGTGCGGTGTTCGAGGCGCGGACATCGGGGATTGGACAGGTCGTCGACGCTGCGATGGTCGATGGTGCTGCACTGCTGATGACGCCGTTCTTTGCAGGTGGTCGCGTCGCACAACAAGAACGTGGCACGTCGATGATCGACTCGGGCGCGCCCTTCTACGACGCGTACGAGACGAGTGATGGCCGCTGGATTGCCATCGGGGCTGTCGAGCCGCAGTTCTACGCGGAGTTGCTCGCTCGAATTGGTCTCGACGAGGCCGAGCTCGGCGGCCAGATGGATCTCGAGCGCTGGCCCGCCGCCAAGGCCCGCCTGGCTGAGGTGTTCGCGACGCGGCACGCGTGACGAGTGGTGCGAGATGCTCGAAGGCACCGATTCATGTTTCGCTCCGGTGCTGGACCTCAACGAGGTGGATCACCATCCGCACCTCGAGGCGCGTCAGACCTTCGTCGAGGTCGACGGGCTGGTGCAGCCTGCTCCGGCGCCGCGCTTTTCGCGGACTCCCGGGGCCATCGCCCGACACCCACCGGCGCTGGGCGAAGGGGCTGATGAAGCGCTGAGTGATTGGGATGTCGATGCCGACGCCGTCAAGATGTGGCGCGCAACGAATTCCTGAGCTACCTGTTGGTGAGCCGAACCTTGGCGTGCTTCAGGCCACCGACGAAGTTGGACTTCACTCGCTGGGGTTCGTCGACCAGTTCGATCTTCGTGAACCGTGCGAGCATCTCCTCGAATTCGACGCGCAGGACGAGGCGTGCGAGATGCGCACCGAGGCAGAAGTGCTCGCCGTAGGAGAAGCTCACGTGCTCGTTCTTTTGCCGCGCGATGTCGAAGGTGTACGGGTCGTCGAATACCGTGCCGTCACGGTTCGCTGAAGCCAACCAGAGGCCGAGTGTGTCGCCCTCCTTGATGGTCTGGCCGCGTAGCTCGGTGTCACAGGTCGCGGTCCGCATGACGTGCACGATGGGACTGGCCCAGCGGACGAATTCCTCGACCGCGGTGTTGATCATGGTCGGGTCCTTGCGGAGCGCGGCTTCTTGATCAGGATTGTCCAACAGGCCGAGCAATCCTCCTGATGATGCCGACGCTCGGGTGGTGTCAAGCCCGCCGGCGATGAACAGGAGCGCGTCGAGTACCACTTCCATGTCTGAGAGCGGTGCGCCCTCGACCGTTCCCATCGTGAGCGCGCTGATGATGTCATCGCCCGGGCTGGCACGTCGCTCCATCGCAAAGGGGCCGAAGTAGGCGAGAATTTCGGCTTGGGCGCCGAGCGCCGCTGCGACGGGAGACAGGCCGTCTGGCGTGTCAGCGTCGTCGGGTGTGATGAGTTGGTGCTCCAACTCCGCCAGGCGCGCCCAATCTTCTTCGGGCACGCCCATGATGTCGAACGTGACGCTCGATGGGACCCGGTGTGCGATGTCGTTGACGAAGTCGACTTCGCCCGCCTCGGCGGCTTCGTCGAGGCACTTGTTGGTGATCTCCCGTACGCGTGGTTCGAGCGCACGGATTGCCAGCGGGGTGAAGCGGTCGACGAGCACCTTGCGGTGTCCGCGGTGCCGTGGCGGGTCGGTCATGATGAGCATTTGGCCGCCGGCGATCTCGCCGATGTCGAAGCCGGCCATCGGGTCGTCGGGCTCGACCGCGGGTTGCAGCGCCATACCTTTCGCGGAGCTGAACGTTATTGGGTCGCGCAGGACGGCCTTGACGTCGTCGTATCGCGTGACTGCCCAGAACGGGGTTGCGCCGTCACGATCGTGGTAGTGGACGGGCGCGTGTTCGCGAAGGAAGTCGAACGCCTCGTGCGCTCGACCCTCGCGAAACATCTCGAGATCCCAGAGGTTGACGTCTTCAGGAGTGGAGAATCGTGTGGTCATCGGTGCTCCTTGGTTCCGGCGTCAGCGCCAGTTGGGATTGCGGGCGTTGAGGGCGAGGGTGTTGTCACGCATGACGAGTTTGCGGGTCTCGTCGTCGACTTCCTTGATCTCGCTGAGATAGTCGAGCGGGCGGGGCATCCCTTCGATGTGTGGCCAGTCGGAGCCGAAGATGACGCGCTCGGGTCCCATCAGCTCGAGCACGTCGTAGCTGTTGTCCTCCCAGAACGGGTTGATCCAGACGTGGTGGCGGAACGTTTCGACGGGATCATTGGCAAACCAGCCGCCGGTTCGTCGCGCGGTCGAGGCCAGTTTGCGGAACATGTCCGGAAGAAACTCCGACCCGTTCTCGACCGACGCGACGCGCACGCCGGGGAATCGTTCGAACAGCCGATGAAAAATCAGGGTTATCAGGTAGTCGAGTGCGGCGCGCTCGATGGCGAAGCTCTTCACCGACGGTGCCATCGAGCCCATGGCCGTCGAGAACTCGTCGCCGTCGTATCCGTTTTGTGAGTAACCGGTGTCGCCCGCGTGGATCACGACGGTGATGCCCGCTTCCTGGACGCGTGCCCAGAAGGGATCGAAGATCGTGTGCGTCGGTGGAACGGGTCCCTTCACCGTCCACGGCGCGGCAGCGCGCATGACGATGGTTGTCGCGCCGCGCTCGAGTGCCCAGTCGAGCTCTTCGCAGGCCCAGTTCGGATCGGCGAGGCTGATGTACGGCGCGGCGTGGATTCGGTTCTCGAATGCAAAGCCCCAGTCCTCTTCGAGCCACTGATTGAATGCTCGAAATGTCAGGCACACCGCTTCCGGGTCACGCTTGAGCTGCTCCTCGTAGAGCATCCCCAACGTCGGAAAGAGCCACACCGAATCGAGACCGAACTCGTCCATGCGGGCGAGGCGCGCGACGCGGTCGTGATACTCGGGTCGGAGGGGTTCGCGATCGCGCAACATTTCGATTGGGGAGCGTCCGCCGGGGTTGCCCCGGAAGAAGTCTCGGAGCACCCCAGGCTTTCCGACTGGGTTGAACGTGGGGTTGACGACCGCCCGGCTGATGGACCCGCCGACGACGTGATACTTGCGTCCCTCGATCTCGGCCCACTGCACACAGCGTGGGGCATGTTTGGGGTCGAGATGGCGGGTGAAGGCGTCGGGCGATTCGTAGTAATGATTGTCGCAATCGAAGGCTTGGTAGCCGAGGTCGTCCATGTGCGATCGTCTCCCGTGCGGTGTCCACATGCATCTGAGGTCCGCGGATCGACGAAATCTCCGGGCGGGCTAGCCCTCCGAAGGAAAATCGAGGATACTCGCGAGACATACGACAACCAGAGCCTAACGTCATGTCAGTGACGCCGGCACGACGAGCCGGACGCCGGATCGAGGAGGACACGCGTGAACACGGATATCTGCGAACGTCTGGGTATCGAGTTCCCGATTTTTGCGTTCAGCCACTGCCGCGATGTCGTCGCTGCTGTGTCCAAAGCCGGTGGCATGGGCGTGCTTGGGGCCTTGGCATTCAGTCCGGAGCAACTCGAAATCGAGCTGACCTGGATCGACGAGCACGTCGACGGCAAGCCCTATGGAGTGGACGTCGTCATGCCGGTCAAGTCGGCAGACCGTGAGGCGGGCCTGGACGATCCGTCGAAGTTGGCGGTCGAACTCAACAAGATGATCAGCCAGGAGCATCGCGACTTCGTCGAGACAATCCTGGACCGCCACCATGTCCCGCAGTTGCCCGAAGACGCCGCACGCCCGGGCGGGCCGATCGGTGACGGCATCTTGGGTTGGACGGCTGCGACGGGTATGCCGTTGGTCGACGTTGCCCTTGCGCACAACACGGCGCTTCTTGCGAGCGCGCTTGGTCCGCCGCCGAAGGAGGTCGTCGACGAGGTGCACGCTCGGGGCATTCCTGTGGCTGCGCTGGTCGGTACCGCTGCGCAAGCGACACGTGACGTTGCCAAGGGGATCGACATCATCATCGCTCAGGGCAATGAGGCGGGTGGGCACACCGGGGAAATCTCGACGCTGGTCCTCATTCCCGAGGTTGTCGCTGCCGTTGGTCCGGACATTCCTGTCCTGGCCGCGGGGGGAATCGGCAGCGGCAAGCAGATGGCGGCAGCGATGGCCCTCGGTGCACAGGGCGTCTGGACGGGCTCACTCTGGCTGACCGTTGCCGAGGCGGACACGCCCCCGGAACTCATGGAGAAGCTGCTCGCCGCAACCTCGCGTGACACGGTGCGCTCGCGAGCCTTGACCGGCAAGCCCGCTCGTCAGCTCCGCACTGCCTGGACCGAGGCATGGGAATCGCCTGAGTCGCCGGGCACCTTGCCGATGCCGTTGCAGTTCATCTTGTCGTCCAAGGCGATGGCTCGAATCCACCACGCCGGCGCCAAGGAGCTCATGGGTTTTCCGGTCGGCCAGATCGTGGGCTCGCAGAACACTGTGCGTAAGACAGCCGATGTCATCTTCGACATGGTCGACGAGTACATCGATACCGTTCGCGGAATGAACGCCCGACTCGACGAGACGCAGGAGGTTGCGCGGTGACGATGAATTTGGAGATGGTCGGTCAGAACTTCGGGAAGCTCGAGGCTTCCTGGACCCAGGACCAGGTCATCCTCTACGCGTTAGGCGTCGGGTGTAGCTGGGACGAGCTCGGCTTCGTCACCGAGAACTCGATCGATGTTCCGTTGCAGGTGCTTCCCACCTTTCCCCGTTGTCGTGGGCGCAACCGGTGGTCCCGGTGCGGGCAGCGAGGGTGGCGTGGAAGGTGGCCTCTCCGCCCTTGGTGACTTCCACCTGTCGCAGATCGTGCACGGCGAGCAGGGCGTCGAGCTTTTCGGCGCGCTGCCGACCTCCGGCGACGTGATCGGCGTGAGCAGGGTCACCGGGATCTACGACAAGGGCAGCGGCGCGCTCGTGGCAATGGAGAGCGAGGCCACCGATCCTGCAACCGGTGATCTGCGTTGGAAGAGCCGCATGTCGATCTTCGTGAAGGGTGAAGGCGGCTTCGGTGGTGACCGGGGTCCCTCCGCTGCAGCGGCGGCGCCGCCGGCCCGTTCGGCGGACCATGTCGTCGTGTACCAGACGAGGGTCGATCAGACGCTGCTCTATCGGCTGAGCGGCGACCGCAATCCGCTGCACTCGGACCCGAGCTTCGCGAAGATGGCGGGTTTCGACCGCCCGATCAACCACGGTCTCAATACGTTCGGCTTCACCGGACGCGCGCTCCTGCACCGCCTCTGCGGTTCCGACCCGGCGCGCTTTCGCGGGATGGACGGACGTTTCTCGGCGCCGTGCTATCCCGGAGACACCCTTACGATCCGTATCTGGGTGACAGAGCCGGGTCGTGCGGTGTTCACGACCGAGACCCAACGTGGTGAGATCGTTCTGGACCGCGGAGTCTGTACCTTCGACCCCGTGGGCTGACACGCGGGCCTTCCTACTGGTGTCGATGTGACACCAGTGACTGCCATCGTGCAACGTTGCACGGCGCCAGGCCGCGGCGAGTTTGTCGAGGGGAGGATCCGAACATGGCAGAGAGTCCGATGAGTGCCGACGGCCGAGGGGCGGCCGCGAGGGCACTGAGCCATGTTCGGATCTGCGACTTCAGCGGGCAGCTCGCAGGCGCCGGCGCCACCAGGTATCTCGCGGCAATGGGTGCCGAAGTCATCAGGGTCGAAGATCCGGTAAGGCGCGGCCGCTGGGACATTCTGCGCGGTATGGCCCCGTTCGTCGACAAGCGTCGTGGTATCGAGTTCGGCGGGGCGTTCAACAATCACAACGTCGAGAAGCTCGGCATCACGGTCAACATGCGCACCGAGCGCGGCCGCGAGCTGCTGCGTGCGCTGATCGCGCAGTGTGACGTCGTGACCGAGAACTTCTCCGCCGGCGTGATGACCCGTTTCGGTCTGTCCTATGAGGACTTGCGAGCGATCAGGCCCGACATCATCTACGTATCCAACTGCGGTTTCGGTCAGACGGGTCCATACAAGGAGTTCAAGACGTGGGGCCCGATCGTGCAGGCATGCTGTGGTCTCACGGCGGGCTCGGGTGTCGCGGGTCAACCGTTGGCAGGCTGGGGCTACTCGTACATGGACCACCACGGCGGCAATTTCATGGCCATTGCGGTGCTCGCAGCGTTGCTGCATCGTTCGCGGACCGGCGAGGGTCAGTGGGTTGACATGTCATGCACCGAGGCGGGCGCAACACTGAACGGACCCGAGGTCCTCGACTACACCGTGAACGGTCGGCCCCTGCGTCGCGAGGGTCGACCCGATAGCAATCACTCCCAGCACCCGGCGATGGCGCCGCACAACATCTACGCAGCCGCCGGTGATGACGAATGGGTCGCAATCGCGTGTCGTGACGACGCAGACTGGAAAGCACTTGTGCGGGGTCATCGACGAGCCGTTCACGGCCGACTGAGAAGCGTTTTGCCAACCCGTGATGGGCGTCTGGCACATGAGAGTGACCTCGACGCGTTGCTCGGCCGCGTGGACCGCGACACGCGAGATCGCCACGACATCGCAGCGCGGCTTCAGGCTGCGGGTGTTCCTGCCGCGATCGTTGCGACGCCAGAAGATCGAGTCGAGCACGATCCCGGCACTGCCGAATGGGGTTTGTGGCCGGTTGCGCATCATCTCGAAATGGGTGACGTCCGCGTCGACGGCATCCCCATCCACCTTTCCGAGACCGACTGGCACATCGAATCCGGGGCGCCACTGCTCGGTCAGCACAATCACGACGTCTTCACACGTCTGTTGGGTTTGAGCGCTGCCGACATCGACGCGCTGGCGACCGAGGGCGTCATATGAGCGCAGCAGAATCGCAGCGACCAGGACCGCTCGCCGGCACGCGGGTGGTGGAGCTCGCCAGCGAGCATGGCGCGTTCGCAGGCAAGCAACTCGCCGACCTCGGCGCCGACGTCATCCTCGTCGAGCCGCCTGGCGGTCACCCGAGCCGTTGGTTCGAGCCATTTCTCGAGGATGAACCCGGTCTCGAGCGCGGCCTCTTCTGGTGGCACTACAACACGTCCAAGCGCGGCGTGACCCTCGACCTTGCCGGCGAACCTGAGGTCTTCCGTTCACTTGTGCGAACCGCAGACGTCGTGCTCGAAGGTGAACCGCCCTCGGCGCTGGCAACACTGGGCATCGATCACGACACGCTGCGTGCCGAGTGTCCGGGGCTGGTGTGGGTATCGATCACGCCGTTCGGGCGCACGAACTCACGTGCCGCGGAGCAGGCAACGGATCTGACGGTGCTCGCGGGTGGTGGGCCCGTCTGGAGCTGTGGTTATGACGACCACAGTCTGGCACCCGTACGAGGTGGTGGAAACCAGGGATACCAAACGGCGTGCCTGTGGGCGGTGATGGGCACGCTCACCGCGTTGGTGCACCGCGACGTTTCCGGTCTGGGTCAACATGTCGACGTCAGCATGCATGCCGCCGCGAATGTCACGACCGAAGCGGGAAGTTACGAATGGCTGGTCGCCAAGAAGACCGTGAAGCGCCAAACCGGCCGTCACGCGTCGGTGTGGCCGACGATGCCCGTCATGTTGCGCAGCGCCGATGGTCGTGACGTGACGACGGGATTTCCACCGCGCTCACCGAAGGAGTTCGCCACACTGTTGGACTGGCTCGAACTCATCGGTGCGACCGAAGAGTTCCCCGAGCTTGCCTTTCTGCAGATGGGCACCGAAGGCGATGGCATCAACTTCTCGGATCTCGGTGTCGACCCGGTCGTCACCGAGATCTTCGGCGCGGGACGCGCAGCGCTGTCCTTCATCGCGTCGCGTGTGTCGGGTTATGAATTCTTCACGGGAGCACAGCGGCGTGGCCTCGCCTGCGGGCTCGTGTACTCACCCGAGGATGTGATGAACGATCCGCACTTTATCGACCGCGGCTTTCCCGTCGAGTTGTACCACTCCGCACTCGATCGAACAGTGACGTATCCAGGCGCGCCGTTCATCTCGGCGGTCTCGCCGTGGCGGCTGAGCCGTCCGGCTCCCCAACTTGGTGAACACGACGAAGAGATTCTCGGCCCACTGCGGGCGTGAACACGACAGCAGCGACATAACCAGAAGGAGAACGACCATGGGACGACTCGATGGCAAGGTGGCGCTCATCTCCGGCGGAGCCCGAGGTCAAGGTGCAGAGGAAGGGCGCCGTTTCGCGGCTGAAGGCGCGAAGGTCGTGCTCGGCGACGTGCTTGACGATGAGGGCAAGGCGGTCGCTGCCGAGATCGGCGCCAACGCTGCCTATGTGCACCTTGATGTCACCAGTCAGGACAGTTGGCGTGAAGCTGTTGCAGCGACGGAGAAGGAGTTCGGCTCGCTCAATGTCCTGATCAACAACGCCGGGATCGTGCGCTTCACTCCCGTCAACGATTCGAAGGCCACGGCCGACGATTACCGCGACGTCATCAATGTCAACCAGGTCGGCGTGTTTTTCGGAATGGGTGCGGTGGTCGAGCCGATGACGCGCGCCGGCGGCGGATCGATCATCAACATCTCCTCGATCGACGGACTCGTCGGTATGCCTGGTGTCGCGGCGTATGTGTCGAGCAAGTTCGCGGTGCGAGGCATGACGAAGGTCGCGGCGTTGGAGTTGGCGGACCGTAAGATCCGTGCGAATTCGATCCACCCCGGCTACATCGACACGCCGATGGTGCGCGGCTCGGGAATCGGTGATTTCGAAGCGTCGCCGCTGGCGAAGTCTGTCCCATGGCATCGCCTCGGCACAGTGACCGAGATCGCGCATCTCGCGGTGTTTCTTGCGTCCGATGAGAGCAGCTACTGCACGGGTTCGGAGTTCGTGATCGACGGTGGCGTCACCGCAGGGATCAATCCGATGGGGATGGCCTGAGCAAGTCGAGCCGGCTGGCGTGAGACTCGACGGGGGGTTCGTTATGCGGGTCGTGTCCGCGGATAGTCATGTCGTCGAGCCGCGCGACCTGTGGGTTGCGCGAATGGGTGACGGACCGTTCGCGGCACGCGCTCCGCATATCGTCGACCATGAACGTCACGGCGATCTGTTCATCGTCGACGGTGCGCGTCCGATACCCGTCTCGTTGTACGGCGCTGCAGGCAAAGCTTCATCGGCATTGCGTTACAGCGGTGATCACATCGAGGATCTGCGTGCGGGTGGCTGGGATCCGGTTGCCCGTCTCGTCGACATGGACACTGATGGCGTGAGCGCAGAGGTGCTGTATCCGTCGATCGGTATGACGGTCGCCGGTGTCGCAGATTTCGATTACCAGTTGGCGTGTGTGCAGGCATACAACGACTGGCTGATCGAGTTCTGCGGGCAGGGTAAGGGTCGCCTCGGTGGATTGGCCATGGTGCCGACCTTCGATGTCGACGTCGCTATCGCCGAGACGCGACGCGCCCATGCGCTCGGTCTACGTGGCGTGCTGCTCCCCGGGCTACCGCCGAGTGGCCACTATGCGGAGGCACGCTTCGATCCGCTTTGGTTGCAGGTCGCGTCGTTGGGTATGCCGGTGTCGTTTCACATCCTCACTGGGGGAGGCGACGGTGATGTCACGCTCGGCTCGGGTCTTCGGATGATGTTCTTCATGTCGGTTGTTCATGCCATCCAGCAGACGATCTCCCTGCTGATCTTCGGTGGAGTGTTCGACAGGCATCCGACACTCCAGGTTGTCTCGGCCGAGCATGACGCAGGTTGGGTCGCCCACTTCGGGTACCGCCTCGATCAGAAGTACGGGCGATTCGCCGCGTCCGACACAGACCGCCTCGAACTCGAACCCAGTGAATACCTTCGCCGCAACGTGTTCTTCACGTTCCAGGACGATCCATGGGCTGTGGTCACGCGTGATGGGCCGGGTGCATCGCAGTTGATGTGGGCGAGTGATTACCCGCACAGCGACTCGACCTGGCCGCATTCGCGTGAGGTCATCGACCGCGATTTCGTCGGTGTTGATGCAGGCGAAGTTGCCGCGATCGTCGGTGGCAACGCCCAGCGGCTCTACCAGATCTAGTTCGCGAGCCCGGCGGCGAGTCGCGGCTCCGAGTTCCCAGCATGCTTGGAGATCAGCCTGGCTCGGTTCGCCCAGAACTGTGAGTGGTGCCTGCGCGCGCTGCCAGCGCAATCCCGTCGTGATGGATTCGATAGCACGCCACGCGCCGGTGGTGTCGCTGTTGCCGTGGACGTACGCGCCATAGGGTCGTTGGGTAGTCGCTTCGAGACACGGGTAATAGATGGTGTCGAAGAAGTGCTTGAGCGCACCGGAGATGTAGCCAAGGTTCGCGGGTGTCCCGAGCAGGTATCCGTCGGCCTCGAGCGCATCGACCGGCGTTGCAACAAGCGCCACGCGTGCCACGACCGTGACGCCCGCGATCTGCGGATCGGTTGCACCGGACATCACCGCGTCGAACATTGCGTGCGTCGCCGGTGAGGTGGTGTGGTGAACGATCAGCAGCGTTGGCACAGCCGGTCAGTTGATCACGCCGTCGGCACGGAGCGACGTCAGCGCAGCGGTATCGAGTCCAAGCTCTGCAGCCAAGACGTCGTCGGTGTGCTCACCCAACCACGGGACGCGCAGCTCGGGACCCTCTGCCATCTTCGAGAGTTTCACCGGATTGCCCGGCACGAGCACTGGTTGTTCGACCCCGTCGGTGCGCGGCATCTCGACCAGCATGTGATGCGCGGCGACGTGTGGGTCGTTCACCACGTCGACGGCGGCAAAGCACGGCGCCGAAGCGACACCGGCACCACTCAATGCCGTTGCAGCATCGAGCTTGGTGAGCGACGCTGCCCATCCTTCGAGTCCGGGCCGGATGATGTCTTCGAGGTGTGTGCCCCAACCAGCGCGTGTGGCGAGTCGCTCGTCTGTGAGCCATTCGTCGTGGCCGATGATCCGAGCGAGCCGTTCGAACTGGTGTTCACGCGCGATCTGGATGACGAACCAACCATCCGATGCGCGGAATGCATTGATGAGCCCGGTCTTCGGACGAGGCTTTTCGGGATCGAACTCCATACCCATCGACCACCAGTTGGGAACGAGATCGGCCATCGCGACCATCGCGTCGAACATGGCAATGTCGACATGTTGTCCGAGTCCGGTTCGGTCGCGGTGGCGCAACGCAGCGAGTACACCAATCGTGGCGTAGAGCGCCGAGGCGATGTCGCCCAACGCTCCGGACGGATTGATCTGGGGTGGTTGACCGGGCTGGCGGGAGTATTCGTACAAGCCTGACATGGCCTCGGCGACGCAGGCATAGGCCGGCCAGTCCTTATAGGGCGTGTCGTCGGTGTTGCCGAAACCCGAGACCGACACGTAGATCAGCGACGGGTGCAACTCACTCAGGGCGCTGTAGCCGAGGCCGAGGCGATCCATGGTGCCGGGTGTGAAGTTCTCGCCGACGATGTCGAACTTTCCGGCAAGTTCCTTGAACAGTTCGCGACCGCGTTCGCTCTTCAGGTCGAGGCCGACACTGCGTTTCGAGAAGTTGTTACGCAAGAAGGTTGCGCCAACACGTCGCCCGTCGGGGTCGGTCATCGCGGGCATTGCGCCTCGGCCGGACTCGCCGTTGACGGGATGCTCAACCTTGACAACGTCCGCGCCGAGACGTCCCAGGAGTTGCGTGGCGTACGGCAAGGCCTGCATCTGTTCGGCGGCGAGGACGCGTACGCCTTCGAGTGGCTTTCCGTACTGGCTTGCCGAGGCGTTCGCGATATCACCGATCTTCACGTGTTCATCCTTGGGTTTGGGGGGTGGTCTGAGGTGTGGCCGCAAAGGCCGAGGCGTCGCGCCACAGCTCGTCGCGTAGACGTGTGCGGAGCACTTTGCCGGTTGGGTCACGAGGAATCTCATCGATCACATCGATACGCCTCGGTCGTTTGTAGCCCGCGAGATGTTCGGTGCAGGCCATCGCGACCTCGGTCAGGACGCGCTCTTCGTCGACGTCGGGTGCGAACGCAATGAAGGCGACGACTTCCTCGCCGCGTTCCTCATGCGGTGCGCTCGTGACGCACGTGTCGGCGACGCCGTCGACCTCCGCGATGACCGCTTCGATCTCTGCCGGGTACACGTTCACGCCCGAGGTGATGATCACCTCTGACTTACGTCCTGAGATATAGAGGTATTGATCCTCGTCGACCCAACCGATGTCGCCTGCGGTGAACTTGTTGCCCAAGTACGCGCTGTCGGTCTTGTCGGCGTCGTTGAGGTATTCGAACGTGCGTTGGGCAGGATCCTCGAAGTAGACACGACCCTCGGTCCCTGGAGGAAGGGGTTCGTCATCGTCGCCGAGGATCACGATGTGTCGACCGAGCAATGCCCGTCCGACAGTGCCAGGTCGTGCCTGCCATTCTTCGGTTGTCGCGATGGTCATGCCGCCTTCGGTGAAGCCGAAGTACTCCGTGAAGATGGGGCCCCACCAGTCGATCATCGCGGCTTTCAGTTCACGTGAGCAGGGTTCACCGCCGTGCAGGACACGCCGAAGCGCAGGGGCGGCAAAGCGTGCACGACGCTCGGCGGGAAGTGCCAAGAGTTGACGGAACATCGACGGGACCATGATCGTCGATGCGATGCCCGTTTCGAGGAGGTCCAGGGTCTCCGCGGCATCCCAACGTTCGAGGATTCGCATGGGCGCGCCCGCCGCGAGTGCGCCCAGTGCGAAGGCCAGCGGTGCGCCATGGAAAAGTCGCGACACCACGAGGTGTGGTCCGTCGCTGGGAATACCCAGCACGCCCGAGAACTGGGAGCTGCCCGCAAACAAGGTCACGTACGGCGTCGTGCCCGATCCCGTGTGACGCACTCCCTTGGGACGGCCCGTCGTGCCGGACGTGTAGGACAGACGCCATCCGCACCGGTCCGCCGGCAGTGGCGCGTCTCCCGATGCGTTCAGCCACGACTCATAGCTGCTGTCGGGCGCCGTGCTGTCCAGGTCGATGACCGGTACACCGCGTTCGAGCGCGGCTGCCCGTGCGGCGGGAACATCAGTGACGACCAATCGCGTCGACGCGTCATCGAGGAGGTACGTGATCTCGCTTTGGGTCCAATTGGCCTTCACCGGTGTGACGACCATCCCGGCGCGTTGCGCGCCGATCAGTACTTCGATGAACTCGACACGGTTCGAAGCAACCAGCGCTACGTGCGAGGCGGGCTCAATACCGAGCGCCTCGCAGCCGTTGCCCACGGCATTGCTGCGTGACTCGAGCTCACCCCATGTGCGCTGACGGGTGCCGTCATCGAGGGCGAGGTCGTCGGGGCCGCGTCCTGTTGTGGCCCAGAGTGGCCCTGCGAGCTGTGTCATAGGAGCGCCGTCATACGAGTTGCTGGCGGAGTCGAAACTTCTCGACCTTGCCGCTACCGGTACGTGGCAATGAAGCGATCAGGATGATCTCCTCGGGCAGCTTGAACTCGGCGAGCGTGCCTCGCCCATGGGAGCGAAGCTCGTCGAGTGTCGGGGGAGATCCGGGCTGGGCGGCCACGATGAATGCGCTCACGCGTTCGCCGAGCACTGCATCCGCGCGACCGACGACCGCGACGTCGGCGACGCCGTCATGGGTGCGCAGCACCGCCTCGACTTCGATACTCGAGATGTTTTCACCACCACGGCGCACAATGTCCTTCTTCCGATCGACGAAGTAAAAGTACCCTTCCGTGTCGACACGACCCAGATCGCCGGTCAGGAACCAGTCCTCGCGAAGGGACGCCTCGGTCGCTTCGGGGTCTTCGAGGTATCCAGCGAAGCCGAGTGCTGAGGCACGAAAGGCCACCTCACCCACGTCACCGACGGGGACTTCGGCGCCTTCGTCGTTCAGGATGCGCATCTCGGAGCCTTCGAAGACCCTGCCGGCCGATCCTGGACGGCGTTCCTCGCCGAGGCGGGTATAGGTCCCGGTCCCGGCCTCGGTCATGCCGTACCAATCGATGACCGGTGCGTTGTAACGGGCCTCGATGGCCTCGGCGTTCGCGGCGGCGCCCAGCACAATCAGCACCCGAAGGTTGTGGTCACGCTCGCGCGCCGATGGAGGCAGGCTCATCAGGATGTTCACGAGTGGCGCCAGGGTAAAGAGGTATGTGGGACGGTAGCGATCGACGAGGTCCCAAAACCGATGTGCAGAGAACTTCCGCGGGAAGACCGTGCTCGCACCCCGCGACAACGCCGACATCGCGCCGCCCATACCGTTGCCGTGAAAGAGCGGTGTGACGAAAATGCTGCGATCGCTCGGGTTGAGGCCGAACATCTCCTCATAACTGATACCTGTGGTCATCACTTCGGCTGACATCGCAACGCCCTTGGGTCGGCCCGTCGTGGTGCCTGAGGTATAGAGGATGTTGCCGGTTGTGGTTTCGGGAAGTACGGGCAGGCCCCCGCGGGGGTCCTCGGGCGCGGTTGCGAGCAGCGCTTCGAAGTCAGGTGTCGAGGTCGATGGTCGGTGGCGCGTCGTGACCGGCGGTGCCGACGACGATCACCTGCTCGAGTGTCTCGATGGTGTCGCGCAAATGCAGGGCGCGCTTGGCTTGCTCGGGTTCGCACACGATTGCCCGACACCGTGCATGTGTGAGTACGTAGCCCAACTCGGTGTCGGACCAGTCGGGGTTGGCTGGGACCGATGCGAGACCCGAGGCGTACAGTGCGATTGCCGTTTCGATCCATTCGGGTCGATTCGGGAACCAGATACAGACGCGATCGCCAATGGCATAACCCAGCTCTCGGGCGAAAGCGTGCCCAAGTCGACCGGAGCGTTGCGCGAGCTCGCCGAAGGTCCGATCGCCGTCGGATTCGGTGATGATGGCGAGCTTTTCCGGGCACGCGTCCGCCCACATCGCAACCGCGTCATACAGCGTCGGCATGGTCGTACCCCCCGTGTTCGTCGTTTCGTGATCGCTCTGCTCTGGCTCTAATTTTGATCCCGCTTCACCGCTCGGGGTGGAAAACGTTGATCTGCTCGGGCGTCGCGGTGATGGTCCCGCGCGCGCCGACCATCTCCGTCTTGGTCGCCTCGAGCAGCAGCGCAGGGTCCGATTCCAGTTCACCCCAGCACCGTGTGCCGTCGTCGAGCTCCGCGATCAAGAGGCCTCGTTGTGGCGTGCCTTCGCGGTCATGGGCAACGGAATAGCCGACGATGCGAGCGGGACCGGCCGGGCTCTCGGCAAGCGGCACAGCAGGCGCTGCGGCGTCGATCTCGGTTTGGAGCATTTTCATGTCGTGCGGCACGGGTGTCTCTGCAGGCGGGCGTGAGGCGTAGACGCCGTAGGCGTGCTTGGTGATGAACCATCCGAGACCTGAACAGATACCCGCTTCACCGGGGTGCTCCCGGAGGTGTTCGGTTGTCGCTGCAATGCCGTGCAACGTGTAGTTGTTCGCAGGCCCCCCGGCATAGGCGAGACCGCCCGTCTGCGTGACACCGCGCGGGTCGTCGATTGCAACGTCCATTGCCTCGAGCGCAGCGGTGACAGCGATTGGGAAGCAGGAGTAGAGATCGAAGGTGGAGATGTCATCGACGCTCATGTGCGCCATCTCGAGGGCACGGGTTGCGCAGACCTTGATCGCTGGGCGATCGCGACAGGTCGGGACGCTGGGCGGTGTACCAGACATCGAGTCCGTCCGCCCAGCCGTGGAGATAGACGCGCTGTTCTTCGGGCACTCCGAGCTCGTCGGCAATCGCGCGGGTGGCGAGCAGCACGGCGGCTGACATGTCGACGTCCATGACCGCGTTCATGTATTTCGTGTAGGGAAAGCCCACCATTCGGTTCTGTGCCGTGACCGTCGCGATCTCTTCGGCGCTTCGTTCGGTCGGGAACCACGCGTACGGATTGGCCGCGGCGACCTTGGTCATTGGCGCGCACAACCGCCCGATTGCCATCTGGTGGTCTTCGATTCCATTGCCGAGTCGGGCGCGGCGCGCACTTTCGAGCATTGGGTACACATTGATGGGCTCAAGCGCACGGTGGGCGATCTCGGATGCATGAAAGTCAACGTGTTCCCGCGCCGAGTCACCCTCGAAACTCCATGCGGGAGTCTCGCCGTCGAGGCGCATGCGCCTCCGGGTCGCCAGAGCCTCGCCTCCCGCGACGAGCACGAGACCCAACTCGCCACGCAGCATGCGTTCGGCCGCGCGACTGATGATGTACTGGCCGGAGTTCCCGCCGATCCCGGAGACGTACTTGTCGCCGATCGTGGTCCCGAGACGGTCCGCGAGGCGCCCAGGGCCGTCGTCATAAATCCACGACATCGACGAAACGAGATGAATCCCATCGAGTTGGCTCAGAGGATCCTTCGCGGCGCCCGAATCGGCGGCTGCTGCACGCGCAACGCGTTCAAGCGAGATCAACGGCTCCGGCGCGTGCCTGTCACGGATTGTTTCTTGGGCAACACCGATGATGACCGGGACGTTTGCAGATGCTGGCACGACCGGGACTCCTCGCGATTCGATGGCTGCTTGGGGCCTCCAGCGACGGACAGACCAGGCCCGGAGGCTGACCCTAACGCGGGACCTGTGACTCTGGCTACAGTTCAGCAGCTCAGCGGCTGATCCAGTGGAGGGATGCGATGGGACTCGATCCGCAAGCCCAGATGATCGTGGACGGCATGAACGCCGGCGGCGTGAAGTTGTTCGGGGCCGACGACGTGGTTGCGGGCCGCGAAGCCATCGAGGCCAACATGGGAATGGCCGGTCCCGGTGAGGACGTCGAGCACGTCGACGACCGTACGATCCCGGGTCCCGATGGTGACATTCGCATCCGTGTCTACCGGCCCAAGAGCGACGGCCCACTCCCGATCTTGGTCTACTACCACGGCGGCGGCTGGGTTATCTGCAGTATCGACACGCACGACAGCCTCTGTCGCGAGCTCACCAATAGGACCGGTTGCATCGTCGTTTCGGTCGATTATCGCCTCGCGCCAGAACACAAGTTCCCAGCGGCTGCCGACGACGCGTATGCCGCGTACGTCTGGGTGGCCACCCACGGCGCCGAGATCGGCGGCGATATCGAACGCATCGCGATCGGGGGCGACAGTGCAGGCGGCAACCTCACCGCCGTCGTGGCGCTCATGGCACGCGACCGGGGCGCGCCCTCACCCGTGTTCCAATTGTTGGTGTACCCGGTTACCGACCACGACTTCGAGCTGCCATCGATGATCGAGAACGCCGAGGGGTACCTGTTGGGCCGCGCCGACATGCAGTGGTTCTGGGGTCACTACCTCAGCGATCCGTCCGAGGCCGACAACCCGTATGCGGCGCCGCTGCGCGCCGAGAGCGTCGCCGGTACTCCGCCGGCGCTGGTGATCACTGCCGAATACGACCCGCTGCGCGATGAGGGTGAGGCATATGGTGCCCGACTCATCGAGGCTGGCGTGCCGACCACGGTGACGCGTTATGACGGCATGTTCCATGGGTTTTTCCAGATGGGCGCCATGCTCGACCGCGGCCGCGATGCGGTCGCCGAGGCGGCGTCAGCACTTCAGCAGGCGTTTGCGCGCTGATTGCGCGTACCGAGATTTCACGCACCGAGAATTTCGTCCAAGCAGTCGGGGGGAAACATGGCGGAAGGTCAACTCGCAGGACGCGTGGTGCTCGTCACCGGCGGTAACGGTGGAATTGGGCTCGGGATGGCGAAGGCCGCGGCCGACGCAGGAGCCGACGTCGCGATCTGGGGACGCAACGCGGATAAGAACGAAGCCGCACAGCGCGAACTCGAGAAGCTGGGCACCCGCGTTGTAGCACTCGAATGCGACGTTCGCGAAGAGGACAAGGTGCAACGTTCCTTTCGTACCGTCGTTGACAAACTCGGCAAGGTCGACTGTCTCATCGCCAACGCCGGAGTCGGGCGGTACGCGCCGTTTGTGGACATCACGCTCCAGCAGTGGCGGCGCGTCATGGCCGTCAATCTCGACGGTACGTTCTTGTGTTTACGAGAAGCTGCACGACACATGATCGATCGTGGCGAGGGCGGTTCGCTCATCGCAGTGTCGTCGGTGTCGGCCATTCACGGTGCGCCCAGGATGGAGGACTACGCGGCATCGAAGGCAGGCGTGATCGCGATGATTCGTGGTCTCGCTGTGGAGTTGGCCCGCTACCAGATCCGTGCCAACGCCTTGTTGCCGGGTTGGACCGAAACAGACATGAACGTCGAGATGCGCAAGAACGAGAAGTTCATGAAGGCGACGACCGATCGCACACCCGCGCGACGTTGGGGAGTGCCTGAAGATCTTGGTCCCGCCGCGGTGTTCCTTGCCGATCCGTCGTACACCTTTCACACCGGTGACACCCTGGTGGTCGACGGCGGTTACACGATCTTTTGACCGCGCATGTTCCGCGTGCGCCCGCAGGAAAGGACGACATGCTCACCATCGTTGACGCGGAGCGCGTGCGCCTCGTTACGTTGAATCGGCCCGAGGCGCGCAACGCATTCAACAGTGCGCTCTACCATGGCGTTGCCGACGCGCTGGAGGAGGCAGCAGCAAGCGATGACATCTGTGTCGTTGTGCTCACTGGTGCCGGCCGTGGGTTCTGTGCAGGTCAAGACCTCTCCGAGATGGGCCAACTCGGTGGAATGGGGTCGCCCGATCATGGCGTCTATCACTTCGTCGACGCGATCTCGGCCTTTCCGAAGCCACTCATCGCTGCTGTCAACGGTGTCGCCGTCGGCATTGGCGTGACCTTGCTTGGTTGTTGCGATCTTGTCCTGGCAAGTCCCGAGGCGCGGTTTCGTGCTCCGTTCGTCTCGCTCGGCCTGGTCCCCGAGACCGGCGCGACCTTTACGTTTCCGGCCATCCTGGGATGGCAGAACGCTGCGAACTTCCTCTTCACCGCTGAATGGATGTCTGCGGAGCAGGCATTGGCACAAGGTCTGGTGTGGAAGGTGGTCGCTCCCGACGAGTTGGTCGACGCGGCGATGGAACGCGCGACTGCGATAGCAAAGCAGCCGCTCAAGTCGTTGGTTGCGACGAAACAGTTGTTGCTCGATGCCCGCCTCGACTCCTTCCGCGCAGCGCGAGGGCGTGAGGAACCGATTTTCAACAGCTTCGTCGGAGGCTGGGCCGAATCGCGAGGCTCTTGCAGCCTTTGTCGAAAAGCGCGAACCCGACTTCTACAAGGGCAAGGGCCCATGAAGGTCGGACGAGGGAGGGAGAGCACGGCGTGACAGATGTGCAGTACGAAGCAGCCGATGGCATCGCGTCAATCGTGCTCAATCGGCCCGAAGTCCGCAATGCGCTGACGGATCGAATGTTCGCCGACATTGTCGCATCGGTGCATCGAGCCGAAGCGGATGATGATGTGCGCGTCATCGTGCTGCGTGGTGAGGGCAAGTCGTTCTGTTCGGGCTTCGACGTGAGTGATCCCGATGCTTTCTATGGTGAAGGCCGAAACGGGCACCGATTCGCGATTCACAAACTGAAGGCGCGTGCCGAGGTGATGCGCGATCTGCTGTATTCGATGAAGCCCATCATCGCGTCGCTCCATGGTCACTGTATTGGCGCAGGTTTCTACCTCACGTTGGTGTCGGACTTCGCCATCGCCGCGGAAGGAACCGTGTTCGGGTTGCCCGAGGAACGCTTCGGCGCCAGCGGCACAAGCTGGCTCTATCCATTCGTTGCATCCCAGTGTGGCGTCAAATGGGCGAACGAGATCTTGATGACCGGTAGGCGTCTCGAGGCCGATGAGGTTGCGAGGCTGAATCTCATCAACCGCGTTGTTCCGGCCGAACAGCTTGAACATGAGGTCGACGAGTTGGCGCGCGCTATCCGTTCGCTGCCGCGCGACGGCATCGCGGTGAGTCGTACCGTTGCCCACATGACCTATGCCATGTTGGGCATCGCAGAGAGCTTCGTTCCGCACTATGGCGCGCATCCGATGATTGTGGATATGACCCGAGAGCCCGACGAATTCGACTTTCACGGCACTGTCGCCGAGCGTGGCTTGAAGGAAGCGCTGGCAGCGCGTAACAAGGTCTATGAGGGCTCCTTCTGGGGCTGGTGATGGTGCAGCAGTTGTGGGTGGCCGGTAACCCAGGGGGTCCGGATTGAGCACGGCGCTTTCGGTTCCTGCACCTGCAGGACATATGGGCCTGGCGGCGCGGGGAATTACAGTGCGTTTCGGTGGCGTGCACGCTCTCTCCGACGTTGACCTTGACATTCGTCCTGGTGAGATTCGTGGTGTGATCGGTCCCAACGGTGCCGGAAAGACCACCCTGTTCGATGTGCTCTCGGGAATTCGACGAGCTGACAGAGGATCGGTTCGGCTCGGCGACGCGGATATCACGCGCGCATCTGCAACACAGCGAGCCCGGGTGGGGATTCGGCGGACGTTCCAACGTACGCAGGTCTTCGGTCGGCTGTCGGTGATGGACAACGTGCTGATGGCAGCCGAATGGCGACGTGGTGGTGGGGGAGCGCTCGGTGACATTCTGGCGTTGCCTGCTCGACGGAGGCTCGAAACTCAACGCCGTGAGCGTGTGCGAGCGGTCGTCGAACGGTGTGGCCTCGGGGCAGTCGCCGATGTTGCGGCCGGCCGACTTCCGGTGGGAATCGCTCGCATGGTCGAACTGGCGCGTGCCGTGGTCGACGAGCCACGGGTTCTCATGCTCGACGAGCCGAGTTCGGGGCTCGACCAACGTGAGTCGGACCGGCTTCGTGAAGTGATGACAACGATTCGCGGCGAGGGCTGCGCGGTGCTCCTCGTTGAACACGACATGTCTTTTGTGATGGAGATGTGCGACCGGATTCTGGTGCTCGATCTGGGTTGTGCGCTCGCTGAAGGAACGCCTGAGGAGATCCGAGACAATCCCGCTGTCCGGAGCGCGTACCTCGGATGACGGGATTCGCGCGGTGAACAAGTTCTTCTCCCTGCTCCTGACAGGCGCCGTATCCGGCGGGATCTATGCGATCTTCGCGTCTGGCCTGGTGCTGACGTATAGCGCTGCGCGGATCTTCAACTTCGCGTTCGGTTCGATCGCGTTTGCGACGGCGTTTGTGTACTACCAGCTCAATACGGGCCTTGAGCTCAACGTCGTGCGGTCCGCGTTGCTCTGTGTCGGGGTGTTCGCGCCTGCGATGGGATTCGTCCTCGAACGTGCCGTGTTCGCGCGGCTGAGTCGCGCCCCGGAGTTCGCTCGCATCGTGGGAACGATCGGGATCCTGGTCGCATTGCCGAATCTCTGCATTGTCACGGCGCAATGGTTGCGCGAGACGGTTGGGATCGGACTCGCCTCCGAAGAGCAGGTCTACCTACCGCCAGGAATCGGACCTACACCCCCCAAGCTCTATCACGTCACCGATGGCGTGGTACTGAGCAGCGACCAGATCGCCGTGTTTCTCGCAGCGATCATCGTTGCCGGCGGACTCTGGGCGCTGATGAATCACACGCGGTTGGGTTTGAACCTTCGCGCGACAGTCGACCGACCTGATCTTGCAAAGCTTCGTGGTATCGACACCTCCGCGGTCTCGACCATCGGAACGGTGATCGGAACCGTGCTCGCGGGACTGGCGGGTGTTCTGATCGCTCCGTTGTTCAGTCTCGACCCACACGTCTTCACCTCGCTGATGCTTGCCGCCGCGGCCGGAGGCGTCATCAAGGGGTTCACGTCAATCCCTCTTGCGATGGTCGGCGGGATCGTGCTCGGGATCCTGCAGAGCATGGTTGCCGGTTACGTCGATTTCGGCTCGGATCTCGTTCCGGGGCTGCGATCGTCGGTGCCGTTCATCGTGCTGTTCATCGGTCTGTTGTTCCTGGCACGAGACCGATCCCGCCAGGCAGGCGTTACCAGTGACGATGGCGCCGGCGACAATGGCGCGGTCCTGGATTCCCGCCTTGATCTGCCTGTGTGGCGTCGGGCAGGTCCCTGGACGGTCGCCACTTCGGCCTTCGTCGTCTGGGTGTTGGCGACAAGTACCTTCAATGCGGCGCTTGCGGTCAAAGGCGTTGCATTGGGGCTTGTGTTCCTGTCGTTCGTGGTCGTCACCGGTATCGGAGGAATGGTCTCGCTGACGCAGGCGGCCTTCGTCATGGCGGGGGCTTTCACCGCTGCGATCCTGCTTGATCATGGCGTCCCGTTTTTCCTTGCGGCGGTGGCAGGCGGCGCAGTGGCAGCCGGTGCAGGTGTGATCGTTGCGTTGCCGTCCCTGCGACTCGGTGGGCTTGCCCTGTCGCTTGCGACGTTGGCGATGGGACTCATGGCCGATCAGATGATCTTTCAACTCGACGCCGTCAACGGTGGTTCCCTCGGGCGAGAGGTGTCACGTCCATCGTTGTTCGGTGTTGATTTCGATGGCGACCGGGCATACACGATGTTGCTGCTTGGCGTCTTCGCAATCGTTGCCCTCGGTGTGCGCAACCTCATGCGGTCCAACACGGGACGGGCGATGGCTGCGCTGCGATCCTCCGAGGTCGCCGCGGCGACGTCGGGAGCTTCGCCGGTGCGGCTGAAGTTTCTGTTGTTCGGAATCTCGGCTGCGATCGCCGGGTTCGGCGGAGCATTGCTGGGAGCAGTCAACCCACGCGTGTCGCCGACCGACTTCACCACGCCCGTCGGTCTGGTGTGGGTCACCGTCGCGATCCTCTTCGGTGTTCGCCGACCGGGGAGTGCGCTGATCGGCGGACTTGCGTTTGTCTTCACGCCCGAGATCATCTCGAATGTGAGCGGTAGTGCGCAGTTGGCTTCGGTGTTCTTCGGGCTTGGTGCGATCCAACTGGCAGGCAATCCAGACGGGCTCATGTCGTTGCGACCGAAGTGGCGTCGCGGGGGACGCACCACCGCTGCGGCACCCTCCGGCGGGGATGCGCCGCGCGTGGCGGAGGGGGCGCTTGAAGGGACGGAAGCTGTTGGCGTCGAAGCGCCGCCTTCCGGGATGCTCTCGCAACGGTTTGGAGCCGCGCCCGCGAGTCTCGAGCTGCGCGGGATCGTTGCGGGCTATGGCGGTATCGAGGTGCTCCACGGCATCGACCTACAAGTGCCTCGCGGATCGGTCGTTGCTGTGATGGGGGCGAATGGCGCGGGGAAATCGACGCTCTGTGCCGTTGCGGCGGGGTTGGTCAAACCAAGCGCAGGATCGGTCACTGTCGCCGGCCAGGATGTCACGACGATGCGCGCACACCGAAGGGCGCGGACCGGACTCATGGTTGCACCGGAGTATCGCGGGATCTTCCCGGGACTTTCGGTCCAGGACAACGTTGCGGTATGGATCAGCGATCGTCGCGAGCGCGACGAGGCGCTTGGGCGATTCGATCGGCTTGTCGAGCGCCGCCACGTGGCTGCAGGGATGCTCTCAGGTGGTGAGCAGCAACTGTTGACACTCGTATCGGCTCTGGCGCGCCCACCGGCAGTGCTGATTGTCGACGAGCCCTCGCTCGGTCTCGCGCCGCTCATCACCGCCAAGGTCTTCGAGTCGCTTCAAGGGTTACGTGAGGAGGGAACGACAATCCTTCTCGTCGAGGAAAAGGCTGCCGATGCGATGCGTCTCGCGGACTTCGTCGTGGTGCTCGATCGCGGTCGCGTCCGCTTTGCGGGCCGAGCCGACGAGATCGACGCAAACGCGGTACAGGACCTCTACCTCGGGCCTTCCGCGCTGCATTAGCTCGCCGGCGTTGGGCTTGTCGGCGCGATGGCAACGACAAGTTGTGCTTGGGCGCACGTGACGCCGTGTTGGTTGTCGAGGCGAACGGTGAGCTCGACGACCGTGGTGAGATCCGCGGGAAGGCCCTCGGGAATGCGCGGGCCGTCGGCGTCTCCGGAGCCGACGGCGGTGACGATGCCGGAGCCGACCATGGTGTCGCCGGCGTAGATCGGCAGGGACATTTTCATAGTGCGGCGCATGATGAAGCTGGTGGGTCCGCACCAACCCATGGTCAGACGATCGATGAAGCCCATGAGGTGCATGGTGTTCACGAAGATCGTTGGATGACCCACCGCGCGTGCATATTCGGGATCGAAGTGGCCTGGGAAGTAATCGAGCGTGGTCGCTGGATTCATGATCGCGCGACGGTAGGTGATGAGGTCCGAGACCGGACCGAGCTCGTCACCGACGCAGAGCGGCGTCGCGGCGGTCATTGGCCGGGCGTGAAGCGCAACATCACGTTGGTGATGGTCGCATACACGCGACTTGACGTCGCTGAGCGGTATTGCGCGCGTGTCGTGACGAAGTGGCCGACGCCGAGTCCTGTTCGCTTTTCGGGCGAGACGTTCACGAGTTCCTCGACGACCTCGAGCTGTTCGCCGACAAGCAGGGGTGCGTGAAATTCCGCGTCGTTGGAGACGTTGATGAGCGACGTGCCCGGCAGCGGCACGAGTGCGGGAAGCCGCGGCGGTGCGTGCCCGTCACCGGGGCGCCATTCGATCGGCATGAGCCAGACCATCGTCATCGCCGGCGGCGAGACCACGCCACCCCATCGTTGCGTCGCCCACTCGTCATCCCAGTATGCGGGCGATGGGTCGTGCACCATCGCGCAGAAGTGCCGGATCATCCCGCGGCACACTTCGAAGTCGGCCGGCTGGGCTGCGCTGCGCGTCCCGATCATCGCGGCGGCTTCGTCATAGGTTCCGAACGCCAGGTCGAAACCGGTCTCGGTGGTCATGATGATTCTTCGTCGAGGAGGTCCTTGGCAAGACGTGTCACCGTCTCGATGTACTCCTCGACCATCTCCATGACGACTTGTCCGGCAGGTTTGACCTCGTTGAGCAGGCCGACGGCCTGACCGATCACGCCGGTCATCAATGTCTGCGCGGGAAGGTTGCCGGTATCGACCGCACGGATGATGCGCTGGCGTGCCTCGGCGATGAGGATCGTCTGCAGCGGCATCGGCAGCGTCCCGGGTGACTCCGGCGCGTCCCATGCTTGGGTCCAGCCTGTGACGACCTGGCGTGCGGGCTTGCCGGTGAGTCCACGCGATCGCACGGTGTCGCTGGTCCCGGCAGCGAGGAAGATCTCCTTGACGACGGGGTGGGTCTCGGCTTCGCGTGTGGTGAGCCAGACGCTTCCCGTCCAGACCCCTTGCGCGCCGAGCGCCATCATTGCGGCGATCTGTTTGCCGCGTGCGATACCGCCGGCGGCGAGAACGGGGGTCGGCGCGACCGCGTCGACCACGTCGGTGACGAGCACCGAGGTCGAGATCTCACCGGTATGGCCACCGGCCTCATAGCCCTGCGCCACGATGATGTCCACGCCCACCTCGCGGTGTCGCAGTGCGTGCTTACGGGTCCCCGCAAGCGCAGCAACGAGGATGTCGTGGTCGTGCGCGCGGCTCACGAACTCCGGGGGAGGCGAGCCCAGCGCGTTGGCCAAGAGTCGAGGGTGGTGTTCGAGCGCGACATCGAGCAATGGCGCCGCGCCGCTGCTCGACCATGAAACCATGCCGCTGGCAGGTTCGATGTCGGGTGGAAGCGGCGGGACCGAGTGCTGTTCGAGAAGCTCGGCGACAAAGGTCCGATGCTCGGCGGGAATGTATCCCTGCAGGGTCGCCAGATCGAAATCGTCCTCGTCCTTGCCGACGTACTTCGACGGGATCACCAGGTCGACGCCATACGGGAGTGGCCCGAGCGCCTCCTCGATGATCGAGAGGTCCTGGTCGAGCTCATCGGGTGAGAGCTCGACCGCTCCGAGCACGCCGATTCCCCCGGCCTTGCTCACTGCGATCACCACGTCGCGGCAATGACTGAACGCGAAGATGGGGAATTCGATGCCGACCTGGCGACTCAAGGGTGTTTTCACGCCCTCAGGCTCGTCGCTGGTCGTGGTGATTGTCAATCTTGGCCCTGCGGTCTATGCTGGTGGCGCTATGGCCCTTCCTCGCCCAGTGCGCTCTGCGAATGGGACGGCGATCGGCATCCGTGGTGAGCGAACCCGCCAACGCCTGCTCGACGCGACCAGCGAGTGCCTCGAGAACGACGGCTTCCGCGGTCTGAGGGTCGCGAACATCGCGGAGCGTGCGGGTACTTCGCCCGCCACCTTTTACCACTATTTCCAGGATCCGACCGAGGCGCTGTTGATCCAGGCCGAGCGTGCCGGCGAAGAGTTCATGCCGATCGCCGAGCTCATCGATCAGGACTGGTCGGGCGCGACTGGCCGCGAGTGCGTGCGCTCGCTTGTGGAGCGGTTCTTTGCCTATTGGGAAGATCATCGGGCGCTGCTCCGGGTCCGGAACCTGGCCGCACAAGAACGCGATGCGCGCTTCAGTGAGATTCGAAATGTGTCGTTGCAGCCGATCACCGAGCGCTTCGCCGCGAAGTGTGCCGACGCGCAACGCCGTGGCGCGGTGTCGGCCGATCTGGATCCAATGGTTGTCGGCGCAGCCGTGGTCGCCGTCCTCGAACGAATGGCCGCGTTTCGTCCCGACATCGAAACGCATTACACGATCGAAGCGGACGTTCTGTCTGACACGGTTGTAGACCTGGTTCGTTCGATGCTCGTTGGGGACACCGCTCGGAGCTGAACGTACGCTGCACGTTGATCGAGTCTCCGGGGGGATGATTCATGGCAATTGATTTCACGCTGCCGGCCGAGGTCGAGGGCATTCGAGCGCGGGTGCGTGAGTTCATGGACAGCGTTGTGATCCCAGCCGAAGCGGAGTTGTTCGCCGGTGGGACCGAGCCCCCTCGTCCAGCGCTCGTGACGATGATCAAGTCGCTGCGCCGCCAGGCACGCGAATGGGGCGTGTGGCTCCCACAGATGCCGGCGGAGTGGGGCGGTCTTGGCTTGAGCCCAACGGCGATGGCGTTCGTCTCGGCGGAGACGGGCCGCGCAACCTATGGGGCGTTCGTGCTCAATGCGCAGGCGCCAGACGAAGGCAACCAGCACACGCTGCTGCACCACGCTACCGACGAGCAGAAGGAGCGGTATCTACGTCCGCTGTGTGAAGGGAAGTTCCGCTCCTGCTTTGCCATGACCGAGCCCGAGGTCGCAAGCTCTGATCCGACGGGCCTGTTGACGAGCGCTGTCTATGACAGTGCAACCGACGAGTGGGTTATCAACGGCCACAAGTGGTTCATCTCTGGCGCTCGGAATGCTGCGTTTGCGATCCTGATTGCGAAGACCGATCCCGGCGCCGACCCGCCACAGGCCTCGAACTCTGCGTTCCTCGTTGACCTGCCCGCCGAGGGCTGGGAAGTCGTGCGTGATATCCAGACGATGGCCGGGCAGCACAACCACTGCGAGATTCGTATCACGAACCTTCGTGTTCCGAATGCGAATCTGCTGGGTGGACGCGGACGTGGCCATACGCTTGGTCAGGCCCGTCTTGGTCCGGCACGGCTTGCGCATTGCATGCGATGGATCGGTCAGATCGAGATGGCACTCGAGTTGCTCGTCAAGCGGGCCGAGACGCGCCAGTTACACGGTGCCGCGCTCGCCGAGAAGCAGGCGATCCAGTGGATGATGGCTGACTCCGCAATGGAGCTCTATACCGCCAAGTTGATGGTGTTGCACGCCGCCTACAAGATCGAGGCGGGTCTGCCGTTCCGTCAGGAGGTCAGCTTCGCGAAGCACCACGTGGCGAATTCGCTCTGGCGCGTGGTCGACCGTGCGATCCAGGTGCATGGCGCACTCGGTTACTCGGCGGATACACCGCTGGAGCGAATGCTGCGCAACGCCCGTTCTGCGCGTCTTGTTGACGGGGCGGACGAGGTGCACCAGGCGCTGATCGCGCGCAACGTCCGGGCCGCAGTGGCCGACACTGGCGATACCCGCGCCGCAACCGGCGACTTCGACTTCTGATGATGAACAGGGTGGCGTGGCCCGTGCCGGACGGTCGGCCCGAAGGCTAGGCTTGGGGAGCTGACACATCGTCAGATTCGGGATCGCAGATTCTGGACCTTCGCAAGGAGGGGCCATGACACAGACCACGACCGTGCTGCCATCGGTAGGGTTCGCGCTCTTCGACGCCGATTGCCACTATTACGAGACGCGCGACTGCTTTACCAGACACATCGAGACCCGGTATGCCGACCGCGCTGTCCGTGTAGTGAAGTCCGAGGCGGGCCACGATCGCATTTACATCGGGGACGAGCGCTACGTGTTCCTTGCCCCGCTGTTCGAGGACGCTCCCGCTCCTGGAGCATTGCGCGAGTTGATGCGGGGCAAGAAGGACGACGGCAAGCGAGCGCACTACCCGCTGCAACCTGCGATGTACGACCGCACTGCACGCCTCGAGTTGATGGACTCCCAGGGTGTCGAGGCAGGAATTCTCCTTCCGACCTTAGGCTTGTGCGTCGAGCATCAGATGCGCCACGACGTCGAGGGGACCTTCGCAAACCTCCGATCCTTCAACCGTTGGCTCGAAGAGGACTGGGGCTTCGGCGACGACGGACGCATCTATGCCGTCCCGTTGTTGTCCCTCCTGGACATTGATCTCGCTGTCGCCGAGTTGGAGCGGGTGCTCGCAGCGGGTGCGCGCATCGTGCATCTGCGTCCTACGCCGGTGAACGGCAAGAGTCCCGCGCATCCCGACTTCGACCCCTTCTGGTCACGTATCAACGAGGCGGGAATTCCGGTCGCATTTCATATCTCCGAGTCCGGGTACAACGAGTTGATGTCGGTGCAGTGGGGCGAGGAGCCGAATCCCCGCTCACACCAGCAATCGGCCTTCCAATGGGCGATGTTCTACGGCGACCGCCCAATCCAGGACACGCTCGCGTCGTTGATTTTTGCGGACCTGTTCGGCCGGTTCCCGCGTGTGCAGGTGTACAGCGTCGAGAACGGCTCGGAGTGGGCGCCGTATTTCCTCAAGCGCCTCGACAAGATGAAGGGCATGGGTCGCTTCGGCTACTGGGTAGGTGGCGCAGCGCCCGCAGGGCGACCCAGCGACACCTTCCGTCGCCATGTGCGCCTGAATCCGTTCCACGAGGAGGACCACGCGAAGGTGATCGACGCCGTGGGCGTTGACGCGGTGCTGTTCGGTTCGGACTGGCCGCATCCGGAAGGACTGGCGGAGGCCGAGGGCTACCTTGATGCGCTTCCCCCGACGCTGAGCGAAGGTGAGCGCCGTCAGATCCTTCGCGGGAACGGGCGTGCGCTCCTGGGGATGGACCCATCGCTGTAGAACCAGTGGTCGATGGCGTACCGGAGGCAAGCGCCGTGGTCGAGAACGCAGTCGTGATGGTGCGCCTGTCGACGGCGCGGTCGTCGGGGCATGGATGGACGCCGAAGGCCTACAGCGAGGGTCGATCACCGAGATGGTCGAACTCAAGGGCGGAACGCAGAATGTCCTCGTGCGCTTTGAGCGCGCGGGCAGGTCCTACGTGTTGCGGCGCGGGCCGCGCCATCTTCGCCCCGGTAGCAACGACGTCATGCGTCGCGAGATGCGTTTGTTGGGAGCGCTCGGCACCACCACGGTGCTGCACCCTCGCCTGATCGCAGCCTGCAGCGACGAGACGGTCCTGGGTGGCGCGGCGTTCTACCTGATGGAGGCCGTGGACGGTTTCAATCCAACGGCCGCAGCACCCGAGCCGCATGCGTCGTCGCGCGAAACGCGTCACGAGATGGCGCTGCAGGCGCTTGACGCGTTGATCGAGTTGGGTCGCGTCGACCACATTGCGGTCGGACTCGGCGACTTCGGCCGCCCCGACGGCTTCCTCGAACGTCAAGTTGCTCGTTGGAACAGCGAACTCGAGTCGTATCAGCGCTTCGACGGATACCCGGGCCATGGATATCCAGGCCTCGAGGGCATCGCTGCGTGGCTTGACGCCAACCGGCCATCGGCGTCCATGGCGGGGATCATGCACGGTGACTATCACTTCGGCAATCTCCTCTACGACTGGGCGGGCCCGTCACTGCTCGCGATCGTCGATTGGGAGATGTGCACGATCGGCGATCCGCTCCTGGACCTCGGCTGGCTCATTGCGACCTCGCCAGGTCCTGATGGTGACGTGCTGGGCGCTCGTCGTGCACTTACTGCGCTCGGAGAGTTCGCTCCCGCAGCCGAGCTCGTTGCCCGGTATGCCGCGGCGTCGCCTCGAGACTGCTCCGAGGTTGCGTTCTACGTGGTGTTGGCGTGCTACAAGCTCGGCATCGTCCTGGAGGGCACCTATGCCCGATCATGTGCCGGCAAGGCCTCGCCCAAGACGGGCGCGAACCTGCACGGCGTCGCGCACCGCCTGTTTGCCCGCGCCGAGCGTGTCATCGATGGGACATTTGCGCTCTGAGACCCGCTCTGAGATGTGTTGTGCTGTTCACGTGTCGCTACTGGCCACCGGAGAGCATGGCTCGGATACGTGCCTGGACGTCGGGGGAGCGGAATGCCTCGATCTGTGTCGGCCATTCGAACTCGAGATGTTGTACCAGGCGTTCCCGGTCGAAGCGACGAAGCGCGAGCTTGGTGGCCTGCACGCCGATCGGCGGACGGCGTGCCAACTTGTGGGCGTAGGCCATCGTGTGTTCGACGAGCGCGTCGTCGTCGACGACTGCACGCACGAGGCCGAGCTCGAGCGCCTCGGTGGCATCCACGACACGTGAGGTGTAGAGCAGGTCTGCTGCGGCCTGCGGGCCGATGGCGCGAGGCAGCGTGAAGCTGAGCCCCATGTCGACCGCGACGCCGATGCGCGTGAAAGCCGTGGTGAACACGGCGCTGCGCGCGGCGAAGGCGAAATCGTGCAGCAGGCAGAGGCCCACGCCACCGCCCGCGGCGGCGCCGTTGACAGCGGCGATCCACGGCTTGGGGAAATCCCACATGGTGAGGGCGTGGCGTCCCGGACCCATACGATCGACGACCTGCTCGCGCGCGCCGGAGCCGGCGTTGAGGTGGAACATCGTGTCGGGACCACTCGTCTCGAGCGACTGGAGCATCGTCAGGTCGGCGCCGGCGCACCATCCGGGTCCGTCTGCGAGTGTTACCACGACGTGCACGTCGTCGTTCTCATCGGCCGTCAGGAGGCATTCCGCGATTGACGCGAGCGTCGTTGGTCCGATCGCGTTCATGCTCTCCGGTCGAGCCAGGCGCATCACGAGCACGTTGCCGTCGAGCTCGGTGGTGACATCCTGCCCGGTCATCGGGACTTGATGATGTACCCGGCGGCCTCACGATCCCACGTGTCGTCGTTGATTGCGCGCTCACGAAGTTGGAACTTGAGGACACGGCCCGAGTGATTGCGCGGCAACTCGGTCACGAACTCGATATAACGCGGCATCGCGAAGAACGGGAGCCGCGTCTTGCAGAAGTCCATGAGCTCGACGTGGCCGAGCGATGCCCCTGGTACGAGCACCACGCATGCCTTGACGTCGTCCTCGCCGAGCTCGCTCGACACGGCGTGCACGGCGATGTCGGCGATGTCGGGGTGTTGCAGGATCGAGTGCTCGACCTCGAAGGAGGAGATGTTCTCCCCGCGCCGGCGGATCGCGTCCTTCTTTCGGTCGATGAAGAACAGGTTGCCGTCCGCATCGAAGCGTCCGAGGTCGCCGGTGTGGAACCAGAGATTGCGCATCTGGCTCAACGTCGCGGCGGGGTTGTTGTCGTACCCTTCGAACATCACCTGGCGCATCCGTGGCCGACAGACGATCTCGCCCATCTCACCGACCGGGACCTCGCAGTCGTCGTCATCGAAGAGGCGTACGTCGAAGCTGGGGTTCGCCCGCCCCGAGGAGCCGGGCGCAACCGCATCATCGACCGCCTTGAGCGCGAGGGGGAAGGCCTCGGTCATGCCGTACATCGTCACGAGCTTGACGCCATATCGTTCCTCGATGGCGTGCCAAAGCTCGGGCGGGATCGGCGCGGATCCGAGGACCTTGATCGGCAGGTCCGCATCGCTCGGGTCGGGCGGGAGGTTCCACAAGAGCGTGAGCATCGGGCCGACGAGGATTGCCGAGGTTGCCTGATACTTGCGGATGCGATCCCACGTGTTCGACAACGAGAACCACGTGTCGAGGACGACCGTGCCGCCGACGCGGATGACAGCAAGCGACAGTCCCAACATCCCACTGAAGTGGAACAGCGGCACAGGACCGTACGCGATCTCCTTGTCGGTGCTCTTGCGGCTCTTCGCGATGATCTCCGCGACGGTGTCGACATAGCAGTGGGTGATGACTGCGCCTTTGGAAAGGCCTGTGGTTCCTGAGGTGAAGTAGATGGCGATCGGCATCTCTATGGTGACCCCGGGAGTGAACGCCAACTTCGAACCGTCGGTTGCCAGCAACTCGTCGGTGGAACCGCACTCCAGGGCGTGCCAGATCGGGATCGGTGTGTCGTCGACCGGTCGTACGAGCACGCGCGCAAGATCCGGGCAGTCGGAGGCGACGGCGTAGAGTCGATGCGCCAACTCCGGTTCGGTGATCGCCAAGCTGGCGCCGCAACTGCGGACCTGGTGGCTCAGGAAGTCACCGCTGTATGCGGTGTTGATCGGCACCGTCACCGCGCCGAGCTTCGCGGCCCCGAACCACATGTACATGAACTCCGGCGCGTTCGTCATGAAGATGACCACACGGTCTCCGAGGCCGATGCCATTGGCATGGAGCCAGTTGGCAACGCTGTTGGAGCGTTCGTTCATCTCCTTGTAGGTGACGGCAACGTCGTCGAAGTACATGCAGACTTTGTCGCCATAGCGCGCCGCCTGCTGCGCAATCATGTCGCCGAGTACCGGCCGCTCCGCTGTACCCGGATTCCAGATCTCCACCACGCGTCATTCCCCCCGGTTCGCCGTGTGTCGCGTCGCGTCGAGTCGTGTCGTGTCGGGCTTTACGCCGACGATGCTATGACCCGACGATGCGCTCAGGATAGAACTGCTGACACCAACGGCGCAGCGGCATGAACGCCTTGGTCTCCTCGACCGCCAGGTTCGGCGCCTCGAGGTAGCGCATGTTTTCCCAGGTGAAGAAGTCCTGGGGGATGATCTTGGCCTGCATGTCCGCCATGCGCTTGGCCTTTGCCCCGGGCTCGTTGCCGGTGTCTCCGGGCTCGCGTTGGGATGCGAGCTGGATGTAGTAGTCCGAGTACTGCTCGTCCACCGGCGTGATGCTCGAAAGCTGGACCGTCGGGTACATGCCGGTGAAGCGGATCGTGCCGAAACCGACGCCGAAACCCTCGATCTCGACGACCGAGTCGACGGCGCCCTCGGGCGTCACCTTCGTGGACTTCTTGCCCTTGCCGTAGGTGAGGCCGACGTCGGCGCGCATCCATGGGCCATCCGTGCGGAAGTCCAACAGCTCGGGAACTTCGGCGTTCTCGTGCACGAAGTGGATGTGCGCGAAGTCGACGGAGTTCTCGACGGGCATTTGCGGATGTGTCTTGACGTGCCACATCTTCTGTCCATAGGCCATCAGTGGGTAGTAGTCATCGCCCTCGAGTTCGGGGACGACGGGCGGCTCCCATGCAGGCTTGTCATAGAGCTGTCGGGTCCCAGTCGTGCCACACGATGAGCATGCCGTAGTAGTCGCCGTACGGGCCATGAGCGAATCCGCACGTTCGGCTTGCACTTTTCCTTGCTGTACGGGATGAGCGTGTTGCGACCGTCGCCATCCCATTGCCACCCGTGCCACGGGCAGCGGATGTCATCGCCGATGATCTTGCCGCGAACGGCAAGGTTCATTCCCATGTGCTGGCAATATGACGTGAGCACGCCGAGTTTGCCGGACTCGCCCTTGAATGCGACGAGATCCTCGCCGAAGTAGTGGACGGGGAGTGGCTCGCCGTTGTCGAGTTGGGATGTGTAACCGATCTGGTACCAACCACGAGGGTAGGGGTAGTCGGGAAAGCGTAAACCTGAGACCATGTCGCTTCGCTCCCTGTCCGGCCGCGGAATTCGCGGAATCTGACGAAGTGTCAAGTACTCTACAGCAGCGGTACCTACTTGTGCTCGTGCAGTATCGGCACGTCGCCAATCTGTGTTGACGAGGGGTGGATATGGCAGCGGATGGCATCACCGATGACGGGATCGCGCGGTTGCGATTACGTGTCGGGCATACCGCGACCTCGCAGATTTCTGGTCGGATCCCGTTCAATACGGTCGGGACGATCGATGCTTTCCGGCATTTCGCTCATGGCTACGGCGACGACAATCCGCTGTACTGCGACCCGGCATACGCCTCGGCGACGGTCTTTGCCGAGCCGATCGCGCCGCCGACGTTCCTGTCGACGATCGGCACGGTCCGCGGCCCCAAGGTTCCACCTGAGGTTGCCAAGCAGTCCGCCGGAGCCCTCGGCAACGTCCAGGCGTTTCAGGCAGGTGGTGAGTGGGAGTTCTACGAACCGGTTCGTGAAGGTGACCGGCTCGAGACCGCCAACTTCATTACCGACGTCGAAGACAAGACAAGTTCCTTCGGTGGCGGACGGTCCGCGATCGTCCATCATCGACAGGTCTGGTGGAGGGCCGACGATCACGCAGTCATCGGTCAATATCACGTGTGGTACGTCAATACCGAGCGAACCAAGTCGGAGCGTTCGGCCAAGGCTCCGATCGTCGAGCCGACCTATGACGAAGAGGCGCTCGAGGTCATTGACGCCGCGTACGCGGCGGAACGTCGAAGGGGAGCATCGGCGTTCGTACTCGAGGACCTCGCAGTTGGTGACGTCGTCGATCCCATCGTCAAGGGACCGCTCACGGTGACCGACATGATCTCGTTCCATATGGGCTGGGGATGGAGTGGTCAGGGCACCTTTGCTTCGCGTCTCGGATGGCAACACCGGAAGAAGCGTCCGGATCTCTGGAACCGCAACATCTACGGCGCGCCCGACATCGTCCAGCGCGGACACTGGGATCCGTTGATGGCGAACAAGGTCGGCGCGTCTCGGCCGTATGACTACGGCTTCTTGCGGACGTGCTGGTTCGTGCATGCGGTGACGAATTGGATGGGCGACGATGCGTGGCTGTATCGCATTGTCGATCGAACGAGCAGTTTCAACTTCGTCGGCGATGCCACCTGGATTACCGGTGAGGTCATCGCTGTCGATGAGGCGATGGGCATGGTGAGTGTGCAGCTCAGCGCGACGAACCAGGATGGGCTTGTCACGGCTACCGCGACCGGCGACGTGTTGCTGTCATCGCCGGGTGGCGCCGGTCATGGGGTTGCGCGCGCGGTGGTTCCCGAGTCTGTCAGCGACCTCGTGCAACGGGCGCTCGACGACTGACCTCGCGAACGACTGACCTCGCAAATTGCGGGAATGCCGGGCTTCAGGTGATGACGTGGGCGGAGCGGAGCGTTTGGAGTCGCTCCGAGTCCAGGCCCCACGCCGCAAGTGACGCGTCGACACCCGGAAGTTCAGCGGACGGCGACGATACGGCCCGGAGTGCGAGCGAAACGGGGAGCGGGCGCCGGTTGAACGACGGAATCGACCGAAACAAACGTGGAGCGTGCCACGTTGTGCGGATGCGACGGCGCTTCGCCCATCGACAGCACCGGGGCGACACATGCGTTCGTTCCCTCGAGCAGCGTGCACCACTCGTCGCGGGTTTTCGTGAGCAGGATCGATGCCATCTCCGAACGGAGACGCGGCCATTGCGCCGGGTCGAGATGGCCGCCATGGTCGGCGTCGCCGAGTCCGACGATCTCGACGAGCGTCGCATAGAACACCGGCTCGATCGCGCCGACCGCAAGGAACTTGCCGTCCGCGCAGGTGTAGACGCCATAGAAATGAGAACCACCGTCGAGCATGTTGGCGCCGCGGACGTCCGACCACATGCCTTGTGCGCGCATTCCTGCGAACACGGTGGTGAGCAATGCTGCGCCATCGAGCATCGCGGCGTCGACGACCTGGCCTTGTCCCGAGGTACGTGCTTCGAGCACGGCGGCAACGATGCCGAATGCGAGCAACATTCCACCGCCGGCGAAGTCGGCGAGGTAGTTGAGCGGGGGTGTCGGTGGACGATCGGGTGGACCGATCGCTTCGAGCGCCCCCGACACGGCCAGATAGTCGATGTCGTGGCCGGGTGTCGACGACAGGGGACCGTCCTGACCCCAGCCGGTCACGCGACCGAATACGAGGCGGGGGTTCACCGCGGCGCACGCCTCCGGGCCGATGCCGAGTCGTTCCATCACGCCGGGACGAAACCCTTCGATCAGCGCGTCGGCATGTGATGCAAGGTCGAGGAAGAGCGCGACGCCTGCGGGATCCTTGAGGTTGACGCCGATCGAGATGCGTCCGCGGTCCAGCGGTTGCGCAGCGTTGGCGTTGGCGGTGCCGCTGGCCTCGGTGGAAGCTGCGGTGAGGACTTCACGGAGCCGTGCGCTTGGGTCCTCACCGGGAGCCGACGCGGCACGCTCGATCTTGATGATCTCGGCACCGAGATCTGCCAGCATCATTGCTGCGAAGGGCGCCGGTCCGACGCCCGCAACTTCGAGCACCTTCACACCGCACAACGGACCGCTGCGCGTGCCAGGTTTCGTCGTCATGGCCTCACCACTCGAGCGCGCCTGCAGCGAGGAGCGCGCCGAGGTTGCGGAGTTGCTCCTGTCCGGCGCCGAAGCTGATCTCGCGGTGCTTCGCCCAGAGGAAATAGCGGTGCAGCGGGTAGTCGGTGTTCACGCCGATCCCGCCGTGAACGTGTTGCGCAGCGTGGACCACACGATGACCCGAACGTGCGCACCAGTATTTTGCGACGGCGAGTGCTGCGCCAACGGTGCTGTCGGTCGCGTCGTGCTCCATCGCGGAGACCGCCTGCCACGTTGTCCAACGAAGCGCGGCGACATCGATGTACGCGTCGGCGACGCGCTGGGAGACCGCTTGAAACGATCCGATCTTCCGGCCGAACTGCTCACGCTCGCTCACATAGGCAGCGGTCATCTCCAATGCGCGCTCGATGACGCCGAGCTGTTCGGCGCATGCCCCGAGCGTTGCCCAACCCCGGACCCAATCGCAGATGTCGACGTCATCAGGTGCAGTGACGACGTTGCTCGCAGCGACGGTCACCGAATCGAGGTCCAAACTGAACTGCGGTTCACCGCGCGCGTTGATGTTGCGTGTCGCAGTGAAACCTGGCGCTGCGGGGTCGACAAGAAAACCGAGGTGACGACCCGAGATGGCATCGGTCACTGCGGGGACCAGGATGAGAGACGCAAGATGCACCGCGGGAACGCAGCGGCGTCGCCCGGTCAGCACCCACGAGTCGCCATGACGTTTCGCAACGACTGCGGGTGTGCCGGGGATCTCCTCGAATGCTCCTGTGAGGATCGTGGCGCCATCGAGCACGCCGGGAAGGACACGTGCGCGCAGCTCGTCGTCGCCGAAATGCGCGATAGCCAACGCGCCCAATGCGGTCGTGGCATAGAAGGGGACGGGCGCTACCGTCCGACCGACTTCGATCAGCACGGTGGCCAGACCGCTCGCACCGAGCCCGCCGTCACCGGGCCCGCCGCCACCGAGACCGTCGGGCATCACCGCGGCGATGATGCCGGCGTCGCTCAGGTGGCCCCACGTTTGCGCATCGAACCACGTGCCGGATGCTTCGATTCCACCGAGCCGTTCGGGGGTGACATGTTCGGTGAGGATCGTTCGTGTGAGGTCACGTAATTCGGCGCTGTCATCGGAGAGTTCGAAGTCCATGGCAGATGTCAGTCCCTATCGCTCGACTCGGGGAAGTCCGAGTCCGAACATCGAGATGATGTCGCGCTGGACCTCGTTGGTGCCGCCGCCGAACGTCATCACGACGGGGATTCGGTATTCGTGTTCGAGGCGGCCGTCGAACATCGCATCGGGTGAATCGGTGGCCAGGTACCCCTCGGGGCCGAGGACCTCCAGGAGGATCTGGAACGCCTCGACGTAGAACTCGGTACCGAAGACCTTTGTTGCCGATGAATCCGCAGGATTCGCCGTTCCGCGGTCGGTGTCGGTGGCGATCTTCCAGTTCAACAACTTCAGAACTTCGAGATGCGCATAGACCGTCGCGAGGCGTTCGGCGACACCAGGATCATCGATGGGCAGCGACCCGTCGGCCCGAGGCGTGCGTGCCCAGGTCACAACATCGCTGAGCGCTCGCGCGACCATCCCCGGCGGCGCCATCGCGACACGCTCGAAGTTGAGCTGCGCCATGATCAGCGACCAACCCTCACCTTCGGCGCCGACCATCGACGAGGCAGGCACGCGTACGCCGTCGTAGAAGGTGGCGTTGGTTTGGCCGCCGGGCAGGATCCCGATCGGCGTGATGGTGAGGCCCGGCGCATCGATGGGGACGATGAAGATCGAGATGCCCTGGTGTTTCTTGGCGCCGGTGCTGGTGCGCGCGGCGAGCCAGATGTAATCGGCGTCGTGTGCGTAACTCGTGAAGATCTTGGCGCCGTCGATGACGTAGTCGTCGCCGTCGCGTGTTGCCTTGGTGCGCAGTGCTGCGAGGTCGGTGCCGGCGTCGGGTTCGGTGTAACCGATCGCGAAGTGGATCGAGCCGCTCAAGATACGCGGGAGGATGTCGGCGCGTTGTTCATCAGTGCCGAAGGCCATGAGGACGGGCCCGATGCTCTTGATCGTGAGAAATGGGATGGGAGCGCCCGCGCGCTCGGCTTCGTCGAAGAAGATGAACTGTTCGAGCGAGCTTCGACCTTGGCCGCCATGTTCGGTTGGCCATCCGATGCCGAGCCAGCCATCGGCGCCCATCTGTTGGAACAGCCGACGAAACACCGGGCCGCCGAGCTCGCCACGTGGGACCTCGTGTTGGACGTCGGGGGGTACGAGGTCCGCGAAGTAGGCCCGGACCTCGTCGCGCAGAGCGCGTTCTGTGTCTGAGAACGTGAGGTTCATGCGTCGGCTGCTCCTGCTGAGGCTAGAACGAACCTAGCAAGTGTCTTGATGGTCCGTCAGATGCTGCGTGGCGGCGTTTCGTTGATGACGCCCGACCAAGTAGCTCGAAGATGATGGTGGTTCCGGCGCGGGTACGGTGTGTGTTCTTGATCGCGGAGCAGCAGTGAGCGCCGACAAAGCGGTGGCCCCCGCCTTCGGCGGTGTGGTCACAGGTCTGACCGGGCAACAGGCCGCAGAGCGTTTGGCAACCGACGGGCCGAACGAACTCCCGGCCGCGCAGAAACGAAATCTCGCCCAGCATGTATGGGCGGTGGTGAGTCAACCGATGCTGGCCCTGTTGCTGGGGGCGGGAACGGTCAACTTCGCCCTCGCCGAGCCCCGAGATGGCGTCATCCTCTTGTCGTTCGTCATCGTCGTGATCACGATCTCGATCTATCAGGAGCGCAAGAGCGAAAACGCCCTCGCTGCATTGCGGGACCTCACTGCGCCACGCGCGCGCGTCGTACGTGATGGCCAACAGGTACGCATAGCCGGACGCGAGGTTGTCCGTGGCGACGTCGTTATCCTTGCCGAAGGCGATCGTGTGCCGGCCGATGCAGTGCTCCTCGACTGCGTGAACCTCTCGGTTGACGAATCCGCACTCACCGGAGAGTCCGTCGCTGTGCGCAAGGCGGCGGATCCGACCCGTTCGGCTGAAGGTCCGATGGGACGTACCGGTGGCGACGCGACGCCGTGGGTGTATTCGGGAACGCTCGTCGTGAAGGGCCACGGGATTGCACGAGTGCTCGAAACGGGCGCGGAAACCGAATTGGGTCGGATCGGAACGGCGCTCGGCACGATCGAACAGGGGCCCACGCCGCTCCAGCGGGAGATCAATCGCCTTGTGCGGGTCATCGCGACATTGGGCATCGGCGCGGCCGCGGTTGTCATGGTGGTGTTCGGTGCGACGCGGGGTGATTGGCTCGAGGGGCTGCTCGCAGCGATCGGCACTGCAATGGCGATGTTGCCCGAGGAGTTTCCGGTCGTCCTGACCGCCTTCCTTGCGCTTGGCGCGTGGCGCATGTCGCAAAGCCATGTCCTCACCCGGCGTTCGGCGGTCATCGAGACACTCGGCTCGGCAACGGTGATCTGTGTCGACAAAACCGGCACATTGACCATGAACTCGATGACAGTCCGAGAGCTGATTGTGGGCGGGACCGTACACGTGCTCGGCGATGCGCAACTCCCCGAGTCTTTTCACGAGATCGCCGAATACGGCGTGCTCGCGTCGCCGATCGACCCCTTCGATCCGATGGACAAGGCGTTCAAGGATGTGGGCGATACATACCTCGCGGCGACCGAGCACCTTCACTCCGGCTGGGACCTTGTGCGGGAGTACCCGCTCTCCGAGAACCTGCTGGCACTGTCACACGTATGGCGTTCGCCCGACCTGTCCGAGTACGTCATTGCGGCGAAAGGTGCGCCCGAGTCGATCATGGACCTCTGTCACCTCGACGCTCCCACACGGGCGACGCTCACAACGCAGGTCGAAGCAGCAACGTCGGGAGGTCTGCGCGTCCTTGCCGTTGCGCGGGCGCGCTTCAGTCGAAATGCCGGACTTCCCACTGAGCAGCACGACTTCGCGTTCGAGTTCCTCGGCTTTGCGGGTCTTCAGGATCCGATCCGGCCTGGCGTTGCCGATGCCGTCGCAGAGTGTCGTCGTGCGGGCATCCGGGTCGTGATGATCACCGGCGACTATCCGGGCACAGCGCCTCGCCATCGCCGAAGAGGTCGGGTTGGACGGCGCAGCCGGGTACATCACCGGAACCGAGCTCACGAACATGAGCGCCGACGAACTCGCCGCCCGCGTCGGCCACGTCAGCGTCTTTGCGCGAATGGTCCCCGAGCAGAAGTTGCAGCTCATCCGCGCCTTGAGCGCCAACGGCGAGGTCGTGGCGATGACCGGTGATGGCGTCAACGACGCTCCGGCGCTTCGCGCTGCGCACATCGGTATCGCGATGGGCGCACGCGGGACCGACGTCGCTCGCGAGGCTGCGGCGCTCGTCATCACCGACGACGATTTCGCGTCCATCGTCGCCGGCGTTCGGCAAGGTCGAGGCATCTTTGCGAACCTGCGCAAAGCGACGGCATACATCGTTGCGGTGCACGTGCCGATCTTCGGAATGGCACTGATTCCGGTGTTCGTTGCTGACTGGCCGCTCGTGCTGCTGCCTGTGCAGATTGCCTTTCTCCAGCTCATCATCGATCCCGCATGCTCGATCGTCTTCGAAGCCGAGCAGATCGATCCCACGATCATGTCGCAACCGCCGCGCAGCCGTGGCGCGCCGATGCTCTCCAGGACCGTGCTCGTGGTCGCCGCCGTGCAAGGACTTTCGATGCTCGTTTCGGTCTTCGGTGTCTACTTGTGGTCCGTTGTGAGCGACCGGCCCGATGAAGCTGTTCGGTCGGTCACCTTCACCACGCTCGTCGTTGGCAATCTGGCTCTGATCCTGGTGAACCGTTCGTGGCGCCTCTCGGCGTGGCGCGCGCTTCGAGAGCGCAGGAACCCGACGCTGAAGTGGGTGCTCATGGGCGGAGCGGCAATGGTGTTCGTGTTGATGAATGTCCCGTGGTTACGGGATTTCTTCGACCTCGGCGCGATGCGTGCACTGGACTGGCTCGTCGCCCCGGCTGCGGGAATCGTCGGGGTCTCGTGGTTCGAGGTTTACAAGCGCGCCGGCAGGGGCGGGCTTGGCCGCCTCTAGCTGCGCGGGACGTCCTCCCACGCGCTGTTTCGGTACGCGTCGGGTTCGACGGGAAGGCCGAGTACACGTTCGCCCAACGTGTTGCGTTGGATCTCGGAGGTGCCGCCCTCGATGGTGTTAGCACGGCTGCGTAAGAACCCATAGACGATTCCCGCCGCGTCGCGATCGTTGACGTCATGCGCGATCGTGCCGGTGATGTTGATCCACGCCTCCTGCACGGCCTTGTTGTGTTCGGTCGACATCGTCTTACCGACCGACGTTTCAGCGCCAGGAATCCGTCCGGTCCGACGTGCCGCGTTCACGCGAGATGCATTCCACTGCAATACTCGCTCGACGCTCAGGAGACGGGCGAGGCGCTGACGCACAATGGGATCCGTATTCACACCCAACTCACGTGCCCGCTCGACGAGACGGTCGAGGCTGCGACCGCCGATGCGCACCACTCCTGCGCCGCCACCGGAGACCCAGTTCCGCTCACCACTGAGCGTTGTTCGCGCAACCTTCCAACCTTCGTTGACCGGCCCGACGCGAGCATCGTCGCCGATGCGGACATCTTCGAGGAACGCCTCGTTGAAATCCGCGTCACCGGTCATCTGGCGCAGTGGCCGCACCTCGAGGCCGGGCGCGTCGAGTGCCACGATGAACATCGTGATGCCCTCACGTTTGGGGACCGACGGATCGGTTCGCGCCAGGAGCAGTCCGAACGACGCCTCGTGCGCCCACGTTCCCCAGATCTTCTGACCGGTGATCACCCACGAATCTCCATCACGCACAGCACGCGTCGCAAGTGATGGGAGATCCGATCCGGCGCCGGGTTCGCTGAAGAACTGACACCACCGTTCGACGTCGAAAACGATGGGCGGCAGGAACCGTTGCTTTTGCGCCTCGGTGCCCCAATTCAGCAACGTCGGCCCGGCCAAACTCAGACCGAGCGCGTTGAGCCGTCCAAGGTGATACGGGGCGAGTTCGATGTCGATGGCACGCGCGGCGCCTGCGCCCACGCCGAGGCCGCCGAACTCGCGTGGCCATCGTGGCACCACGAGCCCACTCGCCGCGTAGATCGGATACCACGCCTGGTAGTCCTCGCGGCTGCGAACCTCGCGGATCGCGGGCAGTCCACCCGACGCCGCCTCACGCCATGCAGATGGAACCGTCGCCTCGATCCAGGCGCGCACAACTGCGCCGATCTCATCGGGTGGAGTCTCATCAGTGATCGGGAGCAGATTCGACGTCAGGTCCTGGGCACTCATCGCTGTTTGCTACCTGCTTCGTGGCCCGCATCGTCGTGAATGTCGTCGCGCTCGGTGCGGAGGCGCCGCGCATGCTCGATGAGCGGCGCGCGTAACACCTTGCCCATGTCGTTCCGGGGGAGTTCGGTGAGCGAAACGAACCTGGTGGGGACCTTGTAGGGCGCCAGGCCCGCACGCGCACGTTCGAACAGTGCTGCATCGAGCGCATCGTCGAGCGTGGCGCGATCCGCAAGCACAACGAAAGCCCACGGCACCTCTCCGAGGCGCTCATCGGGTATACCCGCGACGGCGACGTCGGTGACCTCAGGCTGTGAGCGGAGCACCTCTTCAACCTCGGCGGGAAAGACCTTGAGGCCGCCGCGGTTGATGAGATCGGAGGTGCGACCCTCGATCCAGACGAACCCGTCGTCATCGACACGTCCGAGATCGCCCGTGCGCAGGAATCCGTCGCGGATCCTGTCGTCGTCACCTGCCTTGAGGTAGCCGGCCATCATGAACGGCGACTGCACACAGATCTCGCCCAATTCCCCAGGCGCAACGGGGACTCCGGTTTCCTCGAGGATCCTGACGTCGATTCCAGGATGCGGGCGTCCGACCGATCCGAGCTTTGTGTCGGCGAATTCGCGCGAATCGCGTGCGCTCCAGCCAATGACCTCGCCGCCGAGCTCGGTTTGTCCATAGCCGTTGAGCACGACTGCGCCGAAGCGGTCGTGGAACTTCCGTGCGAGGTGTGGAGACAGGGGAGCGGCGATGCTGCGAACGATTCGCAACGGGGCCAGATCGGTGATCGTGTCGTCGTCGAGGAGCATCGAGATCATGGCGGGAGCGAGCACCGAGGACTTGATGCCGAATTTTTGGATAATCGCGCGGAACTCGCCGGCATCGAAGTGTTCCATCACGATGAGCGGTGCACCCACACGGAGCGCGAAACAGATGTTGTAGATCCCAGACCAGAGGCTGAGTCCGATCGGCAGCAGGTTCGGCGGACGCTCGCGATCGGTGGCACGGGTCGCGCCGAGGCGTTCGAGCACAGCGTCGATCGCTGCGAGGATCGAACCGTGACGCAGCAAGACGGGCTTCGGTCGCCCGGTCGTCCCCGACGTGAACATCACCAGTGCCACACCGTCAGCGAGCGCATCCGTCGCGTTCACCGCCCCGGATTGGGTGATCCACCGCGATGCGTTGCGCGCGCCCGTCTCGCGCGTGACGAGCAGTCGCGAACCGATCGCGCCGAGCAGCGCCGTGTCGGGCTGATGCTGCTGCCACGACCGCTGCTGCGCCGACGTCGTCGAGCAAAGCCGTCAGTTCTCGGGCCGTCGTACGAGGATTCACCGAGGCGACAACGCCGCCGGCCTTCCAGATACCGAAGATCGAGGCGATCGACGCTGCGGAATTGCCGATCAGGCAGGCAACGGGTTGGCCAGGTCTCAATCCCGCCTTGACGAGATGTTCTGCAACGTCGGACGCGCTGGCCCGCAGCTCACCGGCGGTCGAGGAGGTCTGCGCGACGGTGACCAGCACCCGATCGTCGTCGCCGGCGTCCGCAAGCAGGACGGCGAGGTTGGGATCGGCGTCCATCGCGGCGGCGTCCATCGCAACGGAATCTAACAGTTCGTCAGAAATGGGGGCGATGGCCTTGCCCTATGCGTCAACGATGGGGCAGTCTCACGCCACTATGCAGCTCGTGAGCGGGCGATGTCGCGCGCCGGGGCAGACAAAGGGGTTCGGCCATGGGAACGTTCGAGCATGTCGCCATCGAGCGGCGCGGCAATGTCGGTTGGTTGATTCTCGATCGGCCCGAATCGGCCAATGCGATCAACACCGGGATGCGTAACGAGCTGCCGCATGCATGGGCACAGCTCGACGACGACTCCGAGGTGCGTGTCGTGGTGATTACCGGTCGCGGCCGGGCATTCTGCGCAGGTGCCGACGTCAAGGAGATCGCGGCCGACTCGCGCGGGATGGGGATCCATGAGGAGGTGATCCGATCGCGGCTCACTCTCACGGCAATGCACAATGATGTCTGGAAGCCCGTCATCTCCGCGGTTAACGGCATCTGCGCCGGGGGTGGGCTGCATTTCATCGTCGACTCCGACATCATCGTTGCCTCGAGCAATGCGACCTTCATGGATCCGCACGTCTCGGTCGGGCAGGTTTCCGCGTATGAGCCGATCGGATTGCGGCCGCGGATGCCTTTCGGTGCGATCGCGCGCCTCGCCTTTGTCGGCGTTCACGAACGGCTGAATGCCCGCGACGCTCATGACCTCGGCCTCGTCGACATCGTCGTCGAGGATCCGGCCGATCTCGCTGATCGGGTTCAGGAACTCGCCGCGACGATCGCCCGCAACTCGCCGGCGGCGTTGGTTGCGACAAAACGTGCGTTATGGGCATCACTCGACCATGGCATGGCCGACGGTGTGGCCCATGGCGCCGAGATCCTCTTGGACTTCTGGGGCCATCCTGACAACGACGAGGGCCCTGCCGCGTTCGCCGAGAAGCGCGACCCGCAGTGGGCACCGGGGACGCCGACCCGTGGGTACGGCGGCCGAAACGCGCAGGGTGCGTGACAGGCGTCATAGACCCACGTACGATCTGAGTGGTCGGCGTTGTCGACTGCGCGCGAAGCGTGAGCGAAATCGGGGGAGTGCATGTACCAGGACCTCACGGGGCAGAGTCGTATCGGTCGCAGCCGCACATGGAGGCTGGGTGTTATCGGTCTCGCAGTCGCGCTGTTCGCCTCCAGTATCGGCGTCGTGGCCGGTGGTGCCGACCCTGCCTCAGCGCAGGCCACCACGAAAACCCGCGGCGTGACGGCCACGACGATCCGCGTCGGAGGGTTACGTTCGCTGCCGAACTACGCAGGCTCCGAGATCGGCGCGCAGGTCGTGTTCGACAAAGTAAATGAAGCGGGCGGCATCGCAGGTCGCACATTCGAGTACGTGACCACGGTCGATGACCAGAACAACAATGACGCCAACGTCGCCGCGGCGAAGAAGCTGGTCGAGGACGAGAAAGTCTTTGCGGTTGTGCCGGTCATCAGTAACTTCTTCGCTGGGGCATCCGTCTTGCGCAAAGCGAGGGTTCCCTACTTCGGCTGGGGATTCCACGACGCGTTCTGCGGCCACAAGGAGGCATTCGGCTTCGGTGGTTGCGGAGTCGCAAAGGTGAAGGACGGCCGCAATCCCGTGTGGCCTGGTCTCGTCAAGAAGGCGCACCCGAAGGTGAAGACGATGGGATTTCTCGTCGAGGACTCCGACGCTGCAGCCGGTGGGACGAAGGCGTACTTGCGTGCGCTCGGTGGTCTTGGACTGAAGGAATCCTTCACCGAGTACGGCATTCCGAGCCACGACTCCCGATGTGTCGGCCTATGTCCAGAAGGCAATGGCTGCCAAACCGGATGCAGTCCTGGTCGTCGCGGCGACTGGGTTGGCGATCCAGCTCATCCAGGGACTGAAGCGAGCCGGATACAAGGGCGCGATCAGTTCGCCCGCGATCTACGACCCACGTATCGTCGGGAATTGCCTCGGTGAAAGATGCGCTGCAGGACGTGGATGCCTACGTGTCGTTCGCTGCATTCGAGAGCAACAATCCGGGTATCAAGCAGCTCAAGGCCGATGTTGCCAAGTATGCGCCCCCGAACACGCCGATCACGCAGCCTTTGGTGTCGGGGTACCTGTCCGCCTTGATGCTCACCGAGATCGTCGCAAAGGTCGGAAAGGACCTTACATACAACAACTTCTACAAGGCGACGAAAGGGTTCTCATTCGACGGTAACGGTGCGGTCGGCAAGGTGACGTTCCCCCACGGGCAGAACAACATCTCATTGTGCGGGACGCTTGTCACGGTCAAGAAGGATGGCTTCAAGGAGTCCGTCGCATTGCGCTGTTTCAAGCTGCCGGCCGTCAAGAAGAGCCAAGAAGTAGCTGGGGCCGGAGCACTCGGAGTACACGCAGCTCACGGGGTGGGCGGCGTGTACTCCTGCGGAATGAAACGTTTCACGTCGACTTCGATGAAGATGCCCGTTGCTTCTGCGGTGACCTTGCCCTTTGCCGTGAGACGCCCGCTCACGAACACCTTTCGACCTTCCGTTCGATCCATGGCGGCTTCGAAGGTGAGAGGTTCGTTGATGGGTGTCGGGCGGGTGTACTTCACGGTGAGGGTGCCGGTCACTTTTGCGATGCGACTGAGCGCGGCCGCCGACCCGAGTACCTGATCGAAGGTTGCGGCAATGAAGCCGCCGTGCACCAGGCCAGGTGTTCCCTCGAACGCTGCGCCGAACTGACACTGTGCCCAGATCGTGTTGTCGATCACGCGCAGGTCAAGCGGCACGGCGATCGGGTTCGCGGGTCCACCGATGGCGTGGGTCGCCATTGCGCGGACCATCGAATCCGCGCCCGGTTCGAGGCCTTCGTAACGAGTTCTGGTGACGCCTGGCGGTACGACGCCGACGAGTGATTCGAGTTGATCGGCGAGCCATTCCATCTTGGTCGCTTCGGCTTGTGTCGTCACGATCGTCTGGATGAGCTCGCGCATGGCGCTCGTTGCGCGCCGCGCTGCAAGGGCACGGTGATCGTCGGGGTCTTCGCGCCAGGCTCCGAATGCAATGGACGGTATGGACTGTTCCTCGGCGTCGGTCATCGAGGCCCGCTCGTTGTGACGGTGTCCGTGTCACGTCCGGAGCGAAGGACGGTCCCCGGCCGAGCACCCGTCGGCGTGCCGCTCTCGATGATCACCTGGCCGTTGACGATGACCTGCTCGATTCCGACTGCGTCGGAGAAGAGGCGGGCACTTCCACCGGGAAGGTCGTTGATGGTCACGCTCGGTTGGGCATCGATCCGTTCGGGATCGAAGATGACGAGATCGGCGAACCATCCCTCGGAGACTCTGCCCCTGTCTCGGAGACCGAACAGCCTTGCCGGCACGTCGGTCATCGCGTGCACGGCGGCTTCGAGTGTCATCAGCTTGCGTCCGCGTATGCAGTCGGCGAGGAACTGCGTCGTGTATGGCGCGCCCATCATTCGATCGAGGTGTGCGCCGGCATCGGAGCCTCCGAGCATGACATCCTCATCGCGCCAGAACTCAGCGCGTGTGGCCCAACTGGCGTCGTCGTCGCCCCGCGAACCTGGCCAGAGCACGGTGCGGAGATCGTCAGCAAGTGCGATGTCGATGAGAGCGTCAAAATCGTCGATGCCACGTTCGGCCGCGACTTCGCCGACGGTTCGTCCGCGGAGTGGCTGGTTCTCGACGCTGAACACGTCGCCGAGGATGTAGGTCCCCCAGCGTGTCAGGCCTCGCAGTATTCCGGCATCCGGAGATTGCGAGCCCTCCCGCAGCGCCTTGCGGACTTCGGGGTCGGCCAGCTTGGTCATGCGCTCGGTCGGCGCCAACTTCATGACCGGGCCCCACCCTGGTAACGAATGCAATGCACACGGTGTCAGGAGGCTCATGTTCATTTCGACGAGTGTCGGCATCGTGAGCGCGACTATCCGTCCCCCGGTGGCGGCAGCGCGTCGGGACGCACTGAGCTGGTGTTCGACACGGCTGCGTGAGGTCACGTCGATGGACAGTACGTTCCAGTTGAGGGGACGGTTGGCGTCTCGCGACATTTGCGCCATGAGTTCGATCTCAGGGTCGGTGAACTTCTTGAGGCAGCCATCCGTGATGAACTCAAGCGTTGTTCCAGCGTGGCGACCGACCACTTTGGCGAGCGCGAGCAACTCGTCGGGACCTGCGGCACGCGATGGAACCGGGTTGCCGTCGCCATCGCTGTGTGTGAAGGCCTGCGATGAGGAGAGCCCCAAACCGCCCGACGCGAGGGATTCGTCGAGGAGCGCTTCCATCTCGGCGATCTGTTCGGGTGTCGCCAATGTTCCCACCGAGGCTTCGCGCATGACAGTTCTGCGCAAGGCGCAATGCCCAACGAGGAAGCCGGCGTTCACTGCGATGGTGCCGTCGAGTCGGCCGAGCCAGTCGCCGAAGCTCCGCCAGTCCCAGGTGAGCCCATTTTCGAGTGCCGGCAAGGGCATGCCCTCGACGCGTGCCATGAGCCGACGGATGTAGTCGCCGTCACCCTCGCCGAGAGGGGCGATGGTGAATCCGCAGTTGCCGCCGATCACCGACGTCACGCCGTGCAAGGACGACGGCGTCGCAAGAGGATCCCAGGAGAGTTGCGCGTCGTAGTGCGTGTGGGGATCGACGAAACCAGGTGCGACGACGAGGCCATCGGCATTGATGGTCCGCTTCGCCTTGGAGTCGATCGTGCCAATCGAAACAATTCGGTCGTCACGGATACCAACGTCGCCTAGCCGGCCAGGCGCGCCAGTTCCATCGACGATGGTTGCTCCACGAATGAGGAGGTCAAGGGGGTCCGATGCGGTCATGATGTCGTCACGTTCCTCTCGGGCGTGTCGTGTCTGCGAAACGAGCGCGAAGATCATGCTTGAGGATCTTGCCGCTCGGGTTGCGGGGGATCTCGGAGACGACCTCCAATTGTTCGGGGATTTTCTGGATCATGAGCCCCTTGTCCTGAAGGAACGCCGAGATGTCGTCGAGGGTCAATGGGATCGACGGATCCCGAAGTGATGCCACGGCACACGCACGCTCACCTGTTGCCGGGTCGGGGAGTCCGACTACAGCGACATCGGCGATGTTCGGGTGGGTGTAGAGCAGGTCCTCCACCTCTTTTGCAGAGATGTTTTCGCCCTTGCGGATGATGATGTCTTTCAACCTGCCCGTGATCGCCACGTACCCTTCGGCGTCTTGGGTGCCGAGGTCGCCGGTGCGAAAGTATCCGTTCTCGTCGAACGCGGCAGCGTCGAGTGAGGAGTCCAGGTATCCCTTGCACAACTGAGGAGCCTTGATGCGCAATTCTCCCTCGACGCCTGGACCCGCGATCGCGCCGTCGAATGTCACAATTCGAAGGTCGACGCCGCGCGTCGGGCGGCCTTCGGTGGTGGCGAGCTTGTCGTCGGGGCTTTCGGGTCGATGCATCGCGAGGATCGGCGCCTCGGTGAGGCCATAGCCAGAGACGATGCCGACGCCGCCGAGTTCGTTCTTGATGTCGTAGTGCAACTGCGGTGGCTTTGGTGCGCCACCACCGGGAAATGCCCGGATGTTCTTGAACAGCTTCTCGTCGGGCCGACGACGATGTTCCGCGAGGTAGGCCATGTGAAACGGCGTTCCCGCACCTGCGAGAGTGCAGTGCTCACGCACAATGAGATCGACAGTCGTCACGGGATCGAAAGCTTCGACAAGCACGGTCTTGCAACCTGTCATGAGACTCGCGAACAGGTTGATGATGCCACCGACGTGCGTGAACGGGAACACGATCGGGCTGGCATCGTCCTCGGTCATGCCCACCGACTCGGAGTTGGCGATCGAAGCCGCCTTGATGGTCGCATCCGTGTGACGCGCACCCTTGGGCTCAGCCGTCGTGCCCGATGTGTAAAAGAGCCAGCGTATCGGCGCGGCGTCGGGCGTAGCCGGTGGTGCGGGCAGCGGTGGAAGTGTGGCGGGATCACCCGTCGGTAGGGTCCTGATCGACGACGAGGACTTCCAGGTTGGGTTGTTCTGATGCAAGCGAGTTCGCCATCGCCTCGAAGTCGAAGCCGCGCCATACACCCGGAACGATGAACAGCCTCGCGTCGGTTTGGCGAAGTATGAAACCGACCTCCCGCTCACGATAAATCGGCAACAGTGGGTTCTGCACTGCGCCGAGCCGGGAGAGCGCAGCGACGAGCACGACCGATTCGATCCATGTCGGAAGTTGCCAACTCACATTGGTGCCTTCGCGCACGCCCATCGCGGCAAGGCCCGCGGCGACGCGCTCGGACTCCGCGGCGAATTCGGCGAACGTCAGGCGCGTTCCGACTTCGTCGACGAGATACTCCCGGTCAGGTGTGCATTCGACCCGTGCGTGGATCAATTCCCACAGATCGCGCGGCGCTTCCAGCATCCACTTCCCCCGTTCCCCCGTTTGCACGCTGCAATACGTCCCCGACGTACGAATGGGGATGGCCCACCACGCTACCCGAGCTACAGGTGCGTCTCACATGGCGACGCTGCTACGTTCTCCCGCCATGCATTCAACTCTGTCCCCGGAACTCGAGGAGTTCCGCACGGCCTGCCGCGGCAGCAGCCGAGCAGCACTTCGAGCCCCACGCCGCCGCAGTCGATGGAGGCGATTTCATTCCCGTCGAGCTCCGAGCCCGCCTGGCGGAGCTCGGCGCCTTCGGACTGCCGTTCCCGTCGTCGGTCGGTGGAGGCGATGGGACCTTTCTGGCGTGGTCGGTGATGCTCGAGGAGATTGCTCGCGTCATGCCGGTTCTGGGCCTGTATCTGCAGACCAACACCATTGTCGCCGGCGCGATCATGCAAAGCGGTACGCCCGAACAGGTCGATGAGTGGGTGCCGTCGTTGCTCAGTGGCGAGCGGTCCGGATTTCTGGCCTTCACCGAGCCGCAGACCGGCTCTGACACGCGGATGATGACCACACGCGCAGAGCGCGCACCGGGGGGCTGGAAGATCACCGGCCAAAAACGCTGGATCTCGAACGCTAGAAGTGCCGATATCGGAATTGTCTTCGCCCGCGATCCCGACGGAGACGTGAGCCTCTTCCTCGTGCCGACCGATCGCAAGGGATTCGAAGTCGGCGCGCAGATTCCCGTCATGGGCCTACGTGGCACCGAGCTCACCGACCTCTATCTCGACGGTGTCGAAGTGTCCGACGATTCCCTGATGGGTGGTGGCACTGGCGGCCAGTTCCTGACCCTCAAGAAGGTGATGCCGATCGGCAAGGTCGGCATGGCGGCCATGTGTGTCGGATTGATGCAGCGCTGCCTCGAGGAGTCGGTGCGCTACGCACGCGATCGTCAGGCGCAGGGTCACGCGATCATCGAGTTCCAAGCCATCCATCGCCTGATCGCCGACATGGTCTCGCTGACCGAGGCGTCTCGGCAGATGGCATATTGGGGCGCGACCTGCAAAGACCAGGGGAGCGACGCAATCACCGAGCTCGCGACCACGAAGCTCTTCACGACGAACGCCGCAATGGATGTCACGTCCATGGCGGTTTCCGTGCACGGGGTTTATGGCATTGCACAGGGCGCTGTGGTCGAGCGCCTGTATCGCGATGCGCGCGTCTTCGAACTCCTGGAGGGCCCTTCAGAAGTGCAACGTGAACTTGTGATGCGGGCAGTTCGCGAGATCAAGTAGCACGAGCATCGGTCTCCAACGGCGTCAGTCGTCCCAGCCCTTGAAGCCGTACTGTTCGTTGGCGCCGATGACGATGTACTCCCAGAGCCCGTAACCGACCGGGCCATCGGGGCCATTCAGCTCGCAGAGGGCGGCCGCGTCGACGAGGTTCATCATCCCTGCCCGCTCGGCGGCCTCCGCCGTCGTGATCGTGAAGCCCTCGACCTTGAGGGGTCCCTGGTACATACCGTGTCGCCAATCGATGTCAGAACCGTACCCGGTTCCGACGCCGAGGTACACGGGGACGATGGGCGTGATCACAACGCTCATCGGCGTGCCGCCGGGCTCGGTGAGATGCAGCGTCGCGCGCACGACACGTCGCGTGCCGGGAGCGAACTCGAGCTCGTGGACGGGATGGCCTAGCGACTCGACGGGTCGACCCGTGTGCTCCGGCCAGACACGTACCGCCTCTTCGAGGTCGCGAGACCCGTCGGCGCGTTCCTGACACATGTAGAAGATCGAGAAGTCCTCGAACTGCAACGGCGCGTAGTTCCAGAAGAAGCCGCCCGGCATGCGTGCGATGCCGATGCCAGGGGGTTCAGGCTCCCCGATCGGACGGACTCCCCAGGATCGATCCCGGGCGCCCCACCATATGTCGGGTGTTGCATCGAAATGCGTGCCGTCGATGTCGAGATATCCGGTCCACCGTCCGGTTTGGGCAAGTCGGCATGTGTCGATCGTGACGCGCTCGTTGGTCCGAACGAAGTGACGAGGCTCCTCGTGCGCTGGGACGGAACCCTCCCATGTGAGATCGAAGGAGAGCCCCCATTCATTGGGCTCGAGGACGATACGCAGACGCTTCAGTCCCTCGAGCACCTCCACGCGAAACGGGCCGACTTGCGTGTCCATCCGATCTTCGCCGAGCTCACGGGATGCACGAACGACATGATGGTGTCCTTTGTGCACCACGCAGGCGAACGCGTCGGTCGTCCCAAGATTCGGGTATACGCCCAGCCCGGCAATGAGAAAGAGATCTTCGCCGATCGGATGGGCATTGAAGTAGTAGCGGTCGTAGAAGTTACGGTCGCTCGTCGCGACGCGCCGGATCGGTTCGGCGACCTGGTGAATGGGGAAGTCGTCCATCGGCGACAACGTCATCGTGCGTGCCCCTTCTCGTCGGATGTTCGTCGTGACACCAGTGCGGTGTGCGCGACCATCGGCTTTGTCATCAGCCCAGATCGATGGGCGGCATTGCGCGGACCCTGCGTTCGACGCTCGAACGCAGGGTGGCCCACACGTCGTCGAGCCATCCCGACGCGCCCGGGGTTGCCTCGGGATTGCAATGGTCGAGATGACAGTGCAGCGCATCGACCGCCGAACGGGTGGTGTCGAGCTGTTCGTCGAGCGCGGACACCGCGAGGTTCCCCGACCGTGGTGGCGGGGAGTCGAGCACCAGCTCGATCGCTCCACGTACGTCGTCGGGGAGCTCGTTGAGCGTGGTGTCGGCCCGTTCGAGCAGCTCGCGAAACTCGGTCAACTCCTCGACTCGCCATGCCACGGCGCGGTCGTATTCCGAAGCGAGCATGAGCGCGAGGCCGGTGCTGATTCCGAGCTCGGTCTGGGCGAACTCATCGGTCAACGACAGAATGCGCCCGCCGATGGCCATGGCGACGGCGTTGAGCACGGCCGGCGACGCAGGCTTCAACGGCCCATCTCCTCGAGCAGGTACTGCTCCATCTTGGTGCCCATGGCGATCGGGATCATGGCAAGCAGCACGTCGTGGGTGTCGCTCGTCGCGAAGGAGTGCCCAGCCGTGAGGAAGATTGCCTGGAGCTTCACGATTGCGAGGAGCTCCCACCATCGCAAGGCTTCTCGGTCAACCGTCGAGCCTGTAGCGGCCTCGTACATGCGCACGAATGTCTCACGGTCGCAGAGGGAACCAACCTCCATCGCACCGGGGGGTCCTGTTTGCCACGGACGTGAACACCACCATCCGAGATCCTCGAGCGGATCGCCGAGGTGTGCCAACTCCCAGTCCAGCACCGCAGTGATGCGCGTGCCGTCGTGCAGGTAGTTGCCGGTGCGGTAGTCGCCGTGGACGGTGACGATGCGAGACGCCGGTGCGGGAGGATGGTTGCGCAACCAACGACATGCGGCGCGCGTCACGAGCTGGGGCTCGAGTTCGTCGCGAAATACCACATGCTCCCAGCGATCGAGCTCGCTGAGCGCGGTGGCGGTCGGGTCCGCGGGTTCCATCAACTTGGTGACCGGGAGGTCATCGAACGGGATCGCGTGCAATGCGGCGAGAATCTCAACAGCATGTTGTGCCAACGCCAGGCGCTCTGATGCTCGATCGGCGCCCTTGAGAGCGTCCAATGCTTGCCGTCCCTTCGACGCAGCGCATCACGAAGAACGTCGTACCGAGCGTGGTCGGGTCGTCCTCGATGGCGACGACCTCGGGAACAGGGATCGAGCTCGTATCCGGCGAGCGAGCGATACATCTCGTATTCGATCCGACGATTGCTCTCGAGGACCGATGCTTCGGGATCCATGCGGAAGACGAATTGCTCGGAACCGTCTGGAACCGTGGCGTACTCGGAATCGGGAATGGTCGCGTCGACGATCCACGTCGCGCGCGACGCCCCGCCCGGAACGCGCCGTGCGCTGTGCACTTCGACGCCGCCCGCCGAACCGCTCTGCGAGGTAGCTCTGAGATCGGCGGGCGACCTCGTGCGGATCGGCAATCACGGCGTGAGCCTAACGCTGCCCGTCGGATACCGGGTGGCGAACGTCACGTTCGCGAGTTGGCGTTCAGGCATCCGGCGTTCTGAGCTGGAACTTCTGGACCTTTCCGGAGGCGGTTCGCGGGAGGTCCGCCACGATTGTCGAAGGTGCGTGGGACCTTGTAGTTCGCGAGGCGCTCGCGACACCATTCCCGTAAGTCTTCGGTGACCACGTTTGCTCCTGGACGTGGGATCACGAAGGCGGCGCCGACCTCACCGAGTCGCCCGTCGGGCACGCCGATCACCGCGGACTCCGAGACCGTCGGGTGGCTGCACAGCACATCTTCGACCTCGGCGGGAGCCACGTTGAACCCGCCGACGATGTAGATGTCCTTCAAGCGGTCGGTGATTCGCAGGTACCCGGCTTCATCGAGCACGCCGACATCTCCGGTGCGCAGCCATCCGTCGTCGGTGAACGAACCGGCATCATCGTGCTGATCGAGGTATCCGGGCACCACGTTGTAGCCGCGTACCTGGACCTCCCCCTCGGAACCGACGGCACGGGGACGGCGACGGCGACGGGGAGCCGTCGCCGATGGGGGCGATGCGGACCTCGACACCGTCAATGGGTCGTCCACACGTCGATGCGATCAGCTCGTCGACGTCCTCGGGTACGGACACTGTGACAAGCGCCGTCGCTTCGGTGAGTCCGTAGGCAGTGAGGAACATTTCGAGGCCGACCTCTTCGCGCATGCGGGTGACCATCTCCACCGGAATCGATGCCGCACCAGTGACACCGCACCGCAGCGAGCTGAGGTCGTAAGCGGTGCGCTCGGGGTGATTCAGGATGCCGAGGAAGATCGTGGGCGGACCGGGCAATACGGTGATGCCGAAGCGCTCGATGTCACGCAGGCTCGCCGTGGCTCGAATGCCGTGGTCGGCACGAGTGCGCAGCCGCGCATCATCACTTCGAGCAGACATGCCTTCAAGCCGAAGCTGTGCGACAACGGCGGGACGAGGTAGTAGACGTCCGTCGGGCCGATGCGTAGCACGTCGGCGAGGTCGCTATAGACCCGCAGTGACCGGGCACTGTTGTTCAGGATTCCCTTGGGGTGTCCGGTCGTCCCGGAGGTGAACAGGAGATCCGTAGGGTCGGTCGGCGTGATCGACGCCGTGCGGGCCGCGAGCGACGCGAGCGCGCCCGGCCGCGATCCGAGGTTGCGCAGTGCGGTGATCTCGGAGCCGCCGCCGGCTTCGAGGGACACTCGGTAGCGGTTGACGAGGCGTGGAAGGCGATGCTCGGCTTCGCCCGCACCGAGCATCTTTGCGAAGTCCTCGCCGAGGAACGTGTCGACGAAGAACAGTGTCGTGGCATCGGAGCGTTGCAGGATCTCGGCGACCTCATAGCCCCGTAATCGCGGTGTCAGGGGCACGACCGTGGCGCCGGCACGGGCCACACCGGCAAGGATCGCAATCCATGTCGCGCAGTTCGGCATCCAGATCCCGACCCGGTCGCCTGGCGCTACACCTGCGGCCAGAAGTCCGGCGCCGATCTCGGCGCCGACGTGGTCGAGTTCCTCATAGGTGAGGCCGCCATCGTCATCGATGACTGCTCTTCGGTTGCCCCACCGCGCGCCGACATCGGCGAAGAGCGCGCCCCAACTCGCCCACTCCAGGTCACCGCGCTGCACCGGCACCCCCCGTCCGTTCGCAAGCGACAGTGCCGAGGGTAGCCCGCGTCATCACGCTGAACCGCGTGATCGCAAGGACCGATACTTACACTGGCACCCTCGCGGATCCGACGGCGTTGGATTGGTATGTCGCGTTGGCTCGACGGCGAAGGTGATGGCGCGACACTCAGTGCCGCACGTGTCGCCGCCCACCAGGATGAGGAGTCCGATCGTGAACACATCTGACGAGACGGAAGAGCACGGTCGTATTACGAGCGAAGACGTAGCAAAGATGCGTATGCGCATCGGCTATGCAGTTCCATATCACTTCTTGTGGAACACCACCGCCTCGTCGGACAGCATCAAGCACTTCGCCGAGGGGTATGGCGACGACAATCCGCTGTTCGTTGATCCTGCATACGGTTTGAAGACTCGTTGGCGTTCTCAGATCGCTCCGCCGACGTATTTCCAGACCATGGGGATCGATAAGTCGCCGCAGATGCCCCCCGAAGTCCGCCAGGCGTCGAAGGGCGCGCTTGCGTGGCGTCCACCAGTTCTACTCGGGGGGCGAGTGGCAATTCTTCCGACCGATCTTTCCTGGGGACGGAATGGAGATGCGCGCAATCCTCACCGATGTCGAGGAGAAGCAGTCGCAGTTTGGGGGCGGCAAGTCGGTGCTCACGCACAATGAACTCACCTACACCAACACTCGTGGTGAAGTCGCCGTGTGGGAACACCACTGGTTTGTGCACACCGAGCGCGAGAAGGCGGCCAAGGCCGGAAAGCTCAAGGCTGCAGAGCCCGCTCGATATACCGATGAGGATCTCGCACGAATCGACAGCGACTACGAGAACGAGTTCGTTCGCGGTGCAGACACGCTCTATTGGGAGGACGTCAATATCGGTGATCCGCTCCCAGGTTTGGTGAAGGGTCCACTCACGGTGGTGGACCTCATCACGATGCACATGGGCTGGGGCTGGGGTGGATATGCGATTGGCGCGCTCAAGCGCGGGTATCAGAACCGCAAGCGGATCCCGGCGTTCTACAAGAAGAACGAGTATGGCGTGTGGGACGTCGTGCAGCGGCTGCACTGGGATCAAGAGTTTGCAAAGACCGTTGGTGTGCCTATGTCGTACGACTACGGATTCATGCGGATCTGCTGGCTCGCGCATGCGCTGACGAATTATGTCGGCGACGACGGATGGCTGTGGAAGATGAGCGCCTCCATCCGCAAGTTCAACTACATGGGTGATGCCACCTGGGTACGTGGGAAAGTGACCGACAAACGAATTGACCCAGAGTTCGGTCCGGTCGTCGATCTTGAGATCAACTGCGTCAACCAACACGACGAGACCACGGTGTACGGAACGGCATCGGTGCTGTTGTCGTCGCGCGAGAGCGGTCCAGTCCGCCTCCCGGACGCGCCGTTTGGTCTTGGTGAAGCCGATCCACGCCGCTCCAATCCGAGTACGGATCTGTAGACAACAACAGAGGTAGGTATCGGTTATGACGGACGATCTCGTTCTCTTCGAGAAGGACCAGACAACCCACATCGCGCGGCTCACGTTGAACCGGCCCGAAAAACTCAATGCGATGACGATGGGTATGTACGACCAGCTCTGTGTTGCCCTCGATGATCTCGCCAATGACGATGCCATCAAGGTCATCATTTTGCGCGGTGCCGGCGGGAGCTTCTCGGCTGGTCAGGACCTCGATGAGGTGTACTCGTGGTACGAGACCCCCGGTGAGAAGCGCCGCCCGAGCCAGCGTCGGCGCCTAGCGGTCGACCGTAGGACGTTCTCTCAGTACCACGAGCTGCTCTTCCACAACAAGGTCACGATCGCTCAGGTCGACGGCTTCGCACTCGGCGGTGGGCTCGAGTTCGCGATGAGTTGTGACCTCGCGGTCGTTGCCGAGGGAACAAAGTTCGGAATGCCCGCAGCACGATTCCTCGGTCCGGTGTTGGGCAATCTCCATTTGTTCTTCCACCGACTCGGTCCGGTGCTGTCGAAGGATCTCTTGCTGACCGGTCGTATCGCCGACATCGCCGAGATTGCCGATCGCGGGGTCTTTACCAAGGTGGTGCCGGCAGCGGACCTGGTGACCGAGACAGAGAAGCTTGCCGCGACCGTGGCCAAGATGCCGGCTGATGGCATCGTCATCGCCAAGGAGGCCTATCGCCTCGTTGAGCAGAGCCCGGGACTCGGGCTGTCCGAGGTGTGCAGCTCGTTGCTCCACGCATACGGCACCAATCTTCGTTTCGAGCCCGACGAGTTCAACTTCGTCAAGACTCGCGCCAAGACCGGCATCACCAAGGCGTTCGAGCTCCGTGACGAGTTCTTCGAACCCGAGTCACCCGTCCGTTGACGGCAGGCCGCGGTGGCAGCCGTGGGAGCGCCGCGATCGTCGGTTCCTCCACCGCCTCAACCAAACCCTGCAAGATCAGGGGGGAATTCCTTCGCGACATGCGACGCCACTAGACTTTTGCGCCATGACCGAGCTTTACGATCCCCACTCCCATGAACTCCAGGAGAATCCCTACCCCGTCTATCAGACGCTTCGGGATGAGCACCCGGCGTATTACAACGAGGAGCGGGATTTCTGGGCCATCTCGCGATTCAGCGATGTCTGGTCGTCGGTGCACGACCCCGGGACCTTCTCCTCTGCAGGTGGAATCGTCTTGGGTCAGGACATCATGGCGGAGTCCAGCGAGTTGCTTCCCATGCTGATTTCGATGGACCCGCCACGGCATGACGAATTGCGCAGTCTGGTCAACCGCGGGTTCACACCCAAACGCGTTGCTGCGCTCGAGGCCGCAATGCGCCAGACGACCCGCGAACTCATCGCAGAGTTTCGCGACCAAGGGTCGTTCGACCTCGTACAGGACTTCGGCGCGATGCTGCCGACGATCGTGATCGCGGATCTCCTCGGCGTCTCGCGGGACGATCGCAAGTGGTTCCGCCACTGTTCGGACATCCTTGTGCAGATCGACCCGCGTTCGGAGGAATCGATCGCGGGGGCAATGGGTACATCCATGGAGCTCTACGAGTACTTCGGCAAGGTGATCGAGGAACGCCGCAAGAACCCCATCGACGATCTGGTCAGTGTCATCGTTGCAGCCGAGAACGAGGGTGACGGCGTCACGGAGGCGGAGCTGCGCGGCTTCTGTTTCGTGCTTCTGCTGGCGGGTAATGAGACGACGGCCAACCTGATCAGCAACACCGCTGCAGCCCTTGCGCAACAGCCGGACGTCCGGCGTGAGCTCCTCAACGACCCCTCCCTTCTCGGGAATGCGGTCGAAGAGTTCCTGCGCTACGACTCGCCCGTGCAAGGACTCGCCCGTACCTTGACGCGCGACTTCGAGATGCACGGTCAGACCATGCGCAAGGGTGTCAAGGCATTGCTGCTCTTCGCAGCGGCCAACCGCGACGAGCGCGAGTTCGACAACCCCGACACCCTTGACATCCATCGAAGGATCGACCGCTCCGTGGCGTTCGGGCACGGCATCCACTATTGCCTGGGTGCTTCACTGGCCCGTCTGGAGGGCCGGATCGCCTACGAGGAATTGCTTGCCGGTCATCGGCGAGTACGAGGTCGACTTCGACAATTCTTCGCGGTTGCACTCAGGGCCGATCCGCGGCTACCTGCACCTTCCGGTGAGCTTCAAGGCCGCCTAGCGGTCTATGTAGGAGTGGGACGGAACGTCTCATCGGCGATCGCGTCATCCGCAAGTGGTGTGATGGTCGACGTGAAGCCATAGTGGGCAGCGAGCCCGTCCATGACCTCCTCGTAGGGAAAGTCGTCGCGGGTGCCGCGGTCACGGAGATACTCCATGTGGCGTGACCCGTCCTGGCTGAACGGTTGCAGCAGCGCGTCGGAGACGCCGTCGAATTCGAGCACGGCAACTCCGAGGCGTTCGCAGAGCTCGATATTGAACGCAGGTGTCGCCTTGACCCAACGCTCTTCGAGCAACAGCTCGGTGTAGCCGTGGTAGACGAACAGGTCGGTCCCCATCCGTTCGCGGAGGCGCTCACTTTGCAGGTGATTCTGCACATCCGCAAAGCCGATCCGAGCCGGAATGCCGGCGCCCCGACTCGCTGCAGTCAATAGGAGCGCCTTCGGGACGCACCACGTACCCGTCGTCGCTACGATCGCGCTGGCCTTGAAATCCTCGCGGGTCGAGGACACCGAGTACGGGTCGTAGCGGAAGCCGTCCCTCACGGCGACGAAGAGGTTGACGGCCTTCTCGCGAGGGTCGGTTGCAGTGCCGACCGCGCGGGTGGTGAAATGGACAACGGCCGGTGATTCCCAGTCCAGAAATTCCGTGGGGGCGAGATAGCGCTCGGTTTCCGCTGCGGTGATCATGCGACGAGTGTCGCATTGCGTCGTGTCGGAGGCAACCTCCTTTGCTACGTTCCGGCGGTTGTAATCGAGCAGGATGCGACCTGGGGCGGACAGGATGAGCGTGGACGACGAGCTCGAGCGGATTCGGACGATCGAGGCACAGCTCATGGCGCCGGGCGCCCCGTTCGAGTTGGTGGACGCGCACATGCCTGGCCGGCAGGCCTTGGAATGGAGAAATCGAGCCGCATCGCTTCGGGATCTGGTAGCGACGAGTCGTGCACGAACGGCGGGGGACTACCTCGTCCACCTCGATCCAGTCCACGGCGATCGCAGATGGACGTTCGTCGAACACCATGACGCCGTAGCGACACTGGCCGCGGCCTCTGCAGGGTCTCGGCGTCGGACACGGCGATCGCGTTGCCATTCTCGCTGCAAACCGACCTGAATGGGTGATCACCTTCTGGGCGACGGTGTCACTCGGCGCGATCGCTGTCGGCATGAACGGGTGGTGGACCGCGGACGAGATCCTCTTCGCGCTCGGTGATGCCGAACCGGTCGTCCTGGTCGGCGACGGCCCGCGCCTCGGGCGAATCGAAGGCATGGCACTACCAGCGTGCATCCGCCACGTCGTGGATATGGACGCCGACATGCCGGGCCTCCTGGCAACGCCGTGCAGCGAACTTCCCGATGTGCCCATCGACCTCGACGACCCGGCCGTCATCCTCTACACGAGCGGTACGACAGGTCGGCCCAAGGGCGCGATCGCGACGCATCGAATGATGACCAACACCGTCCAGAGCATCTTTTTTCACGGCGCGCGCATCATGATGGCCGAAGCCGCGGCCAATGCCGCAGCGCACGCCGGCGGTACCGACGCCACTACCACCGCGCCGGCTGTCCCCAAATATCAGCTTGCAACCGTCGTGGTGTACCCGCTCTTCCACGTCTCGGGTCTCCACGCAATCGTCGTACCTGGAATCGCAACCGGCATGAAACTCGTGTTCATCGACGGCCGTTTCGACGCTGGAGTCTTTCTCGACGCCGTCGAACGCGAGCGCGTGACGTCCATTGCCGCAGTGCCGACGCTGTTGCGGCGGATGCTCGATGATCCCAATTTTGACAAGCGTGACCTGAGCTCGGTCACGAGCGTCGGTACCGGAGGGGCGCCGTCGTCGCCGGCACACCTGCGGAGAATCGCCGAAGCCTTTCCGTCGGCGAAGGTCAAGATCGGCAACGGGTACGGTCTCACGGAGACCTGTGGTTTCGCGACGTCGAACTTCGGAGCGGAGGTGGCGAGCTTTCCGACCTCGGTAGGACGCGCACTGCCCGTCGTCGAGGTCCGGGCTCGTGATGAGCACGGCACGATCCTCGGCGCCGGAGAACAAGGTGAGATCTGTTTTCGAGGCGTGACGGTGATGCCCGGCTACTGGCGTCGACCAGACGCCACGGCGGAGGCGATCGACGCCGATGGATGGTTCCGGTCCGGTGACATCGGCTATCTCGATGAAGAAGGCCGGACCTTCCTGGTGGACCGGCAGGCTGACGTCATCATCCGTGGCGGCGAGAATGTCTATGCCCTCGAGGTGGAGCACAGACTCGCCGAGCACCGCGCAGTTGCTCGAGGTGGCCGTCGTCGGTGCCCCCGATGAAGATCTTGGAGAGGTGGTCAAGGCTTTCGTGATGACCAAACCGGGCGTGCAGGCCACAGCCGAGGAATTGGCACAGTGGACTGCCATGACACTCGCCCCGTTCAAAGTCCCGTCGATGTGGGAGATCAGTGAGGAACCCCTGCCGCGCAATCCCGCGGGCAAGGTACTGAAGAGCGTGCTGCGAGGAACTGCAAGCGCGTTGTTCACGGAGACGGAGCTATGAGCGCTCCGGTGCGATCAGCGTACGATGACCTTCCCCGCGGCGCACGACGTGGTTTCGTCCGGCCGGGATCACCGGATCCCGACGCGCTCACGTTGCACTATCTCGAATGGGGTCCATCATCGGCAGCGACGATCGTGACGCTCCATGGTGGGGGACAGACCGCGTATGCGTTCACCGACCTCGCGGCGAACCTCGGGGAGGCGGGTTTTCACGTGCTGGCACCGGACCTTCGTGGTCATGGTGAGAGCGATTGGTCAACCGACGTCGCCTATGAGCCCGATGACCACACGCGTGACGTGATCGGATTGCTCGACGCCTTCGGAATAGACCACGCCGTATTGGTGGGCCAGTCACTCGGCGGGCTCGTCGCAGCATCTGCAGCTGGACTGGCGCCAGAGCGTGCGGTTGGTCTCGTGCTCGTCGACATCGGTGCGCAGCTCGAACGAAAAGGGGTGTCGCGCATCGTGTCCTTCCTGCGCGGCTACGAATCGTTCGTCTCGCTCGAAGAGGCTGCGGGGGTCATCGCCGAATACAACTCGCGCCGTCCCCCTACGCCGGAGCGGATCCAGAATCTGCGGCGGAACCTGCGCGAAGGAGCCGACGGTCGCTGGCGATGGAAATACGACCTACGCGGGCTCGTTGCGACCCCCGATCGCGACGCACCCGAGGACCGCGCCGCAGGCGACGCAGCGATTGCTCGCATCCGCGCAAGCATGGAACGCGCCGCTGCGGGCATTACCTGCCCCGTGATGGTCCTGCGCGGCGCCGAAAGTGATGTGCTCTCGGGCTCGGGAGCGAGTGAGATGTCGCAGCTGCTACCGGGTGCGGAAATCGTTGTCGTCGACCAGGCGGGCCACATTGTTGCCGGCGACAATCCACGTTCGACCACAGATGCCACCCTTCGGTTCCTCGATCGGTTGGGTATCAAACCAGGAGCGCGAGCGTGACGAGAGCAGTGATCGACAGCGGGCTCGGTGTGGGTGGTTTCGGAGGTCGGGCTGCAATCGTTGGGCTCGGCGAAACCGAGTTCTCCTCCAATGCAGGGCGTAGTGAGCTGACCATGGCGACCGAGGCATCCTTGGCGGCACTCGCCGATGCAGGGATGGTCCCTGAAGACGTCGACGGTATGGTCTGCTTCGCAATGGACGAGGCGCCACATCTCTCGCTCGCGCAATCACTGGGCCTTGCCGACCTGTCGTACTTTGGTGAAATCGCCGGCGGAGGCGGTGCGGGTTCGGCCTGTGTGGCGCATGCCTGTGCAGCGATAGCCGCAGGCATGGCCGAGACAATTTTGGTGTACCGCTCGGTGCGGGCGCGATCAGGGGAGTGGCGTTTCGGACAGGGTCGGCTCGGGGTTGCGCGCAAGCCGCCGAAAGGCGCGTACGCCTTCATGGGACACAATGGATACGGCGCCCCGCCGGTCCTCTTCGCCATGTTGGCGCGTCGCTACATGAGCGAAACGGGCACGACCTCGCGTCAGTTCGGGGCGTTGGCCGTGACGATTCGTGAGCATGCACAACGAAACCCACGAGCACGGTTCTACGGACGACCGATGACCATCGAGGACCACCAGGCGTCACGGTTGATCGCCGATCCGTATCACCTCTTCGATTGTTGCCTCGAGACCGATGGATCGATCGCCTTGGTCGTCACCTCCGCAGCCCGTGCGCGCGACACACGTCAAACGCCTGCAGTGGTGCTCGCGGGTGCGCAAGCTGCTGGACCGATGCCCGTCGAGTGGATGCTCGGCGTCGACGATCGTCCTGCCCGCCTCGTGGGGGAGCGGTTGTGGGCGCAGTCGGGCCTCGCTCCGGACGACATCGATACCGTCCAGATCTACGATCACTTCACCGGCCAGGTTCTGATGCAGCTCGAAGATCTGGGGTTCTTCCAACCGGGCGAGGCAGGACCCGCTGCAGCCGATGGCGTCCTCCGGTGGGATGGTGGTCGCTTGCCGATCAACACGAGCGGTGGACACCTGTCCGAGGCGTATCTCCACGGGTTCAACATCATGGCCGAGGCGGTGCGCCAAATACGCGGAACGTCGAGGTCCCAAGTCGAAGGAGCGGAACTGGTGCTTGCATCGAGTGCCGGCGGAGGATTGCCGACGAGCGCGCTGGTGCTCTCCCGATGAGTTCGGACGCTACCGCCGGACCGGACACCGTCGCGAGCCGCCTGTTCGGTGTGCGCCCAGCACCGGTCGTCGGTGATGAAACGGCGGGTTTCTTCGAAGGGACGCGGGCGGGGGAGCTACGGCTCGCGCAGTGCGACAACTGCGGTTCCTTCTCGCTCCCGGCAAAACCCGCCTGCGCTTCATGCCATTCGATGAAGTGGTCCTGGAAGGCGGTGTCGGGGAAGGGCACGATTTACAGCTACGTTTTCGTCAACCAGTCGGCAATACCGGCGTTCGCGGATCGTCTGCCGTATGACGTTGTCCTGGTCGAGCCGGTCGAGGCGCCCGGTGTGCGCATCGTCAGCGCGACGGTTGGCTGTGCGCTCGGTGAACTCGAAGTCGGAATGCCTGTCGAGGTGCTCTTCGAAGCTGCCGGCGAGGAGTTCGTTCCGGTGTTCCGTCGTCGCACGGACCTCCCGTGACAACGTCGAGCGCCGAACGACACACGTTGCTGCGCGGCGTACGCGTGGTCGATCTCAGCACTGGATTCGCCGGGCCGTACTGCGCGCGGTTGCTCGCAGACCTCGGCGCGGACGTGTGTGTTGTCGAACCAGCCGGAGGCGATCCCGCACGCCGGTACTGCGGTGCGCCCGAGGCTGGTGCTCGCGAGGGTGGTGTCCACGAATGGCTCCGGTCGGGGACGTGCCGCGTCGGCACGTTCGACCCTGCAGCAACGGCGGCGCTGTGCGCTGATGCCGACATCGTCATCGAATGGGTCGACCCGGCAGAAGGCGACGCGTCGATAGGGCATTCGACCTTGTGCGACTTGAGCTCTGGAGTGGGACCGTCCCTTGTCACGATCTCGCCGTGGGGATTGACAGGTCCGTACGCTCAGGTTCCGTCGACAGAGTTCACGTTGCAATCCGAGGGCGGTTACCTCGCCACGCACGGGACTCATGGGCGCCCACCACTCTGGGTCCCAGGTCATGTCGTGGCGTTCTACGCAGGCACCTTCGCGGCGCTGGGTGCACTGAGCGCATACTTCGCGAGCATGACCGGCGGTGCGCCCGATCATGTCGACGTGTCGATGTTCGAAGCGGTGACCTTGTTGATGTCGTATCCGACCGTTCTCGAGAGCTTCAAGGGTCCGGTTCGCTACCCCAGCAGGTACCGGCCGGTTCCGAGTATCGAGGCGTGTGCGGATGGTTATGTCGGTGTCAACGTGCTGACGGGTCAGCATTGGATCGATCTCACTGCGATGATCGGCGCACCGGAATTGGGACAGGACAAGGATCTCGGAATGATGGCGCGGCGCCTTGTACGTGCCGATGAGGTCAACCGGGTATTGGAACCATGGATGCGCGCGCATAGCGCTGCGGAGATTGTCGAGCTTGGTCAGGCCTTCCGAATCCCTGTTGTTCCGATCACAAATGGCAAGACACTCCCTGAGCTTGAACAGTTCGCCGTGCGTGACGCGTTCGTCGAGCAGGGTGAGGACGGATTTCTTCGCCCGCGTACCCCGTTCGTCGTGGACGGTCTCCGCTCGACCTGGTCGAAACCTATGGGCGACGAACCAGTCGGACCCTGGCCGACACGTGTCTCGCGATCCGTCGGCGGCTCGTGCGCGAAACCGCTCGCGGACCTGGTAGTCCTGGACCTTGGCGCGTTCTGGGCGGCGCCACTTGCGGCCGAGTATCTCGCGTCGATGGGTGCCCTCGTCATCAAGGTCGAATCCACCCGCCATGTCGACGGATTTCGCTTCAGTGCCACAAATCCATCACAGGGCGATCTCTGGCACGAGCTGAGCCCGGTCTTTGCTCCCGCGAACCTCGACAAGCGCGGTCTGACATTGGATCTCACCACTGCCGATGGCGTTGCGCTCGCAGAGCAACTCATCGCACGGGCCGATGTGCTGATCGAGAACTTCACGCCTCGGGTCATGGATCACTTCGGCCTTGGTGAGGAGCGCCTGCGCGCGCTGAACGATCAGCTCATCGTGATGCGTATGCCTGCGTTTGGCAGCGACGGACCATGGCGTGATTTCACGGGTTTCGCACTTTCCCTCGAGCAGGTGTCCGGGACGTGTTGGCAGACTGGCTATCGCGATGGGCCGCCGATGAACCCGGGCGGTGGTGCCGACGCCTTGTGCGGGATTCATGCGGCCGTCGGGGTTCTCGCGGCGCTTGAGCATCGACGTCGCGCAGGGCACGGCGTGGTGATCGAACTTGCACAGGCCGAGGCGCTGCTTGCCTTCTCGGCAGAGCAAGTCATCGAGTATTCGCTCAACGGCGTGTTGATCGATCGTGACGGTAATCGTGGCGCCGCGTGCGCGCCGCAGGGCGTGTATCCCTGTGAGGGAACCGAGGAATGGGTTGCGGTTGCTGTTGCAGATGACGCGCAGTGGCAGGCACTGGTCAGATCCGTCGGAGCCGTACCCGCGATCGACGCGGATGAACTGGCAGTGGTTGAGGGACGCCGACATCGTCATGATGAGATCGACGAGTGGATCGGTGGCTGGACGGCGCAACACACACGCGACGACGTTGTCGCTCTTCTTCGCGCCGGCGGTGTCCCTGTTGCGCCTGTGATCGAAGCGCCGCAGGTCGACGGTCATCCACAGCTCGAGGCGCGTGGATTCTTCGAGTCCGTGACACACCCGCTCGTTGGAACGCACCGGTATCCGACCTGGCCGATGCGGTTCGCGACCAGCGGACCGGAGCGATTCCACAGAGAGCCGTCGCCAATGGTCGGCCAGCACAATGCGGAAATCCTGGGTTCCATGCTCGGTGTCGATGATGTCGAGCTGGCGCGCCTCGAGGCTGCCGGTGTGATCGGCACAAAGCTCAAAGCCTGAAGCAGCTCGCGTTACTTCTCGACGATGCGGTCGATCTTGTAGGCGCCGCGAGCGAGACTTGCGCGCTCGACGAGTTCGATTTCTGCGAAGACGCCGAGGGTCGTGTGCACCGCCGTCGCGACGTTGAGCGAGCAGGGCGTCGCTCGACGCTGCCTCGATGCGCACGAACAATTGCCGTGCACCGTTCGCGGGACGAACCACTTGATATTCCAAGGTTGGGTTCAACAACTCGTCAAAGCCACGAAGCACGGCTTCGAGATCGACGAGGCGGATCGTCCTATCGGCGAGTTTCAGAAGATCTCGATAGCGGCCACCCCATGCGCCGCGGCGTGTTGTCTCGCCGCACGCACAAGGCGCGTCGGGAAGGAGCATCGCCGCATCCTCGAGGTCGTAGCGCAACATGAACGAGTCGCGTCCGATCGTCGTGACGACGAGTCTGCCCCATTCGCCATCAGGAACCGACATGCCGGTGTCGGGGTCGATCACCTGCACGATGGCGTGATCCTCATTGAGATGACCACCCGGCGCCTTGCCACATGCTCCTCCCAGGAACACCATGCACTCGACGCCGGCACTCGCGAGTGGCGCCAAAGTCGGAGGTTTCGCCTTGGCGGGTGAGCCGCTGTCGCTGCGTCTCCTGGGGACTTGGGTCTACGGCGTGCAAGCTTCAAAGAGGCTGGATCCACGCCGAGTCGCGTTGCCGCATCGGCAAATGTTCCCGCCGAGAACGGCACGAACATCACGTCCGGATGAATCCGTTCCCAGAGATGGATCGCCTTCTCGGCGATTTCGTCGGTGGACGGTGGTTCGACCCATGCAGTGAGTGCGCCGAAGTGCTCGAACGCGCCTTGCACCATCATCCCGCCGCCGTAGGTGTATGCGGGATGCGCTTGCGTGACGGTCATCCCTGGGCGCATTCCTTGTCGCCAATACCCGCGGGACGCGCATTCGTACTCGACATAAAGGTCGCGCCGTGTCCAGAGCATCATGGTCGGCACGCCGGAAGTGCCCGTCGAAGTGCCGAGGCGGACCCACGGCATGCCGGGGCTGCGGTGGTGGCCGAAGGGCGGGTACTGCGCCTCGCTGGATCGCAGCTCGTCCTTGGTCGTGATCGGAATACGGTCGAGATCCTCGAGGGAGCTGATGTCCGATGCCGACGTGATCCCAACCTCTGCGAGTTTGCGTGCGAACAACGGAACGGGACCGTCGAATGACCGCTCCACAACCTCACGCAGCCCGGCGAGCTGTTGGGCGCTCCGTGTCGAGCGGTCTGCTGTCTGTGCTTCCTCGTCGTAGAACATTCGTTCCGGTGGTCCGGACCGTGGTTCGAAGAGACTCATGCTCCGTTAGGGGAGGAACCGGAGCCATTTCCCGGGACGCGGTCGCGATCAAGATCAAGGCCGAGCATCCGGATCGCGTTGCCGCGCACGATGTCATAGATGGTTTCGTCATCGAGCTCGGCGAAGAGGCGTTCCGCGACCTTGATGGTGTGGGGCCAGGTGCTGTCGGAGTGCGGAAAGTCGGTCTCGAAGGTGACGCGATCACGGCCGATCTCGTCAAGCGAACGCAGTCCGTGCGCGTCGTCGAAGAAGCAGCCGTAGACCTGACGCTTGAAGTAGGTGCTGGGTGGATCGGGAACCTTGTCTCCGACGCCGCCCCAGGCCCTGTTGTGGTCCCATACGGTGTCCGCTCGTTCGAGGATGTAGGGAATCCAGCCGATTTGGCCTTCGCTGTAGGCAAGCGTCAGTTCGGGGTGCTTCACGAGGTGCCCCGAAAAGAGCCAGTCGACAAGTGAGCCCATCGCGTTGTTGAACGTCAGTGTCGAACCAACCGCGGCAGGTGCGTCAGGTGACGTCGACGGCATCCGCGAGCCCGAGCCGATGTGCATGCAGATCACCGTATTGGTCTCGGCGCACGCATCGATGAAGGGTTCCCAGTGTCCGTCGGCATCATGGATAGAGGGAAGCCCAAGGTTCGATGGAAGTTCCGAAAAGGTAACGGCGCGAAACCCGCGGTCGGCATTGCGACGGATCTCGGCCGCGGCGAGCATTGGATCCCACAGCGGCACGATTCCCAGCGGGAGGAGGCGACCACCGGAACCGCCGCACCATTCGTCGACCATCCAGTCGTTGTACGCCTGCACGCAGAGCAGCGCGAGTTCTTTGTCTTTCGCCTCCATGAATGTCTGACCGCAAAAGCGCGGGAACATCGGGAAGCACAGCGATGCCTCCACGCCGTTGGTATCCATATCGGCAAGGCGCTCTATTGGATCGTGGCAGCCGGGTCGCATTTCTTCGTAGGTGATCATCGAGAGGTCGACCTGATCGCGGGGGTAACCGGCCGCGGCGCTCAACCGCATGGTGGGTGAGCGCAGCTCCTCGTAGCGCCAGTAGTCGCACTCCTTGCCGCTGTCATCGGGCTGGAACGTGACCTTGCCACCCTTGAAAATCATCGACGTTGCCGGTCCGCGCTTGACGCGGGGTCCGACGTCGGCGTACTTGGCCGGGAGCCTGGACGTCCAAAGATCTTTTGGTTCGACGACGTGATCGTCGACCGAGATGATCGGTGGGATGACCGGAGCGGTCGTTCGCGATGTCGTGGCGGTGGTCGTAGTCATGTGTTCACCTTCCAGTTGTGGTCGCGCCACTACGTAGGACGTGGCCCGGTCGACGTTCGAGCGCATCACGGACAGGCACTTGGTCGCGGCGAATGGGAATGCCATTCACGAGAACGTGGACCATCCCTTCGGGTTGGTCCGCAACGAGGCGCTCCGCGTTACCGGGGAAATCCTGCACGCGGCGCAGTGGTCCGGGAGCGACGGTTTCGGGATCGAACACGGCGATGTCTGCTGCTGCGCCCGGAGCGATCACGCCGCGACCGGGGAGCTCGAAGATGCGCGCCGGTTCGCCGGTGAGCTTGTGGACGGCTTGTTCGAGCGTGAGCACAGCGCGTTCGCGGACCCAGTTGCCGAGCAGGTCGGTTGAATAGCACGCGTCACAGAGCTGACTGACGTGCGCTCCCGCATCGGAGAGGCCCAGGATCATGCCGTCGTGGACGAGCAGGTCGGCGATGGCGTCGGCGTCGTCGTTGGCAAGCGTCACATGGAATCGCGTGGCGAGGTCGTCTGCGAGAGCGATATCGATCATTGCGTCCAATGGTGAGACGCCGCGTTGTTCGGCGAGTGCTGCAACGGTGGTTCCATTCAGGTCCGGGTGCGTATTGCTTTCGCCGACCCGGATGCGATTGCCACTGCGGGCGCATCCGACGATTGCCTTCCAACGCGGCCAAGTGCCTCCGCGCGCCACGCAGGATCGCGATAGCGCGTGATCCTGACGTCAGGTGGCTCCGACAACAGCTCGGCGAAAATCGGAACGACCTGGAAGCTGAACGGTTCAGCCATCGTCATCTGAAAGACGAGTGGGCGCACCGAGACCTGCGGATAGACCTCTGCGCCGGCGGCGGTGCCTTCGTCGTGCTGGGTCACGAGTCGCTCGTGAAATCGTCCCGGCAGCGTGACGAGCGCCGTCCAGGTGAACGGACGTCGGACTTCAGGCTGGAGCGCGTACATCTCCTCGTGGGAGATCTTCTCGCCGGGAAGGAATGCGCCGACACCGGCGCCGACCTCACCGAGCACACGGGCGAGCGCGCTGACCTCGCGAAGATCGGCCAAGCGCGACGGCACAGGCCTGCCATTGTCGCCTTGGTGGGTGAGCGCGCTACTCGTCGCAAAGCCAAGCGCGCCGCCGCGCACAGAGTCTGCAACGACCTCACGCATGGTCTCGATTTCCGCATCGGTGGCATCTCGTGTGTACGCGTCTTCGCCACCCATGACGTACATGCGCACGGCTGTGTGGCCAACGTAGCCACCGAAATTGAGCAAGGTGCCTCGACGCTCGACGGCGTCGAGGTACTCGGGAAAGGTTTCGAAATCCCATGGGATACCGAGGCGAAGGCTGGTGAGCGGCATGTCCTCGACGTGTTCGAGGGTGTGGTTCATCAGCTCATGGTCAGCGGGCCGACAGGGCGCGATGCTGAATCCGCAGTTGCCGGCGACAACGGTTGTCACGCCGTGCGAGGACGACGGCGTCAGCCATGGATCCCAAAACACCTGCGCGTCGTAGTGGGTGTGAATATCGATGAACCCTGGCGCGACGACCAGGCCTGTGGCGTCGATGACATCAACGTCGCTCTGGGTTTCGAGGTCGAGACCGACCTCGGCGATTCGGCCATCTCGTATGAGGACATCGGCGCGTTGCCTCGGGCCGCCGGTGCCATCGATCACCGTTCCGCCACGAATCAAGAGATCCGCCATGTGCGCAAGCCCCCTCTGGCTGTGACCCGGGTCCGGAACCCGAACGTGTCTGTTCCGTGAGTGTAAGTTCTCGGGGCGCTTCAGTCGCCATGGTGGCCCGATTCGGCGCACGCTTCCGACACGGTTGCCTTCCCGGCGTGGTGCCGAGTCCCGGCATCGCCGATGGTTTCGCGGCCGCGAGTGCTTGTGATAGCAAGAATTAGCGGTATGGTCGCGATAAGCTCCGCGGGAGCGACCGTCGGCGGAGGGGGATTCGCATGCTTGACGTGTTGATTGTTGGCGGCACACTCGTCGATGGTACGGGCGCGCCCGGTCGTGTGGTCAATGTCGGGATCAAGGACGCCAAGATCGCCGCCATCACCGAGGACGTCCCCGACGCCGCTCGAGTTGTGGATGCCACAGGCATGGTTGTGGCCCCTGGCTTCGTGGACGTGCACACGCACTACGACGCGCAGGCATTTTGGGATCCATATCTGACGCCATCGCCACTCCACGGTGTGACGACAGTGTTCGGCGGGAACTGCGGATTCACGATCGCGCCCGTCAACACCGAGCAATCCGATTACCTCATGCGGATGATGGCACGTGTCGAAGGCATGCCGCTCGAGGCGCTCGCCGAGGGCGTCGGCTGGAACTGGGGTTCTTTCGCCGAGTATCTCGACCTTCTCGACGGCACTCTGGCGATCAACGCTGGGTTTCTGGTTGGTCACTCCGCGATTCGTCGTGTGGTCATGGGGGAGGACGCCACCGCCGAGGAGGCGACGTCGGAGCAGATCGCCCAGATGGTGCAACTTGCTCATGATTCCATGAGTGCCGGTGCGCTCGGGTTCTCTTCCTCGCTGGCGCGTACGCATAACGACGCGGAGGGCAAGCCCGTTCCCTCTCGCCACGCCGCGCACGACGAGATCGTGGCATTGGCCGGCGCCGTACGCGACCACGAGGGAACGACACTTGAGTTCCTCCCCGCGATCGGACCGTTTCCCGAGGAAATCATCGATCTCATGTGCCGGATGTCGTTGGCGGCCAACCGGCCACTCAACTGGAATCTTCTCGGCGTGAGTTCGATGAACCCGACGGGACACGAGGTGCAACTCAGGGCATCGGACGTCGCAGCCGAGCGTGGTGCGAAGATCGTCGCTCTCACGCTGCCCCAGGTCATGCATCTTCGGGTGAATCTACGGTCGGGTTTCGTGCTCGACGCTCTACCTGGGTGGCCAGAGGTTTTCAAAATCCCGGTTACCGAACGTATGGAAGCGTTGCGCGACCCGGAGGTGCGCCGACGCATGAAGGAAGGCGCGTCCTCCAAGGAGGCGGGTTCCTTCCGCGCATTGGCCAATTGGGCGCAGATGCGAATTGCCGAGACCTTCGCGCCCGAGAATGAGGGTCTGGCCGGCCGTATGGTCGGTGAGATCGCGACGGAACGTGGCCAGGATCCCTTCGATTGCTTGATCGATATCTCGCTCGCCGATGATCTCAACACCGGGTTCATGCTGCCGACCTTCGGTGACGATGACGAGAGTTGGAAGTTGCGTGCGCAGGTATGGCGTGACGAGCGCACCGTCATCGGTGGTTCTGATGCCGGCGCGCACCTCGATATGCAGTGCACGGCGGGTTACGCGACAACCATGCTCGCAACTGCAGTTCGCGAACGCCAGCTCCTCTCGGTCGAAGAGGCCATCCGCTTGATCACCGACGTTCCCGCTCGCCTCTACGGGCTTCGCAACCGGGGCCGGATCGCAGAGGGCTGGGCGGCAGACATCACGGTGTTCGACCTGTCACGTGTGGCAACCAACGCGACGCATACGCGTTTCGACCTCCCCGGTGGCGCGAGCCGTCTCTATGCCGATGCGACAGGCATCGAGCACGTGTTCGTCAACGGAGTCGAGATCGTGACCGCCGACGCGCTCACCGGCGCGAAACCCGGAACGTTGTTGCGTTCGGGGATTGACACCGAGACCGTTACCGTTCCCGGCGGATGAGCCCGCACGAGATCGAAACCTAAAACGGCGAGCCAGGGGGATTTGAGCTTGTGACCACGAACGTTGCCGCCGAGTTCGACGCCTCGGGGTTCGAAGCGGTTCGCCGCGTGCGCGCGTCGTTGGATCACCCGATCGTGGACGCGGACGGCCACCTCATCGAATCCGGTGCGCTCCTTTTTTCGTACATCGCAAAGCTTGGTGGCAAGGATGGCGTCGAGAAGGTCGCTGCCACGATGGGCGATCTCTTCTCGCGCAACGGCGATGCGTCCCGACGCGAGGACCGCGGGCCATGGTGGCCGATGTCGACGGACTACGAATACCAGGCCACCTGCATGGCGCCGGCGTTGCTCGCCGAACGCCTTGAGGACATCGGCCTCGATTTCACCATCCTGTATCCATCGCTCGGGCTTGCCCTCTGCACCATCCCCGACGCCGAGACCCGGAGATTGGCGCTTCGCGCATTGAACACGATGCACGCCGATGTCTGCAGACCGCACGCGGCAAAGCTCACCCCGGCTGCGGCAATACCGATGCACACCGTCGAAGAGGCAATCGAAGAGCTCACGTATTGTGTGCGGGAGTTGGGCTTCAAGGTCGCGATGATCCCAGCGGCGGTTGCCCGGCCGTTGTCGGCGTACCCCGAGGCGTTTCCGGCCGCATGTCGCTTCGATCGCTACGGCATGGACAGCGACTACGACTACGACCCTCTCTGGCGGACGTTCGTCGAGCTCGGCGTTGCGGTCACCTCACATGGCGGAATGGGATTCAAGTATCTGCCATCGGGGAGGAACTCGCCGAGCAACTACGCCTTCAATCACATCATGGGACACGCTGACCTGCAGGAGGGCATCTGCCGTTCCTTGATCATGGGCGGGGTCACGCATCGATTCCCGACCCTGCGCTTCGCGTTCCTTGAAGGCGGGGTCGGATGGGCTCCCGAACTGCTCGGGGGACTGCTCGGCCATTGGAAGAAACGTCGCGCGGAAAGTCTTTCGGTCTACGATCCGTCGAAGCTCGATGTCGAGAAGCTGACAGATCTCTTGACGCGCTACGACATGCCACCCGTGCCGCCTGAGATGCTGCAACGTGGAGCCGGGCCTGACATTCGGGTACGCGACGAGTTCGAGGAGTCGGGCATCAAGAGTTCGGCCGACCTTGCGCGCATCTTCGGCGAGCAGTTCTTCTTCGGGTGCGAGGCGGACGACTTCGGCGTGGCTCGGGCGCTTGATCGCCACGGCAATCCCCTCGGGATCGAGTTCCGCCCGGTCATAGGCTCCGACATCGGGCATTGGGACGTTCAACGTTTGAGCGATGTCCTTCCCGAGAGCCGAGAACTCGTCGAAGATGGTCTCCTCTCCGAGGCCGGGTATCGCAAGTTCACCTTCGAATATCCAGTGCGGTTGCACACCGATATGAATCCGAAGTTCTTCGACGGAACCGCCGTCGAGGCACAGGTCAACGATTTGCTCGGGCGTTGAAGTCCGGCAATTGAACGCCGAAGTACCGCGTCACGCAGTACCGACCCGACCGATACCATCGGTCGGCACAGGGATGTGAGCCAGGGGGGCCGCAATGAACTTCAGCGATATCAACCTGTTGGACCGGGATCGCTTCACGCAGGGGATCCCACACGAGTGGTTCACGTTCCTGCGCGAGAACGAGCCGGTCTGGAAGCATCCGGAGCCGGACGGCCCGGGTTTCTGGGTCGTGACCAAACACGCCGACGTCATCACCGTCGGTCGTGACGGCAAGACCTTCTCGTCGAGTCAGGCACGCGGTGGCGTGGTCGGTCTTGAAGAGGAGTTCATGGAAAACGGCTACGACTCCGGCAACGCCGAGATGTCCGAACTCATGAAGTCCGGTGAGTTCAACATGATGTTGATGATGGACGACCCTGAGCACACGCGGTATCGGAGGCTCGTCAACAAGGGCTTCACGCCTCGGATGATCTCCGAGCTCGAGCCCCACATCCGAGACCTCACGAACGCGATCATCGACAGCGTCATCGAACGTGGTGAGTGCGACTTCGTCGTGGACGTTGCCGCGGAGTTGACGTTGCAGATCATCGCGGAGATGCTCGGAGTCGTGCAGGGCGACCGCGCACCAGATCTTCGAGTGGTCCAACCGCCTCATCGGCAATGAGGATCCCGAGTACCTCTCGACTGCCGAGGATGTGCTCGCCGGCAGCATGGGCTTGTTCATGTACGCGCAGCAGCTCGCCGGTGAACGTCGGGTTGCTCCACGTGACGACCTCGTCACGGCACTCATCGAGGCCGAGATCGATGGGGACCGACTCACCGACCTTGACTTCAACCTCTTCTTCTTGTTGCTTGCCGTTGCCGGCAACGAGACGACACGAAACACCATGTCGCACGGCATGCTCGCGCTGATGCAAAACCCCGATGAGTACCGGTTGCTCTCGGAGGATCCGATCGGGCGAATTGAACTGGCGTCGGAGGAGATGTTGCGTTGGGCGTCGCCGGTCATGTACTTCCGCCGCAACGTCACGAAGGACACTGTGCTGCGTGACAAGGAGTTCAAAGACGGCGACAAGGTTGGTATCTGGTATGTCTCGGCGAACCGGGATGAAGAAGTATTCGAGAATCCCTTCCGTTTCGATATCGGCCGGACCCCGAACGAGCACATCGCGTTCGGTGGGGGTGGCCCGCATTTCTGCCTGGGCGCATCGCTTCCGCGAATGGAGATTCGGGTGCTCTTCGAAGAGATCGCGAAGCGGATTCCCGACATGCAGATGTCGGCCGACAGCGACTATCTGCGTTCGAACTTCATCGGTGGCATCAAGCACATGCCGGTGAAGTTCACGCCCGGTAAGAAGCTCGCAGGCGCGACAGTCTGAGCGGTACCAGACGGTGTTGTTGGGTCAGGCGGGGGGCGCTCAGCCCCTCGTCTCGGCCCATGGTCTGTCCCGGTCTGTGTCCGGATCGTGCGGAAGGCCGAGCAGGCGTTCGCCGATCACGTTTCGCAGGACCTGTGACGTGCCGCCTCCGACGGTCAGCGCGGGGCTGAACAGGAACCCGAATACCCACTGATTCCATTCAGCCTCGAACGTTCCGGCATCGGCGAGCATGCCGCTGGGACCCATGAGGTCCTTCGCTAGGTTGAAGACACGTTGACCGTGGGGATCGCACAACGCTTTGCGAAGCGATGCATCCGGTCCAGGGCGCTTGTTGACCGCCGCAGAGACTTGGCGTAAATGATGAAAGCGCAGGATTTCGCCCTCGATATAGATCGACATGAGACGTTGCCGCGCCGACGCGCTCAGGATGAGGTCGCTGCGGCGTACCTGGTCGACCAGATCGGCGGCGGTGGGACCCATTCCCCAGATCACCCCACCCTTCGAGAGGGAGATGCGCTCGTTGGCCAGGGTCTCCTTGGCCATGGCCCAACCACCGTTGAGTTCACCAATCAGGTTCTCGACCGGGACATGTACGTCGGTGAAAAAGACTTCGCAGAACGAGCCGCCTCCGAGGTCGCCACCGATCATGTTCTTGATCGGACGTACCTCGATGCCCGGGAGATCCATCGGGACGATGAAGTATGAGATGCCGGTGTGCTTGGGGACGTTGACGTTGGTTCGTGCGATCAGGATCCCGTACTTCGCCACTGTTGCAAGCGATGTCCATATCTTCTGTCCATTGACCACGAATACGTCACCATCGCGTTCGGCACGCGTCGAGAGGTTCGCCAGATCGGAGCCGGCACCGGGTTCGGAGAAGAGTTGGCACCACATTTCCTCGGCCGCGAGCATTCCTGGAAGGTACGTCCTGCGCTGTTCATCAGTGCCGTGCAACAAGATGATCGGTCCGCAGTGACCGATCCCGATGGGATTCATCGGTCGGGAAATCCCCGCACGCTTGAACTCGGCGTCAATCACCAACTGCAATGCGGGCTCGGCATCCAAGCCCCACGGCCTGGGCCAATGCGGCACCACGTAGCCGGCGTCGACCATCTCTCGTCCTGTGGGATTGGGATTTTTCTCCAACCACTGGCGAATGTCGAGGCGGATGGGATCGTCCTCGGAAAGAAGCTCGATGTCCACGTGGCCGATCCTAGCCACGGGCGCTGCACGGGCGTTTCCTTGTAGAGTCCTGCCCCGGGGGAAAGCCATGAGTGACATTGCGAGCGATCAAATCGTCTGGTCAACGGTGCCCAGCGCCTGCCGAGACGCCGCCAGCCGATGGGGTGGGGGCCGCGCAATCGTCGACGGCGCGTTGACGCTGTCGTACGAGGAGCTGTGGCAGGAGGCATGTCGAGCATCCTCGGCATTTGTCGCATCGGGGGTTGGCCCGGGGGATCGGGTCGCCATCTGGGCACCGAACATCGCGGAGTGGATCATCGCCGCGGTCGGCGCGCATCGTGCCGGTGCGATCATCGTGCCGCTCAACACGCGTTTCAAGGGTGAAGAGGCCGCCTACGTCATCCAACACAGCGGCGCGAAGATTCTCCTCACGGTCACAGGATTCCTCGGCCTCGACTATGTCGGCGAAATCCGCGGTTCCTCGCTTGCAGCCGACCAAGGTGCAACCAGCGTCCTGGAGGACATCGTTGTGTTGCGCGGAGAGGCCGTCGAGGGGACAACGTCGTGGGCCGACTTCACTGCCCGCGGCACTGCGACCTCACGCGCCGCGGCGGACGCGGCATTCGATGCACTCACACCCGAGGATGTCTCGGATCTCATGTTCACGTCCGGCACGACCGGCAAGCCGAAGGCCGCGATGCTGACGCATGGACAGGCCACGCGCGCCTTCACCGATTGGTCGGGCGAGGTCGGTCTCGACGAGGGCGACCGCTATCTCATTGTCAATCCGTTCTTCCATAGCTTCGGATACAAGGCAGGTTGGTTGGCAGCGTTGTTGCGCGGCGCGACGATCGTTCCGTGCGCCGCCTTCGATCCACAGGTCGTGCTCGAGTTGATCGAGCGCGAGCGCGTCAGCTTCCTGCCAGGCCCCCCTGCGCTGTTCCAGTCGATCCTCGACTTTCCGGAGCGCTCTCGCTTCGACTACTCGTCGTTGCGTGTGACGGTGACGGGGGCGGCCAATGTTCCACCTGAGCTCATCGAAAGGTTGAGTACCGATCTCGGATTCGACTCGGTTGTGACTGGTTATGGGTTGACCGAGGCATGCGGTGTCCTGACGACCTGTCGAACGGGCGATCCTTTGGATCTGGTCGCGAGGAGCTGTGGTCGAGCAATACCGGGTGTGGAGTTGCGTGTCGTCGACGAGTCGTGGCGCCGACGTACCCGATGGAACCGAAGGTGAACTGCTCGCACGGGGCTACAACGTCATGGTCGGCTATTTCGAAGACGACGCGGCGACCGCCGAGACGATCGATCCGGCAGGTTGGCTCAAGACCGGCGACATTGTCGTCAGGAGCCAGGGCGGCTACATCCGGGTGACAGATCGCAAGAAGGACATGTTCATCGTCGGAGGGTTCAACGTGTACCCGGCAGAGGTCGAACAGGCACTCCTGCAGTATCCAGGCATTTCCCAGGTTGCCGTCGTCGGTGTTCCGGACGCGCGGATGGGGGAGGTCGGTGTCGCCTTCGTGAAGTGCGTCCAGGGCCAGAGTGTCGATCCGGCGGAACTGCTGGCATGGACCCGGACAGCGCCTGGCGAATTTCAAAGTTCCTCGGCGCGTCGAGATCGTCGAGGAGTTTCCTATGAATGCGAGCGGCAAGATCTTGAAGTTCAAGCTTCGGGAAATGCTCGCACAGGAGAGCATTACAACGAACTGACGGCAAGGTACTCACATGTAGTGTGCGTACCGATCAAAGGGGGACCCGTGGGCGGACGACTGCAAGGCAAGGTCGCGTTGGTAACCGGCGCTGCCCGTGGTCAGGGTGAGGCCGAGGCGCGGCTTTTCGTGCGCGAGGGCGCATCGGTCGTTGTTGCCGATGTCCTGGATGCGGAGGGTGAAGCAGTTGCGAAGGACCTCGGTGCTGCGGCGTGCTACGTACACCTCGACGTCACGAGCGAGTCCGATTGGGAGGCGGCGGTCGCGGCAGCCGTCGCGAAATTCGCCAACCTCGATGTCCTTGTGAACAATGCGGGCATCGTGGCAATGGCAATGCTTGCCGACACCACGCTCGCCGACTACCGACGCGTCATCGACGTCAACCAGATCGGTGTCTTCCTCGGGATGCGTAGTGTGATCGCGGCGATGACCGCGGCGGGTGGCGGTTCCATCGTGAACATCTCATCGATCGACGGCCTGGCCGGCATGGCCGGGATGACCAGCTACGTGGCGAGCAAGTTCGCGGTGCGTGGCATGACCAAGACGGCCGCCCTCGAGCTGGGTCCGCGCGGAATTCGCGTCAACTCGGTGCACCCGGGCCTTATCGAGACGCCGATGTTGCACACGGGTGCGGCCGACATCGACGCCGGCCTGGCTCAGGTGGCGAAGCGCTTCCCTGTGGGAAGGATCGGAACCGCCGACGAGGTCGCGCACGTGTCGTTGTTTCTCGCATCAGATGAAAGCTCGTACTGCACCGGCACAGAGTTCGTCGTCGACGGCGGATTGATGGCAGGAGTTCCGGTCCCGACGTGAGTGGTGGCCCGACGATGAAGGAGTTGACCGACGATGACTGGTCCTGATGATCTCGGCCGTATTGCCGATGAATTGGCGATTCGCCGATTGAGCGCGCAGTACAGCCGTTGTTTCGACAACGTCGATCCCGATGCGTATGCAGACGTCTTTACCGACGACGGCGTACTCGAGGTCGTCGGCAACGTGACCGTCTCGGGCCGCGACGGGCTGCGCAAGATGTGTGAGGGTACGGGCTTCGGCGTGGTGCACTTCACGACCGATGCGATTATCGATATCGACGGCGACACCGCGACGCAGGACTGCTATCTGATCGTGTCGAGTCGGAAGAAGGATCGTTCCGCGTTCGCATTCACGAATACGGGTCGCTACCAGGACCAACTCGTCCGCACGCCGGATGGTTGGAAATTCAAGCGGCGCGTCGTCACGCTGGATCTCGCACCGTAGAACATCGGCGGACGCCGACCGGGGGGAAGCGTGTCCACAACGTTGGTCGATTTCGACAGGGTCCCTACGGGGGCAGATGCTCCCGCGGGCAGTGGTTTCGTGCTTGACCTTGAACGAATGCAGCGGGAGCGGCGAGCCAAGCTCTCGGCGGCCCTCGACGCGTCTGCACTTGATGGCCTGGTGCTCTTCGGCCCGAGCAATGTTGCGTACGTCACCGGAGCCGAACGGCCACTGTGTGATGCCGGCCTTGCGTACCAGGAACCGCTCGGGGTGATTGTCGGAAGAGACGGCCTGCCACACGTCTTCACCCCGTTTCCGGAACTCGTACCCTCGGACATCCCAGCGGGCAACATCCATCCCCCTCTCCTCGTCGATTTCGAGGAGGGCGTCGCTCATCTTGCGGCCGCGATCGGTGACGTCTTGGGTTCAGGTGCGCTCAGTGTCGGCATCGACGATGAGACCGCCGCCATGCACGCCCATCTCGGCCGTCTGGCGCCTCGGGTCTCGGTGTTGGAGTGTGCGACGGTCCTGGGCGCGGCGAAGATCTGTAAGACCTCCGACGAGATCGAGTGCATCCGCAGAGCGCAGTATCTCAACGAGTGCGCTATGCAGAGCGTGTATGCGGCGCTCCGGCCGGGCATGCGGCAATGCGATCTTTCGGGCCTCTTCTTGCGGCGGATCTTCGAGCTCGGGGCAACCGGGAACGTGATCGATCCGATTTTTCAGGTGACGCCGTTGTCGAAGGCGTTTGGACCTTCCACGACCAACGGTGATCTGGCGTTTCCGTTGTGTTCGTCGGACCGAATCCTTCGTGAAGGCGAGCTCATGTTCGTCGACACGGGAATTGTGTACCACGGCTACGCGTCAGACTTCGGCCGGACCTGGCTGGTGGGCAAGACCCGACCCGACGCGCGCCAGGAGGACCAGTTCAAGCGCTATCGCGAGGTCATCGACACAGTCCTTGCGCTTGTCCGTCCGGGCACCACAGGTCTGGATCTTGTTCGGGCGGCGCCGCTCGTGAACGGACGCAAGCCGTGGCTTGACCACTTCTACCTCGCACATGGCATCGGAACGGAGAGCGCGGAGATGCCCTTGATCGGAACCGATCTGGGCGAGGACTTCGATGCGAGCATCGTGTTGGCGCCGGGAATGGTCATGGTGCTCGAGCCCGTCATCTGGGACGACGGACATGGCGGCTATCGGTCGGAGGAGATCATCGCGGTGACCGACGATGGCTATCGCATGTTGACCGACTTTCCGTACACGCCGTTCGGCGACGACACCGCGTCTGGTGGCGAGCGATGAGGGCGACGACCGGAAGTGTCGATGTCGGCGTGATGGCGCTCGAAGGCTCAGAGCGCGTCGACTTCGATCGGCTCCGCGACGAGCGCCGCGCCCGGTGTTTGGCGGCGATGGCCGCCAATGACCTGGATGTGTTGGTGTTGGGTCGTGAGGGAAACGGCCGTTATGTCTCGGGCGCTCGGCGGCTCTGGACCGCCGGGACTCGGCCTTTTGCTCCTGCGACGGTGCTCGTTCGGGAGACGCAGGAGGTGTTCCTGATGAGCACGTGGGACGACGGCATTCCCGACGACATCGCGCTTGATCACCTCTACGCCCTGAGCTGGAACCCGATGTCGTTCGTCGATGCGTTGACACGTGCGGGCGTCGGTTCGGCCCGAAGGGTCGGCATCGACGGAATGAGCCCGATGTTCCGAGCGCTGCTGCCGATGGCGATGCCGTCGGCAGCGTTCGTCGATGCACAGTCGGTCATGCGCGAGGTTCGTATGTGTAAGACCTCCGATGAGATTCAATGCTTGCGCACGGCAGTCGCGATTACCGAGGCTGGGCTCTGCGCGGCAGACGACGCGTTGGTGCCCGGAATCCGCGAACGCGAGCTGCTCGGAGCATTCGTCGAGCGTGTCAGCGGATTCGGCTGTACCGCTCCAGCGACCGAGGGGCCCTTCTGTGTCGTGCGACATGGATCTGACGGTGCAACAGCCACACTTCGACACTTCCCAACCCACACGCCCATAGCGGCGGGCGCGCTCGTTGCGATGGCGAGCGGCGCCCTCTACGCCGGATATGAGGGTGCGGTTGGTCGAACCCGCGTGTGCGGGCGTCCTTCAACCGATGGCGAAGAGGCACTGCTGGATCGGTGGTCCGGGCTCTTCGATGCTGTGCTCGAACAGTGTCGTGCCGGGTCGACCGGACTTGATCTCCGCAGGGCATATGAGGCGTCGGGGACCGCTTTGCCTGGATTTCCGATCGCCTACAGCATCGGCATCGGCCATGAAGTGCCCGTCGCCGGAAGTCGGCTTGGCGTCGCATTCGACGAGCAGTGGGTGCTCAAGCCCTCGATGGTGCTCGCAATCCAAGGGTGGGTCGTCGGCGATGCCGGTGGCTATCTGGGAGTAGAGACTGTGTTGATCACCGATGGTGAGCCCGAGGTGCTCTCGACGCTCCGGCATGACTTGAGTCCGTCTAGCTAATACGCACCATCATCTGTTCGTTGCACGCCTGTGCGACGGGATCGAAAGGGGTACACAATGGCAGGACGTCTCGCTGGCAAGGTTGCGCTCATATCGGGTGGCTCACGCGGTCAGGGCGAAGCCGAGGCGCGGCTCTTCGTCAAGGAGGGTGCACACGTCGTCATCGGCGACATCCTCGATTCCGAAGGTGAAATGTTGGCCAAGGAACTCGGTGATGCGCGCGATCTACGTGCATCTCGATGTCACCAGCGAGAGCGACTGGGCGACGGCGGTCGGCGAAGCCGTACAGCGGTTCGGACATCTCGACACGTTGGTCAACAACGCTGGAATCCTTGATGCGGGACCCTTGCTGGACACCTCACTCGAGCGGTACCGACGCGTGATCGAGGTCAACCAGATCGGGGTGTTCCTCGGCATGCGTTCGGCTGGGAAGGCCCTGATCGATGCCGGAGGAGGCTCGATCATCAACATCTCCTCGGTCGACGGGATGATGGGCATGGGCGGGATGGTGGCGTACGTGTCGAGCAAATGGGCGGTGCGCGGCATGACCAAGACCGCAGCTGCAGAGTTCGGGCGATTCGGGATTCGGGTCAACTCCGTGCACCCTGGAGGTGTCGACACGCCGATGATCCAGGGATTCCTGCCAGAGGGAGCCGATGCTTCGATGGGCGTACCGTTGGGCCGAATCGGCCAGCCTGAGGACGTCGCGTCACTTGTGGCGTTTCTCGCATCGGACGAGAGCAGCTATTGCAGCGGGTCCGAATTCGTCATCGACGGGGCGATGATTGCCTGCATACCCAATCCCGGATAGCGATGCTCGAGCGCCTCGCGCGGTTGACGATCGAGCATCCAAAAGTTGTCCTTGCCCTCACAGCAACGCTGCTTGTGTTCAGCGCGGTCATGGGTGGAGGCGTTGCCCATCGCCTGAGCCCCGGCGGTTTCGAAGACGCGAGTTCAGAAGCGGCGCGCACCGCTCGAACACTCAAAGAGAACTTCGGTGTCTCAAACCCTGACATCGTGCTGCTTGTCAAGGTCGACGAGTCCGGCAAGACCGTCGACAGTCGCGACATTGCTGCGATCGGCGCGGCGTTGGCTGACGATCTCGAATCGGAGCCTGGCGTGGATCAGGTTGTGTCGTACTGGACGTTGCACAACGCCCCGCCGCTGAAGAGCAAAGACGGAACGAGGGCGATGATCCTCGCAAACCTTGTCGGGGTCGATAGCCAGAGCGATGCCAGCGCGGCCATCACCTCGAAGGTCGAGCATCTGACCGAGCGCTTTACGCAGCGTCGTGATGGAGTGTCGGTGGCTGTCGGTGGAGCGACGGCCACGTTCACCGAAGCGGTAACCGCCGCTGAGGAAGATCTCCTGCGCGCGGAGATCATCTTGATTCCGATCACGCTGGTGCTGCTGCTCCTCGTGTTTGGCGGTCTTGTCGCAGCATCCTTACCACTCGCGATTGGTGCGTTCGCCGTACTGGGATCGTGGGCGGTCCTGAGGGCGCTGACCGAGGTCACTGACGTCTCGATCTTTGCGCTGAACCTCACAACAGCGGTTGGGTTGGGGCTCGCGATCGATTACAGCCTCCTCGTCGTGTCGCGGTTCCGAGAGGAGCTCTCCGATGGACACTCGGTCGAGGAGTCGATCCGCCGAACCGTTCTCACCGCAGGACGAGCGGTGGTATTCAGCGGCGTCACCGTTGCAATCTCGCTTGCGACGCTGATGGTCTTTCCCATTGGGATCCTCCAATCCTTCGCCTATGCGGGCATTGCGGTATCGCTCCTGGCCGTGGGAGGCGCACTGTTCGTGCTTCCCGCTTTGCTGGCTTTGATCGGCACCCGGGTCAATCGCTTGGTGCTGTGGCAGCGGGCGGTGAAGACCTCCGACGATGGAGCGTGGCACCGCATCGCGCACGTCGTCATGCGTCGACCATGGTTGTGCGGGGGATCGGTAACGTTGATCCTGCTCGTGGTGGGCATTCCGTTTCTCGACATCCAACTTGGAGCACTCGACGATCGTCAGCTCCCGAAGAGCTTCGCGACACGCAAGGTCGGTGACGAACTCCGCCAACACTTCAGCGCTGAAGAACTCGGAGCGTTTGCAGTGGTCGCGGGTGGCGCCGATGCCGCCGACGCGGGCGATGCGCCGATTGCGACGTTCGCGCGGCAGCTGTCGCGCGTGGACGGCATTGGCCGCGTCGATGCGGCGACCGGAACCTATATCGAAGGCCAGCAGCTGACACCTCCTCTCCCTGATGTACACGACCGTTTTCGTCCATTGGATGCCAAGTCGGGAACCTGGTGGTCTGCCGTTCCGACCGTTGAACCGCTTTCACCAGAGGGCGCCGAACTCACCGAGCGAATCCGAGCGCTCCGCGGGCCCTTTCAGGTTGACGTCGGTGGGATTTCCGCGGAACTTGTCGATGGCAAGGAGGCGGTGTTCGATCGCATCCCCTTGGCGATGATCCTCATCACGGTGGCGACCTTCGTGCTGCTGTTCATGATGTTCGGCAGCGTGGTTATTCCCGCCAAGGCACTGGTGCTCAATGTGCTGTCGTTGAGCGCAACATTCGGGGCATTGGTGTGGGTCATACAAGAGGGACACTTCTCGGACTTCCTCGGATTCACCGCAACCGGCTCGGTATGGCTGCTCGGTCCCATCCTCATGTTCTGCGTGGCGTTCGGGCTCTCCATGGACTATGAGGTCTTTCTGCTGTCCCGAATCAAGGAGGAATATGACCGTACGGGTGACAACAGGCATTCGGTAGCGCTTGGACTGCAGCGGACTGGCAGAATCGTGACGGCGGCAGCTGGATTGCTGGGCGTGGTCTTCGGTGTGTTCGCGACCTCAGGTGTCGTGATGATGAAAATGATCGGACTGGGTCTGGCGATGGCGATCCTTGTCGATGCGACGCTGGTACGGGCAGTGCTCGTCCCGGCATTCATGCGATTGGCCGGAGATGCGAACTGGTGGGCGCCGGCTCCGCTGCGACGGTTTCACAATCGTTTCGGGCTCGGCGAGTCCGTCGGACATGAGCAATGAACACACGGCGCGGAGCGCGTGAGCTGGTTCCGAGCCCAGGCTCGCCGGGTTATGTCGAACGGCAGATTGCGTCGGCGTCCTTCGATGAGCTTTGTTGGTTTCCCGTTGTGGGTTCATCGCTCGTAGCGGCGCTGGTCGCGGTGACACATTTCGCGCCGTTGGTGATCGTTTCGTTTGCAGCGATGACGTTGGCCCTACCCCGGGTGTTCGAGGATCGAGTGCGGCGTTCGAAGTTGGCCAGGCTGACCTGGATGGCGGTCGCGGTTTCGACGAACGTGGTGGTCTACGCCGTCAGCGTCGCCGGTGATCTCCATCTGATGGATTAGATCACGGTTCACCTAATGTCGGACGGAGTCTCGGAAGAACCTTGGAGGCGAAGAGTTCAAGGCTTTCCCAACCGATCTCAGGTGCCAGGCCACCCATCAGCGGGTGGAAGACCAGGGATCCCTCCTGAGCGAGCGCGACACAGTCGTCTGGCGTGACGACGCGATATACGCCGCTTGCCTCGAGCTCGGCCGCGGTGAGAGCGTCGGTGGCGACACCGGACCGTTGGCCGTCGACCTGCCAGCTCTTGTACGTCTGTGCTTCGTAACGGGCGTGCGGCAGGATCCGCGCCCAATCACGTTCAGGGTCTTCGCTGACGTGAACGAAGCCATGGTTGCCGGGCAGGACCGAGAAGGGGTGTTTGAATCCGAGGTGTTCTGCCTCACGCTCGTAGATGTTCACGAGTTCGGAATCCGCGATCGGTGGCATGAATGGCACACCCAGGCGCGCTGCACGCTTCGCCGACGCTGGGGCCGAGCCGCCGATCATGATGATGGGCTGCGACGCGGGCCGTGGCGTGACGATGGTCGGGACGCCGCCGGCACCCGCAACGCGTTCGCCCGCCCATGCCCGTCGCATCGTCACGATCGCGTCTTCGAGCAAGGCTGCACGAGCCGATCGATCGACCCCGAACATTTCAAACTCCTCGGGGCGATAGCCGAGTCCTGCAACGATGCTGATTCGTCCTCCGCTCAGGAGATGCAGCGCCGCGATGTCCTCGGAAAGACGTAACGGATCGTGAAGCGGCACGAGCAACGCCGCGATGTTGATCGAGATCCGCCGGGTCCGTCCTGCGACGGCAGCAGCGACGAGAAGGGGCGATGAGATGAACCCGTCGTCGATCCCATGGTGTTCGGAGATCGTCACGGCATCGAATCCGATCCGATCGCCCCACTCGCATTGCTCGAGAAAGGCGGCGTAGAGATCGGCATGTGTTGCGGTGGAGAAACCTGGCGCACGGAGGTCATAGCGCAGCGTCAAGGTCGTCATCTCGTCTCCCTTACCTATCGAGCTTTGGGGTTATCCACTACTTGATGGCAACCGGATTGACGGGAGAACCGACGGCATTGACGAACGGCTGGGGTGACGCGTCCAAGAAGAAGGTGTAGACGCCATCGGCGGCGCAGTCGAGTGCAAGCTCGTCGAGTACAAAGTTTTGCCCTTGTGTCATCCCCATTGCTACGAGGTGCAGCAAGTGAACCGGGAGAAACACCTCTGGGTCCTCGCACGGGATGACCTCAAGGGGCAGTGTGTCGGTAGCGACCGCGGCGACATCGCGGTCTCGGAACCATTGCGCGGTGCCAACCGTGAGTCCGGGCGAGGATTGGCCGTAGCCGGGCTTGTCGCCGTTGGTGAGGAACTCCATCTGGCCGGTGCGAACGAGCACGATGTCGCCGGGGACGACCTCGGTCCGTGCGAGCGCCTCGGCGACATCAAGGTCAGCCGCGGTGATCGGATAGCTCGCTTCGAGCGCGAGGAACGCCCAAGGCCCGTGCGACGTCGAGGAGGACGCCACGACTCACCATCGTCGCAATGTTGTGGATTCCGAGGACCGTGGAACCGAATTCGGTGATCGTCGATGCAGCGACGCCGTTGTAGAGCTTGCCGTCGTAGCTGACGTGTCCGAGACCGTCCCAATGCGTCGCTGCCTGCAATCCCATGGTCACGATGTCGTCGCTCGTGCAGAACGCGCTCGGATCACCGAGCAACGCCAGGTTGATCTGGGTCATCGTGCGAAGCGGATTGATGCGCAGCGGCATGATCCCGGTTTGGATCCCTTGTATCGCGTCGAGGGGGAGTGCCAACGAAAATGCCTTGCCCTTCGTGATGCAGGCGGCAGCGCGACATCGGGCTTCGTCATCAATGAGGTTGATGGTGCCGATGCGATCGTCTGCGCCCCACCGCCCCGCATTGGAGAGGCGAGCGGCGAGGTCATGGAACCAATCGGGCAAGCCCATCTTTCAAACCTCCACGGCGACCGTGAGAACAGGATTGGTAAGGCGTCGTGAGGATAGTGTGACGGGTCGTGGACTTCGACCTTTCAGGGCAAGTAGCGCTGATTACCGGCGGCTGCCGGGGTATCGGCCGTGGCATTGCGCAACAGTTTCTCGATCGTGGCGCTGAAGTTGTGGTCTGCGCGTCGAAACGAGCCCACCGATCCCATATCCTCCGGTGAACGTACGGCGGTGTTCGAACCGGTGGACGTGCGCGACCCGGAGCAGTGCACGTCGCTCATCGATCGAGTCGTCGAACGCTTCGGGCGACTCGACGTGTTGGTGAACAATGCGGGCGGTTCGCCCTTCGCCGAGGCTGCGACGGCCTCGCCGCGGTTCAGTTCCTCGATCGTGACGCTGAACCTGCTGGCGCCTCTCTATGTTTCCCAGCCGGCGAATGCTGTCATGCAGCGCCAGGAGACCGGCGGAGTGATTATCAACATCACCAGCGTGAGCGGGATGCGACCCTCGCCGGGAACCGCTGCGTACGGTGCGGCGAAGGCCGGCCTTATCAACTTGTCGCAGTCCTTGGCAGTGGAGTGGGCGCCGAAGGTGCGCGTGGCCTGCGTGACAGGAGGCCTGGTCCTGACTGAACAGGCCGATCTGCACTATGGCGATGCCGATGGCGTCGCACGGGTCGCTCGCACGGTTCCACTCGGGCGTTTGGGTGTACCCGAGGACATCGCCAATGCGTGCCTGTTTCTTGCGTCGCCGTACGCGAGTTATTGCACGGGAGCAAACATTGTTCTGCACGGTGGTGGTGAGCGTCCGGCGTTCCTCGATGCCGCTGAGGAAGCTGCCGAGCTTGCCACTTGATCAACGGTTCTGCGCGCGCGGTGTTACGACTTCGTCTTGAGCTGCGGCGCCAAGCTGTTCTCTGGCATGAGGCTGGGCACGACGAATCGGCGTACGAAGGCTGAGACCTGCGGCTTGGTCTGAAGCGTGTCGCTGCGCACGGTGAGGAGCGACAGGACGATCCGGAGCAGCCATTCCACGGTCTCGTCGACTGTGATGCCCTCCCGGAGCTGTCCTGATTTGATTGCATGTTCGAGCACGGGGCGCAATGCCCAGGACGCACGCTCGAAAAGCAGATCGAAACCCCCACGGATCGACACGGTGAGACCCAGAACCTCGGGCGCGAACAACAGCGCCAATTTCGGATCGCTTCGAGCGCCGTCGAGCATGAAGTAGATGCCATTGACGAGTTGATCGTCGAGTGGCCCGTCGATGGTGAACTTCCGCTTCATTTTGAGGAGGAAGTCGTCGGCCTCCCGGGCGAGTACCGCGAGCACCAGTTCATCGCGGTCCTTGAAGTAGCGGTAGACCGTGGCGCGTGACACGCTCGCCGCACTGGCCACGTCCGCCACGGTCGTCTTGCTCACGCCGTACTTCTCGAGGCAGCCCTCGGCGGCGTCGATGAGACGCTCCCGTGCTTCGTCGGTTCCGTCAGGCCGGTTCGGACCCCATCGCAACGTCATGCCCAGAGACAATAACACGAAAAGTGTCCCATGTGTCATTCCGGCGGCGCGTGAGCGTTGCGCGGCAGATCGTGGCCGACGAGAACCGATACGTTCTCGTCGGCCACGCATGTCTCAGGTCGAGATGGTCTCTTCCTCACGCGTGAGGTCGACCAGACGTTCGGTGGTGTCGACGAACTCCTCGATCATGTCGAAGATGACATCTTTGGTCGAACGTACCTGGTTCATGCGTCCGACAATCTGTCCGATCGGCATGCCCATGAGCTCACGTGTGCCGGCGCGGTTGATGCGCATCATCGCGTCGAAACCGAGCATGAACTGCAAGGGCATCGGCAGGGTCCCAGGCGATTCCGGGCTGTCCCATGCGTCGGTCCACCCGGTACGCAAGAGGCGCGCTGGCTTGCCGGTGAGGGAGCGGGAGCGCACGGTGTCGCGTGACGTCGCTGCGAGCAGCTTCTCCATCATCGGCGGTGGCGTGTCGGCCTCTGCCACGGTGAGCCAGATCGAGCCGGTCCAGACGCCCTCTGCGCCGAGGGCCATCGCCGCTGCCATCTGGCGACCCGAGCCGATACCGCCCGCAGCGAGCACCGGCACAGGGCTGATGGCATCGACAACATCGGGCGTCAGGACCATTGTCGTGATCTCTCCGGTGTGGCCACCTGCCTCATGGCCCTGGGCGATGATGAGGTCTGCCCCGTTCTGCACCTGCCGATGTGCTTGCGCGACGGTACCCACGAGCGCTGCGATCGGCACGTTCTGGTCATGTGCCTGCTTGATGACGTCAGGCGGGGGCGGACCAAGCGCGCTTGCCAAGAGGGAAATCGGATGTGCGAGCGCCACGTCGACGAGTGGAGCACCGGTAGCGGCGGTCCAGCCGAGCAGACCCTGGCCGACGGTTCCTTCGGGTCGGTCGGCATCGTCGGGAAGCTCTGGGACGTTGTATCGCGCAAGGATCGTCTCGACGAACTCACGGTGCTCTGCATCGATGTAACCAGCGAGGTCTGCTGCCAAGGTCTCCGGGTTGTCGAAGCCGGCATCGCGGTCAACCGTCTTGGCCGGCATCACGACGTCGACGCCATAAGGTTTCCCGTCGACATGCTCGTCGATCCAGCGGAGTTCGGTCTCGAGTTGATCAGGTGTGAAGGTAATGGCGCCGAGTACTCCCATCCCTCCGGCCCGACTCACCGCGGCAACGACGTCGCGGCAATGGCTGAATGCGAAGATCGGGAACTCGAGCCCGAACTGCTCGCACAGGCGGTTCTTCATTCGGTCACCTCTCAGTGGTGTGAATTGGGTTCTTGCTCTGATAGTTGTGCATGAACTGCTGTATCCGTTACCGAGGTTTCACGTTGACGGGTAGGGATTTGAAGCCGCGCAGCAAGAACGTCTTGACGCGTTCGGGTTCCCCGGCCGGCTCGATTGACTGCGTACGTTCGAGCAGCACTTCGGCCACTGCGCGTGCCTCGAGTCGTGCGAGCGCCGCGCCGAGACAGAAGTGCAAGCCATTTCCGAACGCCACGTGGTCCGTCGGGTTCCGTGTGATGTCGTAGAACTCCGCGGTTGCCCACTTGCGCTCATCATGGTTCGCGGCGCCGAAGATGGGCAGGACGCGTTCTCCGGCGGGCACGTGAACGCCTTGGAATTCGACATCACGCGTTGTTGCGCGAAACAGCGTTTGTACCGGACCGTCGAAGCGCAGCGTCTCTTCGACCGCCGAACCCAACAGTGTCGGGTCGTCACGCAGGAGTCGTGCCTGGTCAGGGTTCGCGAACATCGCCGATGTGCCGTTGCCGATCAGGTTCGTGGTCGTCTCGTTGCCTGCGATCAACAAGAGGACGCAGAGCAGGGTCAGCTCGCCACCGGTGAGTCGCGTTCCGTCGGCGAGTTCGTTGCTGACCAACTGGCTGATCATGTCGTCGCCGGGGTTCTCGCGTCGTTCCTTGACGATCTCCTTGAAGAAGCCGAACAGTTCTGCCGCTGCAATCTGCGACTCCTCGCCAAGGAGGCCGCCCGCGAGCGTGCCCACCATCGCGTCGGACCATTCCTTGAACTTGGCTCGGTATTCGCTGGGGATGCCCAGCACCTCGGCGATGACAAGTACGGGCAGGGGATAGGCAACCTGTTTGACCATGTCGGCATCCTCGCCTGCAGCGAGGAGATCGTCGACCACTTCGTTCGCGATCTCGTATACGCGCTTTCCCATCGACTGCGCGATGGCGCGCGGGCTGAAAGGTCCACTCACAAGTCGCCGCAGCGCAGTGTGGTCAGGTGGATCTGCGGCGATGAGCAGCCGGAATCCACCGTCGGTCATGTACGTGTCCGCCGACTCGTAGCCGGCAAGGCGGGGTGAGACCCGGCCCGCCATCAGCTGTCCCATGCCAAGACGTGAGGAGAACGTTCCGGGGTCCCTCAGCACACTCAACACGTCGTCGTAACCGGGGACGAGCCAGAGGTCGTCAGCTTCGACATATGAGATCGGCCCCGCGTGTCGAAGACGGGAATAGTGCGGGTATGGATTCTCGAGGACTTCGGGATCGAGCAGGTCGATGGTCGCTGTCATGGAGCAATACCTCGATGTCGTTGGACTGGGGCGTGCTCGTCGCGAACATGTCGCTTCGGCGCGCTCAGGGCAGGGCGACTTGATCGCGGCAGTGTAGAACATGATCCAATCTCTGTAACTTGTCGAGCGCGACCCCTGGGGCCCACACGGGTCAGGAGTTCGTCGGGGTCACGAACTCGTGGGTGTCATCGAGCGTGGGGGGAGCAAGTCATGGACGCATCTGTCGTACCTGCTGAGGCCTTGTGGGGGCCGTCGCACGCCGAGATGTTGGTTGCGGGGCTCGAGCGGTACCCCGACCGCGTGTGCTTCTACCTCGGGGACACGCAGCAGACCTACCGCGAAGTTGCCGAGGGCATCAGCCGGTTCTGCCAGGCATACGCTCAACTCGGTTTGGGTACCTCGAGCGGAGTAGCGGTGCTCTCCGGTAACCGTCCCGAGGTGCTCTACCTGCAGGGCGCCGGAGCGATCAGCGGTACCCGCGGCACGGCGTTGCATCCGCTGGGTTCCCTCGATGACCACGCATATGTCATCGAGAACGCCGGTATCGAGACCCTCGTGTTCGATCCCCGATCGTTCCAGGAGCGTGCGGCGGAGTTGGCAGAGCGTGTGCCATCGCTCAAGAACCTCCTGGCACTGGGCCCGACCGAGGTTGGCGAAGACCTCTTCGCCCTCGCCTCGACCTTCGAGCCCGCTCCGTTACGGGTGACGCCGAGGGACCCCAATTCGGTGACGGCGCTGGCGTACACCGGGGGCACAACCGGCAAGCCGAAAGGGGTCATGGCCACCCAGCGTGGGTTCGCGTACATGACCATGATCCAGATGGCCGAGTGGGAGTGGCCGGAGGAGATTCGCTTCCTCGTTGCCACACCGCTCAGTCACGCCGCGGCGGCGACGTTCGTGCCGGTGATCATCCAGGGCGGATCGCTGGTTGTCTTGCCCCACTTCGACCCGGAGCTGTTCTTCGACGCCGTCGAGAAGTACAAGATCACCTCGACGATGGTCGTCCCGACGCTGCTGTACATGCTGATGGACCACCCGCGGATGAAGACGGCAGACCTTTCGAGTCTGGAGACGATCTTCTACGGAGCGGCCGCGATCTCACCGACGCGGCTTCGTGAGGCCATCCAGATGATCGGTCCGAAGTTCTTCCAGTTCTTCGGGCAGACCGAAGCGCCAATGACCCTCTGTGTGCTGAGGAAGGGCGAGCACGACGTCGACAACCTCGAACGTCTCGCGACCTGTGGGCGTCCAGTGCCCTGGATTCGCCTTGCGCTCCTCGACAACGATGGCAACGTGGTTCCAAAGGGTGAGCCCGGTGAGATCTGCGTACAGGCACCGCTTGTGATGGCGGGCTACTGGAACCTTCCCGAGGAGACAGCGGAAGCAACCCGCTTCGGGTGGTTGCACACCGGCGACATCGCCCGCGAGGACGCTGAGGGCTATCTCACCATCGTCGACCGGTCCAAGGACATGATCGTCTCCGGTGGATTCAACGTCTACCCGCGCGAGGTCGAGGATGTCATCTCCGCACATCCGGCGGTCGCTGCTGTTGCGGTCATCGGTGCACCGGACGAGAAGTGGGGCGAGATGGTGACGGCGGTGGTTGTGTTGCGTCCAGGCGCGAAGGTCGAGGCGAGCGAGCTCTCGGCGTTGGTTCGTGACGCGAAGGGCCCGATCTACGCTCCGAAGAAGGTTGACTTCGTCGAGGCCATCCCGGTCAGCGCCCTCGGCAAACCTGACAAGAAGGTGTTGCGTGCGAAGTACTGGGAAGGCCATGACCGGAGGGTCTGACCGATGAATTTCGACGACACGCCACAAGAGATCGCGTTCCGTGCGGAGGTGCGTTCGTGGCTTGAAGCGAACGCACCCAAACGGGGCACGACGGAATACCACCTCCTTCCCGAGGGTGAGGCGAAGGTTCTCGCACAGGAGTTCCAGCGCAAACTCTTCGACGCAGGGTGGGCCGGGATTTCCTGGCCCAAGGAGTACGGCGGCCGCGGCGCGTCGGCGATGGAACAGATGATCTTCAACCAGGAGCTCGCGGATTTCGACGCTCCCTGGGGGATGTTCTTCATCATCGGTATCGGAATGGCCGGTCCCACGATCATTACCCACGGCACAGACGAGCAGAAGCGACGTTTCCTGACGCCCATGCTCAAGGGCGAGGAGATCTGGTGTCAGCTGTTCTCCGAGCCGGCCGCGGGTTCGGATCTCGCGGGGCTGCGAACGACTGCGGTGCGTGACGGCGACGAGTGGGTCGTCAACGGCCAGAAGGTCTGGACGTCGGGCGCGCAGTATTCGGATTGGGGCATCCTCCTGGCACGTACTGATGCCGACGCGGCGAAGCACCGTGGAATCACCTACTTCGTGCTCGATATGCGAACGCCGGGTATCGAGTTGCGTCCGATCAAGCAGATCAACGGTGAGTCACATTTCAACGAGACCTTTCTCAGCGACGTCCGGATTCCTGCCGATGGTGTCCTCGGCGAGGTCAACCTCGGGTGGGGCGTCGCGATGACGACGTTGAGCAACGAACGCACTGCCATCGGCGGAGGAACGGACCGGCCGGGGACATCCACCGAGGATCTCATTGCGCTCGCACGGATGCGTGGCCTCGCCTCCGATCACGTCGTGCGTCAAGAGCTGGCGGGTGCGTATACCCGGTCGCGGATTCAGCGTTATCTCGGATACCGCGTGCAAACGGCGCTGAGCCAAGGCCTGCCGCTCGGACCCGAAAGCTCAGTCATGAAGTTGTCCCATGCGACCGACCTCAAATTGACGACCAACCTTGCGTTGCGTCTCCAGGGACCTTCCGGAACGTTGCTCGATGCGAGCGCGCCCGATGACGGAGTGTGGCAACACGCATGGGCCAGCGCGCCGTCCATTCGCATCGCCGGAGGGTCCGACGAGGTGCAGCGAAACATTCTCGGCGAACGCGTGCTTGGGCTGCCGGCAGAGCCTCGTCCCGACAAGGGCATTCCATTCCGGGACATCCCAACCGCAGTCTGAGTCGCACCATCCCCCGAACTCCTGTCCGTACCACTTGCGCACGTTTCTCATGAGGAGGATTGATGGACGAAGAGCCGCTACGAGCTACTCACACGCTCGAGTATCCGTACACGCGAACAGTAGGTCCGGTGATTGGGCGGTTCTACACATCGTTGCGTGAACGACGTATCGAAGGGATCCGGGGCAGCGACGGCAAGATCATCGTTCCTCCCCAGGAGTACGACCCGTATACGTCTGCCGAGCTCCACGAGTTCGTCGACGTCGCCGACTGTGGTGAGGTTGTCGGATGGTCGTGGCGGACCGAGCCTCGTCGCAAGCAGCCCATTGACGACAAGCCCGCAGCATGGGCACTGATTCGGTTGGACGGCGCCGACACGTCGTTGTTGCACATGGTCGATACCGGTGGCAATGCCAAGAAGATGTCGACGGGTATGCGGGTCAAAGCTCGTTGGGCCAAGGAGACGACCGGCGACATCACCGACATCGTTTGTTTCGAACCGGAGGGCACATGACTACGCAAGCGGCTGAGCCAGTACGCAGCGTCCGGCGACACCTGAGTCTGGACTATGACTACGTAGCCCCGTATGGCCAGGCGCTGTTCCTCCGTGCGCTGGCCCGCGGCGAGTTCGTTGGGCAGCGCTGCCCCGTTTGCAAGCGTGTGTTCATTGGGGGAATCGGTTTCTTCAACGGCGTGTGCCCGACCGACGCGGTATTTCTCGGTGAGGAACCCGTTCCGCTGTCCTCGAAGGGAACCGTCACGACCTACTCCACGGTCGAGGTTCCGCTGATGGGCCAGGACATCGAGGTCCCGTACACCCAAGCGCACGTGCTTCTCGACGGCGCCGACATGACCTTGATGACGATTCTCCAAGAGGTCGACGTCAAGACGGTGCGTATGGGCATGCGCGTCGAAGCGGTATTTCTTCCGAAGGAGCAGCTGCATCCGAACCTGGATTCGGTCAAGTACTTCCGACCGATCAACGAGCCCGATGCCGACTACGAGACGTTCAAGGAGCACTGCTAATGCGTGACATCGCGATTGTTGCAGTCGCCCAAGCGCCAAACGTGCGCGAGGACATCACCGTGAACGAAGTCCAGATGCTGCTTCCGGTCATCAAAGAGGTGATCGAGAAATCCGGTCTCAAACGAAGCGAGATCGATTTCACCTGTTCTGGAAGTTGTGACTATCTCGTCGGCATGGCGTTTTCGTTCTTACGGGGACTTGACGCCGCCGGCGCGTGGCCGCCGATTGCGGAATCCCATGTTGAGCAGGACGGCGCGTTCGCTCTTTACGAGGCGTACGCCGCGTCTGCAACACGGTGACATGGACACCGCGATCGTCTACGGCTTCGGTCAGTCGTCGGTCGGTGACCTTGCCCGAGGTTCTGGCGATGCAGCTCGATCCCTACTCGGTTGTGCCGCTCTGGCCGGACTCGGTCAGCCTTGCGGGAATTCAGGCCCGCATGCTGCTCGACAAAGGCAAGGTCACCGAGGAGATGATGGCCGAGGTGGCGTCGCGGAGTCGTCGTGATGCCATGAGCAACCCGTACGCACAGGTGAAGGGCGACCAGACGGTCGCCGAGTTGCTTGCTGCGCCATATATGGTCGCACCGTTGCGGAAGCACGACTGTCCGCCGATCACCAATGGGGCGAGTGCTGTGGTCTTGGCAGCGGGCGATATGGCGAACAAGCTCTGCGACCGACCGGCGTGGATCAAGGCAATTGACCATCGCATCGAGCCGGCGTCGTTGGGTGTTCGTGACCTCACTGTTTCTCCGTCTACTACGAAGGCAGGCGAGGTCGCGAAGATTCATGCAGGTCCGATCGAAGTTGCCGAGCTCTATGCGCCTTTCACCCACCAGGAACTCATTCTGCGTGAAGCATTGGGCCTTGAAGGCGACACCGTGATCAACCCATCGGGTGGTGTGCTCGCAGCGCATCCGTTCATGGCTGCGGGTTTGACGCGGGTCATCGAAGTCGCAAGTCGGATCATGGACGGTCGTATCTCGCGTGGCATCGCGCATGCAACGTCAGGTCCATGTTTGCAGCAGAACCTCGTCACCGTTTTGGAGGCATGATCGTGGGAAATCCCTGTGCTGTAGTCGGCATTGGTCAAACGGAATACGCAACAACGCGGGAGCTGTCGATCGCTGGTCTGTGCCGTGAGGCCGCGCAACGGGCGCTCGACGACGCGGACATGACCTGGAGCGACATCGACGCTGTGGTCATCGGCAAGGCCCCCGACATGTTCGAGGGTGTGATCATGCCCGAGCTGTACCTGGCCGATGCGCTTGGCGCAGTCGGCAAGCCGATGCTGCGCATCCACACCGCAGGAAGTGTTGGCGGGTCCATGTGCATCGCCGCATCGCACATGGTGCAGTCCGGCATGTACGACCGGGTGCTGGCAGTTGGTTTCGAGAAGCAGTCCGACGGCAACGCGATGTGGGTGTTGTCGCCGAACATGCCGTTCTCGCCCAAGATGGCCCGGGGTGCGGGTGGTGCGTTCGCTCCGTACATCCGTGGGTACATCCGACGCTCTGGATCGCCGGACTACATCGGGATGATGGTTGCACTCAAGGACCGTCTGAACGGTGTGAAGAACCCGTACGCGCATCTTCAGATGAAGGACATCACCCTCGAGCAGATCGAGGAGTCTCCGATGTTGTGGAACCCCATTCGGTTCCTGGAGACCTGCCCTTCGTCTGATGGTGCTTGCGCGGTGATCCTGGGGAGCGAAAAGGCTGCGAAGAAAACACCGAACAAACCGGCATGGGTGCTGGGCTCGGCGACCCGTAGTGAGCCGTCGTCGTTCCCGGGTCGTGACTGCGTCTTGCCCCTCGGTGGGTCGGAGTGCGCCAAGGACGTCTACCGCCAAGCCGGGATCACCAACCCGCGCAAAGAGGTGGACATGGCTGAGCTGTACGTGCCGTTCTCATGGTTCGAGCCAATGTGGCTGGAGAACCTTGGCTTTGCCGAGGTCAACCAGGGATGGAAGATGGTGGAAGAGGGCGCAACCGCGTTGACCGGGGACCTTCCGATCAACGCTTCCGGTGGTGTGCTCTGCAGCAATCCGGTTGGGGCGTCGGGAACGTGTCGCTTTGCAGAAGCGGCAATGCAGGTGCGCGGTCAGGCGGGCGAGCACCAGGTTGACGGCGCAAAGGTCGCGATCGGTCACGCATTCGGCGGTTTGTCGCAGTACTTCGCCATGTGGGCGGTTGGAGCGAACAAGCCGTAGCGCTTCTCGGATCGTCGTGGTGCTTCACGGCGAGTTCTGGCGCTGCCAGAGCATCGCCGTGAAGCATTTCGCGGTCAACTACTTTCGTCGTGGTGCATACGGATGATGTTGTGCCGAACGCGTGAGCGTCATGTGGACGCGAGTACGGCGTCTTGCGTTCTGCGCGCTGATCGTCGGTGGATGCGGGTCGGCGACCGTCGAAAATGGTGGTACGGCGCGGGTGTCGACGAGTGCACCAGCTCGCGTCGATGTGCCTTCGTCGACAGTGCCGGTTGTGGCGCCGAGCGGGGGGACAGCGGAACTCATTCCGTTGCCAATCGTCGACGAGCCGCCACCCAAGCCGTACTCGCGCGAGGAATTCGGCGGGTGGGTCGATGTCGACCACGATTGTCAGCAGTCGCGAAGCGAGGTGCTGATAGCGGAGTCCACCGCAGCGGTCACGTTCACCAAACCCTCGAAGTGCACCGTCGCCACCGGTGAGTGGCTCGATCCGTGGTCGGGCATCGTGACGACATCTGCGAGGGCGCTTGACGTGGACCACACGGTCCCGCTTGCAAATGCGTGGCGTTCAGGGGCATGGCAATGGGATCGATCAAAGCGTGTTGCCTTCGCGAATGAACTCGCCGACCCGAATCACCTGATAGCGATTCCGCTCGGTGAGAATCGTTCGAAAGGCGATCGTGGCCCGGAGGGATGGCGACCCCCGGCGCCGTCAGCATGGTGTCGATACGCCCAGGTATGGGATGGCATCAAGGCGAAGTGGGGCCTGTCCGCGGTGACGGCGGAATGGCGTGCACTGGTGGAGATGGCGGCCAGCTGCTGATTTCTCGTCCGGTGGTGTGATGGCCCGCAGCATGTCGCGCTGCGGGCCATCACGCCATCGTTTGTTGATCTGTTCCTATTGGTGTGGCTGGTTCCGCGTCAGCGGCACGCAACCCGGTAGGCATCGAGGGCTGTTCTTCTTCTTCAAGGAGTTGAGGTTCAAAGCGTTCGCTTGTGGACAGAAGGCGGTTGTTTCGAGTTTGTACTCCACCTCGAAGACGGCCTTGCCGGCCTTGGTGAACGGGGCGAAGAAGTGGCACTCGTCGTACTGGAAGCACTGCTCGCTCAGTGCCCAGTCGAAGAAGGGCTCGAGTTCTGCGGTCTGGTTGATGTCATTCTTCAATCCCACCGACATCCCGAGCGAGTGCGCGAGGGCTGCGATGCGCTTGTTGAAGACGATCTGATCGTTGTAGGTCAGTGGAAAGCCCGAGCTCTCGTGCGCCGTCGTGTCATAGCCGTCGACGTTGTCCGGCTCCACGCCGTCGCAACCCTTCTCCTTTGCGAGGTTGAAACGGGCGGTCATGATCGGCCCCAGGATGTCCCACTGGCGGATGTCCAGCCAGCGTTCGTCGGGAAACCCGGCGTACGTCGCGCCCTTGACCGACTCCGGGAAGGCTGCTGCATCGGGCCGCCAATTCTCCCATGACCCCACGGCGATGTAGCAGAACACCTTGCGACCCTTCGCGTGCAGCGATGCGAATACCGAGGGGTCGTTGTTGAACATCTCGATGTCGTACATCGTGACGTCGGTCGTCTGGTCGATCGGCGTGTTCAATTGCCAGTCCCACGACGTGACGGCGGGTGGGATCCAGTAGCTCGTCGATGGTGGTGGCGGTGGCGGTGGCGGCGGTGGCGGGGGTGTGGCTGTCACCGTGAAGGTGACCGTGGCAAGGTTGGAGTCGCCACCCGTGTTGTGCGCCACGTAGGTGAAGGTATCGGCGCCCGTGAACGCCGGTTCCGGCGTATAGACGAGGGAGCCATCCGATGCCAGCGCAATGGTGCCGTGTCCGGTCGAGCTCTGCGGCAGCGCCGTCAGAGTTCCGCCTGTGCCAGCCGTGTCGTTGACGAGAACGCCGGAGGCCGGCACCGTGAGCGCACTCCCTTGCAGCACGCCGTATGCGTCATCGGCCGCGATCGGTGGTGCTGGCGGCGGTGGTGGCGGTGGCGGTGGCGGTGTCGTCGTCGTCGATGCATCCTCGATGAGGAGATTGTCGAACAAGGTGTTGCCATTGCCGACGGTCAGCGTGACCGGCGAGCAGTTCGCCGTCCAATTCGTGACCAGCTTCGTAAGGATCGTTGGCCGGGCAACGACCGACGCTTTGGTCTGACCCGCACAAGCGAGCGAGACCGTCGTCTTGGAGGATCCGCGATTGAGGATGTCCAGGGAGACAACGCGTCGGGGAGCGAGGAAGGCGAACGATCCGCTTCGCCTGGAACTTCCGTTGAGCTTGAGATTGGGCGTCTTGAACTTGCCCGTGGGCTTGTTCGCGAACCAGACCTTCGTGCCCCAGTCGATGAGACCCGTGGGATATTGGCCGTTCAACACTGCATTGGCGACGGGTGTGTCGTCGAAGGTCACCGTCTGTTGGCTGGTCGCCACCAGACGTGGATTCTTGAGCTCAACGAGCGGTCTGGCATTTCCGTTCCTCGCGTCGCCGGAACCGGCGAGAGGAGCGGCCAGCATGCTCGCAAAGCACGCTGCCGCCAACATTCTGACGTGGACCCTCTTCATGACACGTTCCCTCCGGTTGCTGGCGGAATCCCCATTCGGGTTTCCGTCGGGCCGAGGGGGCCGGTCTCACCAGTGGCTCTTCCCGGGCGTCGGGTGACCGCGTACAGTGCCCGGAGATCATCGCCTCCCCCACTCACAGCGCGCAAGATAGCGGCATATCAGGACAAAAACAAACTCGGAATGTCGAAAACGGGGCAAATCTGGCTCGAATGCGTCGGGTTCCCGTGTCGTTGGGCTGTTGCCGGGGTTTCTTCAGTAGGATTTCACCCACTATGTGCGCCTCCTTTTCGGGGGCCGGTTCTGTCCGCAGGCTGATCCAATTCGGCCCCGGTGCGGTGTGAGACCTGAGGGTGCGATGGCGGAGTCGCCCGAAGACGAACTCGAGGGTCTCGCTCGCCATCCCGATCTCGGTGGGTTCGCGGCGACGTTGCGCGTGGAGTGGCGCGACGAGGAGGAGGAGCTGGCGCGCGCTGCGCTCGAGCAGTGGACGCATCAACGTACGCTCGGCGATGTCGCACGGGAGTTGATGCACCGCGGTGACAACGTGGCGGTGTTGTCGAACGGGACGGCGTTCAGTGGTCGCATTATCGAGGTCGGTCGCGACGTTGTGGTCGTTGCGACGGTACTCGGGAAGGTCGACATTCACCTTGAGGCTCCGGTGATGTTACGGGTGGTCGAGAGGGCCAAGTCCGGTGGGACTCGGGGCGGTGGTGTGAACAGCTTTCGGGCGCGCATGGCCGAGCGTGAGATGGATGGCGACGAGGTGATCGTCGGAACCGTGCTGACGCGCCATACGTTGCGAGGAGCGATCATGCTTGGCCGCGATCATCTGCATGTTCGCGATCGATTTGGCGCCGAGACCTACGTGCGTCTCGCAGACATCACCTACGTCGCCGGCGCGTCCGACTGAGTGGTCGGTCCGTCGTCGCGATTCCTGGTGACGATGGCCGTCTCGCAGCGGTGATCGGGTTGGACGCGCTAGGTGTTCGACACGTTGTCAGGTGCCGGCGAGCGGTCGTCGCCCGGCTGTGCACGCAGCCAATCGAGCAATTCATCGCGTAGGAATCGCATCTCGCGCCCGCCGGGAAAGCGATGGCATGGGACGCGACCTTCGCGCACCATTCGACGCAAATATTCGACGTGGACCTGCAGCAGTTCGGCGGCAAGTGCTGTCGTGAGAACCGGCGGGAAGTCGTCGGCGCCTGAGGGTTCGGTGTGCGTTGGGCTTGCCACACCCTGAACCTAGCGCGTTCAGGAGGTCATCGTGAACGGGAAACGCACCCGAATGGCGCGTGATGACAAGAGATGACACACTGTAACGCAATATGACATGCGACACCTGAGGGGCACGGCTCTCCGAGGCCCCGCTCCCGGATGCCGCACAACGAATGGTCGCTCTGGGGCGTTTGCGGAGAGAAGGCGAATGCGTCTAGAAGGTGACTGCACCCGCAGAGGATTCACGGTTGGGCAGGTAGCTCACGATGACGAACACGATGTTCACCGGCGAACGTGACACCAACGGTCAGGCGTCACACAGCCTGAGCGTCGGTGACCCGGTTGTCGGACCGTTCAAGAACACCTGGGGCGTGCGTGCCAGGCTGTTCCGAGGTCGGTGGTCTTCAGGCCACATGGTCATGGTGGTGACGGGGCTTCTCGGGGCTGTGCTGTCGCTTGCAGCGTTGCGCGCCGGTGATCACCGCACCTCGATCGCGGTAGCGGCTCGCGACTTGCGGCCCGGTGAGGTGATCACCGCGCGGTCGTTTCGTTTCACCTCGATTGTCCTGGACGACACGATCGCTGCTTCGATGATTCCGTCGGACGCCGCGGCGGGATTGCATGGCTCGATCGTGGCAACGCGCATCGATCGAGGTGCTCCTGTGGCGCGTCATGACCTTGTACGGGCCGCCGCATCGCAGCGACGCCGATCCCTCGGTATCGCAGTGGCCCCCGAACGTGCCGTGGGCGGTGGAATCGGCGCGGGTGACGTCATCGACGTGCTCAGTATCGATCCCGATAACCCGGGGATCGTCGTTGCCGGCCTCCGTGTCCTCGATGTTCGGCGCGCCCAAGGTGCCCTCGCCACAACCAATGACACGATGACGGTCGTTGTGGCGCTGGATGCGGCCGATGCGCGCCGGCTTGCCGCCGTCCTCGGCACCGACAAGTTCGTTCTGGTGCTCGCAACGGGTGCGGCGCCCATCTCACCTGATGCGCGCGCCCTCGCGCCCGCCATAGGGCAACCGCGGCTCGGAGATGGGGCGGCCGTGCCATGATCCGCGAACCTGAGATTGCGCTCGTTTTTTCACCGGAGCCATGGGTTGAGACGCTGCACCGGCATCTTGCCGACCATGGTGGGGCACGGGTTCGCCAAATCGTGCTCGATCCGAGTTTGGCCTTGGAAGAGGCCCACGACGTGCTGGTGGTGAGTCATCGTTGGCCGGCGTTGACGAGCGCGTTCGTCGATGCGCTCCATCAGAAGGGCCGGATGGTCCTGGGAGTCTTCGATCCCCTCGAAAGTCAGGGCGCCCGCTACTTGAGCGAGGTTGCCGTCGACCGCTCCATTGCCTCGGGCGCGCCTATGAGCGAGTTCCTCGAGGCTCTCCAGGAGATGATTTCCCGGCCCGGCTCGACGAGGTCGGACGGATCCGAGCGCTTTGCCGACGATAGTGATGGCCGACGAGGAAACCGGGGTGTTGGCGAGGCAGCTGGAACGATCACGGTCGTGAGCGGCCCGGCAGGTTCCGGCGCAACGGAGATCGCCATTGGTCTCGCCCATGCGTTCGGACGCCGAGGTGAAACCACGATCCTGATCGACGCCGATGAGGTGTCACCGAGCATTGCCCCGCGCCTTGGTCTTCCGATCGAACCGAACCTGCGAAATGCCGTCGATGCCCTCGAGTATCGGATCGGCAGTCTTGATGAGGTAGCGACGGCACACGCCGGTGGCTTCGGTGTCATCAGCGGCATTCCGACGGCCGGCGCATGGTCCCAGGTCCGCGCACCCCAAGTCGAAGCCGTGGTGATCGGCTGTGCTTCCCGACACGCGCACGTCGTAGTCAATGCCGGTCCTTGTCTCGAGGACCTTGGGGGAGTGGCACGGGGCCGTTACGCGTCGAGTCGCATGCTCATGTCCGCTGCAGATGTGATCGTCGGTGTGGGAATCGGCGGCCCGGTCGGCGTGGTACGCCTCCTGCAGTGGCTCGGAGATGTTCGGATCCTCGCTGCGCACGTTCCGATCCACCTCGTGATCAACCGGGCGCCGTCTGACGCGTTTCGACGGCGCGAAGTCGAAGCAGAGTTGCAGGGTCATGCGTCGCCGGCGAGCGTCTCTTTCGTGGGGTACGACCGCAAGGTCGCCGAGGCCGATTGGTCCGGTGAGCTGGTGTCCGCCGGGCCGTTCGCTCGATCCATCGAGGAGGTAGCGAACCGCACTTCGGGCGCCCCCGTCGTGGGCAGGCAGGTTCGCGCGCGCATCGCGCGTCGTGGCAGGAATGCGCGGAAGATGAACGTCGCCGTCGACGCGTACGACACGATCCGGCGTGAGGTCCTGGTCCGCCTCGAGCGCCGCAGGCTTCAGGCAGACCGTGACCTTGACGCGGTGCGTGGCGAGATCCAAGGTGTCGTTGACGAGTATCAACGAAGGGCTCACCTCGGCGACGAGGTCCCGCTCGGCGACCCCGTCGCCATGATGGGGCGGGTGCTGCAATCAATCACGGACTTCGGCCCGCTCACCGAGTTGATGGCGCGTCCCGACGTCGAGGAGATCTTCTTCGAGGGTCCCCGCGTCTCGTACCTCGATGGCAGCGGGCGCTTGCGAGGGCTGCAGACACCGACGAGTGAGGACGAGAACCGCCAGGTACTCGACCGGCTCCTGGCAGCGACGGATCGGCAACTCAATGCTCGTCAACCACTTGTCCAGGCTCGCGTTCTGTCCGGAACGGCGCGACTCACCGCTGCGATTCCTCCGATTGGTGACCAGCTCTCCGCAACCTTGCGCCGATACGTCGTGCGTGACGTCTCGCTCGAGGATTTGGTGCGCACGCGACGCGCTCACGCCAGCAGCAGCGGGCTTTCTCCGGGCAGTTATGCAGATTCGGAGCCGCATCACCGTCTCGGGCGAACCCGGTGCCGGTAAGACGACGATGGCGAGTGCCCTCATTGCGGCGGGACCAGCGCATCATTGTGTGCGTTCGTGTGAGGAAGTGCGTGAGATCTCCGTCCCGGTGACCCATGGCGGGTATTACGAAGTGCGGCCACCCTCTCTCGACGGCACCGGCGAAATCAGTCTGCGGGACTTAGTCAAGTTTGTCTTGGCAATGCGGCCGGACAGGATCGTCGTCGGTGAGGTCCGCGGTGCCGAGGCCTTCGAGCTGACGCGCGCGATCAATGCGGGATGTGGATTCCTCTGTACGGTGCATGCGAACCGCGCTGCTGACGCGTTGCACGCTTTGGTGAATGCTGCGCTGATGGCCGGTGAGAACGTCACCGAACATGTCGTACGTACCGTCCTGTCGCAGTCGCTTGACCTCGTGATCCATTTGGATCGCGACGACGTTTCCCACGGTGACGGTGACGGGGTGCGACGCCAGGTTGTGGAAATCACCGGTGTCGTCCCGTCCATAGGCGCGGACTTCTCCCTCGAGCCGATCTTCGTGCGTCAGGGCCTCGGCCAGCGACTCGAGTGGACCGGCGTTGTGCCCGAGCGGCTCGAGGCACGGGTCAATCGCCTGTTGCCCGATGGCATGTCGCTTCGCTCCATTGCCGAAGGTCGCCAGGCTCTCGCGTGACGAGCATCCGATGACCCTGCTGGCCGCCCTGTTCGTCGGTGCCGCGTGTGCGTCGGCCGCGGGGCTCGTCATGGGCTCGATGCCTGAGATTTCTTTCCGGAGGCACCGCGTGCGCAACGACGTGCGCAGCGGGGAACTGTGGTTGCGTCAAGCCGGCGTCGCGCTTTCCCCCCGGCAGTTTTGGGTGGGTTCAATCGGAGTCGGCGTTCTGACCTTCGTTGTGGCCGGCGCGATTGTTGGCGCTCCCGCAGTTGCCTTGGCCCCCGCTATCGCTGTCGCGATGCTGCCGCGTGCGTATTTCGGACGTCAACGAGCTGCACGCCTGCGTGTCGTCGCGGAGGCATGGCCTGACGGGCTTCGCGACGTCTTGGCCTCGGTGTCCTCGGGAAGTGGGGTTGGCCAAGCCGTCTCGATCCTTGCCGCGACCGGCCCACAACCCTTGCGTGAGGCGTTCGAGCGGTTTCCCAATCTTGCGCGCATGCTCGGAACCGTCGCCGCACTCGAAATCGTCAAGGCCGAACTCGCCGAGCCGACCAGCGACCGGGTCATCGAGGTACTGATCGTCGCGCACGAGCGTGGCGGCGCGATCGTCCGGGAGATCCTCGAGGGACTGATCGAGGCCACCACGCGTGATCTCAAGCTCCGCGAGGAGATCGACGCCGAAGGGTTGGAGATGAAGATCAATGCCCGCGCGGTCCTCGTCATTCCATGGCTCATGCTGTTTGCCCTCACCCTGACGACACCGGCATTTCGGGACTTCTACACCACGTCGCTTGGCGGAGTTGTCGTCTTCATCGGCGCGATCCTGAGTGCTCTCGGAACGTGGATGCTGGCGCGTCTGGCGCGGGAGCAGGGTGAGCAGCGCGTGTTCGTCGAGGCAGCGGAGAGCCGTTTCGCCGAAATGGGGAGCGCCAGGTGACCGGGGTCGAGCTTCTGCTGGTTGTCAGCGTGGCAGTGATGGCTGCAGGGATCGCGGGATTGTTTCGGCCACCATCGCGGCGCCTCGCTCCTCGCATTCGGCCGTACACGATCGCCGCCCGAGTTGCCCTGGGTGCGGAGGTCGATCCCTTCACGTTGGGGTCCGTTGATCGAGGTGGGGTCGGGACGACGATGTTGGGCAGGCTGTTCGTTCCGCCCCTCCTTGCGTTGTCGCGACGCATCGGCGCCATGGTGGAGTCCCGAAGCGACGACGTCCTCGCGTTGCGTCTTCACCACGCGGGTTACTCGTCGCTGACGCCCGATCAATATCGAATGCGGCAACTCGCTCAGACGGCGGCGTTCGCCGTATTGGGGCTCACGGTGGGATTCGGTGTGTTGCACGCACCAGCTGTGGGTCTCGCATTGGGCTTGTGTGGGGCGACGATCGGCGCGACAAGGTGGCGGGGTCGAATCGAGACGGCGATCGTTGCGCGATGCGAGCGGATGCGTGCCGAGTTGTACACGGTGAACCAGATCCTCGCGTTACATGTCCGCACTGGAGCGGGACCTGTTCAGGCGACGCAACGTCTTGTCGGGCGCGCACGAGGTGCGGTGATCGACGAACTCGCCGAAGTGCTGGTGTGGATACGCAACGGGTCCTCTGAAGGTGAGGCGTTCCGTCGCGCTGCCGAATTGACACCTGAACCCGCGGCTGCACGGACATATCGACTCTTCGCTGTGGGTGCAGAACGCGGAACCGAACTCGCCGGCGCGCTTCTGCAACTCAGTGCCGACATCCGCGACTCGCGACGCGAAGACCTGCGCAAGTCGGCGACGCGACGGCGTGCGGCGATGCTTGTTCCAACCATCGCCGTGCTCGCTCCCATCATGATCCTGTTCATCGCAGCGCCGATTCCTTCGATCGTTTTCGGGAGTCGGTGACGTGCGTGTGGAGCAGCCCGTGATTCCAACAACCGATACCGGTGGCAACACACATCCAAGGAGGAGACCATGCGTCGGAAGGCAAGGAATGCAGCCGTGCGAGCACACCTGTTGGGCACAGGACCGTGCGCTGTACCGCGAGGACGACGGTATGACCACAGCGGAGCTCTTGGGCAATGCGGCGTTGTCGATTGGCGTGCTGGTCGTGCTGTGGGCGGCGCTCAATGCCATGGGTACCAACGTCATCACGTGGATCCAAGACCAGATCACGCAGTAACACGGCGAAGCGCCGGAGCGCCGCCGAAGGCCATGGACGCCGGCGAGCCGGATCGTGGCATGACGACGATCTCCTACGTCATAGCCACGGCACTGTCGATGGCGTTGCTCGTGGTTCTCGCGAACGTCATCGTGGTGCTGTACGCGCGCGGTGTCGTCCGCTCTGCCCTCGATGAGGGCGTCCGTGCGGGAACCCCGTTGGGTCTTGACGTCCAACGGGCAGCCGAGGTTTGCGTCGAGCGATCAAATGAGGTTCTCGACGGGCTCCTCGGTGGCCCAATGGGTGCGGACGTGGAGTTTCAGTGCGCGGTTGGTGACGATGGGTTTGTCCGCGCGCGCGGCAGCCCGTTTCGAGCCGTGGATCCCCGGTTCGATGCCGACGTGGACGTTCGAGCCAGAGGTCGTGTCGCGTCGGGACGACCGGTGAAGGCCGGACCATTGCGTCGAGGTCGTCGTATGCGTCGCGTCGTGTGTGGAGCGCCTGGGTTTATCGCGATCGAGTTGGTCCTCGGGATCGGCATCTTGCTTTTCCCGGTGACGATGTTGGTCACGTCGCTGCCGCGTTGGTCGGAGCGCCAAACCATGGCGCGAACGGCGGCGACGGAGGCCGCTCGAGCATGGGCCCGAGCCGGCGATGACCGAATCGGCCAGTTGGAGGGCGACCGGCAAGCTCGAGAGGTCGCTCGGCACTACGGCGTGGCGGAGGAGGCCATCGACATCGCGTACGAGGGCTCGGCGCGCGTTCGTGGTGGAAGTGTCCGAGTCGCCGTCACGGTAGAAATGCCGGTAACGGCGATTCCGTTGATGGGCTCGGTTCCCGGGTGGACGTGGACAGCGAGGCACACCGAGGCCGTCGACCTGTACCGAAGTTTCGCACCGTGAAGTCAAGGTGTCGCGGTGGGCGCTCCGACGAGGGCGGTTGGCTGACGCTCTGGGTATTGGGTCTGTGCGTGATGGTCCTGTTCATCGGGGGGATCAGTCTCGATCTTTGGCGGGCGTTTTCGGAGCGCCGCGCCCTCGCAGCCGCTGCGGACGCCGGCGCGCGCGCCGGCGCATCGATGTTGGATTTGGAGCTGTACCGTGAGACGGGCCGGTTGGCCCTCGTGCCCGAGGTCGCCGAGCGTGCGGCGTGTGCGCTCGTGATGTCCCAGACCGATCGCCACTCATTGGTGTCGTGCGCCGCCAGCGCGGATGCCGATCGTGTCGAGGTGGTCATCGTCGGCTCGGTCGATCTGACGTTGACGAAGGTGCTGCGTCCCGGTGAACCCATCGCGATCCGTGTCACGGCAGCAGCGGCGCCACACCACTAGGTCGACCCTGCGCGCGGGCATGGCGCATCCGTTGTGTTCCAACTGCCGGGATAGATTGACCAGCGGCGAGTCGCATGGATGTCGAACCGGGGGTGTGTGGGATGTCACGTTTTGACGGTCGTGTGGCCATCGTGTCGGGTGGTGGCTCGGGCCTGGGAAAGGCCGTCGCGCGCACGTTGGCAGGCGAGGGAGGGCTTGTCGCGATCGTGGACATCTCCGATGACGCCGTCTCGCGGACGGTGGGGGAGATCAACGACGACATCGAACGCAGCGGATCAGGCGGCACCGCCCGTGGCTTTGTGTCCGACGTCAGTGATCCGGATCGGGTGCGCGCGACGATCGATGCGATCGCAGCAGATCTCGGAAGGCCTGAGATCCTGATCAACTCCGCCGGAATCGGAAATTTTGCCAACAGTCATGAGGTCGATCCTGACAACTGGCTCTCGATCGTCGGCGTGAATCTCAACGGCACCTTCTACATGTGCCGATACGCGCTTCCCTATCTCCTCGACGGCGGCGGGAACATTGTGAACATCGCCTCGAATGCTGGGTTGATGGGACAAGCCTTCAGCGCGGCCTACTGCGCTTCGAAGGGTGGTGTCGTCAACCTCACGCGGGCCCTCGCCGTCGAGTACCTCAAGTCGGGCGTTCGTGTGAACGCGGTCGCTGCCGGGCGGGATCGACACGCCCTTGATCACCAACTTCGTTCCGCCTCCGGGCGCAGATCTCAGCGCCATGGGACGAATCATGTCGCCTTTGGGTCTCGCCGATGCCACTGAAATCGCAGAGTTGGTGGCATTTATCGCGTCCGAACAGGGTCGCTATATGACCGGAAGTATCGTTTCGATCGACGGTGGGCTCACGGCCTGACGAGGTTCTGAGCCGGAGGTATCAGTGGCGCGACATCCAAGAGCGCTACGGCGCGTGATCGGGATCGCCATCGCCGTCGGGTTGTTCACGGGTCCAGGCTTGGCAGGTTTCGATGAACCAGCGCCAGCATCGGCGGCCGCTCGCGGAGCAAGCGCGCAGGCATCTGCAGGCACCCGCATGGCAGCGGCCCTCAAGTGGAAAACATGCGCAGGTGTCAAGGCATCGTGCGCGACGCTCCGCGTTCCGCTCGACTACGCCAAGCCCAAGGGTAAGACCATCAAGTTGGCGCTCGCTCGCCATCGCGCGACGAAGCGTTCCCAGCGGATCGGGTCGTTGCTCGTCAATCCCGGCGGGCCGGGTGCGTCAGGCGTCAGTGCCGCGCTCTCCGCGGAAATGCTCTTACCGACAGACGTGCTCGAACGGTTCGACATTGTCGGCTGGGATACACGCGGGGTGGGTGGGAGCGCGCCGGTGAAGTGCGCAGCGAATCTCGATGAGGTGTTTCACCTTGACTACTCGCCGGACTCGCGCGCCGAGATCACCCAGAATGCGTTCGGTCAACAAAAGGGTTGCGGAGTCCTGTCGGCGCTCCAGCGGTGCGTTGCTTCGCCATGTCTCATCGATCGAGACCGCCCGGGATATGGACCGAATCCGACGCGGCCCTCGGCGAAAGCAAGCTCACCTACCTGGGATTTTCCTACGGGACCTACCTTGGAAGCTTGTATGCGGAGCTCTTCCCCGGGCGCGTACGCGCGCTCGTCCTCGATGGTGCGGTTGACCCGACGCTCAGTTTTGCGCAGAGCGCGACCCAGCAGGCCATCGGTTTGGACCGTGCCCTCGGGATGTTCCTTTCCGAATGCAGCGCGGATCGTTCCTGCGCATTTCACTCCGGAGGCGATGCGCTCGGCGCGTACCTGAAGCTGGAGGCACGCGTCGACAAGAAGGCGATGGACGGCGGCAACGGGAGAAAGCTTGGGCCAGGCGAGTTCGACATCGCGGTGGCCACGCCGCTCTACGGCGGTCGCCCTGGCTGGGTTGATCTGAGCGAAGCGCTCGCAGAGGCGGCCAATGGCAACGGCGCGATGCTGATGGAGTTCTTCGACTCCTACGTCGGACGCAGCGGCCGCGGTCGGCGCGGGCAGTACGACAATTCACAACCGGCGTTCTGGGCCATCGGCTGCCTAGACCTTCCGTCGCCACGGAACGCATCGGAGTTCACCGAAATCGCCGCCGAAGCGGCGAAGGTGGCGCCGCGCTTCGGCGCCTCGACGGTCTACCTGGGCATCATCTGTTCGTTCTGGCCATATCCGCCGGTCGGTACGAACGTGCCGGTAACGGCAAAGGGAGCGCCGCCGATTCTGGTGGTCGGTACGCTCGATGATCCCATCACGCCGGCGAGTTGGTCGCGAGGGTTGGCTTCGCAACTGGAGTCGGGCCATCTGCTCTTGACCGAAGGTGAGGGTCACTCGGCATTCGGGCGCCTCAACGCGTGTGTTGACGATCACGTGATGGCATATCTGGTGTCGCTCTCGCTTCCGCCCGAAGGACTCGTCTGCAAGTAGTCGCCAGGTTGCGCCGACGCATTCTTCGGCGCTCTCGCTAGCGGTGGCCAGAACGCGCGATGCTGCCAAGGCCGAGCCGAGAACGAACCCACCAGTTGCCGTCGTCGTCCTGGACGAGCAGCCACGCGCTCGATACTTGGGTCTCGATCGGCAGCCCGGGCGTGATCACCTTGTCGAGCTCGTCGAGGCGCGCCGGATCGTCGAGGTGGCCGACGGTCGAGTGCGGCACGACCGTGCCGTATCGGCCACCGTACGGCGCGCACTGGGGCCATCGCCGCACGATCGCGTTGGTCATCGCAATGAACGGTTCGGCCGGCTCCGGCTTTAGGAAGAGCACGCCGGGAAAGCGACCGGTCTCGCGAAACGCGAATTCGAACGGTTCGAACTCGCCGAGCACCCGCCGCAACTCCGCGACGATGGTCTCGTCAATTTCGTGCGGGGGCAGGAACGGGTAGAGCAGGGTCACGTGTGCGGCCACGCCCACAGGTGCAAGCGGGTCGTATCGTTGACGCCACGGGTTGACGACCGGCTCCGCGTCCGGCACAAGCACCAGGATCGAACTCTCGGGCTCGCCGCGGTCGTTCATGAAGTGCGGACGGCCGCTCATCTCGACCTCATGTCGGCAACGGTGGCGTTGGTTGCACCTCGATGGCGTTGAGAAGCGTGCCTGGCGCGGACGTGAGGACGAATCGCACGGCGTTGGCCACGGTGGCCGGTTCCATGAGCCCATCATGGCGATGGAGCCCGAAGCGCCTCCAATACGCGAGCAGCTCTTCGATCTGTTCCATGTCCCACGAAGCGCCGAACTCACTCAGGGTTGGACCGACGCGAACCGTTGCAACGCGAATTCCGGTGCCTTCGAGCTCCATGGACAATGCCTGTGCCATACCTTCGAGTCCTGATTTCGCGGCGGTGTAGGTGACCATCCGCGGACGTGGGCGGTACGCGGCATCCGACGAGATGAACACGATATCGCCGCCGTCCCCGCGCTCGAGGAGAGAGCCCATTGCTCGACGCGTGAGGTACATGGGGCCGAGGAGGTTGGTAACGATCTCTCTCTCGAGGTCGGCCGCACTCAGATCCTCGAAGCGGCTCGGCTTGCTGGATCCGGCGTTGTTGATGAGTACATCCACCGGTCCCAGCGCGGCGGTCGCCGCGTCGAAAAAGGCGTCGACGGATTCGGGGTCGGTGATGTCGAGCACATGGGTGAATGCTTCGCCGCCGGCGGCAATGACCTCAGCGGCGGAATCCTCGAGACGATCGACACCTCGGGCGCCGATCGCAATCGCCCAGCCGAGCGCTGCGAGGTCAGTGGCGATGGCTCGCCCAATTCCAGAGGTAGCTCCCGATATGAACACGACGCGCCGAGTCATCTAGGCCCCTCCGGATCTGTCGGTGGGCGTGGTGGAGTCAACGCCGAGTTGAGGGGTCGATCGTGCTGGACGTCGGCCCTGTCGGCGAGATGATCTCCAGCTCACGTTGGAACACCTTCTCGAACAGTTCGCGCTTGCGGCGCGCGCCCCATACCTCGAGCTCGTTGTCGTGCTCGCCGACCACGCGCAGCAGCACCAGCGACGGACTCACCTGAACCTTCACATGTTGGACGACCTGGCTTCGGCCACGGTCCAGACCATCCGCGATGCGCAGGATCGCGACGATGGCGCGCACGCGTCGTTGCATCTCGGCGTCGAGTCGACCGAAATGCTCTTCGGATGGTTTGGGGTCGCCGCGGCGATGCCAGCGTGTGATGGCCTCGAGCATACGAATTTCGGCGGGATCGAAGCCGCGGAGGCGGCCGTGTTCGATGAGGTAGGGAGCGTGCAACTCGTGATCTTCGGCCGCGATGTGCTCGCCGATGTCGTGGAGCAGCGCGCCGTACTCGAGGAGTTCTCGGTCCGGGGCGCCGAGGTGGTGCAACGTCGTCGTCTGGTCGAAGATTTCGAGCGCGAGCATTGCGACCTTCCGGGCGTGTGTCTCGGGCCAGTTGCAGCGACGAGCGAGGCTGTGCACCGCGCTGCGACGAATCGCGCGTGGATCGCCGGTCAGGTCGGCTGGATCGTGCCGATCGATGGCGTCGATGACCATGCCTTCACGCAGTGCCCATGCGCTGATTGTCATTTCGTCGAATTCGAAGAGCTCCATTGCCGTCTTGAGAAACACTGCGCCCGCAGGGATCGAATCCACACGGCGAGACTCGAGGCCGGCAATCTTGCGTCGCTCCGACGCTTTGGATTCGACGATTCGGTCGTACAGCGGTTCGAACTCCGACCGCCTGAAACAGAACTGGTTGAGGGAGATGGGCACGCTGCCCTTACGGCGTTCGGCGACCATCCGTGCGAGGTCCTCCAGTGTCCCGCTGCTGCCGACAACCAGGCGAGGTGAAAAGGTCGCAGCTGTTTTGGCGACAGGCGTCAGGACGTCGATGATGTGGCTTCGCAGTGCCGTGCGGTCCGCGATCGACAGCGGATCGGAGGTGACGTAGTCGGCGGTGAGGCGTCCGACACCGAGCCGTTCACTGGTGGCCCAGTGCAAACCCGACGCGTCGCCTACCGAGATCTCGACGCTGCCACCGCCCAGGTCGAAACACAACGCCGGGCCGGGGTCGATCAGCACGCTGGCACGAACTGCTTCGAAGATCAATGCTGCTTCGCGTTGTCCGGAGATGACCTCGACGGCGACACCGGTCTCGGCAGCGATGCGGTCGACGATGGCGCCACCGTTGGTTGCGGTGCGTAACGCGCTCGTCGCGCAGGCGACGGTCTCGTCCGCATCGGAAGATTCGGCCAGCATGTGGAAGCGGCGAACCGTTGCGACGATCCGTTCGACGATCGCATCGGGGATCACCCCTTGGACGGTGACGACCTCACCCAGTCGAAGCGTCTCCTTCTCACTGACGAGCGGGGTGAACGTCCCATCGGGATGTGCATCGGCGACGAGAAGATGGAAAGAGTTGGTCCCGAGGTCGAGCGCCGCGATCCGCACCCCCAGCAATGTAGGGAATCGCCGCCGCCGAGGCTCGCAATGAGGGACCGGTTTCTTGTCGGTGCCGGCGACGTGGCCCGGCCGCGGGGAGGAATCGGAACGGTGCTGGGGTAGGCTCGACCGCGCAGAGCGAGGGAAAGTCGGTCGCGGATCTGCGGAGCGATCGGCGCGAGCAGAGCGCCAAAGAGAGCGCCAAGGAGGACGACGTGAGCGTCACAGGTGAGCACCGACTCTTGATCGACGGCAAGTTGACGGACTCCTTTTCGGGGAAGACGTACGCCAACATCAACCCGGCGACCGAAGAGGTCATCGGACAGGTCGCGGATGCGACGGTGGAGGATGCGGATCGTGCCGTCGCTGCGGCGGCGCGTGCGTTCTACGAGACGTCCTGGTCGACCGATGCGGCCTTCCGTAAACGCTGCCTGATTCAGTTGCGCGATGCGCTCGAGGCCGAGAAGGAGAACCTCCGACCGCAGATCGTCGCGGAGGTCGGTACGCCGATCATGCTCACGTACGCCGTGCAGCTGGATTCGTGCATCACCGACATGCAGTACGACATCGACCTCATCGACAAGTTCGAGTGGGAGCGTGAGCTTGGGGTCCACGAGTTCTTCGGCGTACGAAGCCGGCGTCGGATCGTCCACGAGCCCATCGGTGTCACGGCGCTGATCACGCCCTGGAACTTCCCCTTCATGCTCAACCTCTCGAAGCTTGTTCCGGCCCTGGCCGCGGGCAACTCGGTGATCCTCAAGGCCGCTCCGGACACGCCGTGGAGTGCCACGATGCTGGGCAAGCTCGTGGCGGAACAGACCGATATCCCCGCCGGTATCTTCAACGTGTTGACGTCGGAGAATCCTGCAGCGGTCGGCGATGCTCTCACGGGCGACCCGCGGGTCTCGATGGTGAGCTTCACTGGTTCGACAGCCGTTGGCAAGCACATCATGGCCCGTGGCGCGGAAACGCTGAAGCGTGTGTTCCTCGAACTGGGCGGGAAGTCGGCGAACATCATTCTCGACGATGCCGACTTCGCCTCGACGATCCCGATGGGGGCTATGACCTGCATGCATGGTGGGCAGGGTTGTGCCATCACGACTCGCATGCTGCTTCCGGAATCGCGTTACGACGAAGGCGTCGAGTTGATCACGGCTGCATTCGAAGGTGTGACGTGTGGAGATCCGATGGACATGTCGAATCTCTCGGGCCCACTGATCAACGCCCGTCAGCGCACACGTGTTCTCGACTACATCGAGAAGGGTAAGACCGAAGGCGCCAAATGTGTTGTTGGTGGTGGCCCGGCGACGCAATACGACAAGGGCTTCTTCGTCCAACCGACACTCTTCGTTGATGTCGATCCTGACTCGACGATTGCACAGGAGGAGATTTTCGGGCCCGTGCTGTCGGTCATCAAGTACACCGACGACGACGATGCGGTACGGATCGCGAACAACTCGAAATACGGGCTCTCCGGTGCGGTGAACGGCGGTTCGCTCGACCGGGCGATGTCGGTGGCGCGCAGGATCCGTACTGGCACCATCGCTGTGAACGGCGGGCAGTGGTATGGGCCGGACACGCCCTTTGGTGGGTACGGGCACAGCGGTAACGGCCGCGAGCACGGCATTGAGGGCTTTGCCGAATACCTCGAGATCAAGGCCATCGGCTACCCCGAGTGACCTGAGCGCCCTTCCTTCGGGCGCTCCAACACAACGTTCGAGTGGCGGCCGCTTCGGTAGGTCGCCACTCGTCGTTGCGGGGGTGGATTTTTGGGACGTGGCGGATGAGTCCGGTGGGTTCAGCCTGTTTCAATCGTTCGTCAAGAGTCCGTCGGGGTCGTTGCCGTAGTCGCGCATCGAGACCTTCTGGCGTGTTGCGGTTTCGGCGACGCCACGAGTCATGGTGAAGCAGACGCCGTCCATGACGCTGATCAATGGTTCGGCTGTCTCGAGGAAATCCAGGGGCATACCCCGGCCGGATCCGATGTTGATGGCTCGACGCAGGACGATGGCAGCTTCGGCGTCGTCGGGTTCGAGTGTCGTTTCAGCCCAACGCATGAAGCCGCGCTTCCATGGCCCGTCTGTGTACGGCGCAGGGCTGAGGAGCTTTCGACCCTGGGCCTCGAATGTCAGCACCAGCTCGCCGTCGCGCCAGAGGCGACACTGCGCGGCCTCGTCACGATGGACGGGAACCTCGGCGTCGTATTGGCGCCGCACGCCGCCGCGGGCGGCGTGCGCGATCGCGAGTGCGGCGAGGTCGAACATATGCGTGCAGTTCGCATTGGGGTCTGCATGATCCGACAAAGCAGCGATGCTCAGGGTCAGGGGTGCACCGACCAGGGCGCGGAGAGGAACAACGGCGCCCGGGCATGTCGACCACGGGACACGCAGTGCCTCTGCGTCGACGCTGGTGATGTTGGTGGCGTCGTGTCCCAACGTGACGCGAAACCGGTGAAAATCGTCTTCGATGTCGGCGACGACAACACCCGGCTCGGTTGTGACGAGACGAATCCGACGCCGGAATGGCAGTGCCGGATCACAAACGCTGACGAGTGCCATGGGGGAGTGAGCCTTCGCTCGGATGAGACTGGTGAAGCGACGCCGAACGGGTTAACTGGTTTCGGGCGGCCGAACCGTGACGATCATCGTGAACTTCGTTTTCACCGCGAGTTCGTCGGTCGCGCTGTTCGTCCATGCTGTCTCGAGAACGTAGAACTCCATCTTGCCGCCGTTGGAGCGTTCCTTCTCGTACACATCGGTGATGACGGAGGTTCCGACGAGGGTGTCGCCGACCGCGGGCCACGCGAAGTACTCGAATTCCTGCTCACCGTGCAGGATCGCGCGACCCTTGCCGCGGAGCTTCTCGATCGGAAGCCCTGCGGCGCCACCGGTGCCTGAGGACCCCCAGAACGGCATGACGAAGGGGAAGGTCGGTGGGACAGGGGCGTGCTCGCCGCGGTAGACGGGACTTGGGTCCCCGAGCGCGTCGGCAAAGACCCTCACGGGGCCACGCTCGATAAGAACGGTCTGGGTGCCGGTCTCTTGACCTTTGAGTTCGGTGAATGCCACCCGTTCGCCTCCACGCGCTCGAAGTGTTGTGCCCGGCACTGCCGATGGCGGCGTGCCGGGCAATCCAGGATTCTGCGAACTTTCAGGCTATCGCGGCTCGCCGCGTGAAGCGGCTTCGCAGGCTCGGGCCAGGAGCGAAGGGATCGTCGCTACTAGGGTGCTGAAAATGAACAATGGTCTGCCGGATTGTCCATTCGTCGACGAGTTGACGTTTGCCCTCGAACTCGCCGACGCGGCCGATACGTTGACCCTTGCGCGGTTTCGCGCGACCGACTTGGTCGTGGACAGGAAGCCGGACCGCACCCCCGTCACCGAGGCGGACAGGGCGGCCGAGCAGGTGATCCGTGACCTGGTCGGCGAGCATCGCCCGGGTCACGTCGTGAGCGGTGAGGAGTACGGCGAGGTTCTCGAAGCGCCGATGCGCTGGATCGTCGACCCGATCGACGGCACCGCCAACTATCTCCGCGGCGTTCCGATTTGGGCGACGCTGCTTGCGCTCGAACTCGACGGCGAGTTGGTCGTCGCGGTGGTCTCGGCTCCGGCGATGGGTCAGCGTTGGTGGGCGACGCGCGGCGGTGGCGCATTCGACTCCTCAGGGCGCCGGCTCCAGGTCTCGCAGATCGCCGACCTGGCCGACGCGCAGGTCTTGACGTCGAGCGACGATCTCAATGCGGGGCTTCCCGGCTACCCGCGCCTTCGTGAGAAGGTCTGGAGGACCCGCGGGTTCGGGGACTTCTGGCAGCACATACTCGTTGCGCAAGGTGCAGCCGAAGTTGCCATGGATCCGGTGCTGGCCGAGTACGACATTGCCGCGCCAACGCTCATCGTCGCCGAAGCGGGCGGTCGAACGACCGACCTGTCCGGTATCGCGGGAACTCGTCGAAATGCGGGTTATTCGTCCAACGGCATTCTGCACGACGAGGTGTTGGCGATCCTGCGCGGCGAATAAGCCGACAGACTGAGATGTTTGGAGAGGCGCGTGCCACTCCTATTTTTCAGGTTGTTCAGAACGCAGCTGCTCGCGCAGAACGAACTTCTTGACCTTGCCTGACGGGGTGCGCGGGAAGTCGTCGATGATGCGGAGTTCCTCGGGCCATTTCTGGCGCGTCAGGCCTCCGCTCTTGGAGATGGGAGCGTATCGCCTCCAAGCTCGGCGCTGCAGAGGCGTCACTGCCGGGGCGCAACCGCACGAACGCGCACGCATGCTCGCCGAGTCGCGCGTCAGGGGCGGCGACGACCGCGACCTCGGCGACTGAGGGCATCGAGATGAGCAGCTCTTCGATCTCGGCGGCGCTGATGTTCTCGCCGCCGCGGATGATGATGTCTTTGAGTCGATCGGTGATGGTCAGACAGCCGTTGGCGTCGAGCACGCCGATGTCGCCGGTCGAGTACCAACCCTGTTCGTCGACAGCGTTGGCGGTCAATGCAGGATCGGTATAACCGGCGAAGAGGTCAGGTCCACGGCTGAGGATCTCGCCGGCCGTGCCCGTCGGCAGATCGTTGCCTTCTTCGTCGACGATGCGGAGCTCCACGCCGGGAAGGAGGCGCCCGTCGGTGTGCGCTCGTTGCTCATAGGGATAGGTGTGTTGTGAGCCCGTCGTGGAAGGGTGTTCGGTGGAGCCGTATGAACGCACGACCGAGATCCCAAGCTCGCGTGCCCGATCCGCGACCGCTGGCGGAACTGCAGCGCCACCCATCCCGACCTGTGCGATCAGGCGGTGGTGTTCGGGGGTGCAGGTCGGATCGTCGAGCAGGCTTTGGAGAAAGTAGGTCGATCCACTTCCGGAGGTCAGGCCTGCCTCGATCATTGCGGCGAGGACAACGGTTGGATTCCACTGGTCGATCAGATGGATGTCGTGGCCGCGTAGGAGCGGTGCGAGCAAGCCGGCTTGCATCCCGATTGCGTGCCCTACGGGCGCGCCGACGAGCGCCGGACGGTCGTCGTTCTGGGCGCGCATCGTCGAGACCTGTCGCATCTCGGCCATCAGACTGCGATGCGTATGGATGACCCCCTTGGGGTGTGCTGTCGTTCCTGAGGTGTATCCCACAACCGCAGGGTCGTCCGGGTCGACCGTTGACGGTCCTGCGAAAGGCTCGCCGGATGCCAGCCAGGAGGAGAATTCGACGACCTCGGGAGAGGTTCCGCCCGGCGCGTTGGTCAACGACGGCGGCTCGTCGACCCCGACGACGGCCACGAGCTCGAGCGACGCCAAGTCCCCGAGCATCTTTTCGAGTCCGCTCATGTAGTCGAGGTGCCCGAAGCTCGCTGCCGTGATGAATGCCCGCGCTCCGCTTTCGCTCAGGATGTGGTGGAGCTCTTTCGGTCCGTAGAAGTGGACGACCGGAACGATTGCTGCCCCCACGAGCGACACTCCGTAGAACGTGATCGACGCCTCGATCCAATTCGGTAGCTGAAACGCCACCACATCACCGGGACCGATGCCGCGTGCAGCCAACCTTCCTGCGAGGCGACGAGCCGAGTCGTACACTTCGGCCAGCGTTCCATCGAAGGGCCGGGTTTCGGACCACACCCGGACGCGCAGGTCCGGGGCGGCGCGCACCGAGCGCTCGATTGCCATCCCAAGCGTCTCATCGTTCCAGAGCCCCTCGGCTCGATAACGTGTCGCCAGAGCGTGAGGGGTCTTTCGAAGTTTCCACGGATACGCCACGAAATCGACCCTAGCCGCGGCCGTTTGAAATTGACCAGGGGATCCGACACCGGGTAGCAATCCCCCATCCATTGATCGTGAGGAGCGCCGTCGTGGCCGAGCAGAAGTTGTTTTTCGACGATGTGCAAGAGGGCAGCACCGCGCCCGAGGTCGCACACGTGCTCACGCGCACTGACCTGGTTCGCTACGCGGGCGCGTCGGGCGACTACAACCCGATGCACACCGATGAATTCAAGGCCAAAGAGGCAGGCCTGCCGAGCGTCTTCGGGCACGGCATGTTCACGGCAGGTTTTCTCGGACGCGCACTGACCGACTACGTCGGTGTCGGCAACCTCCGTTCCTTCAAGGTGCGCTTCACCAAGCAGACCTGGCCGGGCGAGACCCTCAAGACCAAGGTCTCCGTTGTCGGCAAGCGCACCGAAGGCGTCGACTCCCTGGTCGAGTTGGCATGTGAGGTCGTCAACGACGGCGGCGAGTCCAAACTTTCCGGCACCGCAATCGCTGCGCTTCCGACCCGAGCCTGAGGATCACAAGATGGCCACCCCACGTTTCGACCTTCCCACTCCTGACCTCGAGTCCCAGCCCTTCTGGGACGCGGCCAAGGAGGGAAAGCTGCTCATCCAGCGCTGCCTCACGTGCAAGGAGGCGATCTTCTACCCACGACCGTTCTGCCCGCACTGCTGGAGCGAAGAGGTCGAGTGGATCACCGCGAGCGGCAAGGCCACGATGTACACCTGGTCGGTGGTGTATCGCAACGACCTTCCGCCCTTCGGTGAGCGGGTGCCATACGTGGCGGCAGTTGTCGACCTCGAAGAAGGACCGCGCATGATGACGAACGTCGTCGAGTGCGAGTTCGACGATCTGTCCGTCGGGATGGCGCTCGAGGTGGTCTTCAATCCCATCTCCGAGGAGTTCACGCTGCCGCAGTTCCGACCGGCAGCTTCGTGACCGGGACCGCTTCGACCGAAAGTGCTGCACCGCCATTTCGGGTGCTGCCGGCGGTCAGTGATCTCAATAGGCACTTCTGGACGGGCGGCGAGCACGGCGAGCTGCGTTTTCTGCGCTGTGGTGCGTGCGGTGCCTATCAGCACCCGCCGCAGCCGCTGTGTTGGAAGTGCCACTCCAAAGATCTCACTCCCGCGCCGGTATCCGGACGGGCTTCGGTAGCGACCTATACCGTCAACCATCAGGCGTGGATGCCCGGACCTGACCTGCCCTATGTGGTCGCGATCGTTGAGCTTCCCGAACAGGAGGGCTTGCGCCTGACGACCAATATCGTCGAGTGCGATCCCGATGCGGTGAAGGTCGGGATGCCGGTCGAGGTGGTCTTCGAACACCACGCCGATCCCGACGGCGATGTGTGGATCCCATTGTTCCGACCGGTGGTGAAATGAACGAGAAAGACGCTGTCATCTCAGGCATCGGCCAGTCCGACATCGGTCGTCGCCTCTACCGAAACCCAATCGAGCTCAGTCTCGACGCCTGCCTGGCGGCGATCGCCGATGCCGGGCTTACCGTTGACGATATTGACGGCGTCTCGACCTACCCGGGTCCGATGGAAGTACCGCCCGGTTTCAGCGGCGCGGGTGCCAACGATGTCATCGACGCGTTGCGGCTCAAAGTCGGCTGGTTCGACAGCGGTATGGAGACCTCCGGGCAGCTCGGCGCCGTCTACAAGGCGTGCTTAGCCGTTGCTGCCGGTCTGGCGAATCACGTCGTGTGTTTCCGCTCGGTGTGGGAAGGCTCCGCGCAAGGTGACAAGGGCCGCTCCAGCGTGATGGCAGGTGCAGGTGGCGGGGGCAGCTTTCGCGCGCCAGGGTTCTTGCAGTGGGAGTTGCCTTTCGCCGCGCCTTCGGCGTCGATTTGGATCGCGATGTTCGCTCGTGCGCACATGGAGCGATATGGCACCAAGGAGGAGCACCTCGGTTGGGTAGCGGTCAATGCCCGTCGCAATGCGGGTCTGAACGACAAGGCGATCTACCGCGATCCCATGACGATCGATGATTACTTCAACGCCCGCATGATCACGACACCGTTTCGCCTCTTCGACTGTGATGCGCCGTGCGATGGTGCCACCGCGTTCGTGATCTCACGTGCCGATCGTGCAGGTGATCTCCGTAAACCCCCGATTCGGATCGAGGCTATTGGCACCGCTATGCGCGGTCGTCCGTCGTGGGACCAGTTCGAGGATCTCACCACCATGCCGAACCGTGACGCGGGGGCACAGTTGTGGAGCCGCACCGATCTCACGCCCGCGGATGTCGACATCGCGGAGCTCTATGACGGATTCTCGTTCCTCACACTGAGTTGGCTGGAGGCTTTCGGGCTCTGTCCGGTGGGCGAGTCCGGTCCCTTTGTGGAGGGTGGTCAGCGCATCGCCCGCGACGGGGAACTTCCGTTGAACACGCATGGCGGACAGCTCTCGGCGGGGCGCCTGCACGGCTTCGGCTTCCTTCATGAGGCATGCTCGCAGCTGTGGGGTGAGGCGGGGGAGCGTCAGGTCGTCAAACGCGGTGGCAACCCCGAGGTCGCCGCTGTTGCCGCTGGTGGAGGCGTTACCTGCGGTTGTCTGTTGATTACGCAAAGCCGTTAGGCGCTCGGTCACACAGAGTCGTTTGGCGACTTGGTCACGCAGAGCCGTTAGGCGCTGCTCGGCGAGTCCAATGCGATGCTGGCGAGCTCCGCAAGGTGCTCCGCCGAGCCGCCGAACGCGTGCTGCAGCGTGAGCAGGCGCTTGTAGTAGAGGTGGATGTCGTGTTCCCAGGTGAATCCAATTCCGGCAAACACCTGCACGGCGTTGGCGCCCACCTTGTAGAACGCGTCGCTGGCATAGGCCTTGGCCATGGTTGTCGCACGGTGGCGTTCGGCCGCGTCTGCGTCGTCGCACGCCCACGCCGCGTAGTACGCGGCTGCCCGTCCGAGCTCGATCCAGACCAACATGTCGGCACAGAGCAACTGCACTGCCTGGAATGATCCGATCGGCTTGCCGAACTGGTGTCGTTCCTTGGCATATTCGACGGCCATTTCCAAGGAGCGGGCCGCGGCACCTAGACCATCGAGTACCCAGGCGACGGTAATCCGGTCGACGATTTCCGAGACGGCCTCGCCGGCGTCGACGCCGGCAGCGCCGAGGCGCGTCGCGGGTGTGCTGTCGAGCGTGACGGAACTGACCTTGCGGGTGCCATCGACAGCGTCGGTGGCACTGAGGGTGAGCCCGCGTGCGCCGGTTTCGACGGCGAAGAGGCCAAGGCCCTCGTCGGAGGAGGCGGTGACGAAGAGCAGGTTCGCGCCGGCAGCGTCATACACATGGGTCTTTGCGCCGGTGAGGGTCCAGATGTCGCCGTCGCGGCGCGCGACCGTCTGCGGTTCAGCGCCACGTCGCGCGCCGATTCGGTTCGGACCACGCGAAGGTGCCGATCGTCGTTCCGGCAGCGAGCCCGGGCAGCAGGCGTGCCTGGTCGTCGTCTGAGCCTGCAATGGTGACCGCGCTGATCGCGCCAATTGCGGACGAGGTGAACGGCCCGGGGTGGACCATGCGACCAAGCTCCTCGAGCACGACCGCTTGATCCACCATGCCCATCCCGGCGCCGCCGTGCGCCTCGGGCGCGGATAACCCGACGACGCCGAGGTCTGCCAGACCTGCCCAGACGGCGTCGGACGTGCCACGCTCGTTGTCGAGCTGCGCGCGGACGTAGGTGAGCGGCGCCTGCTCCTGCAGAAAGCGTTTGATGGTCTCACGCAGGAGTTCCTGGTCGGCGGAGAATTCGAAATCCATCCTGGTGTTGCCTCTCGGTATGAGTTCGGCGCTATGCGGTGGCGTGATCGCGCAGCGCTTCCGGGCCTGTGCCGCCGAAAGGGTAACGTCGGTGCCGTGAGGCTCCGGTATGGAAGCGAAGAGGAAACGTTTCGCGCCGAGTTCGTCGCTTGGCTGACTGAGAACAAGCCGACGGATGAGGATCTGGATCGGCCGCATCGCTCGAGCTCGGATTTCAATCCGTGGTCCCGGGCATGGCAGCGTCGGCTCTTTGACGCGGGTTGGCTCGTGCCAGGCTGGCCACCCGAACTCGGTGGTCGTAATGCGACGCCGGTCCAGGAGATGATCTATTTCGAGGAGCTGTCACGCCGGCGAATCCCGCGCAGTGTCAACCCGCAGGGCCTCGGCATCGTCGCTCCATCGATCAACGACTACGGCACACCGGAGCAGAAGCAACAGTTCCTCCTTCCGACATTGCATGGCGAGATTGCGTGGTGTCTCGGCATGAGCGAGCCCGGAGCCGGGAGTGATCTGGCGAGTCTCTCGACGCGCGCAGTGCTCGATGGCGACGAGTTCATCGTCAACGGGCAGAAGGTTTGGACGTCGGGCGCGCACCATTCGGATTGGTGTCTCTGTTATGTGCGAACCAACCTCGACGTGCCGAAGCACAAGGGCATCAGTGTGCTCATCATCGATATGAACACGCCCGGTGTGGAGGCACGACCCTTCGCCGATCTCACCGACCCCGACTACACCGACTTCAACGAAGTGTTCTTTACCGACGTGGTGGTACCGCGTGCAAACCTCCTGGGTGACATCGACAACGGTTGGGCATTGAGTCAGGTGTCGCTTGGTCATGAGCGCGCGATGTTGTGGATCAGCTACGCGTACGATCTCCAACGAACGGTCGACGCGCTCGTCGAAATTGGCAAGCGCCCGCGGGCCGGCGGTGGCGTAATCGGTGATGATGCACATTTTCGGGACGCTGTGGCCTCGCTTGCGATTGATGCCCAGGCGGTCATGGCCATGGGCTACCGCGGGTTTGCGAAATTCACCCAGGGTGAGTCCTCGCCGGAACATTCGTTGCTGAAGCTTTTTGGAAGCGAGGCGCTGCAGCGCGGTGACTTGCTTGCACTCGATGCGCTTGGTGTTGACGGACTTGACGCCGACATCGAGGGTCTCAAACTCATGCGATCTGGTTCGTGGGCCGAGCAGTACCTCATGTCGTTCGGAGCGACGATCCCGGGCGGGACGAGTGAGATTCAGCGCAACGTGATAGCGGAGCGCGTCCTCGGACTTCCGCGCCGCTAGCTGGATTTCCGGCGCGGTCGTTCACGGGGTCGCGCTCGTAGTTGTTGGCGGCGCGAGGTGTCGCAGTCGGGTCATTCGGGTGGGTCGGGTCCGTTTGGGTTGATGAGTGTGCGTTTGCCGTCGGGGCCTCGTGGGCTGTCGTGCCAGCCTTTGTGGGTTTTGAGGTGGTGGTGCCATCGGCATTTCGGTCCGAGGTGTTCGATGTCGGTGATGCCGCTCTCGGCATAGGGGACGATGTGGTCGATCTCGAGGTTGCGTGTTTCGTTGCAGTCTCGGATTTCGCATTCCCAGTTGGTGAGCAGCGCTGCTTTCTGGTGTCGGTTGGCTGTTCTTCCTGCGTGCGCGACGGTCCGGACGTCGACACCGTCAGCGATGACGATGTCGACGATCGCGTCACCGAGGAGCGCCTTGGCAGACGCAACGTCGATAGGTCCGATACCGGCGATTTCGCAGGTCTCACCAGCGGTGGTGTGCCCCCGATGCAACGCCGCAGCGTCGATACGTACCAGGGCATGGGCCCGCACACCCGAACCGGCACCGCCGCCAGCGGCGGGTGCATCGCCGGCGAGACGGGCAGCTTCGGCCATCCGTACCAGCGCGTCAGCGGCGTACGCGTCGCCTGATTCTTTGAGGCCTGCCTTTCGTGCCTGGTTACCGACTTGGTTGCAGTACTGGTCCCAGGCCGGTTCGAATCTCGCGGCCTGCCCGGGAGTCAACGCGATGCCGTAGCAACGCATGCCGTCACGGTCGGTCCAGCGACGCGCGCGCCGCAACGAATGTTGCCGCTCCGCACGCTCACGATCCTGGTCTGCCGCGGCCTTGTCGTGACGGGCCTGTCTGCGTAACGCCTCGAACGTGCCGGATTGCGAAAGTGTCAACAGTCGTTCTTCGGCGTGGGGCGCATCGGTTGCAGCATCGGCGATCTCGCAGGCCTGTTCGCCGGACAAGCGCCCTTCACGCAACAACGCTTTCGTCGCCGAAAGCCCATCAACCCTGCCGTGCAGTGTTCGTCTCTCGGATTGCTTCACCAAGCGACGTACCGGTCTGGGCTGCTAGCCAGTCGGCAGTCGAACGCGACGAACCATCACCATGGGCCCACGCCAGCGTCCGGTCCACCTGCGCCAACGCCAACGTCTTGCCCGCGACCGCGAGACGCTCCAACCTGGCGAAGGCTTCCACGTACTCCTTCGCCAAACGCCCATCACATGTCCGGGCTTCAAAACCACCCACCAGACCATGCAACTGTTCACCCAAAGTCCGCACGGCGCCGATATCCATGCCCCAATTCTCCCAGGGGTGTATGACACTTATGAGTAGATGGTTGGGTCGAGGGCGAATCACCACATCTCGGAATGCTCGACACGCACGGCCTCGATCGTCGGATGGTCGATGATCGCGTCGATCAACGCCGGAGTGCCGGCCAAATACGTCCACGGGTAATCGATCTCCGTCGCGACGAACCATGCCCTGTCGGCGGGCCACCACCACTGCGGTCCGCGTCGACGCGGGGCATCAGACGGTGACCACGTCCCGATCGCGACCACGTTCTCTATCGGCCCGTCGAAGAGCAGCATGTCCCGCGTGCCCCACCATGGTTGGACCGTGCACGCGTCGACGAACGCGAACGCACGCGGTAGCTGCGTCTTGCGATGGTGACTGCGTCGACTGGTGCCGCTCGGATGTTGACCCTGGTGAGAGTGAGTCGGGCGTACGCGCCAAAGCCGGACGGCACGACGAGTGCGACACCCTGCTGCCCGGCCATCCGCTCGACAGCCCACTGCACCGGCGCCGAAGTGGTCGCCGGGCGGAGGCCCAAGAATGGTGTTCCGGGAATGTCCGGATCATGCCACGCCGTAACGGCCCCGCGCACGTGGCGCGCCGTCGCTGTCTGACCTCCGCTGCTGGTGGCGCGGCGAGCGGCCAGGAGTAGCACCGGTTTCAGCAGCTCCGGCGATACCGTGTCGGAATGATGAATGATTCCAAGCCGGACGATCGCGCCCTCGGCGTGCTCCCTGCGCCGGACAACGCGCCCGAGCGGCTCGAAGAGGATCCGACTGAGTCCAACCTTCCGATGCTGGTCATGCTGGCGCTGGGCGCGGTCTTCGTCGCAGGTTTGGTGCTGCGATTCACGGTCCGTTCGGATCTCTGGCTCGACGAAGCGCTGAGCGTCAACATCGCGCGACTTCCACTCGAACAACTCCACGATGCGCTGCGTCACGACGGCGCGCCGCCCTTGTACTACGTGTTGTTGCACCGGTGGATTGATGCCTTCGGCGCGGGCGATGGAGCAGTCCGATCCTTCTCTGCGGTCTGCGAGATCGCGACGGTTCCCCTCGTGTGGGCAGCGGGCAAGCGCCTTGGTGGCAGGCGGATGGCAGCGACGTGTTTCATCGTGTTCTGGACTGCGCCGTTCGCGTTCCGCTTTGCGACCGAGACACGCATGTATTCCCTCGTGATGTTGCTCGTCTTCGCCGCGTACCTCGCGCTGCTGCGCGTCCTGGAACGGCCCAGTGCGGGGCGAATCGCAACGCTTGGGGTCCTCGGCGCAGCGCTGCTCTACACCCAATACTGGTCGCTGTATCTCGCTGTGGTCGTCGGCTTGGGGTTGGCCTATGCCTGGTGGCGCGCCGGACGTGATGGTGCCGATGGTGCCGACGGATGCCGACGGTGCCGATGTTCCGGAAGGTCCCGGCGGTGTCGGCCTGCAACGTCGAGCGGTCACCGGTGCGATCGTGGCGCTCGCCGCCGCATTCGTCTCCTGGATTCCGTGGATCCCGACCTTTCTCGATCAACTTCGTGAAACCGGCACGCCGTGGGGCTCGGCCGTCACGCCGGTCACTGCGCTCGGCGGGACGATCTTGGCGTTCGCAGGAGGCGGACATGCCGAGGGCGTCGCGTTTGTCGCGCCTTTGGTCTTGTTGGCCCTCTTGGGGGTCTTCGGGCGCGCAATCGACACTTCTCGGATTGAGATCGATCTGCGAACGCGACCCGGCGTGCGATGGGAGGCCCTTGCGGCGTGCGCCACGATGCTTGTCGGAACGGGACTGTCGTGGGTGAATGGGACAGCATTCCAAGCGCGCTACGCGGCAATTGTGTTTCCCCTTTTCGTGCTCGTCGTTGGATGGGGCTTCACGTCGATCAGTTCACGGCGCTTGTGGGTGGCGGTGGCGGTCTTCGTTGTTGCGATGGGATTCGTGAGTGGCGTTCGCAACGCGCGCGAACACCGCACGCAAGCCGCGCAGATCGCGTCGTTCATCAACCAGAAAGCCGATGGAGCCAAGTCCGGCGATGTGATCGCATACTGTCCCGACCAACTCGGTCCGGCGGTCTCCCGATTGATCGACTCCGACCGTGGTTTGGCGGAGGGGGTCTTCCCAACCGGTAAGCGCCCGGAACTGATCGACTGGATCGACTACGAGGATCGCAATGCACGTGCCGATCCTGTCGGCTTTGCCGATGCCGTGATCGCGCAGGCCGGGAACCACGACATCTGGTTGGTCTGGGCACCTGGCTACAAGACCTACGGGACAATGTGTCAGGCGCTCGATGCCGCACTGCGCGGGAAACGACCGACCGCAGAGGCGTTGGTCCAGCCGGATGCAACGTTGTTTGAGTTTCAGGGCCTGATCCGATATCGCGCCTCGTGATTCGGGCCCGGATCGGTCGCGTCGATATCGAGGCACTGCGGGTTGCCGCGGTGCCGTGGTTGGTTTCGCGTTGTCTGGTTCTCGCAGCCCTCGCGATCGCGCGCGAGATCGGCAGCGAGTTGGGGGTCGAAGGGAACCATCAGCTGCAATTGGGTCGCGGGCTCATCGCATGGGACGCGAGCTACTACCGCGACATTGCGCAAGGAGGCTATGACGCCGTCTTCGACGCGCGCGGGCTTCGCTTCTTCCCGCTACTGCCGATGCTCACAAAAGGGCTCTCAACGGTCTTGTTCTCCAACACGACCGCTGCGCTGCTCATCATCACCAACCTTGCGGCGCTGGCTTTCGGCGTGCTGCTCTATCGCCTCGTTCTCCACGAGACGTCCAACGCAGATACCGCACGGCGCGCCGTCTGGCTCGGGATGCTTGCTCCGCCTGCGATGGTGCTGGTCATGGGCTACGCCGAGGGGCTGATGATGGCGCTGTCGGTCGCCATGTTTCTTGCGTTGCGCACACGACGGTGGGAGTTGGCCGCGGGTCTGGGTGTGCTTGCCGGGTTGAGCCGTCCGACGGCGGTGTTACTGATGATTCCTGCCGCAATTGAAGCGTTACGTGCGCCGTTTCCGCTGACAGGGGGAGCTCTGGTCGCAGGAGGACGGGCGCGTGAGTGGGTTCGTCGGGCGATGCCGGTTGTCGCGCCTGGATTCGGAGTCGCACTGTTTTTGCTGTACGCCCAGCTCGCGTTCGACGATGGCCTTGCGCCCTTGCGTCTCCAGAATTCCGAGGACCTCCGTGGCGGGTGGCACGAGCCCATCAGCAGACTCGTCCAGGCGGCAGGCGACCTCATCAGTGGCGACCAATTCGGATCGGGCCTCCACCTCGTCTGGATACTCGTCGGGCTTGGTCTGGTGGGCGTGACTATCCGGGAACTGCCGGCTGCGTACAGTGCGTACGCGGCGGTATCGGTTTGCGTGGCGGTCTCGGCGAACAACCTGGACTCGAGCGAGCGCTACATCCTCGCGACGATCCCAGTGCTGATCGCAGCTGCCCTCGTCGTGCGTACCGAGGCAATTGAACGTCTTGTGCTCGTGACCAGCGGCTCCGCTCTGGTCGGGTATTCGATCCTCGGGTTTCTCGCCATCACGATCCCCTGAGGGGATATTTTTGCCGTCGTGTTCGATCCGCGGGTCGATCCCAGCGAAATTCATGACGGGGCCATAGACTGGACGTCTCTCGTTTGACCGGCGCCTTTCTGTGCCGGGCCCGCTCAGCCGCTGAGGGCAGATGCCGAGAGCCAGTGGCCGAAAGACTCGGAGCCGTGTAGTGCCGAATGACGAAGTGACCGATGCCGGAAGCGACGAACGCAATGTCGTCATCATCGGGGCTGGACCAGCTGGACTCACAGCCGCGTACATGCTGTCGAAGCGTCAGACCACCGCAGTAGTTCTCGAGGCGGACAACGTCGTCGGCGGGATCAGTCGAACCGCACAGATGGATGGGTGGCGCTTCGATATCGGCGGACACCGCTTTTTTACCAAGGTCAAGCCCGTGGACGACCTGTGGTTCGAGATTCTCGGAAAGGACGAGTTCCTTCGCAGACCCCGGATGAGCCGAATCCTGTACCGGGGCAAGCTCTTCGACTATCCGATTGTTGCCGCGAATGCATTGCGGAACCTCGGCCCGATCGAATCGGTGCGTTGCGTCGCGTCCTATTGCTGGGCGCGTGTGCAGCCCCCGAAGAATCAGGACACGCTCGAGGGTTTCATCGTTGCGCGTTTCGGGCGTCGCCTCTATGAGCACTTCTTCAAGACCTACAACGAGAAGGTCTGGGGTGTGCCCGCGTCGGAGATCTCGGCCGACTGGGGCGCGCAGCGCATCAAGGGCGTCTCGTTGTTTCGTGCGGGCATTGACGCGCTGACACCCAAGGCTGTCAAGAACCGCCGCGACGCCGCGCAGCAGGAAACCAGCCTGATCGAGGAGTTCAACTACCCCCGCTTCGGCCCGGGTCAGATGTGGGAACGCTGTACGGAGTTGATCGAGGCCAAAGGCTCAAAGGTTCATTTCGAAAGCCCGGTGGTGCGAATCAGCCACTCGGGTGGTCTTGCGCGCTCGGTGACAGCGGTGACCGGTGGAGCTGAGACGACATTTACCGCGACGCATGTCGTGTCATCCATGCCGATTGGCAAATTACTGATGGCGATGGATCCTTCACCGCCGGAGCATGTCTTGGAGGCCGCACGAGATCTGAAGTTCCGCGATTTCATCACCGTCGCGCTCGTCGTGCCCCAGGAATACAGCTTCCCCGACAACTGGATTTACATCCACGATCCCGACGTCGAGGTCGGCAGGATTCAGAACTTCGGATCGTGGTCGCCGTTCCTGGTCAAGGACGGACGAACCTGTCTCGGTCTCGAGTTCTTCGTGCAAGAGGGTGACGAGATGTGGACGAAGTCTGACGAGGACCTCATAGCGCAGGCCAAGAAAGAGCTCCAGCAGCTGAACCTCGCGGATTCCGCCAGGGTCGAAGCCGGTTACGTGGTGCGAATGCCGAAGGCCTATCCCGTCTACGACGACCACTACACCGAAAGTGTCGACGTGCTGCGTGCATGGCTGGCGGAGCACACGCCGAATGTCTATCCGGTTGGTCGCAACGGCATGCACAAGTACAACAACCAGGATCACTCGATGTACACCGCGATGCTGTCAGTCGACAACATTTTCGGGGCTGACCACGACGTGTGGTCCGTCAACGTCGAAGCCGAGTACCACGAGGAGATCGAGGCTCCCACCGGACCGGCCGCCATGAAGGGTTGAACCTGTGACGACCTCTGACGTCGGAGCGGAGCTTTCCGCCGATCCTGATGTCATCCTGGAGCTGACCGAGCCGGCGCATCCGGCCGATCCCACCGTCGTTGTCGCAGGCCGTCCGCACTTCCCGTGCTTCGACGGGCTGCGGGCGCTTGCCGCATTTGCCGTTCTCATCCACCATGTGGGTTTCGCAACTGGCTGGGGAGTGAGCGGACGTTACGGCGAGTACATCGCGCATCTGGACTTCTCGCCACCGGTCTTTTTCATGGTCTCGGCGTTCCTGCTGTATCGACCGTTCGTTCGCGACCATCTCAGGACGCGCCCCTTTGCCGATATCAGCAGGTTCTTCTGGCATCGAGCCCTACGCGTGCTGCCGGCGTTCTGGATCTCGTTGCTGCTCGTCTACTTGATCTTCGGGTTCGTCAGCGGGGCACTCGCCGGTCCTCGGGACATCCTCACGTACTTCGGGCTCGTGCAGATCTACGACACCCGACGGTTCTTCGCCGGTATGAGCCAGGCGTGGACGCTCAATGTCGAGCTGACCTTCTATCTCCTGCTGCCGCTCTACGCCTTCGGGATCCGCAGGATTTCTGCGCGGGTGCGTATGTCTCGCATCCGGGTCGAAATGATCGGACTCGTCTGCCTGTTCCTTGCGAGCTACGTCTGGCGCATCAGCCTGTACACGTTCACGAATTATCAGTACGACGGGGTTGGCGCCGCTCCGTGGTCTTCGCTCGGCACGCGGTACTGGATCCCCGCACTGTTCGACATTTTCGCATTGGGGATGGGCCTTGCCGTGGCGAGCGCCTGGCTTGCCGAGCAGCGCGAGACGCCTGCCTGGGCGCGCTTCATGGGGCGCTGGCCATCGCTGTGGTGGGGGATTGCCGGTTTCCTGTGGTGGTTCGTCTCCACACAGATCAACTTTGGGCGTGACCTGTCGCCACTGACCGCTGGTGATGCGGTCCTCAAACAATTCATCTACTCAATCATCTCGTTCACCCTCGTGATCCCTGCCGCGTTCGGGAACCAGGACGAAGGATGGGTTCGGAAACTGCTTCGGGCAAAGCCCGTCGCATATTTCGGCATGGTGTCCTATGGGATCTATCTCTGGCACCAGGGGTGGATCGGTCAGGCGATCGATTGGCTTGGCTACCAGCCGGTGTTCTTCAAAGGCGGCTTCGACGCGGTCGTCGCCGTCACGTTCATCGTCCTCGCCGGGGCCATCGCGTGCGGCAGCCTGAGTTACTACCTGATCGAGCGCCCGCTGATGCGGTTCAAGGACAACGTGTGGTTCCGAAGGTCCCCAACGCGTTCGAAACCCCGGACGTGAGCGAGGGAGGCGTGTCGTCGGGGCTGCGCACGCTCATCGTGATTCCTGCCTACAACGAAGAGGCATCACTTCCCGAAGTCCTGCGCGAACTCGCGACGACGGTTCCCGAGTGTGACGTGCTCGTCGTTGATGACGGCTCACGCGACGCGACGAGCGCAGTGGCGCATGCGGGTGGCGTGCGGGTGGTCACGCTGCCGTTCAACATTGGAGTTGGTGGAGCGTTGCGGGCCGGCTTCAAGTACGCCGTCATGCACGACTTCGACCGCGTCGTCCAGGTTGACGGCGACGGCCAACACGAGCCGGACGACCTCAAGGTGTTGATCGCGGCGCTCGATCGTGGCGCGAGTTTGGTGATCGGAAGTCGTTTCGCAGATCCCAGCAGCACTTACAAGGTCGGCGGTCTCCGTTGGGGGGCAATGCGTTTGCTTCGCCTCGTGGTCCGGGTCATGTCAGGTCGACGGTTCACCGATACCACGTCAGGTTTTCGTGCCTTCGATCGCGCGCTCGTCGAGCGCTTTTCGCGGGAACTCTCCAGTGAGTACATGGCCGACACGGTCGAGGCGTTGCTTCGTGCGCTGGCCGAAGGCTACGTCGTGGTCGAGGTACCGGTCCGCATGCGTCCCCGCTCCGGCGGACAAGCGTCGCAAAGCCCCTTGATGCTGCTCTATCAATACTCGCGGTTGCTCGTTGTGATTCTGAGCTCGGCGTCCCGGCGTATCGGCCGCAACAAGGAGGCGCTACCTATTCCGAGTCGTGCGTCGGAGGGCGGGCGATGATCACCGTTGCCGCGCTGAGCGGCCGGGCCCACCTGACGGTCGTGGTCTTCACGGTCCTGGCCGTTGCCTTCACGTTGAGTCTCGTACGTCGTCGGCAGGTCGAGGCGAAGTATTCCCTTCTCTGGTTCTTCGTCGGTGGAACACTCGTTGTCCTCGCGCTGGCGCCGGGACTGCTGGAATGGGTGTCCGATCGGATGGGTATCGCCTATCCAGCGGCAACGTTCTTACTGCTGGCCGTGACATTTTTGTTCTTGATGTGTGTGCACTTCTCGTGGGAGCTCTCACGTATCGACGAACGAATCCGTACCTTGGCCGAGGAGCTTGCATTGTTGCGATCGAAGGTGAGTGAGTCCCACGAGGTCACGCGCCCGAATGCGAGAACCGGGGGTGACGAGGATGGGTGACATCGAGGTCGACCTGAGCACATCGAACGATCTGCTGCGTGCAACATTCGGGGATCCGAAATACGACGACGAGTCATTGCTTCGCTGGCAGTACCGCGATGCGCCCGAAGGTTCGGTGGTGCAGGCAAACCTCGATGAAGACGGTTCGCGGCTCGGGCACTATGCAATCGTTCCGCAGCGCTATGCACGGGGCTCGGAGTTCCTCGATGCGGCGCTGTCCTTGAACACCGCCGTTGCCGAGGCGGCGCGCGGTAGAGGCCTGTTCACATCATTGGCAACACAGGCCTATGAGCTTGCGCAGGCCGGCGGGATCGGCGCGGTCTATGGCGTCGCCAACGCCAACTCCACACCGGGGTTCCTCAAGCGCCTCGGATTCACGCTGGTCATGGCGTTGCCTCCCGTGCTGGCGGTCCCGCTGCGACTGCCGCCGCGCTCGTCGTCCTTGACGCAGGTGACACCCGCTTATCTCGTGAGCTCCGGCTTCTCGCACCTCTACGAGACACTCGACCTCACCTCGGCAACCGGTTGGGCTCGCGCGTGGACCATTGATGTCCTGCGGTGGAGGCTGAGCCAGCCGGGTGCGCGCTACACCGTGGTGGAAACACCCGATGTCGTGGCAATCGTGACCGTGACCCACCATGCGCGTGTGCCTGTCGTCGCGATCCTCAAGCTCTTCGCGCGCAAAGGAGCCGTGCGCCCCACCGCTTCGGGAGTTGTTGCGGCCGCATGCACCAGGTTGCGCGCGCCTGCAGCGGTCTACGCCGGTTTCAATGCAAAGGTGCGTATCACCGGCGTGCCGATTCCGAGGCGGCTTCGTCCTTCGCCGCTGAACCTCATCGTCCGGTCCTTCGACGACGGTCGTCCGGTTGAGGACCTCGCACTCGAGACGTTTGAGTTTCTCGACTTCGATGCATATTGAGCAGCCGCACCATCGTCGTCTGTGCTGTTGGCGAGCGCCCGGGCAATGATTCGTCCGAGCGTCACGTTCGATATCGAGGATCCGCGTCCGTCGCCGGATCTGCCTGCCCGTCATGGACCGATGACGCGCACGGTGCTCGACTTTCTCGATGAGACGCAGACCAGCGCAACGTTTTTCGTCGTCGGCGAGTTGGCCGAACGTGAGCCCGAGCTGGTGCGTGCGATCGCGCAGCGTGGACACGAGGTCGGATTGCATGGTTGGAGCCATGTCACCCTCGACAAGCTCGATCCCACGGAGGTCCGTGAGGGTCTCATCCGCGGCAAAGGCGTGCTCGAAGAACTCGCCGGTCAGCCGTGCCAGGGTTATCGAGCGCCGATCTTCTCGCTGGTACCCGCGACCAACTGGGTGACCGAGCACCTGCTCGAGGCCGGATTCACCTATTCGTCGAGCGTGCTGCCGGCGGCGAACCCGCAGTTCGGCGACCCCGGCGCGCCACGGATTCCATTCCTCTGGGCCAACGGCCTCCTGGAGTTGCCCACAACGGTCCGAAGGTTCGGGCCGACGACGATCCCGTTCCTCGGCGGCTTCTACCTGCGTGTCCTGCCCAAAATGACGGTGCGCCGGAGCCTTTGCAGGCTCGAACCGCCCGCCGTCCCATGGGTCTACATGCACCCATACGACTTCGATTTCGAGGAGAAGCCCTACCGTCTGCCTTGGGCGAGCTGGTGGGTCAGCCGCCTGGTTTTCACGAATCGGCGACGGGCCTTCTCCAAGCTGCGTGCGGTGCTGGAACTCGGTACGGCGGCTCCATTAGGGAGTCGGGTCCAAGCAGGAGAGTTCCAAAGTGCGCGGGTACTCTCTCGCCCGTGATGCTTCGGGACGTCTCCAGGCGCTTTCTCATGCGCCTCGCGGTGATAACGGGCGTTGCGGGAATCATCCGCCTGATCTACGTCTACAAGACCAGCGACCATCGCGTGCTTCTGGGGCGACGCGCTCTTCTACCATCGGCAGGCGGAGTTCCTCGTCGACGGGCGCTTCTTCATCCAGCCGAGCGCGGGTAACTCGGGAGGTTTCGGTTCCCCGTCGGCGGATCATCCGCCGATCTTCACGCTCCTGCTGGCTGCAGCGAACAAACTCGGTCAGACCTCTTTTGCGTCACACATGGTGGTCTGTGCGATCTTCGGCACGCTCGGGGTCTTTCTGATCGGACTGCTCGGACGCGAGATCGGTGGAGAGCGTGTCGGATACATCACAGCCGTTGCGTACGCGTTCTGGGTGACGACGTGGGTCTACGACGGGATTGTCGTTTCGGAGTCCGTTGCGATCCCCGCGGCGATCCTGGCGCTGTTGTGCACGTATCGATTCATTCGAGAACCTTCGTGGCCCCGCGCTGCATGGTTGGGTGTCGCATGTGCGCTCGGCGCCCTCGTGCGTGCCGAGATCGTGTTGATCCTGCCGTTGGTCGCACTACCGATCGCAGTCCTGTTGCCGAAGCTGCGCGGCTGGCGTATCGAGCCTCGGGAGTTCCCGTGGCGCCGAAGAGTCGAATTGTTGGCGATCACCGGCGTCGTGTCGGCGGCGGTGATGGGGCCATGGGTCGTACGGAACTATGTCACCTTTGAGGAACCGACGTACCTGTCGACCGGCGCCGGTCTCACGATGGCGTCCGGCACGTGCGACATCACATTCGGAGGCGAATACCTCGGGTACTGGAGCATGGCATGTGTGCTCAACACGCCCATGCCGAAGGGCGATGCCTCGGTTGTGGATGCCCACTTCCGCAAGCGCGCGACCGATTACCTGAAGGAACACAAGAGTCGCGTGCCCGTTGTGATCGCAGCGCGGAACTTGCGCGTCTGGGGCTGGTTCCGTCCCTTCCAACAGGCTGACTTCGGCCGCTTCGATGACAATCGCGAGTATTGGCTGAGTCGCTGGGGTTTAGGTCAGCTGTATGTCGCCGAGGCGCTGGGATTGGCGGGATTCATCATCTTGCGACGTCGCCGCTGGACGGTTTTTCCGCTCGTCATGCCGCTGCTCATCGTGACGGTGTCGGTCACGATGACGTTTGGCAACACGCGATATCGAGCGTTCGCCGATCCAGTGCTCGTCGTGCTCTCGGCGGTGACCCTCGACGCACTCTGGCAGTGGTATCGAGACCGTCGGCTTCGCGGCTCCGATCGATTCGCGTGACGTGGATGGTCAGAGTGGAGCCGACGGCGCGGACGCGGACGTGACGAACGTCGATCTTTCGACCACCGAGATCGACGTGGTGCCGGCTACCGGTCGATAGCGCGCTTCGGGTTCGCGGCAATGGCGAACAGGCCCGGTGTGGTCGGTGTGACGACGTCGGTCATGGAGAAGTGGGACTCATCCAGGCCCGAGCCGATCCCGGTGTTCCTGGAGCCGAGCAGCCTGTAGACCACGGGTAGCGCGTGCTCGTAGGTCCAGATGTACCACGACCGTGGGAGCTTGTGACGAAGGCCGAGAGGGTCCAGCTTCAGGAGACGTTCGCCGCTCTTGCGTCGCCGCGCGAAGTCCGCATGCAGGGCCTCGTCGCCTTCGAGACCCAGCACCTCGACGTTCTCGAAGAAGAGGCTCAGCAGCGACGCGAGTTCGTCGGCCTCGAAGAGCGAGACGTGGAATGGATTTTCGAAATCGGCCGGCCGATTCGGGGTGATAACCAGCGCCTTGCCCTGAGGGCGCAGCACGCGTGCAATCTCGGCGACGTGGGCTTCGGGGTCGGTGAAGTGTTCGATGATGTGTGAAGAGCACACGGCATCGAACGAAGCATCTCGAAAGCCGAGGGTCCGACCCTCCATCGCAGCGAATCCGAGCCCATCATGTGCGAGAGATCGGCCGGCCGAGATCGCCGTCGGGGAGTCATAGTCGACACCGATGACGTCCCGAGACGACCCGGCGAGGCGCCTGGTCTCATCGCCGACGCCACATCCGACGTCGAGGACGCGCCCGGGGCCCAGGCGTGCAAGCACCTCGCGGTACCCGGCGTCGTGGAACGCCAGAAGCGAATCTGGCGTCGAGCCTTGCATCGGGCGTTCGCCGGTCAGACGCGGACCTGCTGTGGAGTTCGTCATCGAGACCCTTTGTCGATCGTCGTGGCGCTCGTCATTGGCTTCTCTTCGGTCGTGCGGCCGTAATGATGACACGACATCGGCGACGAGCACTGTCCGTCGTCGAAACGCCCAGGTGTCGGAGAATCCAGTGTCCTGAGGTGGTCAGCGCGTAGCATCACGGCCGACATGTCGAATGCCGCCGAGCCAGCGCGCGTCCACTCCGAGGCGATCTCGAAAATCGGAGACCTTGCCGCAGAGGCGAGCTTGCGACGGGTCAGCATGTTGGCCTGGCGCGACCTCGACGACCCTGAGGCGGGCGGGTCCGAGATCCATGCTCACAACGTTGCCAAGGCTTTGGGCTGAGGCCGGTATCGAGGTGACCATGCGGACCTCGTTCGCCGCAGGTCACCCGCAGGTTTCCTGGCGTTCGGGCTATCGCGTGATCCGCAAGGCTGGGCGGCATCTCGTCTTTCCACGTGCCGCGTTCAGCGAGATGATGGGATGGCATGGCGGGCGCGACGGCCTCGTCGAGATCTGGAACGGTATGCCCTTCTTCTCGCCGGTATGGGCTCGTACCCCACGGGTTGTGTGGCTCCATCACATCCACGCCGACATGTGGAAGATGACCTTGCCGCCGAAGGTTGCTGCCGTGGGGAACTGGATCGAGTCGAGCTTCGCTCCGAAGCTGTATCACTGGACGCAGATCGTGACGTTGTCCGAGTCCAGCAAGGCGGAGCTGATCGACGACTTGGGTTTCAGCGCCAAGCGCGTCACTGTCGTACCTCCGGGCATCGACGCACGATTTTCGAGTTCCCCTGACGTCGCGAAGTCCAAGACGCCGCTGGTTGTGGCAGTCGGAAGGCTTGTTCCGGTCAAACGATTCGACCTGTTGCTCAAGGCACTCTTCGACCTGCGCAAGCGCATCCCGACGTTGCGGGCGGTGATTGTGGGGGAGGGCTACGAGCGCGAGCGCCTCGACGCGATGATCGCCGAGCACGGCGCACGCGAGTGGCTGCTCCTCCCTGGGCGTCTCAGCGACGCGGACCTCGTGGATCTCTATCGGCGCGCCTGGGTGGTGGCGAGCATGTCCGTCCGTGAGGGATGGGGAATGACTGTGACGGAGGCCGCGGCGTGCGGGACGCCCGCCGTTGCAACGCGGATCGCGGGTCACCTCGACTCCGTCGTCGAGGGCCGATCTGGTGTGCTGATAGATGACGTGACGGGAATGACCAACGCGTTGGCCCGCGTCATCGAGTCCGACGAACTGCGCGAGCAGCTCGGACGTGGGGCGCTGGAGCAGGCGCAGCGCTTCACCTGGGAGAACACGGCGCTCGGCACACTCGAGGTCCTGGCAGGGGACGCGCTTCGGCGTCGCGCTCGGCGGTGACCGCGCCGACCTCGGCGCCTGCTTCGTCGCCTCGATCAGTGCCGTCACGAGGCGCACGCGACAACCTGGCGCCGCGAGCACGACAGCGGCATCGCCAGATCGGTTACCTCGCGTTGGCGATCCTGGCATACGTGCCAGTGCTGCTGAGCCACGTCGGCAAGGTCGCCGCCGATACGAAGCAATACCTTTACCTGGATCCGTCACGACTGCTGGAACGCGCCGTGTCGATGTGGGACCCGAACATCGGTCTCGGAACCGTGACCCATCAGAACATCGGGTACGTCTTCCCGATGGGCCCGTACTACTGGCTGTTCGACAAAGTCGGTGTCCCCGACTGGATCGCGCAGCGTATCTGGCTTGGGTCGATCCTGTTCTTCGCCGGTCTCGGCATGCTGTACCTCCTTCGGACGCTCGACGTACGCGGTGTCGGCGCGCCGGTAGCGGCATTGGCCTATATGTTCGGGCCCTACGCGCTCGACTACTCGGCGCGAATCTCGGTGATCCTCTTGCCGTTCGCGGGCTTGCCGTGGATGCTCGGCCTGACGATTCGTGCGTTGCGCCGTGACCGAATCGGTCGCTGGCGAGAACCGGCGCTCTTCGCGGTTGTCGTGCAAATCGTGGGTGGTGTCAATGCGACGGCACTGATCTTCGCCGGCATTGCGCCAGTCCTATGGATTCTGTACGCAGTCGCGATTGATCGATCCGTCGACATTCGACGCGCGCTCGTCGTGACATGGCGTATTGGATTGCTCACCGTGCTGACGTCGGCATGGTGGATTGCCGGCCTGTCCCTGCAAGCGGGCTACGGCATGGACATTCTCCGGTACACCGAAACCGTCAAGACCGTGGCGCGCTCGTCGATGGCTCCGGAGATCTTTCGAGGTTTGGGGTATTGGTTCTTCTACGGGCGAGACAAGCTCGGTCCGTGGATCGAGTCGGCGGTGAGCTACACGCAGTCGGAATGGCTGATCGCCGTCGGATACCTGCTGCCATGCCTGGCCCTGGCGTCGGCGGCGATACTCCGCTGGCGCCACCGAATCTATTTCGCGATTGTCGGTTTCGTTGCGATGGCGATCGCCGTAGGAACCCATCCCTTCGACGATCCGTCGCCGTTCGGCGCGGCGATGAAGTCCTTTGCTGCCGATTCCTCTGCGGGCCTTGCGTTGCGGAGTACCGGTCGTGCCGTGCCTCTCCTGGCGATGAGCCTCGCAGTGTTCTTGGCCTGTGGCGTAACCCTTGCCTCGGATGCGCTGGCGGTGCGGTTCGGTGGCGGCACCGGGAGCGGCGCGCGCCGTTGGTTGTCGGCGTTGGCGGTCCCTGTCGTGGTCGGCGTGTTGGTCCTTGCGAACTTTCCAGCGCTGCGTGACGGCACCTATTACGGCAAGAACCTGCTGCGCGGTGGGGAGGTTCCGGGCTACTGGGAGGAGGCGGCCGAGGCCATCGACGGTGGCGACCTTCACACGCGTGTCCTGGAACTTCCGGGCGCGGACTTCGCGTCATATCGGTGGGGGAACCTGGTCGATCCGGTCACGCCGGGCATCACGGATCGTCCGTATGTGGCGCGGGAGCTGATCCCGTGGGGCTCGCCGGCTTCGGCAAACCTGCTCAACGCGTTGGATCGTCGTCTCCAGGAGGGGTCGCTGAATCCTGAGTCGATCGTGCCGATTGCGAGGCTGCTCGGAGCGGGTGCGGTCGTTGCTCGCAATGACCTCCAGGTCGACCGATACAACTTGGTTCGGCCTATTCCGATGAAACAGCTCTTGAGTCCACCTCCGGTTGGTCTTTCCGCCGCCCGGAAGTTCGGGACGTCTTTGGGCCCGAAGCTGCACTATCCCTTGGTCGATGAGATCGCGCTCGGTATGGATCCGACGACCAAGGACCCTGCGCCGGTCGAGATCTATGAGCTCGCCGACGCGGAGCGCATTGTCCGAGCCGAGTCGGACGATGCGCCGCTGATTGTCGCCGGCGATGGTGACGGGCTCGTGAGCGCAGCGTCAGTCGGTCTGATTACCGCTGATGGGATCGTGCTTTATTCCGCGTCGAACGCTGGAGATGCCGAAGCACTGCGGCGTGTGGTCAACGACGATGCAACGTTGGTTGTCACCGATTCGAACCGCAAGCAGGCACTCCGGTGGAGCACGGTGCGTGACAACATCGGTTATACCGAGCGTGCTGACGAGGAGCCGTTGGTCGAAGACGCTTCCGATGCTCGCCTCGACCTTTTTGGCGATGCCGGCACCGAGACACAGACGGTCATGGAGCACGTCGGTGCGAAGATCCAAGCTACGAACTACGGAAACCCCGTGTCGTACACACCTGAGGACCGCGCCGCGTATTCCCTCGACGGCGACGTCGAGACTGCATGGAAGGTGGGCGCATTCGCTCCGGTGATCGGTGAGATGATCCGCGTCGAGTTCGATGAACCCATTACCACCGACTCGCTCAACCTGGTACAACCCGTCGTCGGCGATCGCGATCGGTACATCACCAACACGCGCCTCGTGTTCTGGGACGGCAAGCGCTCCTCGACGGTCCGCGTCGCACTGGATTCGTCGTCACGGACGGCCACCGGTCAGACCATCGTGTTCGGGAAGCGTCGCTTTGATCGCCTCGAGATCACCATCGACGGCGACAACGTGGGTCAGCGCGCCGACTACAAAGGTGTCAGCGCTGTCGGCTTCGCCGAAATTCGCGTCCGCGATCGGCAAGCCAGTGCCGATGTCAAGATCACCGAGGTCGTGCGAATGCCGGTCGATCTCACCGACGCTGTCGGGAAAGAATCGCACGAGCATCGACTGGTGTATTTGATGGAGCGCCAACGAGTGATTCCGGTTCCGCCGCGATCGGACCCGGAACTGAGTCTCACCAGGGCCTTCGAAGTTCCGACGACGCGTGACTTCTCGCTTGCGGGTGAGGCACGACTCGATTCGTACGCGACCGACACCATGCTCGACGTCGATCTTGGTTTTGCGACCGCGGCGCAGGGCGGGATCGATGTGTTGGGATCCTCTCGCCTTCCCGGCGCCATCGATCAGCGAGCTTCCCAAGCGTTCGACGCAGACCCGGCCACCTTCTGGTCGACCGGATTCCATGATCCGACCGGCAAGTTCGTCGACGTCACGACGACGACGCCCGTCACCTTTGATGCGGTGTCCCTGCAGGTTGTCGCCGACGGCCGTCATTCGGTTCCGACGCGGCTCGAAATTCGCGCCGGCGGCGAGGTGCGCGAGGTTGAGCTCCCGGCGATCGCGGACGGTGCCATTGCCAATGGCGTGGTGGCGGTGCGAACACCGAAATTCGAGTCGATCACCGGCGACCAGGTCCGCATCACCATCACGGGTGTGCGCCAGGTCAAGACCATCAACTATTTCTCCGACGGCCCCATCGTGATGCCCATCGCAATCGCCGAATTCGGGATTGCCGGGATGCGACGCGGCGCTCCGGTTGCCGGGTTGTTGCCCCAGTGCCTCAACAACCTCGTCTACCTCGACGGTAAGGCGGTGCCGGTGAGGATCGTCGGCTCCCGCGATGCTGCCGAACGTCGGGGGGCGTTGTCGCTCGTCCACTGTGAGACAGAACCTCCGATTCGGCTCAGCGCGGGACGTCATGTGTTGTCGACGTTCACGGGCCGGCTGAGCAGCATCGACGTCGACCGTGTCACGCTTGCGTCAGAGGCTGGTGGCGTTGCACTCGAGTTGGGTGATCGCGGGTCGGTACCGCCAATGGCCCGTGATTCTGAAGGCAAGCGCGGGCTTCCTACCTTGCAGGTCGAAGCAGGGCGTACGCGCATGACCGTGCGTGCGAGCGATGCGAAGGAGCCCTTCGAGCTGGTCCTTGGGCAAAGCATCAACAAGGGATGGCACGCGAGGATCGACGGCCACGATGTGGGCCCCGCGCGACTCGTGAACGGCTACGCCAACGGCTGGCACATTCGGCCACCGCGTGGAGCGACGGACTTCGAGATCGAACTGAAATGGACACCGCAACGGCGCGTCCATTACGGCCTTGCGATATCGGGTCTTGCGCTGCTGGCCTGTTTGGCTTTGGCGCTCGGCTCGGGCCGCAGGCGTTCTCGGCGCGCCGTGGGTGCACCGGGCACCGCTTCGGTGGAGGCGGTCGAAACAGGCCGTATTTGGGCCGATCCGAGCTTTGGATGGGACAGCGTTGGCAAGCATGTTCAGCCGTCGAGGTTGCTCTCGGCCGTCGTTGGTGGTGTCGTCGTGGGGTTTGCCGTCGCGATCTTCGTCACGCCCGTGGTGGGACTGGTGCTTGGGATCAGCACAGTGGGAGCGATCCGGTGGCGGTGGCTCGAACGTGGGCTTCGTTTGCTCTCGCCGATCGCCCTCGGGCTCGCGGGTACATACATCGTGGCGCAGCAGTTGCGCTTTAGCTATCCACCGGTGTTCGAGTGGCCGTCATTCTTCGAGTCCGCACACGTGTGGGGTTGGGTCGGCGCGGCGGCATTGTTGGCATCATCTGTCGTCGAGTTCGTTCGAACTCGCAATGAAAATGAAGAGGGGTGAATTGTGGCGTCTCGATCGTTTTTGCTTTCCGACGACCTCCATGCCTACGTGTTGGCGCACAGCGAACCGGCCGATCCGATTGCGCGCGCTTTGACGGAGGCGACCGCTGCTCTCGGCGATGTGGCGATCATGCAGATCGGCGCAGACCAAGCCGCGCTGCTGACGATGCTCGTGCGATTGACGTCGGCGAAGGTCGCGGTGGAGGTCGGTACCTTCACGGGTACGTCCGCGTTGGCGATTGCGCGCGGCCTTCCCGATGACGGGACACTGCTCTGTTGTGACACGAGTGAGGAGTGGACCTCGATCGGTGTTCCGTATTGGCGTCAGGCCGACGTGGCGAGCAGGATCGATCTTCGAATCGCGCCTGCGTTGGCCACGTTGCAGGCGCTCCCGAGGACCGCGACGATCGACTTCTCGTTCATCGACGCCGACAAGCCGAGCTACGCGGACTACTTCGAGGAGCTCGTTGTCCGCACGCGGCCCAATGGGCTCATCGTGTGCGACAACACGCTGTTTTTCGGCCTCGTCCACGATGGCACCAGCACTGACGAGAATGCCGTGGCGCTGCGGGCCTTCAACGATCTCGTTGCACGCGATGCGCGGGTCGACACTGTATTGCTGCCCTACGCCGATGGGCTGACGCTGTTGCGCAAGCGATAGGTCGCGGCGTTTAGGCGCCGGTGCTGCGCAACACGCGTAGCACGCCTTCGTGGGTTCCCCACGGTGAATCGGCAACGGCGCGACCGACGGCTTCTGCACTGTTGCCAGCACGCAACGCTTCGAGGACGTTGCCGTATCGGCCGTTCGTCAGCGTCTTGACCGTTGCCTCGACGCCGTCGGCGTATGACGCGTAGTTTCTCACGCCGACACTGTTGAAACGGGTTGCCCCAGCGGCGCCTTGGGTGGTGGCCAGGGGATTGAACTGTGCACGCGTACCCTCGGCCTGAGCCCAGGCGTTCATCGCCCTGATGTTCTCGCTCGTTGCGTCGATACCAAGCTTGCTCAAGACGTCCCTCGCGAATTGCGTCGTTGTCGTTGTGAGAGACGACCGCGGCTCATTGGAGGTTGACGGTGCTTGCGCTGCCGCGGTCAGCGCTGCTGCGAAGGAGTTGTCATTGCCCGCGGTGGGCATCGGTCCCGCCGAACGTGGCGGCGCGCCGAAGCGACTGTCGATGGTCTGGCGCAACTCTGAGATTCTGGCCTGTATGGCCTGAATTCCATCCACGCGGCGTTCATTCCCCTCGGCACAATGATGAGCGCAACGATCACGATGAGCTTCCCGGAGCGCGAAGCTCGTCAATGAACTCTGCAGCAGATAATCGGCAGCGGTCGAGGACTTCTTGAGGCCGCGGGGTTTCGCGGGTGGCGAGCCGTCCCGGTCAGCCTCTGGGGAGACCGAGGATCCTTGTGGCGAGAATGCCCTTGTTGATCTGGGTTGTCCCGCCTGCGATGGTCAAGGCCCGCATGTACACGCGATCACGGCCCCATTTGCCCGTATTGGCATCCGCGCCGAGGACCTCACCTGCGATCTCACTGGCGTGCTGTTCGGCGTCGCCCCAGAGCAGCTTGGCGATGCTCGACTCCGGACCGAGCATCCGACCGTGGAGAGCACCCGAGATTGCACGTTCGGAGAGAAGCTTCAAGAGCTCCCCCTCGAGGTAGACGTGGGCGAGTTCTTGGCGCAGGACGGGATCGTCGGCCGCCATCGTCCCGGGCGCGATCTCGGTGACCTTCGCCTGGTCGATGAGCCGGCGGATCTTGGCGCGTGTCCCGAGGTGCATGTTGGCGACCGTGCCGCGTTCGTACGCAAGGGTCGTCATCGCGACGCGCCAACCCTCGTTGGGCGGCCCGAGCAGCGCTGTGACGGGGACGCGCACGTCGGTGAAGAAGATCTCATTGAACTCGGCCTCACCAGTGATGGTCTTCAGCGGCCGAACCTCGACACCGGGCAGTGTCATATCGAGCAGGATGCAGGAGATGCCACGGTGTTTCGGGAGCTCGGGATCGGTGCGTACCAGGAGCTCGCAGTAGTTCGCGAGGTGGCCGAGCGTGTTCCAGGTCTTCTGGCCATTGATGACGTAGCAGTCACCGTCGAGCACGGCCGAGGTCTTCAGCGATGCCAGGTCGGACCCTGCATCGGGTTCGGAGAAGCCCTGGCACCAAATATCGTCACCGCGCAGCATTCTGGGTAGTAGTTGCGTCTTTTGTTCTGCGGTGCCGTGTTCGATGATCGCCGGCGCGATGTTGGCAAGGCCAAGGGGATTCAGCGTCCCAGGCGCACCTGCACGGTGCATCTCTTCGGCGAAGACCACCTGTTCCATGATCCCCGCACCGCGCCCACCGAACTCCTCTGGCCATGCAATGGCTGCATATCGGGCTTCGGCAAGGGATCGGTTCCACGCTCGGAGCACTTCGATTCGGGCGGGTGAGGGATCGAGGGTCAGCTCGCCATCACCACGGATCTCGTCGGTGAGGTTTGCTGCGAGCCATGTGCGGAACTCAGCGCGAAATGCTTCGGCCTCAGGGGGGTAGTTGAAATCCATGATCGACGAGGTCCTCTCCGGTGTCCGCTGCCCTGAAACCCATCCGTGGCCGTCGAACGCTAGCGCAGGCCACCGCTGAGGCCACGAGCCGGGTCGGGCCGCTCGCGTGGCGTGGAGGTCGTCAGTGGGGTTCCGACACCGAAGCCGTTCGGGTGCTTTCAGATCGGCCTCAAACGACCTCGAGCCATGGCGCGGGCGCAGCCGGAGCGTGTTCGACTCGCACGATCCGCGCGAGACGGTCCGTTCGGAAACTCGCGACCCGTGTCGAGAAGCTTGACAGCTTCTGATGGCGGCCGTTGCTCACGAAGAACGTGACCAACGGCCCTTCCATCTCGTATGCGTCAGCGTCGTCGATGGTCTCGGTCGTGGCGTCAACCATGGTGATCTCGAAGCTCATGGGATCACCGTACGCTTGTGTCCCTGTGGATCGATAGAGGTATTGCCCTGTGTCTTTCTTGTGGACATGTGAGGCCGATCGGTGGATGACGAAGCGATTCGGTGCAGATTGCGTGCCTAGGGCCACTCGTAACGCACCAAAGTGGTCGCAAAGTGCATGGGTTGCTTGTTGGCGAGGGGCGTCGTTAGATTGCGAGGAGACATCGCATGCCGACGGGCGCCGTGCCGTGGCTGAAGAGTTCGCGACAGATGTTTGTACGTCCCCATCCGACCGTCTGGGTCCAGAAGCCGTGTGTGATCTCGAAGGAGAACCTGATGCCCAAGCTCAATGGCACGCAAACCCACGAAAACCTCAAGGCCGCATTTGCCGGCGAGAGCCAGGCCAACCGCCGTTACCTGTATTTTGCTCAGAAGGCTGATGTCGAGGGGTACCCCGACGCCGCAGCGTTGTTCCGTTCGGTGGCCGAGGGAGAGACCGGCCACGCGTTCGGACACTTCGATTTTCTTGCTGAAGTCGGCGACCCTGCAACAGGCGTGCCAGTGGGTCCGACCGCCGACAACTTCAAGTCGGCCATCGAAGGCGAGACGTACGAGTACACCGAGATGTACCCGGGGTTCGCTCGTACCGCACGCGACGAGGGATTCGAAGAGATCGCCGAATGGCTCGAGACGCTGGCGCGCGCAGAGAAGAGCCATGCAGGCCGCTTTGGTGAGGGCCTCGCCTCGCTCAAGTAGCTTCGGGCTGGACTACCTGTTGGTCGGCCCCGGGGAGACCCGGGGTCGAACCATGTTCGTTTCCGTTGAACAGGCGCGTCCCACGGTGAGGATCCGAGGCGGTGAGGCCATGAGAAAACTCACACTTGAGGACATCGCCGAGCCACGCGCGTATGAGCGCGAACGCGAGCGCTTCCGCGCCGAGATCATCGCGACCAAGCGTCGCCGCCGCATCGCTCTCGGGATGCTCCTGACCCTCGTCTTCGAGAATCGACAGACTGTTCGGTTCCAAGTTCAGGAAATGGTGCGCGCCGAACGCATGCTCAGCGATGAAGCCGTCGCGCATGAGGTCGAGACCTACAACGCGCTGATTCCCGACGAATGCGAACTCTCGGCGACGTTGTTCATCGAGCTGACAAGCGAAGCACTGCTCGCCGAGTGGCTTCCCAAGTTCGTCGGGGTGCAACGTGCGGTAGGGATTCGACTTGGTGACGGATCGTTGGTGGTGGGGGAGCCCCAGGACGAGGATCGTCTGACCCGTGAGGAGATCACCACGACTGTCCACTATCTGAAGTTCCGGTTCACGCCCGAGCAGCGAGAGCGGTTCTGCGCCGAGAGTTCCGGCGGTGTCGCGATCGTTGTGCATCATCGGGAATACGTCGCCGAAGTGGTGCTCACCGAGGAGCAGCATCGCGAACTGGTCGAAGACCTCGACGAAGGCGGTCAAGGCTGATGGGCACGGCGGCGCGGCCTGCGCGCGGTGATCAAGCGATCGCAGACGTTGCATCCTTCGCAGACGTTGCACCCGTCGAAATCGAGATCCTTCGCCTTGACGACGGTCTGGCCACGCCGATCAATCGCCACGCGCACGATGCGGGGTATGACCTTCATGCTCGAGACGAGGTCACGCTCGCTTCCGGCGGCGGTCGCGGCGCTCATCCCGACCGGTGTGGCGATCGCGCTGCCCGTCGGATGGGCAGGCTTTGTGCAGCCACGTTCCGGGCTGGCGTTGCGTCATGGCGTCACGGTTCTCAATACGCCTGGCCTCATCGACGCCGGGTATCGCGATGAGCTCAGGGTGATCCTGGTCAATACCGATCCGGAGGTCGACTATGTCGTCAAACGGGGCGATCGCATTGCTCAACTCGTGGTACAGCGAGTGGCGGCGATCCGTTGGATCGAGGTCGCCGCATTGCCCGAGGCGTCGAGAGGCGCCGAGGGATTCGGCTCGACGGGTCGGTGAGCGGCCGATCCACACAACGCAACCGACCTCCTTCACGCCTGGAGGTGAGGTTCCGATCTCCGCTTTTCCGGCGCGCTAGTGTGTAAGTCCCACGCGGCAGTAGCTCAGTTGGTAGAGCGCAACCTTGCCAAGGTTGAGGTCGCCGGTTCGAGCCCGGTCTGCCGCTCCATTCAGGCATCATCGCCTATCAGTACCGCTCAAGTGACCCAGCACATCCGTTTTCTACGGAGTAATGGCAACGAGACGGAGGTATGGCAATGAGAGGTTCAGCTACACGCAGCGCGTCGCAGGCCGTAAGAATTCGCCTCGCCTGGCTTGGTGCAGGGATCGGTACGGGCTTCCTCCTTGCGCCCCTCATCAGCCCCGAACAGCGAAGGTCGCGATGGCGAGACGAGCGCGACCGGTTCACCTCGCCGCAACGAGGTAACCGTCGCCCGATTGGCAAGGCGGCGAAGAAGGACGACGAGGATCTCAAGGCGCGGGTGTATGACGCACTGCCTGCCTGGCGCGGCGTCTGCGCTATCGAAACCCGGGCGGGCCAGGTAGTGCTGCGGGGTGAGGTAAGTCGTGTCGAGGACATCGCGGCCGTTGAGGTCGATGTCCGAAACGTTGCCGGGGTTGACGAGGTCGTCAACCTCATGCATTTGGAGAACGCTCCGGAGTAGACCACGCGCCTTTCGGGTATCCGCGCTTTCAGGGCCGCCATCAGCCAAGATGACGCGTGCACACTGAGCATGGCGGAGGTGCTGAAACGTGTTGACTCGGCGACGAACCGCGCTGGTGATGATGGTCGGCGGTGTTGTGATGGGGTTGTTGTCGCTCGTCGGCGGAGCCGCCTACGCCCATCATTCCGAGCTGTCGGTGACGGCGATCTGTGGTCCGGGCAACGTTGCGACTTTGCGAATCACCGCGACGTCGTGGCAAGAGGCCGTCGTCCCGAACGAGCGGGTCAATAACGAAATACAGATCGCTGTCGATGGTGTGCCCGTCCACGTGGGAGCGTTTCTGCCGTCGAACAACTTCACGTTCACCATCGATATCCCCACGACCCCCGGGCTCCATGATGTGACGGCGACAGCCCTCGTCGGGTTCGGCGCTGATGAAGACCTCTTCGGGATTGGTGGCGTGACGGCGATCGACGACGTCGTCGTTCCTTCGGAGTGCGAGGACATAGCGGAGCCGCTTCCGCCGACCGTTCCACCCACTCCGACCACGGTCGCTCCGACCACTACGACCACGGTGCTCCGACCACTACGACCACCGTGGTCGCTCCGACCCCTACGACCACGGTCGTCCGACCACTACGACGACGGTCGTCCGAAGCCCCACGACCACGGCTGTGGCGGGTACTTCGGCGACCACCCCGGATGAGTCGACGGTTCCTGTCGGCGTGCTTCCGCCGCCGGCTTTCGGGACGGCGGGAACTCGGGTCGGTGTACCGGAAATCGGCGTTGCCGATCAGATCGCTGTCCGATCGGCGAATGGTGGCGGGGTCACCGATGGCCTCCTGCCGATGACCGGTGGCAGCCCCACGCTCCTGGTGGTCCTCGGGTTTTCGCTGCTGTTTGGCGGTTTGGCGCTGCTCGGCGTCGACGGCCGGTCTCCGTCACGGCGTCGCCGGCGCACCTGAGTCCCACACGGAGTCCCACAACGAGTCGCTGCGGCGGGCGTGTCGGGACAGTCGTGAACAGATCCGTGCAGGCTGCCGGTAGTCCCTAGGCTTGGGTGATGTCGGCCGATCGACCACATGCCTGAGCTCGAAATGGTCGATCTGCGCCCGAGGCCTTTCCGTTGGCCGATCGGGCTCAAGCCACTTGAACCGGCCGAGTGGATCCTTGTCGACGGGCGGTACGACGAGGATCTTGCCGAGAAGCGCGCGCTCTACGAAGGCCAGTTCGTCGGATGTCGTTGCGGCGCTGCCCGAAACGGAAGGCCCAGCGACCGAGGTGTTGGCAGCGCTCGTTGCGCAACTCGATGCCGTTGCGCCGGATCGGGCGCGCGCCGCTCGGGCCGTGATCGCCGAGGAGCCTGATCGGCATCCGATCGCGACGGCGGGCCTCATCGTCCAAGAGGATCTGTGTTTGCACACGATGGTGAACGGCGAGCTGGCGCTCAGCGCTGCGTCGGTCTGTTTCCCGACGCGCTGGCGTATGCCCGACAAGCTCGGACAGCCCTTGAGGGCGATCCATGCGCCCGTACCGCACTACGCATCGATCGGCGACGGCGTCGATCGCATTGTGGCCAAGCTCGGCGCCGCGAGGGGTGTGTGGCGCGCCAACTGGAGTGTCATAGACGATCCCGGCTTGTTCCAGGCTCCAGGCACCGAACGGCGTGACCAGTCCCCGATAACGATCGAGAACGTTGGTCAGCGATTGTGGTTAAGGATCGAACGCCAGACCCTGCGCCGTTTCCCTGAGCACGATTCGGTGCTGTTCACGATTCGATTGTTCCAGCGCCCGTTTGCGGACCTTGCCGCCCGGCCGAATTTTGCGTGTGACCTCGCGGCAACCATGCCGCGCTCTGCCCGACGATGTCGTCGAGTACAAGAGCCTCCGACCCTTCTATGAGGTTGCGACTGCTTGGTTGGACGCTGTGTCGGCGCCGTCGAGCGGGGGAGTCGGTCCGACCTAGCCGGTGGCGATTTCTACATTCGAAACCGTGTGGCTGTCGGTCTGTGCCCCGGTGGCGGCTGTGAATCCGATCAGCACGGTCGGCGGCAACACGATCGCGTGGTCGACATAGGTCACGCCATCGATTGCTACGCGCAGGCGCCCGTCGAGGTATGTCACACCGACCCGTCGGGTGGCTGCCCGGAGGTTGGGGACCGACGTCGATGTCGCGACGTAACGCAGAAAGTCGGGCCGGTTGTCGCGAAAGCCGTCCGCGATACCGATGAAGTTGGCCGATGGATCGAGGCTCGCCCAGCTCTTGAAGGTGTCGAGCGTAATGGCCACACCACTGATTCCGGCGTAGCCAAGTGCGCTCCCACGCCACAGCGCACCGATCGCCGTCGGAGGCGTGCCAGGGTTGGCGAGGGTCAACGTCAGCCCATCGGCGCCCGTTCCGCCGGAGATGGTCGCGTCGAACGAGGCGCGGAGGCCTGCTGAGGCAATCGGCGTCCGGTAGAAGGCCGACGCAGTCTGGCGCAGGGCGGCCTTGGTCAACTGGATCGAGGTTCCTGACGAACGCGCGGAGCCATTGAACTGCCAGTGCGTGGGCGACGGCGAAGGCACGACAGTTGGCGACGAGGCGCGGTACGTTGCGACGAAGGAGTTGACGGGAGCGCTTGCCGTGACGAGGTGGCTTGGGGCGCCACCGTCGGACCAGCCGACGAACGAGTAGGTGGTTGCGCCGATCGTCTGCGTGGCGGGTGCTGAGATAGTCGCGACGGAGTTGGCGACCACCGTTGTCGTCACCGGCTCGATTGCCGTGTTACTTCCTGCGGTGAGGTTCAGTCCAGGCGGGTTCGATGTCACGGTGATGGCTGCAGTTTGCGGCTGCAGCGTGACGCTCGCGACACCGACGAAGCCGCCACCGTCGGTCGCTGTGGCGGTCAATTCGAGAAACGACGGATACTCATGGTCGGGAGCGATGAACTGCCCAGACGCTGCGCCCGAAGCGCTGTACGCGTCGAGGTGCGCATGGCACGACGTCGGCGTGGAACAGTGGTGCAGCGTGACGCGCCACGTGAGGTTCGCTTCCGGTATCGCAAAACCGGACGAGTCGGTGGCGGTGCCGGAGAAGCTCACTGGATCGCCTGCGCGGTATGTCAACGTCGGCGAGGGCGTGGTGATGACGACGCCCGGTGCTCCGACGGTGATCGTGCGCGCCGTCGTGCCGGTTCTACCGGTGGCGTTGGTGACACTGAGTCGAGCGGTGTAGACACCGCGCGTGGAATAGGTGTGGGACACCGTGAGGCCGGTGGCTGAGGTGCCGTCGCCGAAGTCCCATGCGAACGTCGTGAGTGGCTGGTTGGTCGGATCGCTGGACTGCTCGGCGCTAAAGCTGACGTTCAACGGAAGTCCGCCGGAACCATGTGCCGGCGTGGTCGTCATGACCGCCGTCGGGGGTTGGCTCGCGGGGGAACCGTAGGAGAGCCGGTGAACGGTTCCCGCCAGCAGGTCGATCCAGACCAGGTCGCCCCCCAGCGATGGAATCGACTGCACGCTCACCGGAGCTGCACCGGTGGCGAAGGTCTCGATCTGTGTCGGATCCGGGAGGCCGTTTGTGCCCTTGCGCATCGCGAAAATGCACTTCCGGCTGTAGTCCGCGAAGAACAGGGCATCGTCGAACTGCGGGGGGTAGGTACCGCTGCTCGGGTAGAACGCGATACCGGTTATCGAGGAAATCCGGAGGAGTCCACCGACCGTGAGGTTGCAGGGATTGGTGAGCGGGGCACCGTGCGCATAGCTGTGGTAGGCAGCAGTGACGGCGCTTGGACCCTCGGAATAAAGGGATGTGCACAGATTAAGGCCGGCGGTCTCGAATCCGGCATGTCGAGCTGGACCTTCGTAGCACGGCCAACCGAAGTTGGGTGTCGGCGTGCCGAGTGGGTTCGCAATGCGGTTGATCTCCTCGTGGCTATCGGCGCCGACGTCGCCGACCCAGAGCTCATTCGTTCCGGGTCGAAAGGTCATGCGATAGGGGTTGCGAAGCCCATAGGCAACGATTCGCGCCTTGTTCGCATCTGCGCCCGGGACGTCGACGTTGGGGTTGTCCGGTGGTGCGAGCCCAGTATCGGGGTCAACGCGTATGACCGTGCCATTCAAGGTCGTCGGTTCGCCGGCAGGGCGCCGGAATGACTGCGCGCGCAGTGATCCACCCTCAGCGGTCGGGGGGACCAACGTCGCGTTGACGCCACCGGGCGGGTCGCCACAGGGGTTCTTCGGATTGCCGAACGCTCCGTAGTCGGGAGCATTGCTGTTGAAGCCGGCGCCGTCGCCGCCGGTGGCGTAGAGCATCCCATCGGGGCCTACTGCGACCGAGCCCACCGTATGGGTCTGATATTGGATGCACCATGCGTTGACGAGCACCTTCTCGGATCCCGCAACGATGCCCGCGCCGAGGCCGAGGTCCGAGACTGTCAGTCGTGAAAGGCGACCGCTCGCAGTGCACGCTTCGAGCGCCATGTCGTTCCCGCCCGGGCACGGGTCGCCGTCTCCTGTTGGGGTACCCCATTTCGGTGAAACCGCACCGATTGCCGCGTCATAGGTGTAGAGGATGTAGATGTAGGGCCGCCGGGTTGCCAAGTTGGGGTCCGCCAGGTGCGGATCGACGGCAATGCCAAGAAGGCCGCGATCCCAGTAGTTGTGCACTTGGCTGCGAAGGTCGAACTCGGTTGGAGACGGGTCGGCGAAGGAACGGAAGATCTTGACGACCCCGCGCTTCTCGGTGACGAAGACCCTTCCGTCCTCGGCGACGGCCAGGTTCGTCGGGTTTGCAAGGCCTGAGAGCAGGGTGGTCTCGGTGAAGCCCGCGGGGAGGGTCGTGGCAGCGCCGGCGCCTTGGAGTTTCGTCTCGAGGCGCCCGGCGACGGCGAAGGTGGTGGTGACCATCGCGATCGTGACGCAACCGATGACCAAGCGGCGTTGGAGGGACATGCGTGACTCCGATGGGTCGCGTCGAGTGACCAGGTACCCTACTGAGTGCGGGCAAAATATGGCAATTCGCCAACCTTTGGTGATGCTGTGTACGAAAGCCCGGCGGTACGATAGCCCCGATGAGTAATGACGGAGAGCCCCATCTGACGGCACGATTCGACATGCAGGTGCCTCCGGATCTCGAGCCAGGGGTCTACGCCAATTTCCTGAATGTCTGGCACACCGCCCACGAGTTCACCCTCGATTTCGCGACGACGCTGCCGGCGGAGCCCATGGAGGACGAGCACGGTCAGGCCGTCTTGCGCGTTCCCGCCCGAGTGACGTGCCGGGTCAAGGTCCCGCCGACGCTGCTTTTCGACGTGATTCGGGTACTGAACGACAACATGACCCGCTACGAGGCGGCTTTCGGAGCGATCATCCGTCCTGACGACGAAGTTCCCATATTTCCGCCCATCAGCGACGATCAGTGAGCTGACCTGCGACGGAGTCCCGTCACCTGCTGTCCGAGTCGGCCGGACGGCGGGGGATCTATCGGGTCGAATGGTGTATGACCCTTGACACATGGGGCAGGATGGCAGGATGTACCGCGCCGCTCTAAAGGGTATTTTGGCCAGAAAGCGCCGATTTGCCTTCACTGCCATGGCCATTGTGCTGGGCGTGACATTCGCGACCGGAACCTATGTCCTGACCGACACCATGAAGGCGTCCTTCGATCGAGCGTTCGCGCAGCTCGCTGTCGGATCGGACCTGGTGGTCAGGAGTCGGCCGCTCCTTGGTGAGGAGTCGGCGGTGCGCAAGCGCCTCCCGGCCGGTACCGTCGATGCCATCCGAAAAGTGCCTGGCGTTGCCGACGCGGCGGGCGTTGTCTATGCATCCGGCAAGTTGGTCACCGCCGATAACCGTGAAGTGATCCGTAGCGGCCTGCTCTCGGCAATCGGAACGTCGTGGAGTGAAGGTATCGGACCGCTGCGCATCGTGAACGGCCGCGCACCGGTGCGCGCCGGAGAGATCGCGCTTGATGCCGGATCGGTCAGGCGTCTGGGCTTCAACCTCGGAGGAACGGTCAATCTGGCGATCCGGAGCCGCCCAGAGCGATTTCGCGTCGTGGGCACGCTCGCGATCGGCGCCAATGCGGACCTCCGCTCGGCAACCTATTTCGCGCTCGACAACGCATCTGCGCAGCAACACTTCGGAGCCAATGGGAGCTTCGATTGGTTTTACGTTCGTGCCGAACGCGGTGTTACCGCAGAGCGCTTGAAGGCAGAGTTGGAGCGCAGCCTTCCGACGCTGAGGGTGGAATCGTCGGCGACCTTTGCGCGCGCCCTTGCTGAGCCGACACGCGTTGCGCTGGGGTATTTCAGTTTCGCGTTGCTGAGCTTCGCTGTGATCGGCGTGTTCGTCGGGTTGTTCATCATCTTCAACACGTTTTCGATTCTCATGCAGCAACGCACGCGCGAGCTGGCGATGTTCCGTGCACTTGGTGCGTCCGGACGGCAGGTCATCAGGACGGTTCTCATCGAGGCGTTCGTAGTGGGCGTTGTTGCATCAGCAATTGGCATTGCTATAGGTATTGGTCTTGCCAGCCTGTTGTTGACCTTGATTCCACACCTAGGATTTCCGATTCCCGAGGGCGGCATCGTCCTGCTGAGCCGCACGGTGGTTGCAGGGGCCGCAGTCGGTGTGCTCGGGACGGTGTTGGCCGCGCTTGCGCCTGCGATTCGCGCCGCGCGGACGCCACCGCTCGTTGCGATGAGCGAGACACAGCCGATGTCGTCGGAGCCGCTTCGCCGTCGGGGAGTGGCGGGCGTCAGCGCCTTTGGACTTGGCCTCGCTGCGATGGCCTGGGGTTTGTGGGGCAACGCAGACGATGTCGCAATCCACGTCATGACGGTCGGAGCTGGGGCAATGACGGTTTTCGTCGGTGCCGTCGCCGTCGGGCCGGTGGTTGCCCGTCCGCTCGTTCGAGTGCTGAGTATGCCGAGCCTCGGCCTCTTCCTGTCGGCGACCGGGGCGGTCGTCGGCGCCATTTCATGTGGACTCGGTGCCAGTCGTCTCGTCGGCGGTGAGCCGGCCAAAGGCGCCGGGATGCTGGCGTTGGCAGCGGGCTGTTTCCTTCTTGCCTTTCTCGGTCCGACCGCGTTCGGGATCCTCGGACGGCTCGCGCAGGCGAACGCGATGCGCAATCCGCGCCGAACGTCGGCAACCGCGTTCGCACTTGTTGTTGGGTTCACGTTGGTCTGTGTCGTTGCAACCTTCGCAAGCTCTGCGCGGTCGTCCTTGCGCACCGGGCTGGCGAATGGGCTGCGTGCCGATCTCGTGATCGCGTCCGGTCAGCTCGACGCATTCCCGGGTGAGGTAGCGACGATTGCAGCAAATGTTCCAGAAGTGGTGTCCGTTTCGGGACTGCGCATGTCGACGAACAGTCGCCTCGGTGGAGATCGAGCCGTACTTGCAGGCGTGCAGCCAGAGTCCATCGACGATGTGGTCAACCTCGACTACCGATCGGGCAGCGCTGCGGGTTTGGGCGCTGGTGGCGTCCTGGTGCACGCCGATCAGGCTCGCAAACAACACCTCAAGGTCGGCGATCGCGTGGGCGTGGTGCTACCGCGGGCCTCCGTCGTCGAGCTCACCGTGGCCGGCGTGTACACCAATCACCGTTTTGCTGGCGCGTTGCCGATCGATGCCATTGTGTCGCAAACGCGCTTTGACACGCACTCGGGCGACGAGATGGACACCTTTGTCTTCGTGAAAGCAGCACCGGGACAGGCGAACGAGGCAAGAGTGGGTCTTTCGCGAGCCTTGTCCGACTACCAGGCAATCGTCGATGTGCAGACGGCATCGGCCTATGGGCGCCAGCAGCAGGCGAGAATTGCGGTTTTCGTGAACGTTGTTGTTGCTCTCTTGGCGTTTTCCTTGCTGATTGCCGGTATCGGTATCGTCAACACGCTGTGTCTCTCGGTGAGTGAACGCAGGCGGGAGTTGGGTTTGCTGCGGGCCGCGGGGATGACGCGTGTGCAGGTCCGACGGATGGTGCGTTCGGAGTCGGTTGTGGTAGCGATGCTCGGTTGCATCCTGGGTCTTGGAATGGGCTTGTTGTGGGCATGGTCGTTCAATTATGTGTTGCGCGGGCAGGGCCTGTCATCGTTCTCGGTACCCGTCACGCAGCTCGCGTTGTTCGTCGTGTTTGGTGCAGTAGCGGGCGTTGTCGCCGCCCTGTTCCCGGCGTGGCGGGCCGGTCGACTCGACGTTTTGATCGCGCTCACACACGAGTAGCTCGCCCGAAAGGCGTCGACGCTCTGACTCCTGGTGTGCGGCGGAATCTCTGCACGGAACGTGATCTATGCCACACGAAGGCACAGCGGTCCCCGGGGCAGACCGTAAAAGCCTAACGTGGCGCGTGCCCGGTGTCGATGCAGTCCCCGGAGATCGGAGCGCGCCGACCATGTTCATTGACGGTTTTGTCCACCAGCTCCCTGATGTGGATTCTCAGGAAACGCGGGAGTGGCTCGACTCACTCGACGCGGTGATCGACAGCCGTGGCAAGGTGCGCGCCCGTTACCTCTTGACGCGCCTGATGGAACAAGCGCGCGAGCGCGGTGTCGGCGTGCCGTCGATGGTTTCAACGCCGTATATCAACACGATTCCACCTGAGCAGGAACCGTGGTTTCCCGGCGACGAGGACGTCGAGCGCCGAATTCGCGCATTCGTCCGTTGGAACGCCGTCGTCATGGTTGCGCGAGCGAACCGCCTCTTCGATGGACTCGGTGGGCACCTCTCGACCTATGCGTCTGCAGCATCGCTGTATGAGGTCGGTTTCAACCACTTCTTTCACGGTAAGCGTGATGGCCGGTACGGCGATCAGGTCTACATCCAAGGCCACGCCGCGCCTGGTATATACGCGCGGGCCTTCCTCGAGGGACGGCTCAGCGAAGATCAGCTCGACCGATTTCGCCGCGAGGTCGGCGGCGGTGGACTGCCGAGCTATCCGCACCCGCGGCGTATGCCGGAGTTCTGGGAGTTCCCGACCGTCTCGATGGGTCTCGGACCGCTCAACGCGATTGCCCAGGCGCGCTTCAATCGTTACCTCCTGCATCATGAAATAGCAGACACCGACGCGGCGAAGGTGTGGTGCTTTGTCGGCGATGGTGAGATGGATGAGCCGGAATCGACGGCAGGGCTTTCGCTCGCGGCGCGTGAACAGCTCGACAATCTTGTCTTTGTCGTCAATTGCAATCTGCAGCGCCTCGACGGTCCCGTGCGTGGCAACGGCAAGATCATCCAGGAGCTCGAAGCGACCTACCGTGGGGCCGGCTGGAATGTGATCAAAGTCGTCTGGGGCCGGGAGTGGGATGATCTCCTCGCTCGCGACGTGGACGGCGTGCTGGTCAACAAGATGAACTCCACTGTTGACGGCGAGTTTCAGAAGTTCGCGGTGGAGTCAGGCGGGTACATCCGGGAGCACTTCTTTGGTCCTGACCCGCGCTTGCAGCGCATGGTTGCGCACCTGAGCGACGATGACCTCCCCCGCCTGCGTCGCGGTGGCCACGACTATCGCAAGCTGTACTCGGCGTACAAGGCGGCTGTTGAACATGCCGGGAGTCCGACAGTGATCCTTGCGAAGACGGTGAAGGGCTGGACACTCGGGTCTGATTTCGAAGCGCGCAACGCCACGCATCAGATCAAGAAGATGACCGAGATCGAGCTGAAGACCTTCCGCGATCGCCTCGAGCTTTCGATTCCTGACGCGCAGCTCGAAGAAGGCCTGCCGCCGTATTACCACCCCGGCGAAGACTCGCCTGAGTACGAGTACCTCATGAGCCGCCGCCGTGCGCTCGATGGCGCCGTTCCCGAACGCGTCTCGCGCTCGAAGCCGCTCATCCTTCCACCTGAGTCCACCTACGATGAGGTGTTGGCCGGTACCGGCGACAAGTTGCAGGCGTCGACGACGACTGCATTCACGAGGCTGCTGCGCAACCTGTTACGCGACGATGCGATCGGCAAGCGGATCGTACCGATCGTTCCCGACGAGGGCCGCACGTTCGGTCTGGACGCGCTGTTCCGTGACGTGAAGATCTACGCGCCGTTCGGGCAGAGCTACGAGCCCGTCGATGCCTCCTTGCTCTTGAGCTATCGCGAGGCGCGGGACGGCAGGATTCTCGAAGAGGGGATCACCGAGGCAGGCTCGATGGCGTCAATGACCGCCGTCGGGACTGCATATGCGACGTGGGGTCAGCCAATGATCCCGTTTTTCATCTTCTATTCGATGTTTGGATTCCAGAGAATTGCGGACCTGATCTGGGCATTCGGTGATCAGAAGGGCAAGGGATTCCTCCTCGGTGCAACGGCGGGCAGGACAACGCTGACCGGTGAAGGACTCCAACATTGCGACGGTCACAGCTTGTTGACCGCGTCGACCGTCCCGAACTGTCGCGTGTACGACCCGGCGTTCGCCTACGAGATGGCGATTGTCATTCGCGATGGTTTGGAGCGGATGTATGGCGCCGAGCCGGAGGACGCCTTCTACTACGTCACGCTCTACAACGAGAACGCGGTGCAGCCCGCGATGCCTGAGGGAGTTGCCGAGGGGGTGGTGCGTGGGCTCTATCTGTACGGGCCCGCGCCGGCTTCCCGGTCCCACCGAGCCCAGATCTTGGCGAGCGGTACGGCGATGCACGCGGCGTTGGAGGCGCAGGACCGTCTGTCCGAGGACTACGACGTCGCCGCCGATGTTTGGAGCGCGACGAGCTATGAGCGCCTTCGGACCGACGCCCTCACGGTGGAACGTTGGAATCGCCTGCATCCGACCGAGGAACCACGCTCGCCGTACGTCAGCACCGTTCTACAAGGCGTCGAGGGTCCGATCGTGGCGGTGAGCGACTTTATGAAAGCCATTCCGGACCAGATCGCGCGCTGGGTGCCGCGGCCATACGTGCCGCTCGGAACCGACGGTTTCGGCTTCTCCGATACACGCAGTGCGCTACGCCGTCATTTCGAAGTGGACGCGGCACACATAACGGTTGCGGTTCTCGCAGAGCTGGCGGCGATCGGTGACATCAAAGCGGAGGTTGTGGCGCAGGCAATTCGCGACTATGACCTCGATGCCGACAGCATCGACCCGCACTTCGCCTAGCGATCCGCGTCTAGTCCTCGAGACCCTCCGCGTGGACAGCGGCGACATCGGCCCAGGGGTCGTCGACGTCGTCGGCGTCGTCGAGAGAATCGTCAACGTCGGACTCCGCCAGGTTGGTGCTTTCGAGGTCTGCGAGCGTGCCGCCGCCTTCGCGGAACAGTCCGTCGTCTCGCTGCTTCAGCTCGCGTGCCTCTCGGAACCGGCGAGCGCGTCCCTTTCGTGCCACGTTGTCTCACCTACCTCGATGATGTGAATCTGTTGGTGACCATGATGCCGCAGTGAAGAGCGGTTGGGGCCGCATCAGGTCTTGGATTGCGTCACAAATGCCCGATTGCCGTAGCGATTCAGGTGTACTGACTGCGCCACGGGTCGCCGGGTCGTGGGTCCGTACGCCCCCTGTGGCCACCCCAGCGGGACGGCGGCGACAGGAGTGACTCCCAACGGCAGCCCTAGCGTACGGCGTGCCAGCAGGGTCGACCAAACGGGAAGGGTCGTCAGTGTGGCTCCGAGTCCGAGGGATCTGGCTGCGAGGAGGAGGTTCTGTACCGCCGGGTATACCGAGCCGTACATCGTAGTGGTGTTGAGTGTGAAGAAGGGGATCCTGACCCCGCGTGCGCACGCGACCACGATGACGGGGACCTCTTCGAAACGATCGGCTTGCCACTGGGTAGCGGCGATGATCTTCGCCGTGCGCTCGTCTTTCGAGCGTCCCGAGAGCGCGATGCAGCGTCGGTACACCGCCCATGCCTGGCGGTTGAGGCGCGCGAGCTGGTGTTTGATCTCGGGGTCGCGCACGACGATGAACTCATAGCTATCCCGTGCGCCACCCGATGGGGCCTTCGTTGCCAGCTCGAGACAACGCAGGACGGTGGAATCGTCGACCGGGTCGGTTCGGAGTCGGCGCATGGCGCGCTGGGTTTCCATGGCATCGACGAGAGGCATCGATAGACCTTCGGAGACTTCGCTGAAACAGGGCATCGCAACTCCCATGTGCCGGGCCTACAGGCTAGTCGTCGATGTTGACGGGGTTCGCTATTGTCTCGGGCTCGGGCGATTAGCTCAGCGGGAGAGCGCTGCCTTCACACGGCAGAGGTCCGCGGTTCGAAACCGCGATCGCCCACCACGAAGCCGCAGGCCATCCTGAACAGGTGAGCAAGGTCATCGAGACCCGAGCTCCGACGGATCGCCGGCACCCAACGCCCGAGGGGCTTCTGGCGGGTGGGGACCCGTGAACTCTCCGCGGAAACGCTTGTGCTGGCAACGATTCCTGCCGATGTGATCCTTGACCCAGGGGGTCGACGGCCATTCAACCGCCCGTGAGCGGTGCTCAATATTCGTGAAACGCTACGAAATCGGACATGTCGGGGGCGATACACGCGGGAACCGGCGAGGCAACGTGTCGCGTTGCGGACCGTGTGGAGGGGTGAAATGCGTCTCGTAGAGCTGCAAGGTGAAAACGGGAGGATTCGGTTTCATCCGAGACTCACACTTGTGACGCTGGACGATGACACCGGCGAGTCGTTTGCGCGCCGTTTGAGCAATGCCTTGACCTCCCCCGGCGGCGAGCACCTCGTCATTGAGATCGACGGCACGCTGACCGACGCGAGTCAGCTGCCACATCAGCTTTTGGAGCTGGGTGAGACACTCGTACTCGGGGAAGCGGATCTCCTCAAGGCACTTGCGTCCGTCGGCACCGATCTGGAGCGCAAGGCCCTCGAGCAGCGTATCGAACTCGTGGAGAGCCTTGCAGTTCTCCGTGAGCGTGCATCGCGCGAGATTTCGCAGCGGGACGCATTGTCCGCTTCGATCGCCGACGTGAACAGGCGCGTCGAGGACCTTCGCGGGGTGCTAGCTCGCTGCGACGCCAGAGTGGATCAGGCGCCACTGTCTGCGGTCGATCCTGAGACGTTGCGACGTGCGCGGGCCGCCGATCGCGATCAGTTGGAATCCGAGCTCGCGGCCTTGACCGAAACGCTCGAGGCCGAAAAGGAAGCGTTAGACGAGGCGGTTCGTTCCGGTCATTACGTCTCGGCCTTGGATGCTGCGGAACTGGCACGCATCGGTTCGACGATCAAACTTTTCGAACGCGAGGTTGAGTCCAATGACGACCCCGAGCTGCTCGCGGTTCTTGAGGCCAAGCGGGAGGAAGAGCGTGCCCTGCTCGAATCTCTCGGTTTCGAATCAAAGATGGACTACCTGCTCTATGTGACGACGCACTCAGCGGATCCCGATGTTGAATCCAGGCGCGCAGATGCGCGGCGCCGATTCGAGGATGCATGGCGTGCACATGACGAGTTGCGCGAGTTTTGCGAACTGGTTGGACGACTGGGCGATCTAGGGCTTCTCGTTCCAGACGGTGATCACGAATTGCCCCCCGTCGAAGAGGTGCATCGGGACCTGGACCTTTGCGAGACGCAAAAGGCCGACCTTGGCTCGGAAGTGAGGGCGCATAACGAACGGCTTGCGAAGCTGGACCATTTATGCGCGAGCGTCGAAGCGAAACTGCAGCGTCTCGCTAGCGAGTTAGACCTCTGGGAGAATCCGTCGCTGGAGAACCTCCGTTCCGAGCACGTCGAAATGGTGCTGCGGGCAGCACTCGAGGTGCATCCATGGATCGAGGAGTTGGGCCCATTGCCGATCCTCATCGAGGATGCATTCACACAACTCAACGCCGATGTTCGCCGCGAGATGCTGGATCTTGTCGCACAGCTCTCGGAAGATGTGCAGGTCGTCATCGTGTCGAACAATGCCGCCGTTGTTGCGATGGTGCGCAGACAGGGCAAGGAGGCAACAACGATCGCGCCGAAGCTGCGCCGACCGGGTCGCGTTGTCGCAAAGCGTTGGCCGAACGCTCCCGGCGCCGATGCCCCGCAGGTTGAGGATCTCAAGGGCGCCGCGCTCGCCTCGACAAGGTCGACGGGGCCATCCACAGGTCGATCGGCGAGCCGGATCGGGTTGCAGAAGCGGCTCGGGCGCGGTAACGAGAGTGCGCAGCCCTCGGAGCCGGAAAGCACCGAGAAGGTTCTCGATGCGAATCCGACAGCCGCTGCGCCGGTTGTCGTCTCGGACGACTTGCAGCGCCAGGCCTTTGAAGTGGCCCAGGAAGCGCTCGGCAAGGCAAGACGCGCGGCGGAGGCGCGGCGCTCCGCTGATTCCAAAGCGCGCAGCTCGCAGGCGGAGGAGAAACGAATTGCCGCCGAGGAGGCAAAGCGCAGGCGTGAGGAAGAAAAGCGCCAGCGCGAGGAAGAGAAGCGCAGGCGTGAGGAAGAGAAGCGCAGGCGTGCGGAGGCAAAGCGGGCCGCCATTGCGGCTCAGCGAGAAGAAGCAGCGGCCACGCGTCGGCGCATTGCTGAACAACGAGCGGTCAAGCGTGGTCAATTCCCAGGCTCAGCGTCGGCGGCCTACACAAGCGCGAGGCTCTCATCCTGATCCGTTGCGTCGAGGAGCACCACCGGACCATCGGGTTGCGACGGTCCGCGAGAAGGCGATGCGCGACCAGGCGATGCGCGAGAAGGCGCTTCGCGAGCAAGGCGCTTCGCGAACAGGCGGTGCGCGAGGAGGCACTTCGCCAAAGGGTCGAGCGTGAAGAGCTCGAACGCGAGCGTAAGCGCCAGGAGAAGATCGACAAGGCTGAGCGCAGTGCTGCGCAACGTGAAGCACGCACTGAAGCCAAACGTCATGGTGACGAGATCGCTCGTGCCGAACAGGTGCGGCGCGATGAAGCATCGAGACTGGCGCGTGAAGAGGAGGCTCGACTCGAACGAAGAGCACGTGCCCAAGCTGCTGCAGCCGCTGCGCGTCTCGCTGTGCAGACTGCTGCGGCGGAGGCTGCGGCACGGGAGGCCGCAGAGGCAGCAGTGCTTGCGGGACAAGCAGCAGAGCCGGAGGTAATCCAACCGGACGCTGGTACGCCAGGGGACAACCTCGAGGCGTCTCCGTCTGACGCAACGCCTCGAATCGACGCAGCGGGATCAGGATGGCGAAGTTCGCCCGTCGTCGGAACGGATGAACCCCGTACCTGTGAGCAGGGAACGGTGTCGCTCGCATTCCTTCACGGGTGCAGTTGGGCACTGCAGTCAGTGCCAACTTCCGTTTTGCGATGAATGTCTGGTTGAGCTTGGCCGAAAAGACTCGCAGCTGACCTGTGTGAACTGCGCGCTCGTTCTCGCCGGCGTACGTCGGCGTGGGAAAAATCGCGGCTGAAATTCCGCACAAGCATCGGTGCGACCGGCACTCGTCTGTTCTCGACTGGCCGAGGACCACCGACTTCGGCCAGACTTACTTGGCGATGAACGTCGAATCCCGTGATTCCGCATCGTTGAAGCCCGACGAGCTCGATGAGTTCGGTCAGCTCCTGACTTCGGTCGGGTTGCCACTGACCGATGAGGACCTGGATCGCCAGGTTGAGCAGTTCCCGATCATTGCCGTCGGCGTATGGTCGAGGGCGATGGACGTGCGTTTCTCTTCGGTTCTCTCGAACGCATCGGTGGTACACCATGCATTCTCTGGGGGCTCGGGGCAGCGCGCCGCGGTCGCTTCGCCGGTCCGTTGACCAAGGCTTTGGTGGGCGAGTTCTACCGGCGTGCGGCGATTTCTTTCCCCGACGAGGATGTGCTTGTCGCCGGTCGTATCGCACATGCTCCCGTCTACTCGATGCTTGCCGCGCTGACTGACGTCGTACCGCGTCCCCAGCACACGCCGAGTGGTGAGGACCGTGCGTGGGGTCGACGGTTGGCCCGTCGATTCGGCTGTGACGCCGAGTACGACGACCGGGCGTTTCGTACCCGTGCACATGGGGCGTCGGCAGCGATCATCGACGGAAGCACCATCAGCGGCGGTACCAAGGCTGCCATCGAGCTGCTCGGTCCGACTGATCCCACCAAGGGCGAGTCGTCCATAGCGTTTGGGTGGGCGATGGCCGAGGTGCTTGCCGACGGACTACTTGTTGCGGTCGGAACCTAGTCCGAGCGGGCTGTTCCCGAGGGCATTGTTTTGAGCGTGTTGTCTCAGAGCGCGTCCAGCTGGGCCGAGAACACCGCGAGATCATTCGTAGGCTGGCGACACACGAATCCTTCGCACACGTAGGCCGTTGCCTTGCCCTCGATCATGGGGCGCTCCGCGAGGAGCGGCCACGGCGTTGTGTCCGTTGTTTCGCTGGCGGTAAGCGTGACCGCTCCGGGTAGGTAGTGGTCGAAAACGGCTCGGCGGAGCGCGGCGGTATCAGGGCGGTCAGGTTCGCCGATGATGACGATCTGTGCACCGGGCTGTGTAACCAACTCGACGGCGCCGAGCAGGTGCGCGAACGCAGTCGGATGCTCAACGGCGACCGCGGCCAACATATGCACAACTGCTCGCGCCGGGGCTCGGAAACGTTCCTCGTCGGTGAGGGCAGCCAAACGAAGCAGCCCGGACGCCGCCAATGAATTCGCCGACGGCAGCGCATTGTCCTGACAATCCTTGGCACGCACGATGAGCGCCTCGGCGTCGTTACCGGTGGTGAAGAATCCACCGTTGTCGTCATCGTGGAACAGCGCCAGGAGTTCGTCAGCGACCTTCTGCGCCTCGGCGAGCCACATGGTGCCGTCGACCTCGGCCATGGTCACCAGCGCCTCCAGGAGTGCGGCGTAGTCGGTGGCGTAGGCGAGGAACTGCGCGTGGCCGTCCTGGTAGGAGCGAAGGAGGCGCCCGTCCGCTCGACGCATCGAGCTCAGGAGGAAGCGTGTCTGCGTTCTCGCCTCGTCCAGCCAGTCGTCACGATCGAACACGACGGCTGCTTCGGCAAGTGAGCGTACGAAGAGGGCGTTCCATTCAAGGAGCACCTTGGTGTCGAGTCCAGGGGCGATCCGGCGGCTCCGTCGCTCGAACAGACGTGGCACACATCGACTGATCGCATCGCTGCGTTCGGCCGTGCGCGAGACCGCATGCAGAATGTTTCCCGAGAAGCCCGTGTGTGGATCGACGAAGTTCCCGCGCTCGTCAGCGCCGAAGAATGCACTGACCTCGACCTGCGTCGTCTGCACAGACCTCGGAGAGCTCCTCGAGACTCCAGCAGTAGAACTTGCCCTCGACGCCCTCGGAATCAGCATCGAGCGCGGATGCGAAACCGCCGTCGGGTTGTGAGAAGTCGCGCAGGACCGCGCCGATCGTCGCTTCGACGACCCGTTCATAGCGCGTGTGTCCACTGAGCTGGAATGCATGGGTATAGGCACGGATGAGCAATGCCTGGTCGTACAGCATCTTCTCGAAGTGTGGAACCAGCCAATGCGAATCGGTGGAGTAGCGATGGAAGCCGCCTCCGATCTGGTCGGCGATACCTCCAGCCGCCATGGCATCGAGCGACGTGAGCGCGGCGTGGAGAGCTGCGTCGCTGTTGGCGCGTCGTGAGGACCGCAGGAGGAAGTCGATGGTCATCGCCTGAGGAAACTTCGGTGCGCGACCGAAACCACCAAAGCGCGGATCGAACTGTGCGACGATCCGAGTGACGGCGGCGTCGAGTTGGTCAAGGCCGGGCATGGTCTGCCTCTCCTGGCGCTGCCAGTGAGACCGACCGCCGGATCGCGGTGTGGAGGGTGCCGGCAGTCTCGAGAAGTTCGTCTCGCCGGGTGTGCCACGCATCGGAGATCGCGTCGAGCACCCGGGGGAAGGCAGGGTGTCCGTGAGAATCGACCTTCGGAAAGTACGTGCCGGCGAAGAACGGGAGGGCCTCGGGTGTGAGGAACACGGTCATCGGCCAGCCGCCCTGGCCGGTCATCGCCTGCGTTGCCTGCATGTACACATCGTCGACGTCGGGACGCTCCTCACGATCGACCTTGATGTTGACGAAGTGCGCGTTCATGACCGCGGCCGTGGCCGCATCCTCGAATGACTCGTGAGCCATGACGTGGCACCAGTGACAACTCGAATACCCGATCGAGAGCAAAATCGGTACGTCGCGGGCGGCCGCGATACGAAAGGCGTCCTCGTTCCAGATGTACCAGTCCACTGGGTTGTCGGCGTGCTGACGCAGATACGGGGACAGGCGCGACAACGGCAGTTCACGGATGAGTGGCATGTGGTGGCGTCCTTCGTCAGGCAGTGCGCCTGGCAACGCTACCGGGAGAAGGCGACGCGGATGACGGTGGCCTCCTGAATGCTCCCATTCTCTGACGAGGTTGTGTACAACACGATTGCGCCGAGCGGTGCACGTGGGGTGTTGAACGTGACCGATTCCGCGAAGGGGCCCATCTCCATCGCGCCACCTGTGACGAACGTCTTGGCAAGGGGCGTCGGGTTTCCGTCCTCGCGGACCTCGACCTGGACCGTGCCCTCGAAGGCTGTGCTCCGCCCGGCAAGCTGCACCGGCGAGGTAATCGTGGTGAGTACTTGTGGCGAACTGATCTCGATGTTGGGCGACCAAGCGCCTGCTACCGAGTATGGCGCATCGCCTTCGGGGCCGTAACGGCGGACCATGATCGTCGTTGCGGGCCCGTCTGTGCGTGCACGGACCTCGACCTCTCCGGATCGTGTGTCACCACCGGCATATGGCCCGACCTTGGGACTTTCGATGCCGAGGTATTCGGTCGCGAACGCTCGAGCGACCGCAACTGGATCGTTCGATCCGGCCGTTCCCTTTGGCCACACCGCAGCATTGGGACCGTCGAATGGTCCGGTCGTGGGCGATGTCGATGTTGCTGACGGCCCAGACGTCGTCGTTCGGCCCGTCGTTGTCGACGAGCCTCGCCGGTGGGTGGTTGTCGATGTCGCGCCACGTTCGGAGTCATCGTCACCGCCGACGGCCACGATGGTGGCGACACCGATCACGACGATCAAACCGACGAGTGAGCTGATCACCCACATTCGCCGGCGTCGGTGGTTGGGCGGTTTCGCGTCGTGTGCCGCAGCGGCCATCAGCGTCTCCAAACGGTCGGTCAATCGGTTCGGACATCATCGCTTGCGCTCGCATGTCAGGGCAGGGGCGAAGGTCAGGTTGTGCAGTGCCTGGTTGCCGCGCGACCTTGTACCACACCACGCGGGCCTCGTTCGCGCCGTGGACAAGGAAGGAACTGAACATGCTGAAAGGTTTCAAGGCATTCATCATGCGAGGCAACGTTGTCGACCTCGCGATTGCGGTCGTCGTGGGGGCAGCCTTTGGGGCGGTCGTCAACGCCTTGGTCGCGGACCTGTTGACGCCCCTGGTCGCTGCGGTGTTCGGCGAGCCCGATTTTTCGGCGTTGCAGTTCACCGTCAATGGCAGCGCGTTCCGTTACGGACACTTCTTGAATTCCGTGTTCTCGTTTCTGTCAGTGGCATCGGCGATCTATTTTGTCGTCGTCGTGCCGATGACAAAGCTTGCCGAGCGCCGCAAGGCAGGCGCGACCGAGAACATGCCGGAACTCTCCGAAGAGGCAGCACTCCTGACCGAGATCCGCGACCTGCTCGCCGCCCGGGACTAGCGGCGAGCACGAAGTCGGCGGACGGATCTACGCGTTCTCGAACTGGAGGTGGAGCGAGACGGGGCCCCGGATCGGCCCGGCGTCGATCCAGTCGACGGGCGTTTGGACCGTGAAGTTCGGCTTACGCCTGAGGAAATGTTCGAACACGACACGTCCCTCGAGACGAGCAAGCGATGCCCCCAGGCAGTAGTGCACCCCGTGGCCGAAGGCGAGGTGCCGCGGCGCTTTGCGGTAGAGGTCGAACTGATCGGCGTGCGGGAACTCTCGTTCGTCGCGGTTGGCGGCGCCGAAGAGCAACATCACCTTGGCGCCCTTGGGAATGGTCTGACCGTACAGCTCGTGGTCCCTGAGCATCGTTCGTGCGAGGCCCTGCACTGGTGAATCGAAGCGCAGGAACTCCTCGATGGCGGCGGGCAATAACGACGGGTCGTTCCGAAGCGTGTTCGTGAGTTCGTGGTTGGCGCCGAGCTGAACCGATGCGTTCCCGACCAGGTTCGTTGTTGTCTCGTTGCCGGCAACCAACAGGAGAATGCAAAAGCCGAGGAGTTCGTTGGCCGTGATCTTCTCCCCGTTGATCTCCGCTTGGACAAGGGCGGTCATGAGATCATCGCGAGGGTTGGCAGTGCGATCTTTGACGACGGCCTTGAAGTAGTCGAAGAGGGACACCGCTGCATGTGTCGACTTCTCGACGTCCTGGCGCGGCCCGGGATCTGATCGTGCCAGATCGTTGGACCAGCTCTTGAAGTCGTCGCGGTCCTCTCGTGGGATTCCCATCATCTCCGCGATGACGATCGTCGGCAACGGACCGGCGAGCGCAGCGATCAGGTCGATCGAATCCGCGTCGGCGAACTCGTCGATGAGCTCGTCGGTTGCCTCGCGTGCCTGGGTCTCGATTTGGTTCACGCGGCGGGGGGTGAATGCCCGGCTGACCAGGCTTCGTAGGTGATCGTGGCGCGGCGGGTCCATCATGATCATCATCGGGATAAAGTCGTTGGCCCCTGCTCCGAGCACGATGCCGTCAGCAGACGAGAAGATCTCGGGAGCGTGCACCGCGTTCCAGACGTCCTCGAAACGCGACAGCGCGTAGAAGTCGAGTTCCGCGTTGTAGCACAGCGGCTCCTCCTCGCGCATGCGCGTATATGTCGGGTACGGGTCCGCGTGAATGCCGTGGCCATAAGGGCTGTACAGGTCCATGAAGTGCTCCTGGCGCTAGTGAGAGACAGGTAACGGGTGACGGAAGAGCTCGCACGCGTTGCGGTAGGTGATCTTCTCGAGCTCGTCGGCAGGCAGGTGGCCGTACCGGTCATGGGTGAACTGTTGCGTGTCGGGCCAGGTCGAGTCCGAGTGCGGGTAGTCGCACTCGAGGGTGATGTGGTCGACTCCGATGCGATGACGAAGCTCGATGATGGACGGGTCGTCGATGGTGCAGAACCAGAAGTTCCGTTGCAAGGTCTCGCTCGGTGAGATCTCGCCCTTCCAGTTGTTCGCTCCACGACCTGAGCGTGCCATTACGTGCTCGCAGCGGTCGAGCAGCATTGGAACCCAACCAATCCCGCCCTCGCTCATGGCGATCTTCAGATTCGGGAACCGTACGGGAACGCCCGACCAGAGCCACTCGGTCGCAGCAACCATCGCCGACGCCGTGAACAATGTCGCCATCATCTCAACGGGCATGTAGTCGGTCGTCATCGGGATCCAACCCGACGAGCCGACGTGGAGACACACGACCGTGTCGGTCTCCTCGCATGCCGCGAAGAACGGATCCCATGCCCCTGACGCGGGCGAGGGGAACCCTGCTGCGCGAGGGCTTTCGGAGAAGGTGACGGCCTTGAAGCCGAGCGCTGCGTTGCGTCGGACTTCTTCGGCGGCTACGAGCGGATCTCCGAGCCATGGAAGCTGCATTGGCACAAAGCGGTCCGGCGCTGTTGCGCACCACTCGTTGAGCATCCAGTCGTTCCACGCTCGGGCACACGCCAAGCCGAGTTCGGGGTCCTTGGCCCTGGCGAAGACCGTTCCAGCGAATCCCGCGATGACCGACGGGAAGTTCAGCGATGCCCAGATGCCCCCGATGTCCATGTCGCGCAGGCGCTCTTTCGGATCCCATGCTCCTTTGCGCATCTCGTCAAAACGGGTGGGTTCCATCGACCATTGCTCAGGCGGACGACCGGCGACTGCATTGAGCCCGATTTGCCCTTGGCGTGTGCCATCGAACTCCCACATTTCCGAGCCGTCGTCGGCTTCGATCACACGTGGGGCGAGTTCCTGCAACGCAGCCGGCATGCGGCCTTCGAAGAGATTGGGCGGCTCGACGACATGGTCGTCGACCGAGAAAAAGGTGTACGGCGTGGCGCGCGGTTCGGGATCGGGCAACAGCGTGACGACTGGTCTCACGGCGAGCCTCCGGCCTTCGACGAACGGAACAATTCTCGTATCATATGTACTGGCTCCCGATGCTCCAAGTGTGTACCTGGATCCCAGCGGGATGCGCCCAAGGCGAACGTCGGATCTCGCGCAGCTGCAGGGCTCGCCAACACGGTCCCTACGTTCGGAACCATCGAAATCCACCGGTATACGTTCTGCAGGATGGAGTGCACAGGTTTTGGACCTCGACCTTCAACGGCGGAGGCCCCGAGAGCGTTGTCGAGCGACAACGCCGCAGTTAATCCCTGTTGAGCGATCCGAGGTACCGCGACTGAGCGACACGAGACGGTGCAGCGACGCGCGCAGCGCTGGTGCGTCATCAGGCGGGATCAAGAAGATCGACACCAGTAGCCGAATCAGGAGCTGGGAGAGTTCGTCGCGTTCGATCGCGCCGGCGCGGACCATGCCGGTGCCATCGAGGTCCGAGCCGAGATACTCGACCATGGTTTTCTGGAGCATCGGGAACGTCGAGGCGATGTACTCGACGACGAAGGCCGGTTCCGACGTCGCCAAGCCACGTGCGAGTGGATGCTCGGCGAAGTAGTCCAGGGCGAAGTCGATCATGGCCGAAATGCTGGGATCTCCGGGCGCGACGTTGGCCAGGGCCTGTTCGAGCCCACGTTCGTAGCGTCGCTGTTCGTAGCGCGCGAGCGCAACCAGCAGGTCTTCCTTGGACCCGAAGTATCGATAGATCGTGCCGCGAGAGACGCCCGCGAGTTCCGACACGTCTGCGATGCCGATCTTTCGCAAGCCGTGGCGCCCGACCGCCTCGAGTGCTCCTTCGAGGATGCGTTCCTCGGTTCGCCTTCGAAGTCCAGTGGCGCGCGCTCCACTGGACTTGTCGGCGGCAGGGTCGGTGGCGTGCGACGTTGCCGTCATGCCTCGAGCAGCCGGTCCCATGAGTGCCACATGGCGTCGAAGGTCAATGAGGTCTCGATCACAGCTCGCCGGATCAGGTTCTGGTTGTATGCCGAGTCGGCATAGGTCCGGATCATCTTGAAACCCATCTCCGCGTCGTCGCCCTCGATGTCCTCGTGCATCTTCCAGAAGGAGACCGCTTCGTCGTCGAGTCCGTAGTTGGACTTGAAAACCTCAGAGAGCTTCGGCGCAGTGTGCTTACCCTCGCGATTCTCCGAGAGGATTTCACCGCGGGCCTCGGTTGCAAGCGAGAACGCCGCTACCGCTTCGGCAGGGGACCGGTTGCAGAAGTGATCCAGCGTGTACATGGCGCCGAGGGTCTCGGGAAGCGGCGTGTGGTCCAGGATGTCTGCTTCGGTCAAACCGAAGGCAAACCCGAATTTGGTCAGGACGTCGATGTGGTTCTTGGTCTGGTAAAAGCCCGCCTCGCGAGAGAAGTTCTCCGAGAGCATGAGAAAGTTGTCGCGCTCGAGCATGAGACCAATTGCGCTTGCCATCGAGTGCACGACGAAACGGGAGTAGTGGTACTGCTCCTTGGTGTAGGCGGCAACAACCTCTCGGGGCGCGGTTCCCTTGAAGAAGGCGACCATGAGCTTGGAAGGTTTTCCGGGCTTGAGCGCCCGCATGGTGGCGACGAGATCGTCGATGAACTCATCGATCGGCATTGCTACTTGAGGGTTCGGGCGAAGCGCTGTTGTCATCGGTGGTGGTCCTCTCCTCAGCGGGCGGTCGTGACGGGGGGTCACGACACGCGCCGAATATCGATCAGTGGTCGAACAACTAGGTCAAGAAATGTACCATCAGTTCGATTCGAGATGCGACGGGAGTGCCTCACGAGCGGCGAGGAACCCTTGGGGTTGCGAAGCTCGGCCTGGCTGGCGGCCTCAGCGCCTGGTTGTTACGAGGTCGCTTGGAGATTGCCGGCGTTCGCTGCGACGTGGCGGGCCCACGGGTAATCGGGCTTGCCGGCGGTGCCACGTGAGATCTCGTCGACGAAGATCACGTCGCGCGGAACCTTGAAACCTGCGAGGTGTTTGCGGACGTGTGTGTCCAGGCAGGCGAAGGTCGGCGTGCTGCGCGGGTCGGCCTTGACGAGCGCAACGATTCGCTCGCCCCATTGTTCATCGGGAACCCCGATCACGAGCGCGTCCAACACGTCGGCATGCCGTTTCAGAGCGGCTTCGACTTCTTCGGCGTAGACCTTCTCGCCGCCGGTGTTGATCGAGCCGGAGCCCCGGCCGAGCAAGCTGATGCTGCCGTCGGCCTCGAGCCGAGCGTGATCACCGGGAACCGACCAACGAACGCCGTCGACGACGGGGAAGGTGGCGTTGGTTCCATCGGCGTCGTGGTAATAGCCGAGTGGGATGTGCCCGGTTCGTGCGACGAAGCCGACCTCGCCGATCTCGACGCGACGAAGCTGCTCGTCGAAGACCGCAGTGTCATCCGAAACCACAAAGCGCGCGGCATTCGCGACCTTCTGGCCCTGGGTGCTGATCGACTGTCCTTGGCTACCGGCTTCGGAGGAGCCATACCCATCGATGACGAGCGTTCCGGGTAGGCGATTGGCGATGTGTTCCTTGACCGACGGCGAGAGCGGCGCGCCTCCTGAGAGGACGACCGTGCAGCACGATACGTCGAGCGCCTCGGCGTCGACGGGGTGAAGGCCTGCGCCTTCCTCGAACGCATAGGTGTCGAGAGCGTGGGCCAACGGGTACCCGAATCCGTCACCGACAATCACGAGCGTATCGACCTTCTCGCGGGCAACGATCTGCCAGGTGCGCATAGCGTCGAAGTTCCGTCCGGGATCGAGGACGATGCAGCCACCGGTGAACCAGGTCATGAGCGAGGACCACTGGGCGGTCCCATGGACCAATGGGCATGCAGGCAGCAACCGCGAGGACCCGAGGCGATCAAGATCCGCAATCGCCTCAGGTGTGGTGATCTCGTGGCCGAGACCACCCCCACCCAGCGCGCCGAAGAACAGGTCCTCGTGGCGCCACACCACACCTTTCGGCATACCCGTTGTGCCGCCGGTGTAGATGATGTAGTGATCATCGCCAAGGCGCGGTTCGAAGTCGTTGCAATCCGAACCGGTCGCGAGTGCCGTCTCGTAGTTTGCGGCCGGTCCATCGACGACAAGGCGCTCGTTGAGGAGCGGTAGACGGTGCCCGATTGCATCGAGGCGCTCGACGAGCGCGTTGTCGCAGACGATCACCTCGGCGTCCGAGTCGAGCAACACGTATCGAAGCTCATCGGCGACGTAGCGGTAGTTGACGTTGATGGGAACTGCGCGGAGCTTGAATGCTGCGAGCATTGTTTCGAGGTACTCGATGCCGTTGTGCAGCGCGACCGCGACATGTCCCTCAGGTCCAATGCCGACGCTTTGCAGGTAGTGCGCCATTCGATTCGCGCGTGCGTCGACGTTCGCGTAGGTCAAACGCCGATCACCACAAACGACAGCCTCGGCATGAGGAACCGCGGCGGCAACCGACTCCCAGAGGTCGGCAAGGTTGAACTCCATGCAGCGCGTGACGCTATCGGTCGCCTGCCGCGCCACTCGAACTCGCGAACGTTTCGGCAATCGATGTCAGGCGCAACGTCAATGCTGTCGCGACACCTAGAAGAAATCGCTTCCACCGTCTACCGGAATCGTCGCGCCGCAGAGAAAGCTCGCTTGTTCAGAGGACAGAAAGACGACAAGTGCCGCAACCTCTTCAGGCAATCCGATTCGGCCGATGTCGTTTGGTGTTCCGAAATCGCGTTCGATCGCGGCGTAGGCGAATTCGAGCGGTCCATCCGGGAGATTCTCGGGTGCGGCATGCGCGACGTACTCTTCGATTGCGGGTGTCATCACCATGCCGGGGCAGACCGTGTTCACCAGAATTCCGTCGGCGGCAAGAAGGCGCGCCAAGTTCTTCGATGCGCTGGCCTGTGCCGCCTTCGCCGCTGTCCAAGAAATCAATCCGGGACTTTGATGGCGGATGCTGCTCGCCGCAATGTTGACCACACGTCCGAAGGTTGCCTTTCGGAGCAGCGGCAAAGCAGCACGAACGGTGCGAATCATTGCGACGACACCGGAGTCGAACGCGTTGAGCCAGTCGTTGTCGGAAAGGTCGTCGAGGCCGCCAACTTCGCCTGCTCCGAAAGCGTTGACAAGGATGTTCAAATTCCCCCACCGTTCGTCGAGGAACGTGAAGGCTGCCTCGACCTCGCCGGTATCGAGAAGGTCGACCTCGAGGCCGATCGCATCAGGCGCTCCCATCGCGCTGAGCCCGGCTTCGACGTCACGCAACGCCTGGACCGATCTGGCCAACACCGCGACGCGACAGCCCTCAGCGGCGAGTTGCTCGGCGACGGCGAGTCCGATACCTCTCGTACCGCCGGCGACGACGGCGGTCCTTCCGGCAAGCCCCAGGTCCATCGCCTCAGGCTAGAGCCCAAGCACGGGGTGAAGGTGGTGCGCGCTGAGTGGTTCGCCGGTGCAGGATGCGATCAGCCGATCCCAGCGTTGTGAAGCGCCGGGCGCGAAGAGTTCCTCGGAAAGAAACCTCCCGGCCTCGGGGCGCCCGATGAGCCCACCGAACCGCGTCCGGATCGCCTGGTCGAGCTGCACGGCGAAGAGTTGCCCATAGAGGTAGTTCTGGTAGTACACCGGCGCAGATGCGATGTGGATCTTCGCTGCCCAGTCCGGTGCCTGCCGTTTGAACGGCGTTCGCAGGCCTTGGTAGTGCCCGACGAGATCCCACCAGCGGGTGTCGTGGTCTGCATCGGGATCGGCGTAGAGACCACGTTCGAAGTTGATCATGACCAGCGCCCATCGGATGAAGACGAGCACGGATGCACGTTTCGATGCGGCGAGTTCGTCTCGCATCGCCTCAATCTCACGATCGGCGATGCCGGCGACCGGTGAAGCCATTCCGGCGACCGGGCGAGGTGGCCGCAGAGCATCGCCACGCCTTCGGTGAGGAGGGGATGCATGGTGCGCAGGAACCAGGGAAGGGTCGCGTCGGTGCCTAGGTCGTAGACGGCGTGGCCCAGCTCGTGGAGCATGATTTCGAGCCATTGTTCGTTGGCCACGATATTGGCGAGCACCCGGACATCACCGGCACGATCGAGGTCCGCGCAGAATGCGTGCTGGTTTTTTCCGGGGCGGGCAAAGAGATCGCTGCGATCGAGGACGCGATGGACGTCGAGTCCGAACGAGTCGAACGTGAATCGGGAGCGATCGACAACATCGATGCCGTCGAAGACGTGGGCCAGATCAACGGCGTGTCGCGTTGGGGGGTCCTGAAAAAACGGGTCGTCATAGTGCCATGGGGCCAAGGCGTCAACCGCGCAGGAAAAGCGCGCCGCGAGCTCGACATCGAGCGATGCCTTCCAGGCGGAAAACGGGACGGCGGAAACCTGGTCGACCTCCTCGAGTGTTGCGAGGAGCCGGTCCTCGTCGAGTTCGTTGGTCGCCAGCGCCATCGCGAAGTGATCACGATGTCCAAGCGCTCGGGCGGCACGGTTGCGGAGGCGAGCGAGTGCGCGAATGTCGTCGGCCACGACGGCGCCGACCTGTTTGGACGCTTCCCACGCCCGACGCCGAAGGTCGACATCATCGCTGTTGCGCAAGATGGTTGCGACGTCGTTGTCGCTGACGCTTCGCCCGTCGAGCTGTGCGCGAAAGGTACTGAACGCCGAGTCGATCGCCGTCGAGCATCGGACGAGTTCCCCGCGAAGCTTGGGATCGAGTTGGTGAGCACTGAGCTGATGGTGCAGCAGTTCAAGGCGGCGAACGAGGAGGGGGTCGTCGGTCGTCGAGCGTGTCGCGCGGAATGCCGCGGCAGCGTTGAATTCGCTTGCGTCGGCAAGCGCGTCGCTCAGGGCGAGTTCGGCATTTCGGCGACGCAGCTCTGTCGGCGCCGACGCGTTCGTGCCGGCCTCCCACCACGCGTGGTTGAGTTCGAACTCGAGTGGTTCGAGGCGACGTTCGAGTTGGATGACGAAATCGCTCAGTGCCGTCACCACTCGAGAGCGTGGTCGGCATTGATGTCGTTCATTCCGTTGGCGTTGTGTGCGCTCAGGGCATGGGTCGCCGGCTCGTCGACGCGCAGGACGTCGACGCGTACCTCGAGCGTGCATGCGGTGCCGCTGGAGAAGACGACCCCCTCGAGTGGGGGGACATCGGCGTAGTCGCGGCCCCACGCAGTGGTGACGTAGCGGTCGTCGACCAACTGATTGTTGGTCGGGTCGAGGTCCAACCATCCGGCCTCGGGCACGAAGACCGAAACCCATGCGTGCGATGCGTCGCTGCCGAATAATCGCTGGGCGCCCGGCGGCGGTTCGGTCTCGAGGTAGCCGCTGACGTAGCGGGCTGAAAGGCCAAGGGAACGCAGGCACCCGATCATCAACTGTGCGAAATCCTGACAGACGCCGCTGGCGCAGGCTGAGAACGTCGTGCAGTGGCGTCGCAACCGAGGTTGATCCCGGCGAATATTCGAACTCGTTGCGAATTCGATGCTGGAGGTCGAGGAGGCACTCTCCGATTGGGCGACCGGCTGGGAACGACCGCTTGGCGTAGGTGGCCAGTTCGGCGGACCGCATGACCAGCGGTGAGTCCAACGTGAAGGCCCGGGCCTCCCCGGCACTCCCGTCGGCGTTGGCACCCACGCGCGTTGCCACTTCCTCCCATGGTTCGCCCACGAGAATGTGTGAGGAGCTGCGGTCTGCTGACGTCCACAACACTGACTGCGGTGACGGCGAGGTGGTCATGGGGAGTCTTGATGTGAAAGTACCCAACCCGATTGCCATAGAAGTCGAGCCGCTCGCGGTAGTGCTCGGGCTGAGGGACGATTGCAACGCTGTTGGATTGACAGACTTGGGTGGGAAGATCACGTGGTACGAGGTGCATCTGGCCGTACCCGGCTGACACGTTGTCGTCATAGGTGTACTCGGTGATGTGCGTTATTTGAAGGCGCATCAGTCGACGCCCATCAGTAGACGCCCGGGTGTCGCGTATTTGCTGTAAACGAGTACGCCGTGAGGAGGCCATGTTGTTCGGGCTGGTGCGCAAAGTGATTGGCGCTGACCGCATCGGCGATGCGGTGCAGTAGGTCGAGGTGGCTTGTCAAGAAGGCGACGAGTTCTCCTCGCCGTCCGGTTGCGTCGGTACTTGCCAGATCTGCGGTTCGTAGTTGGTCGATTCCGTTCGAAGCCTCCTTGACCAGTTCCTCGAGGGTGTCCTGAGCCAACGGTGACGTGGTGGGCGGCAGCATGGCGAGATGCCCAGTGATGGATGCGATCTGAAACCGGAGCGAGCGGGGATTGGCGGGATCGAGGAGCAGGAGGTCGAGGAGCGTCTCGGTCTGGGCCTGCGCTCGGTACCGGCGCCGATAGGTGATGATGCTCTCCGAGGCTGTGAGAACAGACTCCATCAGGAGGCTGTCGGTCGGGGTGCTCGCCGCCGAGGTTACGGTCGCTTCGAGGAGCAGAGTCAGCTGAATCGCGCGTTCGAGATGTCGGCCCACGTCCATGAGTAACCATCCCGGATCGCGGATCATCGTCTCGGATGCGAGACCGCCGAACGCCAACAACGATTCCATGATGGAACTCAATGGCTGTTGTGCAGTCGTCTGCCAGTCGGTGGTTGGCGCGGCGAGCTCCGCGAGTTCACGGTCGAGTCTTCCGAGGGCCAACCAGGTATCGGATCCCAGCTGGTCGCGAACGGCATGCGAAGCATCGAGCATCCGGCGAACCGCATGCGCGAGCGTTCCGGGACGCTGCTCATCGACTGCTGCTTGCATCAGTGTCGTCGCCGAAGGGTCGCTGATGCTGCGTAGTGCTTCGTAGAGCACGAGCAGACAGGCATGCCCGGCGCGATCCGCATTGGTTGCGAAGTCGTTGCGTCGGTCCTGCGTCACGCGCAGCAGACGCAGGACCGACTCTGCTCGTTCGGCGTATCGGCCGAGCCAGAAGAAGTTCTCGGCCGCTCGGGTCGACATTGATTCTTCGGGGGCCTGTGCGGTGACCGTGGGCCCGGGCTTCAACCAGAAGTTGCCGAGACGTTCCGGTTCGGAGGCCAGGACCCAGGTGTCCTTGCTCAGGCCGCCGGATCGGTTCGAAACGGAGCGTGATTCCATCAGTGCCGCGGCACGGGTGAGACCACCAGGCATCGGAAGATATGAATCGCCACGCGCGACGAGGAACGTGCGCAACGAAGCCCGCCGACCTTCGAGCCCGTCGGCGGCGAGCGTCGGTACGCTCGCATACTCGATCATTTCCTGGGCCACCCACTGATGCGGGGAGCTGTCGATGCGGCGGCGCAGTGTGTCGAGTTCCTGCGTGCTCAGTTCCCAGCCCCGAATGTACTGATCGGACTCTCTCCGGTTGGTCGAATGAACCAAGAGGCGATCGAGATTCGCGGACACGTGTTGGCGCTCGATCGCGTCCCCGCACCACCACGTGGGCACGGTCGGTAGCAAAAGGGATTCTCCAAGAAGCGCCGGGGCGAGCCGGGGGAGAAACGACAACAGCGCCGGGTTCTCGAGAACCCCACTTCCCAGGGTATTGACGACCGACACGCCTCCGGTCCGACATGTCTCGACGAGGCCCGCCACACCAAGGCGTGAGTCGCTGCGCAGCTCGAGCGGGTCGCAGTAGCTCGCGTCGACGCGACGCAGAATCACATCGACTCGCTCGAGACGGCCGAGCGTTCGCATCCAGACGCCGCCGTCCTGCGCGACGAGATCCTTGCCCTCGACAAGCGAGATGCCGAGCTGTGTCGCGAGGTAGGCGTGCTCGAACGCTGTTTCACTCAATGGCCCGGGGGTGAGAATCACGATCCGCGGGTTGTCCGTACCGGTCTGGGCAACGCCCTGGAGTGCGGCGCGTAGCGTTCGAAAGTACGGTTCGACGCGCTGGACGCCGGACTCTCGGTAGAGGTTCGAGAACACGCGCGAGACGACCGAGCGGTTTTCCAATGCGTAGCCAGCGCCTGAGGGCGCCTGGGTTCGGTCACCAAGGACGATGAAGTCCCCGTCGGGATCTCGTGCGAGGTCTATCGCACAGGTGAAGAGCTGTTGCGTGGTGGGGAGGCGGATCTGGTCGCACTCGCGGAGAAACGATGGATCGTCGAAGATGACCTCGGGCGGTACGAGACCATGGCGAATCAGTGTTCGCGGACCGTAGAGATCGGTCAGCAGCAGGTTGAGCAACTCGGCACGTTGGACAATGCCTGCCGCGATGCGCGTCCACTCGGAACTGTCGAGAAAGACCGGGATCGGATCGAGATCCCAACTCCTGCGCCCGCGGTTGGGCGCTGCGACGTTGTCAGTACCGGCGTAGGTGACCCCGTCGTCTTCGAGCAGCCTCGCAGACTGCTCACTTCTGGCGCGAAGCTCCTCGAGGCCAAGCGCATCAAACGTAACGGCAGCATGGTTCCAGTCCGCGCGCGGCACGCCGTCGTCGCTGAACATTTCGTCGAACGTGCCGGTGACCCGGCGATACGTTGGCAGCATCACGAGTCAATCTGCCAGGCCGGGCGGGAAGGACACGAAAGGCGACCACGCCTGCGGGTTGCTGTCAAGGACCTTCTCAGTGGCTGTCGTTGATGACCCAGGTGTCCTTACTCCCTCCGCCTTGTGAACTGTTCACGACCAGGCAGCCCTTGGTCATCGCCACGCGGGTCAGCCCGCCACTGGTCACGAACGGTTGCTCGCCAGACAGGACGAACGGCCGCAAGTCCAGATGACGGGGTGCCACCTCGCCCTCACAGAGTGTGGGTCCCGTGGAGAGCCGGATGATGGGCTGGGCGACGAAGTTACGTGGGTCCTCCTCGATCTGGGCACGCATGGTGTCGCATTCGGCCGCCGTCGCGATGTCGCCGACGAAGATGTCGTAACCGCCCGAACCGTTCGCGGGCTTGACGACGAGTTGCGCAAGGTTGGTCAAGACGTGGTTGCGCTGTATTGGGTCGTGGCATACGTACGTCTCGACGTTGGGGAGGATCGGATCTTCACCGAGGTAATAGCGGATGAGTTCGGGGACGTATGCGTAGGTGACCTTGTCGTCGGCGATACCGGTGCCCGGAGCATTGGCAATGCTGACGTTGCCTGCGGTCCATGCACGCATGAGGCCGGGAACACCCAAGAGCGAGTCTGCGCGAAAGACCTCGGGGTCGAGGAAGACGTCATCGACGCGCCGGTAGAGGACATCGACGCGTAGCGGGCCACCGACGGTGTTCATCTGGACGGTGTCGTTCGAATCGACGAAGAGGTCGCGGCCTTCCACGAGGTGTGCACCCATTTGCCGAGCGAGGAACGCATGCTCGAAGTATGCGGAGTTGAACACGCCCGGTGTCAGCACGCAGATCGTTGGTTGTTCCGTGGATCGCGGAGAGAGGGCTGCCAACACATCGCGGAGCCGGTTGGGATACTCCTCGATCGGTAGCACGTCGAGGTCATGGAAGAGGTCGGCAAGCACCATTTTCGTGACGCGCCGGTTCTCCATCATGTACGACACCCCAGAGGGCACGCGCAGGTTGTCCTCGAGCACATGGAGCTGCCCGTCGATACCACGGACGAGGTCACTCCCGCAGACGTGTGCCCAGGTGCCGAACCGAAGTTTCGTGCCCCGGCACTCAGGCAGATAGTTCCGAGAGCTCGCGAGCAGTTCGCCTGGGAAAACACCATCGTCGACGACGCGGGCGTCATGGTAGATGTCATCCAGGAAGAGGTTGAGCGCCTCGAGGCGTTGGATCAGTCCCTGCGAGACGCGGCTCCATTCTCTGGAGGAGATCACCCGCGGAATGATATCGAACGGCCAGTCGCGGTCGAGGCCACCGAAGCGCGAGTACACCCTGAAGGTGACACCCATCGACTTGATCGCTTGGTCAGCTGCGCTCTGTCGGTCGAGGAGTTCCGGACCGAGTAGTCGAAGGCCGCTCAACACTCGTTCGGTTGACGGCCAAGGCTCACCGTCGCGGAGCATTTCGTCGAAGCAGCCGGGGCTGCGATAGCTAGTCCAGAGGTTGGGCTCGGCAACGGTGGAAGGCATGCACCGAATGTTGGAGGGTGTTGTGCGACGCTGCAGTTGCGCGACTGTTACGGCCTCGTAACGCTGTTCGCACACCGCGGCGGACACGTTCCGGACGCGAGGGGCGAATTGCCGTACATGGATGCCGCTCTACTCGAACCAGATCCGCTGATAGTCGCGGCTCATCGGGTGTAGCAGGAGAGCCACCAGTGCGCCATCGACCATGGTGTTGATGAGAACCGGGAACGTGAGGGCTTCGGCTCCGAAATATGCGAACAGGAGTAGGACGTTGACGACGGCCGCGCCCACGCCGAGCTGATAGCCCCACTTCTTCTCGTTGGCGATCCCAAAGGCGCCACCGGCCATCGCAATGAGCAGCAGCAGCCCAAGACCTGCACCGATGCCACCGAGCAACGCGAAAAGCGCGTTGAAATACAGGAGGATCACGCCGATCTGCAGCGTTTGGGGCTGCCGGGGATTGAAGAACTGTGTCTGGGGGTTCACTCGACCATTGTGACCGACGGAGCACCCTCGTCGCGGCGCGTGGCCTCACGAGATCGGAGCTGGCCGCAGGCGGCGTCGATGTCCACTCCTCGATTGGCCCGGATCGTGGTTGTGATTCCGGCAAGGCGGATTCGTGCTGCAAATGCCTGCACGCGGAGGAGCGAGGGGGTCTGACCCCCGAAGCCAGATGTGGGATTCAGCGGTATGACGTTCACGTGGGTGCCGCCCGCGCCACCGAATCCGCGCAGCAGGCGTCCGAGTTCGTCGCCGTGATGCGGTTCGTCGTTGACGTGAGAGACACACGCGTATTCGAAGGTCACGCGCCGGCCCTTCGAGGCGGCGAACTCTCGTGCGGCGTCGAGAAGCTCGGCAATCGGATACCGGCGGTTCAATGGAACGAGTTTGGCTCGCAGGTCGTCCGACGGTGCGTGGAGGGACACTGCAAGGGTCACGGGGAGTGCCTCTGTCGCGAGGCGGCGGATGGCGGGCGCGAGACCGACCGTCGAGATCGTGATGTGTCGCGCCGAAATGCCGAGATCACCATGTATGCGCTCGACGGATTCCCAGACGGGCTCGTAGTTGGCGAGAGGCTCGCCCATACCCATGTAGACGACGTTACCGACGCGTTGTGGTGATTCGTGTTGGGCCCGTACCACCTGTTCGAAGATCTCCACGGCGCTCAGGTGTCGCGAAAATCCAGCCTGGCCGGTCGCGGAGAACGTGCAGGCCATGGCACAGCCGGCCTGTGAGGAGACACAGACCGCAGCACGGTTGGGGGAGCGCATCAGTACGCTTTCCACCTGCGCGCCATCGGCGTTGCAGCGCCACAGCCACTTTGTCGTGAGACCGTCGCGAGCGGTCTGTTTGAGGTCGGGGTGCAATGCGAGCGGCAACTTCGTCTCGAGCCGGTCGCGCAATGCTTGGGGAAGTGTGGTGATGTCCTCGAGTGGGCTGCAGTGGGAGTACAAGCCTTCGAAGAGTTGTGCAGCGCGAAAACGTGGTTCATTCCATGCAGCGAGCAACGCCCCAAGATCTTCACGGGTGTGGCTGTACCTGGTACGCGCGGGGTCTTCGACGACCGGTTGGGTGCTCACGACTCGGTCACGGCCTGTGGCTCGACGACGGTCGTGTACCAACGGTCGCATTGATGTTCGGTGAAGCCGAGCGACCGATACAAGCCGATCGCTGCGGTGTTGGTGCCTTCGACGTAGAGCATGCCCGTACGGACGGTGGTGGCAGTTGCAAGTCCGGCAACGGCCAGTGCGCGACCGAGCCCGAGGCCTTGGAAATCGGGATCGACGCCAATGACGTAGATCTCCGCGAGTGCTTCGGGGCGGTGGGTCTTCATCCAGCAGAATCCCGCCAGCTTCTCGTCGATGTGCGCAAGGAGGAAGGCGTTCGCGTCGAACCACGGCTCTTTCATGCGCTGGGCCAACTGCTGGGGGCCCCAGCCGCCTTGGTCGGGATGGTCTGCAAAGGCGCGACCGTTGACATGAAGCCAGTCGGCGTCGTCGCGACCGGGGACGAACGCGCGCATCGCTGTCCCAGGGGGCCACGAGGCAACGACATCGAGGGGTAGCGCACAGCGAAGTTGGAGCACGTCTCGGACGGGAACAAATCCTTTCGCAGCCAGCGCCTGGTCGGAATGTTCCGTGGCATGTGCGACGAGCAGTTTGACGGTCCCACCGCCGTGAAAAGCGACGTGGCCCAAAGCCGCGTCAAGGAGGCGCTCTCCGGCGCAGCCTTCCGGCGGGGCTTGCGCGTCTGTCAGGAAGTACGTCCGTTCCGTTTTCGTCCCTTTCCAGGTCGCCAGGTTCGTCCGTTCTGTCGGCGTCGATGGCGCTGCTTCGGTTGCTGGGCCCAGGAACTTTTCGAGCCATGGGATGGACAACCACCTCGAGGCTGTACTCGGTCGGTTCGGGGAGGAGTTGCGCGTAGCCGACGAGACGGCGACGGTCTCGTGCCATGAACGCAGACAGGTCTGTGGTTTCGGCCCCGGAGTTCTCGAGTGCTAGGCGATGGTGGTCGGAGAGCGCCGGGTGGCGGTCGGCGGCGAAAGCGGCTGTGCAGAGCGCGCCGATAGCAAGGCGGTCTTCGTCGTCAAGATGGGAAGCTGTCAGGATGTCCACCGCAACAAGGGTAAGGGAGTGCGTACATTTCCACCGGTAGTGTGCGAGCGATGACCCGTCCTCGAGGTGCACGACATCGCGCTCTGGAGGTTCAGGAGCGCCTTGCCGTGGCATTTCCCGACGCCGAATGTGCCCTCTTGCACAGCAATCCATTCGAATTGCTGGTCGCGACGATCCTGTCGGCACAGTGCACCGACGTGCGTGTGAATCTCGTCACACCACGCCTCTTCGAGCGTTATCCAACGCCCAGTGACCTCGCGGCCGCTGATCCCGAGGAGCTCGAAGGACTCATCCGATCAACGGGCTTTTTTCGAGCGAAGGCTCGGAACCTCCTCGGAATGGCCGAGCGCGTCGAGGAGGTCTATGGCGGTGAGATTCCCCGGGAATTGCACGATCTCGTGTCACTTCCCGGTGTCGGGCGCAAGACCGGCAACGTCGTGCGGTCCGTCGCGTTCGGTTTGCCTGGGTTGCCGGTCGATACGCATGTCGGCCGAATTGCCCGTCGGCTCAAGCTGACCCGCGAAGACGATCCGGTGAAGGTCGAGACGGATCTGTGCGCGGTGGTGGCGCCGGAGGAGTGGGGAACGTTTTCGATGCGGCTCATCCTGCATGGCCGGGCGACGTGCGTGTCACGCAAACCGAGATGCGACGCATGTGTGCTGAGCGACGTCTGCCCATCGGCCGGTCCCGTTGCTCCACGCCGCATTGCGGTCAAGGGTCCAACGCTCAGCGGGTGAGATGGGTGACCGAGGCGCTCGCTCGATCCAGCGCTCGGCGAGCACTGACCAGGCCACGCTCGGCGTTGTAGAGGTCGGCGGCAACGGCCGAATCCGGGGTTGCCCCATATCGGTTGGCCATCGTCTCGATTCGCGCAACGATGTCTTCGAGCAGGGTGCACAGCGTGGAGAGTTCGGCGAGATCCGACGATGCGGTCATTCGGGGGAAGCTACTGGAGTGTCTCGCCTGGCCGAAAAGGCGGGGTTCGGTGCTGGAGAGCCGCATTACGATGGGATTCCTTCATGGCCGTGCCCGAAAATTCTGCATCATCGGCGTCCGAAGCGCTGCTGGATCGCCGAGATCTCCGCTCTCTGGACGGAGATCTGCGCGCCCACCTGAGAGAGCCCGACGAACTCGGCGAGCTTCCGACGGGTGCGGTCCGTGCCATCATCGATGCGGTCCGAGGGGGCGGCGATACCGCGTTACGTTCACTGACAGCCCGGTTCGATGGGTGCGCGTCTAGGTGACCTTTCGCTCGAAGTGTCCAAGGATGAGATTGACGTCGCACTGCGCGTGATTCCACGTGACGTTCGGTCTGCATTGGAATACTCCGCCGGCGAGATCCGGAAATATCACGCCACCCAATTGCGAGACGACGCATCCTGGGGTCGCGATGGTGTGACCGTCACCGGGATGACCCTGCCCGTCGCAAGTGCAGGGTGTTATGTGCCCGGTGGGCGTGCGCCGCTGGCCTCGACAGCGCTGATGACGGCAATTCCAGCTCGGGTCGCCGGTGTCGAGCGTGTCGTGGTGTGCACACCACCAGATCGCGAAGGGGTTGTGGCGCCCGCCGTGCTGGCCGCCGCAGCCATCGCCGAGGTCGATGCGGTGTACCACGTTGGTGGGGCGCAGGCCATCGCGGCGATGGCCTACGGAACCGAGACGGTCGCCCCGGTCGACGTCATCGTCGGGCCGGGCAATGCCTACGTTGCCGCCGCCAAACGCGAGGTGTCGGGCGTGGTCGGCATCGAGTCGATCGCAGGTCCTTCAGAGTTGGTGGTCATCGCAGATCACACAGCTGATCCTGCCCTGGTCGCCGCTGATCTCATGGCGCAGGCCGAACACGGTCCGGGCGGTTCCGCAATCCTGGTGACCTGGGATGCGAGCGTTGCCGACGCCGTCGAGAAGGCGATGCGTCTCGGTCTGGCCGTCGCTGCACGCGCCGACGAAATCGCATCGACACTTGCGACCGGGGGGTCCTGCTATCTGGTGCGTGACGCACGCCAGGCAATGGAGTTGTCGAACGCGATCGCGCCCGAACACCTTCAAATCGTGACGGAACGAGATGACGAGCTTGTGCGCTCGGTGCGCAATGCCGGTGCTGTGTTTTGTGGACCGTGGACTCCCGCTGTCCTGGGTGACTATGTGATCGGTGTCAATCACGTGTTGCCGACCGCGCGAACTGCGCGATACGCCAGTGCTCTGTCGGTGGACTCCTTTCGCAAACACGTGCACGTGGTATCGGTGACCCAGGCGGCGATGTGTCGCATCGGACCGTACGCCACGATCATCGCTGAGGTCGAGGGACTCTCTGCACATGCGGCGGCTATCCGCGCGCGCATCGACCGGTCGACATTGCGTGAGACGCCAGGATGAGCGCGTACATCGAGCCGCGTGAGGCGTTGAGGTCACTCGATGGTTACCACTCGCCGCAGTTGAACGTATCGGTGCGTCTCAACACCAACGAGAGCCCGTTTGCACCTCCCGAGGACTTCGTCGAGGCGTGGCTCGCTGCCGTGCGCGGGGCCGCGTTGCAGCGTTACCCCGACCGAGCTGCAATGGCGTTGCGTGGCGCCCTCGGGGAGCATCTCAAGCAGCCGATTGAGCGCCTGTTCTGCGCCAATGGGTCGAACGAGGTACTCCAAACCATCTTGTTGACCTATGGCGGTCCGTCTCGGCGTTGTCTCATCTTCGAGCCCACCTACGCGTTGCACGCGCATGTCTGTCGCATCACCGGCACCGAGATCATTGAGCGAGGGCGCTGCGATGACTTCACGGTCGATCCAGGCGAAGCCATCAAGACTGTTGTCGAACAACGCCCCGCAGTCACGTTTCTCTGCAGTCCCAACAATCCGACCGGGACTCTCGAGGCACGCGAAACGGTCGAGGCGATTCTCGACGCGGTGGTGAGGGTTGGAGGGTTGCTGGTCGTCGACGAGGCCTATGGGGAGTTCGCTTCCTATAACGCGGCCGCCCTCGTGAGTGATGAAACGCCACTGGTCATCGTGCGGACTGCTTCGAAGGTGTGGTCACTCGCAGCGATCAGGTTGGGGTACGCCATCGGGCCGACGTGGCTCATCGACAATCTGTACAAGGTGGTCCTGCCGTATCACCTCAGTACGCCCACGCAACTTGCCGGTGTCGCCGCGTTGCAGTTCGGTGATCAGATGGATGACCGAGTGCGCCGCCTCGAGGCAGAACGGGACCGGATGAGCGCGGCGATGCGCACGATTGGCGCGCTGACGGTCTTCCCGTCCCAGGCAAACTTCATTCTGTTCCGCGTTGCGGGTGATGCGCATGCGTTGTGGACACGGATGGTCGAACGTGGCGTGCTCGTCCGAGATTTCTCATCATGGCCCGGTGTCGAACAATGCCTTCGCGTCACGGTTGGCACACCGGCGGAAAACGATGCGTTCCTCGGGGCGCTTCACGAATCGGTCCAGGAGGACATGTGACGAGGGCATCGACACAACACCGAGCAACAAAGGAAACGACCGTCGATCTCAGCCTGGTTCTGGACGGACATGGTGACGTCGTGGCATCGACGGGCGTCCCGTTCTTCGACCACATGCTCGAGCAACTCGGCAAGCATGGTGGCTTCGACCTGGCGATCCAGGCGACCGGTGATCTCGCCGTCGACACGCACCACACGATTGAGGATGTCGGGATCGTCTTCGGGACAGCGTTGAAGGAGGCGCTCGGAGACAAGGCGGGTGTCAGACGGTTCGCGAACGCCCTGGTGCCACTGGACGAGGCACTTGTCCAGGTGGCGCTCGATCTCTCGGGGCGCCCGTTCATCGTCTACGAGGTTGATCCAATCGCCGAGTTCATCGGCACGTTCGATCCGCAGCTGGCCGAGGAGTTCTGGCGTGCTGTCGCCTTCGGCGCCGGTATCACGCTCCACATTCGAAGCCTCGCCGGTCGCAACGCGCACCATGTGATCGAGGCGTCGTTCAAGGCGGTGGCGCGTGCGCTACGAGATGCCGTGCGTGTCGAAGGCGGCGGCATACCGTCCACGAAGGGTGCGCTCTGAACCTCTATCCGGCTATCGATCTGCGCGGTGGTAACTGCGTGAGGCTCATGCAGGGCGACTTTGCCGCCGAGACGGTCTACGACGACGACCCGGTTCGTGTAGCGCTGGGCTTCGCGGATGCTGGTGCTCCGTGGCTGCACGTGGTGGACCTCGACGCCGCCCGAACTGGCGTCACGACAAATCTGGCGGTGTTGGAGGCCCTCTGTGGTGCGGTCTCATGTCCGGTGCAGTCGGGCGGTGGTGTGCGCGATGTCGGTACGGCCGCGAGGCTGTTCGAAGCCGGTGTTGCTCGCGTGGTGATCGGCACAGCCGCGGTCGAGCAGCCTGCGTTGGTGGCCGAGCTTGCTGCTCGATTTCCGGGACGGATAGCGGTCGGTCTCGACGCTCGGGGACGCGAGGTTGCCGTGCGCGGGTGGCAGGCCGGAAGCGGAGTCGACCTGGTCGACTTAGCGGTGAGGTTCTCCGACGTGGGGGTTGCAGCGCTGATCGTGACCGAGATCGGGCGTGACGGCACCATGGCCGGCCCCGATTTGGTGCAGCTGGCGTCGGTGCTCGAAGCGAGCGCTATTCCCGTGATTGCGAGCGGCGGGGTTGGCTCCCTCGACGACCTTCGCGTGCTGTCCGGCCTCGATATCGACGGTCGGACGCTCCATGGAGCCATCGCCGGTCGGGCGCTGTACGAGGGCCGGTTCACCGTCGCCGAGGCACTGACTGTCCTCTCCGCAACGCCGGAGATGTGATCGCTTGTCCGCGATCGCCGTGTCGTGTCGGATCCCTCCGGTAGGCATGTTGAACCAGCTCGGGGGACTTACGCCGGGATGTGCCTCTGTGCGGAGGGGCCAAAAATGGAGTACGGTGCCTAGCCGATACGGCTGTCGATTCTGACACCGATCGCAAAAGGAGGTCCCATGCCTGCATCGGATGGGGTGGTCGACGAAGGGTTTCTGCGGCGGTACCGTGAGCTTCTCGACGCGGAGGATGCCGCGTTCGACGAACTCGAGCATTGCTTCGAGGACGGGGATCGCCCGCGTTACGAGACAGACGTCGCCATTTGGCGGGCCGTTGTCGAGCGTCGGATGGCCTTTCTCGAGCGAAACGGGATGAGTCCCTCACAACTCTCCGGTGGACGGCTCTCCGGATAGCAACATCCTCGCAATTCAGCCGATCAGGCTTTCGGCCATTCCTACGGCGATCGTCACCAGCCGGTCGGTCCGTCCGACGAAGAAGTGTGACGCGCCGGGGACGATGATGCTTGTCGTCGCGGTCCAACGGGCGGTCTCGTCTTGGATTTCCGTAGGTGGGCGGAATTCGTCGTGCTCGGCGAGGACCACATACTTCGGACGCGGATCTGCTCCGGTCCTGTCGAGTTCCCGAGCCCAGCGCAACGGCGCTGCGATGGCGAGCCATCCTGCGTGACGAGGATGCTGCACCGAGAGGGCAACATCGGCACCGAAGGACCATCCCGCAAGGATGAGCGGAACCGAGGGGCCTACCTCGCCAGACTAATGCCTCCACGGCCGATTCGGCGTCGAGACGTTCTCCGACGCCGGCATCCCAAGATCCTTCGCTCGTGCCGACGCCCCGAAAGTTGAAACGCAGGCACGCGATGCCCCGACCGGGGAGCGCACGTACCAGTTCGCTCACAACGAGTGACTGCATCGTTCCGCCATGCTGTGGGTGCGGATGGCAGATGGCGATGGCGGCGCGCGTGACACCACTCGGGACTGGGAGGTACTCGGCTTCGAGGCGGAACCCGTCGAGGGTTGTCAGGGTCAGCGAACGTGGGTCGTCCGTCATGCCGGTGCTGCGGTGGTCCCCACCTGGTCCAGGATGAAGGCAAGCACGCGTGCTTCGTCTCGCCAGGCGTCATAACGACCCGATGGTCCGTGGTGGCCTGCGCCCATCTCCATCTTCAGGAGCAGCGGCCGAGCGTCGGTTTTGAGCGATCTGAGCTTGGCGACCCACTTTGCAGGCTCCCAGTACTGCACGCGGGGGTCGTTCAGGCCACCGGTCACGAGCATCGCCGGATACTGCTTGGCCTCGACGTTGTCGTAGGGAGAATACGCGGCCATCACGCGGTAGGTCTCGGCGTCTGCGAGGGGATTGCCCCACTCCTCCCACTCGGTGACAGTGAGCGGTAGGGAATCGTCGAGCATCGTCGTGACGCAGTCGACGAACGGCACTTCGGCAACGATGGCGCGGAACAAGTCCGGTCGAAGATTTGCGACTGCTCCCATGAGCAGCCCGCCGGCACTTCCGCCGCGAGCGATCAGCCGATCACTCTTGGTGTAGCCAGCGGCGATGAGATGCTCTGCGGAGGCGATGAAGTCGTTGAAGGTGTTCGTTTTGTTCATGAGCTTGCCGTCTTCATACCAACCTCGGCCCATTTCGCCGCCTCCCCGGACATGCGCGATGGCGAAGACGAAACCGCGCTCGAGCAGGCTCAGGCGGGTCGATGAGAACGTCGGGTCGATCGAGATCTCGTAGGAGCCGTAGCCATAGAGAAGGCACGGAGCCGAACCGTCGAGGATGAGCCCGCGAGGGTGCACCACGGAGAGCGGGATTCGTGTGCCATCGGGAGCGGTTGCCCACAAGCGAACCGACTCGAACCGTTTCGCGTCATACCCGAGGACGGGCTGCTCTTTGATCAACGTCGAGACACCGGTCCCGAGCACGTAGTCGTAGTCCGAGGCGGGTGAGGTGAGGGACGTGTACTCGTACCGCACCGTGTCGGTGTCGTACTCGATGTTCGCGCCCAGGCCGACGCTGTAGACGGGATCGGGCATGGGGATTGCCTCGATCGCATCGACTGTGAGGGTCGATCGACGATCGGTCTCGGTGCCGAGCCGCAACACGCAGAGTCGCTCAAGGCCCTGGCCGCGTTCGGAGAGGACCACGTGGTCGGCGAATACGTCGACGTCGTCGAGGCGTACATCAGCACGATGCGAAACGACCTCGGTCCAATGAGAGCGTCCAGGCGTGTCCGCTGGGCAGACCATCAACTTGAAGTTCTGTGCGCCATCGGCATTGGTCACGACGAAGAAATGTCCCGGATCAATTGGCGAAGCGTTCGACGGAGGGGCGTCGTGGTGATCGATCGAGTACTCCACACCATGCGAACGCGGTTCGACCACCTTCGGTTCTTGGCACGGGTTGTCAGCGCGGATCACGAGCGACTCGGTGGTCGTCTTCGATTCCAGATGGATGACCACGTACATGCCGCTGCGCGTCCTCGCGACGCTGGTGAAGAAGTGCTCGTCGGGTTCTTCGTGCACGAGCACGTCGAGACGGGTATCGGTGCCCAGTGCGTGGCGCCACACCTGATACGGGCGCATTGTGTCATCGACGCGGACGTAGAAGATGGTTCGGTTGTCGCTTGCCCACGCGAGGCCGTAGTAGGCGTCCTCGATGGTGTCGTCGAGTTCGGTGCCCGTCGACAGGTCACGAAAACGAATACGGAGACGTTCGCCACCGGTGAAGTCGGCGGCATGCGCGAGGACTCGCTGGTCGGGACTGACAGCGAATCCGCCAAGCTCGTAGAAGTCATGCCCGACGGATTCGAGATTGCCGTCGAGGAGAATCTGTTCTTCTGGAGGCCCGACGTCGTCTGGCGAGGCGATCAGCCGTCGGCAGAAAATGCTGTACTGCGAGCCCTTGAGCGTTCTCGTGTAGTACTCGTAGGGCGCCCACCTGGCAGATGCGGACGTGTCGGTTTCCTGGACCCGCGCCACGATCTCTTCGTAGAGCACATCCTGGAGGGTGTTGGTGTGCGCAAGCGCCTTTTCGGTGTAGGCGTTCTCTGCTTCGATGTATGCCAACACCTCCGGATCGGCTCGGTCGTTCATCCAGAAATACGGGTCGACTCGTGCGTGGCCATGGGCCTGCAGTGTTGTCAAGCGTTGCGGGGCCACGGGGGGAATCGGTGTTTCGGGCATGGTCGGCAGTCTCGCGCACCCAATTCACGGCGGTGTCCCCGTGGGCGTTGGCTACGCTCTGCAGGCTATGTCCGGACCGAGCGTGACCCCCGTCGCCGCCAGCGCTGCCGAACTCAATGCCGTCAAATTCGGCCCTGATGGTCTTGTGCCGGCGATCGTCCAGGAGCAGGGGACCGGGCAGGTCCTGATGATGGCTTGGATGAATGCCGACGCGTTGGCGCGCTCGCTCGAAACCGGACGCACATGGTTTTGGAGCCGGAGTCGCCAGGAGTACTGGTGCAAGGGTGAGACATCGGGTGACCGTCAATTCATCCGGGAAGCGTTGTACGACTGCGATCTCGACACGCTGCTCTTCATTGTTGAGCAGGAGGGGCGTGGGGCGTGCCATACGGGCGAACGCAGCTGTTTCTTTCGTGCGTTCGGGTCCGGGGCCGACCCGAGTCCCATATGAAACCCGCATTGCCTGCGCGCCCAACCCGCGACGAGTTCATTGCGCTCGCGCGTGCGCACACCGTTGTGCCGGTGTGGCGCGAGGTGCTCGCCGACCTGGAGACCCCGGTATCGGTCTTCGCGAAATTGGTCGGCGAGGGAGAAGGATTCCTCCTTGAGTCCGTCGAACACGGGCAGCGCTGGGGGCGGTTCTCCTTTGTCGGTCGAGACCCGGCGATGCGATTGGTCGTACGCGGTCGAGACGTCGCGGTAGAGGGTGCGGCGCCAGCAGGTATGCCGACAAGCGACGGGGCGCTCGCGGCGCTTGAATGGCTGGTCGGCCATTTCCGGTCGCCGAAGCTGGGGGATCTCCCACCCTTTCACGGCGGTGTCGTCGGATATCTTGGCTATGACGTCATCCGCGAGATCGAACATCTCGGTGACGCCCCGCCCGATGACCTTGGGCTTCCGGACGCTGTGCTGTCGCTCACGGGCCATGTCACGGCGTTCGACCATTTCCGCCAGAGGATGTACCTCGTCGAGAACGTGTTCATGGCTACCGAGCCCTCCGGTGAAGTCGGCGATGCTGCAACCGATGATGCGCTCGGCGAGGCCTACGACAGCGCGGTGGGTCGGCTTGACGCGTTGCTCGAGGAGTTGGCGCGGCCTCTGTCGTATGTTCCGAGCGCGCCGCCTCCGGACGATCTGAGCGAGCTGCCGGCGTTCCGTTCGACGTTGTCGTCGCAGCGCTATGCCGAAGCCGTCGAGGCCGCACGCGAACACATTCTTGCCGGGGACATCTTTCAGGTCGTGCTTGCGCAGCGCTTCGATCTCGAAGGCGAGTACGAGCCGTTCGACGTGTACCGGGTTCTTCGACAGGTCAACCCGTCGCCGTATATGTACTTCCTCCGCTCCGACGAGGTGACGTTGGTGGGTTCCTCGCCCGAGCCGATGGTGCAGTTGCTCGACGGTCGCGTGATTTCACGCCCGATTGCCGGTACCCGTCGGCGTGGTGTGAACGAAGCCGACGACCAGCGTTTGGAGGCGGAACTCGTCGAGCATCCGAAAGAACGCGCAGAGCACCTCATGTTGGTCGACCTCGCCCGCAACGACCTCGGTCGGATCGTCAAGTACGGCACCGAGCACATGGACGAGATGATGAAACTCGAGCGGTACTCGCACGTCATGCATCTCACGAGCCAAGTTTCGGGCGAGCTCGTGGACACCAAGAATGCGGTTGACGTGTTACGCGCCACATTTCCTGCCGGAACGGTCAGTGGCGCACCGAAAGTCCGCGCCATGCAGATCATTGACGAGCTGGAACCGACCAAACGGGGCCCATATGCCGGCGTCGTTGGCTACGTCGACTTCTCGGGCAACCTCGACACCGCGATCGCGATCCGTACGATGGTTTGGCACGATGGACACGCGAGCGTGCAAGCAGGTGCCGGTGTGGTCGCAGATTCCGACGCGGCGCTCGAGGATCTCGAGTGCCATAACAAGGCACGGGCATTGCTGGCGGCGGCCGCCGCGTCACGGCGACTCGGGGAACAGCGATGAGTATCGATGAGGACGTGCATGCCCTGCGTTACGCGGCAGGCGCGGTGGACTGTTCAGACCGCTCCTTCGTTCAGGTTGTCGGGCCCGATGCGCAATCGTTTCTACAGAGTCTGGTATCTGCCGATATCGACGCGCTCGGTGACGGACGCGGAGCAGCGTCGTTGTTGCTCCAACCCCAGGGCAAGCTTGAAGTGGCGTTTCGCATCCTGATCGTCGGGTCCGATGCATGGCTCGACACGGATCCGGGCATGGGATCACACCTCAAAGCGGCGCTGGACCGTTTCCGCATTCGCGTCAAGGCCGAGGTGATCGATCAGACCGGTGTGTGGTCGATGCTCAGCGTTCGAGGCCCGGACACCGAGGCGGCGCTCGGTGTGCCGACCCCAGAGCGACACGCCCATGTTCCGTGGGGTGGGACCGAAGCCGTTCGTATGGTCGGCGCCGGACTGCCCGACCTGCCGGGTGTCGATCTGATTGGTCCGGGCCCGGCAGTGGAGGCGGCGCGCGCTGTCGTGATGGCAGGGAAACTTCGTGCGTGCGGACGTGATGCGCTGGAAATCCTGCGCATCGAGGAGAGGATTCCCCGCCACGGCGCCGAGTTGGATGACCGTGTCATCCCGCAAGAAGCGTTCCTCGAACGCGAAGCGGTGTCATTTACCAAAGGCTGCTTTGTCGGCCAGGAACTCGTGTGCAGGATCGACTCGCGCGGGCATGTCAATCGCTTGCTGCGTCGCATGTCGGTACAGGGTGAAACGGTGCCCGCTGTCGGCGCGAACATCGTTGCAGAGGGCAAGGTCGTCGGAACCGTGACGAGCGCCGCACGCTCTCCTGAACTCGGAGTCCTGGCATTGGGGTTTATCCGGCGTGAACTGGATCTCGGTGCGTTGGTCGAGATCGACGGGGTGGGTTCAGCGCTCTTGAGTTTGTAGCGGCCCTTGTGTGCGGAGCGGGTGGCGGTCGCTGATCAGCGGGAGGTTGACGACGAACTGCGTGCCCGTCGAGGTGCCGACCTCGGCGAACACGGTGCCACCCATGGCAATGGCGAGTTCGCGCACGATCGCTAGGCCGAGTCCGGTACCGACGCCGCGTCCGGGAGAGGACCGCGTTGTGTAGAGCCGATCGAAGACCTTCCCGAGCGCATCTGGCTTGATGCCCGGGCCATCGTCGATGACGCGGACCTCGACGGTGGTGGTAGTGACCTTCGAGGTCACGGTGATTGCGCTTGTCGCATATTTGAGCGCGTTTTCCATCAGGTTTGCGATGATCTGTCCCACACGCTCGGGATCACCGACTGTTTGGGTCATGGGAGCTGTCGCGACCGTGAGTGCGATGTTCAGATCATCGGCTGCAGGACGGAACGCCTCAGCGGAGTTGGCCACGACTGCCCCGATGTCGAAGATGCGCGGATGTAGTGAGAACTCATAGGAGCCGAGCCGGGCCAGGTCGAGCAGGTCTGCGACGAGCCGTTCCAGACGGATTGATTCCGTCCGGATGATCTCCGCGGCGCGGTGCCGTGCGCTCGGATCGCCGGCCGTGCCGTCGGCGATGGCCTCCGAGTAGCCGCGGATGGAGGTGAGCGGCGTGCGCAGGTCGTGCGACACGCTGAGGAGGAAGTTCCGTTCGAGCGCGCGGGCCTCGTCGAGTTGCGTGGCCATTGCGTTGATCGTGTGTCCAAGAGTCGCCAGTTCCTCGGGCTGGGAGGGCTCGACATTGACGCGCGCCGTGAGATCACCGGCAGCGATACGGTCGGTAACCGATTGCATTGCAGCGAGGGGACGAGTGAGGCGACGCGCAACGATGTACGACAACCCGAGTGCTGCAAGGAGCGATGAACTGGCGGCGAAGAGGAAGAACGGACCTGCGCGGCCAATGGCGCTGCGGTCGATCTGCGAGGTCATGACCAGGACGAGTTGTCCCGACGTGGCAAGCGTGTCGGAATCGGAGTTCAGCGGCTGCGCGACAAACGCCAAGTCGCCGACTGCTCCGCCATCCTGTTGACCGCCGAGCAGGCTGATGGTGTCGAGGTCGCCGGCGTCGATGCCTTCGGGAAGTCTGAGGAGCGACTCTGCCGCAGGTGCCTCTGTCGGCGATGGCCTTGAGGGACCATAGATCGCGTCGAGACCTTGGATCACCTCGCCCGTCGGAGCGATGCGCACGATGGTTCCTGTCGCGACACGGAGCGAGCCGAGGAGCAGCCGTGGGAAGCGCGCAGCCGAGCCGCGCGCACTGGTTCCCGTTCCTTCCCCGGCGAGTTGTTCCAAGCCACGTGCGATAGGTGTTGCCTTGCGGCGTAGGTCGCGTAGCTCGAGGTCTTCGGCAGTCCGCCGAGCCAACAGCACCGTCGTCATGCCCGTGATGAGCAAAACCGCGAGAGCTACGAGCACGAGCGCGATGAGTATTCGTGTGCGGAGTTTGGCGTGCTTGACGAGATGGCGATTCATACGACCCGAGATTCACGTCACGACATCGAGTCGATAGCCGACGCCGCGGACGGTCGTGATGTTGAGTGCGTCGCGGAGCTTCCTGCGGAGCTGCGCGATATGAACGTCGATGGTGCGTGTGTCGCCAAACCAGTCAACGCCCCACACGCCGTCGAGAATCTGTTGGCGGCTCAGCGCGAGGCCGGAGCGATCGGCGAGGAATCGGATGAGTTCGAACTCTTTGGTGGTGCATTCCACCGGGGTGTCGTCCAAGCGGAGCTCGCGTCGGCCGACGTCGATTGCCACTCGCCCGACCTGAATGATGGGCGTGGGCGCGGCGCCTGGATCTGTGCGCCGTAGAACTGCCTTGACCCGTGCCACCAACTCGGCCGGCGAGAAAGGTTTGGTGAGGTAATCGTCCGCGCCGAGCTCGAGGCCGAGAACTCGGTCGACCTCGCTGCCTCGAGCGGTCAAGAAGATGATCGGTGTCTGCGAGGTCGCGCGAAGGCGCCGGCAGACCTCGAGCCCATCGATATCAGGCAATCCGACGTCCAGGACGACCAGTCGAGGCCGCCGTAGGCTGATGGTGTCGATCCCGCCAAGCCCGGTCGAGGCCTGATACACCTTGTATCCCTCCCGGGTCAGGTACAGGTCGACGAGATCGGCGATGTTGGCTTCGTCGTCGACGACGACGATCGTTCCCTTGTCCATACCCGTATCGTTGCACCAGTTTCCCGGCCCGCGGGTCATGCCCAGGTCATGGAATTGTGATGCGCGTACCGAATGGCAGTCCCGGCCCCGGATATCGGCGCTCAGTTGGGCCGTGGTCGCTCCAGTACGATGCCACCCGCCATGGGCGTCCTCGGCAAGATCCTCGCAACCAAGATCGATGAGGTCACGATGCTGCGCCGCCCCCAGGTGCGGGATCTGCTCCGCAGGAGGGCTCTCGATGCCCCACCGGCGCGCGATTTTGCGCAGGCGTTGCGTGCTCGGTCTGGGCAGCTGAGCGTCATAGCCGAGATCAAACGGCGATCACCCTCGAAGGGCGACCTGGCTCCCGATCTCAACCCCGCAGATTTGGCGAGCGCATATGCCGCCGGGGGTGCTGCGTGTCTTTCGGTGCTGACCGATGGTCCGTTTTTCGGGGGCTCGATCGACGACCTCGAACGAGCACGGGCTGTTGTGGATCTTCCGTTGTTGCGCAAGGACTTCGTCGTCGACGAGATCCAGGTCTATGAAACGCGTGCACTGGGCGCGGACGCGATCTTGCTGATAGCGGCCGCACTCCCTGACGATTCGGTGCTACGGGACCTCCATGAGCTCGCCCTCGGACTTGGACTGACGGTGCTTCTCGAGACGCACGACGCTGCCGAACTTGACCGTGCCATGGCGGTGGGCGCACGTCTGATCGGGGTGAACAGTCGCGATCTCTCGTCGTTCACCGAGGACTTGACTGTGGCAGAGCGGCTGGTTCAGACGCTTCCGGGCGAGGTCACAGCGGTTGCTGAGAGCGCGATTCGCTCGGCCGCTGACGCCGAACGAATGGCGCGAGCCGGCTTCGATGCAGTGCTGGTAGGTGAGGCGCTCGTACGAATGACGGATCCGGGCGAACTCATCGGCGCCTGCGTGACGTACGCTGTTCACCGGCGGGTTTAGGTGCCGGCGAAGGCGAAGTCCATGTTCGTGAAGATCTGTGGGATCACGAGCGAGGAAGATGCGCTCCTCGCGGTCGCATTGGGCGCCGACGCGCTTGGATTCGTGTTCGCTCCTGGCAGCGTCCGCCAAGTGCAGCCACAGAGGGTGCGGGATATCGTCCGTCGCCTTCCGCACGGCGTTGCCACGATCGGCGTGTTTCGTGACGAGCGCCCTGAACGTGTCGTGGAGATCGTCAACCGTACCGGTGTCAGCGGTGCGCAACTCCATGGGCGTGAGCCGATCAGTGAGGTGCGCTGGATTCGTCAGCGGTTGTCGTTCGTCATTCAGGCGTTTCGTGCCGATGACCCGCTGTTGGCATCGGCTGTCAACGGTCCAGCTGATGTGATCCTTCTTGACGCGCCTCAGCCCGGTTCGGGGCGGGCCTTCGATTGGGGATTGGCCGACGCTGTTCCGCTCGGGGCGCGGGTGATGTTGGCGGGTGGCCTGACTGCCGAGAACGTCGGCGAAGCGATTGCCCGGGTGAAGCCGTGGGGCGTCGATGTGTCCACAGGGGTCGAGTCCGCTCCGGGGCGTAAGGATCCACGCAAGCTTCGACGATTCGTCGAGGCCGTGCGATCAGCTGAGCCCGAGGAGATGGACCTGGTCGAGCCTGTCCCTGAGGACTCCGACGAGGCGCGGCGTTGGAACGGACCGGGGCGAACGAGCACTCCTCCGCGGCTCGGTCGGCCGTACGACTGGGCAGCAGAGGGCTGGTAAGAACGGGCGAGGATTTTCGTCGCCCGTAGACTGCGCTTGTCGCGAACCTCCAACGGTCCGGCCCAGTTCCGGACACAGATCTCGACAGTGTCCTCACCACCTCCGGAGTGACCCATGCCAGTTTCACCGCAGTCCGTTCCAGCGCGGGGTCGGCCCGTGATCCTTGGTGCGCCTGGGTCCGAGCCCGTGGGTCTTGGTCGCTTTGGTGAGTTCGGTGGTCGGTTCATCCCCGAGACGCTGGTCTCGGCCCTGGAGGAACTCGAGATCAACTTCCGCGATGCCTGGCACGACCCGGCATTTCGCCTCGAGTACGCAGAGCTGCTCACCTCCTACGCCGGACGACCGACGCCCGTCACGCAGTGTCACCGGCTCTCGGAGAGGCTGGGGGTTCGTGTACTGCTCAAGCGTGAAGATCTCACCCATACGGGTTCGCACAAGATCAACAACGTCTTGGGTCAGGCGTTGCTCGCCAAGCGGATGGGCAAGGCGCGCGTCATCGCCGAGACAGGCGCGGGCCAACATGGCGTTGCGACTGCGACGGCTGCGGCATTGTTCGGGCTGGAATGCACGGTGTTCATGGGTGCTGTGGACGTGGAACGTCAGGCGCTCAATGTCTTTCGCATGCAGTTGCTCGGCGCCGAGGTGGTTCCCGTCTCATCAGGGAGCGCGACGCTCAAGGATGCGATCAACGATGCGTTGCGCGACTGGGTTGCCAGCGTCGAATCGACGCACTACTGCATTGGTTCGGTGATGGGACCACACCCGTTTCCGTGGATGGTGAGGGAGTTCCAACGCATTATCGGCGATGAGGCCCGCGAACAGTGCCGGGCGATACTCGGGGGCAACGATCCCGATCTCGTGGTGGCATGCGTCGGCGGTGGCTCGAACGCGATCGGCACGTTCGCCGGCTATCTCGATACCGACGCGCGCCTTGTTGGCGTCGAGGCCGGTGGCCTGGGCCTGGACACGGGACGACACGGTGCGGCGGTCAGTCGCGGCGTTCCCGGTGTGCTCCACGGTGCACGTTCGCTGTACCTCCAGGACGAGGAAGGTCAGATCCTTGAGGCGACATCGATCAGCGCCGGGCTGGACTATCCGGGGGTCGGGCCTGAGCACGCTCACCTCGCAACGACCGGTCGCGCTCGAGTACCACTTCGCCACCGACGAGGAGGCGCTGGAGGGTTTTCAGCTGCTGGCAGTGACTGAGGGCATCGTGCCGGCGCTCGAGCCGGCGCATGCGATCGGGTGGCTGGCGCGTGAGGCCGGAAGCGCCGTCGCTGCCGGTTCGACCGTGCTGGTGACGCTTTCCGGTCGCGGCGACAAGGACGCGATGCAGGTCGCGGAGCGTCTGACTGGGGAGCAGCTCGCGTGAATCTGGAATCGAGTTTGCGAGCCGCGCGTGCCGCAGGGACGAAAGCTGCTGGTTCCCTACCTGACCGGCGGTATGGGACGCGACTGGTGCGATGTCGTGCGTGCAGTAGCAGACAATGGCGCGGACGCGATCGAGATCGGAATCCCATTCTCCGATCCGGTGATGGATGGCAAGACGGTTCAGGAAGCTTCCCAGCGCGCGCTCGATCTCGGAGCGACGCCGTCGGGGATCATCGCGCAATGTGCCACGCTGGACGTGGGCGTGCCACTGGTGGTGATGACCTATTACAACCCTGTCGTTCATGCGGGTCATGAGCGATTCGCTGCCATGTTGGTCAACGCGGGGATTGACGGGGCAATTGTGCCCGACCTGCCGCTCGATGAGCTTGATGGATGGGCCGACGCTGCGGACGACGCCGGAGTTGCAACGGTGTTACTCGCGGCACCCACCACAACCGATGAGCGTCTCGCAGGCATCGTCGCACGGAGCCGCGGCTTTCTGTACGCGGTGTCGCTTCTGGGTGTGACGGGCGAGCGAGCAGCCGTCGCGAGTCATGCAGCTGCGATGGGAGCACGATGCAAGGCGGCGACGGATCTACCGGTGTTGCTCGGCGTCGGCATTTCGACACCGGCGCAAGCCGTTGAGGCCTCACAGCATGGTGATGGGGTCATCATCGGATCGGCGGTGGTACGTCGACGTCTCGATGGGCTAGGACCTTTTGAAGTCGGCGCGTTCGTTGGTGAGGTCCGGGAGGCACTCGACGGCGCGTGAGCCGCGTCAGTCGGTCAATGGAGGGCGACGCATTGCATTGTGATCTTTGCGAGGCGGCTCGCATCACCGAGTGGTTCTTTGAGGATGACATCTGTTGGATCGCCGACTGCGAGATCTGCGCGGTGCCGATGGTGGTGTGGCGTGAACATGGCACCGACCCTCCGGAGCAGGTGTTGGCGCACATGCACCGGCAGCTGGCGATCGTCGCCGCTGCACAATTGACGGTCGCACATCGCGTGGACGACAACATGCGAAACATTCCCGATCACTACCACGCCCATGCGCGCCCGCACGGCGGCTTCTACGGTCATGGGTTTCGCCGTTGACGGGACCTTGACGTCGCAGTAGGCGCCCGCGAGATGTTGCGGGCAGCCTCGAGTTGACGGTCTGTTTGCAGTGGGATCACAAACACCTCACAAAGGCGCCCCACAATGGATCTCGTCAGCCTTTCCGCGTTCGAACCTCGGAGACCACCATGTCCAGCAACAGCGTGTCGCAACGGCGACGGGCCAAAATCGTCGGGATCGCCGCGGCGGTTGCCCTCGCGGCGAGTGCCGTCGCTGGTTGCGGTGACAGCGGTGACAGGTCTCATGCTGCTCGTGAGGCCCTCGCCGGCAACGCCGAGCGCAAGGCCTCACCAAGGGCCGAAACGTTTCGGCGCGAACAGTTGACGTTGGTCGATACGAGTCGGCCGACCGTGTCGCCCGCGGGTGATGTGAACGTGTCGGAACGGACACTGGTGACGGACATCTTTGTACCCGACGGTGATGGGCCGTTTCCCCTGATCGTGTGGTCACATGGCTTCAACAGCGGTCCGGACCGATTCAGCGAGCTGTTCGGTACCTGGGCACGGGCCGGATACGTCGTGGCTGCGCCGTGGTTCCCGCTGTCCAGTAGCCGCCGCGGGCGGGAGAACGCCGTTGCTACCGACTACGTCAACCAACCTGGCGACGTGAGTTTTATCATCGATGAGGTGCTCCGCGCGGGCCGCACGAGTGGCAGTCTGGCGGGCAAGGTCGACGCGACGCGCATAGGCGTCGCCGGAACTTCTCTTGGAGGGTTGACCACGCTCGGCGTGACGTTCAACTCGTGTTGTCGCGACCGGAGGATCAAGGCGGCGGTCACGGCAGCGGCGCCGAGCGGCGTGGCTTTTGCGGGCGGGTCCTACGAGTTCGCTTCGGTGCCGCTGTTGGTGGTCCACGGTACGGCCGATCCGTTGGTTCCCTTCAGCTCGGGTCAACAGCTCTACGAGGACGCGAAAGCCCCCAAGTATTTTCTGACCTTCGAAGGCGCGGGCCACGTGACGCCATACACGGATGCCGCGAGTCCGTATGACGAGACCTTCGAGCGGATCACGATCGCGTTCTGGGATGCTTACCTCGGTCGATCGGCCGCGGCCTTGGAGAAGCTCCAATCGATCGATGTGCCCTCTGCGCTCGGAACCTTCCAAGGGACGGCGTAAAAGTCGGGCTAGCTCGTAAGTCCACCGTCGAGGACGAGAACCTGACCGGTCATGTATGCCGAGCCGTCGGAAAGCAGATAGTCGAGCAAGGGGAGCACGTCTGCAGGCGTGCCGAGTCGACCGATCGGCGTCCGTCGAACGATCTGGGCCATTTGCGCGCTGTCGAGACCGTGCGTCATATCCGTTTCGAGATATCCCGGGGCGATGCTGTTGACCGTGATGCCGACCTCGGCGACCTCTCGTGAGAGTGCTCGCGTCAGCGCATCCATCGCGCCTTTGGTCGCGCCGTAGGTCGCCAGGCCGCGATAGCCGCGCAATCCGATGATCGAGGAGATATTGACGATGCGTCCCTTGCGCGCGCGCAACATCGGTCGAAGGCTCGCACGAGTCAGGAGCAGGGTGCCCTTGATGTTGACGTCGATGAGTTCGTCGATGTGGTCCAGCGACATTGTCGCGAGCAGACCGTCTCGGGCGATGCCGGCGTTGTTGACGAGTGCGTCGAGCCGTCCGAATCGGTCGGTCGTGGCACGTACGAATGCGCGGATTGCATCGCTGTCGGAGACATCAGCCGTCGAGAAGTGAAACCGGTCAGATCGGGTGGGATCTGCCTGAATATCCTCGACGAACGGCGTGGACCGACGCGCGAACGTCGCGACGACGTCGCCGCGAGCCAAGAGGTGCTCGACGATTGCCTGTCCAACCCCGCGACTTCCTCCACTGACGATCACGACCTGCACGTGTCTACCTCCGGGCCAGTTTGCCGCTGGCGGTCTGTGCGAGCTCGTCGACGATGTCGAGCATTCGCGGAACTTTGAACGGCGCCAGTTGCGATCGGCAGCGTTCGAGGAGCGAGCGCCGCAACGCTACGCGGTCGACGTCGGGCATCACGACCACTGCGGCGCGCACGATTTGTCCGGTCACCGAGCTTGCCTTGCCCCAGACCCGAGCTGCTTGGACCAGCGGCTCGGACAGCAGGACATCCTCGATCTCTCGCGGGTGAACTTTCTGCCCACCGACGTTGATGCCCTCGTTGCGCCGCCCGAGAAACTTGACGCGCTCGCCAACTACCTCGACCAGGTCGCCTGTCGGGTAGAGGTCGGTGCCGTCGCGTGGTTCTGCCGCATCGATGTAACCGCGCATCGCGTGTGGCGACCTGATGAACAACTCTCCGTCTCGGATGGTGCACCACGTCGGTTGCTGGTCGCTCTCCAGATATGACGTCGGAAAGCCCGCGAATCCGTCATGGACGGAGAAGCACGCACCCATTTCGCTGGAAGCGTAGATGTGGGTGATCGTTGCGTCGGCAAACCGCGACCGGAGGCGGTCGAGCACGGCCTGGTCAACGGCTTCGCCACCGAGTGTGAGGTGCTTCGGGTCCGCAGATGCCGTGGCGCCGGACATGAGGAGCATGCGGAAGTAGGTGGGGGTTGCAGAGATGTGTGAGACGCCGGCGATCAGCGCACGGGTGGCGGTCGCCGGGTTGGACGCGCCGAAGACAACGCTGCCACCGTTGAGGAGTGCATGGAGCAGCACCTGCACCCCGGCGAATGCCGACAGCGGGTAGGCGAAGAGCCAACGGGCATCGGCCAGAGCCGGGCTTCGGTGAACGCGTGCCGTCAGCGACTCCCAGGTATGACGGACCGCCTTGGGTACGCCGGTGGTTCCTGAGGTGAACAACACGACTTCCGACGGCTGTTCCGATTTGGTGTGAGCAGCGGCGGCGAACGTGATCGCTCGCCCCGAGATCATTGCGTTGAGCCCTAAGGTCGTCGTCAGGACCGCTTGGGCCTCGTCTGTGATGTTCGGAGGCATCAGGTAGGGCGTCGCGTGCAGGGTGTCGAGCGCGAAGAGCCACAACGCTGTCTCCACGTCGCCACGCGCTCGAAGGCCGACGCGACAACCGCGCAGACGCCCATGCTCGGCAACGAGACGATCCACAGCGTCGCGGCATTGCCCATAGGTCAGATCGATGTCGCGGTCATCGGTTTCATTCCTCTCAAGGAGGAATGACCGGTTCGGATCAATCTTCGCCAGTGATGCTGCGATCACGCGTCAGGCTCATAGAGCGCGATGAAGTCACCGATGGTTCCGATTCGTACTTCGTCGCGTGCGAAGGGATCGATGTCGAGTGACTCTTCGAGCTCGGCGACGATCGTGGCAATGTCCAGCGAGTCGAGTCCAAGCCCGTCCTCACCGATCGCCACGGTGTCATCGCCGATGGCGGTCGGGAGACCCTTGTCTTCGAGGAGCTGTCGAATGACCTCCAGCACTGTTGCTCGATTACTCACCTGTTGCCTCCATCGTCATTCGCTGCGCGTCGAACGGTCGTTGCGCGGCGAGTAAGCCATATCCCAATGTTCCATCGTCCCAGAATCCTTCGAGCACGGTGCACGAGTCGATAAAGCGTTGGGTGTCAGTCTCGCCGAGCAGGCTGACGACCTCGTCATGGTGGAGCCCAGCGTTGTCGCGCCAGCGCGCGAATGTTGGGCGTGTCGCGGCCGTGAGGTCGATCTGTTCGGTCACGACAAGACCGCAATCGGTGGCGAGGCGTGCGTATGCGTCGAGTGGCTCCATGCGTGCCTCGCCGAAGACCTGGCGCAGCAAGGTCAGGGGAGCGCGGAGGCGAACGACCTCCTGGAGTGGCATGGGGCGACGCAAGACGATGTCGCACAGGGTGAGGCGGCCGCCTGGGCGTAGGACGCGGGCGCACTCGGCGATGAGTCGATCGCGAGCAGGCATCAGGTGTGATGACTCGAGGACCCAGACGCGGTCGAAGGTTGCGTCGTCGAATCCGTTGTCGGTTCCGTCGCGGACCTCGAAATGCAAGGCGCTGGTGAGCCCGGCCTCCTCGGCTCGCCTGGTTGCCCGTGCAACGCCAACGGCGCTGGTTGTGATGCCGGTGACATGCGCGTGATGTGTTGCGCCGAGGAAGACTGCGGGCGCGCCTGTGCCGCAACCGACGTCGAGCACCTTGACGCCCGCCTCGATACGAGCGTTGTGCACCATCAGCTCAGTGAGCGCGTGCGTGGCATGGGTGAGCGACTCGGTGCCGTCGGCAAAGACTCCGTAGTGCAGATCGTCGCCGAGAAGGAGCCCCCACGCCGCAGTGACACGGTCGTAATGGCTCGCAGGTTGGTAGCTGGAGGTCAAGGGCGGACTCCGCCTCTCTGAGGATCGAATCTGAGAATCGGATATCGCTGGGAGGTTCGTCAACGGATGCCGCTGGGCCATTCGGTGATGTTTGTTTGATTCGTTGTCACCCAGCGCAAGGCCAGTCCCATCTTTGCGGATCGACCAGACGCCGAACCAGCGGTGCGACGCGGGCGCGGTCTTGTGAAAGACGATCTCGTCTGTGGAGATCCAAACGGGACTGGAGTTGATGTTGCCGTCGCCGAGCAGGACTCGGGCGTTGCTGCCATCGGCGTTGGCGATCCAGAGGTTCCAAACGTAGGTCGAGACCTCGGTCTCCCATGTGATGTATTTGCCGTCGGGTGACATGGTTGGGTCGTGGGCGCGACCGGGACATTGGTCAGGCGCCGTGCGTCGGAGCCGTCGAGGTTCACGCTCCACACGCGATAGTCGGACTTCGGGCAGTTCGGGTAGTCCAGCGCGTTCGAGCAGTTGACGTAGAGGATCCGTGTGCCGTCGGTGCTCCAGACCGGATCGATGCCGTTGCCGACGCGATGAATGGGGACGCCCTCGGTGTTCGTGACAACGATTCCGGAGTAGACCACCCCTCCGAACATGACGAGTTTGGTGCCGTCAGGTGACCAATCGACGTGCCCTTGGACCTTCCAGTCGTATTGCCCGTTGGCGACGATTTGGCGGAGTCTCGACCCGTCGGCGTTCATCTTCCAGAGGCTGGTCTGGCCGTAGTCGGAGTCCCACACGCCTGCGGGTGTGCGGTAGAAGACGATCTCCCGGCCGTTGGGCGATGCCTTGGCCCACCACGAGTCGTACCTGGTGTCTTTCGTGAGACGAGTGATTGCGTTGGTCGCCAGGTCGCGGGTGTAGATCTCGAAGTTGCCCGTGTCCCTGGCGTCATAAAGCACTTTGCTTTTGGGAGAAATCGTGTTCGGCACCAGGCGGGTCATGACAACCCAGTAGCCGTTCACCGCCGGTGTGGTCGCGATACCCGCGGCGAATTTGCCGCGGGCACTGAGCTTGTAGGGGGCAGATGATCCGTGGAACTCAGCGCTGCCGAATGAGAACACGCCGCCATCGAGAGCGAGGAGCCAATATCCCTCGTCGGACTTCGTGGGCGCGATACCGACGATCGGATTGGTGGCGCGTACGCCGTTGAGTGACCCGCGGAAGGTCGCGTCGCCGAAGGTGAAGATCGCGCCGTCGCGCGTGACGAGCCAATACCCTTCGCCCGTGCGGGTGGAGGCGATCCCCGTAACAGGGCTCGAGGCGCCCTTCGCGCCGGTGGATCCGTGGAATGTGGCGTCGCCGAAGGCGAAGATGCCGCCGTCGGAGGCGACGAGCCAGTAGCCGTTGCCGGTGGGGGTGGATGCCATGCCGACGATGGGCTTGGCCAATTTCATGGCGCCGGTGGATCCGTGGAATGTGGCGTCGCCGAAGGCGAAGATGCCGCCGTCGGAGGCGACGAGCCAGTAGCCGTTGCCGGTGGGGGTGGATGCCATGCCGACGATGGGCTTGGCCAATTTCATGGCGCCGGTGGATCCGTGGAATGTGGCGTCGCCATAGGCGAAGATGCCGCCGTCGGAGGCGACCTGCCAGTATCCCGTTCCCGGTGGTGTGACTGCCATTGCCACAACCGGGCTCTTCAGTTTGAGATCGCCAGTGGAGCCGGCGAACACGGCCTCCCCGAAAGGCAGGACGTCTTCGGCCGCGCTTGTCTGCTGCGTCAGTGCCGCCGCACCTGTTGCGTGGAGGCCCATTTCGCGCGCCGCGCGGCGCGCTCCGGCGTAAAAGGAGGGGACGTAGTCAAGTTCCCGATCCGTTTGACCAGCGCTCGGGCCACCTTGGAGGCCCGCGGACAGAGCGGCTCCTGACAGCAGCGATCATCAAAGCGGACGTGCAGGCACCAAAGACCACGAGACGCCGGGTTTGCTTGAGTCGATTCAACGGACTGCTACCTGTCATTCGAGCGCCTCCGCAGAGATATCGGCGCGGAGTCTCAAACCTTGACCATTCTGAACCCCCAAAAAACGGCCGTAGCGTAGCAATTGGGATGGCCGCGGGGAGGGGATTGGCTGCCTAGTCCTTCCGGAGGCCGAGGTCCCAGGTATCGGGGTGAACCGGCGTGTTGTAGTCAGGATGGCTGAAATCGTGCGACACGTACACCTGGTCGTTCCAGGGCGCCGCAATCCGACGCTTGTGGCGGAGGCCATGTACGGGGCTGATCTTGACGGTGTCGTGATCGCGATTGAAGTCCTCGATGGCGAGGAGCTCACCAACGTAGGGGGAATGGATTTCCCAATCGGTGCCCAAGATGTCGTCGAAGTACGAGAAGACCCGCGGAAGGCGAAGGGTCTGCGGTCCATCGAGCAGGGCCATGGCCTTGACGGTGGAGGACCAGTAATCCAGGTCGAAGGCGATGAATCCGATCGGAGCGGCGCTGCCGTCGGCGACGAATGCCGGGATTGTCTCGGCGACGTCACCGATCATCACCTTCGCGGTGGTGAGTCGGGCTCTCAATGCGGCTTCATCCATCGCGAACATGCCGGGCTGCCAGACGTACGGCAGGTCGCGGTAGTCGGTCGGCGCGGGCATCCCGCTGCCGGCATCGAAGCCGTAGGTCTCGATGCGGATCCCGACGACCTCGGCCACGGTGGCGGCGATCTGTTCGAGCAGGACGAGCCCATTTCCTCCGGCGACGCCGAGTTCGATGACGCTCATGGACTCATGGCCGAGTGCTTTGGCCAGTCGTGCGCCGTGGTACGTGCAGTATGCGTAATGGGGGCGGTCGAGAGCATCCCATTCGAGCTTTCGTTCGAAGGTCGCTCCCGGCGATCGCTTGACCAGCGCCCGGACGGCAAGTCGAGGGTCGGTGAAGGCATTGGTGAGCCGCGCGGCGTCCATGATCGTTATCTCCTCGTGTGCAGCTGGGTGAAACCGGCCATGTCGGCGCCCGGCGACATTACTGCGCTGGACGGGGCCACTGGTGGGGAAACTGGCGAAGCTGGCGGCCAAGACGGACGAGCAGGTACCAGGTCGTGGCGCCGACGAGCATCTGGGGAAAGAATCCCAGGAACACGACTGCGAACGAAGTGAAGATGAAAAAGCCGATCATTCCCGCGCACAAGGAGAACCATCCGTAGGCGTCGCTCGAAATGCGCTGCAGTACGAGCGCGGCAATGGCGAGGAAGACCAGTTGCGTCACAACGGTCGCAGCGGCGTTGACCCCCAGACCCTGAAACCCGCAACCGATGATCCAATAACTCGTTGAGAGAACGAAGCCAACGATGGCCATCGTCTTCGGGGTGCACACGAGCGGGTGTTTTTCCCGAGCGCGTCTTCCGATGTCGGCGGGCAGGACTCGTCCGAGCGCGATCAGAGCACCGACGAGACCAATCGTCACGGCGTAATGCACGGCGGACGGGTTGTACGGGTGTAGGACGAGTGCGGAGAGCAGCACACACGCAGTCAGCGCCAACCCGTACCAACGGAGATGGCGGGGACGTACCCAGGAACGTGTTGCGTGGCCGGGAAACATGACCTGCGTCAGGAAGATCGGGATCATGATCGCGAATGCAGCATGGAAGAAGAGGAGGTAGATCGTGAAGGGCCAGTGCACGCCGCCGAGTGTCCCGTACTGCATCCATGGTCCGAGGTCGGTTCGATCCGGTTCGAAAAACACCTTTGTCGCAAGTCCCTCCTCCAGGATGGCGTAACCGACGCCGAGGGCGAGTTGCGTTGGCCAGCCCTTTCCCCAAGCAAGGCTCACTTCGCGGATCAGGATGGCGCCGCTGCCGTAGAAGAGCATGAAGTAGGCGAGCAGCCAAGGGACGATGAAGAAGAACGGCGCGGCGCCGGTGATGCCCTCGGCGCAGAACGGCGCCAGGAACATCAGTACGAACACCGGCGACTGTCTGCATCGAGCGAAGCATTGTCGAATGGACACGTTCTTCAGCGGCGTCACGCGCCAAATCACGATTGTGATCGCTAACCCGAGCAGGATCAGGCCCGGAATCGGATCGGACCCCTGTTGCGCTGCGATCACGTGGGCAAGGGTCGCGCGTCGCGCAACATCGGCCGCGGCTCATCCGCCATCGGTATGGGCCGCGGCACCTGCACTGAGTTGTTGCAGTCCTAGTCGTTGAAGCAGGCGGCCCAGCGCTGCATCGACTGGCCGAGTTCGATGAACACCTCGCGGTAGTGCGACGGCACGTTCGAACGCGTCGCCTCCTTGAGGAACTCCTCGGTCAGGTCGGCGAACATCACCGCGTAGGAGCCGGTCTTGACCCGTTCGAGAGCTGCGTCGACGAGCGTATAGAAGGGTACGGACGTGAGGCTCATGTAGTGCTCCATCACGACGACGCGCTCCAGTGGCGTTTGGCGCGTGTGCTCGACGATGGGCCTGCCATAGGCGAAGAGGTGGTCGCGCTTGTCCATGAGCTTCTTGACGATGTAGCCACCCCAGATGTCGTCGTGGCGTGAGAGCTGCCAGACGCCGTTGACATACACGTCTGGAAGGAAGAAGTAGGCGGGCGTGATCTCGGCACGGAATGCGGTGTTCATGCCGCAGACTGGAATGTTGCCCAGTGCGATGTAGTTGGTGTCGCCGCGCAGCCCCGGGTCGTAGGGGGGCTCCTTCTGGAGCTTGTCGATGCCGTTGAGATCGAGGATGTGGTCCCAGACGCCCATGTTGATCATGACGTCGCCCGACGCAGTCGTTTCCGTCACGATGGAATCGACGGGGTTGCGATATTCGTAGGGGTAACCCCGCGAATAGAAGCCCTCACACTCGATGCTGTTGATCCAATGCCCGGATAGTGCAGGAGCATCAGTGACCGGCTGGAGTGCGTCGAGGTGTTGTTGGAGCCAACCTTCGCGGGTCCGGCAGTCGTAGTCCAGGGCGATGATGATGTCGTAGCCCTCTTGGTAGGCCAGATAGTGAGCGAAGTTCCGTGCTGCGGCGCTTTTGTGAGGTATGGCGGGGTAGTGCTTGCCCATGAATGCTTCCTGGGCTGCGTAGTCGTAGTACGTCACGTTCGACCGTGGTGGCGGCGCAAGCTTGCCGTTGCTGTCGTCGCATACCAGGATCGGTATTTCATCGGGAATGTGGTCGAACAGTTCCCACGGCGGATCGCTGGGCATGGGGATCGCGACGGCAACCTTCGGTGTGCCCGTGTTGGCTGACGGAGATGCATTCGAGGGCGTCACGTTGGGTCCTCCTGTGGGTACGCGCTGCAGAGCTTCGGAACTTGTCGGCTCGTTCACGGATTGACTGGAGTGCGGGCCTGTGGGCCACGGTCGCTCGAGCCGCGGAACTGGCGGTGCCTGAGCCGCTGTGGGGAATTTGAAGCAGTCGTGACCCATCGCGCACCGTAGCCGATGCTGTGTCGGGGATTGGTCTCCAATTTCGCAATTTGCGGTGACCGGCTCCTACTCCGACCGCCGCCCTTGCCCCTGCGACCGCTGGAATGCTTGTCCAGAGTGCTGGCCATGCCGATTAGGTTGCGTGCCTATGGAGTGGAGAGCTGCGCTGCGAGCCGACCTGGCGCGCCATACACGCCGCGATTACCTCAGTATTGCGACCCTGACGCTGGTTCGCCTGAGTCAGGGTGTCGATGAACCTGGTTTCGGGTGGTCGCGACACGTCATAGCGCCCTTGGTGAAGGTCGCGAAGTTTGTCTGGATCGAGCTGTTCATGAGCGCTCAGATCCCTCGCGCAACGGTGATCGGGCCGGGCTTGCGGTTGCCACACGGGGGTCGAGGTGTGATGATCCATCCTGAAACCACAATTGGGAGCAACTGCACCATCTTCGAGTGGGTCGGAATCGGTGCCATCGAGGTTCTGGACGATGAGAATCGCGAGCAATACGCGGCAAGTGGGGTACCGAGCATCGGAGACAATGTGTACATCGGCTGTGGGGCGCTGATCTTTGGCGACATCCATGTCGGCGACCGCAGCCGGGTCGGTGTTGGAGCGGTCGTCATCCGTGACGTGCCGCCGGATTCGACGGTGTTGCCGGTGCCGGGAAAGATCCTGCGCCGCAATGGACGCGCCGATGATGATGTTCAGACCTGACCCATTGGACTGAGCGCTACAGGAGCGCGGCCTCGACGACGAAGGAGCTCGTGTGGCATACCTCGCTGAGGGTGAAGTCGGACTGGTTGATTCGATCAAGGCCGACTATGCGCGTTTCATCGACTTCAATGCGCAGCCCGGCAAGTCGAGGCTGCGGTCGGCCTTGAACGTCCTGACGCTGCCGATGTTCCATTCCGTGCTCCTCGTGCGTTTGGCGCGCGCTGCCCAGCGAATGGGTTTGGTGCCATTGGCGCGAATCTTCATGTACCTCAACGAGGTCATCTACTTCGTCGAGCTCTCGCCGAAGGCGGTGATCGGGCCCGGACTCGTGATGGCTCATGCGGGAAGCGGTTGCGCGGCCGGCACGCGCATCGGCAAGAACGCCACCTTGTTGATGTTCGTGCACCTCGGGGTGGCGGGCTATCCGGATCCCAGTCGGGACGGGCCACCAACCATTGGTGACGATGTCGTCCTGAGCGCGAACTGTTCGGTGTTCGGGCCGGTCACGATTGGTTCTCGCTGTGTGGTCGGTACGGGTGTTCGCCTGTTCAAGTCGCTTCCCGAGGACTCGATCGTCGTTGCGCCGCAGCGCCACAAGATCACGGGCAACATGCGCGGGCAGAGTGTCGTCGGCTCGCCTGAAGATGGCGCCTCCGGAAGTGACACGGACGCCGACGACGACAACGGGTGAACCAGGGAACTCCCCTCAGCGTGGAAAGACACTGAACCAGTGTGTGAGGGGGACGGGCATAAGCGCCCGTCCCTCCTCACATGTGCGGTGTTGTCGTGGCGTTCGGTCGTGCTAGTCGTCGCCCATTCCGAAGTCGAAGTCGTGGCTCAGTCCACGCTTCTTCGAAATCACCCACGTGCCGTCGGCGAGAGGCTTGTCGGCGTGCTGGATGTTGATGTAGAGCTTCTTCGGGTCCTTGCCGAAGTAGATGCCGGAGCTTTCGGCACCCTGGCCGGCGATGCCGTTCCAGTCCCGTAGTGAGGCGAACAGGTGCATGCCGTCAGACAGGCCGTCCTTGTTCTTGTCCTTCTCTGCAACCCAGATGTCCGAAACCTGGTTGTCCTCGGCGATCCAGAGCAGGCCTTCTGGGCCCTCGACGAGGTTGTCCGGGTTGTTGAATCCGGTCACCTTGGTGGAAATGTTCTCGGCCTGGATGTTCACGCCCTTTTCGACGAAGCTTGCAACGGTTTTCTTCGAGAGGTCGATTGCGATCACACGGTCCTCGGTGGTGTTTGCCACGTAGAGCGTGTTGCCGATGATCTCGACATCCTCGGGACGGCCGTACTCGGTGGCGAACACCGCGTCAGCGGCAGCGTTGGCGTTGACGACGACCTGGGTCATGTCAAGCGCAACCCACTCGAATTGACCAACATGAGGGTTGCCAGTTCCGGGGAACTTCTGTTCCGCGTTTGTCAGGCCCTTGAGCTTGAGAGCGTAGAGCTGACCCTTCGACAAGTCGCCGCGCTTGCTCGGGACGAACTTGAAGATGGAACCGCCATTGAGCTCGTCGATGACGTAGACGTTGCCGGCGGCGTCGATCTCGATGCCCTCGTGACGCAGGCGTCCGACCTGGGGCAGGTCCTTCACCTTGACGGCCTTCATGGGGTCGGTCTTGTCCAGCGTGATCTCATAGATGTGGCCAAAGTCCTGCGTGCCGACGACGGGCTCCTCCAATTCCTCTTCAGCGAAGAGGATCGTTCCCCATGGCGTCCAGCGGATGCCGTCGAGGTCGGTTGCGGAGGTAATTGCGGGGAACGCGGGGTCGCCCTCCTGGACGAGGACCCGCGGCGCACGGATACCCCAGAGGTCGATCGCGACCACGGTGCCCAGGTCGCCGACCTCTTGGGTGCGGTAGAGGTAGCGGCCGGCCTGGAAGCCGCTCTCGTTCTGGGTGTTCATGTCGGGGAGGTCGTCCTCACCGGCGTGAATGTCGAAGTCCGTCTCGTCGAGGACCTTCTTTTGGGTGAAACCATCGGGGATGACGTACGGGTCATCGGTCCACGTGGTCGAGATCACGTCATAGGCTGAGCCAGGAATCGGGTCGAAGGCCATTGGCCCGGGGACTGTCGGGGCAGCCGCACCAGCGAGACCGGTCATGGCCGTGGAGGCCAATACCGAGATCGCCAGGGAGGCCGCGATTCTCTTCTTCATCTGGTGCTCCTTGGTTTGCCCGTGGCGCGGTGCCTCGGGACGGCCAGAACGTAAGGGTCGAAGATGACGAGGTGGGGGTCTGCAGGCAACGCGAGAGCGAAGCCATGGGAAACGAAATACCCAGCTCACGCGGACTGGACTGCGCCATGATGGGACCGATGGCCAGCCAAGATCCGCAAACGGAACCACCACACTCGCCTGGCGTCGAAGGTCGACCGGTGATCTGTTGCGATCTCGATGGGGTGCTCTGGCGCGGTGACGTGCCGATTCCGGGATCGGCCGAAGGGGTCGCTCGCTTACGCGGCGCCGGCTATCGCGTGACGTTCCTCACCAACAACTCCGGAGCTACAACGCGGAGCTCTGCGCCAAGCTGGCGCGGTTCGGCGTCGACGTCGGTGAACACGACGTCATTTCGGCAGCGATGGTGGCTGCGGACTATCTGGTCGGTGCTCTTCCTCCGGGCGCATCGGTCATGGCATGCGCAGGCGAAGGCGTACGTGCGGCGTTGCTGGACCGTGGCTTTGTTCTTTCGGAGGAGAACCCAGCGGCGGTCGTCGTCGGTTGGCACCGCACGTTCGACTTCGACGGACTCACGCGAGCTGCCGACGCGATCCGGGCAGGCGCTCTCTTCGTTGCCACGAACATGGACGCGACGCATCCGATCGGTGGTGGTCTGTTGCCAGGTAACGGTGCGATCGTGGCGGCCGTTGCAGCGGCCTCGGGTGTTTCCCCAAACGTCACTGGTAAGCCCGAATGGCCGACCGTGGAGACGATGCGGGCGCGGATCGGACCGCACGGCGTGATGGTCGGGGACCGTCCATCCACCGACGGCGCGCTCGCAGACGCCCTCGGGTGGCCGTTTGCCTTGGTGCTTTCAGGGGTGACGAGCGACGCGCCGGCGGTTGGAGGCGAACGTGTTCCTGACCCCCCACCTCGGTGGGTCGTGGCCGACCTCGGTGAGTTCGCCCGTCGTGTTGTCGACGCTGGTGAACTAGGTGAAATCGAGGCGGCGCCTACGGGTGCTCGGCAACATCATCGCGAAGAGTGCACCGCTTACGAAGCCGCCGACGTGAGCGACCCACGCGACCTGTGACCCGGGCGCGGTGAAAAACTGCATCACGAGCCAACCGACCAGAACGACCCAGGCCGGTATTGAAACGACGACGAACGTCACGAGCGTCGTGATGCGCGCATGTGGCCAGAACACGAGGTACGCGCCCATCAGTCCCGCAATGGCACCGGATGCGCCGACGATCGGTGTTGTGGAGCCGGGATCGGCTGCGAAGTGCGCGCCGAACGCGACAAGCCCGGTGATGAGATAGAACGCTGCGAAGAGCACCGGGCCGAGTCGGTCCTCGACGTTGTTGCCGAAGATCCAGAGGAACAGCATATTGAACAGCAGATGTGCCCATGAGCCATGGAGGAACATCGAGGCGATGACCGCCAGATATACCTGCTTGTTCGGGAACGGCGCTTCTTCTCTGAAGCGCGAGTCGAGAACCCGGAAAGGGCACGGCCCGTACGCCGCACTCGTTGGTGATGAATTCCGTGACGGTAATGGGGACGCGCTCGCGGACCTCGCAGGGGATGGCAGCGTGTTCGATCTGCCACTCCATTTGGCGCTCGCCGTGTGGCTGGACGAAGGCGAAAACAACCAGATTGAGCGCAATCAGCAGCAGCGTCAGCACGGGTGTGCGGCTCGTCGGCGTTGAGTCGCTCAGGGGAAGCACACGGGTCAACGGTAATCGGTCGTCGCGGCAGCGGTCCTTCGGGTTCGCGTGGGCGGGTAGAGCGCGCTTGGGCGTGTTTAATGTGCGTATGCGCACAACAGGAAACGCGGACGAACGCCTGTTCGGATCTTCGGCTGGGGTCGCGCGCAATACTGACGTGCGCTTCGTGTGCCGGGTCAGTGCGCAAAACTCGGACATGCCTCGTTCAGCCCTGAATAGCTGAGTGCAGGTCGCTGGTGCGTCGTCGGCTCGACCAGGAAATCGTGCGCCGCGGTCTGTTGCCCAGCCGGGCGCGGGCAGCCGAAGCGATCGCTGCCGGGCTCGTCACCGTTGGAGGAGCGCCTGCGACCTCTCAAGCCCGCCAGGTCGGCGAGGGCGAGGCGATCCACATCGAGGGCGCTGCGATGCCGTTCGTGTCGCGTGGTGGTCTCAAGCTTGCGGCAGCGCTCGACCGGTTCGCCGTCGAGCCTCAGGGGCTGCGCTGCCTCGACGCCGGCGCTTCCACGGGCGGCTTCACCGATTGCCTTCTGCAGCGTGGGGCGCAGACCGTGGTGGCAGTCGACGTCGGGCGAGGCCAACTCGCATGGAAGCTTCGCAACGATCCTCGGGTCGAGATACTCGAACGCACCAATATTCGTGCCCTGGAGTCCATCGGAGCACCCGCCGACCTCGCGGTTGGCGACCTCAGCTTCATCTCGCTGTTGACCGTCGCAGCCGCGTTGGAGCGCCTCACCACGACATCTGCGACACTGATACTGCTGGTCAAGCCTCAGTTCGAGGCGGGGCGAGCCCGAATTGGCAAGGGCGGGATCGTGCGGGACCCCGACGTTCATCGGGCGGTTCTGGGCGAGGTTGTCCAAGGACTAGTGGGTAGCGGCCTCGTTGCGTCGAGCATCATGGTGTCCCCCTTGAAGGGGGCGGATGGCAACGTGGAGTTCTTGCTGAAATGCTCGAAGGACGGGAAGCTGTTACATGACGACAGCCTTGACGAGGTCGTGGCGATCGCTCATCGAGTGGACGGGGCGGGAGCCGGCGGTGACGACGTGGTGAACAACAGGTGACGAACGACGAACTCACCGTTGGTCTGGTTGTGCATGCCGAGCGGGCTGCGGCGGTCGAACTGGCCGTACACATCGCGTCGTGGTTGAGCGCCCGCGGCGTCGAGGTACGGGTTTCGACGCGCGAGGCATGTGTCGCAGGTCTCGAACCGTTCGCCGTGACGGAGGCGCGCTTCGTGGAAGGCCTCGACGTTGCGCTTTCCCTGGGTGGTGACGGCACGATGCTGCGCGCGGTCGACCGCGTCTACGCGGCGGGCGCCGCGATCCTGGGGGTGAACGTCGGCCAAATGGGCTATCTCGCCGAGGTGGAGCCGCCTGACGTCGACGCGGCACTCGAGCGTCTCGTCGCCGGCGATTACGCCGTCACCGAGCGCATGATGTTGCAGGTCACTGTGCAGTCGGCCGGACCGGCCGCAGGTACATGGTTCGGACTCAACGAAGCGGTGCTCGAAAAGGTCAGGACCGAACGTCTTGTCCGCTTCGAGGTATCGATCAACGGAGCCTTCTTCACGCCCTATGCCGCCGATGGCGTGATTGTGGCGACGCCAACCGGTTCGACTGCCTATTCGTTGTCGGCACGTGGGCCGATCGTTTCACCCGCGCACCGTTGCCTGCTCCTCACGCCGGTGTCGCCGCACATGCTCTTCGATCGCACGCTTGTCCTTGCCCCCGATGAGGTGGTGTCGTTCGACGTCGTCGATGATCGGTCGGTGGCTCTCACGATCGACGGCCGCGAAATCGGCGAGCTCGCGCTGGGTGATGTTGTTGCATGCACAGCGTGCGCGACATCGGCGCGTATCATCACGCTTCGACCGCGTGACTTCCACCAAATCCTCAAGGCCAAGTTCGGCCTTGCAGACCGGTAACGGCGTCGCATGCTCCACGAGCTTCATGTCGAGGATCTCGGTATTCTCGAATCCGTCACGGTCGTATTCGGTGGAGGTTTGACAGCGATTACGGGTGAGACGGGCGCGGGTAAGACGTTATTGGTGGAGGCAATCAATCTGTTGGTCGGATCACGCGTGGATGCAACGCTCGTGCGAGACGGCGCCACCGAGGCCCGCGTCGACGGACGCTTTGTCGACCCGTTGACTGGTGCGGAGATCGTGATCACGAGGGTCGTGCCGCTCGAAGGACGTAGCCGTGCCTATGTCAATGGCAAGCCCGCAACCGCGTTGGAGTTGGCGACACTTGGGTCTGGTCTTGTGGACCTCCATGGTCAACATGCACACCAGTCGTTGCTGGCACCGACAGCCCAGCGGCGTGCCTTGGATCGTTTCGTGGGAGCGCCTGCGCACGTGGCGCTCGCTCGCCTGGCCGAACAGCGCGAGCGAAGCAACCAACTCGATCGTGAGATCCGCGCAATCGGTGGTGACGAGCGCGCGCGTTCACGCGAGATCGACATGCTGGCATTCCAGATTGCCGAGATCGAAGCGGTAGGAATCGCCGCCGAGAACGAAGAGGCCGGTCTCGAAGCCGAGGAGGCGATGCTCGCCGATGCCGATGCGCACCGCGAGGCACTTCTGAGCGCGTACCGGGCGGTCGAGGATGTGGCGCTCGACGCCGTCGGGACAGGCTGCGACCGCTCTTACGGGTCGGAATATCTTTGCTGATCTCGAGGCACGGGCCCGTTCACTGCAGGCCGAACTCGCCGAGCTCGGACATGAGCTGCGCGTTGGCGCCGAAAGTGTCGCCGATGATCCCGATCGCCTCGCGCTCGTTCAGGTTCGGCGGCGTCAGTTGCGCGAGCTCTGCAGAAAGTACGGCGAGACGACCCGTGACGTGGCGGCTTATGCAGCCGAGGCCCGTTCGCGCCAGGCCGAGTTGCGCGGCCATGCGAAGAAGGCGGCGGATCTGGAGCGCGCACGCGAGCGTGCCCTCGACGCGATGCAGGGCGCGGCTGAGGAGTTGTCGAACCTGCGCCGTACATCGGCCGACGCCCTTGGCGAGGAGATCGCCACTCACCTGCGATCGCTGGCGATGCCATCCGCTCGCTTCGGGGTCGATGTGACACCGGCGCAACTCGGGATTGAGGGTGCCGATGACGTCACCTTCATGTTGTCGGCAAATGCAGGCGAGCCATTGCGGCCATTGGCTCGGGCGGCTTCCGGCGGCGAGTTGGCACGGGGGATGTTGGCGGTGCGACTGGTTCTTTCCGAAGCGCCCCCCACCCTGATCTTCGACGAAGTCGACGCAGGAATGGGCGGCGAGGCCGGCGTTGCGATCGGCCGTCAGCTGGCGCGCCTCGGAGCCCGCCATCAGGTACTCGTGGTTACACATCTCGCGCAGGTAGCGGCATTCGCAGATGTGCAGATCGATGTTGCGAAGCAGGAACACCACGGTCGGACCGTGGCAGAGGCGGACCTCGTCATCGGTGAAGCGCGTGTCAGTGCGCTGTCACGCATGCTGGCCGGCTTCGAGGTGTCGGAACACGCACGAGCCCACGCCGAGGAACTTCTCGCTAATGCGATCTCGATTCGCGGGCACGAGCACGCGCGGTGAGGCGTCGCCGAATCCGCCAGAGTCCTCTCCCCGCAGGCGAGCGCGGGAATTGTCGGTATTGCCCGCGTCGGTGACCGCACCAAGGATCTGGTCAAGCGAATGAGCGCCGGCGAGATCGCCGTCATCGATCATCGTGATCTGGATCGTGTCGCCGCGGAAAGCCTGATCGCTGCGGGCGTGGGTGCTGTCGTCAATGCGTCGCCTTCCATTTCGGGTCGCTATCCCAATGGGGGGCCGATTCGGATCGTCATGGCAGGCATACCGCTCATCGATCTGTCGGTGCATGACGACTTCGCGCGGTTCCGAGATGGTGAGGAGTTACGTATCGACGGTGCCGAGCTCTGGCACGGAGACACCATGGTCGGTGAAGGTCTGCAACTGGATCGAGAATCCATCGACATCGCCATGGAGGAGGCGCGATCTGCGATCGGTGTGGAACTCGAGCGATTCGCCGAGAACACACTTGCCTATATCCGGCGCGAGTCGCACTCCACCTTTGGGCCTGTGGAGCTGCCACCGTTGCGGACGACCTTCAAAGGTCGCCACGCTCTCGTCGTGGTTCGCGGCCATGACTACAAACGCGATCTGCGAACACTGCGGCCCTACATCAAGGAGTACAGGCCTGTCTTGATCGGCGTCGACGGTGGTGCCGATGCACTCCTCGAACTGGGATTCGCGCCCGACATCATCATCGGGGACTTCGACTCGGTCTCCGACGAGGCGGTGTTCGGCGTCGGGGCACAGCTGATCCATCACGTACATGTTGATGGTCGTGGTCCCGGGCGTGAGCAACTGCAGGAATGGAAGGTGCAATACGACGAGTTCGTCGTCGATGGCATGAGCGAGGATGCTGCGATGCTCCTCGCCTATGAAGCGGGCGCCGAGTTGGTTGTCGCGGTGGGTACCCACGCAACGATGGTCGAGTTCCTCGACAAGGGTCGCAGAGGAATGTCGTCCACCTTCTTGACACGATTGCGACTCGGCCCGGTACTCGTGGACGCCAAGGGCGTCGGACGGCTCTATGACGGCCGTGTACACCGGCGTGACATGCTCTTGCTCGTCGCATCGGCAATGGCGGCGATGGTCGCGATAGGCGTGGTGTCAGAGCCGATACACACCTATCTCGACGGCATCCGATTCACGTTCGATGACCTCTGGTCCTCCATCAGAAACGCTTTGTAGATCTCATGATCAATTTTCGCTTTCACGTGGTGTCCCTTGTCGCTGTCTTCTTGGCGTTGACCGTTGGGATTGTGATGGGCTCGACAGTGATCGATCGCGCAATCGTCGACGGGCTCCGCTCCCAGATCAACCGGGTGGAGGAGAAGGCCGATTCGCAGGCGGCGCGAAATCGCGAACTTACAGCCACGGCTGAACGCCTAGGGCAGTACATCGATTCAAGTCGAACCTTCATCGTCGAAGGTCGCCTCGCCGATGTCCCAGCGGTGGTGTTCGCTGTCGATGGGGTAGCGACCGACCACACCCGCGCCACCGTCGAGCTGATGCAGCAGTCCGGCGCCATGGTTCCTGGCATCCTTTGGCTCACCGATCGTTGGGCGCTCGAGGATGGCGATGCCCGCGCACAGTTGCAGGCGATCCTCGCGACACCCTCGAGCAACGTGAAAACGCTGCGCACCGAAGCGCTTGCGGCGCTCGTTGCACGTTTGGGTTCATCGGAGGTGCAAAACCCGGCCTTGGCGCCGGTCGACGGGGCGGTGATCGGCACCGTACCCCCAGGTGCCACCCCGGCCAACGATGTCCTGGGCGCGCTTCGTGACAGCGGGTTCATCCGTTATGAGCCCGTTGGTCCCCAGCCCGAGGAATTCGACGTGAGGTCGTATTCGAACTCGATTGCAGGTGCGGTGGTCATCGATGGCGACGGCGCGGAGCCCGCTGCGACCGACGCCCTTGAACCGCTGGTGCGGGCGTTGATCGCGGCGGACGTCGGTGTCGTGGCTGGCGAAATCTATCGGGACGGCGCCCCAGCAGAGCGGGGCAGTTACGTCCAGTGGATACGGAGCGACCGCGTCATCCGCGCACGAGTTTCGACTGTCGACGACCTGGATCTCAGGGAAGGCCAAGTGTCGGTTGTGTTGGCCACCGCCGATCTCTCACGCGGTGTCATTGGCCACTATGGATTCGGAAGAGGTGCTGCACGTCTCAGTCCGGAGTGGTCCGAGAAGTGAACCGGCCTAGCGCGCTTGCGCGTGCTGCGGTAGGGATGGGCTTGACCAATGCCGTATCGCGCGGTTTCGGGTTTCTGCGGGTCCTTGCAATTGCCTGGGTGCTCGGGACGACCTATCTCGGCAACATCTTTCAATCGGCGAATTCGGTCTCGAACGTGCTGTTCGAGCTTGTCGCCGCCGGCGCGCTCTCGGCGGTGCTGGTGCCTACTTTTGTCGGGCTCTTCAGTTCAGGCGACAAGGCCGAGGTGCAACGACTCGCAGGTGGGTTGCTGGGGCTCGCGACCCTGCTTCTCGGAGCGCTAAGCCTCCTGGGCGTGGTCTTCGCTCCGTTCATCGCTCGCGTGCTGAGCGCGTCGGTGGATGATCCGACGATTGCCGCACAACAGCGAGAGCTCGGCACGTTCCTGCTGCGGTTCTTTGTTCCCCAGGTGGTCCTCTACGCCTTTGGCGCGGTGGCGATCGCGGTGCTGCAAGCACGGCGGCAGTTCATTGTGGGCGCGGCGGCGCCGATCGGTAACAGCGTTGTGATGATTGCGGCGCTGATCGCCTTTCGTGTGATGTATGGCTCCGGTAGGCCGGGTCTCGTCCTCGAGAGCGGCGAAAAGTTGGCGCTTGCGCTCGGTGGCACCTTGGGTGTGGTGGCCTTTGTCGGTATCCCGACGGTGGCGGTCTGGCGGAGCGGTATCAACATTCGACCACGGTTGATGCGCCGCGACCGGGCACTACGGCGTGTGCTGGAGCTCTCGGGCTGGGCGATCGTGTTACACATGGGCGTCGGCGTGCTTCTCGCTGCCGTGCTTGTGGTGGGTAACGGTGTCGAGGGAGGAGTCGTCGCATATCAGGTCGCATTTGTATTTTTCCTTGCTCCGTACGCGGTGTTTGCCCAACCGATTCAGACGGCGATCCTTCCGGAACTCTCGCTTGACGCGACTTCAGGTGACATGGAACGTTTCGGGCGGTCACTGCGGTCCTCGCTCGAGAACACTGCAATCCTGGTGTTGCCGGTATCGGCCGCAATGCTCGCGCTCGCGCAGCCGATCATGACGACGTTGGCATTCGGTCACGCAGATGGCGGCGACGGAGCCTCGCTCCTTGGAGCTGCTCTCGGCGCGCTGATGCTCGGCTTGCTTCCCTATTGCGCCTTCATGTTGTTGTCACGGGCCTACTATGCGTTGGGTGACAGCCGGACTCCCGCGTTGCTTTCGGTGATGTCGGCGGTCCTGGGTGCAGTCGTGATGGTGCTCGCCGCGCCGTACGCCCATGGCACGGCGCTGGTTGCCGTCCTTGGTCTCGGTCATTCACTCGCCTACACGTTGGGTGCTGGAGCTCTGGCCGTTGGTCTGTCGCGTCGCTTCGAAGGGCCGCTCGTGACGTGGTCGTTCCTCGAGGTTGCCGTGGTTGCGAGTGCAGTTGGTGCCCTCGCCTGGTTTGTGGAACGGTGGCTCGACATCGAGGGACGCGGGCCGACGTTGGTAATGATGGCGCTCGTGACCGCAGGTGGAGCAGCGTTGTACTACGGCGCGCTTCGGGTTGTCGGGATTCAGCTGCTGCCGAGTGCGCATCGCCTCGATGAGCCCCAGGTCCTGACGTGAGACGCTGCGGCATCGCAGTGGTCAGCGCACTCATCGCGAGTGCGCTCTTCTTCATGGGAACCATCAGTACTGCGGGCGCGCGTGGTCGAGCTCCCACATCTGGGACAGAGCCGCGGTTATTGGTGCTGTCCCTTCCACGACTGACATGGCAGGACCTGCACGACCGTGTTTCGGAGATGCCGAACCTCGCTGGCCTTCTGGAACGCAGTGCCGTCGCCGCCCTCACGACACGAGCAGTGAGACCGGTCAGCAGAACCGCAGATAGCTATGTCACGCTCTCGACGGGGACCCGTGCAGTTGCGAGCACCAACCTTGCAGGGCAGGGCCTCGGCGTCGACGAACAATTCGGTGACGAACGTGCCGGCGACGTTTTCGCACGCCGCACTGGTATCCGCGTCGATGAGGGAATTGTCATTCCTGGGATCATCGACATCCAGGAGAAGAACCGCAAACTGCTCTATGACGCTGAACCCGGCTCGTTGGGCGACGCGATCGCCGACGCAAAGGTTCGTCGGTCGGTCATCGCGAATGCCGATAGTCCGGGCGATTCGGTGAGACCTGAGACCGCGGCGTCCATCGAACGACATGCTGCGATGATGTTCATGAGCTCACGAGGAACGATTCCTCACGGACGAGTCGACTCGGACCTGCTGATGTCCGACGCCACGGCGCCCTATGGCGTGCGCCTTGATACCGATGAGGTGATGTCCGCATTTCGTTCGGAATGGCTGCCTGGTTCGGCGGTGATGATTGAGGGTTCGGACCTTGAACGCATCGATGGTTACCGATCGCTTGCGTCGAGCGCGCAACGAGAGCGACTGCAACGCAAGGCGATGCGCGACACCGACGAGTTGATCGGGCGCATATTGAAGCTGGTCGATCCCCGTGACACGGTGCTGACGATTGGTCCGACGGCACCCCGCAGAGCAAATCGAGCACTGACGATCGCCGCCGTTCGTTCGCCAGGTGTCGAACCGGGGTTCATGCGGTCCTCGACAACACGACGTACCGGCTTCGTCAACATCGTCGATATCGCGCCGACGATTCTCGAGCGTCTCGGAATTGAAATTCCGGACAAGATGGAAGGACGTCCTTTCGAGATCGTCGGTGACGGCGCAGTCAGGGACACCAACGCAGCATTTTCCGATCGTGTCGACCGCCTCGCCGAGGCGTCGCGCCAGGGTGAATTCCGTGACGGCGTTGTGGGTGACGCCGTCGTCGTGTTCATCGTTTTAGGGATCATTCTGGCGATCGCGGGGGTCGTGCTTTTGTCGGGGGGACGCTGTAGGGCCCTCTTGGGGTGGGCCGCGTTAGGCATCCTCGGGGCACTCTTGGGAACGTCGTTTGCGGCGCTTTTTGACTTCACCGATGGAGGCAAGGTCGCGTACTGGCTCTTTGTCCTCGGTGTCGGTGTGGTTTTCGCAGCAGTGTGTTCGATGTTCGGTCGCCGCGATCCGCGCGATCCGTTGTTGCTCGCGCTTGGCGCAACTGCGGCGGTGCACGTTGTTGACGCGCTGACGGGTGCGAACCTCGAGTTCAACGCGGCGTTCGGCTATTCGCCGACAGTCGGCATCCGTTACGCCGGCGTCGGGAACATGACGTTCTCGGTCACCTCGGCGGCGCTGGTCGTCTGTTCCGGCCTGCTCGCCGCGCGCTGGGGGAGACGTGGTCTCGTCGTCGCGCTCTGCTCTTTGGCGGTGACGTTCGTAGTACTGGCTTCGCCACTGTGGGGGCAGGACTTCGGCTCTGCGCTGGCGTTGGCGCCTTCGTTCGCGCTGCTTGCGTGGCTGTTGCTCGGTCATCAGCTGCGTTGGCCCCAGGCCGTCTTCCTCACGGCCCTTGTGATCGTCAGCGGTTTGATCTTCGGCTTTCTCGATTACCTACGCCCACGGGATTCGCAGACCCACGTCGGGCGGTTCTTCTCGAAAGTGCAAGATCAAGGTTGGAGTGGATTCAGCACCGTCATCCGTCGCAAGGCACAGATGAACCTCGACGTGTTGGGCAGTTCGCTGTGGATGGTGCTCATTCCGCTTGTCATCGGGCTTTGCGTCTATTTCGTTCGTAAGCGACCCGAGCGTGTTGCACACATGCGCGTCCGCTTCGCGTCGCTGCCGAGTGTCACCGTCGCTTTTTCGGTACTGGCGGTTCTCGGATTCGTACTCAACGACTCCGGCATCGCCATTCCCGGCATGATGCTGCTCGTCTTCGATGCAGCAGTGGTGTATCTCGCTGCGCGAATGGGTTGACCGATGAGCGTGGCGGTGGCGTTGTTGCTGGGATTCCTCGCTGTACGGTTCCTCCGGGTAGCGGGGCGTGACCTGCTCTCGGCGCCGGCATTGCAGCGCAACAACTATCGGGGTAACTCGCTCCCTACAGCAGCGGGCATTTTCATCGTGCTGGCGCTCCTCATGGTCGAGGCAGGTCGAGCACTCTTCGGCGGCCTTGGCTTCGGTGACGCGACAGGGCTGACCGATGAACGCCTGTTCATGCTCTTTTCCGCGCTGGGATACTGCCTGCTCGGCCTCATCGACGATCTCGTTGCTGACGGAAGCGATCGCGGATTTCGTGGGCACCTACGCGCATTGGCGGCCGGGCGCGTGACAACGGGTGCGGTCAAGCTTTTCGGCGGGTTCGCCATCGCGGTCGTATTGGTCGCTGCGCCCGGCTTCTCCTCGGGACGGCGTTTGGTGATCGACGCTGTGCTCATTGCACTTGCCGCGAATCTCGGGAATCTGTTCGATCGCGCTCCGGGCCGGACAATCAAAGTGTCGGTCCTTGCCTATGTCCCGCTTGCCGTCGCGTGCGGGACGAGCTCGGCCGGCGTGGCCATCGCTCCGGTCGTCGGAGCAGGGCTCGGTCTGCTGCTCGACGATCTCCACGAGCGGCTCATGTTGGGTGACACGGGAGCCAACGTGCTCGGTGGGGCGCTTGGCCTCACCGCGGTCCTCGGCTTGGGATCGAGTTCACGACTCGCCGTGATGCTGGTCCTGCTCGGGCTGAATCTCGTTTCGGAGGTGGCGTCCTTCAGTCGGGTGATACAGGCCGTTGCGCCGCTGCGCTGGGTTGACCGGTGGGGTCGCAATCGCGTTTGACGTACACCACATGTTCGATGTCGTAACGCCGTTGCACTGAATATCCTGCATCGGCCAGCAGAGCTCGGCAGTTGTTCGAACGCCCGGTACTTCTGGACGAACGATCGCGGCTGGTCGGCAAGGAACTGCCGCTGTCCGCTCCAACGGTCGGACCAGACGACAACGGCGCAGACCTGCCTGGAACGTGCGGTCTCGGCAATCTGTTTCGGCGTGATCTGGTTCACCGATGGTGCTTCGATCCGCAGGCGCGACGCGTCGACGAACCAGCCAGGAATGTCACGCCCGGCTCGATACGCCAAGCCCGGTTCATCGCTGAGCACCTGTGCATCCGACGGCAGGTTCCGCAGTGTGAAGGTCACGAATGCCACCCGTGAGGTTCGATCGGCGGGCGGAGGAGCCCGTCAAGGCGCACCGCCCAGAGCGGGGTTGCGATCGAGAGCGGTCGCGGCGACGACACGCCAGGATGTGTTCGTTCGCCGCGACGAACAAGGCGACGAGGAGCGCTGACGGAGCGACGACGTGTGCGATGTGATTGCGCCACATCGGATCCTGCCAGAGTACGACGCTGAAGGCGACAGCGAACCACGTGATGATGACCCATTGATCGGCGGGTCGTGCCTTCGTGGATGTGACAACGCGTGGCGAGCTTCCGCGCTTGGATATCAGCCACGTGAACAATGCGGAACCGATGCGCAACGGCCGCGATCAGTAACAGCGGTATATCGCGATCTGTGAGGGTTGAGATGACCTTTCGGAGATTCGCGCCCGGGTCACGTTGGCCGGTCTTGTCGAGGTGGTACAGGACCGACTGGTCGTACACGGCGCTCAGGCCCCATGGCACGGCTGCGGCGATCACAACACCCAGCGCAAGGAACGGAACAGCGACGACATGGCGGAAACGACGAACACCCAGGACGATGAGCCACGCAGCGAGTATCGACGGTCCTGCGAGCAGACTCTTGGTTCCGATGGCGGCTCCGGCGAGAGCGCCGACGACCAGGGACCTCCTCCACGATGGTGCCGATCGATACCACAGTGCCGCCACGATCGTCGCAGTACCGAAGGCCTCGGCTGGTCCGTCGGAGGTCAGCGGTCCCGTGACCCACATCACGGAGCCGCTTGTAGCGGTCAGGCGGCCGCAAGGCGAGCGCCTGATCGGCCGACAAGCTCGCGTCCGATGCAATAGACCATGAGCGTGATGGCGATGCCCGAGGCCACTGCTGCGAGCCGGGGGGCGTCGATCGTGTGGCCGCCGAGGAAATCGAAAAGGAAGACGACCGGTAGAAACACCGGCCCCTGGCTCGAGAAGACGTCACGAAATGGCGCCTCGCCGTCCCGCATCGCTGCAATCGAGGCGCCGTAGACGCCGTCGTCAAAGCCCAGATGGGTCGAAGCGAACAGGGCGGGTATGCGGACGGCCAACGCGAGGAGCGCGAGCGCGAGGAGGTCATGGCGCGTGCGGAACCTCCGAAGCATGCGTCCCGGTGCGGGCTCGGCAGGGGGTCGTTGCGTAATGGCTCGTCTCTTCCGGTCGCGGGTGTGGCAGGTGCGGCATGGTACCGTGAGGTCCCCGAGAGCCTTGATCGCCCGTCTTGCGCGGGCGCACACGTGAAACGGTGGAGGAGACGGGTGTGGCGAAGCACATTTTCGTGACCGGAGGTGTGGCTTCGAGTCTCGGGAAGGGACTCACAGCCGCATCCCTCGGACGTCTGCTGAAGTGTCGGGGATTGCGCGTCACGTTGCAGAAGCTCGACCCGTACATCAACGTCGATCCGGGAACGATGAACCCGTTCCAGCACGGGGAGGTGTTCGTCACCGACGACGGCGGTGAGACCGACCTCGACCTTGGACATTACGAGCGTTTTGTTGACGTTCCACTCCATCGAGATTCGAATGCCACGACAGGATCGATCTATCAGGCGGTGCTGGCGAAGGAACGCCGCGGCGCATACCTCGGTCAAACGGTTCAGGTCATTCCACACATCACCAATGAGATCAAGGACCGCATTCTGCGTCTTGCCGCAGAAGATGTCGACGTGGTCATCACCGAAGTCGGTGGCACCGTTGGTGACATCGAGATCCTTCCGTTTCTTGAGGCGATCCGGCAGTTCCGTAAGGACGTCGGTCGGCAGAACGTGTTCTACGTGCACGTCACGCTGGTTCCATTCATTGGTCCGTCCGGTGAGCAGAAAACCAAACCCACCCAACACTCGGTGACCGAGCTCCGCAGCCGTGGCATCCAGCCCGATGCAATCGTGTGTCGGTCGGATAGGCCGATTCCGACCAGGCTCAAGGAGAAGATCTCCGAACTTTGTGACGTCCCGAACGATGGAATCGTCAGTGCGATCGACGCCGAAAGCCTCTATGAGATTCCGCTTGTGCTCCACGACGAAGGTCTCGACGACTACATCTGCAAAGTCCTGCGTCTCGACGAGGTCGAGCCGGATCTTGGCGACTGGCGGGCATTGGTACGGCGCGTTGCCGTTGCGACACAGGAGGTGCGCATCGGGCTCGTCGGCAAGTATGTGAACCTGCCCGACGCGTACCTTTCGGTGGCGGAAGCCATGCGTCACGGCGGATACGCGTGCGGCGCAAAGGTCGTCATCGAGTGGATTGCCTCCGACGATGCCGAGGGATTGCTTGCCGAAGGGCGCCTTCGTGGTCTCGACGGCATTGTGGTCCCAGGTGGCTTTGGCATCCGGGGGATCGAGGGCAAGATTGCATCGGCGGGCTATGCGCGGACGCGGGGGATTCCGTATCTCGGGTTGTGCCTCGGAATGCAGTGCGCGGTGATCGAGTACGCGCGCGACGTGTGCGGGTTGGCCGGCGCCAATTCCGGTGAGTTCGACCCGCATTCTCCGCACCGTGTCATCGACCTGATGGATGAGCAACGTGACATCGTCGACAAGGGCGGCACGATGCGTCTCGGTGCGTATCCTGCGAAGCTCGCTGAGGGAAGTGTCGTCCGTGCCGCCTACGGCAAGGAAGTGATCTACGAGCGACACCGTCATCGATACGAGGTCAGTAATCGATATCGGGCTCGCCTGGTCGAAGCAGGTTTGGTGTGTTCGGGCACGTCGCCCGATGATCGACTCGTCGAGTTCGTCGAGCTGCCGAAATCCGTGCATCCTTTCTACGTCGCCACTCAGGCGCACCCGGAGTTCAAGAGTCGACCCGACCGTCCGCATCCGTTGTTCGCAGCGTTTGTCGCGGCGGCGAAGGACCGTGCCGACGGAAGAGCGCCGCGGCTGCCGATTGACGTGCTCGAAGGTACTCCCTGAGCCCTCAGGACACGCTTGCTCGCCTGGTCGCAGAGCACGAGGTGTGGCTCTCAGTCGAGCGTGGGCTTGCGGCGGCGACGCTCAGTGCGTACAGGCGTGATCTGGTTCGGTATACGGCGTTCTTGCGAAACCGCGGAATCGATGACCCGCGAGCGGTCACCGAAGCGGTCGTCGCCGCGTATGTCGATTCGCTACGCGAAGAGCGCCATGAAGGTAAACCAGTGTTCGCTCCGTCGACGATCGCACGCAGGATCGTGTCCGTCCGATCGTTTCACCGATTCTGTATCGAGGAGGGGATCGTCGAGTCCGATCCCAGTGATGCCATCGGAGCACCTCGCGTCCCACAAGGAATCCCGAAGGCCTTGACCGAAGCAGAGATCCTTGCCCTGCTGGGTGCTGTCGCCGGTGACGAGCCACGCGCGTTGCGCGATCGCGCGATCCTCGAGTTGCTCTACGCGACCGGGATTCGGATCAGCGAGCTCGTCGGTCTTGACCGGCGCGATCTCGATATGGTCGACGGGCTGGTTCGGGTTCTTGGCAAGGGTGACAAGGAACGCATCGTTCCGGTTGGCCGTACCGCACGAGCGGTGTTGGAGGTCTATTTCGACAAGGGCCGCCCAGCGCTGGTCCGGCCGCGGGCGACGGGTCGCGCCGATGACGACGCGGTGTTCCTCAACGCGCGTGGCGGGCGCCTCACGCGCCAGAGTTGCTGGAAAATCGTCGGGCGTGCCGGGAAGAGGGTCGGGCTCGAGAGCCGGCTGTCACCGCACGTTTTTCGACACTCGTTCGCCACGCATCTCCTCGACCACGGCGCCGATATCCGAATCGTCCAGGAACTTCTTGGCCATGCCAGTCTTTCGACCACGCAGGTGTACACCAAGGTGTCTCCCGAACGCCTCAAAGCCGTCTACGACTCGGCACATCCACGTGCCCGCCTTGCCGGGCGCCATGTCCGGTGAAGACCGGTAGACTGCGGTCCATGTCTGACGTCCGATTCAGCGATCTCCGTCGTCAACTCGCCGAGGAGCAAACACGTTTGCGTCAGCAGGTGCGGAGCACGGGCGCTGTGCGCGGGCCGGGAGAGCTGGCATTCGACGAGGGTTTTGCGGATACGGGTCAGGTAACGGCCGAACGTAGCGAGGTCGAAACCCTGACCAATACCCTGCTCGAGACGTTGGCCGATGTGGAGATCGCTCTCGGAAAGTTCGACAACGGGACCTTCGGAACGTGCGAGACCTGCGGCGAGGCCATTGCGGCTCCACGGCTCGAAGCCATGCCGGCCGCGCGTTACTGCATCACGTGCGCCCCCAAACGGCGGTGACGTGCAGGACATGATCGCGCGACCTTGAGTTCGGATGTCCAAGACAAGGTCGTCTTCTTCGGATGCCTTATTGTCGCGATCATCCTGCATGAAATCAGCCACGGCGTCGTCGGCTCTGTTCTGCGGCGATGACACCGCCAAACGATCCGGGCGATTGACGCTCAATCCGGTCCGCCATATCGATCCATTCGGGTCGATCATCCTGCCGGCAATGATGCTCCTGAGTACCGGTTCGGCATTCGGTTACGCCAAGCCGGTTCCCGTGAATCCCACCAAGATGCGCCGGCCGCGCGAACAGATGCTGTGGGTAGGTTTGGCCGGGCCGGCATCGAACCTCATCTTGATGACGTTCGCCGCGCTCTTTGCTCGCTCGATGGTGCCGAGCCAATTACCCACCGACGCCTTCGGCTACCTGGAGCCCTCGCTGTTGGCGTTGCCGTTGCAGATTCTCCTGACATTCGCTGTCGTCAACCTCTTGCTGGCCGTGTTCAATATGTTGCCGATCCCGCCACTGGACGGCTCGTCGCTGATCGAACGGATCATGCCGACAACGTGGCTCCCGCGGTGGTACCAGTACCGGCCGTATGGGTTCCTGGTGCTGTTCGGGTTGCTGTTCTGGACCAACTTCTTCGGCCGCATCTTCGATCCATTTGAGCTGCGCTTGTACAAGTTCATTCTTCTTATGAGCATCGGTCATCTCGCACGCCGATTCATTGGGTCGCTCTCGCCCGCGCGACCATCGACCGACGACGTTGGATGGGTTTCGACCGTCCTCGAAGCCGGGGAGTTCGAAGAGTTCAAGCAGATGCGTCACGAGGATCAGCGTCACTCGATCGCGGTGGCACGTGATGTCGTGGCGCGCCTTGCCGGTTCACCGTACGAGGCGGATTCGGTGTGGCCGGCAACAGCGTTGCTGCACGACGTGGGCAAAGTGGACTGCGCGTTGGGTCCATTCGGACGTGTCTTTGCCACATGTGTCGGATTTGTATTCGGTCGTACACGCGTCTGCGCATGGTCCACTCGTCGGGGCATCGCGCGGAGGTTCGCCCTGTATCTGCGTCACGACGAGTTGGGTGCGGACCGCCTTCGAGTGGTGGGCGCGCGCGGCCCTGTCGTGGAATGGGCCGGCGCGCATCACCATCAGGCTGCGTGGGAATCGACGGGCATTCCCGAGGCTGTCATTGCTGCTCTCGACGCGGCAGACAACGACTGACGCCCACCTCCATCGCCGATCAGACATTGACATGATCAAACGGGCTACGGGCTGGGAGCGAGTCCAACCGCAGACGCGAACTCGTGCCATGATCGGATCGGCGATGGAGGCGGCGCGTTGTGCGCCCGATGCCAGCTGTCGGTCGACCTCGCCGGGGTCGGCGGCGATCGTCGCGTATCGCTGCTGAACCGGGCGGAGGAATTCGGTGACGGCTTCTGCCACCGCTGCTTTGAGCGTTCCATAACCGGATGAGCCGTATTCGGTGACAAGGTCGTCGATCGAACGCTCGGCCACCGTGGCAAAGATCTCGAGCAGGTTCGAGACACCGGGTTTGGCCAGACGGTCATAACGCACGTCGGAATCGGAGTCGGTCACCGCAGACTTGAACTTCTTGAGGATGACCTTCGGCTCGTCAAGGATGGCGACGGTACCGAGTGGCGAATCGGCTGACTTGGACATCTTCGCCGTCGGGTTCTGCAGATCCATGACGCGGGCGCCCACCTCGCCGTAGGACGCCGTCGGTACGACGAGCGTGTCGCCAAAGCGCGCGTTGAACCGGATGGCAAGATCGCGGGCCAGCTCGAGGTGCTGACGTTGGTCGTCTCCGACCGGGACGCGAACGGTGTCGTAGGCGAGGATGTCGGCAGCCATGAGGACTGGATAGGTAAACAGCCCGACACTCACGGACTCCTGCCCTTCGGACTTGTCCTTGAATTGCGTCATTCTTCGCAGTTCGCCAAAGGATGCGACGGTGCTGAGAATCCACAACAGCTCGGTGTGGGCACGTACCTGGCTCTGCGCGAACAACAGGCAACGGGACGGATCCAGGCCCGCCGCCAGGAGCAGCATCGCTGTGCGTCGGGTCCGTGCCGCCAGCTCGCTCGCGTCGTAGGGCATGGTCATGGCGTGGAGGTCGACGACGCAGAAGATCGCGTCGTCGACCTCCTGATCGGCGACCCAATGACGTACGGCGCCCAGGTAGTTTCCGAGATGCATGTCGCCGGTGGGTTGTATCCCTGAAAAGACCCGCTGTTTCATGGTCCCGAGGCTAGCCAAGCGCCTCGACGGCCCAAGTGCGGGAAATTCGCTGGGGTCGCGCAAACCTCCGGTACGCTTGCGGGGATGACCTACGAGGTCCGTACCGACGTCTACGAGGGTCCCTTCGACCTCCTGGTGCAGCTCATTCTGCAGCAGCAGGTTGATCTCTGGGAGGTCTCGCTGGTGACCCTGGTCGAGGTATTCCTGACCGAGGTCGAGCGAATGGACGGCCTCGACCTCGAGGTCGCGACCGAGTTCCTCCTGATAGCCGCGACGCTCGTCGAACTGAAGGCACGGCGTTTGCTGCCCGGAATCGAGGACGGCGAACTCGACGAGGACCTCCTTCGGTTCGAGGAACGCGACCTTCTCCTGTCGCGTTTGCTCGAATGCAAGACCTTCAAGGACGCCGCCGAGGAACTCCAACGAATGGGTCGTCTCGCGAGCCGCTCGATTCCACGACGGGCCGGCCCCGAGGAGCCATTCCGGTCATTGCAGCCAGACCCGCTCGCGTCGATCACGCCAGAGCGGCTGTTGCGCGCCGCGATCCGTGCTTTCACGCCGAGGGCGGCGATCGAGACGACGGTCCGATTGGACCACGTCGCGCCGATCCGGGCATCCGTCCGCGATGCGGTGGATTCGGTGCTGGTGGTGTTGCCGCAGCGGGGGTGGATGAGCTTCCGTGATCTGGTTGCCGGTCTCGACGACCGACTCGAGATCATCGTTCGGTTCCTGGCGCTGCTCGAGCTGTACAAGCAGGGCATCGTCGATCTGGACCAGGCCACGAATTTCGGCGAGCTCAGTGCCAGACGCGTCGATGCCGGTGAGAGTGGCGTCGCCGGCGTTGACGCCGAGAGTCTCGACGACTGGGATGACAGCCCGCGCGTCGCGTTGCAGGCGCCCACGGTGGCCGAGCGGCTCGATGTCTGACGAACGCGAACACCAACTCCACGCCAAGCGTGCGATTGAGGCTGTGCTGATGGCCGCAATCGAGCCGGTGGCGCCGAACGTTCTGGCGCAGCTGCTGGAGATGCCCGTCACGACGGTCGAGGCGCTCGGGTCGGAGTTGATGGCCGAGTATGACCGAGATGGGCGGGGTTTCGTGCTGGCTCGTGTTGCGGGCGGGTTCCGTTACCAGACGCGTCCGGAGATGGCGCCCTACGTCGAGCGCTTTGTGGTCGAGGCCCAGCACGCGCGGCTGTCGCCTGCTGCGTTGGAGACGCTGGCGATCGTCGCGTACAAGCAGCCGATCTCGCGGAATCAAATCTCCTCGATCCGGGGTGTATCGGTGGATTCGACGATGAACACACTCGTCGATCACGGTTATGTCGAAGAGGTGGGTCGCGACCCAGGTCCGGGCAATGCCGTGCTGTATGGAACGTCGGTTGCGTTTCTGGAACGGATGGGGCTTGATTCACTGCAGAATCTGCCGCCGTTAGCGGACTTCGTGCCGGATGCGAACATCGTCGAGATGCTCGAACAAGGTTTACGCGTGACGACCGACCCGCGTACCGATCCCACCAGCGATACCACTCGGAGCGCGTGAGTATCGAGAGCGGTCCCACAGAGTTGCCCGGTGGTGAGCGCCTGCAGAAGGTCCTGGCACGCGCGGGTTTTGGATCGCGCCGTGTCTGTGAGGATCTCATCGCGCAGGGTCGGATCACCGTCGACGGCGAAGTCGCCCAACTCGGTCGGCGCGTCGAGCCGGAACGGTCACGGATCCTGGTGGACGGCGTCGTCGCGATCGTCGACACCGCGCTCGTGTACTACCTGTTGAATAAACCGGTCCAAACGGTCAGCACGGCGCATGACCCGCAGGGGCGCGTCACCGTCGTCGACATGGTCCCGAGCGAGCCGCGAGTCTTTCCCGTGGGCCGGCTCGATCTTGGGACCGAGGGGCTGTTGTTGCTCACCAACGACGGCGAGTTGGCCAATCGACTCATGCATCCGAGCCATGGTGTCGAGAAGGAGTACCTCGCGGAGGTCGAGGGCAGGCCGAGCCGCGAGGCGCTTCGGATGCTCCGCGAAGGCGTCGCTCTCGACGACGGAATGACCGCACCGGCACGGGCGCACATCGTTACGACCGCGGGACATGTCACGGCGTTGGAGATTGTTCTCCATGAGGGCAGAAACCGTCAGGTGCGCCGCATGTGCGAGGCAATCGGTCATCCGGTCCGCCGACTCGTCCGCACCCGCATCGGACCGATCGCCGATCGAAGGCTCGAGCCCGGCACCTGGCGTTCCTTGACCGCTGCGGAAGTGCGTTCGCTGTACGAGATCAGCCAACGTGCCGCCAGCGAGGGCCCATTCGATGCTCTGGGGGACAGGGCGGGTGATGAGGCTGACGGCTCGTCGGCCCCCTCGGAGTAACGTTGCGCCCCGTGAGAATTGCGGCGTTGCGAGGTGCCATCACCTGCGCGGAGAATTCGAAGACCGAGATCGAGCGCCAGACCCAGCGTTTGGTGACCGAGATGTTGGCGCGGAACGCCCTGCAACACGATGACATCGTCAGTGTGATCTTTACGGCGACCGATGATCTCACGGCAGAGTTCCCGGCCGCTGCCGCCCGTGCGGTCGGATTGGGAGACGTGCCCTTGCTCTGTGCGCGTGAACTCGGCATCGACCACGGCATGGCGCGTTGTGTGCGGGTGATGATGCACTGCTACACGGACCGTCAACGCTCGGAGTTGCACCACGTCTACCTCGAGGACGCGCGAGCGCTGCGCGACGACCTGCCCGAGTGAAGCGCATCGCGATTGTCGGAACGGGACTGATCGGCGGTTCCATCGGTCTTGCGCTTGCGGCGCGCCGGCCACGAGGTTGTCGGTGTGGAGCGAGATCCTCAACGCGCGGCGCTGGCGCTCGAGCTGGGTGCGGTCTCGGAGCTTCTCTCGATCGAGGATGCCGCGGGGCGTGCGGATCTGGTGATGGTTGCGGTGCCCGTGTCGTCGGTTGCAGATCTTGTCGTAGCAGCTCTGGACGCGGGTGCACTCGCCGTGAGCGATGTCGGTTCGGTCAAGGCTGAGATCGTCAAGACCGTCACCGCGGCGCGCCCATCGACGGCTATGCGCTTTGTCGGTGGACACCCGATGGCAGGTTCGGAACTTGACGGACTTGACGGCGCGAATGCTGACCTTTTCGTCGGATCAACCTGGGTTCTGACGCCGACGGCTATTACCGATGCCGATGCGTTCACGACAGTGCGAAGCACTGTCGTCGAGCTCGGAGCCGACGCTGTGGCTGTTCCTCCGGCACGTCACGACGATCTGGTGGCGGTCGTGAGCCATGTGCCGCAGCTCGCCGCCTCGGTGCTGATGGATCTTGCAGCCGAAACCGGTGAGGAACATGCCACGCTGCTCCGTCTGGCGGCCGGTGGATTTCGCGACATGACGCGAATTGCGGGTGGTCATACCGCCATTTGGCCTGATATTTGTGAGACCAACCGCGACGCAATCGTCGCGACGCTGGATCGTTATATCGCAGCGTTGCGTGGGGTGCGATCGTTGGTCGAGGGCAGCGATCGTGCAGGGTTGCTCGCCGTGCTGGAGCGCGCACGCGCTGCACGACGCAGCCTTCCAGGGGGTCGACCGGTGGACGAGGCATTGGTCGAGCTGCGTCTCCCCGTTCCCGACCGTTCCGGCGTCATCGGTGAGGTCACGACGCTTGCGGGGCAACTCGATGTGAACATCGCCGACATCGAGATCACGCACTCTGTCGAAGGTCGCGCCGGCCTGATGTCGCTGGTCGTCCCGGAGGCGGGTGCCGCCGCATTCGAGGCAGGACTGCGTGCGCTTGGCTATCACGTTGCGCGGAGTTCACTGTCGTGAGCACACCGGGGGAGCTTGTGCTCGGCGGGGCGGAACCGCTTCTGGGCACGTTGGCGGTACCGGGCGACAAGTCGATGTCGCACCGCGCACTGATCTTTGCGGCCATTGCAACGGGCACAAGTTCGATCGCGCACCTTGCCGGCGGCGCAGATGTTGCCTGTACGCGTGCAGTGCTCGCCGCGCTCGGTGTTCGCATCCGAGTGCGCGCCGATGGGGGCGTGGTCGTCGCGGGAGCGGGATTCGAAGGATTGCGTGAGCCCGAGGTTGTCCTCGACTGCGGGAATTCGGGGACGACGATGCGACTCGTTGCCGGGCTGCTCTGCTGGTAGGCCGCTCCACGCAGTCCTGACCGGCGACGACTCCCTGCTGCGGCGTCCCATGATGCGCGTCGTTGAGCCGCTCCGAGCAATGGGAGCCAAAATCACCGGCCGCAACGGCGGTGCGCTTGCTCCCTTGGCGATACAAGGTGCCGCATTGACGGGATGTCGTCACGAGCTACCGGTTGCCAGCGCACAGGTCAGTTCGGCGTTGGTGCTCGCAGGCCTCCAAGCCAACGGTGAAACGCTCATCGTGGAGCCCGGCGTGAGTCGTGACCATACGGTGCGGATGTTGGTAGCGCTCGGCGCACCGGTTGTGCGCGTCGATGAGCGGACCTTGCGGGTTCACGCCGGTGCTACCGATGCCGTTCGAATTCGTGGTCCCGGGGGACCCGTCTTCTGCTGCGTTCTTCGTGGTCGCTGCATGTATCACGCCCGGTTCGAGTATTCGCCTGCGTGGGGTTTCACTCAATCCGACGCGCATCGGGTTCGTGACCGTGTTACAGCGCATGGGTGCCAGGATCACGATCGAACCAACCGGCGATGTCCTCGGTGAGCCCGTCGGTGATCTGGTCGTGGAGGCATCGACATTGCAAGGTACGGTCATTTCCGGAGCGGAGATCCCGAATGTGATCGACGAGATTCCCGTGCTTGCAGTCGCCGCGGCCTTTGCGCACGGTCGCACCGAGATTCGCGATGCGGCCGAATTGCGTCATAAGGAGAGCGATCGCATCGGAACGATTGCCCAGGAGCTCACGCAGATGGGCGTTGCGGTGAAAACGTTGCCTGATGGTCTTGACATCGAAGGTGGCCAGCCGCGCGCAGGACTGTTCAAGAGCCACGGAGATCACCGCATCGCCATGGCAGGAGCTGTCGCTGCCCATGCCCTCGCCGGCTCTTCGACGGTGCGCGGCTGGCGGGCAGTCACGAGTTCGTACCCGGAGTTCCTCACGGATTTTTCGACACTCTTGCGGAGCACGGGCACGACGGGTACGCCAGACCCGTGAGGTCCGTCGTCATCGCCATTGACGGACCATCGGGTTCGGGTAAGTCGACGGTCGGGCGCCGCGTCGCCGACGCGGTTGGCCTCGCCGTTCTCGACACCGGAGCGATGTACCGCGCCGTAACACTGGCTGTGATGCGCGCAGGGATCGAGCCAGCGGACGCACACGCTGCTGCAGCGATTGCTCGGCGGGTCGAGGTCCAGGCGGCGGCGCGGGTGCTGCTCGATGGTGAGGACGTCACGAGCGAGATTCGCTCTCCCGAGGTCACTGCGACCGTGTCGATTATCGCCGCGCATCCGGCAGTTCGCTCGACGTTGGTGGCGCAGCAGCGCGACTGGTTGCGTGCCCATGGTGGGGGAGTTGTCGAAGGTCGCGACATCGGTACAGTCGTGTGTCCTGACGCGGACGTCAAGGTGTTCCTGACTGCCAGTGTCGAAGAACGGGCTCGGCGTCGTCAGCGAGACGAGTCGGCGGCACAGCGTGCGATCGACGTCGACGCCGTTCAAGCGTCCTTGGACCGGCGTGACGTACTCGATAGCCAGCGTGCGTCGTCACCACTCCGTGCTGCGGAGGACGCCCTCGTGCTCGACACGACAGCGCTTGGTATCGACGAAGTCGTCGCAGAGATCCTCGCACGTGTGCCTCCTCGGGACGGCCCGTGAGGCTCTACCGGTTCGTTCGCGTGATCGTCTACGCCGTGTTCCGGGTGTTGTTCCGTATTCGGATCATGGGCACCGACAATGTTCCACCCGAGGGCGCTTACCTCATCGTTGCCTCACACCGGAGCCTTCTGGATATTCCGTTCGCCGCGTTCGTGACGCGAAGGCGTGTACGTTTCCTTGCGAAGCGTGAACTCTTCGCCAACGTGCTGCTCTCGAAGGTGTTCCGGACGCTGGGCGGGATCCCGGTACAACGCGGCGAGGCCGACAGCACGGCACTCAAGGCATGTGTGGCAGCGCTTGCCGATGGAGAGCCCGTTGCGATCTTCGCAGAGGGGACTCGGCATTCGGGACCAACGATCAAGGAGCTGTACGACGGCGCCGCGTGGATGGCACTTCGGGCGGGGGTGCCGATTGTGCCCGTGGGGATCGCCGGAAGCGAAGCGATTCTTGCGAAGGGGAGGGTCCTTCCCAAGTTCGAACGTGTCGCCATCGTGATCGGAACACCGATCGATCCGGGAGGATCTGGACCCTCAGGGCGCGCCGCGAAAAGGGGCGACATTACTGCCCTGACTGGGCGGCTCCATGTGGCGTTGCAGCAGGCGTTTGACGAGGCCGGCGTGTTGCGCACCGCGCACCGCTGAAGGCGCTCAGGTTCGAGGCTCTCAACAGGTCGTGCTCGATGGCTAACGGGTCATTGTCGAGAGGACATCTGACGCGTCCGCCAAGCGATCATCGAGAAGTGTTGACGGAGCCTTCGAGGAGGTACTTGCAGTTCCCATCATAAATCCGGCAAGCCGGTCCAACGCGGGAAGCAGTTCACGAAGCTCGCGCGGCGGCGGAAAGTACTCGTCTTCGTCGGTGATGTGTACGGTTTCGACGCCGTTCCGTGGGGCGAGGCGTGCGATCACCGCTTGGACGAGATCTTCGGGGGCGCTTGCCCCGGCGGTAACACCCACGACCCGTGCATTGTGCAACGTGGCGAGATCGAGTTCGTCGGGACCATCGATCCGGGTCACGACCGCGCAGCCGGCCGCACGTGCGACCGTCGTCAGCGCGATGGTGTTGGAGGAGTTGGCGCTGCCGATCACGATCACCGCATCGGCCCGTGTCGCGATGCTTCGCAACGCGGCTTGGCGATTGGTGGTTGCGAAACACAAGTCGTTGCGGGTGGCCGTCCACAGTTCAGGGAAGCGGCTCCGCGCCTGATCCATGATTCCCCGCCACGAATCCACTGACAGCGTGGTCTGCGCCAGGAGTGCGACCTTGTGCGGATCGGTGACGGTCGAGGCCATGCGATCGAGATCATCGACCTGTTCGAGGAGTCGCATCGACTCCGGTGCGACGGCCAAGGTGCCAACGGCCTCGTCGTGTCCGGCATGACCGACATAGAGGATCGTGTATCCCTTTGCGGCTCGAACCTTCGCCTCGTGGTGCACCTTGGTCACGAGCGGGCATACGGCATTGACGACGAAGCGATTGCTGGCCTTGGCCTCGGCGACGATCTCGGGGGCCGAGCCGTGGGCGGAGAGCATGAGCGGTGCTCCTGGTGGGACTTCACTCAAATCGTCCACAAAGACGACCCCGAGGCTCTTGAATCGCTCGACGACGAGTTGGTTGTGCACGATCTCGTGATAGCAGTAGACGGGCTCGTCGAAGATTCTGACCATCCAGACCAATGCCTTGATGGCCATCTCGACGCCTGCGCAGAAGCCCCGTGGTTCGGCAAGGAGTACCTGTTCAACGGGCATGCCCATGAGGGTAGCGAACACCCTCCGACGGGGGGAAGCCGCCTGAACGCCTCTAGACTGGGCGTATGGCTCCAGCGCGCGTTGTGTCTGTCGCGCCGGCGTCGCCGGCGGAAGCTGCGGGAGTGCTGGCGGGCGACGAGATCCTTTTTGTCAATGGTGAGGACCTGCGTGACGTCATCCGGTACCAGGTTCAGGTCGACGAACCTCATGTGGAGCTGGACCTGCGCCGCGGTGGCTTAGAGCACCTTGTGGTGGTGGACAAGAACCCTGGAGAGCCCCTCGGGCTGGCGCTCGACAGCGCCGTCTTCGATCGGGTGCGCACGTGTGACAACCACTGCCCGTTCTGCTTCATTTACCAGTTGCCAAAGGGAATGCGGCGAAGTCTTTCGCTCAAAGACGACGACTACCGCTTGTCTTTTCTGTACGGGAACTTCACGACATTGACTCGTTTCACCGAGGCCGATCTCGAACGGGTTATTGGCGAACATCTCAGCCCGCTCTATGTGAGTATTCACGCGACCGATCCCGATCTTCGAGCAACCTTGCTGCGCAATCGTCGAGGTGCGACCAGCCTGCGTTGGTTGAGCGCCATCCTCGACGCCGATATCGAGGTGCACGGACAGGTCGTGGTGTGCCCCGGGATCAACGACGGTGATGCGCTCGACGACACGCTGCTCGGGATCCTCGATCGCTTCGATCGCATTGCCACGCTCGGCGTCGTGCCGCTCGGCGTGAGCGCGCACAGTCGTGAGCAGGACATGCGTTCGCATTCCGAAGCAGAGGCGTGTGCAGTGCTCGATCTTGTCGACCGGTGGCAGGATCGTTTCCTGCGGGCGCTCGGTCGGCGACTTGTCTACGCATCCGACGAGTACTACCTGTTGGCGAATCGCCCGTTTCCGACCGTTGACGCCTATGACGGATTTCCCCAGCATGAGAACGGGATTGGCATGGCCCAGACGTTCAGCCACGAGGTGCGCAGCGCCGCAGCGGGGTTCGCAGTCGAGGCGACCGGCGTCCGCTCCGGCTTTTTCGCATGGGTCGAAGGAGCACCCGGTGACGGTTATCGCGCGCCGCGTGCTTCGGAGACTCGCTCCGATGCGAACCCGGCGTCGGCGCCGGTGCCGGTCGCGTTGGGTTGTACCCGTGTTCCCGGTACGACCGACGCCAGCGCCGAGTCGCGCGGAGCGGCCGTTCCTGTTGCGGTCCTGACAGGAGAGTTCGGCGCCCGTGTCCTCGAACCGCTGCTACCCACGTTGCGTGAGGTTGCCGGCACGCCGGTTCGAATCATCCCGATCGCGAACCAGTTCTTCGGAGGGAACATTGCGGTGACAGGCCTGTTGACGGGCGTCGATGTGAGCGCTGCGCTTGCCGCCCAACCCGGTGGCGAGCGATATCTGCTGCCTGACGTCGTGCTGAGCAACGGCCAGTTCCTCGACGGGCTGACCGTCGCTGACTTGGCTCGTCCTGTCGAGGTCGTGGCAACCGACGGCACGTCGCTCGTTGCTGCGTTGAGCCGATGATCGACGAAGCGGATTTCCCGAGCCCGGACGCCGTGGCCGAAGCATTGCCGAGTCCTTCCCTCGTGGCGCCGAAGGGCATCCCGGTCGTTGCCATCGTGGGACGTCCGAATGTCGGGAAGTCGACCTTGGTCAATCGGTTTGTGGGCAAACGCGATGCCATCGTCGAGGAGAAGTCCGGGGTCACACGGGACCGAAAGGAACTCCTGACGGACTGGAACGGTCGTTCGTTTCGTGTCGTCGACACGGGCGGCTGGATCGCGCCGGACCCGCATGCCACGGACAACCGCGTCGAGTCGCTGACGCGCAAGGTGACCCGTCAGGCCGAGCGGGCCATGGAGGAGGCCGACGTCATTCTCCTGGTGGTAGATGTCACCGTCGGTGTGACCGAGGAGGACGACCAGGTTGCCAACGTGCTGCGCCGATCCGGCAAGCCGGTGATCGTTGTGGCGAACAAGGTGGACGACGAGCGCCGCGAAGCGGACCAATGGGCGTTTATCGGGTTCGGGCTTGGTCCGCCCCATGGGGTCTCGGCGATCCACGGCCGGGGGAGCGGGGATCTGCTCGACGCGGTGGTCGCAGCGCTGCCGCCTGAGCCTGGTACCGGTTCCGAGACGGCGGTGGAAGATGACGGATTGCCGAAGCCATTCGCTGTGGCGATCGTCGGTCGCCCGAACGTCGGGAAGTCAACGCTGTTCAACCGAATGGTTGGTGATGAGCGCTCCGTCGTGCATGACCTTCCTGGAACAACACGCGACACGATTGACACGATTGTCGAGTCCGTTGACGGCGCGCTCCGATTCATCGACACGGCCGGCCTTCGTCGCCGGAGTCGCATCGATGAATCCACTGAGTACTTCTCGATGGTTCGGGCGCTGCAGGCCATCGATCTCGCTGATGCCGCGCTCTTCGTGATCGACGCCACGGAGGGAGTCACCCATCAGGATCAACGCCTCGCAGAGCGGGTCGACGCCGCTGGGACGGCGCTGGTGCTCGTGCTCAACAAGTGGGAACTTCTCGACGCCGAGCAGCGCAAACAGGTCTTGATCGACATCGGCGACCGCATGTCCTTTTTGTCGTATGCACCGGTCTTGAAGATCTCGGCACTCACGGGCAAGAACGTGATGCGGATCATGCCGGCGCTGCGCGAATCCGAGGCTGCATACCACCGGCGAGTCCCGACAGCCGCTCTGAACCGGGTTATCAGGGAAGCGCAACTCGCCCACGCGATGCCGATCGTGCGCCGCAAGCGCGCTCGGATCCTCTATGCCACCCAGGGCGCGGCCGATCCACCGACGTTCACGTTGTTCGTGACCCACCCGTTGCCGCCGACCTACTTGAAGTACATCGAACGGAAGATCCGCGAGGGCTTTGACCTGGGTCCCACACCGATCAAGCTCCGAGTTCGGCGCCGTACGGACTGACTCGTGCCCTGGTGCGCAGCGTGCGATCGATTCCTCTCGCCGTCAACGGTTCTCGCCGATGGCACATGTCCGGTCTGTGGACGCCACGTCGATCCGGGTGGCGCGGGTCCGCGCACCGAGGGTCCGCGCACCGCGGACGGTACGGCTGGAGAGGATCTGCCGCCGATCCCGTGGCATTTGAAGCTCCTTGCCGGTGGGGTCGTGCTCTACCTGGGTGTGCGGTTCGTGCAGATGTTCGATTGGGTCTGGGACCGGTTTTGAGCTGCGACCGATGACCGTTGGGTGCGGTTCGTTCCGGGACGGTGTTCCCCGGCAGTCCAGGTCTACACTGCGGCCCGTCATCCGGCGATCTGCCGGTTGTTGACGGGCTGTGGCGCAGCTTGGTTAGCGCGTCGGTCTGGGGGACCGAAGGTCCGGGGTTCAAGTCCCCGCAGCCCGACTCTTGCTTGGTAGGACGGTGCTTGGTTTCGAGGTTGCCGGCGGTCGTGCGGCTACCCTCCGAAGCCGCAATCACGTTGACGATGTTCCTGGGGGTACTGGCACATGCACGTTCGAAACTGGAAGGCGACGGTCGCGGTCGCAGTGGTGTCCGCGGTCGTTACGACGGGTCTGGGCGCTACCGCCGCAGGCGCACGGAGCACCGCGGGTGGCAGAGTTGCTGCTGATCCGGGGATCACGAAGAAAGAGATCCGGGTGGGTGGGGTTGCATCGGTGACGAACCCTTTGAACGGCCCATATGCCTCGACGTTCGACGGTGTCCAGGCGTATTTCAACATGGTCAACGCAAAAGGTGGCGTGAACGGCCGCAAGATCAAGCTCGTGTCTCGTCGTGATGACAGGATCGCCTCGAACGCCCAAGAAGTGCAGGGACTGCTCGAGCAGGACAAGGTCTTTGCCGTAGTGCCGGTCGCAACGATCTTTTCGCTTTCAGCGGCGCGAAGACCCTGAAGGAGCAGAATGTCCCGACGTTCGGCTGGAACATCAACCACGAATGGTCAGACGGGCCGGGTTTCTATGGATACGGCGGCCAGCGTTGCTTCAATTGCGCCGATGTTGCCTATCCCATGGTGACCCACCTCACTGGGAACAAGAAGCTGGGTATCTTGGCCTACGGCGTCGCGAACTCCAGTGAGTGCGCCGACCAGCAGAAAATGGGATATGACAAGTACCCGACCGCAAAGATCGTGTACATGAACACGAGCCTCGCCTTCGGACAGGTCGATTTCTCCGCTGAGGTCAAGGCCATGAAGGACGCCGGCGTCACGCAGATCAACCACTGTGTGGACCAAAATGCCGCGTTGGCTCTCGCTAAAGAAATGAAGAAGCAGAACCTCAAGGCTATTCAGTACATGCCAAACGCCTATGACCACAAGTTCATGAAGGCGAATGCAGGCTTCTTTACCGGTTCACTCGTTCGCCTTGCTTTCGCTCCATTTGAGACCAAGCCAGCGCCGACGGGATTGAAGCTGTTCAACACCTGGATGGGCAAGGCCAAGTTTGCCAAGAACGAGATGTCGATGGTCGGTTGGCTCAGCGCCCACACCTTCGTCACCGGGCTTCGCGCAGCTGGCAAGAACCCGACACGAGCCAAAGTCATCGCGGCGCTGAACTCGCCGAAAGTCGAGAACGACAGGTTCCAGGGCCTCCAGCCAGGAAGCCAAACCATCAACCACACGACAGAGCAAAAGCTTGACTGTGTTGCGATTCTGCAAGTCCAAGCTGACGGTTCGTTCAAGCCTTGGAAGACCAAGCCTGGCAAGCCCTTCCTCTGCTGGGACAACCACCCGGCGAAAGTTCCAACGCCGACGATCCATCGATAGGCAAATCTCGCTGTCGTAGTACCACACCCAGTCGTTCATCATTCCTATCGGTAGAAACTGATTGAGCGTGTCCACGGCGTGCGTAAGGGCATTTCATGTCTGGACTGCACGCCGTGCACGCCCTGCCCCGTGTTTCCAAGGAGCTAACCGTATGCATATTCGGAAACTGAAGCCTGCTCTCGCTTTGGCCGTGGTAGCGACAGTGTTTGGGAGCGGTGTCGGCGTTTCGGCGGCCGGTGCGCGCAGCACTGCGGGTGGCAGGGTTGCAGCTGATCCGGGGATCACGAAGACCGAGATCCGCGTGGGCGGGGTTGCGTCGGTGACGAACCCTTTGAACGGCCCGTACGACTCGACGTTCGACGGTGTCCAGGCGTATTTCAACATGGTCAACGCAAAAGGTGGCGTGAACGGCCGCAAGTTCAAGCTCGTTGCTCGTCGCGATGACAAGATCGCCTCGAATGCGCAAGAGGTGCAAGGGCTACTCGAGCAGGACAAGGTCTTTGCTGCGCTTCCCCTCGCAACAATTTTCTCGTTCGCCGGTGCCAAGGCTCTCGCTGAGGCCAAGGTGCCCAGCTTTGGTTGGGGTATCAACAAGGAATGGGCGGGTCCGCCCAATCTCTATAGCTTTGGTGGGCAGCGCTGCTTCGATTGCGTCACGACGTCCTATCCGATGGTTGTCAAACTCACAGGCAGGAAGAAGCTCGGCGTATTGGCCTATGGTGTTGCAAACTCGAGTGAATGCGCCGACCAGCAGAAGGCGGCATTTGAGAAGTACCCAACCGCAGAGATCGTGTACATGAACACGAGCCTCTCGTTCGGACAGGTTGACTTCTCTGCTGAGGTCAAGGCGATGAAGGACGCGGGTGTCACGCTGATCACCCACTGCGTGGATCAGAACGCCGGATTGGCGCTTGGCAAAGAGATGAAGAAGCAGTCTTTGAAGGCCGTTCAGGTGACGCCAAATGCGTACGACCACGAGTTCATGAAGGTCAATGCCCAATTCTTCGAGGGTGCGCTCGTGCGCCTGGCGTTTGCTCCATTCGAGACCAAGCCGGCGCCGAAGGGTTTGACGCTCTTCAAGACCTGGATGGCGAAGGGCAAATACGCGCTGAATGAGATGTCGATGGTCGGCTGGCTCGACGCCCATGCGTTTGTCGAAGGTGTGCGAATGGCAGGCAAGAACCCCACTCGGGCATCGGTCATCAAGGCACTGAACGCGCCGAGCTTTAGGAATAACACGTTCATGGGACTTCTGCCCGGGTCGGAGACGATCAACCACACCACCAAGCAGAAGCTCGATTGCATCGCAATCGTCCAAATCCAGAAGGACGGTAGCTTCAAGAATTGGAAGTCGAAGCCCGGAAAGCCGTTCCTCTGCTGGGATAGCAGCCCGGCCACGACGCCGACGGTGACGCTGCACAAGTAGATATATTGGCGGCGGAGTAGTCAGCTGGCAGGTCCCGGGGATACCAAGGGGGTGTAACGGATGAGCGATTTCCTCCACTATGTGGTTCTTGGTATCCCCTACGGCTGCGTCTTCTCGCTCGTCGCGGTCGGACTCGTTCTGACGTATAAAACGGCTGGGGTCTTCAACCTCGCTTTCGGAGCTCAGGCGTTCATGTCGGCCGCCGTCTTCTACGACGTACGGATCCGTCATGAATGGCCGGTCATCCCGGCCGCGGTCTTCGCCATTCTGATCGTCGCGCCGGCATTCGGCATCCTCCTCAACGTGTTCCTGTTCCGCCATCTTCGAACCGCTCCGCCGGTTGTGCGTCTCGTGGTTTCGCTCGGCTTGTTGGTTGCAGTGCCCCAGATGGTGATGATCTGGCTGGGTCCGGTCCAGTCCTACGGCGTCAAGGGGTTGTGGTCCAGTGACTGGACCCTTGGCATTTGGGGCAACGCGACAACCGACGACAACACGTTGTATCGGTTGGGCGACTATGTGATCGACGGTCGCCAGGCGGCGATTCTCGTCAGTACTTCGATCGTCGTTGTCGGACTGACGGCGATGTTCCGCTGGACAAGCATTGGCCTCAAGATGCGAGCGGTCGTTGAGAGTCCGCGTCTGAGTGAGCTTTCGGGCGTGAGCTCGGACCTCGTTTCGGCATTCTCATGGGCTTTGTCGAGCGCATGTGCGGGCCTGGCCGGCGTGTTGATCGCTCCCTACTTCGCCCAGCTTGACTACGTCGGCTTCACGATCGTGCTGGTCGCGGCGATCTCGGCAGCCGCATTCGGACGTCTGCGCAGCATTCCGCTGACATTGCTGGGCGGGCTGTTGCTTGGAATCGTCCAGGAGATGCTTCGCGGCTATCTGCCACAGGACAGCCTTCTGGCCCGGAACCTCCAGCCGGCACTCCCGTTCCTCGCACTCTTCTTGATGTTGGTGTTCATGCCGTCGTTGCGTCTCGGGCGCGAATTGGGCGACCCGCTCGCAGGCGTCGACCCGCCGCCGGCTGCCCCGGCGACATTGGACCGCAGCGAGAGCATCACGGTCGCGACGCGAATTTTCGGTGCAGCGTCGATCGGCGTGGTGCTTCTTCTCACGCTCACGGTGTTCGACAACTACTGGATCGGAGTCATGACGCAAGGAATGGTCTACAGCGTCATCTTCTTGTCCATCACCGTGATCACCGGCATGGCGGGCCAGATTTCCCTCTCCCAGGGCGCTTTCGCGGGCATGGGGGCATTTGGCACGACACAGCTTGCGCATGAACAGGATTGGCCGGTCCTCGTAGCGATCGTTGCGGGCGCCGTCATCGCTGCAATCATCGGTGGGCTGCTCGCGATTCCGTCGCTTCGCCTCGGGGGGATCTATCTGTCTCTCGGCACGCTGGCCTTTGCCCTCTTGTTCGAGAACGTGTTGGTGCCCATGGGCTGGGTCGGTGGCGGAGTGTCGCCGCTGCCTGTCGAGCGCCCCGATCTCGGACCTTTCGACTTTGCCAACGCGCGAACGTTCTTCGTGTTCAGCACGCTGGTGCTCGCCGTGGTCGCAACGCTCGTTGTCTTCGTCCGTCGCGGTACGACCGGACGTTATCTCGAGGCGATGCGCGGCAGCGAGGTGGCGTCGGAATCAATCGGTATCAATCCGCGGCGCGTCAAAGTCACGGCGTTTGCGATGTCGGCAGGTATCGCGGGGCTTGGTGGCGGCCTCTTGGCCACCTACAGCCGCCAGGGATCGTCGCTCGACTTCATCTACTTCATGGGTTTTGTGTGGGTGGTCGCAGTGGTCATGATGGGCTCGCGCTCGGTCGAAGGCGCCATCGGGGCGGGCCTCGCGTTGGTGTTGCTGCCGGAGTTGCTCAAGGAGCTCGGCGCCGATCCGAAGTGGCAAACCGTCCTGTTCGGTCTCGGTGCGATCACCTATGCCCGGCATCCCGAAGGGGTCATCGAGTTGTTCAAACGGTTTTCACTGGATGTGATTCGACGTTTCGCTTCCAGGGGACCTAATGGGCGGACACCGAGCTTTCTGGAAACATCCGACGCCGTAACGACCAGCAGTGCCGACGGCCGGGTGGGGTCTGGGGTGGTCGCGTGACTTCGCCACTGGCAGCCCCGACGTCTGCCGCCGTGGGTACGCTGTTCGAGCTCCGTCATATCGCCGCAGGCTACGGGCCGTTTCGTGCCCTCTTCGATGTCTCGCTCGAAATCAAGGATCGCTCGGTCGTGGCGCTCCTGGGCTCGAACGGTGCGGGCAAGACAACCCTCGCGCGTGTTTGCACCGGCCTGGTCAAGCCGACTGCCGGTTCGATCCATATCGATGGTGTCGACATCACCGGCCAGAAGCCCTACAGGATCTCCCGTCTCGGCATTGCCCACGCGCCTGAAGGCCGCTCGGTGTTTGCCACGTTGACGGTCGCCGAGAACCTCCTCCTCGCCTTTCGGGCGGAGTTCGGGCGAGGCGGTTCCAGTGCTGCGCTCGACCGTGCCTATGAGCTGTTTCCTCGACTGGGTGAACGCTCGGGCCAACTCGCGGGAACGCTCTCGGGCGGTGAACAGCGCATGCTTTCGCTCGCCCGTGTCCTGGTGCATCCGCCGCGCCTGCTGGTCGTCGACGAGCTTTCCTTCGGCCTTGCGCCGATCATCGTCGATGAGGTCTATTCGGTGCTCTCGACGATCTGTGAATACGGGACGTCCCTGCTGGTCGTCGAGCAACATGTGACCCACGCCCTCGAGATTGCGGACACCGTGGTGGTACTGAGCAAGGGCTCGGTGACGTACCACGGACCGGTCGGCGAACTTGGCGACCTCGACCAGTACCTCTTGCCGTCGGGAAGCACCGAGAACTAGGCAACGTAAGAGGTAGCAGTCCTCCTGCGAGGCTCCGCAGCCAGGGGCCGGGAGCGTCTCAGGTCCATCTCAGGTTTCGCGGTCACAATGTGGTGATGAAGATCCTCGTGGTCGACGATGAGCCGGCGGTATGCCGTGCCGTGGAGCGTGCCCTGAAGTATGAGGGCTATGAGGTGGCTCAGGCCTCCGACGGTGTCGAGGCGCTGGAGATGTTGGCCCGAGAGTCGATCGACGCGGTCGTCCTGGATGTGTTGATGCCTCGTCTCGACGGGCTCGAACTCTGCCGGCGCGTCCGGGCAGCCGGGGACCATACGCCGATCCTGATGCTCACTGCCCGTGAGGCGATCGGTGATCGTGTTACGGGTCTCGACGCGGGAGCCGACGATTATCTGGTCAAGCCGTTCGCGTTGCAGGAGCTTCTCGCACGGCTGCGTGCGCTGTTGCGGCGTACCGGTGACCGTGATTCGGCACCTGTGCGATTTGCCGATCTGTTCTTGGATCCGGTCACGCGCGATGTGTTACGCGGCGAGCGGCGTATCGAACTGACCCGCACGGAGTTCGCTCTGCTGGAGCTGCTGCTTCGCAACGCCCGACGAGTCTTGACCCGCGAGGCGATCTTCGAACGCGTGTGGGGCTACGACTTTGGCGCAAACTCGAATTCCCTCGAGGTCTATATCGGTTACATCCGTCGCAAGACCGAACTCGAAGGTGAGCCACGGCTCATCCACACCGTTCGCGGTGTGGGGTACGTGCTGCGGGAGCCATGAACCTACGACTTCGACTCATCATCGTGGTAACGGTCTCGGTTGCGGTTTCGCTCGCGCTCGCGTCGACCATCGGCTACTTCACGGTCCGTCGACAGATGTTCGCGCAGGTCGACGACCATCTGCGCACTGCAGTGGATCGCATCCTGACCCAGCAACAACAACAGTTGGCGCCGTTCGACTTCGAGGATGTGCAGCCGGCAGCGCCGTTCTGGAACGAGACCCAGGTGGTGCAGTTCGTTTCGGCAAACGGTGAGGTGCTGTCCCTCGCTGGGGTCTCGAGGATCCCTGTGACCGTGTTCGACCAGCAGGTTGCGGCCGGAACCCGAGCCATCGAAATGCGCGACGTCGTGGTCGGCGGCCAACACATGCGAGCGATCACGATCGCGGTCGCCGACGGCATGGCGTTGCAGGTCGCGCAGTCCTTGCGCGACGTGACGCGGACCTTGTCGTCGTACCGAGTGGACCTTCTCCTGATCGGGTTGGGCGGCGTTGTTTTTGCGGTCATGCTGGGTGTGTTTGCCGCTCGCGCAGCACTCCGACCGGTGCAACGTCTGTCGAGCGCGGTCGAGCACGTCACGGCCACACAGGATCTCTCCTCGAAGATCGACGTGAACGGTGACGATGAAATCGGGAGGCTGGCGTTCAGCTTCAACGCGATGTTGGATGCGCTCGACGGCGCGCGGCGCCAGCAACAACAGCTGGTCGCAGACGCGAGCCACGAACTGCGCACACCTCTGACCAGCGTCCGCACGAACATCGAGGTACTCCAGGTGCAGTCCTCGATGTCCGAGGTGGAGCGAACCCGCTTGTTGACCGACGTGACCGAACAGCTTTCCGAGATGGGCGATCTCGTCAGCGATCTCGTGGAGCTCGCGCGTGAGGACGTGCCACCACGACCCGACGAGCTCTCCGATGTTCGCCTCGACGAGCTGGTTTCCCAGGCTGTCGAACGTGCGCAGCTCCATGCGCCTGGAGTGCGCTTCGAGGTCGGTGTGCTCGGTGCCGACATCGTGTCCGGCGACCGTCGACTCATGCAACGAGCCGTGGCGAACCTCCTGGACAACGCATCCAAGTGGAGCCCTCCCGGCGCAGTGGTGTCGGTTGAGCAGAGCGATGGTGTGATCGTCATACGCGACAGCGGACCAGGGATCGCGCCGGACGATCTTCCATACGTGTTCGATCGCTTCTACCGATCGCCCGGCTGCCCGGTCGATGCCCGGATCAGGCCTTGGCCTGGCGATCGTCCGGCGGGTCGCCGAGATTCACCGGGGAAGCGTCTCGGCCGAGCCCGCATCTGGCGGGGGGACCATCATGTCGCTCCGTTTTCCGTGCGTCGCCCTCCCAGAGGTGATTGTCGTTCCGGATTCGCCCGAGTCGCCGCCGGAGTCCGAACGCGACACCCCGCCGGAGTCCCCCGGCACTCCAACGGCCATCGGGGTGTGACCAGCGGCATTCGGGTTCCAATCAGCCGGTAGCATCGCCTGTGTGGTGCAGTCGATCGACGAAGTGCGCGAAGCGCTCCTGGCTCAGCGATACCTTGCGGATGAGGGGTTGGTCACGGCGATCTTTCTCTCCCTTCGACTTGGGCGTCCCTTGCTCCTCGAAGGCGAAGCCGGCGTCGGTAAGACGGAGGTCGCCAAGGCGATTGCCGCATGGACGGGAGCCGAACTGCTCAGGCTCCAGTGCTACGAAGGTATCGATGCGGGCCAAGCGGCATATGAGTGGGATTACGCCCGCCAGCTCCTGCACCTGCGTGCTGCCGAGGCCAACAACCTTGTCGCGAACGAGGATGAGTTGTACACCGAACGCTTCCTTGTCCGTCGTCCACTCCTGCGTGCGCTCGACCCGAGCCATGTTGTTCCGCCGGTCCTCCTCGTCGATGAGGTGGACCGCGCCGACGACGAGTTCGAGGCGTACCTGCTCGAGGTTCTCTCCGAGTATGCGATCACCGTTCCCGAGATCGGCACGATGGCGGCAGTGGTTCCTCCCATTGTGGTGCTCACGTCGAACCGAACGCGCGATCTTCACGATGCGTTGAAGCGCCGATGTCTCTATCACTGGGTTGAACATCCCGACTTCGAGCGCGAGTTGGCGATTCTGCGTTTACGCGCTCCCGAGGTCACAGCGTCGCTGGCCGCGCAGGTCGCGGGCGCAGTCCACGTCCTGCGTACGATGGGTCTCTACAAGCCTCCAGGAGTCGCAGAGACGATCGACTGGGCACGAGCGCTCGCTGCGTTGGATGTCGTGGCGTTGGACGCTCCGAACATGGCGAACACGTTGGGGTCCGTCCTGAAGTATCGAGAGGATACCGAGCGCGTGCATGCGTTCGGTATCGATGCATTGGCCCGCGCCGCCCTCGAGCAGAGTGTCTGAGTCATTGACCCCGGATCAGGCCGTGCTCGGATTCGTGGCGGCACTGCGAACGTCGGGCCACCCCGTGCCGTTGAGCAGTGCGTTGCTGTTCGCCAAGGCGGTGGCGGTGGTCGGCATCGACAATCCAGGTGGCGTGTATTGGGCAGGTCGTTCAACGCTCGTGCAACGTCGCGAGGACCGCGCGCGCTACGACACGACGTTCGCTGCATGGTGGGGGAGTCTTGGATCTCTCGACTCGGCCGACGCCGACCGGGGGATGCCCAGCCCGATTGACGTGACTGCCACGCGTGACCCCGTGTTCGCAGACCCTGCCGGCGATGTCCAAGCCGACGGCGATCGTGCTGCACAGCGCTCCGAACTTGACGAGTCCGCCGCGACTGAATCGATGGTGGCGAGTTGGAGCCGCGCGGAGACGCTGCGATCACGTGACTTCGCGACGTACAGCGCTGAAGAACATATTGAAGCGGCTCACCTCATCGCGGCGTTTCGCTTGGCAGGGTCGTTGCGAAGCTCGTCGCGTTCGCAGCCGGTGCATCGAGGGCGTGGGACGATCGACTTCCGTCGGACCGTCGCTGCGTCGATGCGCGCCGGTGGGGAACTGGTTCGCCCGCGGGTCCGGGCACGAGGACAGAAGCGGCGTCGTGTCGTGCTGCTCTGCGATATCAGTGGCTCCATGGAGCCGTACACGCGGGCTTTGTTGCGTTTTGCTCATGCTGGGGCTGTGAGTCGTGCCCGCATTGAGGTCTTCTTGATGGGAACGCGCCTGACACGAGTGACACGAGATCTGGTGAACCACGATCCGGACGCGGCGATGGCAGCGATTGCTGCACGTGCGGTCGATTGGGGTGGTGGGACGCGCCTGGGCGACGCGCTCAGTGAGTTCACGTCGACCTGGGGCAGTCAAGGAATGGCGCGTGGCGCGGTCGTGGTGATCCTGTCAGACGGTTGGGACCGAGGCGATCCGACAATTCTCAGCGAGGCGATGGCACGGCTACGGCGCGTCGCGTTTCGAATCATTTGGGTGAATCCGCTGCAGGCAACCGCCGGCTTTGCGCCTACCGCGTGTGGAATGGCTGCGGCATTGCCATATCTTGATGAGCTTGTCGAAGGTCATTCGATCGCCTCGTTAGGTGACCTTGCAGCAATCGTGCGTCGTTGAAGGGAGCACCGCGGTGAAGGAGGTTCTCGATCACGTCGAACGCTGGCGAGGAGCCGGCCAACGGGTCGCGATTGCGCGAGTTGTGAGCGTGGTCGGTTCGGCTCCTCGGGACCCTGGTGCGACGATGGCGGTCAGCGAGACCGGCGAAATTGCCGGTTCTGTCTCGGGTGGATGTGTGGAGGGTTCGGTGGTCGCCGAGGCATTGGCGATCCTCGCAGGTGAACGCGAGCGCGCCATCGTGACCTTCGGCTACTCCGATGACGAGGCATTCGCGGTGGGACTCACCTGTGGTGGCACTGTTCGCGTCTACATCGAACCGCTCGACTGGTAGCAGCGATGTCCAGTGCTGCCTCGGTCTACACCCAATTGCGCGATGCGCTGCGAGCTGAGGAGCCCGTCGCGTTGGCGACCGTGGTCGAAGGTCCCCATATCGGTGCGAAGCTGTTGGTCGCAAGCACGGGTACGGTCGCCGGCACGCTGGGCGATGCAGATCTCGATCGGGTGGTGGCGCGTGATGCGATCGGGGAGTTACTCGCCGGTCTGAGTTCGCTGCGCCACTATGGACCTCGAGGCGAGGCCCGGGCCGAGGACGTGACGGTGTTCATCGAGACCTTTGCCGCGCCGCCACACTTGATCATCTTCGGCGCCGTGGATTTCACTGCAGCATTGTCGCAAGCGGCAAAGTTGCTCGGCTATCGCGTCACGGTATGCGATGCCCGCGCTCCGTTTGTGACAAGGGCTCGGTTTCCGATGGCTGACGACCTTGTCGTGGATTGGCCTGACAGGTATCTCGACACCGTGGCGGCGAACCTCACCGAACGCGACGCCGTGTGCGTCCTCACACATGACTCCAAGTTCGACGTTCCGGCGATCGTGCGCGCGCTCGCGACGCCGGTTGGCTACCTGGGCGCGATGGGCTCGCGTCGCACACATGCCGCACGAATCGAACGGTTACGCAAGGCCGGAGTCGACGAGGAGGGACTCGCCAGGATCTTTGCACCGATTGGCCTGGACATCGGTGCGCGGACCCCTGAGGAAACCGCTGTCGCCATCTGTGCCGAGATCATTGCCACGAGAACGGGTGCTCTCGGAACGTCGCTTCGTGACACGGAAGGTCCAATTCACCGTTCGCGGTAGCGTGCCATGTTCTCATCGCCTACAAGGGAGTTGTCGTGAGGCTGCGTCATGTCGTGTTGCTCACGTTCGCGGAGACCGCTTCAGTGCGAGACCGCGAAGCTGCCCGGGATGCGCTCCGAACGCTGCCAGCGGAGATTCCCGAGATCGAGGCGTACAGCGTCGGTCTCGACGCAGGGCTATCCGCCGGCAACGCCACGATGGCGATCGTGGCCGACTTTGCCTCCGAAGGCGACTTTGCTGCCTACGTCGCGCATGACGCGCACCAGCGGGTCATCTCGGAGCGGATAGCACCGTTTTTGGCTGGGCGAGCCGCGGTGCAATTCCCGTCTGAGGAAGCGTCGCCCTGAGGTCGGAAAGTGGTGCCGGGACCTACGCTTCGGAGATGAACCGTAGACACCCGTCGTCATTGGCGCGTGCTGACGGTGCCAAATGCAATCTCAGCAGCGCGCCTGGGAGCTGTTCCGTGGTTCGCGTGGCTGCAGCTCAGCGCCGATTCGTACCTTCCAGCGGGCGTGTTGCTCGCTGTGCTCGGTGCGACGGACTGGGTCGACGGCTATATCGCACGGCGCTTCGACCAGGGCAGCGAACTCGGCAAGATCCTGGACCCGTTCGCCGACCGGGTCCTTCTGATCACTGCGGCGACGGTGCTCGTTGTCGACAGCGAGATTCCCGCATGGGTTGGCATCGCCGTGCTTGGCCGCGAGGCTGTGGTCTCGATCGCTGCGCTCATGCTCGCTGCTGCAGGTGCTCGGCGGATCGAGGTCGAGTGGGCCGGAAAGGCGGGAACATTGGCGATCATGTTCGCGTCTGCCTGGTTTTCAACTCGCCAACCATGCTGACGGCGCAACCCACGCGGTGCTCCTGACGCTCTCTTGGATCTTTTCCGTGTGCGGTCTTGTGCTGAGTTACACCGCAGCAGTGCGCTACGTGCCGTTGGCTCGAAGCGCAGTCCGCGCCGGTCGCAGTGATCGTGAAGCCGTCGGCGACGCCACGACTCTCGAAGCGAATTCCCCCGACCCCGCCTTTGGCAAGGAGCCGAAATGAAGGCCGTGATCTTGGCAGGAGGTGAGGGGACACGATTGCGTCCGCTCACGAGCAATCAGCCGAAGCCGATGATGCCGCTCGCGAACCGCCCGATGATGGAACACATCGTGCGGCTCCTGGCCCAGCATGGCTTCGACGACATCGTGGTGACCGTGGCCTTCCTCGCGAACCAAATTCGCAATTACTTCGGCGATGGATCCGAGTTCGGTGTCCGGATGCGTTATGCGACGGAGGATTCGCCCCTGGGCACAGCCGGTTCGGTGCGCAACGCCGCTGCAGAACTCGACGACACCTTTCTCGTGATTTCTGGTGACGTGTTGACCGACATCGACCTCACGGCGTTCGTGCGAGCGCACCGTCAGGCCGGCGCATTCGCATCGATCGCGCTCAAGCGTGTCGAGAACCCGCTCGAATTCGGGATCGTGATCACCGACGCGGACGGCAGGATCGAACGCTTTCTCGAGAAACCGACGTGGGGTCAGGTGTTCTCCGACACCATCAACACGGGCATATATGTGCTCGAGCCCGGCGTGTTCGACTACATCCCCGAAGGCGAGGTCGTCGATTTCTCGAGCGATGTGTTTCCTGCGGCGCTGGACGAGGGGCGGCATCTGCTCGGCGAGGTCGTCGAGGGGTATTGGGAGGACGTCGGAACCCTCGAGTCGTATTTGAGCTCGCATGCCGATGTGCTCAACGGTCGTGTGCATGTGGACATCGGGGGATTCAAACTCGGTGACGGAATCTGGATCGGGGAGAACACCGAGATCGATCCCACCGTTCGTATCGTCGGGCCGGTGGTGATCGGCGACAACTGCCGCATCGAAGCAGACGCGACCTTACGTGAGTACACCGTGCTCGGGACCGACGTGGTCGTCAAGCACAACGCGCTCCTGGAGCATGCGGTGTGTCACGACCACGTGTATGTGGGCCCGAGTGTCGCCTTGCGGGGCTGTGTCATCGGCCGATCCTGTGACCTGCGCAGCCATGCCCGCGTGGAGGAAGGTGTCGTCCTCGGTGACGAGTGCTTCGTCGGTGAACACGCCGTGATCAACCGCGGCGTGAAGGTGTACCCGTTCAAGACCGTCGAAGCAGGCGCGACGGTCAACTCGTCAATTGTGTGGGAGAGCCGTGGCGCTCGGACATTGTTCGGCAGTCGCGGGGCGCGAGGGCTGGCGAATGTCGACATCACCGCGGACGTCGCGGTGCGTCTTGCCATGGCCTACGGGACGTCGCTGCGCAAAGGTTCGCGTGTGACGGCAAGCCGTGATACCAGCCGGGCTGCACGTGCGCTCAAGCGGGCGGTGATCGCGGGACTGAATCTTGCGGGTGTCAACGTTGACGATCTCGAACTCGCTTCGGTGCCATTGACACGTTTTCAGGTTCGCAACGCACGTGCGCAGGGCGGTGTCACAGTGCGGCTCAGCTCCGGGGGATCCCGACAGTGTCGAAATTCGGTTCTTCGATCAAGATGGCGGAGACCTCGACGAATTGGCGCAACGCAAGCTCGAGCGCCTGCTCTACCGTGAGGATTATCGCCGTGCGTTTGCCGGCGATATCGGCGACATCATTTTTCCGCCTCGGGCCGTCGAGTTCTACACGGCGGGACTCGAACGCAGTGTGAATGCACACCAGCTCCGCCAGCGCGCATTCAAGGTCGTGCTCGACTATTCCTTCGGCTCGGCATCGATGGTCATGCCCAGTGTGCTCGCGAAGCTGGGGGCGGAGGTACTGGCGGTGAATCCATATGCCAGCACGGCATCGGCATCCGCAGCCGCAGAGGAGCAACTCCAACGAGCGCGCGGTATCGCGGCGCTCGTGCGCTCTTCGGGCAGCGCGCTCGGGTTGGTGGTCGACCCCGATGGCGAAGCGGCGATCGTCATCGACGACGCAGGAAGAGTCCTCTCGGTGGAGCAGGCGCAGCTCGCGCTGATCACGTTGGTCGTCCAGCAGATGCCCGGTGCTCGGATTGGCCTGCCGGTCTGTGCGAGTAGGGCAGCGGAGCGGATTGCTGCGGCTCACGGCGCGGAGATCGTATGGCTGAAGCTTTCAGCGGCGAGTCTGATGGCCGCGGCCAAGAACGGTGAGGTTGACTTCGTCGCATCGCATGAGGGTGGGTTCATCTGGCCAGACTTCCTGCCGGCCTTCGACGCCACCGCGACACTCGCGAAGTTGCTGGACCTGTTGGAATCGACATCGCAGACGTTGTCGTCGGTGGTTGATGGTCTTCCGGAATCGCACATTGTCCATCGGGCTGTGCCCACGCCTTGGGAACGGAAAGGCACCGTCATGCGCACGCTCGTCGAAGAAGAACAGGGCAGCGACCTCGTGCTGGTGGACGGCGTCAAGGTCAGCCATGGTGAGTCCTGGACGCTGGTGATCCCTGACCAGGAGGCTGCGCTCACGCATATCTGGGCCGAAGGCGACACCGATGAGCACGCGGCAACAGCTTGCAGACGAGCGGACGCGCCAAGTCCGCGCAGCGATGCAATGACCACCGAGCTTTCCTGGTTACGAAATGCCGTGAGCAGTGGTGCCAACATGGTCCTAACGGTCCCGTGAGTGGAGAGGGGCATCATGGAGTTCCCTGGCGATGTGCGGTATTCCCGCAGCCATGAGTGGGTTCGTATCGACGGCCCGCGCCTGTTGATTGGTATCACCGACTATGCCCAGGATGCCCTGGGTGACATCGTCTACGTCTCCCAGCCTGCGGTCGGTTCCACGGTCGCCGCAGGTGATCCGGTCGCCGAGGTGGAGTCGACCAAGTCGGTTTCCGATATCTACGCGCCGGTTGCGGGGACCGTCGTGGCGGTCAACGAGGCGCTGGGTGGATCGCCCGAGTTGTTGAATAAGGATCCGTTTGGGGAAGGCTGGATCTTCGCTGTGGAGCCCGCGGAAGGCGATGCGTTGGCTGCGATGCTCGACGCCCAGGCCTACCAGGACTTTGTCTCCAAGGGATGATGCTGGTCCCGGCCCTCCCGGAGGGTCGCCGGGCTCGCCGGAGGCGGTAGCCTCTAGCGATGATCTGCCGCCGGTGTGGGCATGAGAACCCCGAAGGTGCGAACTTCTGTTCCTCCTGCGGCGTAGGCGTCGGGGTGGTCGATTCCGACGCCACCATGACGATTCAAGTTCTGGCGGTCCCCGCCGACCCCGGCGACGAACTCGCCGCGGCCATCGAAGAGTTGCCCGAAGGCCTCGGCCTGCTGGTTGTGACACGAGGGCCCAACGCCGGCAGCAAGTACCTCCTCGACCAGGAGATCACCTCGGCCGGTCGCCATCCCGACTCCGAGGTATTTCTCGACGATGTCACCGTTTCTCGGCGGCACGCGCAGATTCTGCGGACCGAAGGTCGGTATTTCGTCCAAGACGTCGGTTCGCTCAATGGCACCTATGTCGGCGGCGGGCGTGTCGAGTTCCAGGAGTTGCGCAACGGAGACGAACTTCAGATCGGCCGCTACCAGCTCGAGTTCTTTTGCAGAGCGAGCGAGAGCGGATCGTGAGTCAGCCGTGAGTGTTGAAGGCGACTCGGGTCACCTGTCGATTGGCGATGTGCTCAATGAGCTCCGCAGTGAGTTCCCGGAGATCACGATCTCGAAGATCCGGTTCTTGGAGAGCCAAGGTCTGCTCGTTCCAGAACGGACGCCGTCGGGTTACCGGAAGTTCTACAGCGCCGATGTCGACCGCCTTCGCTGGATACTCCTGCAGCAGCGCGATCACTTCTTGCCGCTGAAGGTGATCAAGGGTCGGCTCGAGCAGCTTGAGCTCGGCGATGGGGTCTTGACCGTGGGCAGTCATCGGGAACAAACCAATAATGCCGAACAGCTTGGGGAAGGTGCAGCCCCGGCACGCCGCGGCGCCCGCGCCGTAAAGTCGGGCAATGGCCGAGCGCACAAGACACGGGTCGCAGTGACGCCGCCGCCGTCGTCGGATTCGGTGATACCCGAGGACGCAGCGGCGCAAAGCGGCGCCGAGCTGATTTCTCTGGCCAGTGGCGTCAGTATGACGCGCAGTGAGTTGCTTCGAGCGTCTGGACTTGAAGAAGCCGAACTCGCGCAACTGGAGTCCTTCGGACTGCTGGGCGCTGTTTCCCAAGTTGGCGACCAGCAGCTCTATGGCGAAGAGGGGCTTGCCATCGCCCGGCACGCAGCGGGGTTCTTCAAGCACGGTATCGACGCGCGCCACCTGCGGATGTACCGCAACTTTGCCGAACGTGAGATCGGACTCTACGAGCAGGTCTTGTTGCCTGTGTTGCGCAAGCGAAATCCGACTGCACGCGCAATGGCGCATGAGCAACTCGCCGAACTCGCGAAGCACGGTCGTGGCTTACGGACCGTGTACCTGCGTCAGGCTGCGCGCGAAACGCTCGGCGAGTGACGCCTTCCATCGTCTTGGGCCGCGACGACATCGCGGCGCATGCCGAGCGACTCGCCGGGGAGATCACCCGTGACCACCCCGGCGGTGTTGTGCTGGTGGGTGTCCTCAAGGGTGCCTTGTTGTTCCTTTCGGACCTCTGCCGAGCGATCGACGAGATACCCGTGTGGATCGACTTCATTGCGATCTCGCGATACGCGCCTGACTCGGGGCGGGTGCGAATCATGATGGACCTCACGACGGACATCGCCGGACGTGACGTCATCCTCGTGGAGGATCTCGTCGACACTGGCCTGACGAGTGCCTACCTCATCAAACAACTGCAGTCCCGCGGACCGTGCTCGGTCCAGCTCTGTGCGCTCCTCAACCGACTTCCTCGTCGGATCGTGCCAACGCCGGTCCACTATTGCGGCGCTGAGATCGGTGACGTGTTCGTCCTGGGCGCCGGGCTCCACGCTCAGGACCTTTACCGCAACCTTCCAATGGTTGTGGAAGGTGATCGGGCGAAGCTGGCTGCCCACCCGGGTGTCTACATCGACGAGCTCTACGGCATGGGTAGTTGAGTACTGAGTGGCAAAATGGTGGGCCGCCTGTCACCATGGAGATGCCGTCGGGCCCCCGCTCGCTCGGTGCTAGGGTGGAACTCCAACAGCCGGAGGCTTCGTGATCCGTCTTTCGTTACTCGGAGTGCGAGTCGAAGTTCCTACGAATCAGCCGATCGTGCTGTTGCGCGAGCTGGAGGGGCAACGGCACCTGCCGATCTTCATCGGGCCACCCGAGGCGACAGCGATCGTGTACGCGCTTCAGGGCATGGAGACGCCTCGCCCGATGAGTCACGACCTCTTCAAGAACGTCCTCGACGAGTTGTCGGTGAAGGTCGAGAAGGTCGTGATCACGGAGCTGCACGAAGGCACGTTCTACGCGGAGATCGAGCTGCTGCGAGAAGGTGTCACGCATCGCGTCTCGGCTCGTCCGTCGGATGCAATTGCATTGGCAGTCCGCTTCGAGGATCCCGTTCCGATCTATGCGGACGAGTCGGTACTCGATGAGGCGGGAGTCGTGTTCGAGGCTGAAGAGGAAGAGGATCAGATCGAGGAGTTCCGAGAGTTTCTCGATCACGTTCGGCCGGAGGACTTTGCGCAGTAGCGCTCAAAGGGGGCGTCGCGTTGTCGACTTCGCGAGGACGTTTGCTTGGGGTGCGAACTTCGTGCCTCGTGTTCGTGGTCGGTGATGAGAAAACTCTCAACGTTGACCGGTAACGTGCCGACAGCACGTTCACACATTCGTAACTACACTGGTGTGATCTTCACTCCCTGGGCGGGGTAGGCATCAGGGTCGGAGTCGAGGGGATTTTCACATTCATGGCGAGTTCGACAACACGATCGACGACGGCAGCTTCCAGCACTGTTCCGGTTGCCGGCGCCGCGCCGGCCTCGTCCGACGATGCCGAGCAGGGATTTCGCGGTCCTCAAGTTTGCAAGCTCGTCGGGATTACGTACCGTCAACTCGACTACTGGGCGCGTACCGATCTCATCCGTCCGTCGCTCGCCGACGCGAAGGGGAGCGGAAGTCAGCGCTTGTATTCATACCGCGACCTCGTTGCCTTGAAGGTCATCAAGAGTCTTGTCGATTCAGGCGTGTCGCTCCAGACGGCGCGCAAGGCCATGGACTACCTCGAGTCCCATCTCGGTGAGGACATCGCATCGGCGAATCTCGTTATCGACGGTTCGCGTTCGGTGCTGGCTCGTACAGGTGAGGATCTCTTTGACCTGGTCCGCACAGGCCAGGGCGTGTTGAACATCGTTCCCCTGGGCGCGATGGTGGAGCAGCTCGATGCGAGCATCCATGAGTTGGTCCCGCCATCGCAGGGTTCGAGTCCGACACGTGCTGAGGCCGCAGCACGTGAAGCGGTGGGGTAGTCGCCATCTCAACTGAGCGTCTGCCCCATGAGGATGTGCGCTTCGCGCACAACTCTGAGCGGCAGTTCGCGAAGCTCCTCGATTTCTACGGTATTGAGTGGTCCTACGAGCCCCGGACCTTCGTGCTCGAGACCGACCGTGATGGCAACCCGATGCAGGGATTCACTCCGGATTTCTTCCTCGCTGCGTACGACCTCTTCATCGAAATCACCACGCTGAACCAGAAGCTGGTCACGAAGAAGAACCGCAAGGCGCGCCGTCTTCGCGAGATGTACCCGGATATTCGGATCCGCGTGCTGTATCAGCGCGATTACTTGGAGCTCCTGGTCAAGTACGGGCTCGAGGAACCGGCGCAGTTGCACGAGAAGCCTCTGTCGGTGCTCCCGATCGACGATGACCGACGCCGCGGTGAGCTGACGTTCGACACTGCTATCGGCGCATAACGCGCAGCCGCACGCGACCGACCTGATAGACAACGGCCATGTCCGAGAATCCAAGTCGTCACACGAAGCTTCGAACAAGTCCACTCGACGCCGAGCACCGTGTGCTTGATGCCAAGATGGTGGAGTTCGGTGGATGGGACATGCCCATCCAATATCGCAGCGTTCTTGACGAGCACCGTGCGTGTCGCAGCGGCGCAGCAATGTTCGACGTGTCGCATCTCGGATCCGTGCGGGTGTGGGGGAGTGGAGCCTTCGTTGCGCTGCAGTGGGCGTTCACCAATGACCTCGCACGGATTGCTCCCGGTCGCGCGCAGTACACGCACTTGCTTGATCCGGTTGACGCGCATGTCGTCGACGACATCATCGTGTGGTGGCTCGATGCTGAAGATTTCATGGTTATGCCGAATGCTTCGAACACGCAGCCGATTGTCGCCGCGCTGGGTGAGGCAGTCGCCGAACACGGTGATGGTCGCGCCGAGATACGTGACGTGACCGCTGAGCGCGCGCTGATCGCAGTGCAGGGCCCCGAGGCGCGTGCTGCGCTCGCACGCGTGTGTCCCGATGCCGCTACCGTCGCTCGTTTTGCGGTGGCAACGGTGCAATGGGAGGGAACGGAACTCATTGTGGCTGGGACCGGATACACGGGTGAGGACGGGGTGGAACTGCACCTCGGCGCGAGTGATGCGCCGGCAATGTGGCGAGCGCTCCTCCAAGAGGGTGTCACGCCCGCAGGTCTCGGCGCACGCGACACCTTGAGGCTCGAGGCCGGCCTTCCGCTGCACGGCCACGAACTGGGTCCGGGTATCACCCCATGGCAGGCCGATCTCGGATGGGTGGTGCGTACGGCCAAGGGTGATTTCCGAGGCCGGGAGGCATTGTGCGCGGAGCGAGATCGAGGTGTGTCGCGGATCCTGCGCGGCATTGCATGTGATGGTCGTCAGATTCCCCGGGCGGGGTCCGCAGTGAGTGCTTCGGGCGCGACCATCGGTGAAGTCACCAGCGGGAACTTCTCGCCGGTGCTCGAACGCGCCATTGCGTTGGCCTTTCTCGCGCCGGACACTGCGATCGGCGACGTTGTCGAGATCGACATCCGCGGCAAATCCGTGCGTGGCGTGATCGTCGCAACACCCTTCGTCTCGAAGTAGCGCACCCGCCGCCACCGAGAGGGTCCGCCACGCTGGGTTAGAATCACCCGCGTCGAACACCCTGGCGGGAGAGTTCCGGTTCGACCGGAACGCCGAAGGAGCAACCTCCCCGGAATCTCTCAGGCACCCGGACCGTCGGGGGAATGGCAACTCTGGAGCTCAGGTACCGCGACAGAGGGGGAGCCGGACCACGACCGTGGTCACACGAACCCACAGGCACCGGAGGATTCCATGACTGCTCCTCGACCGACGCTGCAATCGCTCCTTGGTGACCCATTCGTCGATCGCCATATCGGCCCGACCGTGCCGGAGCGTGCACACATGCTCGCTGCCCTCGGTTTCTCGTCGATCGATGAGCTCGTCGACGCAATCGTGCCCGAAGCGATTCGGACACGTGAGCCGTTGGCGCTTCCTGCTGCGTTGGACGAAGCTGCGACGTTGGCTCGGCTGCGTGAACTCGCCGCTCGCAATGAGGTCAACACGTCACTGATCGGTCTGGGTTACTCCAACACGGTGACGCCACCGGTGATCTTGCGCAACGTGATGGAGAACCCTGCCTGGTACACGGCCTACACGCCGTATCAACCCGAGATCGCGCAGGGTCGTCTCGAGGCCTTGTTGAACTTTCAGACGATGGTCGCCGACCTGACGGGGATGGAGCTGTCGAACGCCTCGCTGCTCGATGAGGGCACTGCTGCCGCGGAGGCGATGGCAATGTGCAAGCGACTCAATCCGTCGAACCGAACAACGTTTCTTGTCGACTCGGATTGTCACCCGCAGACGATCGAGGTGGTTCGGACCCGTGCTGTGCCGCTCGGAATCGATGTCGTCGTCGGCGATCTGACCGGTGATCCCGATCTGCTCGGTGATGGTGTGCTCGGCGATGGCGTGTTCGGCGTTCTCGTGCAGTATCCGGGCTCCAGTGGTGTCGTGCGCGACTGGCGACGCGTCGGCGAGCAGGTACATGCGAACGGGGGACTGCTTGCGGTCGCGACAGACCTGCTCGCGTTGGTGTTGTTGGAGCCTCCTGGGTCATGGGGTGCCGACATCGTCGTCGGATCATCCCAACGGTTCGGCGTTCCGCTCGGCTACGGCGGTCCGCATGCTGCGTTCCTGGCGACGAGTGACGCGCACAAGCGCACGATGCCGGGAAGGTTGGTAGGCGTGTCGGTCGACACGTCTGGTCGTCCGGCGCTGCGTTTGGCACTCCAGACTCGTGAGCAACACATCCGACGAGAGAAGGCGACGAGCAACATCTGTACCGCACAGGTGCTGCTGGCAGTCATGGCCGGGTTCTACGCCGTGTATCACGGTCCAGACGGCTTACGGCGCATCGCATCGCGTGTGCATCGCCTCGCGGCGATCCTCGCCGCAGGTCTGCGCGACGCGGGACACACCGTGCTCCACGACACCTTCTTCGACACCGTTACGGTCGTAGTCCCAGGAGCGGCCGCCAATATTGCCGAAGCAGCTCGCGCCCGGCGTATCAACCTGCGTGTGGTCGACGCCGACACGATAGGTATCGCGCTCGATGAGACGACAACGAGCGCGGTGTTGGCTGATGTCTGGGCGGCGTTCGGTGCGAACCAAGGTGTCGACGATGTCGTGCGCCTGGACGAGGGCACCGCCGATGCAATACCGGCCGAGCTGCTTCGGAAGAGCGAGATTCTCACGCACCCCATCTTTCGCCGCTACCAATCCGAAACCGAGATGTTGCGCTATCTGCGTCGCCTGTCGGACGAGGACTTGGCACTCGACCGCACCATGATCCCACTCGGCTCGTGCACGATGAAGCTCAATGCGACCGCGGAGATGGAAAGCGTCACGTGGCCCGAGTTCAGTGCCCTCCATCCGTTCGTCCCGCTGGAGCAAGCGCGCGGGTACCAGGAGCTCTTCGGCGAACTCGAACGAGCGCTGATCGAGATCACCGGTTACGACGCCATGTCCTTGCAGCCGAACGCGGGTTCGCAGGGCGAATTCGCCGGGCTGCTCGCGATTCGTGCGTACCATCGCGACCGTGGCGAGGCGCAACGCGACGTGTGTCTCATCCCTGAATCTGCGCATGGAACCAACGCTGCAAGCGCCGTCATGGCCGGCATGCGCGTCGTGGTGGTTGCCTGCGACAAGAACGGAAACGTCGATCTCGTCGACCTGGAACGCAAGGCGAGCGAGCATGCGGTGGATTTGAGTGCCTTGATGGTCACGTATCCGTCGACCCACGGAGTCTTCGAGACCGCGATTCGCGAGATGTGCGCGCTCGTGCATCGTTATGGCGGACAGGTCTATCTCGACGGTGCGAATCTCAACGCGCTCGTCGGAGTTGCCAAGCCTGGAGCGTTCGGCGCCGATGTCTCGCATCTGAATCTGCACAAGACGTTCTGCATCCCGCATGGCGGTGGAGGCCCCGGCGTGGGGCCGGTCGGCGTGAAAGCCCACCTGGCGCCATTTCTTCCGAACCACCCTTTGGTCGGTGCTGCAGGGCCCGCGACGGGTCCCGGCCCGATCTCGGCTGCGCCGTGGGGCTCGGCGGGCATCCTGCCGATCTCATGGGCGTACATCACGATGATGGGCGCCGAAGGCTTACGCGACGCGACGGCTGTCGCGATGTTGAACGCGAACTACCTGGCGTGCCGGCTCAGTGAGCACTACCCGGTTTTGTATACCGGTGAGCGAGGTCTTGTCGCGCACGAGTGCATCATCGATCTGCGCTCGATCACGACCGAGACCGGTGTGACCGTCGATGATGTCGCCAAGCGGTTGATCGACTTCGGGTTTCACGCACCGACCGTTTCGTTCCCGGTAGCAGGCACGCTCATGATCGAGCCGACCGAGTCGGAGAACCTCGCAGAGCTGGATCGACTCTGTGACGCCCTGATCGCGATCAAAGGCGAAATCAACGCCGTCGCCGCTGGGCGCTGGTCGGTCGAGGACTCGCCACTGCGTGGCGCCCCGCACACCGCCGAGGACGTCACAGCCCCGAAGTGGGACCGGCCGTACGAGCGTGACGAAGGCGCGTTCCCGACGGGACGCACCCGCGGGAAGTACTGGCCGCCGGTCAGTCGCATCGATGGCGCATACGGGGACCGCAACGTCATGTGCTCCTGTCCACCGATGGCGGACTACCTGACCGAGGAAGGTGAACGACCGAGTGAGCGTCTCCGACGAGGCCCAGCACGCACCTCTGCACAAGGTTACGTAACGAAGATTATCGGCGGTCGAGGGAGCGTGGGATCGTGTTCCTTGGCAACACTGCGGCAAGTGCCGGCGACGCAGTACGGCTACGCGAGTCCGATGAGGGGACGTGCTGCCGCGAGCAGCCAGTCGAGCGCCTCGCGAAGTTCCGTGGCGCTGCCGCCGGGATGATGTGATGTGTCGAGATCTCGTTCGACGTCTTCGATGGCGCATTCGAGGACGTACAGACGATCGCGTAGACGATCGAGTTCGTTGCGTGCGACGATCAGTTGTGATTCATCGAGGCCGCGTTCGGATGCCCGTAGACGCGATTCGTAGTCGCGTTGACGGCAACTTCGCCTGCAGTAGCGTCGTGGCCGTCCTGGTCCGTCGGTAACGGCGAATGATCGCCGGCACCACTGACAGACGCGGGTACTCCTGTCTGTTCCCAATAACGTCACAGTGACGAATTGTAGGGCACGACAGTGCTTGGGACGCGGATCTCCGCGATGTTCGGGGTACGGCGATGCGCCGGTTCACAAGACGTCGTGTGACGTCAGAGTTGGATCTGAATGTCGACGGTCGGGCCGTCGCTGATGATGTCTGCGTCGATGAGTAACTCCAAGAGGCCTTCGGTGAGGTTCATCTCGGCGAGGTCTTCGAGGTGAACCCATGCGGCCTCTGCGGCGTCGTCCCCCGCTCTTGGGACCTGTTGTTGGTCGAGAAGCGTCACTTCGAACGTCAGGATTACATAATGCGACTCGGTGTCGTCGAGTGCTGTTCCGTCGGCGGATGCGTCGTGATCGTTGGACGTGTCGATGCGCTCGATCCAACCCAGGAATGCATCGACGACAACTTCGAGTGCGGTTTCCTCCAGAAACTCGCGTACCAGCGCTTCGCGTAGATCTTCACCGAAGCGGACGCGGCCCCCCGGAATCGACCACACCCCCGCTGCCGGGCCATGCCCACGCCGCACAAGGAGGATTTCGTTGTCGCGGGTGGCAACGCCGCTCACGCCGAGCTGGGGCTCGCGGGCGCGAGCTTGGTCGGTGTTCATGAGGCCTCCGCTGCTGGTCGGTGCATCGTCAGGGCTCGCGCCGTGAAGTGGAACGTTTCGAAGAAGTTCTTGGTTGCCCGTGAGCCGGGCAGCGCGAGAGCGTCGATGCCGATACAGGTCTGGAGTGGCGGAAATGCGAGGAGGCCGTCGAGAATTGCCTCGCCGACTCCGACCTCACGTGCACCGGCATCAACGAAGAGGTCGGTGATCACGCCGAGCGTGGCGCCCGATCGAAGTTCTTCGATCGCCACAATGCCGAAACCGATGACAGCGTCGTCGATGAGGCCAAGCACGACAAGTGTGTCAGACCGATCGAGCAGTGCGCCGTAGCTCCCCTCGAGTGGTTCCGGGCGCGCCTCTCGTGCAAGCCAGAGGGCTCCCCCGCGCTGGACCGAAAGTTCGGTGCGCATGGCACGGCTGAGCGAGACGATCGTGTCGAGATCGTCTCGGGTCGCGGCTCGGATGTTCTCCATGACGGCCTCTTCAAGAAATGAGCTGGTTGACGCGCGCGAGGATCGTCCTGCGACCGCGGTGAGCGTATTCGTATGTGCCAATGGCTTCGAGCTCATGGACTTCGAGGCCCGTGAGGCGCTCCACGACCTGGGCGGCCGACAGGTCGTCGTATTCGGGGATTGCCAGCGCGGAGACGTCCAACGGCGCCTTGATGACGATGTCCGAGCAGTTCACGTCGCCGGCCGTTGCGGGCGCAGCTTTCGCTTCCCTAGATTCGGCGGCTTCTTGCTTCGCGAGCCGAGATGCCTCGTCGTTGAGCTCAGACAGACGACGGTTCAACCTGCGCTTGATCAGATTCGGACCGAAACACACGGACGCCGCACCGATGTTTGTGAAGCGTCGGGCCTGAGCTTCGATGGTCCGGCGGTGAGTCTCGAAGCCCTCGCGTCCACGGTCCACGATGGATTCCCCGGCCGACGAACAGCTTCGAACGATGGAAATACCCGCGCCGATCGGCGCGTACACGAAGATCTCGACAGCCCGTTCGATGGGCGCCTTGGGGCTGCTGGTCAAGGCGACCTCCTCGGTGTAAGCGCGGTCTGGGAAGCGGCTTGTTCGTTTGGCATCGTAACGGGCATTAGGGCCGGTGATGCGTACTGCGTAGGCGATTCGCGACCGCGGCGCATGCCAAAGCGATGAGCGAGAGCATGGTGACCCAATCGCCGAAGCGGACATAGGGCGTGCGGCCTGTCGTCGTGACCACCGAACCGGTCACGACCGTCCGTTCGAACAGGCGAGTCCTTTGCTGGACGCGCCCTGTCGCGTCGATGACCCCGGTGATGCCCGAGATCGCCGCGTGGGCCACTGGCCGTGCGGTCTCCGCCGCGCGCATTTGACTCATAGCGAGGTGTTGGCTCGAATTGGCCGATCGGCGGTAGGAGCGATTGTTCGTTGCGATGACGATGAGTTCGGCGCCGTCGCGAACGAAGTCGCGGATGAGCGGCGCAAATGACGACTCGAAGCAGATTGCGGTCCCGACCGACTTTCCTCCAATCCTGAAGAGCTGTCTGGTGCGTCCGGCCGTGAGATCGGTTCGAATCTGGTCGAGCGGGCTGAACCAGTCGAGCTGTGCTCGCCAAGGGACATACTCGCCGAAGGGAACGAGGTGCTGTTTGGCGTAGATGCCTTGGATTTGGCCGTCCGGGTCGAAAACAAGATTCGCGTTGTACGTTCGATCTCGATCGTCGGTGATCTCGCCGTTGACGAGCACCGCAGCATCGAGGCGTCGAGCGATGGACCGGATCTCACGCCGAAGATAGGCGTCGGTACGCGGATCGGCGTCCATGCTCGATTCGGGGAGGACGACGAGGTCGTATCTGCCGTGGAGTTCAGCGGCGAGGCGGAAATGACTTGCCGGGATATACCGTGCCTCCAGTTCGGCACGGGTGAGGTATCGATTGCGGTCGTTTCCTTGGACGAGGGCGTAGCGCATGGTTCCGGTTGCCCGCGGCTCGAAGCGCGCAGCAGTTCCGACGACAACAACTGTTACCAATACCACGAGGCTTGCGACACAGCGTCTGGCCATTTGGAACCATGGGCGCGCGCCGCCTCCCGCCCGGTCGTCTCGATCTCGCGAACCTCGGGTTCGCAGACCTGCCACGACGGCGGTTCCGAGTTGGAAAAGGAACCCGTTGAGCGCCACGACCACGAAGGTGACCAGCGGTACGCCACCCCATCCGGCAAGCGCCCGCGCCGGGGAGAAGTCATGGAGCGCCAAGCCGACCTGGTTCCAGGGGAACCCTCCGAAGGGAAACCGCCCGATAGCTCCTTCGGCGACCACCCAGCAGGCGGCGACTGACCATGGCGAGGCTGCCGGTGTCCGACGGAGCGAGGCCGACGCGAACCCGACCACAGCCCACGACGTCGCCATCAGCGCAACGAGCAGGATCAGCGCCAGCGCTCCGAAGTAGCGGATCCATGCCAGCGTCACCGTGAAGTAGACGACACCGGCAAAGAAGGCGAGGCGCGCTGCGAACCCCTTCGAGACGCCCTCCCAGGCCCAGAACAGCGGGATCATGGCGAGACACGCGAGAAGTCCGAGCCGGGAGGGTGGAGCGCTTCCAGCGAGGAGCGCTCCACTCGCGCCTGCTGCCGCAAATCGGTGCCAGCGTTGGTGGCGTTGTGGTGTGATCGCGGCGTTCACGAGATTGGCGCGATCTGTGCGCGCCGAGGGCTAGACGCAGTCGCGACAGAGGCTACGACTCTCGTCACCGAGTTGATTTCGTGGCAGGACGAGAAAGCAGGAGGAGCACAGGAACTCGCCGGCCCGACGCGGGACGATTTTGGTGGGGCTTTCTCCTCGGTCGTCGCTTTCGAGCTCCTCGTCCTCCTCGTCGTCGTCGAGTCCGCTCGAAGCGATTCGCTCTTGCAGGATCGTGTCGAGGGGGACCTCGACGTCATCGGGGTGAAGCTCCTCTTCGATCTCGACGATGTCATCATCGTCGTCGTCCTCGTCGGTGGGCGTCACCGCTTCCTCGACCAGGACGGCGATCGGGGTATCGACGGCGGCAACCGCGAGAACGTCAGGGTCCACCTCGAGGTCATCGATGTCGACGATGTCGCCGCCGTCTACATCGTCGGCGACGAGGAGATCATCGCTGTCATCGAGATCGTCGTCGAGGACGTCCTCGAGGTCTGGCTCGTCGGTATCGTCGAATTCTTCGTCACTCATGTTCGGCCTTCCGGGGCGCGGGAGCGCGGGAGTATAGGTCGCCGGAGTACGGCGATCACATAACCAGCGTGAGGTCCCTCAACATTCCCGGGAGCCTCAGAGATCGCCACGAACGTGCGCGGCTCACGCGTGGGGCAATTCGGCGGGCAGGCTCCGGTGTGCCCAGCGGGACGAGTGGGGGTCCAGGAAACGGCGTGACCACGCTGTTTAGCCCAGCCGGCGTAGGCAGCGGCGGGTTATTCCAACAACGGTCACCGTGACGGCTACGGGTGTCCTGTACCCCACCGTCAGTTTCCTGGACCCCATCGTCAATTGGCAGCAGAGCATTGGAATCGGCCTCGTTTGCAGGTGCTATTGCGCCCGAATCCGATCTCGCTGTCAAGGGGTGCGCGCGTCACGCGCGAAGAGTTGACCTGCGTGTTTACGCGTCATGGCAGGTCAACGACTCGCAACATTTGTTGCCAGTCGCCCAGCCGCGGGCGGACCGGCGCGCCCTGCGTGACCGAATCCCTGTCAGAGACGAGTCAGCCGTGTGGAGCTGCGCGACGTTGCTCGGCTGCGCGTTCTGAAGCGAGACGTTCCAAGTCATAGGTCGAATGGTCGACAAAGCTCATCGCGTCGGCAAGTGCGCGATGCCCGGCCTGCTCGGCGATCAAACGGTGCATTTCTTGACACACCCGTCGATAGGTTGGATGCCCTTGCGGCGAAGTGCGTAGCTCCAACATGTGCAGTGCCTCGCGGGCATTGAGCTGCATGACATAGCGCATGCGGTATGCGAGTGCGACCGCATAGGGCGCTTGTGTGGGGAATCGTGGGTGCAGCGTGGCGTACAACTCGCCGGATCTTTCGATTGCTTCGTTGAAGTCCCCGGCAAGGTCAGACTCGACGACGGCCTCAGGTATGTCAAAGCCGTGATGCGGCGACAGCGTCTGCCATTCGATCGTCAACATGCGGTGTCGCTGCAAATCGCGAAAAGCCCCGTAGTCGGAGAGCACATCGAAGCGATAGTCGACGCGCTCGAATGCTCGCCCAGGCTTGTGACGTCGATTCACCCGGTCTCCGACATACGCCCGTAGCAGTGACACGCGTTCGTCGGCCGACAGCTTGCGTACGCGTGCAAGAATCTGGTCCTCGGGCAGGTTCGTCAGCGGATAACAGATTGCAGCGAGGACCTTGTCCTCGCCTTCGGGATCGAAGTGTGTGAGCGAAACCGAAGGCCGCGGCTCAGGCTCTTCGCCTGCGAACAGACGAGCGACGACATCGGCGCTCTCCGTGCGTGTCGACTCGAGGTACTCGGTCCAGGCGCCGCCCCGATCGGGTCGATCGATACGTGTCAGGAACGACGGAATGACCTTACGGAGTTCCCGCAGCATCAATGCCGCATAGGCGCGTGCTTCGGGAAGTGGGTGCGCTCGCATGCGGAGCAGCAATGCCTCGAAGGCCTGTCCGGTGCCGTAGATGCCGACGTTCGACAGCGTCGCTGCGGGTAGCAGCCCTCGTGCAGCGTCGCACGCCTTTGCCTTGATCGTCTGCTTGTAGACGAAGTCGGAATCGCCGGGCTCTTTTGGGTAGCGCTCCCGGGCCCATTCGGCGAGTCGTGGAAGCATCGCTGCGTACGTGTCGAAGAAGGAATCCATGTCGGACACGTAGCGTGCGCCGAATGGTGACTCGAGCACCGCAGGATCACGCCAGTAGCGATAGCGACCGCCGAGACGGATGTCGTAGGGGATGTACCGAGTCGATTGCTCGAGGTACGCCATGAGGCGACCCCATTCGAGAACCTTGGTGAGGAGATTCGATGCCTGTTCGCACGCAAGGTGCACTCCGCCGAGTTGGGCGACGGAGTCGTCTCCGTACTCGAGGAACACGCGGTCGTAGAGTTGCTCGGCTCGCTTGAGGCCCACGGTGGCATCAACCGTGAGGTCGCCGGTGAGGTCCAGGTCGACAACGAACTCATCGAGGAAGAGCCGTCGCAGGCTCTTCTCGCTTCGCGAATAGCCGCGCGAAGAGCGCGCCCTTCACGACCTCCGGCAGATTCACGAGCGCGAATACGGGGCTGTCGTGATTGGTGAAATACGGCCGAAGGATGGCCTGTTCGTCCTCAGTGAAGCGCTCGGCGACATAGAGCATGAGAGGCAAATCCTACCGGTGGTTTGTTGCAGGACCAGGGATGGCCGGCTGTGTCGGCCCGGCGAGAAGGGTGCTAGACCAGCAGGCGAACCTGCCCGGAAGCGACTCGGGCGGAAATTTCGCTCGTCGGTTCGATTGGGTGGTTATCAACTTCGGTGGCCCACGGGCGGCGCGCGCTGAGGGTGACGGAGCGTCCCGACCACTGTCGGATCCGCGGGTGTGGGACGTGTGAGCCATTGCCGATCCGGCCACGCATGAGTCGACGCTCGGCCCGTTTCGGGGCGTACACCTGGACTTCGATCCTCCCATCGCCGGGATGACCTCGCGGGATGAGGTCGTTGCCGCGCACAAATTGCCCCGACGCGATGACGACCGATGTGGCAGGACCGTCGTGAACGATCCGGTCGTCGACCCTCACGGTGATTCGCCGCGCTCGACTCCCCCACCACAGACGGTCGGGCGCCTGGCCGAGCACGACGGCGTTGACTGCCAAGAGGCTCGTCTCGCTCCCTCTGTGGTGAGCTCCGGGAAGGTCGAGAGCGATTGCGTCGATGGTCAAGACGACCGTGCCGGGTCCCTCGCCTGTCGAGGCGTCCTCGGAGTCCGAAGCGCCGACCGAACGCTCGGCGAGCCCGATGGCCCGCGCCAAATCGGAGTGGTGTGGACGGAACCAAACCAATGAGCCTGGATTCGCCTGCATGGCGGTCGCCAGATCCCGGTCGTCGCCCGTCACGGTGAGATCGGGGTTCGACGAAGGCGACCCGGGTGTGCCGAGATCACCCCAGTCTTGACCCTTGCGAATCACGGCTACACGGCGCTCGAGATAGCGACGACGCCGTGGTTGGTCTCTTCGGCTGCGGTGCTCGCTGTACGACGGGTGTTCTCGATCGGTGCGAGGTCAGCGACCTGGCGGAGCAGGTCGATGATCTGTTTGCACTGTCGCACGAAGTCACCTGCGGTGAGCTCCTCGTCCCCGAGTACGTCGATCAGTGCTTCGCCGTCGGCCCAGTCATGGGCAATGGTGACGAACCCCGGGTCGGGTGCTCGTGTCTCTGGAAGGCCGGCTGCGAGCTCGTCCTTGTTGAGTCGTTTCCAGGTTCGTGCGATGTTACGTGCCCGACGCGGCGACTGTCGCGCTCGGCCAGATTGGGTCGGGCACGTCGCGTTCGTCGGGTCCACGTCGCTCATAGGTGAAGCATGACATCAGCGAGGCGCACTCTTGGGGGGTGATGTCGTCGAAGTGCCCCTCACGCAAGGCCTGTGCCAACAGAAGATCGACTTCGGTATAGAGCCCGGCGAGTAGCTCACCTGCTTCGGTGAGCGACCAACCGTCGACGTAGCCCCACTCCCCCAGCACGCGTAGGACCTGGTCCAGCTGACGAGCCATGCTCCCGTCGACGCTGTTCGCCTGGGCTTCGAGCTGGCGAACCTCGCGTTCGTAGCGTTCGACGTTCCCCGCGGCGCGTAGGAGCTCATCCAAATCAGGGTGGCCATGGAGTGGATGCTCGGCAATGGCGGTCGTCAGCGACTGGTGCTCTGGACCGTGACGAGCCGAGCGCTCGGCGCCGGCGGCTCTGTTCGGCTGTGATCGATCGCCGGGCGATCTGCGACTGCTGCGCGCCTCGCGCGACCTGCGCAGCCGGTCCGCGACAGACCGTCGAAATGTGGCGCTGCGGGGCGAATATGGCACGGGAAGACTCGATGTGTCCGAGGGCGGTTGGTGGCGTATCGAAATCGTCGCGGCGAAGACGCACGAGCTTTCGGTTTGCGCCCACAGCGAGCACCCTTGTCTCGTGACGTTGCTCGAGGCTCAGCACCACGACGCGGGCGCGACCGTGGCCCGTCGTGATGATGTCCCCGGGTTTGAGTGATTCGATCGCGCGTTGCACCCGAGTAGGACCGGATGCGTGGTTCGATGCGACCACGAGCTGCGCGCACAACGCGCGGTACTCCGCTATGTCACCTGCATCGCAATGCGCGGCACGTCGTGCGCCGGCCAATTCTGTTCGAGCCTTTTCCAGTCTGCGCTCGATCGCCACGACCTCGCGGTTGCTGCGGTATTGGGCGAACGAGAGGTTGAGGAGTCGGTGTGCCTCTTCGGGCTGGTAACGGCGCACGAGATTGGCCGCCATGTTGTATGTCGGGCGAAACGACGACGTGAGCGCATAGGTGCGCTGTGCGGCCAGCTTCGCGACTTGCTCGAAGGCGACGAACGGATTCCAACAAACCAGCACGTATCCCACCGTGTCGATGCCGCGTCGGCCGGCCCGACCGGCAAGCTGGGTGTACTCCCCTGCGGTGAGGAACTCGTGGCGCTCACCGGTGAACTTGGAGATCTTCTCGATGACGACCGTACGTGCGGGCATATTGATACCGAGAGCGAGGGTCTCGGTTGCGAACACGGCTTTGACGAGCCCCGCGGCGAATGCCTCCTCGACGGCCTCCTTCATCGGGGGGACCATGCCGGCATGGTGAGCGGCAAAACCGAGCTCGAGGGCTGTGAGCCACGCGTCATAGCCCAGGACGTCGAGGTCGTCATCGGCGAGCTGCGCGGTGTGCTGCTCGGCGATGCGGCGAATGTGCTCGCGCTCGACGGGTGTCGTGAGCCGAAGGCCTGCGGCGACGCATTGATCGACTGCGCCGTCACAGCCGGCACGGCTGAAGATGAACGTGATCGCCGGGAGGAGGTCGTCATCGAAGAGACGCTCGATGATCTCGGAGCGCCACGGGGTGACGTATCGGCCGCGTCCTCGACCTTGACGATCGCCCCGGGAGCCGTGCGTACTCTGTCGATCGAGGCGTGCGGCCTCGGGGTTCGGCTGTGTCACGTCGCCATCGACGAAGGTCTCCATGATGTCGATACCGGTCTGGCCGCGCGCTCCAACGGTGTAGAGGTGCACGAGCTCGACTGGACGGTGTGCCTCGATGACGACGCTGGTTTCACCGCGGACGGTTTGAATCCAGTCGGCGAACTCCTCGGCGTTGGAGACGGTCGCCGAAAGGCACACGAGGTCGACATGCAGCGGGAGGTGAATGATGACTTCCTCCCAGACCGGTCCGCGGGAACGGTTCTGGAGGTAGTGGACCTCGTCGAGGATGACGTAGCGGAGCCCGTCGAGGCTCGAGCTTTGCGAATAGATCATGTTGCGCAACACCTCAGTGGTCATCACGACGATGGGTGCATGCGCATTCACCGAGTTGTCGCCGGTCAGCAGGCCCACTTGCTGGGTGCCGTACTCGTCTTGAAGATCGTGGTACTTCTGATTCGACAGGGCTTTGATCGGCGTCGTGTAGAAGACTTTGGCGCCCTCGCTCAACGCTCGCGCGATTGCGTATTCGGCGACGAGTGTCTTGCCGGATCCCGTCGGCGCGGCAACGAGCACCGACCGATGCGCGTCGAGCGCATCGAATGCCTTTGCCTGAAACGCGTCCAGCGCGAAGGAGAGGCCGGCCTCGAAATCGGTTCGTAGGGTCTCCGGCGAAGCTCCGTGCCCGTCGGCGCGCGGCATTGTCAGGGCGCGGCGGTTGTCGTGGTCGCGCTCGACTCGCTCGTCGGAGCGGGCGTCGTGGTAGTGCCGCCGGTGGCTGCCGTTGTCGTGGTCGTCGAGGCGTCACCTGGTGCCGTCGTCGTTGTGACGATGCTGGTCGGCGTCTTCTTGGGGTCGTCCTTGCGACCGTGATTGAACCACCACAGGCCGGTGACCGAGAGCACGGCCGAGAGGATGACGGCAGCGCCGCTGAGTAACGCAACGGTGAGTTCCCTGCGATCACGAGGAGGTTTGTAATTGGATTGCACGTGCCGGCGGGGGCTCATCGTTTGAGGATCCTACCGATGATGATGACCGCCTCGAAGAACAGGTACATCGGCGCGGCCATGAAGAACATGCTGAAGGGGTCCTGGCTCGGGGTGATCACGGCGGTGAACACGGTGATCCCGAGGATGGCCCAGCGCCGATGCGCGCGCAGTTGTCTTGTCGTGACGACCCGAGCGAGCAACAGGAACATCAGCAGAATCGGGAACTCGAATGAGAGCCCGAAGGCCAGGATCATGAGCGTTACCAAGGACAGGTACTTGTCCGACGTCAGCAGCGCTTCTTGTGCTTCCCCGCCCGATCCCAACAAGAACCGCAGCGCAGGTTCGAGGGTTATGACCGCGACAACACCACCGAGGACGAACAACGTGATCGACGAGGCGAGGAAGGGATACGCGTATCGGCGTTCCTTCGAACTCAGGCCAGGTGTGACGAACCGCCAGAGCTGGTAGAGCCAAACAGGCGATGCGAGGACTATGCCGGCATAGGTGGCCACCTTGATGCGTGTGACGAAGGCGTCGAGCGGTCCGGTGAAGATGAACTTCCGTGTCGGGTCGTCAACGGCGTCTCGATAAAACCGCAGGAACGCCGACAGAATCCAGTCCGATATTGCGAAGGACACGGCGGCGGTGACAACGACGGCGACGACGCAGATGATGATCCGGCGGCGCAGTTCGGTCAGATGTTCCATGACGGGCATGGTGGCCTTGGCGGTGGCGTCGGACGCCAGTGTCCCTGAAGCGGTCGTTCGCGCGCCAGAATGGAAGTCGCATGAGGTGGCGTTACTCCGGAGCCCGCGGCCGGCGGCGACTGCGTAGGTGCTCGTGACGGAGCAGACAGTGGTGGGGTCTGCGCTGTGGGCGGACGGAACCTGCTGGTCGCTGTTCGTGCAGCGCCCGGGTCAATGGACGAGACGTGGGGCTCGCGCTGGTCCGGCAGTTCCGTTGGCTGCGTGGCATGCCCGGGGGGCGTTCGGTCGACCGGGCCGTCTTCGATGATCGAGCGTGGGTCGAGGTCCCCGATGACGTCGTCGAACTGGGTCCGGAACTGTGCCTGAACCTTGCGCACCTCGGCGAGTGCTTTCCCGACCTGGCGTGCGATCTCGGGAAGGCGTTGCGGTCCGAATACGACCAAGGCAACGACGAGAATCACGAAGATCTCGGGGATTCCGAGTTGGGGCAACGCGTTCCTTTTCGCCGAGAGTACTCGGCGCAGAGGTTAGCCCTGCTGGGAGCGGGAGTCCGGGTGGCGCAGACGATCCAGGCGCGAGCGTGTTGCGCGCTGGCTGGCCGCTACCTCCGAGGTCAGCGGTTGCAGCGAGGCCTGGAGGTCGGCGAATGCCTGAAACGTCGGAATGATCTCTTGGCGGACCCGCCATGTCAGGACCGCGAGCACGCCAGTGCCGGCTACCAGGAGGCCAAGCGCGAAGAATGAGAGCGCAGACACCATCACAACCTACCGAGGCGAGGTACGGCGCACCATTTCGTGCACGTCGGCGAACCAGGCGTCGTTGCGGAGCAGCAGATGGAAGTCGAGGAGGTCGTCAGGTGAGATCGACGGCCCATCGTGAATCTCGAACATTTCTGCTGGGCGACGCCAGACCTGCATACGAACGCCCGACGACACGAGAAGGTCGACGATGCGACGGCTTGCCTCTTTGGCCACGGCCCGCTCACATCCGGGACACCGGAAGTTGTACGAACCCTGGTCATCGTCGGAACAGACGCGCACTGTAAGGTCTGACGCCTTCAGCTGAACGTCTCCGCAACTCGGGCAATTGGCTCGGATGGTTGTCACTTCAGGCCCCCTTCGGTCCCCGCTGGCTTTCTCCATCGGCACGGATTCGGAGCGGCTAAAGGGTTTCTCGACAAATTGCCCTAACAGCCCAACCGGTCATGGTGGGTCCGCTGTCCCAGGAAGCAACGAAGGTGGGAATCGGCCAAGATCTCTCCATGGCACCGATCGGCTTTGCGCATCGAGGAGCTCGAAGAGAGTTCCCTGAGAACACGCTTGCGGCCTTCGGTCGCGCCCTCGAACTGGGCGCTACGGGCCTGGAATCCGATGCTTGGCTGGCAGCCGACGGTGAGGTGGTCCTGACCCACGACCCTGTGGTGCGGCAGGGTTTTCGCCGCATGAGGGTCCGGACGTCTTCGGCTGATGAGCTTGCGACCTTTGGGGTCCCCAGGCTCGCGGACGTCTACGACGCGTTGGGCGTCGATTTCGAGTTCTCCCTCGACGTCAAGGACGAATCCGCAGCAATGCCGGCAATCGAGGTGGCCCGAGCGGCGGGCGCCGACCGTTCGGGCAGTGCAACCGGGCGCCTGTGGCTGTGCTCCCCGAGCCTCGCGCTCCTCCAGGGGATCCGTGCGACGGCTCCCGAGGTCAAGGTGGTGCACTCGATCCGCAAATCGGCGCTGTCAACGCCGCTGGAACGCCATGCCTCGGACCTGCACGAATTCGGCATCGATGCGTTCAACATGCATCACAGCGACTGGAGCGCAGGCATTGTCGGGCTTTTCCACAAGTTCGAGGTACAGGCTTTTGGCTGGGATGCGCAGGAGGTGCGCCACATTCAGGGGTTGGTGCGGATTGGCATCGACGCCTTGTACTGCGACCGGCCCGACCGGATGATGGCGACGATCGCAGCCTCGGGTCGGCGACCGGATTAGAGGGTTCCTATCCGGCTCAACGGCCAGACCCGCAGGAAAACCCTTCCGACGACCGCTGACTGTTTGACCGGCCCGAACCGAGCGCGAATCGTGGGACTGGGACCGATTATCGCCCATCACGAAGATCGTGTCCGCCGGCACCACACAGCCGGCAGAACCATCGGTTGGGGCCCCACAGCCTCCAGGCACCGGAAGCGGGCCGGCGGAGAGGTCGCTGACCGTTCCTTTGGGCAGGTACGGCTCGCGGAGCACCTTGCCGTTGATGGTGACCCGCCCGTCGGTGCTCTGCACCACATCTCCTGGAAGGCCGATGACACGCTTGACAAGGTCTTTGATCTCGGCCGTGCCCTGGCCCTCCGGCGCTTCGAACACGACGATGTCACCGCGGTTGATGTCGTGGAGCCTGTAGCTCAGCTTGTTGACGAGCACGCGGTCGTGGACCTTCAAGGTCGGAACCATCGAGGGCGTGGGGATGTAGAAGGCCTGAAAGAGGAAAGCCTTGACGATGACGACCAGGAACAACGCCCCGGCAAGGAGGACTGCCCACTCCAGCGCCGTTCGCATTGGGGAGCGTTCGTGGGAGCGATTGCCACGGCCGGCCCGAGGAAGAATCGCATCATCGACGGGAACCTCCTGCTGGTAGTCGCTCCCGGCAGTGTCGGCGGGCAAATTTCCAGTTGGGAGGTCCATTGCCGAACATCTTCCCACGTCGAAGGCCTCACTCATGCGCGACCGCGTATCTGGCGAGTACTCGGCGCGCCGCAGTGGCTTGGCGTCCGCGGTATTCAGGTGGGTCCAGGATCTCTGCCGCTCGTCCCAGGCGGAGGAGGAGCCGTTCGAGCCAGACCTGTCCGCTCACCGCCAAGACGACGACCGACGATCCGTCCGACTCCCGTGTGACCGATTCGGTCGGGTATGTGTCGATGACCCAGTCGGCGCTCGGGAGGAGTCGGAGTGTGACTCGATCGTCGCTCGCCGCGGGATGGAAAACGCCAAGTTCGGGCGGTGTCGCGCCGGATCTCGACGCCGTCGGTTCGAAGCACTCGCCGGTGGGACGTACCGAGAGCACACGGTCGACGCGAAAGAGCCGTTCATCGCCGGCGACGCGACAATACGCGTCGAGGTACCAGTGGCCGAACGCATGGAAGACGAGTGCCGGTTCTATGACGCGGGTGCTGGAGGCATCGCGCCCCGCCGAGTAGTAGTCGATCTCTACGCAGTTGCCTCCGGCGATCGCGTCTCGGAGCGGAACAAGGAGGTCGCTCGCAGCGAAGTCGACCTCGAGGCCCTCCCCCGATCCGACGACTGCAGCGAGCTTTTCCAACGCCGAAGCAAGGGGTCCCGACGGGTCCGATCCCGGAACCGCAAGCAGGGCCCGGCCCGCGCTCAGGAGTGCGAAACCTTCGTCTGTCGTCAATTGGAGCGGCCGTTCGAAATACTCGGCGAAACGAATCCTGATACTGCCGTCGTCGGTGATCTCGACGTCGATGAGCCGATCCGGTGAATATGGCGGAAGGCCGCAGAATGGCAGAAACTCGAGGTCGCGTTCGAGCTCGCGAGCGGCGACGCCAAAGCGAGTCGCAACCTCGTCAAGGGTCACGCCGGGGTTCGCTGCGAGAAACGGAACGAGCGCAAGGACCCGTTCGAGCCTCGGTCCGACTGTTGGGCGCGGGCTCATGCTGTGTTCATCGCTGTGCGGCCGTGGTGAGGCTCTCGAGCCATTCGACGATGTCGGCGCGCAACTCGGCCGGCTCCAAAACCTCGGCATGATCGAGGAGGTCGAGGACGAACGACCGGAATGCGTCACGGTTCGTCACGGACAGCGAGATGACGATCGAGCCGTCGGCGTTCCGTTTCAACGACGTGTTCGGCGCCGATCTCGGCGATGAGTGTTGGTGCGGCCGAGGCATCGACGAGCACGCGAGCCTCGAGTGGTTCCTCGGTCCCGAAGTTCCACGGATCGTCACGAAGTACAGAGCCAGGGCTGAGGCCCTGCGGCACTTCGAAACTGCCCGGCGTGCCAAGGACGACATCGTTGATTCGATCGACCCGAAACGATCGCGGCGCATTGCGGTCGTGGTCGTGGCCGATGACGTACCAGTGGCCTCGGCGGAACAGGATGCCCCATGGGTCGACATGTCTGGTTTCGCCGCGGAAGGAGAATGTGACCGGGGCACGTTGGCGATATGCGTTGAACAATGGCGCCAGCTCGGGCAGGGTGGGTAACGCAGCAAGCACCGGTGCGGCCTCCCCTTGGAGCCCTCCGAGTTTGCGGAGTGCGCCGCGTGCGGCTCCGATTCCGTCCTCGCCGCCGTCGAGTCGCACGGCGGTGACTGCAACATGCAGCGCCGCCTGTTCCTCCTTGGTGAGATCCAGCTTCGGGAGGTAGTACAAGTCCGGTGGAATCCGATACCCGATCTCGGGACCGCCATCGTGCACGGTCTCGAGCGAGACGGGCACACCGATTCCGCGCAACGTGTCCTTGTCCCGTTCGAACTGGCGCCGATACGCGGCCTTTCCGGTCGGATAGCCCGGAACGAGCTCGACGATCTCCTCGAGCGTCAGCGGACGCTTGGTTGCGAGGAGGTTCGCCACCAGGTTCGTGAGACGTTCGAGGCGGTCGATCACGTTGCGATTCTCGCGCCCGCGAGTATCCCTGCTGCCGCTGCCGCGCTGAAGAGGATCGGATCTTCGGCAGCGGTGCGGCCCATCGAACTGACGTGTAGGTCGTGGCGATCGAACAGGCCGCATACATCGGGCGCCTCGATGTCGACGAGGTCGTGTCGATCGGCGATCCCCGAAGCCTGAATCGCCGACCGCAGTTGGTGCTCCTCGGTTCCGCCCGTGACAGGTACCGCCACCGAAACCCGGGAACGACATGCGACGCCCAACGCGGTAGCACTGTGGTGCGAGAGTCCCCGGTGACGCGGACGCGGGTCGCCGAACGACGCCCGGAGGCAGGCGATCGGATCGCCCCCGAGCGTGGCGACCGCGTCGAGCACCGTTGCGACCTCGAGTCCACTGGTCCCGAGGCGGCTGCCGGTGCCGACGATGCCTGGACCCATCGCGACCACGACGGCGTCAGCGTGTGCGAGCTCACGGGCCGCGACGAGAGCGGAGTACATCGTGACTGCTTCGATCTCGCCACCAAAGGCATGCCCAGCGGTGATCGTTGTGTGGATCAGCTCCTTGTCGAGCAACGTGGCGACGAGATCCGAGAAGACGAGGGGCAAGGAGCCGCCGTCGCTCATGACGTACGCGAGCCTCTTGCCGGGAGCGCTCTGAGCGAAACCAACGGCAACGCCCGCGATCTGGGAGTGCAAGCCGGCCACGACCACAGGCATGCCCCCGATTGTCATGACATCTGCGAGTTCCGGGTGGTGTTCCTCGAAGGAGCCGACGTCGGCTTGCAGGCTCGTGTAGCGGAGCTTCACGATGTGGCCTGGTCCGGGTGCGCGAAACCCGTTTCGTGAGAGGTTCCAGTGCACGACATGGGAGCCACCCGTTCCGAGACCCAGCTCAACGGCGGTGGTGTTCACGACGACTTGGTCTCCGACGTCCACGGTGCCCACGAGTTCGCTGAGTACGAACGCACGCGAAGATTCCTCGGGAAAGATGTCATCGGCGGCGAGGTCGACATCGACGCGCTGAAACCCGGGACGTTCCATGAGGAGCCGTGCCACGACGCCGGTTCGAAATGAGGGCATGGCGCTAGAGGCTAGCGATCAACCGTTCGACCCGTTCGTCCTTGAATTTGAACGGGTCCTTGCACAGAACCGTTCGCTGCGCTTGATCGTTGAGCTTGAGATGGACCCAGTCGACGGTGTAGTCGCGCTTGCATTCCTTGGCGCGCTGGATGAATGCGCCCCGCAAGCGGGCCCGGGTTGTCTGTGGAGGTGTCGTCACCGCTTGTTCGATTTCGCTATCGGTCACGACACGTTCCACCATTCCCCGCCGCTCGAGCATGTAGTAGAGCGAGTGCGCGCGATTGACGTCGTGGTACGACAGGTCGAGCAATGCAACCTTGGGGCTGGACAATGTTGCCTCGCGTTTTGCCCGGTACGCCTCGATCAAGTGGTACTTGATGACCCAGTCGATCTTGGTGCCGAGTGTCAGCGGGTCGACCTCGATCTGGGCCATGGCGTCTTCCCACATCGCCAACGCTTGCTGCTCCTGCGGGTTCAATCCGTGCCGTTTCGCGAAGCGTTGCGTTCGTGTGAGGTATTCGAGTTGGATCTCGAAGGCTGAGAGTTCACGGCCGTTTGCCAGGCGGACACGTCGCCGGCAGGTGATGTCGTGACTGATCTCTCGGATGGCGCGGATCGGGTTCTCGAGTGTGAGGTCACGCCACGGGCTTGGATCCTCTTCCAGGACGCGCAGCACCAGGCCTGCGGTTCCGACCTTCAGGAAGGTCGTGTACTCACTCATGTTCGAGTCGCCGACGATCACGTGGAGTCTCCGGAAGCGCTCGGCGTCCGCGTGGGGTTCGTCACGGGTGTTGATGATGGGTCGCGACCGCGTCGTCGCGCTCGACACGCCCTCCCAGATGTGCTCTGCGCGTTGCGCAATGCAGTACATCGCTCCTCTCGCGGTCTGCAACACCTTGCCTGCGCCGGCGTAGATCTGGCGCGTGACGAGAAACGGGATGAGCACATCGGTGAACTTGCCGAAGTCGCCGTCGCGCTCGACCAGATAGTTTTCGTGACAGCCGTAGGAATTACCTGCCGAGTCCGTGTTGTTCTTGAACAGGTAGACGTCGCCGCGGATGCCTTCTTCGTGGAGGCGCTGTTCGGCGCTGTGGACAAGCCCCTCGAGGATCCGCTCCCCTGCCTTGTCATGCGCGACCGCGTCGCGGACGGAGTCGCACTCCGGCGTGGCGTACTCGGGATGGCTTCCCACGTCGAGATACAGACGCGCGCCGTTCTCGAGGAAGACGTTGCTCGATCGGCCCCAGCTCACCACGCGCCGAAACAGGTAACGAGCGACTTCATCGGGGCTCAGGCGTCGCTGACCGCGCAAGCGTGCAGGTGACGCCGTATTCGTTTTCGAGCCCGAAGATTCGTCGCTCCACCTCAGGTACCTAACCGTGAAGCGATCGCCCAATGTGGCATCGCAAGAAGGTGCGGCGCCTTCAGGGCGACATTGCTCACCCGATGGCCTTGCACGCTGGAAGGCTGCCGATGATCTTGTCGAGTGCGTTCTTCGGGTCGAGTTTCTTCATCGCCGCCTCCGTGTCGCTCATTGGCTTTGCGGCGGTGTCCATCTTGTCGAGGAGCGCCGTGACCGCTGTGTTCGTAGCCTCCGGTGACGCCGTGGTGTCAAGCGCTCGCGCCTTTTTCTCGAGATCGGCGAAGTTCGTTGTGGTCTTCTTCATGGCCTTGATCATCAGGGTGGAGATCCGGGCGCCGTTGGCGACCTTGGGACTGCCGGCCTTTTCGATTCCCTTGACGGACTTTCGGAGTGACGACCGGATGTCGCTGAAATACTTCACCGCAGCGGCAGCGGTGGTGCCCGAGGGGGTCGCCGGATCCCGGAAGGCGTCAAGCAGTGGCTGGGTCGCCTCGAATGATGCAACCGTCGGCGTCATCGCGTTGCAGTACTTGGTTGCCCATGCCTTGGGTGAGACCGTCTTGGCGGCGAAACCGGCTCCCATCGTGAGGAGCGGGAGGATCGCAATGGCACCCAGTGCGACGAGCCAGCGGTGGCGACGTTTGGGCGTCGCGATTGCGTTCGACACGGTGTGCTCCGGACTGGGCGGGTTCACGGACTCGTGGATCACCTGAGGTCGATGGGGCCGTTGCTAATGCTTGCGCAATCGCGCGAACGATTCCATTCCTTTTTGAGCAACTTCTCGAACTTCGGCATGTCGAGGGACGACAGGTCAGGCATGAGGTCTTGCATCGATGCCATTTCCTTCGCGAAATCTTGCAGACCCTTCGCGTTGTTCATGCTCGCCGTTGCTTTGTGCATCGACTTCGACAGCGCTGCCATCGACTTGTTCATATCCGCGGCCATGCGCTTTCCCCCGGGAACGTCGGGATATCCCGCCTTCTTGAGCGCCTTGGCCACCCGGTCAAGTTGTTTCGTCTGCGTCCGGAGGACCTTGGTGACCTGCTTTGTCATGGCCTCCGGGTCAGCGGGGTTGATGTCCGCGAATGAGCTTGTTGACATCGATCGTCTGGTCCTGCTCGATCTTCTTCAGCTCCCGACACAACGAGGTGACCCAAGTTTTCGGCGGGACCTTCCCCGCGTGAACGCCCGCGGCGGCTGTGAACATCGTGAGCATGACGGCGAGGCACGATGCGCTGAGAATACGGGCGAGTTTCACGAAGTCCTCCTTGGCTCAGCCCGCGAGGAGCGAACTGAGCTCGTCGCCTTTGATGCGGCGGAACGGCGCGGCGGCGCTCGGATCGTTCGAGCACAGCGACCTCGAGCTGATCGGCAGCCACAGGTTGGTCCTCTGAAGGGCTGAGCACGCGTGCGCCGAGGCGAATCGCAGCACCCAACTCAAGATCGGGCGCGTACTGTTCCTCGAGCGCTGCGGCGATGGTTTCGGCCTGGCCGCCGAGCACGGTATAGCGCTCCTCATCCATGACGGTCCCGTCGTAGAGGATGTGGAAGAGCTCGTTGCCGGCGCCTTCACCTGTTCCCTCGCCCGTGCCGACCTGCGCCACGAGAATCTCGACCTCGTAGGGCTTCATCTCGTGGGTGAAGACCTGCCCGAGCGTCTGGGCGTACGCGTTTGCCAGCGCGTTCGCCGTGACGTCTTCACGGGAGTACTGGTAGCCCTTCACATCCGCGAGGCGAACGCCCGCGATCTTGAGCATCTGGAACTCGTTGTACTTGCCGACACCCGCAAAGCCGATGTTGTCGTAGATCTCCGAGATCTTGAACAAGGTGCGGGAGGGGTTTTCGGCCACGATCACGATGCCGTTGGCGTATTCGAGGGCGACGAGGCTGCGACCGCGGGCGATCCCCTTACGCGCGTAGTCCGCGCGGTCCTTCATCACCTGTTCCGGCGCGACGTAGAACGGCATGCTCATTCGGTTCCACCCCTCTCGGGTCCGTTGAGCAGCACCTGCGCGCGTTGCTCGACGTCTGCGTCGGTCATGGCTCTGAAGCCCGCGGCGTCGATGACCGCCACCGTCGGAAAGATGCGCCGGACAAGATCCGGTCCGCCTGTGGCGGAATCCTCGTCGGCCGCTGCGAACAGTGACCGGATCGCGAGTTCGATCGCCTCGTCCTCGGTCATGGCGGCACGCCATTTCGACTTCATCCAGTTCCGGGCATGTGTTCCGCCCGAACCGCTCGTCTGGTAGTCGGATTCTTCGTACCGACCGCCGGTGACGTCGAAGCTGTAGACACGGCCGTGACCTCGGCGTGCATCGAAGCCTGCGAACAAGGGCACGACGGCGAAACCCTGCATTGCCGCCGGCAGATTCGCCCGAACCATGCCCGAGAGCTGATTGGCCTTGCCCTCGAGTGAGAGCGGCTCGCCCTCGATCTTCTCGTAGTGCTCGAGTTGCACCTGAAAGAGCCTGACCATTTCTACCGCTGGGCCCGCAGCGCCGGCGATCGAGACCCCGGAGAAGGCATCTGCAGGGAAGACCTTCTCGATGCGTCGACTGGCGATGCTGTAACCCGCTGTCGCTCGGCGGTCACCGGCCATCACCACGCCCCCGGCGTAGCGAAGCGCTACGACGGTGGTTCCGTGGATGATCTCGGCGCCGCCGCTGGATACGGCGCCGAGGCCTGCGCCGGGCACCTCGTGCGGGGCGACCCTTCGGAGCAAATCGAGAAAGGATGGGCCGGGATCGAGACCCGGCGAAAACAGTGGAAGCGCTGATTCAGTCATCAGGATCGGAGCCTATCGGCCCAGCGGGCCGAATTTTGGCGACCGGTCCGGATATGTGGTCCGGGCCTGTCAATATGGTCGGGTGCTCGAAGTACGTGACCTCGGCGTCGAGGTCGGCGGGCGCACCATCGTCAACGGAGTGAGCTTCACCACGCGCGCCGGAGACAAGGTGGGTCTTGTCGGTCGCAATGGCGCAGGAAAGACAACCTTGTTCGCCACCTTAGGTGGTGAACGCGCTCCGTCGCGCGGAACGGTGCGCGCAGTCGGCGCGCTCGGATATCTGAGCCAGGACCCCCGGCGCGATCCGGTGGCCGATTCGACGCGGGCGCTGTCACACGTGCTCGGCGGTCGTGGTCTCGCAGTTGCCGAGGACGAGATCGAGCAACTTCGGCTCAAGGTCGAGGCGGACCCCACAGAGAAACTGATCGCCGCGTACGGCAGAGCCCAGGAGCGCTTCGAGAACGCGGGCGGGTACCGGGCAGAGAGCGAGGCTCGATCGATCGCTGCCGGGCTCGGGGTGCTTCCAAGTCGTTTGGACCTGCCGCTCGCAGCCTTGAGTGGTGGTGAACGCCGACGTTTGGAGTTGACGCGCATCCTGTTCGCCGGCAGCGATCTTTTGTTGCTCGACGAACCCACGAACCACCTCGATGCGGATGCGAAGTCCTGGTTGATGGGTTTTCTCCGGACCTACCGCGGAGCGCTCGTGGTGGTGAGTCACGACCTGGCGCTGTTGGACCAGTCGATCACTCGTGTCCTACACCTGGATCGACCCGATGACGACGGCGTCGGTGTGCTCTACGAGCACAAGGGCACCTACTCGCATTACCTCGTCGCGCGTGCCGAGGAAGAGGAGCGGCTCTCGAAACTGGCGACACCGCCAGGCAGCCGAGGTGACGCGCCTGGAGCGTCAGGCCGACTCGATGCGCGGTCAGACCGCAAAGCGTGCGCGTGTCGCCAAGGCGCTCGACAAGCGGGCTGAGCGGATCCGCACGGTGCAGGTTGTGGCGCCCACGCGCCAACGTTCTCTGACGGTCCGGTTCCCGAAGCCTGCGACGGCTGCGAGAACCGTGTTGGAGGTTTCGGATCTTGCTCGATCGTTCGGACGCGTGGACGTGTTCGCCGACGTGAATTTCTCGATCGGGCGCGGCGAGCGATTGTTGATTCTGGGACTCAACGGCGCAGGCAAGACGACGCTGTTGCGGATTCTTGCTGGCGTCGACGAGCCCGATCTCGGTGGTCTGCGGTGGGGATTGCATACGAAAGCCGGGTACTACGCGCAGGAGCATGAGGGCATTCACCAGGGCAGAACGTTGTTGGAGCACATGCGCGAGACCGGTGCGGAGCATGGCGATCCCGCTTTGCGCAATGTGCTCGCGATGTTCGGACTTGCTGGTGAGAAGGTGCACCAGGACGCCGGCACGCTCTCGGGTGGCGAGAAAACGAAGCTGGCGCTCGCTCAGTTGTGTACCGGCGCGAACAACGTGTTGTTGTTGGACGAGCCGACCAACAACCTCGATCCCCCGTCGCGCACGGCTATAGCGTCGTCGTTGGCGAGTTGGCCGGGAACGATGCTGGTCGTGAGCCACGATGCGGAGTTCGTCGAGGCGCTCGCACCCGATCGGGTGTTACTGATGCCTGACGGCACGATCGACCATTGGCATGAGGAGATGTTGGAACTCGTCGAGCTGGCCTGAGGTCCTTCTCGCGCTGCGCTTTTCGCCGAGGCGCTATTCGCCACCCTTTTGGACGTAGGACCGGACGAACTCCTCGGCGTTCTCCTCGAGCACGCTGTCGATTTCGTCGAGCAGATCGTCCAGGTCTTCCTTGAGCTTCTCAGCCTGCTTCGGGGGCGCGGCGACCTCGGCTACCTCTTCGACCCGTTCTTTGGGCGTGGGCTTCTGTTTGCGTTCCCGCTCCGGCATGGTGTCCTCCGTGGTGTGGCAGTGAAGTGTCTAGACGGACAGCCGCGCAACGAGCTCGGCGGGCGTCTTGCACTCCATGAATAACGGCTCGACATGGTGGCGTGTTCCCTTGAGGGGTTCCATCATCGGAATTCGCCGTAACGGTTCATTTCCCACGTCGAGAATCAAACTGTCCCAGTTCGCTGCGACGACCGAATCCGGCCATTTTGCGAGGCAGGTTCCCCGAAAGTATGCCCTGGTGGTCGTCGGAGGTTCGGTAATGGCTCTGGTCACGTCGGCTTCGTCCACAATTCGGCTGACTGTGCCGCTGCGAACGAGCCTCTCGTAGAGGGAGCGCTCAGGACGGACATCGTGATATTGGATATCCATGAGCGAAAGCTTTGGATCGCCCCAATTCAGGTTTTGCCGAGCCGAGAAAGCTTCGAGCAGCGAGAGCTTGGTGACCCAGTCGAGCTGACCGTTCAGCGTCGTCGGGTCGCGTTCGAGGGCACCGAGCGTCGCTTCCCATCGGGTGAGAACGTCCCGTCCGACGGTTTCGCCTCCGCATGCATCGAGGCCGACCTCGTCGGCGTACTTCTGTGCGAGGCGGAGGAACTCCCACTGCACTTCGATTGCAGTACGACGGCTCCCGTCGACCATCTCGACGGTGGCGCGGCACGTCGGGTCGTGCGAGACGGTGCGCATCGACGGGACGGGATTCGCGAGCGAGAGGTCCTTGTCGATGAAGTCCTCTTCGATCAACGCGAGCACGATTGCCGTCGTACCGACCTTGAGATACGTCGAGAGCTCGCAGAGGTTGGCGTCACCCGCGATGACATGGAGCCGCCGGTACAGCTGCGGGTCGGCGTGAGGCTCGTCGCGCGTATTGACGATCGGGCGCTTGAGCGTGGTCTCGAGCCCGACCTCCTCCTCGAAGAAGTCCGCGCGCTGGCTGATCTGGAAATCGCACTTTGCGGCGCCGTTCTCCGAGCCGACTTTGCCCGCGCCGGTGAAGACCTGGCGAGTCGCGAACCACGGCAGCAGATGATGAACCAGCGTGTTGAAGGGGACGGCCCGATCCACGAGAAAGTTCTCGTGTGTGCCGTAGGAGTTGCCTTTGCCGTCGGAGTTGTTCTTGTAGACGACGATCTCTTGGCCATCACCCGTGAGGCGCCGGGCGGCCTGCATCGATCGTGCCAGGATCCGCTCCCCCGCCTTGTCGGCGATGACGACTTCCATCGCGTTCGAGCATTCGGGTGTGGAGTACTCGGGATGTGCGTGGTCGACGTAGTAGCGCGCGCCATTGGTGAGCACCGTGTTGACGAGATGTGTTTCGACGTTCGGTGCCATCGCTCCGTCGCGCGCGAAACCCCGTGCATCACGGCCGGGTGTCTCGTCGTCGAAATCCCAACCGATCCGGCGATGCTCGACATATCCGTTGATCAACAACGAGGATGCAAGCACCGGGCTCGGGTCGGCCCCACCGCGCAGGGCGACGCCGTACTCGGTTTCGATACCGCAGACCTTGGGAACCGTCACGCGTCGGAGCCTACTCGGGTGTTCGCGACCCGGTGACGACTACAGGTACTGGCCGGTGCCTGTCGTGACACGCTCGATCGAGCGACCGCCCTTGGCTTCTTTGCCCTCGGACATGAGGGTGCGCACGTAGACGATGCGCTCGCCCTTCTTGCCCGAGATCTTGGCCCAGTCATCGGGGTTGGTGGTGTTGGGCAGGTCCTCGTGCTCGCGGAACTCCTGCTTGATCGAGTCGAGCAGGTCCTGTGCGCAAATCCCGGCAATACCGCCACCGATCTGACGTTTGATCGAGAGCTTCTTCGAGCGCCGAACGATGTTCTCGATCATGGCGCCTGAGGAGAAGTCCTTGAAGTAGAGCACCTCTTTGTCGCCGTTCTGGTACGTGACCTCGAGAAAGCGATTCTCGTCACCGGTGTCGTACATGGCCTCGACGGCGGCGTCGATCATCGTCGCGATCGCCTTGGTCCGGTCGCCACCTGCCTGCGTCACGCTTTCGGTCGCAAGGGGCAGCTCCGGCACGAGGTAGCGCGAGAAGATCTGCTTGGCGCTGGTCTCGTCGGGTCGCTCGATTTTGATTTTCACGTCAAGGCGGCCGGGGCGCAGGATCGCCGGATCGATGAGATCCTCGCGGTTTGACGCCCCGATGACGATGACGTTCTTCAAACTCTCCACACCGTCGATCTCGACGAGGAGCTGCGGCACGATCGTGCTTTCGATGTCGGAGGAGATGCCGGTTCCACGCGTGCGGAAGAGGGAGTCCATCTCGTCGAAGAAGATGATGACCGGCACGCCCTCTTCGCTCTTCTCCCTGGCACGCTCGAAGATGAGGCGAATCTGACGCTCCGTCTCACCGACGTACTTGTTGAGCAGCTCGGGACCTTTGATGTTCAAAAAGAAGGAGCGAGTGTTGGTGTTGCCGGTTTTCTCGGCGACACGCTTGGCCAAGGAGTTCGCCACAGCCTTGGCGATCAGGGTCTTCCCGCAGCCAGGAGGTCCGTAGAGCAGGATGCCCTTGGTCGCCGGAAGGTGGTGCTCGACGAACAGGTCGGCATGAAGGTACGGCAATTCCACAGCGTCCTGGATCATCTCGATCTGGTCATCGAGTCCGCCCACGTCTGCGTAGGTGACGTCGGGAACTTCTTCCAGGACGAGTTCCTCGACGTCGGGGCGCGGGATTCGCTCGATGAGGAGGCCGGAGCGAGGGTCCATCAGAACGTGCTCGCCGCTGCGGAGCCGCAAGCCCAGGAGCTTGGCTCCGAGCTCACAGACGCGTTCGTCGTCTGCTCGACCAACGATCAAAGCGCGGAGCCCGTCTTCGAGGACGTCCTTGATGACGACGACCTCGCCGGAAATTTCCGAGCGGCGGGACAGCACGACGTTGAGCGACTCGTTGAGCACAACCTCATCGCCCCGCGACACCGTCGCGATGTCCAGCTCGGGGTGCAGTGCGACGCGCATCTTGCGCCCGGCAGTGACGATATCGACCGTCCCATCATCGTTCGCGCCCAAGAAGGTCGCGTACCCGAGCGGGGGCATGGTGAGCTTTTCGACCTCTTCGCGAAGGGCCGCGATGTGCTCGCGGGCTTCACGCAAGGTCGCCGAAAGCTTCTCGTTCTGCGAGACCGCCTGGGCGAGGCTTCCCTTGGTCTCGAGGAGGCGCTCCTCGAGCGTGCGGACGCGTTTGGGCGCGTCCTGAAGGCGTCGCCGCATCAGCACGAGTTCTTCGTCCAGTGCCTTCAGTTGTCCTTGCAGCTCGGAGACCTGGTGTTCGTATTCACCGAGTCGCTTGTCCGATTCGGAAGCCACGTGACCTGCTCCTCCTGGGTCGCGTCGGCACCCTACACCTCTCTACTCGGCAGGTTGTGGCAACGCCACTAGCAATTTCTTCGGCCTTTTATTTGCTCAAGGCGTGGAAAATTGCGCCGACGACCTGAATTACGATTACGCTCCGAGATGCGTTTCGCACACTGAGGCGCTACCACGAGATCCGAAGATATCTGCGGCCCAGAGAAGCGAGGACCCCCACGATGAAGGTCTGGATCGACCAAGACCTCTGCACCGGCGACGGACTTTGCGAGGAGATTGCACCCTCAGTCTTCACGCTGCTCGACGACGGTCTCGCCTATGTCAAAGAGGGCGACAAGGTCTTCAACAGCCCCGGCGGTGCTGAGGGCCTTGCCAGCTTCCCTGACAGCATGACCGACGCCGTGGTCGAGTCCGCCGAGGAATGCCCCGGTGAATGCATCTTCATCGAGGCTGACTGACACCGGAGGTTGTAGCGCTGCCGGCGTTACCGCGCTGACTCCTGATCGAAGTCCAGCGCCAATGAATTGATGCAATAGCGCTGTCCTCCCGGGCCCGGGCCGTCCGGAAAGACGTGGCCCAAATGTCCCCCGCAACGGCGGCAGACGACTTCGGTTCGCGTCATCCCGTGACTCTGGTCGCTGTGTAGCTCTACGGCGTCGGCGGTTGCGGGCGCGGTGAAGCTCGGCCAACCCGTTCCCGAGTCGAACTTGGTTTCGGAGTCGAAGAGCACCGCGTTACAACCTGCGCAGCGGTACGTCCCGTCCTCGTGCATGTTGACGTACGCTCCCGTGAACGGCGCCTCGGTGCCCTTCTTGCGAAGGACGCTGAACCGATCGTCGCCGAGTTCGTCACGCCATTGGTCGTCGGTCTTGCTGATGTCAGTCATTGCGACTCCTTGATTTCCATGTTGACGGTCGCTCGGGCCACCTGATTGCCGGTATTGCTAGTCGACGAGGCAATCCCCCGTCGCCACGCTAGCGAGACTGCGTTTGGATAGGACCTCGCGAACTTCTTTGTCGGTCACGGCGTAACTCGTTCCCGAACGAGCGGGGTCGATGGCAAACGCGACACCCGTCACCTCGCCGGCGCTGTTGACGAGTGGCGCACCGGAGTCTCCGGGGCGGAGTTCGGAGGCGAGGACGAAGACGTCTCGTCGCGTCGCGCTCGTTCGGTAAATATCGGTGCCGACCGCGATGATCCGTTCGGCGATCCGTGCCGGCGCGATCCGTAGGTTCCCTCCGCCGGGGTGGCCGAAGACCGCTCCTTCATCGCCCTTCTTTCCGACCTCCAGGGGCAGGGCTTGCATTCCAAGGCGAGGGACATAGACCAGCGCCAGGTCACGAACAGGGTCGAACTCGACCACGGTCCCGTTCCGTCGTGATCCGTCAGGCAGGTGCACGCTGGTGCGTGTCTCCCCCGCCACAACGTGCGCATTGGTCACGACGAGGTTCTGCGCAGCGACCCAGCCACTGCCGTCCTGGACCTGGTTGCACGCCTCGCCTTCGACCTTGACGACCGAGGCAGCAACACGGTCACGCACAGCCTGGGACAGGGACAGTGGAGGCGGAGTACCCGCCGGGATCGGACGGTCGAGTGGTGCATGCACCTCGGGGAAAGGTGCATCGCCGATCACCAGCTCGACGGCTGCTGCAATCGAACGGGGCGGTGCCGGAGCGACGTCGTCGATGAAGCGCATGATCGCCGAGTCCTGTGCTGATCGAGCAGGCCACCCCGGTGTCGCCGCCATTGCGGGGACGAGCAACCAGACGAGCGTGAGCGTGCCGACCATTCCCAGCATTGCGCCGGCTGCCTGGTCGATCGAACGACCAAGGTCGGCGAGTCGAACGTTCGCGTGAATGAGCGAGCCGAGGCCGAACCCGATGGCCTGACCGAGGACAGAGACGCCGTAGACAAAAGCAATAGCGCCGATGGCACGCGAGGACGGGCTCGAATCGCTGAGCAACTCGACCACCCTGGGAAGCAGCTTGATCGCGGCGGTGATCCCCAATGCGAGGCCCGTCCAGGCGGGGAGCCGTGACAGGAGCCCGAGCTTGTGCCCTGCGCTCGCTGCGAGCGCAAGCGCGACAGCGATGGCGACGTCGACCGCGCTCACTTCCTGTCGGCGAGCAATCGGGCATGCGTCAGAAATCCCGTGTGTGCGACCATCCGATGGTCGGGTCTGACGGACTGGCCTTCAACGTGCCACGTTCGTTGCAGCACCTCGCATGACTCTTCGAGGCCGAACGGCGAATCGGCGAGGGTTTCGCGCAGCTTGGAGACCTGGCCAATCGTCGGAAGGTACGCCAAGAAGATGCCTCCGGGGCGCAGCTTCGCAGCGGCGTGTTCGACGACCCGCCACGGTTCGGGGAGGTCGAGCACGATCCGGTCGAGGTCGTCGATCTCGATCCCTTCGTACACGTCACGGACCTCGACGCTGAGCGGTTGTCCGGTGCCGAGGAACGATTCGACGTTGCGCTGGGCCTTGCGCGCGAAGTCGTCGCGAATCTCGTAGCCGTGTACGTGACCCGTCGAGCCCACCGCGCGCAGCAGGGTCGTCGTGAGCGCGCCAGATCCGAGTCCCGACTCCAGGATGCGCGCGCCGGGAAAGATGTCGGCGAGCATCAGGATCGGGCCGAGGTCCTTGGGGTAGATGACCTGTGCGCCGCGGGGCATCTTGAGGACGAAGTCGGTCAGCGTGGGCCGAACGGCGATCAACCGTGCACCCATCGAGGTGCGCACGGTCAAGCCTTCGTCGGAACCGATCAGCGTTGCATGATCCACGAAGCCCGAGTGGGTGTGGAACTGCTTTCCCTCCTCGAGCGTGACCATGTGGCGCCGATCCTTGTTGTCGATGAGGAGCACGCGGTCACCGACCTCGAACAGCCGCGCTGGCATCAGCGAACCTCGAGGGTGACGGGCGTCGTCGTGCCGGCGCGCTCACGAAGCTTGCAGAACGCGCACACCGCACCGGTTGTCGGCGCTCCGCACTCGCTGCAATGCAGCAGTGTGGCGTGTTCCACGGCTGCGGTCTCGGCGAAGAAGGCGTGACCGTGCTCGATGAAGCCGAAGAGGAAGGCAGCCTTCGAGCCGGGTGAGCGAAGTTCCAGCGTGTTCAAGATCTCCTTCAGTGCGAGGTGTTTGTTCCCGTCTGCCATCGGACATTCATCGACGATGTAGTCGATTCCCTGCAGCACGCAGTACGCCGCCATTTCTCGTTCGCCGAGTCGTACGAGGGGCTTGATCTTCTTGACGAACCCGGGCGAGGCTTCGAGGACGGGGAACTGCCGTCCGAGATAGCCGGCGTCCCAGCGCAACACATTGCCGAGCAGGACCGCCGCTTCGTCGTCGAGATTGTGGCCCGTCGCGACGACCGAGTATCCGTGCTCGATGGCCTTTGCATTGAAGAGGTGCCGTTTCGAAAGTCCGCACGATCCGCATGGTGCGCGACGTGTCGCGGCAGCGGCACCCGGGATGTCGTAGCCGTATTCGGTCGCGAGGTCCACCTCATGAAGGAGGTAGCCACGGTCGTCTGCGAAGGTGCGAGCGAAGCTGTGCGAGGACTCGGAGTACTCGCCGATACCCAATCCGAGGTACAAGCCGTCCGCTTCGTAGCCGAGTTCGCGCAGAAGATGCCAGGCCGCGAGGGAGTCCTTGCCACCCGAGACGGCGACCAGGACGCGCTGGCCCGGCTCGAGCATCGAATGATCGGCGATCGCCCGGCGTACCTGCTCGGAACAGTGATGCACGAAGCAATCACGACAGAACGCCGCATTATGACGGCGAACGTCGATCACCGCAGGCTCACGACACCGGCGGCACTTCATTGTTCGGCGGATCCCCCTGAAATCACGGAACGAATTTCCACCGTGTCGTCATTGGAGAGACGCGTGTCTTTGGCGACCAGCGTGTCGCCGCGAACGACAAGGACCGATTCCGGATTGATATCCAGATCAGACAAAAGGCGCTCGACGGTCAATGGACCGGCGACGTCAAGTTCACGACGGGGGTTGCGCAAGACGACCTTCACGGCCGCCCAGGCTACCGGCCGAGCTTACGCCGGGAGCGACCGCGGCCGGCCTTTTCGGGAGCGGGTTCGGCCCGGATGAGGAATTCGTCGCCAGGCTCGACCCGGATCCGGGCAAGTGTCCGAGGCTGTTGCTTGAGTCGCCGACGCGCAATGGCCAGCACGGTGAGAGCCGCGCCGGCACGTCCCAATCGAGCGTTGGATCTTCCGAAGAAGACCCTCATGAGCTTGGTTAGGTCCGACATGACCAGCGCTCAGGCATGGCTCAGACCCGACGAATCTCGAGAAACGTCCTCGTTCGGCGCCCACGCCGTCGGCCGACGACATAGGCGAGCACCACGGCGACAGTCGCGACGGTAATGGCGGTTGAGATAGCTGCCGATCGTGTCCGCTCGACGGTTCCCCCGGCGCTGCCGGCGATCTGCTGGAGCTTGGCCTCGATATCGGCCCTGGTGATTGGACCATCGGACGTGCGGTTCTTGCCGGTTGTCGGTGTCACAGCACATCCCGTGAGTGCGCGTTGCGCAGATACCAGAACAGGCCGGCGACGATGAACGATGTCACGACCACGAGCACGTAGGGCACCCATGACAAATTGCCCGTCAGGTTGGTCCCAGTCTCGGTTTGCAGTGCGCGCAGCATAGCGACCGCAAGGAAGATGAGACCCATGCCGATGAGGATCGCGCCTGCGGCTCCCATGTACAGAAACCGCCACAGCCGTTTGGCCGGCGCCAAGGTCTCCTGTTTGGCGTAGGCAATCACCAAATCGCGCAACTCGGGAATGAGTTGCGCGATCGATGGTGATCGGGTTGTGCCCTTGGTCATGTGGCTCCTCTGCCCCGGTTCCGCCCGCGCAAGAGATGGTGAGTCTCACAGTGACGGACCTCACCGCGCAAGGCGGACTGCCGATGGCTTCTCCGGCAACGGCACGAGCACGTCGGTGGGAGGTGAATCCGGGAATCGGGCGAGGATCGAAGCAATGCGCTCCCGATTCGCGATGCCGGCCGCCGTGGTGAACGAACCATTGGCAATATAGGCAAACGAAAGCGGTCGCTTGACGTTCACATGGCCGACGAAGGCCGCGGTGCCATTGAGCGTTCCCGTCTTGGCGCGCAGTTTCCCCGCTATCGGCGTGCCGCGGAAGCGATTTGCGAGGGTGCCGGACTTTCCTGCGACGGGTAGGCCCGCGTCGAGTGCACGTGCCACGGGCGGATCGGGGTCGCTCAAGGTTGCGAGCAAGACACGACAGGTTGCGCGGTCCTCTGGTGAGAGGCCGGACCCGTCGACCATCGCAACGTTGGCAACTGGGTATCCGAGCGATTGCAGTGTGTCGAACACCGCCTGGACGCCGGCATCGGTCGTGCCTGAGTTCTTGGTTTTCCGACCCACTTCGCGTGTTACTACCTCGAGTGTGTAGTTGTCACTTGCCAGCAGTGCTCCACGAAGGATGGCGTCCAAGGGATCCGAGGTCAGGGACGCCAGGGTTGTGAGGCTTGCGGGAGGCTTTCTTGTGGCTCGGCTCGGTGGTCCCACGGTGACGCCACGGGCAGCCAACAGCGTGGTGAGCACGCCGGCAGCGTCGAGTGCAGGGTCGCCAACTTGATCGCCGGTCGCCGGGTCGACGCCTTGATCAACCGCAAGCGCGCCGAGCGGTCCCGACTCGAATCGGTCCGACGGCAGCCATGTCGCCACCCCCCGTTCGGTGCTGTAGCGCGAGTCGTCTGCCACGACCCCTTTGGGAATGTTTGTCACCCCAGCTTTGGTGATGGCCTCGGCCAACGATTCCAGTGGCGATGTCGTGAGATCGCGTCGTGCAGGATCTGCGGCGAGCTTCCCGATCCGTGCTGCGCTCGCAATACCGGGATCGCCACCTCCCACGAGCCAGAGCTGTTCGACCGTCCCGTTGGCTGGTGCCGCGCCGGCCATTGCGTTGGTCACGAAGCGGAAATCGGGGCCGAGGACGTGGAAAGCGGCGGCCGCGGTGAGCAGCTTCCCCGTCGACGCAGGACGCAGCGGCTTGTCATCGCCAAGTGAGAGGACGATGCCTTCTGCGTCACGTACGAGCAGGCAGCTGGTCGGTGCCTGCGGTCACTGCCGCATAATCGATCAGGAGACGTGCTCGTCCGACCGCTTCGACGATGGACCCCGGTGTCCGTCGGGCGGACCACAACGGCGTCACGAGCGCAAGTGGCGACTCCGCGCTCTCCGGAGCATCTGATGCAGTGGGCGGATCATTGGTGAAGAGCCGGAATCCGCACGCGGCACTCGTCAGTGCCAGGACTCCCGCGAGGATCCGGCGTCTCATGAATCGCTGCCGGTCGTATCGTCGTATTCGCCGCGACCTGAGGAGCGGCGGATCCGGGCGATATCACGAACGACTCGGAGCGCAGTCGGTATCACCGTCACCGTGGAGGAGGTCGAGGAACGCATGCTCACCGGAATCTCGACGACACGGTATCCGTACCGTTCGAAGAGATGGAAAAGCTCGACGTCGAACGCGAAGCCGTCGACCTTCGTGACGCTGAAGAGCCGGTGCGCAACGTCGCTCCGGAACGCCTTGACCCCACATTGGGTGTCGGCATAGTTGCCGACGAGGAGCAAGCGGGCGGTCCAATTGAAGGCGATGCTGGCAACCACCCGTGTCAGGCTCGCAGATCCGTCAGCGCGACTCGCCGGATGATGACGATTTCCCACGGCGACCTCGGCGCCCTCCTCGACTGCCTCGAGTAGATGCGTGATCTCAGCCGGCCCGTAGGCGAGGTCCGCGTCGGTGAAGGCGATGACCGCTCCCCTGGCCTCGAACACGCCCGTGCGTACGGCCGCGCCCTTGCCGCGGTTGTGCGCATGGGTGATCACGACGTCGGCGCCCGATGCTCGGGCCACGGCGGCGGTCTCATCGGTTGAGCCGTCGTCGACCACGATGATCTCGAATCCCCTTTCGCCACACACATCGCGGCAGACCTGCGCGCAGCACACTGATCGTTGCGCCGATGCGCTCGGCTTCGCAGAAGGCTGGGATCACCACACTGAGGCGGAATTCGGTCTCGACCGTCGGCGGTGCGGGTTCGAGGTGGTTGTCGTGACGGCTGTGGCCCCGGGGTGCAAGTGCCGCACGCTGCGTCACGAACCGTGCGATTGTCGCAGCCCCACATGCGAGCACCTTGGCGGCGGGTTCGCCATGGCGACCACGTCCAACGGTGACCCGCCGCGCTGCGCTGAGCACGGAGAGGTCGGTGACCAACGCCGCTGTCCACATCGCACCCGTTGCGCGAGCCGATCCGACGTGACCGACCGACGGATCGCCATGACGGGTCACCTGCGCGGCACATGCGTATTCCGTGGCGCTCGCGACCGTCACGGCAATGCCGTCTGCGATGAGATACGGAACGCCCAACGCACGCAGGGCAAAGAACGTCGAGACATCCGTGGTGAATTGCAGCGCGGGGATCACTGCAGCTCGACGCAAGATGGAGCTCATCGGCCCTCGGTCGCTTGTCGACTGGCCACTGTCGACGCGCCGGGCCAACGAATTCGGCGGGCCCAGTGTGTCACGAGCCATTGACGTGTCCGGCGACCAAGGTTGCTCATGAGCACGATTGCAAGCAACGCGGCGATCGTCACGAGGTTGCTCGCCACTTCCAGGGTCGTGGCGCGGTAGCGCAGCTCCACGTGGTGGCGGCGTGGGATCACGACCATCGAGTTCGGCGCCACTTGGAACGGGCCGTCCGCGTTGACGGCCTTCCAGTTCGGAAATGCGGACACCTTGACGAGTACCGGTACTCCGACTCGGTCCACATCGAAGGAGACGGAGTCGTCCGCAACCCGGATCTTGCTGACACGAGTCGGTTCGATCGGGGTCACGCTCGATGCGAGACCGGTGCTGGTTCTCTTCCACGATCGAGGGCCCTCACGCGCCAGGACCGTCGCGGCACGGCCGGGGTTCTGGAACCAGTCGATCGCCATGGTCCGCCAGCGTGTCCGGCCCGAATAGACGACGGGCATGTTCTCGAGTGGCTGCACGAGTGCCGTTTGACGAACGCGAAAGACTTCCCATGGCCCGGATTTCGCGAGCGGAACCAGATCCGGATGTGTTCGTGCCGTGTCCAACACCAGTGTCGACGTCGCCATGAAATAGCGGACACCGAGCGCTTGGAGTTGGGTGACACCGAGGTTGACATCGGTGAGACCGTAAGGAAGGTCGCGTTGCGGACGCGAGGGAGACTCCGAGAGCGACGACTGCGCCAGCCAGTGGAACGGAGTCGTGAGCGACGACTCCATGTAGAGGCCCTCCATCGATCCGATGCATCCGTTCGTCCAGTACGGCAGCAGCATCAGCGCCATGGTCGTGCCGTATCGGTTCAGACTCTGGTTGAACTCCCAATAGGCGCGCCCGCATCCCTGCTCGCGTCCGATGGACGCCATGGTTGTAACGATCTCCCGATACTCGGGGTAGGACGCGCTCGATTCGTAGCCACGGAAGCTCGATTCTGCGAGATAGGGCACGTGGCTGCGCTGGGTGGGGCTGGGATCAATACCCGGGACGCGGTCGAGCGGGATTCCCACACCGATCAGCGTGATGATCCCTGCAATCGAAACTCCCGCGACCGGGACGATCGTCGCCCGTGTATCGCGCAGCGCGATGCCACCAAGCCGCACGGCTTCGGCAATGCCGATCGCTGCGAGCATCCAGACAACCAGATACCAAAAAGGCAATAACCGAGCATTCCACAGCGCCGTCTTGGGTAGGGCGACAAATGCGAGAGCGGTGCATGCCGCCATGATCGTCAGAAAGATTCCCAGGTGTCGAAAGCGGAGAATCGAGGCGAGAACGCCGACCAGCGCGAGGCCGAGCGCGAGATGCAGGTGGTCCGGTGCCAGTGCGTGGAGGTAATCGGTGCGCTTTTCCCATCCCATGTCGTTGAACCACGCATGTCGCCCCACGAAGGGCGCCCACCAGAAGGCACTGAGGCACATCGCCGTGACGCCGGTGCCGAGCGCCCAGCGCACGCGTCTCCAGTCCGCGCCCATCGCCACGATCACCAGCGATCCGACCGCGCAGAACATCGCAGGGATGATGTGCGTGAGGACGGTGAGTGCAAGCAGTACTGCTGTGGCAATTCGGCGCTTGCCGGTTGCCACGCCCTGTGCGACCAGGCCCAGCCCAAGCAACGCGAACGACAACGACATCGCGAATGCGAACTCGCCGGCGAGCGATGAGCTGATGTTGCCGCCATAGATCGCAAAGCTCGTGTCGAAGGTGAACGGCAAGGTCATGATCGCCATCAGCTGCGGTTCGGGAAAGGTCGTGCCGAACATGCGTCCCATGGCGTAGGCAGACGCGGGCAATGCGAGGATGCAGCCTGCGACGACAACCTTGAAGGCGACGCCATATGGGAGCAGGTACGACAACGCTGCTATGAACAGCGACGGTACGAGCATGTAGAAGCGAAAGGCCGGGAATCCAGCGAACCAATCGGGTGACCATCCCGCGACCATGCCGTGCGTCAGTAGGTGGTCCCGCAGGAATTTCGGAGCCCAGACGTGGGCGCCGAGATCGCCACCCGTCGGCGTTGTGTTGGTCAGGATCGCGTCCGGGGCGAGATTCCAGAGAATGAACCCCGTGGTGACTGCGATGACGACAATGCTTGTCCAGAGTGCTGCGTTGGCTGGGACCACCCCGGGGCTCTCTGGTTCAAGGGTAATGTCGACGCCGGTGCTCACGCTCGTTTGGTCCCTCGTACGTTTCATCGACAGCCAAGATGTTCACACCGACGTGGGCCACGGTTGGAAGAGTTGCCCAGTACAGCACAGGGGTCGACAACCGTCCGTTCGCGTGCGATGAGCGGTACCGCCCGCGGTCCAGGACCACTCGATGGTCCGAGCCCCTCATGGTTCATTGCCGAGAAGGGCCGCATTGCCGGCATTGGTACGGGCGCAGGGCCTGACGGTGCCACACCTCTGGGCGGTGGTATCGCCGCTCCCGGTCTCATCGACCTGCAGATCAATGGTGTCGACGACATCGAGTTCGCGACGGCTGAGCCGGCGACATGGACCATTGCGATGAGGCGACTGGCGACAAGGGGTGTCACGGCGTGTTGTCCGACGATCGTGACCCAGCCGCTCGACGCCTACGGTCCGCTACTGCGGCGCGCTGCAGTCGCCCGTGAAGCAGCAGAGGCCGATCCCGTCGCTGCCAAGATCGTCGGCATCCACCTCGAGGGGCCATTTCTTGGTGCGGCGCCGGGTGCGCACCGCGCCGAGTTGATTCGCGCCGTGGATCTGCATTGGTTGCAGCGCCTCGTCGGTGAGTTCGGTTCGCTGATCACGATGGTGACGTTGGCCCCTGAGGCCGATCCCGACCTGGCCGCGGTTCGCTTTCTTCGTGACAGCGGCGTGATCGTCGCCCTCGGCCACTCGCGCGCCACCTTCGACGAAGCGCGCGCCGCCGCCGATGCCGGCGCGAACATGGTGACCCACCTCTTCAACGCGATGGGACCTTGGCATCATCGCGAGCCCGGCCTCATCGGTGCGGCATTGGATGACGAACGGCTCGCTCCATCAGTCATCGCGGATCTTTGTCATGTGCACCCCGGCGCCCTCCGTCTTGTCGCGAAACACAAACCTTCGGCCGTCGTGGTATCCGATGCAGTCTCGCGTGGTTCGGCGAGTTCCGATGGCTCGGTTGTCGAATTCCGTGATGGAGCGGCGTATTCGGGTGATGGTCTGTTGTGCGGAGCGACCGTGCTGCTCGACGGAGCAGTCCGCAACCTCGTAGGAGCCGGGATCTCTCTTGCGCGTGCGATCGAGATGGCATCGACGGTCCCGGCGACGCTCATCGGGGACCTGACGCGCGGTCGGCTTGAGCCCGGCGCACGGGCAGACATCGTTGCCTTCGAGCCCGCGACACTTTCGATCCGCAAGGTCTGGCTCGGCGGCGTCGAGATTCAACCTCAGTAGTGTTGCCCCGTGCCCCGGGTTGCCCTCTTCGCGACGTGCATTGCCGATCAACTGTTTCCCCAGACGGCGATCGCGGCGGTTCGCCTCCTCGAAGCCGCGGGATGCGCCGTTTCATTCCCGGATGCGCAGTCCTGTTGTGGCCAACCTGCGATCAATAGTGGACAGCCCGACGCGGCGCTCCCGCTCGTACGGAACTTCGTGAGGGTCTTCGAGGAGTTCGACGCAGTCGTCTCGCCGTCGGGGTCCTGTGCGGCGACGGTGCACCATTGGTATGGTCGCCTCCTCGACCCAGACTGGGCCGATCGGGTTTCTGCGGTCACGGCCAAGACCTTCGAGCTGTCCCAATACCTTGTCGACGTGCTCGGAGTGGTCGAGCTTGGCTCGCATCTCGACGTGACCGTCACATACCACGACGCGTGTCACGCACTGCGAAACCTCGGCGTACGCAGTCAGCCTCGAGCGCTCCTCGAAGCTGCCGGGGCGACGATGGTCGAGATGCCGGAGTCCGAAACCTGTTGTGGTTTTGGCGGAACGTTTGCAGTCAAGCTCGGCGATATTTCAAGCGCAGTTGCCGATGCGAAGCTCGGCCATGCCGAAACCACCGATGCGCGGTATCTCGTAAGCGGTGACGCTGCGTGCTTGATGCACCTTGCCGGACGCCGCCGTCGAACGGCTCAAGGACCGGAGCCGATCCACTTCGCCGAGCTCCTCGCGGGCGGATTGGCGTGACCCCACGCGTGGTCACGCCAGGAAATGACCTGCGCGAGCGAGCCGGGAAAGCGTTGGCAGATGCCGAGCTGCAGCGCGCGTTGCGCAATCTCGACCAAAGGCTCTTCACCGCACGAGAGGTACAGGATCACTCGCCAGAGCTGAAGGACAGGGTCGCCGAAGTGCGCCGCGAGGTGCTCGCGGATCTCGATGGTTGGCTCGCCGCCGCGCAAGGTCAACTCGAATCCGTTGGCGCGGTCGTGCACCGCTGCGTGACGGCGGCGGACGCCCGTGACGTCGTCTTGGGGATTGCGCGCCGGGAGGGCGTGCAACGCGTGGTCAAATCGAAATCCATGGCAACCGAGGAGATCGCGCTGACCGATTTCCTCGAACGAGCGGGTCTTGATGTTGTGGAGACGGACCTCGGCGAGTACATCGTGCAGGTCGCCGGGGAGCGTCCGTCGCACATGATCACGCCTGCGATTCACAAGACCATTGAACAGATTGCTGACGTGCTCTCGGGCGTGGCCGGCGAGGAGCTCGTCGCCGAGCGAGAGTCGTTGACCAGCTGGGCGCGCGAGCATCTCCGGCGGCGCTTTCTCGAAGCCGACATGGGGATCACCGGAGCCAATTTCGTCGCAGCTGACACGGGCACCGTCGTCCTTGTCACAAATGAGGGAAACGGGCGATTCTGTACGACCTTGCCGCGTGTGATGGTCGCGGTCGTCCCGATCGAAAAAGTGATCGCGCGCTTTGCTGATCTCGGTGTGCTCATTCCCACCCTCACGATGAGCGCAACGGGGCAATCGTTGTCGAACTACGTCACGATGTTGACCGGACCGCGCCGGGAAGGCGAACAGGACGGGCCCGAACAGCTCCATGTCGTGTTTCTCGACAACAACCGTAGCGATCTGATCGGCACGCCCTATGAGGAGATGCTGGCCTGCATCCGATGCGGAGCGTGTCTCAACGTCTGCCCGGTGTACCGCAAGGTCAGTGGGCACGCCTATGACGCGGTGTACAGCGGTCCGATGGGCAAGGTTCTGACGCCACTGCTGAGCGCGGGTGTCGACGGTCGTGATCTTCCTCACGCGTCGACGTTGTGTGGGGCGTGCACCGAGGCGTGCCCGGCACAGATTCCGTTGGCGGACCTGCTCGTTCGCCTACGCACCGATCTTCGAGAGGGAACGTCGCCGGTCGTGGTGAGTCGCCGCGCACTCGAGCGTGTTCCTGCACCAGCCGGAGCGGCACTACCACCAGGAGCACGCCCACATGAGCGCCTCGCGGGCGAGGGATATTTCTCGGCGATCGCAGACACGCGGGTCGGAACGCTGCTCCAGCGGCGTGCGACACGTGCTGACATCGGGTTTCGCGTGTGGGGTCGCCTGTGGGCATCGCCGGCGGGATATCGCAGCTCGAGCGCAGTCGCACGCGTCGGCGCACGTGTTGTCGGGCGCAATGGTTGGGCATCACGTGTTCCAGGTCTGGCGGGGTGGAGCCGAACCCGTGACGTTCCGCTCCCCTCCCCCCGCTCGTTCCGCCAGCACTGGGCTGCCCGCGAGGCTGGGCGCGAGACGTGGTAAGCAAGGGGGCCCACCGAGATGCCGCAGGCGATGAACGCATGGAGCGTTTCGCAGCAGGGATGGCGGCGAGCCGATGTGGCGTGCACGGACCGTACGCGTCCGGTGAAGCGTTGTCGGTCAGCGTTGCCGTGGCGGCTGAGCGCGCCGAGGGCGGTTCCGTTGCATTCGGTGTCGGCGACGAACTCCTTGTGGCGCTCGACATTGTGGCGCTGGACATCGAGGCGCAACTCGTCGCCGCAGGCGTTGTGCCGCTGCGTTCGGATTCACCTCATTGGGCCGACGCGCTCGGGACCGCAGGTGCCGGGCTGACGGGTTCGGTGCTCGGCATGTGCCGATCGTGCCGTGGTTGCGGTGACCTCTGGAATCGGTCGACCACGCGCGACGAGCCTTCTTCCTCCCGCGCACGTGTGCGTCGTGCGTGCGAGCACGATCGTCGACTCCTTCGCTGCGGCGCTCGAGCGTCTCGTTGTGACCGACCGGCTTCCAAGTGCGGTGATGTGGATCGGCGGTCCAAGCCGAACAGGTGATCTCGAAATGAAGACCACATGGGGTGTGCACGGTCCGCGAACGGTCGACATCGTGATTGCAGATGACCGTACCTGAGAACGCGTCAGGTCACGCGCTCGGTGTCGCGATGGGCGTGCGCGACCGAGCACACGCAACGCTGCACCACTAACGTCGTGCGAGATGAATCGATTTGCGGCGGGACTTTCCCAACATCCACTTGCCACCCACGCAGTCGGCGAGGTCGCTGGTCATATTCTCGAACAGCTCCACGGCGAACGTGCGGACCTCCTTGTCGTCTTCGTGAGTCCACATCACCTCGGCGCGCTCGACGACATTGCCGGCGCATTGCGGTCCCTGCTCGAACCGCGTGTGCTGATCGGTATGGGCGCTGTCGGCGTTGTCGGCGGCGACCAGGAGATCGAAGAGGATTCGGCAGTCTCGGTCTTCGCGGCGAGTTGTCCCGACGTGCAACTCCTGCCAGCGCGGCTCGAGGCCATTGAGACGTCAGACGGCATGTCGGTTCTCGGCTGGCCCGACGGTGCATCGGAGGCGCACACGCTCGTCCTGCTGGCCGAGCCATTCAGCTTCCCGGCGGATGATTTCACGGCACGCTGCGATGAATCGGGACACGCCGTGCAGGTTGTCGGTGGCCTTGCTTCGGCGGCCGGACCGGGCGGGAATCGCCTGATCCTGGACGATCAGTTGTTCCATGACGGCGCTGTCGGCGTGTTCGTCGGCGATGGGCTCGCTATTCGGGCTGTGGTCTCGCAGGGATGTCGACCGATCGGGCGCCCCTTCACGGTGACCAGCGCCAGGGAAAATGAAATCCGTGAACTCGGTGGGATACCGGCGGTGGAACGCCTGGCGCGGCTGGCGCTGGAAGCCGATGAGACCGATCGGAGCTTGATGCGCCGAGGCTTACATGTCGGCGTGGTTGTCGACGAGCACCATGACGAATTCAGCCGCGGCGACTTCCTGGTCCGGACTGTTCTCGGGGCGGACCACGATTCGGGTGCGGTTGCGATTGCCGATTCTGTCGGAGTCGGCCAGACCGTCCAGTTTCATGTACGTGACGCCGACTCGGCCGACGAGGACCTCCGCGAGTTGCTCGCCGATGTCGACGCCTCCGCGGCACTGTTGTTCACCTGCAACGGCCGGGGTGCCAATTTCTTCGGTGTCGCCGACCACGACGCGGCGACAATCGAGAAGCTGATCGGGCCTGTCCCGCTCGCCGGGGCATTTTGCGCAGGTGAACTGGGCCCGATCTGGGGCAGGAATTCGCTGCATGGCTTCACGGCGAGCCTTGCTCTGTTCGGGACCTAGAGCCGTAGATGACGACCCGTAGCCGGGTAAGATGGCGAGTCGGCACGTAGGCTTTCGGGCAATTCGGAGATGGACGTTGGACGTGGTTCGGCGCGTCCAAGTCAGGAGCGCACGTGACACCGGGATCCTCAGGTCTGCAACGTACGGGCACCGAGCTCGAACGCCGCGCTGTCGACGCGGTTCGAGGTCTCGCGATGGATGCGGTCCAGCGCGCCGAATGCGGTCATCCCGGAACGGCGATGGCGTTGGCTCCGCTGGCCCATGTGTTGTGGACGCGCATCATGCGGTACGACGCGCAGGCGCCGGACTGGCCGGACCGTGACCGGTTCGTGCTCTCCGCCGGCCATGCATCGATGCTCCTTTACGCCTACCTGTATCTGACCGGTGCCGGTCTCACGCTCGAGGACCTCCGTGCTTTTCGTCAATGGGGTTCGCTGACTCCGGGTCACCCTGAGGTGCATCACACGGCAGGTGTCGAGGTGACGACGGGTCCGCTCGGACAGGGATTCGCAAACGGTGTGGGCATGGCGCTCGCCGAGGCGCATCTGCGTGCTCGCTTTGGTGCGGAGCTCGTCGATCACCACACCTTCGCGATTTGTGGTGATGGCGACCTGCAAGAGGGCGTGAGTCATGAGGCAGCCTCGCTTGCAGGGCACCTCGGACTCGGTCGTCTCGTCTACATCTACGACGACAACCACATCACGATCGACGGACCCACCGAATTGTCCTACCGCGACAACGTCCCTTCGCGTTTCGAGAGCTACGGCTGGCACGTTGTCGAGCTCGGTGAGGCGGCAGAAGATCTCGATGTGATCGAACGCGGTATCCGCGAAGCCATGGCCGAGGCACAACGCCCATCGCTGGTCGTGCTGCGTAGCCACATCGGGTACCCGTCGCCGCGTTTCATGGACACGGCAAAGGCCCATGGTGAGCCATTGGGAGCCGACGAAGTTGCAGCAGTCAAGGAACTGCTGGGCATGCCGGCAGGCGATTTCGTCGTCCCCGATGATGTCCTCGAACATTGCCGGGCAGCAGGGCGTCGAGGTGAGGCCGACCGCCGCGCGTGGCAGGCTCGCCGTGAGGCGTTCGGCGTTTCGAATCCGACGCTCGCAGAGGACCTGTCGGTGTCACTTTCCGGTACCGGCCACGCTGGTTGGGAAGCGAAACTTCCGAGCTTCAGCGCCGGCAGCAGCGTTGCAACACGGGTTGCGTGTGCCGATGTGCTCAATGCAATTGTCGACGTGGTTCCGGGTTTGATCGGTGGTGGCGCCGACCTCACCGGCAATACCGGCACTGCGCTCAAGTCAGGTGGCGTCGTCGGGCCGGGGAGTTTCGGCGGTCGCCAAGTGCACTTCGGCGTGCGTGAGCACGGTATGGGTTCCATCATGAACGGAATGGCACTTCATGGCGGGGTGCTCCCCTTTGGTGGGACGTTCTTTGTCTTCAGCGACTACATGCGACCGGCCGTGCGCCTTGCGGCATTGTCGTGTGCGAAGGTCGCATTTGTGTGGTCGCATGACTCTGTCGGGATTGGCGAGGATGGTCCGACGCATCAGCCGGTCGAGCATCTCGCATCGCTTCGGTCGATTCCGGGTCTGCGTCTGATCCGACCGGCCGACGCGAACGAGACTGCTGCGGCGTGGCGGGTCCATCTCAACGGCGACGGTCCGACCGGCATCATCCTCAGCCGTCAGAAGCTGCCGGTGCTGGAGTCGACCGAGACGTTGGCCGCCGATGGCGTCGCTGCCGGCGCGTACATCGTCAGTCCTGAGCAGCCACGTTCGACAACGTCCGCGCTCGATCTCGTGTTGGTCGCCTCGGGCTCGGAAGTCGCGCTCTGTATCGCAGCCAAGGAAATGCTCGGCTCCGACGGATACAACGTCCGTGTGGTGTCGATGCCGTCGTGGGATCTGTTCGGCGCACAAAGCGACGAGTATCGTGATGCAGTACTCCCGCCAGGCGCTCCGACCATTGCCGTCGAAGCGGGGGCATCGCTCGGTTGGGAACGTTTTGCCGACGACGTCATCGCTCTGGATCGGTTCGGCGCATCAGCGCCGGGTGAGGTTGTGATGACCCAGCTCGGTTTTACGCCTGAGCATGTGGTCGAACGTGCGCGAGCTTTGCTCGGTTTCACCGGAGCGACGAGGTGAGCAATGCCGTCGCTCGCCTCAATGATCTCGGACAGAGCCCGTGGTACGACAACCTGACGCGTGCATTGGTGCGCGACGGTGAGCTTGCGGCACTGATCGCGAAGGATGGCATCCGAGGCGTCACGTCGAACCCGACGATTTTCGAAAAGGCGATGGCAGAAGGAATCGGCTACGACGAGCAGCTTCTCGAGCTTGCGGATCTTCCGATCGAAGCCATCTACTGGAAGCTCGTCGAGACCGATATCGCCGGCGCGGCTGATCTGCTTCGGCCGGTCTACGACACGACGATGTGCCGGGATGGTTTCGTTTCGGTCGAGGTGTCGCCGGACCTTGCCCATGACAGCGCGCAGACCGTCGTCCAGGCCAAGGAACTCTTCGCTCGGCTCGGCCGGCCGAACGTGATGATCAAGATCCCGGCAACCCCTGCTGGGATTCCAGCGATCGCTGAGGTGATCGCATCGGGCATCAACGTCAACGTCACGCTGATCTTCTCATTGCGGCGTTACGAGGAGGTCATCGATGCATTCCTCGAAGGCATCGAACGCTTGGTCGGTGCCGGTGGCGATCCGTCGAAAGTAGCGTCGGTCGCGTCGTTCTTCGTCAGCCGTGTCGACACCGAAGTCGACAAGCTCCTCCCCGATCGCCATGAGCTCCGCGGCAAGGTCGCTGTTGCAAATGCACGATTGGCCTACAGACTCTTCGAACAGCGTTTTTCGGGCGAGCGCTGGGACCGGTTGGTCGAAGCTGGAGCGCTCCCACAGCGACCGTTGTGGGCCTCGACGTCGACGAAGAATCCTGCCTATTCCGACACGCTCTATGTGGATGAGCTCATTGGTCGACGACACGGTCAACACGCTGGCGCAATCGTCGATCGACGCATTGAGGGACCACGGTGCTCCGCTGCCCGGGACCTTGACCAAGGATGTGAGCCGCAGCGGAGCAGGTTCTGGGCGACCTCGGCGGGCTCGGTATCGAGTACGACGAAGTCACGGCTTTGCTCGAGCGTGACGGTGTCACGTCATTTTCGCGTTCGTATCACGATTGTCTCGGCACACTCGAGCGACGTCTCACCGAGTTGCGCCCAGCGCCGACGGCCTGAAACGGTGCGCGTACCTCCAGCGACGTGTTACTTCCCACCAGAGGACCGCACATGGATCTTGGAGCAGGTTGAGGACTGCCTCGCTACCGGTCAGCTCACCCTTGGCCTCCGTGGCCGCCGGCTCGAGGAGGAGTTCGCTGCATACCTTGGCGTCGCACATGCGGTCGCGGTGAACTCGGGGACCAGCGCGCTCGAGATTTCGCTCCGTGCACTCGGGGTGATGGGTAAGGAGGTGCTGGTTCCGGCGAACACCTTTTACGCGACGGCTGCTGCGGTGCTCGCCGCCGGCGCACGACCACGGTTCGTGGATTGTGATCCCGAGACGATGGCAATCTCCCCTACTGCTGCCCGTACGGCGATCGGTCCAGAGACGGTGGGGATGATCGTTGTGCATATCGCAGGCATGGTGACGCCCGCCATCGGAGAGCTGCTGGCGATCTGTGACGCTTCCGGGATCTTCTGCATCGAAGACGCGGCGCACGCGCACGGCAGCGCGCACGGCGGCAGCTTGGCCGGGACATTTGGTGTCGCAGCCGCATTCTCCTTCTATCCCACCAAAGTGATGGCAGCCGGTGAAGGCGGAATGATCGTTACCAATGATGACGGCCTCGCGGAGGAGGCGCGGATCTATCGGGATCAAGGTAAGGCTTCGTTCCTCACGAATCTGCACACCCGCCTTGGATACAACTGGCGGATGAGTGAGCCACACGCGGCGATGGCACTCACGCAGCTTCGCCGCCTCGACGAATTCATCGACCATCGCCAGCGGGTTGCACAGCGCTATCGAGAGGCGATGAGTTTCCTCGGATTGACCCCGATCGATGTCCCCGGCGAAGCGCATATGAACTACTACAAGTTTGTTGCGTACCTGCCCGATGGTGTCGACCGCGCCGGCCCTCAAGGCAGCGTTGCGCGAGACACATGGCGTGGGACTTTCGGGCGAGGTGTACGACGTGCCGTTACATCGCCAGCCGGTCTTTGCCGAGTACGGCGCGGGCATGTCATTGCCCGGCGCGGACTTCCTGTGTGATCGCCACATCTGTCTGCCTGTTTCAGCGGTCATGTCCGATGAACAGATCGACATTGTGATCGGGTCCATGGCAGCGGCGCTGGAGCAACAGGGATGCTCCTTGCCTGCTGCTGCCGATGCCCCCTAGGAACGGAAAGGTTGTACGAATGCATCCGACCGTTGCCGTGACCGGAGGGTCCGGGTTCGTCGGATCTCACGTCCTCGACGCGCTCGTCGAAGCGGGGATCAACGTGCGTGTCCTCGATGTGGTCCGACCGCATCGCACGGACGTCGAATGGCTTCCCGTTGACATCCTTGACACGGATGTGCTGGCAGCGGCGCTGGAGGGGATGAGCGCTGTCTTTCACCTCGCGGCGATGGCCGACGTGAACGATGTCTTTGCGCGGCCCGTCGACAGCGTCACCGTGAACATCACGGGAACGGCAAGTGTGCTCGAGGCTGCTCGGATCGCACAGAGTGGCAGGGTCGTCCTCGCCAGCACCGTCTGGGTGTACGCGGCAACGCGGGGCGATGTCGTGGACGAGGCAACCCCATTCGATCCCGAAACCGATCGGCACCTGTACGTGACGCAGAAGATCGCGTCCGAAATGATGTGTCGCGACTATCTCACGCTGTACAACCGGCCCTTCACCGTTCTGCGTTACGGCGTGCCGTTCGGTCCGCGCATGCGCGACTCGTGCGTCGTTGCGGCGTTCTTTCGACGAGCGTTTCGGGGTGAGCCGCTTCGAATCGACGGCGATGGAATGCAGGAACGGTTTCTCGTCTACGTCGGCGATCTTGCGCGTGCTCATGTCCTTGCCTTGGATGACAGGGCTGAGAATCGAACGTACAACCTTGACGGCGACCAGCCGGTGAGCATCTGTGAGATCGCCGAATGCGTCGGTGATCTCGTGGGCGATCGTGTCGGTGATGGCTCTGGGAAGGTCACGATCGAGTACGGGCCTTCTCGACCAGGTGACCTTCGTGCTCGAGTGGTGAAGACCGATCGCGCGGGCAGCGAGATCGGCTGGGTGCCGCAGGTCCCCTTCGATGAAGGGATGCGCAGGACCTACGAGTGGTACCTCGACCACCTCGAACTCACCGAAGGCGGTTGCGTCGGCGGCGGCGTTCCGGCGGGCGATGCGGTGGCGGGTGTCGAGCTATGAACGGCGAGCTATGAACGACGGCGCGGGGCGTCCTCGTCGAATTGCGGTCGTTCCGGCATACAACGAAGAGCCGACCGTGGTCGAGGTCATCGACCGGCTCTATCTGTGTGTCGACGAACTGTTGCTCGTCGACGACGGTTCCACTGACGGTACCCGGGCCGTCGTTGCTGCGTGGCTGGTCGATCATCCCCGTGCGCGGATGCTGACGTTCGATGAGAACCGCGGCATGTCTGCTGCGTACTACTTGGCTTTCACCGATCTGCGTCGATGCGCAGCGGCCGGCGAGGTCAGCCAAGATGACCTGATTTTCACCGTCGATGCGGACGGCCAACACGATCTGTCGGTGCTCGACGACCTCGAGAAGTTGACGGTCGAGGAGAATCTCGATGCCCTCATCGTGCGCCGCGACCTGTCCACCTATCCGCGGTACAAGCAGCTCGGAAACGCGATCTTGAGTTGGTGGGCAACGCTCTGGGCGCGTTCGCTGCTCCCGGACGTTGAGTCGGGATATCGGATCTTTCGCGCCGGCGCACTGTTCGACGCCCTGAACTACTACCGCGGCTACCGATACTCCGAAACCGTCGAGGTCGCAGTTGTTCTGTGTCGGCGTGGCTACCGCGTTCGTAATGACGTCACGGTCCCGGTGCCCGTCTACCGGTCGAGGACGCGGATGTTCGATGTGGTCGTCGACCTCGTGATGATTCCGGTCGCGGCGTTCCGATCGTCAGGCGCTCGCGGTGGTCGGCGTCAGCAATCCCGCAGGTAGGGATGCACGCCGAGCAGGGTGTCGAGTCTCACGACCTTCAGGCCACGGCTTTCGAGTCCGGCGAGAATGAGTGGCAGCGCTCGCACGATGACCCGACGATCCGCGTGTACGTCGCCGTCGAGGCCGTCATGGAGCAGGATGATCGAACCTGGTCGGACGCGCGTGAGCACACGCCGGGCAACGAGTGCTGCGTCGCGGGTTTCCCAATCCGCGGCAGAGGTGTCCCACAGGACCATCGTCATGTTCCGCTTCGAGAGCATCCTCGTCATGAAGGGCGTTCGTCGGCCGTGTGGCGGTCGGAACAGGGCCGGACACCTGCCGACGTGTCGTTTGAACGCCCTTTGTGCAACATCGAGATCGGGGTATCGCGGGTCCAGCCAACGCCACGAGTCGTGGTGCATCGAGTGGCTGGCGAGGAGATGTCCCTCGGTGACCAACTTCCGGCCGATTTCTGGGCGTTGCTCGAGGGCCGTACCCGTCGCGAAGAACGTTGCGTGCACGTGATGTTGGCCGAGAATTCGCGCGATCGCGGTCGTCGCGGTGTCATTGGGCCCATCGTCGAAGGTGAGCGCCACCGTGTTGTGCCGACGCGATCCATGCGCGTTGACGGACCCGAACCACGTCACAGTCGGATCGGTCGCTGCCACCCAGAAGCCGATACCGGTGGCGAGCAATACCATGGCCGAGCTGAGCAATGCCACGTAACGCCTTGCGCGACGCTTTGCGCGCCGCGTTCGGAGTATGACCTTCAGGCTGTTCCGGCGTCCGTTCATGCGACGGAGCGGTACGACTTCGATGCAGCTGGCCTCTGATGCAGTCGCGCGAGTCGGGGAACGTCGCGTTCATCGTTGTGATCGTCGCATGGTGCGGGATCTTGGCGATGATGTTGACGCGTACGCTCTATATCGCGCAGGACTCGCTGAGCAATGACGCGCACGTCTGGTGGATCGCCGATCGCGTCTGGAACGGTCACGGATTGCCGCTTCATATTCCGCTTGCCGACGGCAAGGCATTCGCGTTCCCATACGGTTTCGTTCCGTGGATGACCGCGGCCGTGCTTTGGCCGGTTTTGGGATCGTGGGCCGTCACGGTTTGCATCGTGATCGGATTCGTCGCGCTTGCGGTGTCGATGTTCTGGGCCTTCCCGGAACTGGGCCGGGGCTGGTGGGCCGCGTTGGTCATGGTCCAGCCGACGCTGGTCATCTCCCCGCTCATTGGGCAACTTCCGTTTCTCTGGGCGATGGCGTGTGCCTTCGCCGGTATCGGATTGTGGCGCCGACAACGCCGGTTCGCCGCGACTGCCGCTGTGGCGATGGCGCTTGTGACCCACGTCGCGGTGATGGCACCGATCATTCTGCTCCTGGTGCTGTGGTGGTCGTTGTGGGAGCCGAATCGCGTCGCGCTCTGGCGTGCGACGGGTTGCGCGATGGTCTGTGCGGTCCCAGCGGCGGTGTTCGTTGTCCGCTCCCCTGTGTTCGGTGTGTCTTCATGGACGACCAAGGTCTATAGCGTTGCGAATACCGTTGGGCCTCGATCAGTGGTGTTGCTGATCCCGATCCTCGTGACGGTGCTGGTGTCGCTCGAACGACGTGGAAGGTTGTCGTCCTGGGCCGCGCCGGCGGCGTGTGCGGTCGTGTTATCGGGCAATGTGGTCTTTGCGCCCGCGTTCGACACGGCTTTCGCGGTGGGTGCTCTGTGGCGCACGCCCGACCATGCGGTCGACGGTTTCTTGCGGTCTCCGGCCTTCGTGGGTGGTGAGACGATCCGGGTGCTGCGCGCCGGGGACGGGAAGCTCGCCATGTACCAGGTGCTCCGCGCTGGTGGCGTCCTCGATTCAGAGTTCTTCCCAGAAAGTTTCGGGCGTCGCCGGTATGCGGATGAGGCAGTCTATTCAGCGGAATTGCGCCGCCGCGGTGTTGATGTGGTCGTGGTCTTCGACAGTTTTGAAGAGCGGTTTCAAACGGGCGAGCAAGGCATGCTCGAAGCAATGGCCGCGGCCGGCCCCGGGGCTGACGGCCGGTGTAGCGAAAGCACTGTGGGCGTGTCCGAGGTGTTCGCGGGCCGGGATTTCCAGGCGTTCCGGATCCGGCGGGAGTGTTGACGATTGCTGTGACGTACCGTTGCGAGATGTCCAGCGATTCTGGTGCTGAGCTGGGAGGGATCGGGTGCTGAAGTCGAATGACCTGTGCTGGTGCGGCAGCGGGCTGAAATTCAAGCGCTGCCACAAGGGTCGCGAGGTCCACGCGGGCACGGTTTCGCCGATGCGCACCGTCCCGGAGGGCATCGCACGGCCGCCGTACATTCCGTCAGGGGTTCCGCCGTCGAAATCGGAGCCTGCCGTGAAGACACCTGACGTGATCGCCAGGATGCGCGTCGCCGGCAGGGTCGCGGCGGAGGTTCTGGCCGAAACAGCTGGCGCGGTGCGCATTGGGATCACAACCGATGAGTTGGACGCAATCGCGCATGAGGCGTATCTGGCTCGAGGGGCGTATCCCAGCACCCTCGGATACCACGGGTTCCCCAAGAGCCTTTGCACGTCCGTCAACGAGGTCGTTGTCCACGGCATTCCCGATGATCGTCCACTCGTAGACGGCGACATCATCAATCTGGACATCACCGCCTACATCGGGGGTGTGCACGGTGATTGCTCGGCGACGTTCCTCGTCGGTGACGTCGATGCGCGCTCGAAGGCACTCGTCGTCGCTACCGAACAGTGCCTCAGGCGTGGCATCGACGCCGTAGCTCCGGGCCGGCCGTTTTCGGACATCGGTCGTGCGATCGAATCGCACGCGCACGCCAATGGGCTGGGTGTCGTGCGCCAGTTCGTCGGTCACGGCATCGGCGAGGAGTTCCATTCCACCTTGCAGGTGAGGCACTTCTTCGACGGTCGAGCGACGATGCTGATGGAGCCTGGCATGACCTTCACGATCGAGCCGATGATCACACTGGGTGCGATCGACTGCGACACGTGGTCGGACGGTTGGACCGCCGCCACGGTCGACGGGTTGCGTTCAGCCCAGTTTGAGCACACGATCCTGGTGACCGGTGACGGCGCCGAAGTACTGACGAAGGTCGACGACTCGGCCGGTTAGAGGGCCGCGACGTCGCATCCAGAGGCGTCCACGTAGGCTGATCGCATGCTGAGAGGTGCGGAGTCCCTGGAACTTGTCGACGTTCCGTTGTCCGAGATGATGGCCGAGGCCACTCGTCTGCGCGATCGCGGCCACGGCGATCGCATCACCTACTCCCCAAAGGTGTTCATTCCGCTCACGATGCTGTGCCGGGACCGCTGCGGGTACTGCACGTTCGCGAAGGCGCCCGCGCGCGTCGAATCCCCTTTCCTCGACCTGGATGCCGTCCTCGCCATTGCGCGTGCCGGCACGGCCGTCGGGTGTCATGAGGCACTGTTCACGTTGGGTGAGGCGCCCGAAGACCGCTACCCCGTCGCCGCTCGGTGGCTCGACGAGCACGGATATTCGTCCACTGTCGACTACCTCGTGGACGCCTCGGGCGAGGTGTTCCGCCAGACCGGCCTGCTCCCCCACATCAATGCGGGAGCGCTGAACGTCGAAGACCTCACGCGACTGCGCGCCGTGAGTGCCTCGCAGGGGATGATGATCGAGACGCTGGCAGAGCGGCTCGCAGCAACCGGCGGCCCCCATTTCGGCGCACCCGACAAAACGCCCGAGCGGCGCCTCGAGGCGCTCGATGCAGCCGGTCGCGCCCGGGTCCCGTTCACGACAGGGATCCTCGTCGGTATCGGCGAGACGCGAGCCGAGAGGATCGAAGCACTCCTCGGGATTCGCGACGCCCACGAGCGCCACGGCCACGTGCAGGAGGTGATCGTCCAGAACTTCCTTCCCAAACCCGGAACGGCGATGCACCGAAGTGATCCCTGCCCAACGCCGGAGTATCTCTGGACCATTGCCGCAGCACGAGTCATTTTGGGTCCGGCAATGCACATTCAGGCCCCGCCGAATCTGAGCGATGAGCTCGAGCCGTTGATCGCTGCGGGGATCGACGACTGGGGTGGTGTTTCGCCGATCACTCCCGACCACGTCAATCCTGAGCGGCCCTGGCCAGAGGTGCGTCGCCTCGCCGCTGCGACCGAGGCTGCAGGCAAGATCTTGGCGCCGCGGCTCACGGTGTACCCCGACTTTGTCGCCGATGGCGCGCGTTGGCTCGATCCGGAGATGCGCCACGCCGTGCTGATGCATTCCGACGGTGAGCGCCTTGCACGGGAAGGTACATGGCACGCGGGCAGCAATGACGAGCCGCACATGCTCTTGGCAATGGCGCCCGGGAGCGTTGCGTCGATGCACGCTCCGTCGGCTGCGCATCGTGGCACGACGGCGGTCGACGCGGTCCTCGACGGGATTCTGGCGGGCGAGGAAGCCGGTGTCGATGAGCTGGTCACCTTGCTCGGCGCCCGAGGATCTGATTTCACCCGAGTCTGTGAGGTCGCCGACGAGATCCGCAAGCAAACGTCAGGCGACGTGGTGACCTTTGTGCGGAATCGCAACATCAACTACACCAACGTCTGCACCTTCAAGTGCAAGTTCTGCGCGTTCTCCAAGGGCCCACTGTCACTCAACCTGCGCGGGACGCCCTACCTGCTCGATATCGGCGAGATTCAGCACCGCGTGGTCGAAGCCGTGGAGTGTGGAGCCACTGAGGTATGCCTGCAAGGTGGTATCCATCCTGATTTCGACGGCGACTTCTACCTTGATGTGATTCGCGCGGTGAAAGCTGTCGCGCCGGCGATTCACGTGCATGGCTTCACCGCGCTCGAGGTGACCGAAGGCGCGCGTCGGCTCGGTATCGACCTACGCGAGTACCTCGGGCTCGCCAAGGAAGCCGGGCTTGCGAGCCTTCCCGGTACGGCAGCGGAAATTCTCGATGACGAGGTGCGTGCCATCATCTGCCCGGACAAGGTCGATACCGAGGAATGGCTCGAAGCGCATCGCAGTGCACACGCTGTCGGCTTGCGGTCGAACATCACGATCATGTTCGGTCATGTCGAATCGCCCGTGCATGTTGCCCGCCATCTCGTGCGGACCCGGGCGCTACAGAAGGAGACCGGCGGCTTCACCGAGTTCGTACCGTTGCCGTTCGTGCACATGGCAACGCCGCTGCATCTGCAGGGTCGTTCTCGGCCGGGACCGACGTTTCGCGAGGCGCTGTTGATCCACGCGGTCGGACGCCTTGCGTACCGGAGCTGGATCGACAACATCCAGGTCTCGTGGGTCAAGATGGGTGTCCGCGGGGCTCAACAGGCGCTCCGAGCCGGATGTAACGACTTGGGTGGAACCTTGATGGACGAAAATATCTCTCGCGCAGCGGGTGCTGCGCACGGCCAGGAGCTCGACGCCGTCGAGTTCCGTGCGATCGTCGAACCAATCGGCCGCACGCTCGCCCAACGCACGACCCTGTACGACCCGGTGTCAACCGTCGGTCGTCGGCTTCGCCCCAGCCATGAGCACGCCGACGAGCACGCCGTGGCTGTGACGCTGACGCCATCACCTGCGGCGGTGGGTCGATGACGGTGCACGTCCTCGGTGTCGGCAATGCACTGGTCGATGTGATCGTCCCGGTTGCCGATGAGTTTCTCGTCGAACATGGGATCGCGCGCGGCGCCATGACGATGGTGGACCAGGCGGCATCGGACCGGATCTATGACGCGCTGCCGCCGGGCATCGAGATGTCGGGCGGATCGGCGGCGAATACGGTTGCCGGCCTCGCGTCCCTTGGCGCCTCCACAGGGTTTCTCGGACGAGTTCGCGACGATCAGCTCGGTGCGGTCTTCACGCATGACCTTCGTGCGCTCGGCGTACGTTTCGATGTCCCGCCGGCGACCGTCGGGCCACCGACCGGTCGCTGTTTGGCGATGGTGTCGCCGGACGCCCAACGCACGATGTGTACGTATCTCGGCGTGTCGAGCGAATTCGGCTTCGACGATGTTGACGCTGCGCTCGTCGCGCAGGCGATGGTCACGTATCTCGAGGGCTACCTGTGGGATCAACCTGCTGCCAAGGAGGCATTTCGCAGGATTGCCTCCGTGGCGCATGATGCCGGCCAGAAGGTCGCGTTCACATTGTCGGACGGGTTCTGTGTCGACCGGCATCGAGCGGATTTCCTCGAGCTCATCGAAGCCGACGTCGACATCCTGTTTGCAAATGAGGTCGAGATCTGTGCCTTGTACGAGGTCGATCAGGTCGAATCCGCGGTCGAACAGATTCGAGGACATTGCGCCTTCGCCGCTGTCACGCTCGGTGAAAAGGGTTCGGTTCTCGTGACCGACAACGGTTTGCAACATATCGACGCGGTTGGTCCGACTGCGCTGCTCGACACGACGGGCGCGGGTGATCTCTATGCTGCCGGCGTGTTGTACGGCCTCACCCATGGTCATGATGACGCGACGACCGGTGCGCTTGGTGCGCTTGCAGCATCCGAGGTGATCAGTCACTACGGCGCTCGTCCGGAGACGTCGCTGGCAGTGCTGGCTCGGACCGTGCTGGCTCGGACCTCCTGAGCCGATGCCCGAGCGCGAACGGCTTCCCCGATACCGGACGGGAGATCCGGAGCTTGATCACGCGGTGCGGGCACTGGTCGAACGCGTCGAGACCGACGACGCGGATCTGATTTTCGAACTGATCGTGTCGGCATTACGCCTCGGCTCGCGGGAACACCGACCGTGGCGACCTCAAGATCGCTAATGCCGCGCTCAAGGAGATGCGGTACGCATTCCAGGTTTTCGGTCCCTATCGTCAGGAACGCAAGGTATCGATCTTCGGATCGGCCCGGACGCAACCGGACAGTCCCCTTTACGACCTCACGCGGCGTTTCGCCACGGCGATCGCATTGCGTGAGTGGATGGTGATCACCGGGGCAGGTCCGGGGATCATGTCCGCCGGTGTCGAGGGTGCAGGGCCGGAGAATTCGTTCGGGGTGAGTATCAAGTTGCCGTTCGAGGCGGTGACGACGAGCTTCCTGGCGAACGACCCAAAGCTCATCAACTTTCGTTACTTCTTCACGCGCAAGCTTTCGTTCGTCAAGGAGTCCGACGGGTTCGCCCTGCTTCCCGGCGGGTTCGGTACGTTCGACGAGATGTTCGAATTGCTCACGTTGGTGCAGACCGGAAAGGGCGAGCCGACACCGATTGTGGCGCTCGACGTTCCCGGTGGCACGTACTGGGCGCGCTGGCGCGAGTTCATGGTCAACTCGGTGCAAGGCGACGGGTATCTCTCGGTCGGCGATATGGACCTCGTCACGATCACCGACGACGTTGCTGTCGCGGTGGATCGCATCGTCGGGTTCTACCGCAACTATCACTCGATCCGGTTTGTCGATGGCCGTCTCGTCATGCGCTTGCAGCAGTCGCCGACCGTTTCGGAACTGGAAGATCTCAATACCGAATTCGCCGACATCGTCGTGCGTGACCGGATTGAGATCATCGAGCCAACGCCGCCGGAAATAGCCGATGGCGACCAGCTCGAGGCCGCGCGCATCGCGATGGTGTTCGATCGCCAGTCGTGGTCACGCTTGCACAAGCTGATCGACCGTCTCAACGCGTTGGCGTCGCTGCCGGAGTAGTCACCGTCGGGTCATCCGGGTGGGTCGGGCCCGTTTGGGTTGATGAGTGTGCGTTTGCCGTCTGGGCCTCGTGGGCTGTCGTTCCAGCCTTTGTGGGTTTTGAGGTGGTGATGCCATCGGCATTTCGGTCCGAGGTGTTCGAGGTCAGTCATACCGCTCTCGGCATACGGAACGATGTGGTCGATCTCAAGGTTGCGTGTTTCGTTGCAGCCCCGGATTTCGCATTCCCAGTTGGTGAGCAGCGCAGCTTTTTGGTGTCGGTTCGCTGTTCGTCCCGCATGCGCGACCGTGCGGACGTCGACACCGTCGGCGATGACGATGTCGACAATCGCATCGCCGAGCAGCTTCTTGGCGGACGCAACGTCGATAGGTCCAATACCGGCGACTTCGCAGGTTTCACCAGCGGCGGTGTGCCCGCGATGCAGCGCTGTGGCGTCGATACGTACCAGTGCATGTGCCCGCACGCTCGAACCGCCACCGCCACCGGCGGGTCGGTCTCCATGTGCTGCTTCGGCCATCCGGACCAGCGCATCCGCCGCGTACGCGTCGCCCGATTCTTTGAGGCCGGCCTTTCGGGCCTCGTGACCGACCTCGTTGCAGTACCGGTCCCAGGTCGGTTCGAATCTCGCGGCCTGCCCGGGAGTCAACGCTATGCCGTAACAACGCATACCGTCACGGTCGGTCCAGCGACGCGCCCGCCGCAACGAATGTTGCCGTTCTGCACGCTCACGATCCTCGCATGCCGCTGCCTTGTCTTCACGGGCCTGCCGGCGTAACGCGCTCGAACGTGGCGGTCTGCGAAAGTCGCAACAGCCGTTCCTCGGCGTGGGGCGCATCGGTTGCCGCATCGGCGATCTCACAGGCCTGTTGGCCGGACAAGCGCCCATCACGTAACAACGCTTTCGTCGCCGAGAGCCCATCAACCCGCCGTGCTGTGTTGGTCTCGCGGATTGCTTCACCAAGCGACGTACCGGTCTGGGCTGCTAGCCAGTCAGCAGTCGAACGCGACGAACCATCACCATGGGCCCACGCGCGTGTCCGATCAACCTGAGCCAAGCGCCAACGTCTTACCCGCGACCGCGAGACGCTCCAACCGGCGAAGGCGTCCACGTACTCCTTCGCCAAACGTCCATCACAGCGCGCCGCTTCAAAACCGCCGACCAGACCATGCAACTGCTTCACCCAATGCTCCAAAGTCCGCACGGCCCCGATATCCATACCCCCATTCTCCCAGGGCGGTATGACGGTTATCCGCCACCCCGACCGGCTTGCCCTCGAATCCGGGGCGATGCCGACTTCTGGTTACTCGTCGAGTGCGTCGGTCGAAGGAGCAAGCGCGTGGATTGCCTTCTCGATGCCACGCCGGGCTTGAAGGAGCTTGCGTTCTTCCTTCTTCGCTACCGCAGCTGCATCGCTGTCACCGGCTTTGGTCACCATGGCCTGCAGACGATCGAAGGCGAGGTCGCGGAGTTGCTCCTCCACGTTGCGAAGTTGGGCAACGATGTCGTCGGTGCCCGCAATCCCCTCGTTCATCGAGCGTCACACATCTTGGTGCTCCAAGGCTTGAGCGATCAGGACCGCAGGATGTTCGACGTGTAGACCCGCTCCCCGCAAATGCAGCAGACATCCGGGATTGGCCGATGCCACGATCAGGTCCTCAGATCCGGCCGCGTCAAGGAGGGCCGCAACCTTGCGATCCCTGATCTGCGCGGCAAGGATCGGTTGCGTCAGGCTGTAAACGCCACCTGCCCCACAGCAGAGTCCGTCGTCCTGGGTCTCGCGCACCGTGTACGCAGCGCTCAGGGCCGTGCGGACCGCCAGATGCGCACGCTGCACATGGCGGAGGTGGCACGGGTCCTGCACGACGACGGTCCTTCCGGTGTTCCGCAGCGGAGGTACACCTCGGGCGACGAGCCACTCCGAGAAGTCAACGACCCGCGATGAGAAGCGCTCAGCTTCGGGGGTTGCGAGCAGAGGACCGTATTCCTTCATTGCCGCGCCGCAACCTGCGCTGTCGACGATGATCGGCGCGTCACCGGGCATAGAGGCCATGACACGCTTCGCGAGCGTTCGGGCTTGCGAGCTACGACCGGCATGGGTGTGGAGAGCGCCGCAACATGCGCCACCGCGCGCGGGTAGGGCGAGGCGCGCACCCGTTGCCTCGGCGACGTCGATGGCCGCACGGTGGACCTCGCGTTGCCAGGCATCCATCACGCAGCCGGTAAAGAGATATGCGTCATGCGCTACGCCGGGCTGTGGCGGCCGTGGGGTCAACGGTTGGCGGAGCTCACGTATCGAGATATCCGGCATCCCCAAACGGGCCGGTAGTACTCGTAGCTTCTGTGCGGCGATCATGATCCAGGTAAGGGCAAGGAGAAGCCCGTGTCGTGGCAACACCACGCGATAGCCAACCCACTCGAGTAATCGCTGCACAGGTTTCGCAGCTGTAGGGGCACGCTGGGCCAGAGCGCTGCGCGTGCCCTCCATGAGATGGCCGAATGGCACGCTCGACGGACATGCAGCTTCGCATCCGCGGCATTGCACGCACTCATTCATGTATCGCTCGAATGCGGCGTCGATCGGCGCGCCGTCTACCTGGACTGCCTGCATCGCCGCAATGCGTCCGCGCGGTGAGGCGATTTCGAGGCCCGTGACCCGATAGGTAGGACAGTGTGGCAGGCACAGTCCGCAGGCCACGCACGCGGCCAGCTCATCGTCGTCGAGTCCAAGTCCGAGTCCGTCGGGCTGGACGGTGAACGTGCCGGTACCTCGCGTCCGCAGTTTCATCGTGGGATCCTGCCGGGCGCCATCTTGTGTGCCGGGTCGAGTGCGTCGCGTATGCGTTGCGTCAGCGCTGCGTTGGGGAGCCCGAGACCGAACCCGTCGATCTCGGATGCCCCGGATTCGCGGAACATCCATCCGCCGTTTGCGTGGGCGGCGGTGCGGGCTGCAAGAAGCGCGCCAACGTTGTCGGCGGCGACGTGGACCGTGCCGACGCCGATTTCGGCCATCCAGCGCAGCCCGTCGATCGCATCGAGGGCAGTACCGAGCGCGAGCACGTGACGCGCCTGGACCGAGATCCGCCCACGAGATGTGCCGCTCGGCCATGTCGGAGTGGGCGCGAGTTCGAGACGTGCCTTGGAGATCTCGGTCCCGAGATCATCGGTATGTCCTTCGAGCAAGACGTAGGTCGTGGTGCCGTCGTATGCGAGGCATGACGGCCGGAAGAGGTTCCGACGGAGGTGGTCGATGTCGCCGGTAGTCGTCGCCCAGATCGATGCGCGTGGGCGGGGTCGAGCGCGCAGTGTTGCCTGCACGATGACGCCGAGGGTTCCCATGGATCCAACGAGCAGGCGCGCAATGTCGTATCCGCTGACGTTCTTGACCGTTGGGCCGCCGCACTTGACGACACGTCCGTCGCCGGTGATGCAACGAATTTCGAGGACGCGATCGCGAAGTGGGCCGTGACGTAGGCGGCGATGTCCCGATAGCCCGGCGGCGAGGACACCACCGACGGTTGCGGACGGGTCTCGGGGGTCGAGGCCGACTTCGTGGTGATATGCACCAAGGGCGTCCTCGAGGTCGGCGACAGCCGTGCCTGCGCCGACCGTGACGGTGAGCTCGGCGGGGTCATAGGGACAATGCCGATTGGAGGTGTCACCTCGGTCCCCGGCGTCGGGATTCCGCCGATCCCCCACTGCGTTCGCGCGCCGACTGGCTGCACCGCGGTTGCCTTCGCGACGACGCTCGCGAGGTCGCGCACGGCGTCCGGGTCGATCAGGCCGTCGAACGGCGTGGGAGGCGTGAGAACCGGATGTTGGGCTAGATCCACGCGCCCTCCGGTATCCGTTGCGCTTCGCCGCATCGCGAGCCTGCGGGTAACACCTTCGCCGGGTTGGCGCGCCCGCTTGGGTCGAAGGCATCGCGGACGCGGGCTTGGATGTCGAGATCGTCGGGTGTGAAGATCAGTGGCATCGCCTCGCGCTTTTCGATGCCGATACCGTGTTCGCCGGAGAGTACGCCGCCGGCCGCGACACACACAGCAAGAATGTGGTCTCCTGCGCGGTTGACGCGTTCCCAGATGCCGTGTTCACGTGCGTCGAACACGATCAGCGGGTGCAGGTTTCCGTCTCCCGCATGAAACACATTCATCATCGTGAGCGACTCTTCTGCGGCGATGGCATAGATGGCGCGCAGCACCTCAGGAAGTTTGGTGCGCGGGACGACCGCGTCGTGCAGGTAGTAGTCGGGCGCGATCCGCGCAATGGCGCCGAAGGCCGACTTGCGTCCCTTCCACAGCAGCGCGCGTTCTGTGTCATCGCCGGCGATACGGACGTTGCGAGCGCCGTGGGCGCGGGCCACCTCGCTGACACGCTGCGTGTCGGTGTTCACTTCAGCGGCAAGTCCATCGAGTTCGATGAGGAGGACCGCGGCGGCGTCGCGAGGAAAGCCTGCTCCTACGAAGTCCTCGACCGCCCTGGTGATCGCCCCGTCCATCATCTCGAGCGCTGCGGGCACGATGCCACCGGCGATGAGCGCGCTCACTGCTTCGGCGGCATCGTCGAGGGAAACGAAGTCCGCTAAGAGCGTTGCCAGTGCCGGCGATGTCGGGGTGAGTCGCACCGCGATACGAGTGGCGATACCCATCGTTCCCTCACTGCCGACGAAGACGCCGCGAAGGTCAAGGCCAGGCGCGTCGGGTTCGAGTCCACCAAGCGTCGTGATTGTTCCATCGGCCATCACCACTTCGATTGCCAAGACATGCGCTGCGGTCACGCCCGATGCCAGGCAGTGCGGTCCCCCCGCGTTGGTCGCAACGTTTCCCCCAATGGTGCAAGCCTGTTGTGAGGACGGATCGGGCGCGTAGTGCAGCCCGTACTGTGCGACGGCGCGTGAGAGGTCAAGGTTGAGTACGCCTGGCTGAACCCATGCGATCCTTTCGACAGGATCGACATCGAGCACGCGGTTCAATGCGGTGGTGACGATGATGAGCGGTGACTCCAACGGCGTTGCCCCTCCGGCAAGACCCGTCCCGCTGCCACGTGCGACAAACGGGCGGTCATGCGCGCCGGCGATCCGTACCGCAGCAGCGACACCTGCGGTGTCCCGAGGAAAGCACACCGCAGCTGCTTGACCGCGCGCAACGCCTGCATCGCGCGAGTACAGCGCAAGCTCCAGCGGCTCGGATCGAGCGAGACCTTCTCCGAGCGCCCTGCAGAGCTCTGCAACAAGTTCATCTGCAACAGGTTCTGCAACAGGGCTGGCCGCCATGAGTTCATCGCCACGCTGCATTGCCGCATGCTACCGACGAGATGAGCGCTTTTTGTAGCGCAATGTTCATCCAAAGGCGACGATCGTGCACGCCGCGCGCGCATTCCCTGACTACGCTCGGAGGACTTGCGACACGCTACTTGGAGAACGCACGAGCTCTGGAGGAGCCGATGGCCGGTGCCATACGTGAATGGGTGACCTTTGCGGACCCATCGAAGAAGAAGCTGCAGTGGCAGGTCGACGTCACCTTCCTGACCTCGAAGTGGACGTGCATCTTCGGTGCGGGTTGCCAAGGCGTGTTGACGGAGCGAGCACCAGAGCTCACCCTGGGCTGCTGCTCCTATGGCGCCTACTTCTCCTCGAAGAAGGACCGCGATCTCGTCGTCGCTCAGTCCAAGAAGCTGTCCGACGATGAGTGGCAGTTCGCCTCGAAGGGTCGCAAGAAGGGCATCTACGCGAAGGACGGCAAGGAGTTTCGTACCCGCCTGGTCGATGACGCATGCATCTTCCTCAATCGTGTTGGCTGGAAGTCAGGTCCTGGATGCGCGTTGCATCAGTTCGCGGAGCGGACCGGCCAGCACCACAGCGATGTCAAGCCCGAGGTGTGCTGGCAGCTTCCGCTGCACCGTGAGGACGCCGAAGGTGACGATGGCATCACGACCGCAGTGTTGAGCGAATTCGCACGTACGGGCTGGGGCGAAGGTGGCGAGGACTTTGCCTGGTGGTGCACCGAGGCGCCAGAGGCGTTTGTCGGCGACGAGGCTGTGTATCGAAGCCTCGAGCCTGAGCTGCGCAAGATTCTCGGCAACGAGCTGTTCGAAACCGTTGCGGCTTACCTGGACGCGCGTCAGGCCTCAGGGCTGGCTGCGGTCGTGCATCCTGCGCAGGTGCCGATTGTGCTCGGCGCGACGCGCAACGGGAAATCCGGTTCGCCCAAGACAGATAAGGATTCGGACGCACCGGTGAGTGTCAACTAGCAAGCAGGTTCTCGGGACACCCCGCTAGAGATACAGACCCGTTTGGCCGGTGTCGCGGTCCGAGGCGATCGCGTGCACATCGCGCTCGCGCAGGATGAGGTATTCGTCGCCTCGGATCTCGACTTCGAACCCGGCGTCGGGAGCGAAGAGCACGCGGTCGTGTTCCTCGAGATTTCGGACGGTCGGGCCGACGGCGACCACCTCTGCCCAGACGAGTCGCCGATCCGCGTTGGCGGTGGCCGGGATGAGAATGCCGGTGCGTGACGTGCGTTCCCCATGCTCGGACGTCGGGCTGACAAGGATGCGGTCCGCGGTCATGCGAATGGAATGTTTGGCGGAATCCTGAGTCGTCATCGCCAGCGAGGCTAGTCGTGGCCCGGCAGATGACCGGCTTCGTGGGGGACCTCGGAGGCGCGGCTAGCTTCTTGGCGTGGCTCAGTCTGTTTCCGCAGCGCCGTCTCGGGCCGGAATGTTGCGGCAGCTCGCGGAACGAGCTCGGGCATATTTCCTGCTCACAAAGCCCCGGGTCATCGAGTTGCTGCTGGTCACGACGTTGCCTGCGATGATCCTTGCCGCCGAGGAGCTTCCGTCGCTCGGGCTCATCGCAGCGGTGTTGCTCGGCGGTGCGTTCTCGGCAGGTGGCGCCAACACGATCAACTGTTGGATCGAGCGTGACCGCGATCAGTTCATGAACCGCACGCGCCGCCGGCCGCTGCCGGCAGGCAACATCGAGCCCACCAATGCGCTGGTCTTCGGTCTGGTGCTCGAGGTCGTGGCGTTCGTGTGGCTCTGGGCGACGGCCAACTTCCTCTCCGCTGCTTTGGCCGTGGGCGCAATGCTCTTTTATGTGTTCGTCTACACGATTTGGCTCAAGCCCCGTACGCCACAGAACATCGTGATCGGTGGCGCCGCCGGTGCGGTCCCGGCGCTCGTCGGTTGGGCCTCGGTCACCGGCTCGTTGGCGTCTCCGGCATGGGTCATGTTCGCGCTGGTGTTCTTCTGGACTCCCCCACACTTCTGGGCACTGTCGATTCGCTACCGAGATGACTACGCCGCGGCGGGCATCCCGATGCTTCCGGTCGTCAAGGGCATGGAAGTCGCGACACGTCAGATCTTCTGGTATTCGATCATCGTGTTCGTCACGTCGATGGCCATGTACCCGGTCTCCGATGTCGGTTGGATCTACGGTGTGGTCACGGGGCTGACGGGCTTGTGGTTCGTGTGGAAGTCGATCGGGCTTCGCCAAGACCCGACGCCGGAGAAGGCGATGAGCTTCTTCACCTACTCCAACACCTATCTGGCTTTGGTGTTTGCGGCGATTGCGTTGGACACGCTCGTGCGTTCCGTCTGACGTCCTTTTGGCGGTGCGGTCGGTGTCTTCTTCGGTGTCATCGGGCCGTCGACGTCGGGCTCTGCTGTTTCTCTCGGCCGTTGTGGTCGCCTGCGTCATTGCGGTCACCGTGTGGGTCGTTGTCGCGACCTCATCGTCGAACGATTCGACGGGCTCGAATGCGGCGATTCGGGGCACGGTTGCAATCGGCAAGCCCGCGCCGACCTTCGTGCACGACGATCTCGACGGCGAGCCGTTGGACCTCGCCACCTATCGAGGTCGCCCGTTGGTGCTGGCATTTTGGGCCTCGTGGTGCCAGCCGTGTCGTGAGGAGTTCGCATTGCTCGCCGCGTTGCAGAAGCGGGTGTCGGTAGATGAGGTCGCGATCGTCGGTGTCACATTCCAAGATATTGACGACGATTCGCGCGACTTTGTCCGCGAGCACGGGGGCAGTTGGCCCAACATAGGCGACCGTGATGGATCGATCGCGAAGGCCTATGGCGTGCGCGCGCTGCCGGTGACGTTCTTCGTGAACGCCGATGGCGTTGTTGTTTCGAAGGTGTTCGGACTGCGGTCACGTACCCAGCTCGACAGGGAGCTGGCCCGCATCATGAAGCCTTCGCTGATTCCTGGGTCGCGCTCGTAGTTGACGGAAACCGCCGAACGCGGTCACGTGCTACTTCTTGGAAGTGTTTTTGGCTTGGTCGAGGGCTTTCTTGATGTTGTTGATTGCGAGTGCGACTTCGGGGTGGTCTTTGAGGAGTTGGTTTTCGAGGTCGCGGCGTGTCGTTCGTGTGACTTGCTGCAGGTGTGTGATGTAGCAGTCGTAGTCAACGATGGCCAACTCGCGCTCGGCCTTGTGGAACTGCCCGAGGGCTTCAGCGTCTCTCAGGTCCATAGACAAGAATTGGGTTTGGAGCGAGTCTTTTGCGTCGGCTCTGGTTCGGAAGTTGTAGCCATGCTTGGCTACGCACGCAGACCATCTCTCCTGTGCAGCCAGCACGCGGCGATCGGCCATGACTCGTGGCTCGATGTCATTGACTAACCCCCGGATCTCGTTACTCAACGGACGCAACTTGCCATATGATTTGAAGCGAGCGTGGCCGGCACATGAAAGAGCCGGGTCATAGCCTTTCACACTTGCGTCATAGGTTCTCCCATCTGCACTGTCTTCACGGCTTCCCCGTAGCGATGCCATGTAGTCTTCGAACCCTCGGGGGTCCTCTCTCATGAGCTGTTCCTCATGTTCATCTTGGCGTGACGGTTTGGCCTTATTGTCAGGCCCGTTCGGGTGGCCGGGACCAGTAGTCGTTGGGCGGCGTGCTATGCCGTATCCATACCGGAGGACGAAAGCTCGATCTGGTTGGTCTTCTTGCATGTTTACATCTTCGGGGAGTTCAACGGGTGGCCTTGGGTAGTACCGCCATCCGCGCTTCTCCATGCACTCCTGAGTCAATGTTTCCTGTCGTCGCTGTAGATTTGTGTCGAAATCTAGCGCTATAGCTAAGTATGCGAGTGACGGGGTGTCGTTTGTTATCCGTCGCGCAGAGCCTTGTGGTTGAGTCGCACGTGACGAAGAGTTGTTCGAACACCCAGCAAGGACAAGGGCGGCGACGGACATGGCTACGCGCCGCTTCCAGCAGTTCCGCATCAACGACACGATCATTTCCGTCACCAGCCGCTCGTCCGTGTCGGTTCTATTCTGTATAACTAGCCGATGCTAGGGACGGCACACCGCCGTGAATACTCCCCAAACAGTAGGTACCTGAGTAGAGGTCGAAGATTACGGTCGATCCTGCAGGAACGCCGAAGGGCCCCCCGAATACGGCGTTACCATCGATGCTGCAGTCGACGGCGTCGAATCCCTTACTACGAATATTCCCCATACAGTCGTAGTTGATGGAAACCGCCGAACGCGGTCACGAGCCATCACTTTGTGGCGTTCATCGCATCTTTGAGAGACGTCTTGATCGCATTCACCACAACGGCGACCTCGGGGTTATCCTCGAGAAGCTGATTTTCGAGGTCGCGTCTCGTTGCTCGCGTGACCCCCTGCAGGTGTTTGACATAGCAGTCGTAGTCCGCGATGGCCAGTTCGCGCTCGGCCTTCTGGAACTGCCCGAGGACTTCCGGGTCTTTCAGTTCCGTCTCGAATTTCGCATTGTATTGCTTGTGGACCGAACTCTTTGCGTCGGCTCTGGTCCGGAATTCATAGCCTTTCCTTGCCAGACAGGCTGACCATTTCGCCTGGGCAGCGAGTACTCGAACATCGGCGGCGACCCTCGGCTCAATATCATTCACCAACCGCTGAAATTCATCATTCACCTGTGGAATCCTGCCGAAAACCCGTTGATAGGCCCGATTCTCACAGTTATCCTCCTGCGGAGGTTCTGTTCCACCTAGCGTCAGCCCCTTCAGAGCGAGCCAATATTCCGCAAACTCGCTGCGGTTCGTCGAAAGGAGCTTGTCGATATATTCGCCCTGTCGACTTGGCTTAGATTCGGATCCGTTTTGTGTCCCAGTTCCAGAGTCGGCGGGCCCTCGCGACACGCCATATCCGAACGCGAGTACAAACTTGCGATCCGGCTGGTCACGCTCCTGGGTATTCAGCCCTGCAGGTAACGTGCTTGGTGGTGTTGGATAGTACTTATAGCCGAGCTTCTCCATACAGTTCCGAATCAGAACTCCGACCTGCCTCTGCAAGTTCGGGTCGAAATTCGATGCGATGGTCAAGTAGGCGAGTGACGGTGCATCAGCCGCTGGCGGTCGCGCAGGAACACGCGATGGAGCACTCGTCGAGGCATTATTCGAACATCCAGCCATGAAAAGGATGACGACGAATCCGGCCGCCACCATCCGGAGCAATCCTCGAAATGAGGACACGATCGACCCGTCGTCATCCAGATTCATGCCACTACCTATTCTTTAAATGTATTTGATCCGAGGCAGCCACCGATTTGGGCCCATACGCCCGCCCAGTAAGCGCCTTGGCACAGGGAGAAGACGACCCATGACCCTGCCGGCACGCTATGCGCCACATCTTGATATTGGCCATTCAAGCTGCAGTCTACGGCGTGTACGAGATTGTCGGCGCGGATATTCCCTATGCATAGACTGCCGCTGCCAAGGAAAGCGTCGGCAAGATAGGTGTTGTTGTTAGCCATACCGCCTGTTCCGGCCCAGACATGATTCGCACCTGAATAGATATACGCTTGGTTGGCTGCGGATGCTGGGAGTGCCATTCGGAGATGGCGATGGTGCTGGCGAGCAGGAATACGGTTGCTTTTCGGCGGGACGTTCGCTTTCTTAATCCGAACATGGTGTTCTCCTCGAGGTTGTCGTGGCGGGTTCCCCTCGACCCGCAATTGGGAGATGCCCGGCGGTGTGGCGTTTGTGACAGGCGCCGTAAAGTGTTTGCCAACTGTTCATCGTCGGAGTGCTTCGACGGGTTCGATGCGTGTGGCGCGCCAGGATGGGTAGAGGCCGGCGATGAGGCCTGCGATGCTTCCGAGCGCGGGGGCGAGGAGTGGGAGTGTCGGGTCGAGGACGGGGGTCCATTCTTTGGCCGCGGCGACTGCTGCGACGATGACGATCCCGATGCTCGCGCCGAGCATTCCGCCGGTTGTTCCGATCGCGATGGTTTCGGCGAGGAAATGTGCGGCGATGTGACGTGGCCGTGCGCCGAGAGCACGGCGGAGTCCTATTTCGGGGATGCGTTCGAGCACGCCGACGAGTGTGACGTTCGCGATGCTTGCCGAGCCGATGAGCAATGAAATGCCGGCGAGCGCAAGGAACAGTGCGTTGACGTCGCCTTCGACCTGGTTCCGGAGCGTGTCGGGGTCCGGCGGCGCGAGCGCTTGCAGCCTGGTTGGGTCGTCGGGTCGTAGCGCGTAAGGAGCTTGGCGGGCGATCGTCGCAGCAGCGCCCGGCCATGGTGTCGATCTCGACCTCGGTCTTGCGTGGCTTCCCGCCCGTCAGACCTTCGGCGAAACGGTGTGGAATCACGACAGCGGACAACACCTCGGCGCGGCGCGCGACGTCATCAACGATTCCGATCACGGCGAAGGCCTGGTCGCCGATGAACACCGCTGGCGCGTTGTCGATCCGGGAGATGCCGAGCTGTTGGGCGGCTGCGCGCCCGAGGAGCGCGACCGCGTCGCGGCGTTGTTCGTGGCCTCGATCGTAGAGCCTGCCCGTGCCAATGGTTGGCCGTAATGCGCGCACGGCTCCTGGGGACGCCGCGAACATGGGAAGTTCTGGTCCGTCTGGTGCGGATGCGGTCGGTCGAGGGTTTCGTCGTGATTGGCAGATCCTCGAACTGCGTGATCGTGCCGGCGTTGACGACACCGTTCAGTCTGGCCAGAGGTCGGTCGGTGTCGGCTGGAAACGGCGCCGTTGTATCCGTTTCGCGGGCGTCTTGCACCACGACTTCGGTTGCGCGGATCGCATCGAAACGGTCCGACACCTGATGCGACGCCGTCGCCGACAGTCCGAGTGTCGTCACCAACGCCCCGACACCGAGGACGGTGCCCATTGCGGTGAGAAGAGCGCGGCCTGGCCGCCGCCAGATCGTCGCGGCCGCTTCCCGGACCAGGTCACCTAACGCCAAGCGCGATCGGCGCTTCAATGGCGTTGAAGTGTTGTGTCGGCGCCGCGGAAGCCTCAATGCTCCCCCGCCGTCTCATCGGCTATGCGCTCGGATACGACACCGTCGAGCACGTCGATCACGCGTTCAGCGCGCGCCGCAACGAGTGGGTCGTGTGAAACGATCACGAGCGTGAGCCCACCGCGTTGGAGTTCGCCAAGCAGGTCCAGGACCGAGCTTGCCGTCGCGGAATCCAGGTTCCCCGTCGGCTCATCACAGAGCAGGACCTGTGGCTCAACCGCCAGGGCCCTCGCTATGGCGACGCGTTGGCGTTCACCGCCCGACAGCGTTGGTGGCTCGACGGCCGATCGGTGCTCCAGACCGACGCGAGCAAGGGCACGCTCCGCGCGGGTCGCGCCGCTCGTGCCGTGTGACATTCGCGTAGAGCATCCCGAGCTCGACATTTTCGCATACGGTACGCGCAGACAGCAGATAGAACGCCTGAAACACGAACCCGAAAAATCCGGCGCGTAATGCCGTGCGGTCCACCTCGTTGAGGTCGGCCGTGTCGATCCCGTCGACGAAATACCGGCCCGTTGTCGGTTGGTCCAACAAGCCGATGATGTTGAGCAACGTCGACTTTCCCGATCCCGATCGCCCCATCACCGCGACATACTCACCGGCACCGATGTCGCAACGACGACGGCCGTAACGCCTCAATCGGAATCTCTCCGGGATAGGTGCGGCCGACCGCCAGACAGTCGAGAAGGGCATCATCGGTCACGGTCCAAGACCCCCGCCCGTCAGGCCGGGCACGCCGATCACGACCTTGTCGCCATGGTCGAGGGCCGAACCCGCCAACGCGGTCACCTCGATGTATCCACTGGCCGACAGGCCTGTCTTGACCTTTACGTCGATCTGTCGGCCACGACGGCCCACCTTCGTGACCCGCGAGTTCCCGCCGGTATCAGCTGAGACCGCCGATGCGGGAACGACCAGGACAGGCTTACCCGTCGACGACACGCTCGCGGTGATACGAAGGTTCGCTCCTTGCGCAGATGCCGGCAACGGTTCGGCCGTTGCAATGACAACCGAGTAGGCAGGCACGCCCGCGGAACCCGCGTCGGGGCGCGTCGCCACCGATGCAACCTTTCCGGCGAGCTTGTTGTTTCCGGCAGGGTCGTCGATCTCGACGGTGGCTCCAACCGGGAGCAACGATCGATCCTCAGCCTCAAGCGAAGCATGAACCTCGAGACGTCCGGTACTGAGGGTCAAGACACCCGCCGCCGCATCCGCGCCGCCGCCGGATCCGATGCCAGGCGGGGCGCCCGAAGGAACGCCCGCACCACCGGCGTTGCCGCCCGATCCAGGTGAACCACCCGCGCCACCTGCACCAGCCGTACCGGCAACGGTCGAGCCCATCTCCGCGCTCGAAGCAGTGACGGTGGCGGGAAGCGATGCGACGATCACGATCTCACCACGAGGCACCATCACACCGGTCCGCTCGGTGAGTAGGGCAAGCGCCCGCTGTGACGCCTCGTATTGCGCGGTCGCTTGCGCTACCGCCGACTCTGCAGCGGTCGTATCGGCAGGCTCGGCGAGCTTGAGATACTGAACCGCAGCGATGCTGAGCGCTTCCTGCGCCCCGACAACCAGTCCCGCTTGTTCGGATGCTGTCGATTGCTCCGCATCCTTCGCTGCGGTCACAGCGGCCTTGGCAGTCGCGATCTGGGTCGGCGTTGCTGCCGGATCGGCTTCGAGCTTCTGCAACGCTGCTTCAGCCGCGGTCAGGGCCGCAGCTGCGTTTGCATTCGCGGTGTCCGCCTTGTCCTGTGTGGCCGTCAGCGCGCGCTGCGCTTGATCAACGGCGACCTTCGCACCCAGCGCGGCTGCTTCATCGACCCTACCCGCCTTGCTCAGTGCCTTCGACGCTTCATCCATGGCGCGTTTCGCTGAAGCGGCATCGTCACGCGCTGCCGCAAGCTTCGTCGGGTCGTCCTTGGAAGTCGGAATCGGTTCGTAACCCGCAGCGTGATACAAATCGGCAACGGCACGTTGCGTCGCCGAACCGAACCTGCCACGTGCGTCGCCTCCGCGATAGCGTTTGAGTCTCGAGAGCGCGGCCTGAAGCTCTTCGACGTCGTCACCCAAGGTGTCCGGCACGATGTCGCGATAGAGCGGGAGCATGCCCGACAGGGCAAAGACCGGCCTTCCCGAAACCCCGAGTACCACCTCACCTTCGGCGACCGTGGCGCCGACGGCTTTGGGTGCGCTCGTTACCACCGAGATGCCCCCGACAGCATCAGGAGACGGAAGCGGGGCGGGTACGCCGACAGAAGCGGCCGGCAGTACCGTCCCGCGGAAGATCAGATCCCGACTCAGCACTCTTCGACTCACCGGCGCGGTCAGCACCGACGGCTCGGGCGCTTTTGCATCGGCTGCGATCTGATTCGGCGACTTGATCGTTCGCCCCGCAACAAACGCACCGACCGGTGCGCCAACGACCAGCAACACAGCCAACGCCACCTTGATGCCACGACGGCGCGGCTTCGGCGCGTCAGTGCTGCGGAAGATCCTCACGTCATTCGACCCCTTGTCGCTTTTCGTGGCCGACGCCTGGTATGTCGTCCTGAAACAGCAGCGCTTGCAGGCGGCTCCACGCTCTCGAAATTCGCCGGCGCGCCGCCGGCTCGGCGATGTTCAGGATGGTCGCCACTTCGGTAGGTGTCGCTCCATATGCGAGCAATTGGAGGATTCGCCGGTCCGGGACAGCGAGGAGGTCAAGGGCCGGAAACGAATGCTCGGCGTCGGACTCTATTACGGGATCGGTGGGTGGGGGTGGCACAAACGCGAAAGCGAGCGCGGCCTCGACGCGATTGAGAAGGCGTACATGCCTTAACCAAGTGCGATTCACCTTCAGCACACACAAGCCGGTGATTCCTCGTAACCAAGCGGCCGCGCCCGATGAGCAAGGTGGATCCACGAGCTGATCCACACGCCGCCATGCGACGATAAAAACATCTGCGACAACTTCGTCAAGCAGCGACGGGTGGTGCACGGCGCGCGCGGCGACGCGGATCACACCCCGCGATGGACACGTCAGAGCGTCTCGAACGCGAAATCAGCGCGGGCGCCGGACACGGCAACTGTGGCACAACGGCAGCGATGCCCATCCTGTGGCATGCCTGAGCACGACTCGTGAGTTGCCGCGCCGTGCGAACTCCCTTGCAGCATAGGCGCCACCCCATGTGGAAACGCGTTCTGCAAACGCGACCCGGCGTAAGAGTTCGGTAAACACGCGAACCTTATCCGGGAGTCGCGCAAATGTGAGGGACCGCTGGACGACGCTCACAACGCCGGTGACGCACTTCCCAGCGTCGAGCTGTCGCGCCGCTATTCCTCCCAGCGGAACCAGCGCGACGCAGCGATCGGCATCGCGATTGCCCAGGCCAGGAGCACGAGAGATGGTCCGAGCGGGAAACCATGGTGGGACCGCGACAGCGTCCGAACCGTCTCGGTGAGCGCACCCGAGGGAAGGGCACGCGCCATGTCGTTCACCGCACTGGGCAGTCGGTCGAGCGAATAGAACACGCCTCCGAAGCCGAGCAGCACCAGGAAAAGGCCATTGGACAATGCGAGGTTCGCCTCGGCGCGAAGCGTCCCGGCCATCAGCATGCCGATACCTGCAAAGGCAATCGTTCCCACCATCAGTGCAAGGACGACGGGGATGAGTCGTGCCGAAACCGACCAGCCGAGGGCGAGTCCGGTCCCGACGATCATGACGATCTGCACAATTTCGATCACAAGGACGTTGAGGGTTTTTGCAACGAGAAGACCCGAACGTGTCAGCGGTGTGGAGCCGAGGCGCTTCAGGACCGCATAGCGGCGTTCGTAGCCTGTTGCGATGCCAAGGCTCACCATGGCCGTAGAGATCACGGCTAACGCGAGCACACCAGGAACGAGGAAGTCGACTGCTTCGGGGTAGCCGCGAGCACGAAGGTCGCTCGCTACGCCGTCAGCTTTGGAGAAGAAGATCAGCACACCGAGGGGGATCGCGAACGTCACGAGGAGGCTCTCGCCTCGACGAAGCGTAAGGATCAGCTCGGCTCGGGTCTGGGCGAGTACGGCGCGCAGGCTCACCGCGTGATCCCCGCGCTGTCCTTGGAAGTGCTCCCATTCGTGGCGCTGTCATTGGTCAGCTGCAGGAAGACATCCTCAAGCGAACCGCGCCCCGTGCGTAGCTCGAGCAGCGTCGCGTGCGCGTCGCGGAGCCAGGCCGCGAGGTCCGCAATGAGCGCGGGGGTAGCGTTGCATGCAATGTGATACTCGCCCGGTCGGTGCTCGGCGATTTTGGCGCCATCGAGCGCGAGAACGGTGGCGAGTGCTGTGGTGTCGAGCCCGGCCTCGGTCGTGAAGCGAACCTCGTTGGTGTCGCCGCTGCGCGTGAGCGCACTGGGCGTGTCGCACGCGACGAGATGTCCATGATCGATGATCGCCACGCGATCGCAGAGTTGTTCGGCCTCGTCCATCGCGTGGGTGGTGAGCAGTACGGTCACACCGTTGTCACGCAGTGTCCGGACCAGTTCCCAGGTGGTGGCCCGTGCATGGGGGTCCATCCCAGCGGTGGGCTCGTCCAGAAAGACCAACTCGGGACGACCAATCAGGGCTGTGGCAAGCGAGAGCCGCTGCGCTTGGCCACCCGAAAGGCGCCGCACCACGATGTTTCGGACATCGCTGAGACCGACGAGGTTCAGGAGCCGTTCCGGGTCATCGGGATTGGGGTAATACGACGCGAAGAGCGACAATGCTTCGAGCGGCTTGAGGCCCGGGTACAGGCCACCGTCCTGGAGCATGACGCCGATGCGCCCGAGGAGTTCCCGGGCCTGCGTTCGTGGGTCGAGACCCAACACCCGAACGGTACCGGCGTCGGGGACGCGGTATCCCTCGAGGGTCTCGACGGTCGTGGTCTTGCCTGCGCCGTTCGGACCGAGTAACCCGAAGATTTCGCCGGTCTTGACCTGCAATGACAGGCCATCGACAGCTCTGTGAGACCCGTAGGTCTTGACGAGTCCGTCGATCTCTATGGCAAAGGCGCCAGCGCCGTTCATCGGCGGCGGAGCCTACCGGAGCTCCCCTGTTGTCGAGGCACTAGGCGATGCCGCCGACGCACCATACGCCGTTGCGGCGGCGCCTATCGATCCCGCCAAGCGGCGAAAGAAGCGAGATCTCGAAGGAGATTTCGTGCCTCATCGGCGATCGGGGCTGCGTCGATTGCGACGAGCGCTGTCTCGACGAGATCGCAGATCGTGGATTCGACGCAGCCGGCCGCTCCGGAGCTCACGAAGAGCTCCTGGAGTTCGCTGATCTCCGCAGTCGAGAGGTCCGACGCCCCGAGGCGCCCGAGAATCGGCGTGTCGGTTCCTTCGAACCGGCTTGCCGCTATGGCCAGCAAAGGAGTGAGTTTGCCTTCGCGGAGGTCGTCGCCGACGGGTTTGCCGGTGACCGCCGAGTCTCCGAAGACGCCAAGCAGATCGTCCCGGAGTTGAAACGCCTCGCCGAGCGGAAGGCCGATCGTGCTGAGCGCGGTAGTGAGATCGTGGTCGCGGGCGTGGTCGTCGCCTGCGAGGGCCGCGCCGAGATGCAACGGACGTTCCACGGTGTATTTCGCAGACTTGTAGAGAGCAATCCGCTGTGCGCGTGCGAGATCGGGCGCACCACTGGAGAGGTCGATCACAGGTTTCGCCCTCGCATGTCGCGAACCGTTGGCCATTGGCTCGCCGGCGGTCCCGACGAGATCGAGGTATTGCCCCACGAGGAGTTCGATTCGCAACTCGTCGTAGATTGCGCGAGCAGGCGCCGAGATGGCACTGATCAACATGTCGGAATACACGAGAGCGAAGTCGCCGATGAGAATGGCAGCCCCCTCTCCGAAGCGGCGCGACTCTCCGCGGTGCCGTCCTGCGCGGTGGCCGTCAATGAACTGACGATGGACCGTCAGGCCACCACGGCGAAAATCCGATGCGTCCATGATGTCGTCGTGTACGAGCGCTGATGTGTGGAGGAGTTCGAGGGCTGCGCCCGCGTTGATGATGTGCGCGTCGTCGTCCTCGCCCCCTGCACCGACGAAAGCCGCGAAGCAAAACGCTGGACGGAACCTCTTGCCGCCGGAGGTAACCAACGCGCGCAGTGCCTCGAGCGGGGTGTGCAGGTCCTCGTCGATCATGCGCCAACGATGCAGCTCCGCGTCGAGGAGTTCGGCAATACGCTGCTCGACACGTGCGGAGTATGCGACCAAGCGGCTCGGTATGCCGAACGTGTCGCGGTTTGTGGGGCCGGCGTAGGCGGCGCGCTCGTTCGTACTCATAGACAAGCGGTCCCCTGACCGAAGACGCCGAGGAAGGACATGCGCGGGTCGAGGACACGTTGGAGTTCGCCCGAGACGTGTAGCCGACCTGAAGAAATCGCCTCGTGTGCCTGCAGCGTTCCGTTGTGAATGGCGTGCGCAGTGCTGCGATCGGTTCGAAAGACGATATCCGGGGCCGGGGTCAGGTCACCGATGCCATCACGGGTGAGGGTGACCGCACCGTCACTGACCTGGACCACGAAACTGATGGTGGTATTGGCAAGAGCCGCCGTTTCAGTCGTGGTACCAGTGGCGATACCGGCTTGCGTGGTGATGACCTGCCTGATCGATATCGTCAGATCGCGAGCCTCGCTTGGCACGGCGCACGCACCGAGCTGGGCGACGCGTGCATCGAACCAGGCGTCGGACAGGAATTCGACGTTTCCCCCAATGTTTGCATCGATATTGCTCGTCACCACAGGTGGAGGGTAACCGGGCAAACGGAAGTACCCGGGTTTGCGGCGGTACCGTTGCGATATGCCGCCCTTCGAACACCTCCGCCGTCTCGCGCGTTGGACTGGTGATAGCTCATCGTTTCTGTACGAAACGGCGCTGTGTCTCGCGGAATTCGACGATGATCGAGCCGGGCTTGTCGTGGCGTGCCGACGTCTGTTGGCACATCATCCGGCGAATGGCGCGCTCTGGTGGATGTGCTCGCGGGTGTGCTGCGCACTGGATCCTGCCAAAGGCGCAATCGAAGCGTGGGACGTGCTTGCCGATGATGACACTGCGGGCCGCTTGGCGGGGGCGCTCCCCTTCCCCCATGATCACCCGATCGTCGTGTTCGGTTGGCCGTCGGTCGTGGCCAAGGCCTTACAGGATCGACCCGATCTCGACATCCGTGGGGAGCTCGAAGAGTTCGATGCCTCCGATGTCTCCGGTGGCTCCGATTTTCCAGAAGGACGATCGGCGACCCACCTGCTCGTTGCTGTCGAGGCGGTTGGGCATGACGTGTGCATTGCGCCTGCGGGCGCCGAACCGATGGTCTCCGCAGCGCGCGAGCTCGGCATGGAACTGTGGTTGGTTGCGTCTCGAGGAAGGGTATTGCCACAGCCACTGATGGCAGCAGCGCTTCGTGCCCTTCGCAGTTCGGAGGTCGACGCGTCTGCTTATGCAGTGCTCGCCCTCGATGATGTCGCACACGTGGCGGTCAACGCCGGCCTCATCGAGGTGCCTGCGCTCCCCCGCCACGTCGAATGTCCCGTGGCCCAGGAGTTGCTGAGGATCGCGTAGCGGCGCCGGTGAGGTCGGGGCCTTTCGGCTTGGGCTCCGCGACGTTCAGCGTGGCGGTATCCGTCGTTGGACTGCGACGACCTGCTGGCATCGCCGGAGGAACAGCGTTCGTACACCTGCCCGAATGGGAGGCAGGAGTAACAGGATTGCCACCACGTCGGTGAGGAACCCCGGTGTGAGGAGCAGGACGCCCGCCAACATCACGAGGGCTGCGTCGACGAGTTCCTTTCCCGGGACTTGACCCTGACCGATGGAAACGCGCATCTTGTGCCAAAGACCGAGACCCTGGTACTTGACGAGCCATGACCCGACCATCGAAACGACGATGAGGAGTCCGATCGTCATGAGATAGCCGAAGCTGCTGCCAACCTGGATGAAGACGGCGATCTCGACGATCGGCAGTGCCACCAGGAGAAGGAGCAAAACGATGATCATGGTGCGCGATATTAGGGCGCGTAGTGCTGGACCGCCGCCGCCACCGCCACCGCGACCAGGAACATCTGCAAGGTCTGGGAGTTGCTCGGTGCGGTGTTGGCGGAGCTCGTCGATCCTTCGCAACGGTCTACCGAGCATGTTGGATCGGGTCCCGCGGAGCGTCTCGAATTCCTTGCTGACGCTCTCGATACGTTGGCCCACTTTGTCCATCTGAGCGCTGAAACGTTGCCATTGGTCGGAGAACTGCCCGAGCAGTGCAAGGATTTCGTCGGACGTGCGAGCAAGTGAGAAGTTCTCGACGGTCTGGCGGATCAACGCGAGCACTGCGAAGAGCGTCAGTGGCGAGCAGAACACCACGCGCTGCACAACGGCGTTCTCGAGAATGGCACCGTCCTGTTCGTGGATGAAGGCGTAGAGCTGTTCGTTGGGGATGAACAGCAATACAAAGTCGACGGTCCCTCCGCCGGGATCGATGTAGCTCCGGCTGGCGAGTTCCCTGACCCGGCTCCGAACGTCTTTCAGGAATGCATCGCGGTATCGCTTCTGGTCGGTGTTGCCGTCGCACTCGAGAAATCGTAGGTAGTTGTCCAACGGAAACTTGACGTCCATATGGAGCAAGAGGTCGTTGGGAAGAAAAAAGGTGTAGTCGGGTATCCCTCGGGTCCCTTCGGGGGAACGCTGGCGGCGGTAGTTGACGTTCTCGATGAATCCGGCGAGCGAGAGCACGTCCTGGGCCATGCGTTCGCCCCATTGCCCGCGAGCCTTGGTGCTCGAAAGTGCCTCGCGAAGGCTTTGCGTCGTTTGGCCGAGTGCCGCAATGCCCTGATTGGTGAAGCTGATTTGCGATTCGAGCCGACCGAGTTGGCGTTCGAGGGTGCTTTCGGCCTTGCCGATCCGGTCGCTCATCCTGTTGAGCTCACCGACCATCGTCAGGAGCTGTTGATCGCCGACGGTTTGGCCGGACCGGCGTTGCTGCTCGGTCAACACGCCAGTCAGGAACCGAAGCCGCAGCAATCCCAACGCGATGACGGCGACGGCGACGGCGATGGCGACGAGGAGGGCGCTGGTTTCAATGGCCAACGCGGCGATTCCGAATACCGTTTGCATGCCACGAGTCTGCCGACACCCTGTGACAACTACCGAGATTCGGGTCAGAGTCGGCGGGTTTGGGCGTTGCCGATATTGACGTAACGGCCGGGGGTGCAGGTCAGCACGATGACCTGACATGACTGACCTGCCGCATTGAAGACCGCGCCCATTGTTTCGAGGCGCTCAGGGTCGGTCCAGCCAAGGGTGTCGTCGAAGATGGCGGGGGCGCCGCCGTCGCCCGCGACGATCGACGCGCAGGCGAGCCGGCTGATGATGCCGAGCTGCTCTTGCGCACCGGTACTGAGCTGATCGAAATCCAGGGTGATGCCGTCGAGGGTACGCCGAGAAATGCGGAGTTCGCCGTCCAGCTCGATCTCAATCGTCGGACCGAAGACGAGCCGTGCCAGTTCGGTGATGCGGTCACGAAACGGCGCGACGTATCGGCTTATCGCTGCTGTGCGATGCGTTGCGAATGTGTCGAATAACAGCTTGGCTGCACGTGCCGCGCTCCTCCAGGCGTTCGTACTCGCGTTGCAGGTGCGACGCGGTCGTGATGGCTTCGTCGAGTTGCGCAGCCCAACCGTGCAAGCCCTCACGCTCGAGGTGGCCTCGGAGATCCCTGTGGTCCTGGCGATTGGCGTCGTACTCCTGTTGTGCCCGGGCCATGACGGCACGCGCGTTTTCGAGCCGAGCCATGACGCTGACAGGATCTTCGGCAGCGAGCGCGACGCTCGCGGCCGTCAGGCCGGCATGGGTGTCGCGGAACTGCTGCTCGCATTCGGCGACGCGAGCACGAAGGTCCTCATCGCTGCAGTCGTTGCGTGCAGTGTTCAGCGACGCTTCGGATTGACGAAGCGCCGATCGGGCTTGTTCGATCTGTGCAGTCAGCCCGGCGCGGTCGATTTCCGCCTGTGTGAGCGCTTCGCTTGTCCTCGCGGCGGACGCATCGAGCCGACTGAGGTGCTCCCGGGCCGCGTCGAACGCTCGCTCACGTGTGTGGACGAGTTCTGTTGCCTCGTCGAGATCCCGTGGCCCATCCGGTACTGCCGGCTCGCTGGCTTCGTAGTCGCGAATGCGTTGTCGTAAACGCTCGAGCTTGTTCAGGAGCACTTCGGGCGTGAGATCGCGGAGGTCCCGATCGATCGCAGCTGCAGCTTCGGTGCGTCTCCGGTTGGCGTCTTCACGCGTGGCCAACGCAACGCGGGCCTCCTCGACATTCCGCACACCGCCCTCGATACAGAGCGCGTCGAGCGCGTCGCGTGCGGTCTGCATTTCCCGGGTGCGTACTTGGGCATCACGCCCTGCTCGAACGCTGAGTCGGAGCGTGTCAGCGACAACGAGCTCGATCGAATCCGTGACGGTGTCTTCGTGCGTCGAACCGTCGGGTAGCGGGAGCCCTTCCCCGTTGATCTCGAGATTCACGTCGCGAAGAGCCGTGACAGCAACGGTTGCCGCCCCTGCAGTTGCCTCAGCCTCGGCCTTGACGCATTCGATGGTCGCATTTTCGATAGCCGTGACGAGCCGACCATCGACCCGTGCTGTCTCGAGGACTTGTTCGGCGGCATCGAGACGCGCCTGTGCCTCAACCACGCGCGCGTATCGCTCGCCTATTTGTTCGCATTCGATCTTTTCACGGAGGTAGTCGCGTGTCCGTATCGCTCTATCGAGGGCATCTTTTGCAGTTCGCTCTGCCGTGCGCGCTTCCTCGAGTGCAGTTGTGGTGGCCTCGAGGTCCTTGAGATTGGCCAACCGTTGAGGTTCTGAGATCTTCGCCTGTGCCTCGCGGTCGGCCAGCGTGCTGGAGTGCTCGGCGACGAGTGCGACCTCCTTGTCCCGTTGCTCACGTGCGGCGATCCATCGATCGCGTTCAGAGGCTGCCGCGTTGCTTTGCGCCTCGAGCCTCTCGAGATCTGTTCGAAGCCGGTTCACGTCCTTCTCGCGTTCGACGAGCTCGCCGACCTGCTCTTTGGCTTTGTCGCGAGCCTCCGTGAGGGCCGCGGCCGCAGCGTCGAGTTGCGCAACGCGCAGCACCTCGTCGTCGAGCTGGCTGATCTTGCTCTCGAGGTCGGCGACGATGCGTTGCGCTTCTGCGAGCTCGGACGTCGCCGAGGTGCGCTCGACCTTGGGCTGTCCTGTCGCGGTCCAGTACCGGTCGCGCTCGGCTTGGATGCGATCCCAGAGCGCATCACCGTCGTCGTCGACGATGTCAGCGCCCGCGGCGAGGTCGAGCGCGGCGCCGAGGGAAGGAACAGCGAAGCCCGTTCGGGCGAGCGCGCCACCCTGCTTCAGCGAGAGCGCCGCCCACAGTTGATTGTCGAGGGTCTCGTCGAGGATCTCGTTCACGCGCGCATGTGCATCACGTCCGGCGAGTTGCTCGGGGCGCGGCGTGCTGACGCGCAAGGTCGTCTGGGTCTGTCGGTGCCAACGTTTGAAATAGACGAAGTGGTACGGGCCGGTCGAGATCTCGACCTCGACCTCCGTGCCGACGTCGTTCCCGGCGGGTCGGATGGCCTTGATCGCCTTGTCCTTGGAGCCATCGGGGTACTTGAGGATGAGATCGAGGGCCTCGGTCAGCGATGTTTTGCCGACCTCGTTGGATCCCTCGACAATGGTCACGCCGTCGGTCGCGAAACTCACTTCGGAGTCGAGAACACCCCGATAGTGATGCAGCTTGATCCTGTGGATTCTCATTGGACGCTCGTCTCTCGGCGGACATTCGTCTGAAGGCGAAATAACAGGCCGAGCGCGTCGCGAGCGGTGGCTCCTTCGGACGTGTTGTCTCGCGCCGAGGCACGAAGTTCTTCGACCGCATGTCGAGCAAATCCGCCGAGGTCGAATTCGGAGAAGTCATCATCATTGGGAAGGACCACGAGGTTGTTGTGCCGTTCCCACGTTTCCAGTGCTGCGAACAGGTCGCGGTGGCGTGCCAGTACGGCGTCGAGGGCGGTCTTCTCGACGAGTGAGACCTGCCCGACGAACGACAGTTTGACGATCGTCTCGTGTTTGTCGGGTACCGCGTCGAGAAACGCAGCGACGCGATCGACATCGTCACTTCCGGTGACGTCGAAGGCCTGTCGGAGAAAGTGCCATGTGCCGATTCGGCGGGGCTGCACGACAACGTTGTGGGGATCGAGTTCGACGAGCAGGACATTGCCGGGTTCGGTTTCGTTGTAATCGGTCGGCTCGGGGGTACCTGCGTAACGGACCCGTCCACTCGTGCCGGCGTCAGTGGTCGAATGGCGGTCGCCGAGCGCTACGTAGTGGATGCGTCCCTCGCTGAGCCTTTGCTCGAGGTCACGCAAGCGAATCAATGCAGGGTCGGTCGCGTCAGGTGCGAGCGTGTCGAGTCCGCCATGGCCGACGGCGATGCGGACAACGCCGTCCGCCGGTAGATCCGCGATCGCCGCGTTGACCAGGTCGGTGAGCGGTCGTTTACTGAACCACGGTGCAGCGACGAGCTCGAGGCCTGGGGCGATGGTGCACACCCCCGCAGTGTCGAGCACCACGACATTGGCCGGGCGGGCATCCAGGAAAGTCGACGAACGAAAGACCGATGAGGCGTCGAGAGGGTCGTGGTTGCCCGGGAGGAGATAGAACGTGACTGCGGGTGTGGTTGCCATTGCTTCGAGGGCACGGACAATGACCTGGCGTGCCACGTGGTTCGTTTCGAACACGTCGCCGCAGACGACGACGAACGAACAGCCCTCATCGACGGCAAGACGGCCGATACGTCGAATCGCATCGATCCGGGCAGCACTGAAGCGCGCCTGGGCCTCGGTGTCGAGAAAATGGCGGGTCATGCCCAGTTGCCAATCGCCGGTATGCACGAACTTGGTCATAGGTTCGAGGGTACTCAGGGCCTGTGACACCTATCGCTCGAAGTGGGGCGAAGAGGGCTATGTCCGGCTGGCGGCGAGCTTTGATGCGCGGGTCACGAGTGACGGAGCACCGAGGCGCTGGGCCCAGGCTTCGAGTTCGGTGGTCGGACCTGTCCAACGCCAATCATCGACGTTGCCGACGTCGCCGTCGGTCCGGAGCGTTGCGAGCACCTTGAACAGCTCGGCGAGATCGCGCTGGGTTGCCAAGGTGGCCGCGAGCTTCACGGCGCCGCGAACCCTGACGTCCCAGTCCATCGATGCCGGCGGGATCGCAGCGATGGTTCCGTAGCGCGCAAGGACAGCGGCTGCGGATTTCGCTCCCCAACCGGCGAGGCCAGGGAAGCCGTCGGCGTTGTCGCCGACCAACGCCAAGAAGTCCGGGATCGACGTGGGTTCGACGCCGAACTTTTCACGGACGGCGGCTTCGTCGATCAAACGATCGTTTCGACGATCGAACTGGACCACCAACGGGTCGACGACGCATTGCGCAAGGTCCTTATCGGGCGTGCAGATGAAGATCCGCTCCACGCGCGGATCTCGGCGTGCGACCGAAGCAGCCGAGGCCATGGCGTCGTCGGCTTCGAGTTCGACCATGGGCCACACGGTCACGCCGAGCGCAGCGAGTGCACGTTCGAGCAGGGGGAATTGGCTGAGCAGCTCTGGCTCGATCCCCTCCCCCGTCTTGTACCCGTCATAGAGGTCGTTACGAAACGAGGTGATGACCTGATCGGTGGCGACGCCGACGTGGGTGGCGCCGGATTCGAGCATCGTGAGCACCGAAAAGAGAACCCCACGAACCGCTGCCACTTCGCTGCCATCGGGGTCACGATGCGATGGCAGTGCAAAATGGTGGCGGAACAGCTCGTAGGTTCCGTCGATAAGGTGCACCTGCATTGGGTCCCCGAGTCGGCTGATCGCGGCGGAGCGCTGACGCAACGAGCGATATTGCAGAGGAGATTGTCATGCTTGGAGACGAGGCGCCCGAGATGTTCGGCAACACCATTGCCGGTGATGTGCGCGATCCGTATCCAAAGCTCGCAGTGAAGCGTCGCACGAGTCCTGTGGAATGGACGAAAAGCTACACGGGCTTCGATGCGCTCACGCTCTACCGCTATGACGAGGTCGCGGCGGTGCTGCGCGATGACGACACGTGGTCGGCTGCCGCTGCCAAGGCGCTGTACGGCGACGTGATGGGCGAGTTCGTGATGGTCGGCATGGACGAACCCGAGCATCGGCGGTATCGAGCATTGGTCAGCCCGGCATTTCAGAACAGGGTGCTGGCTCGATGGGAGGACGGCCTGATCCGGCCCGTCATCGAGCGCGTCGTCGAGCGGCTCGACACAACGGGTCGTGTCGATCTGATCCGAGAGTTCACAGCACAGTTCCCGGTGCGTGTGATTGCCGGGATACTGGGACTTCCCGAGTCGGACTACGCGCAGTTTCAACGTTGGTCCATGGCGATCATCAACGCGGCAGCAGACGTCGATGCTGCACAGAGGGCATCGGTAGACGTCGCTACCTATTTCGGCGCGATCCTCGAGGAGCGTCGCAAGGCCCCGACCGGTGACCTGGTCGGCGAGCTTGCAATCGCGGAGATCGAAGGTGAAAGACTCAGCGATGAAGAGATCTATTCGTTCTTGCGGCTCCTCCTACCCGCCGGCGTCGAGACCACCTACCGGTCATCGGGAAGTCTCCTGCTCGGCCTGCTACAGAATCCCGACCAACTTGGTGTCCTTCGAGCCGACCGAACCAAACTTCCCGCAGCGATCGAGGAGGGATTGCGCTGGGAAGCGCCGGTGCTGCTGACGACGCGTATCGCGCGCCACGACACCGAGGTCGCCGACGTTGCCGTTCCTGAGGGTAGTTGGATGGTTGCACATCTCGGATCGGCCAACCGTGATGAGAATCGTTGGGAGGACTCGGAGTCCTTCGACATTCTCCGAGAGGTTCGTCCGAACATGGCGTTCGGTCACGGTCCGCATATGTGCCTCGGGCTACACCTGGCGCGGCGCGAGGTACGCGTTGCCCTCGATGTACTCCTCGATCACTTCGACGACATTCGCCTCGATCCCGGTGACGACGATCCGCATGTTCACGGCCGGATCTTCCGTTCGCCCAACTGCCTACCGGTACGCCTCGCGTGACATTACGTTTGACATTGCGTTGGCGGCCGTCGTGTCGCGGGGATTCGCCGTCGTGCTGGTCGAGACCGGGTCAAGGCAGCCGAACTGCAACAACAGCGCTGCAGTCCACACGACGATCACGCCAACAATGTGGATCTCGACCAGCCATGCGGGAACGCCCGTAAAATACTGGGTATAACCAATCGCTCCTTGTGCGAACACGGCGAGGAACGCGAACGTGAGGCGCGATTGCAGACGCGCGAGTCCTCCAGTTCGGTGCGCGACAAATAACACGGCGACAAGCGTCGCGAGGAACAGCCACACGATCGTGGCGTGCAGGCGTGCAACGTCGGACAGCGCGAAACCGAAGCGCTTCGCCTCTCTGTCTCCGGCGTGTGGACCGGTGTTGGTCACGATGGTCCCGGTGATCACGACCAGAGCAGCGCCGGCGAGCGCGGTGTGCGCGAGCGTTCGCATACGAGGCGCGACGGCGCTCACGATGGTCGCGCCGTCGGGCACACCCGCACGGAAGCACAGCACGATGGCGTCGGTGAGCAACACCATGGACACCAAGAAGTGCGACATGACCGCGACGGGGTGTAGGTCGACGAGGACGGTGATGCCACCGAGCACAATCTGTCCGACGACGCCGGCGACCAGGCCCCACGACAGCCATGTCAGGTCACGGCGACGCGGTGCGCGCAGGTAGGAGCACAGGACCGCCGCGATCACCGCAATCGAAACCGCACCCGTAAACATCCGATTGAGGAATTCCACCATCGCGTGCGAATCGTCGACGGCGCGTGGCGTGAGCTCGCCGGGTCTGCAGTTAGGCCAGTCAGGGCAACCGAGACCAGAGTTCGTGACCCGGACTGCAGCGCCGGTAACGATGATCACGCCGAGCAGCACCGCCGCGACGAGGACTATCCGACGATAGGTAGGGGGTGTGATCGAGAGCCTCTGGCGCACGTCGTTGATCGTAGGCACCGCGGTGCGATCATCGACGATCCGGTACGTGGTCCAGACGGGCCTGGCAGGCGTTTGCCCAGCCGATTCCGTGGTAGCTGAAGCCGGCCTGCCGAGCAGCTTCGGCGTCGAGAAGGTTCCGTGCGTCGAGCAGGAGCGGCTGTGCCATTCGTTGTGCTGCTTCATGAAGATCCACGGAGCGGAACTCGTCCCATTCGGTTGCGACGACGAGGATGGTCGCACCGCTGCAGGCCTCGAGCGCGGTGGTGCACACCTCGATCCCGTCAAGTTTGGCGCCGACGGTCGGATCGTAGGCCTGGATTCGTGCGCCGCGTGCTCCGAGCACCTTCGCAATCTCGATGGCGGGCGAACACCGTAAATCGTCGGTGTTCGCCTTGAATGTCAGACCCCACATCGCGATGACATGGCCGGCGACGGAATCGCCGATGACGACTTCGATGGCGTCGGCGATCCGATGCGGCTGTTCGGCATTGACCGTGATCGCGGCATCGAGAACCTTGAAGTCGAATCCGACGCTCTGGCCGATCTGCATGAGCGCCGAGGTGTCTTTGGGAAAACACGAACCTCCCCAACCGGGACCAGGTTCGAGGAAGTGCGTGCCGATTCGTCTGTCGAGCCCCATGCCGTAGGTGACGTGAGAGATGTCGGCGCCGACACGTTCGCACAACGTTGCGATGGAATTGACGAAACTGAGTTTGGTCGCCAGGAACGCGTTGGCCGCGTACTTGAGAAGCTCGGCGCTCTCAGAGTCCATGATGACGATCGTTCGTCTTGAGATTCCGGTACAGACTCGCGACGCGTGTCGCAGCGCGTTCGGATTCTGCGCCGACGATCACCCGATCAGGCTCGAGAAAATCCGCTACCGCCGAACCCTCTCGGAGGAACTCGGGATTGGAGACGACGTCGATGTCGCTGCGTGCGATCAGGTCGGCGACGATCCGCGCACTTCCGATCGGAACGGTCGACTTGATCACGACGATCGTTCCGGGTTCAAGGTGAGGCCCGATCTCGAGTGCGACCGCCCGAAGAAAGGAAAGGTCAGCCGTTCCGTCTGTTGATTGCGGCGTCGGAAGACACAGAAAGACGAATTCGCACTGTGTGACAGCGACGCTGTTGTCGAGGGAGAAGGTGAGGTTGCCGGCGTTGAGGCCTTGGCGTACCAGCTCGGGCAGTCCGGCCTCGACGATTGCAACCCGACCAGCTCGCAACTCGGCGACGCGGTCAGCAAGGACATCGGTACAGCGCACGACGTGACCGAGGTGCGCAAGGCAGGCAGCCGAGGTGAGCCCGACATAGCCCGAACCGATAACAGTGATGCTCTTTGGCGTGGTTGCTTCGTTGCCGTTCTGCGCGGGTGGCATATCGAATGTTAGGTCGGTCTGGCCTATTCGCGCGGGGGACGTTTCGAGTTGCGGAGCCGGCCTCGGGTGTTGCCGTCGAGGATGACCTTGCGAAGACGGACCGCATTGGGCGTGACCTCGACGCACTCGTCCTCGGCCACGAACTCCAACGCCTGCTCCAGGGAGAAGTGGAGATGGGGCACGAGGCGCACGAGTTCGTCAGCGTTCGCCTGGCGCATGTTGGTGAGTTTTTTCTCCTTGGTGGGGTTCACGTCCATCTCGTCGGTGCGCGAGTTCTCCCCCACGATCATGCCCTCGTACACCTCAACGCCGGGTCCCACCAGCATCGTGCCGCGCTCTTGCAGGTTCATGAGGGAGAAGGTGGTCGTCAGCGCCGCTGCGGTCCGAAACCATCGACCCTGCCGGACGTGTCCGAAGCTCGCCATGCCACGCCTCGTAACCGTCGAAGACATGGTGGAGCATGCCGGTGCCGCGGGTCTCGGTGAGGAACTCGGTCCGGAAACCGATGAGACCACGCGCGGGCACGCGAAAGTCCATGCGTACCCAACCTGTGCCGTGGTTGACCATCTGCTCCATGCGGCCCTTGCGGAGCGCCAGAAGCTGGGTGACCACGCCGAGGAAGTCCTCCGGGACGTCGATCGAGACCCGTTCCATCGGCTCGTGCACCTTGCCATTGACCTCTTTGGTGACGACTTGGGGTTTGCCGACTGTGAGCTCGAATCCCTCACGACGCATCGTTTCGACGAGTACGGCAAGCTGCAATTCGCCACGGCCCTGTACTTCCCACGCGTCGGGACGGTCGGTGTTGTACACGCGTAGCGAGACGTTTCCCACCAGCTCGGCGTCGAGGCGACCTTTGACCAGTCGCGCGGTCAGTTTCGAACCGCTCTTGCCTGCCAGCGGCGAGGTGTTGATGCCGATCGTCATCGACAGGCTCGGCTCGTCGACACTGATCACCGGCAAGGGCCGGGGATCCTCGGCGTCGGAGAGGGTTTCGCCGATCGTGACTTCGGGGATTCCGGATATCGCGATGATCTCTCCGGGACCGGCAGACTCGACGTCGACCCGCGACAGCGTCTCGGTGACCGAGAGTTCCGCGATCTTCACACGTTCAATCGTTCCGTCGCCGCGGCACCACGCGACCTGTTGGCCCTTGGTGATCGTGCCCTGCATGACCCGACAGATCGCAAGACGGCCGACGTAGGGCGATGCATCCAGGTTGGTCACGAGCGCTTGGAGAGGATGGCCCTCCTCGTAGGACGGCGCGGGAATGTGTTCGAGGAGGAGATCGAACAACGGCACGAGGTCGGTTCCAGGTATCGCGGCGTCCCGTGAGGCCCATCCCTCGCGGGCATTGGTGTAGACGATCGGGAACTCGATCTGGTTCTCATCAGCGCCGACGTCCATGAAGAGCTCGTAGACCTCGTCGAGCACCGCGGCGATCCGGGCATCAGGACGGTCGACCTTGTTCACCACGAGGATCACCGGCAGGCGTGCCTCAAGTGCCTTGCGGAGCACGAAACGGGTTTGTGGCAGCGGGCCTTCACTTGCGTCGACGAGCAGGAGTACGCCGTCGACCATCGTGAGCCCACGCTCGACCTCGCCACCGAAATCGGCGTGCCCCGGCGTGTCGATGATGTTGATCTTCACGTCTCCGTAGCGAACCGCGGTGTTCTTCGCGAGGATCGTGATGCCCTTTTCACGCTCGAGGTCGTTGGAGTCCATGACTCGCTCGTTGACCTCTTGGTTGGCGCGAAAGGAGCCTGTCTGCCACAGCATGGCGTCGACCAGCGTTGTCTTGCCATGGTCGACGTGGGCGACGATCGCCACATTCCGCAAATCGGCGCGCGCGGGCATCACAAGCCTTTCGAGAGGACGGCCACGACTTGCAGCCGGAATCCTCGATTGTACCGTCGTTACAGTCCAGGTAGATCATCGGGTGCGGAAACTCCCGGCATGCGCAAGAATGGTCACGTGGCAGCATCCGAGATCGGCGGGGCCGGCCCCGCGGTGGATTACGACGAGTTCGGTCTGTTCCGGGAGAACGCAGAAGAGGCCGGAGTCGTCTGGCGGGGACAACCCGACGTTCGCCGTGTCAAGGTTCCCGTCGCGGACGACCGAGTCCTTGAGCGCTCTGGTGTGGGGCAGTTCAGACCCTGAGATCGTGCTGCTCCACGGTGGTGCGCAAAACGCCCACACATGGGACACCGTTGCGCTCGCGTTGGACCGGCCGCTCGTCGCCATTGATCTTCCCGGTCATGGACATTCGGATTGGCGTGCCGATCACGCGTATTGGCCAGCGGAGAATGCAGCCGACCTCGCAGTAGCCATTCGCTCACTCGCACCGAACGCCGCGCTCGTCGTGGGCATGTCGCTCGGCGGGTTGAGCGCGCTGGCGCTCTCACGGGTGGGGCCCGAATTGGTTCGCAAGCTCCTGCTCGTCGATGTGACACCGGGCGTGAATGAGGCAAAGGCAGCGCCGATCATCAATTTCATTGCCGGTCCCGAGTCCTTTACGTCGTTCGAAGAGCTGCTCGAGCGAACCATCATGTTCAACCCGACGCGGTTGGTGTCTTCGTTACGCCGTGGCGTGTTACACAATGCGCGTCCGATGCCTGACGGGCAGTGGACGTGGCGCTACGACCGTTTCCACCCTTTGCAGGGCGACGGTCCCCCACCGACGGAGGCAGGGGAATTCAGGGCGCCTGATTTCCAGTCGCTCTGGGAGGACTTGTCAGGGCTTCGTGTCCCGTTCATGCTGGTACGCGGTGGCGAGTCGGGTGTCGTCGGTGACGACGACATTGCCGAGGTGCGGAGGCGTGTACCAAGTGCGCGGATCGAGGTCGTCGACGGGGCCGGACACAGCATTCAGGGTGACCGCCCGGTCGCACTTGCGGCGATCCTCGAGGAGTTTCTCGCGTCAGACGCGTCGTGAACTAGGAACGCGAGCCGGCGCCTGACTGTTCGAGAACACACTGTTGGCTCCAGAGCTGCACCCGCTGACCCAGCATTACCTCCTGCTCGGGCGTGAGAACGTCTGCCGCCAGAATCTCGGAGTCGAGGCCGATCGCCATCTTGTGCGCGGTACAGCCGGCCATTTCGAGCGGAAGTCCACTCTGCAGGAATTCCGCGAAGATTGTCGTTCGCGCCACGGGGATCGCTGACGCCTGCTGTACGTCACCGATGTCGAACGTCGCGTCTGGACCGGGATCGCACGTCTCGAAGGTCGCCAGGCCGGAGGTTCGCTTCGCGCTCGCCGTGTTCGCGGGCATCGCCGCCGCCCATTGTTCGAGGACGTCGAACAAGCGTGCCGTGTCCTGAGCCGTATCACCACGGATGGCGACGCGCTCGCACGTCTGCTTCTTGGCGTTCGTGTAGGCGAGGTGCTGATCGCCGCCCCATCCGTCGACTGCGCCGAGGGCAATCTTGGGGTCAATGCGGGCGCTGAGCATGAGGTAGAGGCCGAACGCGCCGAATGTGCCTGCGTCGAGCTTCTTCTCCCCCTTCCGCAGTTTGGGTGTCTTCACCTTGCGGACCGGCTCTTTGGCAAGGAAGCGACGCGGATCGAGAAGTTGGTCCTCGGTCGTGGGCGGTTTCCGGAACGCCCGGTTGAGTGCCTTGGTACCTCCTGTCGCGCGCAGGGCCGACACGAGTGGTTCGCCGAACACGTACGGCGCAGAGAAGAACACCTGCAGGATCTCAGGAACCGACTCCACGGATTTCGCGGTCGAATGCGCTCGCATCCTCCGCCTCCAAGCGGTCGTATTTCGCGCGGTCCGCCTCGGAGAGATTGTCTATGAATGCGGTCTCCACGAGGCTGGCGTCTCCCTCGACGAGTGCGGTGAGGCTGTTGGCCTCGTCGTCGGTCAGGGACTCCTCGAGCTTGGTCAGGTTGAAGTGCTGGTCCTGTAATGCGTGGGTGAGTTCGTGTGCGAGGGTTGTGCGAATCAGGAGGTTGAGGCGCTTTCCTCGGACGCGAATGCGCTTCTTCTCCGGGTCGTAGAAAGCCGCGACGGCTTCGCCATGGAGTGTCTCGGTTTCCTTGAGCAGGTCAACCTTGCCGCTGAGGAGTCCAAGCGCCCGCATGATTCGAACGCTTTCGTCCAGGTCGTCGCGTTCTTCTTTCGTGACCTTCGACTCGTCGATGTCGAGCTCTTTGCGGAACGCCTTGTCGCTGAGGAGCGTGACAGGCACGGCGTTCTTGAATTTCAGCCCTCGTTCGCGTTCGACGAAGTCGACGATGGGTTGGATCGATCGATCCCAGTTCCCGAAACCTGCTGCGGCGCGTGCGGCGACCGGGGTCATGGCGCCACTTGCGGGCGCCGCGCTCACAACGAGTGGCGACATCGCGGATCCAAACAGAACGGCAAGGACGCCGAATGCCGTCGTGGGATGACGTTTCATGAGAGCCACACCGCCAAGGCTAGAGACAGGCCCGGGCCGGGCGTGTTGCCATTTCTATCGGCCGAGGCAGGAAACGAATGAACTGGCAGTTTGGCGGACTCCGGAAAGCCGTTGTCCACCCGTCCTGCTAGCATCGCACCCTCATGTCCAGCGGTGCTGGGCATCCCGGGCGGTTAGCTCAGTGGGAGAGCGCTTCCCTGACACGGAAGAGGTCGGAGGTTCAAAACCTCTACCGCCCACCCTCAACAACACGCGGCGGGCTTGTTTGCCCGATTTTGGCGCGTGACGTTGGCAAGTCGGCGAAAGCGGGGGTGTGATGGGCGGTATCGACCAAGTTGCGGTCGTCGGCATCGGCCGAACGACCTTCACGCGTGCGTCAGGGCGGACGACCGGATCAATGGCAGCCGAGGCCGTGCGCAAGGCTATTGCCGACGCCGGACTCGCGCCCGGCAGCGTCAACGGGATCGGGTGTTACCAGGCCGGCGACTCGGTCGGGACGGCTGCGGTGGCCCACGCGGTTGGCATGGACGAGCTCACCTGGTCTGTCGATCTGAGTGGCGGCGGCAATGCCGTCGTCACCTGCGTGAGCGACGCTGCACGTGCGGTCGCTACCGGCGCATGCGAGACAGCGGTCGTGTATCGCTCGATGAACGGCCGCAGTGGTAAGCGCTTCGGTACCGCCGCTGGCTCCAAAGGTCCGCCGGTTCTTCGAGGTGACTCCGAGTTCGGCGCACCGGTCGGCTATGCCGTTCCCCCACAGTGGATGGCGATGTGGGCGGCGCGCCACCAATACGTGTACGGCAGCACCTGCGAGGACCTCGGCGCGATTGCTGTTACCCAGCGCTCCCACGCTGTGGCGAACAGCGAGGCGATTGCGCGCGAACCCATTGATCTCGATGCTTATCTCGCGGGTCGGTGGGTCAACGAGCCGCTTCGGGTCTTCGATTGCGCCTATGAGGTCGACGGTTCCGTTGCAATGGTGCTGACAAGCCTTGACCGTGCCGCGGACCTCCGCCATAAGCCCGTCCGGATCTTGACGGCGACCGATTCCACCTCGGGCGGAGGCTCCTGGGACCAGTGGCCAGACCCGACGACGATGTTCTCGGCGCGCCTCGCAGACCGTTTGTGGTCGACGAGCGGGCTGAGCCCATCCGAGATGGACGTTGCGTGCATCTACGACTGCTTCACCTACACCGTGATGGCGGTACTCGAAGATCTCGGCTTCGCCGAAAAGGGCGGTATCGGCGAGTTCTTCCGGACCGGTCGCGCGACCTACGGTGGTGAAGTGGTCGTCAATCCTCACGGCGGGTTGCTCTCGGAGGGCTACCTGCACGGTCTCAACCATCACCTTGAAGCCGTCACGCAGCTACGTGGCGATGCCGGCGCCCGCCAAGTGGCGAACGCCGAGCTGGCCTTGGTCACCGCGGGTGCAGGTCCATATGGCGGTGCGATGATTTACGGGCGGGAGAACTGATGGTCGACCTCGCTGTCCCCTTTCAGCCTCGTCCCGATGCCGCAAGCGCCGGTTACTGGGAGGCGACGACCCGAGGTGAGCTTCGGATGGCCTTCTGCGCAGCGTGTTCGCGCTGGCTCATGCCGCCTCCCGACGAGTGCCCGACGTGCGCAGGCCCATTGAGCTTTGAGCCGGTAGCGGGTACGGGGACCTTGTTCTCGCTCATCGTGGCGCACCAACCGACGATGCCCGGATATCTCGAGCACCTCCCCTATCGGGTGGGTCTTGTCGAACTCGACGAGCAGGTCGGCCTCAGGATTCCCGGGACGCTGGACCCCGCTTGTGCATCGACGCTGAAGATCGGTGACCGCATCCGCATCGAGATGGTTGAACTACCCGGTGGGCCATACCGCATTCCCCGATTTACGCGACTCGACTGAGCAGGAGGAACTGTGTTGTACAGCGCAGGGCTGGCGCCTAGCACCGACACTTGCAGAGGTGCCTCATGGATCTGAATTTCGCGCCCGAGCAGGAAGAGCTGCGGTCGATCTTCACAGCCATGCTCGAAAAGCACTGCGGGCCCGAAGCCGTTCGGGAAGCCGAGCCACTGGGGTTCGACGACAATCTCTGGGCACGCGTCTGCGAAGTCGGTCTCAGCGGCCTTGCAGTTGCGGAGGCGCAAGGAGGCTCAGGCGGTGGATTCCTCGATCTGGCAGTCGTCGCTGAAGCCTGTGGGCGTGCTTTGGCGCCTGTCCCGTTTGTCGAGGCGCCGGTCGCAGCTCGGATTGTCGAAGCCTACGGTGGAGCTGGACTTGCGGCGATTCTCGAGGGTGCGCCCGCGACCTTCGCACCGCTACCTGGTCTCGACGGTGTCGCGCGACTCGCGCCATTCGGCGCGATTGCCCCATGGGTCGTCGCCCTCGACGGCGATCGATTGGTGCTCGTCGGGAACAGCGCGAAACGAACGGTGATACCGAACCTGGGCAATGTGGCACTCAGCGATGTGCCATTGCGGGCGGACCTCGGCGCTACGTCGGTCGAGGTTCTCGCCAAAGGTGACGATGCGCGGAAGGCCTTTGCCCGCGGGCAGGCCGAATGGCGCATTCTGGTGGCTGCGGCGCTGACAGGGCTCGCTGCCCGGGCGCTCGAGATCGGCGTCGATTACGCCAAGGAACGCAAGCAGTTCGGAGTTCCGATCGGTTCGTTCCAATCGGTGGCACATCAACTTGCCAATGTCGCCACCGAGGTTGACGGCGCCACCCTGCTCTGGCAGGAGGCGGCATGGGCGTGGGGTGAGGATGAGTCATCCGGACCGAAGCTTTCGCACATGGCGTTCGTCAACGCGACCGACGTTGCCATGCGTTCCGCGGAGGCGAGCTTGCACTTTCACGGGGGCTACGGCTTCATGCTCGAGTACGACATTCAGCTCTACGTGCGCCGCGCCAAAGCGTGGCCGAAGGCTGGGGGGTCACGCCGGTTCGCCGTCGCGGCGATGGCCGACGAGCTTTATGGAAAGGGAAAGGCCTGACGATGGACTTCCACCTCAGCGAACGCGCAACAGCCTTCGAGGCCGAGGTCATCGAGTTCCTCGACAAGCACTGGGATGGCTCCGGTGCACAGCGTGCCCATGAGACTGGTACCTACCACGACTGGGACTTCCACCATGCGCTCGGCGAGGCCGGGTACCTCGGGGCATCGTGGCCCAAGGAATACGGTGGTCAGGACCGCGACCCGTTCGAGATGGCGATGTTCCACTCGAACCTCGCGAAGCGTCGGGTCCCTGTCGATGGGATGGCAACCACGCTGATGGTTTCCGGCGTGATCCGGATCGCCGGCACCGACGAGCAACGCGCCAAGGTCATTCCTGCTGCATTGCGCGGGGAGATCCTGATATCGCTGGGTTACAGCGAGCCCGAGTCGGGTTCCGACGCGGCGGCCGCCGCAACCCGCGCGGTTCGTGACGGCGACGAGTGGGTCATCAACGGCCAAAAGATGTTCACGACGCTCGCACAAGAGGCGCACTACGTCTTCATGTTGTGCCGCACGAACACCGAGGTTCCCAAGCACAAGGGACTCACGATGTTCCTGGTGCCGATGGACACGCCGGGAATCGAGATCCAACCGGTTCACACACTGGGCGGCGAACGCACCAACATCACCTTCTACGACGACGTGCGCATATCTGACAGCTGGCGCGTTGGCGATGTCGACAACGGTTGGCGAGTCATGTCCATCGCGTTGCAGTTCGAACGCGGAGGCAGCCTCGGCGCCGAGCTGGACCGCAATATGCACAATGCCATCGAGTGGGCACGCACGACTGTCGACGAACACGGCAACCATCCGATCGATGATCCTGTGGTGCGCAGCACGCTTGCCCAGGCGGAGATGCGTATGGAGGTCTCTCGACTCTTTGGCCTCAGGACCATTTGGGGCAGCATGCAGAGTGGAATGCCGGGTTCGGTGGATGGATCCATGGGCAAGCTCTACGGCAGCGAGAACCTTGTCCGTACGGCCAGCGAACTCGTCGATCTCTTTGGCGCTGACGGCCAGCTTCAACACGGCGCGGCGGGTGCGCCGACCGATGGCTGGATTGAACACTTGTACCGCCACGCGCAGGTCACCACGATCTACGGGGGTACGAGCGAGATCCAACGATCGATCATTGCCGAGAAAGGCCTCGGACTACCACGAACCCGCTAGTCGCGAGCAACCGAAACACGTCGTGATGCCCAATCGAAACGAGGGATCGGTGTCCGGACCGCTCGCCGGTATCAGGATCGTCGAGTTGGCTGGGATCGGACCGGGGCCATTCGCTGCGATGATGCTCTCCGATCTCGGCGCTGAGGTCGTTCGCGTCGATCGGGCTGTTGCTGTGCCAGGCATCGAGACTCCCGACGTCGACCCGCTCTTACGAGGACGTCGGTCGATCGCCGTGGACCTCAAGAACCCCGACGGCGTCGAAACGGTGCTGCGACTTCTGGACCGCGCCGACGGTCTCATCGAAGGTTTTCGGCCGGGCGTCACCGAACGCATGGGACTGGGCCCCGAGGTGTGCTGCAGTCGGAACCGCAAGCTGGTCTATGGGCGTATGACTGGGTGGGGCCAGGATGGACCGTACGCACACCTTGCCGGCCATGACATCAACTACATCGCGCTGGCCGGGGCGCTGGCGCATTTCGGACGTGCGGGCGAGAAGCCAACACCCCCGATCAACATGGTCGGCGACTTCGGCGGAGGAGCAATGTTCCTGCTGCTGGGAATGGTGTGCGCGTTGTTCGAGGCCGGAAGATCAGGAGCGGGTCAGGTCGTGGACGCAGCCATGGTCGATGGAACTGCCTCGTTGATGACCATGATCTGGGGTTTTCGCCCGACTTGGACTGAGCGAGGGACGAACCTGTTGGACACGGGTGCGCCCTACTACGACACGTATGAGACACGTGATGGCCGATTCATAGCAATCGGCGCGCTCGAGTCTCCGTTCTATGCGGAACTTCTCACGCTGCTCGGCCTGACAGACGATGTTGACGTCGCTCGACAGACCGACAAGGACGGACATCGCGACCTTCGCACACGCTTCACCGAACTGTTCTTGACCAAGACACGTGATGAGTGGTGCGAGATTCTCGAATACACCGATGCATGTTTTGCTCCCGTCCTCACGATGAGCGAATGCGGAGAACATCCGCATCTCAAGGCTCGGGGTACGATCGTCGAGGAGTTCGGCGTACTCCAGCCGGCACCAGCGCCGCGGTTCAGTCGCACGCCTGGAGCAATCCAAGGCCCGCCTGCAGGTCCGGGTCAACATACCGACGCAATCCTCGCCGATTGGGGTTTCAGCGCTTCGGAGGTTGCCGCGCTGCACGCCAGCAAGGCAATCGCACAAAACTGAAGCGCAGGATTCAGGTGCCGACCAGCTTGCGGTGGTCCCAGCTGACGAATTTTGCCGCATGGACTATCACGACGACACGGTTGTGCAGCATGACCTCGACGAACGGCCGGCACTCCTCGGTGTAGTCACCTTGATACCGGTTGAAAACACTGACGCCCACTTCCCACATTCGGTCGGGATCATCGATGATCTCGGCAGTGCCCACGATCGAGACACCGCGTAACTCGTCGTACAGTTCGCCGTCTTCGACGAGACAGGTAATCCGTGGGTCTCGCTGAAGATTGCGCACCTTCTGCGCCTTCTTCTTGGTTTCGAACGCGACCGACCCGTCAAGGAACCCGTACCACATTGCGACTGCGTGGATGCTCGAGTCCTTGTTGAGCGTACACATGGTCATCGCATGCCGCTCGGCGAGAAACGAATCGATTTCGGCAGGCGACATCCTGATGATGTCGCGTTGTTTGACACCTGAGCCCATCCCGGCTGCGCCACCCGGACCGCTCATCCCCGTCGCATTTGCCATCATGTCCCCCCGTTGTCGATGACGCTGAGACGCGCATGGTACCGAGAACATTCGTTGCGGAACTGCTGGCGCCTTGTGTCACCGAAATGTGCGCCTCAACGAGGATCGAAACGGATCGCTCCGTCGAGGCGCGCGACATGGCCATTGAGGTAGCCGTTGGTGACGAGGTGCTCTGCGAGCTCGGCGAACTCGCGTGGGTTGCCGAAACGACGAGGGAACGGCACCTTCGCCTCGAGCGCTGCGCGCATTTCCTCGGGTGCGAGGCTCCACGCCTCCGTTCCCATGGTCCCTGGCGCGATGCAGTTCACGCGGATTCCGCTTGCGGCGAGGTCACGGGCCGCGATGATCGTCATCCCGATGATCCCGGCTTTTGCAGAGCCATAGGCAATCTGGCCGATCTGGCCCTCGAATCCGGCGATTGATGCGGTCAGCACGATCGCGCCGCGTTCGCCGTCGTCATTGAGGGGTTCCTGAGCGGCAATGGCTGCGGCGCCGAGCCGCAACGTGTTGAAGGTTCCGAGCAGGTTCAGTTCAACGGTCTTGGCGAATCCGTCCATGTTGTGGGCGGTGCCGTCACGATTGACGGTACGCCCCGTCGTGACCCCGCCGGGGACGCCGCCGGCGATTGCGAACACCGAGCGAAGGCCACCCAGGTCCGCGGCAGCATCGATCGCGCGCCCGATGTCGCGGTCGTCGAGGATGCTGCCCGCAACGAAGTGCACACGATCACCAAGCTCCTTCGCGACCGTTTTGCCACGCTCGACATCGCGGTCGAAGAGCACAACCATTGCGCCGCGGCTGTGGAGATGGCGCGCCGTTGCCTTGCCGAGTCCTGATCCAGCGCCTGTTACCAACGCAACATTGCCTTCAACACGCATGCCTCACTCCTTGCCGACGGCCATCGACCCAAACGTCCGGTCGACCATCCTGCCAGTCAACGCAGTGCTGTCTCGATGTCGGCCATTACTGCGGGATCGAGACGCTCGAGCACATCGAGCGCTCCGAGGTTCTCGACGACCTGCTCGGGTCGACTAGCCCCGGTGATCACCGTGGAGACGTGAGGGTTTGCGGCGCACCACGCGATCGCAAGTTGCGCCACCGTGCATTCGAGTGTCTGGGCCAACTCGGCGAGCGAGAGCACCTTGGCACTGCGATCCGGGTCGGTGACGGTCGGCTGCATCCATTCATATCCCGGAAGGCTCGCACGGCTTCCTTCAGGGACGCCGCCAAGATACTTACCGGTGAGCAGCCCGAACGCGAGCGGACTCCAAGTGGTAAGTCCGAGACCGATTTCGTCGTAGAGCGACGCGAATTCGGTCTCGACCTTCTGGCGCTCGAACAGGTTGTATTGCGGTTGTTCCATCACAGGCTTATGGAGGTGATGCCGGTCCGCAATCGAGACGGCCGAGCGGATCTCCGCCGCACTCCACTCCGATGTCCCCCAGTACAGCGCCTTGCCGGAACTCACGATGTCCGACATGGCCCAGACCGTCTCCTCGATCGGTGTCGCTGGGTCGGGTCGATGACAGAACAGCAGGTCCACGAAATCCATCCCGAGGCGTTCCAATGACCCGTCGATTCCCTGCAGGAGGTACTTGCGATTCAGGGTATTCGTGAGGTTGACCCGGTCGCCTCCAAGTCCCCAGAACAGCTTCGTAGAGACGAGGTACGTCTCGCGGGCCCAGCGCAACTCCCCTATTGCCTGGCCCATCATCCGCTCGGACTCGCCGCCCCCATAAGACTCTGCGTTGTCGAAGAAGTTGACCCCGCCCTCAGCCGCGGCGGCAAGGCACTCCCGGGCACAACCGAGGTCGAGGTGCGGCCCAAAGTTGATCCACGAGCCGAGCGAGAGCACGCTGACTTTGACTCCGGCGCTGCCCAGGCGGCGATATTCCATGATTGAACTCCTCGAGCCGTTCCCACTTGGTCGAATGACTGCGAAATCAGATAGCGACAAACTGGTACAATTCTCCCGGTTGGCTTGGTTCGTCGTGAAAAGACTCCAGGTTGGTGCGGGTGCGTGGAGGACGAGTCGTCGGGAGGTACCGCAGCGATGGCGACCACAGTACGTTCAACGGCGACACCTCGCCGGGTACAGCCGTTTGATTCCGATGGCACACAAGGTCCTTGCTCCCTCACCGGGTTCACTGACGCAACCGAGGACTCGATTGCAGTTCGCATCGAACGGGACGGGTTCGCACACCTTCCTGCGGTACTGACCATGTCCGAGCTTGGCCGACTTCGGGCGCAGGCAGCCGAGGCGATCGAACGCGGCGGCCGACCCGGAGGTCATGGTCAGATTCTGGTCAACGCGGTGCAGCGCGCCCCAGAGTTGGCATGGAGTCTCACGCTCCCCAACGTCCTCGAGCAGGTTCGCTCCGCACTCGGAAGCGACGAGATCGTGATGATCGCCGAAGCAAACGTGCACCGGAATTTCTTGGCTCGGCGCTGGCACAAGGACATTGGCGAGTATGTGCTGGATGGCGGGTACTTCGGGACCGATCCGATGCTGCGCAATGACTGTCAGGTGCTCAAGGTTGCGGTCTATCTGCAGGACCACCTCGACGGCTCGGGTCTCCTGGTCCGTCGCGGGTCCCACAAGATGGCGTTGAATGCGGACGCTGAGGCCGTCGTCCTGCCCATCCGTGCGGGTGATGCGGTGCTCTTCGATGTACGGCTCACTCACCGCGGCGCAACTCCCCGACTCTCCGACTGGCTCGCGATGGCTGCGGCGCGCTGTGGCGGCCGGGAGCGGCGTGGAGCAATAGTCGATCAGATCAGGCGGGGGCTGATGCGATGGTCCGGCCGCCCCGACAGGTTGGTCGTCTTTTCTGCGTTCGGCCTTCCCAACGCCGCAACCCGGGAATTCTCCGAGCGTACCCGTTCAGTCGCAGCGTCGGGCCTGACCTGAACGCGCGTGTGAATCCCGTGCGGCGCTATTCTCTCGTTCGGGGAAAGGGGCATGGATGATGGATCGCTCGATCAGCGCCGCGATCGACAGCGACGGATTCGTGGTGCTCCCTGGTGTGATGACGGACGCGGAGGTCGAACAACTTCGTGCGCAGGCGCATGCAGCGCTGGATCGTTTCGGCATTGCGTCGAACAGCGGAAGTGTCATCGTCGACGTCGCAGGGAAGGCGCCAGGGCTTTTGTGGTGCTCCACGATTCCAGCTGTTCTCGAGGCGGTGAAGGAAGGGTTCGGGGACGACAATTTCTTCCTCGTTCACGAGGCGATCTTGCATCGCAACTACATGAGCAGGGTTTGGCACAAGGACATCGGCGATTACATGCTCGAAGGCGGGTACTTCGGATGCGACCCGATCGGACGTCCTGACTGCAAGATTCTCAAGGTTGCGTTCTACCTCCAGGACCACCCGGACGGCTCCGGCTTGCGCGTGAGGCCGGGCACTCACCACGAACGCGACCTCGCCGTCGGCGACGAGGTGTGCGTGCCGACACGCGCCGGTGACGCGGTCATGTTCGACCTTCGGATCACGCACCGTGGAACTCCCGCGAGCGCGAGCGACCTGGTCGCCAAGATGCTGTGTCGCCTGGTTCCCAGCAGATCGCGCCAGCGAGCCATCGATCGGACGCGCAGGCTGGTGCGGCGAATCTCCCGTCGGCCCGACCGAATCGTGCTCTTCTTGTCATACGGCCAACCGACCGAGGCGACCGCGAGGTTCGATAAGGCCACGAGCGCCGTCTCGGAGGCCGGCGCTCGAATCTGAGTGCGCCGATCCCGGCGTGGCGTCAGAAACCTGTGAGGAAATCGACTTGAAGTGTTCTCGATGGCGTGACCAAAGGGCTCCTCAACCCGCGTAGCGTGGTTGGTATGGAAACTGCCCCCCAACAGGCTTCCGGTCCTAATCCGCAATCGTTTCCGCTCGCCGGTTTCGGCGTAGGCGTCACGGCGGATCGCCGCGCCGAAGAGCAGGCGGAGATGTTCCGTCGCCGAGGTGCAGAGGTCATGCTCGGTCCTGCCGTGCGGACGTTGCCGTTCGGGCGCGAATCGGCGATCCGGGAAGCTACTGCTGCGCTGATTGCCCAACCGCCGGATGTCTTGATCGCGAACACGGGGATCGGGATCCGAAGTTGGTTCGGGGCAGCTGAGGGAATGGGACTCGGCGTCGCGCTGATTTCGGCGTTGGCGGGCACACGAATCCTGGCGAGAGGCGCGAAGGCCGCCGGAGCCGTCTTGACCGCAGGACTCGACGTTGCGTGGCGCTCGCCGAATGAGACCCTTGCCGAAGCAGTCGACCTCTTGCTGAGCGAGGTTCCGGGTCCGCGCCGTGTTGCTGTCCAACTCGATGGCAACACCGTGCAGTCCGACGTCCACCGTCTCGAAGCGGCTGGCATCAGCGTCGTGAGCGTCCGCGTCTATGAGTGGACCCGACCGGAATCTGCTGAGCCGGCGCTGCGTCTCCTCGAAGCGACCTGTGACGGTCGGCTGGACGCCGTGACCTTTACCAGCGCTGCCGCCGTTGAGAACTTCTTCGACCTGGCAGAGATGGTCGGCCGGGCCGAAGAGCTACGCAGCGCGTTCGCGGGCAATGTGGTGGCAATGTGCGTCGGCGACGTCTGTGCTTCCGCGCTCACCCGTCGTGACAGCGCCGGGCTGGTTCCGCCACGCGGGCGCCTCGGCTCGATGGTGCACACGCTCACCGATGTGCTGGCATCCCGAAGGAGAACGGTTCGTCTCGCAGGCTGTGATGTGATCGTGAACGGCAGTGCCGTAGAGGTCGATGGCACGGTTGTCCGGCTCACGCAACGCGAACGTGACATTTTCGAGGTTCTGCTTGCACGCAACGGTGCCGTGGTGTCACGCAACGACTTCAAGCGCGCCCTCCACAACGTCACGGTGACGGACCATGCGATCGAAGTCACCGTGGCACGGTTGCGGGCGCGCCTCGGTCCGGCTGGCTCCGCAATCGAAACCGTTGTGCGTCGCGGATATCGCCTCGGCATCGAATCCGGCTGACGTACCGACTTCACGCGACGGCCAGCGTCGGGCGTGATAGCACGCCAAAGAGATGCTCGTACACGTTGTGATACTCGGGGTCGTCGATCATGGTGGCCCGCTCGTGTGGTCGGGCGAGGGGGACGTCGATGATCTCGACCACGGACTCTTCTGGAGGCCCGGCCATCACGATGATCCGGTCCGAAAGGAAGATCGCCTCCTCGATGCCGTGGGTCACCATGATGACGGTTTCGGTCGTGGACTCGTTCTTCCAAAGATCGATGAGTTGTGCCTGGAGGCGAGCACGGGTGAGCGCGTCGAGCGCCCCGAATGGCTCGTCCAATAACAGCACCTGCGGCTCGACGGCAAACGCACGCGCAACCGCGGTCCGCTGCTGCATTCCTCCGGAGATCTCGTTCGGCCGCTTGAGTCGGTGCTCCCACAGACCGACGGCGCGGCAGCGAGTGTTCTGCCATCTCCGCCGCTTGGGACGCCGAGCGATCTCTTCGTGCGGAGCGCACCGCTGTTCGCGACGTTGTCGATGAGGTTGAGCCGCGGGAGCAGCGAGTAGTTCTGGAACACGACGGCGCGGTCCGGACCAGGACCGGTGACGGGGACGTCGTCGAGCGTGATGGTTCCGCCATCGGGTGTGATGAGGCCGGCGATGACGTTCAAGAGCGTCGATTTCCCGCAGCCGGAATGGCCGATGAGCGAAATGAACTCGCCTTTGTCGATCGTGAGGTCGACGTTGCGCAGCACATGCTGGGGCTGTGAGGAACCGCGCCCGTCGAACCATTTATCAATACCGCGAATGTCCAGGGTCATTGTTGAACTTCTCCCGCGTAGCGCCGACCAATGGCGGTGAACATGGCGTCGAGCAGCCAACCGATGGCTCCAATGATGATCACGGCGGCGATGACGGCCTTGAGGTTGCCGCCGTTGTACGAATCCCAGACGAAGAATCCGATCCCCGATCCGCCGGAGAGCATCTCGACGGCAACGATCACCATCCACGCGATGCCCATGGAGAGGCGCATGCCCGTGATGATCGACGGCACGGTGTGAGGGATCAGGACACGTCGAAGATACGTGCCGCGGCTGAACTTGAACACCCTTGCCACGTTGCGCTGATCGGCCGGGACACTGTGCGCTCCTGCCGCCGTGTTGATCACAATCGGCCACAACGCTGTGATGAAGATGACGAGAACGGCAGCCTTGGGCGCGTCATCGAGGATGACCAGACCGATAGGAAACCAAGCGAGTGGCGAGATCGGTCGCAGGAGTTGCACGATCGGGTTGAACGCCTGCCACGCCCGCCGGCTTGATCCGATCAAGAGGCCGATGGGAACCGCCACCATGACAGCGAGGATGAACCCTTTGAAGGTTCGCCCCATGGAGGTGGCGAACTGCAGGCCGATTCCCTTGCCGTTGGGTCCGCCGTCTTCGAATGCTCGAGACAGGAGATCCGTGAGCGTGCCCAATGCAGCCTTGGGAGTCGGGAGTTCCGGTGTTCTCCAGGAAAGAAAGGTCCAGAACGCTGCGAAGACCAAGGCGCCGCTCAGCGTGTACGTAAGGGAGATGAACAACCCGCGTAGCCGCCGAGCGGACGGCGTAGGTCGCGAAACAGCGCGCCCCGGACGTCTTGGTTCGGGCTCGGAGGCGCTCGGCACCGTGGGAAGAACCTCTGTCCGGTTCGAAAGCTTGCCGGCGACGCTCATGGCCGCTTCGCCTCGTCGCCGGGCTTCTTGGGATCGAAGGTCGCCTTGTCGAGCTTGACGGTGAAGGGGGTCATGTCATCGTTTGGGAGGGCAACCTTGTTGGCGGCCGCGACCTTCGCGTACAGGTCGGTGAGCACAATCGAGTCGACGATCTTGTTGTAGGCCGGCGCCGTGGCGATGAGCCCCAGACGCTGGTATTGCGCCAATGCCCACAACGCGTGCGATCGACGGGGCATGTTCACCTTCCCGCCCCGGGAGAACAACATGTAGTCGGACTTGAAGGTCTTGGTCCCAAGGTTCTCGCCGAGCTTGTAGACGCCCTTGAGGCGACCCGCGATGTCTGCCGCCGGCGCGTTCACGAATGCCGGTACGCCGACGGTCGCTGCGGACTTCGCCCTGTTTGCACGCACGTCGAGCCACTTGCTTGCTTGGAGGATCGCTCCCATGACGTCCTCGAGCGTGCCCTTCTTCGTGGTGGCGAACTTCTCGTTCACCACCAGCGCCTTTTCGGGGTGATGCTTCCAGATGTCCTGGGAGGCGATGTGGGTGAAGCCGATGCCCTGGTCGACGGCCACAGCGTTCCACGGCTCGCCGACGCAGTACCCGTCCATGGTGTCGACCTTCATGTTGGCGACCATCTGCGGAGGCGGGATCGGGATGATCTTGACGGCCTTGGCGTCCACCTTGGCGGCCTTGAGCCAATACCGCAACCAGCAGATCATGGGTGCCGCCGGGGAAGGTCATGGCCATCGTCGGGGTCTTCGCTTCGAGCAGCTTTCGGACCTTCGGCAGGTTGCCGTAGCCCGCCGAGGCGAATTGCTTGTTCAGCGTGATCGCCTGGCCGTTGTTGTTCAGCATCATGGCGATCTTCAGGGAGGTGTCACCCGCTGTGCCGCCGATTCCGGCCGCAACGGACAACGGCATGCTGTAGAGGCAATGTGCGCCATCGATCTGGCCTGTCAGTAAGCCGTCACGGGTGGCGGGCCATGACGCCTGCTTGATGAGATTGACCTTCAGGTCTCGCTCGGCAAAGTAGCCGAGGTGCTCCGCCATCACCAGAGACGCGCAGTCCGTCAGGGCGATGAAGCCGAGGTTGACCTCGCGGATCGGCTTCTTCTTGCGCTTCGGCGCCGGTGTCTGCGCCCCCGCCGGGGTGTTCTCGATCATCGACAGCATTGAAGCCAGTGCGGGCGTTGCCGCCGCGGCACCGGACAGTCTGAGAAACTCTCTTCGGTCCATGCGCCTCAACGTACGAAAACCGATCGGCAGTCGGGTTTCCTCGAGGTCACCGGTGGGTGACGGCTTGTTCACATGCCATGAAGTCGCTGTGTGCGCCGCCGTTCACGTATCGTCGGCTACGACACCTGTGAAGAGGAGCGCTCGATGGCCGAGAAGTCACCGCAGAAGAAGAACGCCCCCAAGAAGGGGAAATCCCTCAAGGAAAAGCGCGCCGAAAAGACCGAAAAGCGGGCGAACCGGCGGTCGAACGGCTGATCTGGCGAACGTGGGACGCGATGGTTCAGTAGATCGACGAGCCGACATCGGCGTCTTCGGCGGTTCGGGCTTCTCGTCGTTCCTGGATTCGGCTGAGGAGGTGGAGATCACAACACCGTGGGGGTCTCCGTCGGCGCCGATCACGATTGGCGCGGTCGAAGGCGTTCGCGTCGCCTTCCTGCCCCGCCATGGCCGTCGACACGAGCTGCCGCCGCATCGTGTCAACTACAGGGCGAACATCGATGCAATGCGTCAGATGGGAGTCACCGCGTTGTTCGCACCGTTCGCTGCCGGCTCACTGCAGCCGACGATCCACCCGGGCGAATTCGTGGTCGTCGATCAGCTCGTCGACCGCACATCGGGGCGCGCCGAGACCTTTCATGATGATTTCGATGAAGGTCCGCAGCACGCGTCGCTTGCCGATCCATACGACGATCAGCTGCGCGCGCACTTGATCGCAACGGCGACCGAGCTTGGCGTGACTGTGCATCATCAAGGCACGGTCGTGGTGGTGAACGGCCCGAGGTTCTCGACCCGTGCCGAGTCGGGTTGGTATCGATCAATGGGTGGCCACGTCGTGAACATGACGCAGTTCCCCGAAGCGGCATTGGCGCGGGAGGCCGGTCTGCGTTTCGCGGGCATCGCGCTGGTGACCGATTACGACGCGGGTCTCGATAGCGATCCGTCGATTCAGCCTGTCACCCAAGAGCAGGTGTTCGGATTCATGTCGCGCAATGTGGATCGGGTGCGCGCTGTTCTGCACTCGACCATCAGACGTCGTCGCTGGTGCAGCTTCGTAACGATCCGCACGCAGAGCGCGGCCACGAAGATGGCAGACCACGCGATGGCGAGCGAACTCAACACCGCTGTCGTGGAGTTGAGCGGATGGATCGTTGCGTTGTCGGGTCTGACGCCGTAGCCGCGTAGGCCAGGCCAACCGAACGCGATCACGAGCAGCGATGCGAGGACTCCGGATCGAACCACTGTGCGGAGGCTGGTTGGCACCTTCCCGCACAGACAGACAACGGCGAGAATCAGCGGGGCAATGAGGAAGTCGTGCAGAAGGTCCGCGCCGACAACCCACGCCGCGACCTCGCGCACGCGTGAGAATGGCGTGTCTCGCACGAAGCCGATCGCGCCGAATGCGAGAACTCCCCCGCCGAGTGCCAGACCAATCCAGAAGCCACGGTCGTGCTCGTTGTCGGTCAGCGGGACGCTACCGAACTTCATGACACGACCAAGCGCTTCACCCATTTGGTCTGCAAGACTCCCGGACGGTTCGGTCCAATCAAGCGCACCGGATAGCCGTGATCGATGTGCAAGGTCGCACCATCGACTTCGAGCGCGAGGAGCGTATCGCCATCGTACGCCTGGCGAGTGTTGAGGTCCGACGATCGATAGAGCCTTCGTTGCTGGAGCGAATGCACGCGCACCCTGGAGCCAGGGCGAGCCCCCGCCATCTCCAGGAGATCACGGACCGGTACGCCGCGCCATTTCCGTGACGCGCTCCACCCCTCAACGCATGCAATCGGCAGCGTTGCCTCGTGCTGGGGAAGGCCGCGAAGCTCGTCGAGGGTGAGGCGCAGCGGGTTGGCCACGTTGCCGGTGACTTCGAGCACGAAGTCCGGAGCTCGTGCTGAATCTGTCACGCCTGCGGCGAGGGCGCTTCTGTTGACAGGGAATCCTTGTGGTCCGCTGTCGACACGACGTGGTGCAAGAAGTGCGAGCTTTCGCAAAGGCCGAACGGTCTGGCCGACGGTCAGAAGCGTCACCAAACCGGAGGCGCCTGCCACCATCGCGAGGAATCCGCGGCGCGAAGGTGATCCGGCACTCGTCGTCTCACTGGTGTCAACAGGTGGCGCCATCGGTGTCTTCCGCAGGGTGCGCCGGGTCGTGTTGGCCTTGGCGCCGACATGTATGACGAGTGCGCCGATCGTGATCCAGGCCACCCAGTAGTGGGAGCTCCGGAACTCGAACGGCCATGGATACCAGAGGTTGATGTTGGCGAAGCCTGTGAACAGGAGGAAGAGTCCCCCTCCGATCAAGGGCAGGAGGCTGAGGCGTTCGAGTGCCGCCGCGACACTCGTGAAGGGTGGCCATTCGAAGAGCTTTGGGTACACCGTCCACAGCTTGGCGAGCAGGATCGGGATCGTGGCGAGTCCTGCTGCAACGTGGAGTCCCTGGGTGAATCGATACAGGCCCGCTGGACGTGAAGGCCACACGAACCAACCCTGTGGATCCTGCGCGACATGCGAGAGCAGACCCGTGGCGAAACAGGTCGTGAATGCAACGCCGAGGGCAATTCCGAGCGCGGCTGCAACTGTCTCATGATGCAAGGGACTCGAAAAACCGTACCGGCGCGGAGCGGGTCGGCCCGATGGCTGCGCTTTCGCTGATGAGCTCATTGCGCCGTCAGATCCTCTCGGGAACCCGCTCGAGCATGGCGAAGGTTCGATCGTTCGTCTGCCACTCGTCGGTGACCACCAGGTTTGTAATGGCGGTTGCTTTCCGCAGGCAACCCAAAGCGACCGTCGCCCATGCGAACCACGGACCGGCGATTCCGTCCACCTCGGTGCGCACGCGGGTCACGAGCGTGGGCGATGCGTCGGTCGTGACCTCGACAATCACTCGACCGTCCGCTGCCAGCAGCTGCTCGACGCGTCGAAGGAGCACTGAAGGATCTCCACCGATTCCGATGTTGCCGTCGAGCAGCAGGATGGTTCGCCACGTCCGGAGCGGGAGCCAATCGAACACGCAATGCTGGCGGACATTCAATCCGCGAGCCTGCGCGACGGCGACAAACTCGCGGCTGATGTCGATGCCCAAGGCTGCAATGCCACGCGCGGCGAGGGCCTCGACGTGCCGTCCTGGACCACAGCCGACGTCGAGCGCGGGCCCAAGCGCCCTGTTGAGCGCCAACTCGTCGACGGCATCGGCAGCGCTGAGCCAGCGGTGACTCGGAAGATTCAGCACGCGACCGCAGTCACTTCGCAGGAGAGCAACCGCGGTGGTGGATACGTTCGTGGTTTTCATGGTGTGGGTGCACAGTCACGGAGACGCACGTTCACTGCCTGCAATGCACGGGCGAATCGTGACTCCGGTATCAGGTCGCCGACCATCAATGCGTCAGCGAATGTGTCGACGTCGGTGAGTTCTTCGAGCAAGGAGACGCGAAGTCCGAGCTCTGCGAGGCGACGCATTTGCAGAGCGCCGGTGTCGTTCCTGCTCATCGGTATTTCATCGAACACATCTGCAATCGGCGCACGCAGACCGATGCACCAATAGCCGCCATCGCTAGCGGGTCCGAATACCGCGTCGGTCTTGGTGGCGTTGAGAGCCTCGAATGCACCGCGAAGAATCGACGCAGTGAGCTGTGGGGTATCCATGCCAACCACGAGCACTGGCCCTCCGACGTGCACGGCTGCTGCGGCCAGGCGTCGGTCGAGTTCGCCGGAGACCTGGGGGAAGACGGTGAAGCCCTCCGGAATCCACTGGTCTCGCTCTCCTTCGAGTGCGACATAGCGGCGTGCGCATGGGGTGGCGAGGATGGCCTCGAATGTGTCCTGCAGCGCTGCATCGGCCAGAAGCGCGGCTTCGGTCGGCGTACATGGCGGACACAAGCGCGTCTTGACTCTTCCCGCGACGGGGGCCTTCGCGAGGACGAGGATCGCCGCCGAATCCGGGGCACCGGCCGTCCCGTTGATCGGCGTCATGAGAGGACGCCGTGCATGTCGCGAATGGTGCGGAGGGTGCCGCGCGCCGTTCCCGTGACTTTCGACTTCCCTATGCGGGGCAAATACCGGACATCGACCTCCTCTATCCTCCATCCGGCGTGTCCGGCAGTGATGACCATCTCCAAGGGCCAACCAAAACGTCGGTCTTTGAGTTCCAACTCGAGGAGAGCATCACGGCACGCCGCGCGCATTGGACCGATATCAGTGATACGTACACCGACGCGTCGACGTACGGCGTGTGCGAGGTAGCGATTCGCCAGGCGAAGATGCAGCGGTGATGCCTTCTTCTCGCCGTGCACAGTGCGACGGGCGCCGAGCACGAGGTCCGCTCGGCCACGGATGACGGGAGCGACCACCGTGGGCAGGTCGGCGCCATCGAGCGATCCGTCGCAGTCCATGAAACAGACGACGTCATCTCGCGCCGCAAGCAAGCCGGCGAAGCAGGCAGCGCCAAAGCCCGGTTGTGGTTCGTGGATCACCTGCGCGCCGAGCTTGTGGGCAAGGGCACCGGAGCCATCGATAGATCCGTTATCGACAACGATGGGATTCCATGACGTTGGCAGTGATGCCATGACTGCGGGTATCGCCGCAGCTTCATTCAGGACGGGAAGGATGATGTCTGGCATGGCTCTCCTGGTCATCCGTTGTTTCCATACCTACGGTGCGGGACCCTGCGGCGGATGACACCAACTGATCGGAGCTCGGTGTCATCCAACGACGCGACCAGGTTCGTAGTACCGAGGTGAGAACAGCGGCCGCCCAGCCAGAGGAACGGTTGACGCGGCGACGGTGGTCGACAGTGATCGCCAATGTCGGCGTTCTCGGCGCATTTGGCGCCCTGATCGTCGGTGGGCATGTTCTCGTGCAGCCGCTCGTCGCAACCGGACGAATCAAGATCCCGTATCCACCACTGGACGGTCGACTGGATTGGCGTCCGGCACGCCAGCTTGCTTTCGCCGTGATCACTGCCGGTGTGGTCGCGGTCTGGGGGCCTCGGTGGGCTCGCCGCCTTTCGTGGCGCCATATGTTGGTTGCAAGCGTGGTTGCTGCGGGATTGTGGGCGGTTGCGCTCGCGGCGCTCGATGGCACGGCCGGTCTGGTCGGCTCTGTCCGCCTACGAACGGAATACTGGGGCGCCGCAACGACCATCGACGCGCCTTTCAGCTTTCTCGATGGCTTTGTTGCGAACATCCGTGCCTATCCCGTTCATGTACAGGGCCATCCACCGGGATACGTGTTGCTGCTGTGGGCACTCCATCGTCTGGGCATGACTGCGGCCGGTGTCGCCACGACACAGATTCTCGGCGGGGCGTTCGGCGTGGCGGCGGTATTAGTCGCCGTGCGTGAAGTGGCAGGCGAGGATCGTGCCCGGGATGCCGCGCCATTCCTTGTCCTTGCGCCGGTTGCGATCTGGGTCGCGACAAGTGCAGACGCCTTCTACGCGGGAGTGAGCGCGTGGGCCGTTGCGTTGGTGATCCTTGCCACGGGCAGCGTCGGCAGGCGCGTGGACCTGTATGCCATATTTGGTGGGGCCCTACTAGGTATCGCCTTCTTCTTTTCCTACGGTCTTGTCCTTATCGCACTGATTCCGTTCTGTGTGGCGTGGCGGCGCCGCAGATTTCGTCCGATTGTCATCGCCGCTCTCGGCGTCGGCGGAGTTGCCGTGGCATTTGCGGCTTCTGGCTTTTGGTGGTTTTCGGGGCTCATGGCGACCCGGGAACGGTATTTCGCGGGGGTGGCCTCACGTCGCCCATACCCGCGTTTTCTGGTCATGAACCTTGCTAGCCTTTGCCATCACATTGGGGCCTGCGCATGCGGTCGCACTTGTGCGGCTGCGAGACCGGGGACTTTGGACCCTCGTGGGTGGCGCCCTGCTCGTGGTCGTAGGCGCGAACATCTCGGGGATGTCCAAGGGCGAGGTAGAACGAATCTGGTTGCCGTTCGCGCTCGTGGGTCCTGCCTGCAGGAGCCGTGTTGGCGACGCGACTTGGAACAGCCGGCGACGTACCCCGAGCCCCACCTGTTTGGAGCAACACAACGCGATGGTTGCTCCTGCAAGGAGTGTTCACCATCGTTGTGCAGGCCATGGTGTGGTCGCCATGGTGATCCTCGTAACGGGTGGCGCCGGATTCATTGGTTCGTTCGTCGTCGACGCGCTCGTTGATTTGGGGCACGAAGTGCGTGTAGTCGATGCCCTGCATCCATCGGCACATGTTGGGATTCCCGTGACGGTCAATCCCGACGCCGATTACCGATGGGGCGACTTGGCCGATCTCGACGTCGCACGTGACGCCGTGTCCGGTGTCAGCGCGGTCTGCCATCAGGCATCGATGGTCGGTCTCGGCGTCGACTTCGGCGACGTGAGGAACTACGTGCATCACAATGACCTTGCGACGGCGTCCCTGCTGCAGGCATTGCACGAAGCCGGTTACCGGTCTCGGGTGGTGTTGGCGAGCAGCATGGTGGTGTACGGCGAAGGCGGCTATGTGTGTACGGTCCATGGTCCGGTGAGGCCGGAGCCCCGGCGTGTCGGGGCTCTGGAGCGTGGGGAGTTCGAGCCTGAGTGTCCCCTGTGCGCGAGGGCGGTCGAGGCCATCGCAATCACCGAATCCGATGTGCTCGATCCGCGTAATGTTTACGCCGCAACGAAGGTCCAACAGGAGTATCTGTGCTCGAGTTGGGCTCGCGAACATGATGCATCGGTCATCGTGTTGCGCTATCACAACGTCTACGGTCCCCGTATGCCGACGCGACACGCCGTACGCGGGCGTTGCCGCGATCTTCCGAAGTTCCCTCGAGAGCGGGAATTCACCCCAGGTCTTCGAAGACGGCGGTCAAAGGCGTGATTTCATCCATGTGCATGACATTGCCCGGGCAAACGTCATGGCGCTTACCGCTCCGGCGGAGATCTCCGGGGCGTTCAACATAGCGACGGGTACGCCACACACTGTTGGTGAAATGGCGGCGGCTTTGGCACGCGCAACGTCGCGTGGGCCGTGCCAGGCCACCATCGAACCCGAGGTGACGGGCGTGTTCCGAATCGGCGATGTGCGCCACGTCTTCGCCAGCCCGGCCGCTGCGAAGAAGACGCTGGGCTTCGTCGCCGCGGATTGGCTTCGTAGAGGGCATGGCGGACTTTGCAAGCGCCGCGTTACGTGACCGATCGGGCCGCGACGGATCCGGGCAGGCGTACTGATGGCCGAGCGTGACCTCCGACGTTGCCAGCGATGCCAGCCTGCTTGTGGGGATCGCTCGCTTTCGGCCCGAAGCGCTGGCTGAGGTGTATCGCCGGCATTCGTCTGGCGCTTTCGGCCTCGCAGTCAGAATCCTGAACGATCATACGCTTGCCGAAGAGGTGGTGCAGGAGGTCTTCGTGCGGTTGTGGAGTGATCCCGAACGCGTCGATCTCGCACGCGGGACGCTCCGAGTGTTTCTCTTGACCGCTGTTCGTAGTCGGTCCCTGGATGCGTTGCGTGCCGAATCGGCGCGGCGAGGGCGTGAGTCACGGCTGGAAGGGCTGTCCTCGCAACGGGCGTACGACCTCGAACGCGAAGTGTGGGAACTCACTGTTGCCGATCACGTCCGTCGGGCCATCGCGGCGCTGTCCGATGACGAGCGCGACGCGATCGAGCTCGCCTACTTCGCTGGGCACAGCTATCGAGAGGTTGCCTCCCTGCTCGAAGAGCCGGAGGGAACTGTGAAGAGTCGTATCCGATCCGGTATGCGTCGTATGAGGGCAACGCTGGTCGCCTCAGGGATTGAGGAATCATGGACAGAGAGTTGAGTCGCGACGAACTCGATGAGCTCCTTCCCATCTTCGCGTTGGATGCACTGGATGAAGACGAGCGGGTCCAGGTGGAGCGTTATGTGGAGCGCGACAGCGTGGCGCGTGCCGAGGTCGATTCGTTTCGCGAGATGTTGGCGTTGCTGGCCTATCCAGGCCAGGCCGCGCCGGAGTCGTTACGGCGAGGGCTCGAAGAGGCCGTGGGTGCTTCGATGGCCGCACCGGTCCCGATGCCCGCTATGCCCCTACTAGGGCCGACTGTTGGGCAAACGCGGAATGGGGGGCGCGGTCGGCGACAACGTCGTAGCGGTGGGCATGTGCGCGCGGTGGCGAGTGCACTGGTCGGCGCTGCTGCGATCGCAGTGATCGCCGCGCTCAGCGTCGCGGTGCTGCGCCAACAGACGCGGATCGATGAGTTGGCATCGCAGATGCCGATGAGCCTCGACGTCCAAGCTGCAGTTGCTGCGGCCTCGCCCACAGCGCATCACATCGTGCTGATGACAGCGGACAAGACGCGCGGCGCGGAGATCGTGATGCTTCCAGACGGCTCGGGATACTTCATGCACGACGACCTGCCGCGCCTGTCGAAGGAGAAGACCTATCAGCTCTGGGCGAAGACCGGCACGAGCAGAAAGTACGCGATGGTCTCGCTCGGCGTCCTGGGTGCGGATCCGAAGTTGTCTGCCTTCCAGGTGACCGCTCCGGTGATGGGTTTCGTCGTAACCGAGGAATCGCGAACGGGTGCGGGCAGGCCTTCTTCGCCTTTGCTCGCCGCGGACGTCACGTAATCTCCTACCGAACCAAACGGACCGTTCAGGTATTGCGTCGGTAGCGTCCACCGACGGCGAACAACGCATGCGTGATCTCGCCTAGCGAACAGTGCCGGACCGTCTCCATGAGCACGGCGAACACGTTCCGGCCGTGAAGGGCCGCGTCGCAGAGTTCCTCGAGCGCGGGGTCACGCTGTGCACGGTGCGCGCCGTGGAAGGCTTCGAGCCGTTGGATCTGCTCGCGTTTCTCGTCGTCGGTCGATCGCGCCAACTCTGCGAGCGTCACCACCGGACCCTCGTCCGGACTGCGGAAGGTGTTCACACCGATGATCGCCAAGCTGCCATCGTGTTTGCGTTGCTCATAGAGCATCGACTCGTCCTGGATGCGGCCGCGCTGATAGCCGGTTTCCATCGCTCCGAGGACTCCCCCGCGTTCGGAAATTCGCTGCAGTTCGGTGAGGACTGCCTCTTCGACGAGGTCGGTCAGCTCTTCGATCACAAATGATCCCTGGAGCGGGTTCTCGTTGGTCGCAAGACCCCACTCCTGGTTGATGATCATCTGGATGGCGAGTGCCCGTCGGACGGACTCGCTGGTCGGCGTGGTGACCGCTTCGTCGTAGGCGTTCGTGTGCAGGCTGTTGCAGTTGTCGGAAATCGCGCACAACGCCTGGAGCGTCGTTCGGATGTCGTTGAAGGCCATCTCCTGGGCATGGAGTGAACGTCCAGAGGTCTGGATGTGATACTTCAACTTCTGAGATCTCGGATTCGCGCCGTAACGGTCACGCAGCGCGACAGCCCAGATCCGTCGTGCGACGCGCCCCAACACGCTGTACTCGGGGTCCATGCCGTTGGAGAAGAAGAACGACAGGTTGTGCGCGAAGTCGTCAATCTTCATGCCACGCGCGAGATAGGCCTCCACGTAGGTGAACGCGTTCGACAGCGTGAACGCGAGTTGACTGATGGGGTTCGCGCCCGCCTCGGCAATGTGATACCCCGAAATCGAGACCGAATAGAAGTTTCGAACCTCGTTCGCAACGAAGTATTCCTGAATGTCGGCCATCATCTTGAGGGAGAACTCCGTCGAGAAGATGCACGTGTTCTGGCCCTGGTCTTCCTTGAGGATGTCGGCCTGGACCGTTCCCCGCACGCTTCTCAGCGTCGTGGCGCGGAGCTCATTGGTCTCCGCCGACGATGGTTCGCGTCCGTGTGCGTTGATGAAGCGTTCGATCTGTTGGTCGATCGCGGTGTTGAGGAACATTGCAAGCAAGGTCGGTGCAGGCCCGTTGATGGTCATCGACACCGATGTCGACGGATCGAGCAGGTCGAATCCGTCGTACAACACCTTCATGTCATCGAGGGTGGCGATGGACACACCGGAGTTGCCGACCTTGCCGAAAATGTCGGGACGCACATCGGGATCGAAGCCGTAGAGCGTCACCGAGTCGAAGGCAGTTGAGAGCCGTGTCCCAGGTTGATCGACCGCGAGTAGGTGAAAGCGTGCATTGGTCTTGCCCGGTCCACCCTCACCAGCGAACATTCGTGCAGGATCTTCACCTTCACGTCTGAACGGAAAGACGCCGGCGGTGAAGGGGAAGGAGCCGGGGAGATTCTCGGCGCGAAGCCAACGCAATAGTTCGCCATGGTCCGTGAAACGTGGGAGTGCAACCCTTGGCACCTTGGTACCGGAGAGGGACATTCGGACCAACGGCGTTCGACGCTGGTCATGTTCACCCGGCTCAACGCGTTCATCGCCGAAATAGCTGGCGGCTGTTCGGGGCCACTCTTGCGAGCAGGGTTCGGGAATCCGACTGCATGCGAGCTTCGGCATCGTCTGCGATCGCGTCGAGCGCAGCCGTGGCTTCGAGCGTGCTCGCAGATTGCATCCGGCCTGCAAGCTCAGGACCGAGGTCTCGTGCTTGTTGCGCGGTGCGTGCCAGTCCGGCGTCGACCTCGGTCGCCGCATGGTACGCGCGGACCGTCTCGGCGATCTCTGCGAGGTATCGCTGGCGATCACCAGGCACGATCAGGCCTGTGTTCGAGGAAACGTGCTGGTTGTGGAAGCGGGACGTTCGAGACGTCCGGCAACGATCGGAAGTCCATGCGCTGGTGAGGAGCGTCTCGAGGTGCAGCGCCAAAGCGGTGACGCCGTCATCGTTGAAATGTGAGGCAACGGTACCGAACACCGGTTGCGATTCGAGCGCACTCGTGAAGTCGGCGCGGTTACGCGCCAATTGCTTGCGCACCGAACGCAGGGCATCCGCGGCGCCGCGGCGTTCGAACTTGTTGATGGCAACGACGTCGGCAAAATCGAGCATATCGATCTTCTCGAGTTGCGTTTCGGCGCCGAACTCGGGCGTCATCACGTAGAGCGAAACGTCGGAAAGGTCAACAATCCCGGAATCGCCCTGCCCGATTCCTGGCGTTTCGACGATGATGAGGTCGAATCCGGCAACACGGCACGCGCTGATGGCGTCGGGGAGAACGGCAGGGACTTCGGAGCCACCGGCGCGCGTGGCAAGAGATCGGAAGTAGATCTGAGGCGAATCGATTGCATTCATGCGGATGCGATCGCCGAGCAGCGCACCGCCACCGCGGCGTCTGGTGGGATCGACTGCGATGACGGCAATCCGCAACTTGTCGTGCTGATCGAGGCGGAAACGACTGATCAACTCATCGGTCAGCGACGACTTGCCCGCGCCGCCCGTCCCCGTGACGCCGAGGACGGGCGCCCGACGGGAATTGCCGAAGGATCGGACATCGCTGAGGAGGGGTTCAGGAAGTGCCCCACATTCGAGCGACGTAATGAGGTGCGCCAAGGCTCGCCGTGACCCTGCGATCACCTCATCGAGCGCCACAGGAACCGGATGTGACGGATCGACATCACATTCGGCGACCATGGTCGCGACCATCCCGGCGATGCCGAGCTGTTGGCCGTCTTCCGGTGTGAAGATCCGCGCGACGCCTGCTTCGTGAAGCTGCTCGATCTCCGAGGCGAGTATGACACCGCCCCCGCCTCCGTAGATGCGCACATGGCCTGCATCTTCGGCGCGGAGCCTGTTGATCAGATAGCGGAAGTATTCGTTGTGTCCACCCTGATACGACGAAATGCACACTCCTTGCGCATCCTCGTCGACAACCGCGGCGACCACCTCCTCGACGGAGCGGTTGTGTCCGAGGTGGATGACTTCTGCCCCCTGGGCTTGGAGGAGGCGGCGCATGATATTGATCGAAACGTCGTGGCCGTCGAAGAGGCTTGCTGCAGTGACGAACCGCACCGGATGGCTGGGTTGCGGGAACTCCATACCTTCGAGGGTAGCCCCAGCTTTTTTGGGACCAAGGCCTCTGTCGTGGGCGACCATTGTGCGCCACAGTGCCCATAGGGCCGTCCGATTGAACGGTCGAGCCGAGGAAGGGACGCTGCCGATGCGCGCCGCTGTTGGAGATCGACTGGTCATCAAGGGCCACCATGTCGGCGAGCCGGACCGGGACGCTGAGATCTTGGAAGTCCATGGTGTGGACGGTGGGCCGCCGTGGCTCGTACGGTGGGAAGAAGACGGGCACGAAGGTCTCTTCTTTCCAGGCAGCGACGCGACGGTCGAGCACTTTCCTGCGTCGAAGGGCGCCTCCTGAGGCTCAGCGCAGGACGCGACGCGCAGCGGTCACAGCGTCGTCGACCAATGTCCAGGTGTTGATGGGGACTGCCGTCGGCCACGGGTCGAAGCGTTCGGACATCGCCGTGGCGATCGCTGCGGTCGCGTCCGATGGATCGTTACCAAGCGCGAGGCGCGCTGCGATCCGCTCGTGCGCGATATCGATCGGGGTGTCACACCGGAACTCCACCAGTGAACTGTGTGTTGCGCCGGCGACTTCCCGGGCGGCGTCCCTCCAACGTGCATCGCCCCAGGATGCGTCGAGGACGACGGACTCCCCCATTCCAAGGAGGAGTCGGGCGCGGTCGAGGAGTTCCTGATAGACGCCGGCGGTCGAAGCAGCGTCGTAGAGATCTTTGCCGTAGGGATGTTCGGCGTGTTGGCCGTGGCCGATACCGGCACGATCCTTGCGAAGCTCATCGGATCGCAAGACGGTCCAGGACATCTCATCGGCGAGTCGTGTCGCGATGGTGGACTTGCCCGTACCGGGTAACCCGCCGATGAGCGTGAGCTTCACCGCCCCTCGCAGGAGATGCGTGCGTGCGATGTCGAGGAGCGGCATGACAGCGTGGCCGGCATCATCGATCTGGTCCGCACGAAGGCACGCGACTTTCGCTCGAATCACCGCGCGCGCTGCGATGAAGTAGTCGGCAAGGCTCATTGGGAATTGTTCGCCCGCGAACTCCTGATACCACTCCAGGAAACGCGTACCGAGTGCCGGTGCGCCGAGCCGTTCGAGGTCCATGGCGAGAAACGCCACGTCAGCGACAATGTCGCCGTACCGCAAACGGTCGTCGAAATCGATGCAGTCCAAAATGCGTGGGCCGTCGTCGAGACAGAAGATGTCCTCGGCCAGGAGATCGCCGTGACCATCGCGGATCTTGTCGGGCACTCATGCGGTGTTCGAAGAGTGGCCCGCGACCGTCGAGGTAGCGATGTGCAAGCGCCACGATCTCATCGACGAGGGATGCCTCGAAGAAACGACCGGCGAATTGGTCCATCGCATCGATGCAGTCATCCCAATTTTCTCGAACTGCATCGCGCGATCCGCACGCGGTGATCGCCTCGGAGGTCTGCGCCTGGGCATGAAACGTGGCAATCCGGTGCGCCACCTCGCGGATGCATTCGCTGATGTTCTGGCCGGAACGCACCAACGTGGCGAGGCGACGACTCTCGGGCATGCGACGCATGACGACAAGATGATCGGCGGGTTGGCCGTCAATGCCGAGAACGTCGGCGACGCCGAGGTACACGTCCGGAGCAAGTCGTCGGTTCAGCTCGACCTCACGTTGACATGTCTGCAGTCGACGCTCCCGTGTCGAACAGTCGATGAAATCCATGACGACGGGCTTCTTGAGTTTGTAGACCTGCTCTCCGACGAAGAACAGCACGGAGATATGCGTTTCACGTACCTCGGCTGCGAGTTGCTGACTCAACGGTGGATCCCCAATGGTCGGGCCTGTCGTCGGCGCTTGTGTAACGCGTCGACGACGAGCACTGCTGGAGCGCACAAGAGTGCAACAGCGAGGCCGGCCGGCGGTGGTGGCGAGTGGTCCAAGAGACGCTGAAACGGACCAATGGTGATGAAACCTGCGAGCGCAACCAGTTCGACACAGACGGCGCCGATGAGCAGTTTGTTGCTCGTCCATCCGAGCTTGCCGGGGAGGCGAGTTGCGCTCCTGCATGCGAAGGCATTCGCGCACTGGCCGATCACGACCGCAGCAAATGCAGCTCCCGATGCCGAGGCAAGGTCGGTTCCCGAAGGGAATGCGTCTCCGGGTCGCCAGCCGAGAGCGAGAAAGGCTGCGAGAAAGGCGCCCATCTCGAACAGTGCCTCCGTTGGACCGAGCACGCCGAAGACGCGCCACAGAACGGCGGGGTCGATGAGATGACGACGTGTCGGCGGCTGTTGCAGCGCCCAGGAATTGGGCGCTTCGGCACCCAACGCCAATGCCGGGAGGATATCGGTTCCAATATCGAGGAACAGGATCTGTAGCACGCCAAGCGCGAGTGGAAAGTTCCCGCCGGACAGTGCCCACACCACGAACGGTGTCAGCTCTGCGACGTTGTCGGTGAGGTGATACGTGAGGAAACGACGAACATTCGAGTAGGTCGCGCGGCCCTGCTCGATGGCATGCACAATCGTTGCGAAATCGTCGTCGAGTAGTACGAGATCGGCGGCCTCGCGAGCAACGTCCGTTCCGGAACGCCCCATCGCGATGCCGATATCGGCGGCTTGCAACGCCGGGCCGTCGTTGACGCCGTCACCCGTCATCGCTACGACGTGTCCCCGTGCTTGTAGCGCTTTGGTGATGGCTAGTTTGGCTTCGGGGTCGAGGCGAGCAATGACGATGCCGTCGCGGTCGAGGAACGCGCCGAGGGCATGCTCGTCGGTCGGGAGTTCGATGTCCCTCGAACACCATCGATCCCGACGCCAGTCCTTCTGGGGTCAGAAGGCCCACCTCGCGCGCAATTGCTGTGGCCGTGGCCGGATGATCACCGGTCATCATCGCAACGCGGATTCCCGCTCGCCGGCAGGCGGCGATCGCGGCGGATGCGTTGGCGCGTGGAGGGTCTTCGAGTCCCAGTATCCCGAGGAGTTCGAGGTCGCGTTCGACGTCGTCGGGCTCTACGTCATCAGCGAGCTCACTTACCGGGCGGCGTGCGACTGCGAGCACCCTTAATCCGCGCTCGGTCATCGCCTCGATGGTTTCGAGCGCGTCGGCAGTGTGCGACGTGGGACGACAGCGTTGGATCAACGCATCCGGTGCGCCCTTCGCGAACAACGTGTTGTCCGCAACGACAGACATCGCGCGGCGACGCGGGTCGAACGGGAACCGATGAAGGTCCGGGTGTGCGGCGAGTTCGGTGGCACGATCGAATCCGAGACGCCGAGCGAACGTGTCGATCGCTGCCTCCATCGGGTCTCCCTGGGCGATCCACTTGCCTTCGGAGAAGGCGGCCTGACCAGTCGAGCACCGCAATGCAGCTCGACCGAGGTTCTGCACTGCGTCGATATCCGGTTGCGCAACCTCGATCGCGATGCTCGGATCGTAGCCATTGGCCTGGTAGGCGCGTCGTCCCTGCGGAATCCAGATCTCGACGACGGACATTTCATTGCGTGTGAGCGTTCCCGTCTTGTCGGTGCATATGAAGGTGGTCGAGCCGAGTGTCTCAACGGATTCGAGGCGCCGGATGAGCGCATTGCGCTCAGCCATGCGCTGCGCACCAATTGCGAGTGACAATGTCACCGTTGGCAGGAGTCCCTCGGGTACCAACGCGACGGTGACGCCGATCGCGAACACGAACCCATCGGCTGCCGGGGTGCCGATGACCAGCGCGATGGCGAAGAAGCCGATGCCGACGCCGAGCGCGATGAAGGCGACGGTGCGCACGACACGGTCGAGTTCGAGCGCCATTGGACTGCGTGGACGCTGCGCTGTACGGGTCAACAATGCAATTGCTGCCAGACGCGTGCGCGTTCCCGTTGCCTGCACCACGGCGACGGCTTCGCCTTCGACCACGAAGGAACCGGCGAAGAGATGCGCACCGATCTCGATGGTGATCGCTTCACTCTCGCCGGTGAGCATCGAGGTGTCGGCCGACAGTCGGGAGGCATCAACGATGAGCACGTCTGCGGTGACGCGGTCCCCCGCTTCGAGAAGTACGAGGTCCTCGGTCACGATCTCACTGGCCGGAATCTCGTGCCGTCTGCCGTCGCGCACGACGATTGCACGACGCGGAAGCAGGTCGACCAGGCGTTCAGCGGCGCGCTCGGCGCGTGTCTCCTGGGCGAAGGCAAATGCACCATTGAGGATCACCACGACGAAGATCGCGACGCCAAGTTGCGGCATGCCTGCCAGAAATGCCAACAGTCCCGCGACCCACAACAGCAGGGCAAAGAAGTGCACCAGTTGCGCCGCAAACTTGGAGATGAGTGACGGGCCACGCGCTGACGGAAGCACATTTGGTCCGTCGCGTTCGAGGCGCGCCCGAGCCTCCTGAGTGCTCAAACCCTTGGGCAGTGTGACGGCGTCGATATCGGACCTCCTCGGTTCCACGCCGTACCGCCGGCAGCCTGCGGTAACAGCCTTGCCGCATGACGGTAGGCGGGAAAAGGGTCCGAAGTCCCGCGTTTGTAGAGCGCCCCTCATTCGGGAGGCCCTAACGTTGGGCCACTTGATTGACCACGCACTGGGGATGACGACGATGATCGAAATGCAGGGCGTCTCGCGCCGGTACGTTGTGGGTGGTTCATCGGTCAACGCGCTCACCGATGTCGACCTCACGATCGGCGGTGGGGAAATGGTGGTCGTGCTCGGTCCTTCAGGGAGCGGTAAGACGACCATGTTGAATCTGATCGGGGCGCTCGATGTCCCGACGGAAGGCGAGATCACGATCGCAGGTCGACGTATTACCGGGGCCAAACGATCCGAATTGTTCCGTTATCGCCGCGAGAGTGTGAGCTTCGTATTTCAGACCTTTAATCTCTTCCCGATGTTGACGGCACTGGAGAACGTGGAGTTCGGTGTCGAAGTCACTGGCAGGCGCGATCGGGCCCGCGCTCGTCAGGCCCTCGAAGGAGTCGGGCTCGGCGATCGATTGCATCACTTCCCGGGGCAACTCTCCGGAGGTGAACAACAGCGGGTCGCTATTGCGCGTGCCCTTGCAACGGGGAATCCCATTCTGCTCGCCGACGAGCCGACCGGCGAGTTGGATTTCGGTACCGGCGTGCAAATCCTTGAGTTGTTGCAGACGCAGGCCGAGGCAGGGTCGGCGGTCGTCATCGTCACGCACAACCGAGAGATCGCCCGGACCGCGGATCGGATTGTCGAGATGAGTGGCGGTCGGGTGATTGCGGACGGCCCGCCGACCGATGGGCGCGTTGCAATCAGCGCGCTGCGTTGGTGAAGCTGCTCCTGCGCTGGTCGGGACGGGATCTCCGAGCGCGATGGCTACAGGTCGCCGCGATCGCCTTGATCATCGCGCTGGGCTCGGGTCTGTACTCGGGACTGAGCAGCACAACACGGTGGCGACAAATGTCGTACGACCGAAGTTTCGAACAACTGCAGCTTCACGATCTCCGCGTGTCGCTGAGCGCTGGTACGCATCTCCCGGCGACTGCGTTGAGCGAGGCCGCACGCGCGATCCCGCACGCCGGATGGATCAGAGCCACGACGCCGCGCCTCATTGTCTCGACACAGGTCGATGCATCGACACGCGATGAAACAATTCTTGTACCCGGCAGGATTGTCGGCACGGACCTTGTCGGAGAGGGACCTCCTGTTGACGCGCTCATGGCGAAAGTTGGCCGAATCCTCAGCGAAAAGGACACGGGTACCGACCGCGTCGTGCTCGACTTTCACTTCGCGAAACACTATGGCCTCCCGGTTGATCGCCCGATTGTGGTCAGCGGGAACCATTCGCTTGAAGTCGTGGGTCAGGTATTGGCTCCCGAGTATGTCGTCGTCACCGGAGACGATGGGAATCTGCTCGGAGAGGCAAACTTCGCGGTCGTATTCGCGTCGTTGGAGACAGCGCAGCGGTTGGCGGGTCAACCGGGGATGGCCAATGACCTGGCAATAACCCTGAAAAGCGGTGCCGATGTCGCCACGATTCGCCGAGAGCTGAGCGCAGCCTTCGGTACGCGTTTTCCGGACGTCGGCATCAAGCTCCTCGATCGTCATGACGATCGGCAGTTCCGTCTCCTCTATGACAACCTCGACAACGATCAGCGCTTCTTCGACATCTTCGCTGTGCTCGTCCTGCTGGCGGCGTCGTTCTCGGCGTTCAATCTGACGAGCCGTATGGTCGAGGCTCAGCGCCGCGAGATCGGCATCGGCATGGCCTTGGGCGCGAGTCCGAGGAGGCTCGCGGTCCGTCCGTTCCTTGCCGGGTTGGAGATCGCCATCCTTGGTGTCATCTCGGGTGTGGGCTTCGGCTTGTTCATCGGCTGGTTGATGACGTCGGTCATGCGCGACATCATGCCCCTGCCGACGTGGCACTTTCCTTTTCAAGCGGGGTTGTTCGCGCAGGGTGCCGTTCTCGGTATCGCCATGCCGATGGCGGCGACGCTGTTCCCGATCTGGCGGGCGGTGCGAGTTCCTCCGGTTGCAGCGATTCGCTCGTCGGCACTCAATCGGCATGGACATGTCCCGATACTGGCGCGAATACCGGTGCCGGGAAGGACTACAGCCCAGCTCCCTGTGCGGAATCTGCTCCGTTCTCCACGCCGAACATTGTTGACGGCGTTTGGTCTTGCGGCAGCGATCTCGGTAGTCATCGCTCTGGTCGGAATGATCGATTCCCTCGTCGCGACGATCGATCGCGTGGACGCCGAGATGCTCAAGGAGAACCCAAGACGCTTCAACGTCACGCTCGACGGGTTTGTCCCGGATGGTTCCGAGACGGTCGGCGCCATTGCGGCATTACCGGTTGTAGCGTCCGCAGCACCGACACTCCAGGTCGGTGGCACCCTGAGTCATGGCGCCGATCGAGCGCCGATCGATGTGATGATCCAAATGCTGGACCTGCCAACCGAAGGCGCAACACGTGGTACCGCACCGGATCGAGCGCCCGCTGATGGCGTATGGAGTCCAACAGTCCAGGATTTTCACAGCCCAGATGGTCTCCCTGGAATCGTGATCACCGAGAAGGCCGCCAAGGATCTCTCCGCTCCCCCGGGCACGATCATCTCGCTGCGCCATCCTCGCCGCAGCGGCCTCACGTCCTACGAGTTCGTCGACTCCCCTGTCAGGATCATTGGTACCAATCCGCTACCAATGCGGTTCTTCGCTTATATGGACCGTCGTGACGCTTCGCTGATGGGCCTCAAAGGCATTACGAACTCGGTCGCAGTGACCGTTGGTCCCGACGTTTCGAGTGGAAAGGCGACGCGAGCACTGTTCGAGATGCCGGGGGTCGGTTCGGTGCAGCCTGTCGGCGCATTCACCGAGTCGGTGCGTGAGGAACTTGGTGGGATCCTGGGCATTCTCGCGATTGTCGAGGGCACCGTTCTCCTGCTCGCTCTCCTCATCGCCTTCAACGCGGCGAGTATCAACGCCGACGAACGTGCGCGCGATCACGCAACGATGTTCGCATTCGGGGTACGGACGCGAACGGTGACACGGATGGCTGTCATCGAGAGCATGCTGGTCGGACTTCTTGCGACCGTGTTGGGTGTGCTGTTCGGTTGGTTGCTTCTGAATTGGCTGATCGGTACGCTGCTGCCCGAGTCGTACCCGGATCTGGGGATCGTGGCGAGCCTGTCGTGGACCACGGTACTGAGTGCGGTGGCACTCGGGGTCATTGCGGCAGCTGCTGCTCCCCTGTTGATGATCCGCAAGCTTTTGAGAATGGACATCCCATCAACGTTGCGAGTCAGTGACTAGTGCCCGACTGAGGCTTTCTGCGACGGCGGAGCGCGGGAGGCTCGCCGTCGGGTGTTCGGGACCTTCGGCTCTGCCACATTGTCATCAGAATCTCAACACTTTCGGCGTCATGTTCTTGATGAAAGGGAACGCCGTGCATCTCGGTTCGATACCGCGATCTGAAGGAACAGGCGAAGCAGGGTTCCACACGGGCTTTCGCGAGATGGGGGCGGCGAACTGTCCGGTGGTGCTCATCATGGGACCACCCGGATCGGGGAAGGGAACGCAATGTGCACGACTCGTGGATGCATTCGCTTGTGGGCACGTGTCGATCGGTGAGGTGCTACGCGACGAGATCGTGATCGGGACACCCGTTGGTCTCGAAGTCCGACAGTACGTGGAAGCAGGTGCATTGGTCCCCGATGAGCTCGTCGTCGAGGTAGCGCTCGGTGCGATGGGCAGACAGTCGCACAAGTCCTTCCTGCTGCTCGATGGGTTTCCGCGGACGGTCGCGCAGGCGGAGGCGCTCGCACTGGTGCGGCCCGACGTGGTGCAGTTGTGCGTGATCCTGGACGTGCCCGAAACGGATCTTCTCGATCGTTTGTTGGTCCGTGCACGCCACGATGATCGTCCGAGCGTGATCCGCCGGCGTCTCAGAGTCTTCGAGCACGAGACGCTGCCGGTACTCGACTGGTACGAGCGATTGGGCGTCGCCCAAAGGGTCGACGGAACGGCCAGTGCAGAATGCGTCCATCGAGATTTATCGCGTCTTCTCGAGGAGGCCGGCTTCACCTCTGAACTCGTCTGACTCGCCGGTATCCGGAGTGGCTCCAGGACGCTACCGAACGCCCTGCGCGGCAGACTGGGCACGGATCGGGACCTTCGCCCCTGTTCCATCCGTGACGGCCGGACGAGTATCGACCGATGCATCAATGGTTCCGGGCAGACGGTCACCCGGATGGGCCTTCGGGCGTTCCGGTTTTCGACGTGCTCGGTTCCATGGTGTACCCCGTGATCGAAGAATCTTCCGAACATGCGCTCCGTCCCTGGTACCAGATCCGAGGGCGTTTTGTGTTTCCGGTACTGAGTCACCCGTCAGGACCATCGAGCGAGCCCTGGTACCAGATCGAGGGCATGCACGTATTCCCTTCGTGGGGCCATCCCCAAGGGATCGGGTTGCGCCCGTGCTACCTCGTATGCCCTGCCGCATGTGCCTGAGGGCGCTGGTCAGCGCTTTGTAAGGACTGCCATCTCCGACCTAGGCTGGGCGTCGCTGCCAACCGGTCGGAGAGGTCGATGAACGCTCGGTCCGACGAATTCGGCTCAGTTGCATCGACCGCTGGTTTCGTTGATGTCTCCGATATCGACTTGGTCGATGGTGCTCCCGACGGGATTGTCGTCGCGGACGAAGCCGGTCGGATCTTGATGGTGAACCGCCAGATTGAAACGCTCTTCGGATACCCGCGGGCCGATCTGGTCGGAGAGCACATCGAAATCCTGCTCCCGGAACAGGTGCGAGCAGTGCACCGAGCACACCGAACCCGCTATCGCGCGGCTCCCGAACCGCGAAACATGGGAGCGGGTCTCATACTGGCCGGACGCCGTCAGGACGGTACGGAATTTCCGGTGGAAATCAGCCTCAGCCCCATTGCACGCAAGTCCGGAATCGTCGTGGTCGCCGCCATTCGCGACACGACGGAACGTTCGGAAGCCCAGGCACGCCTCAACCGGATACACCGGATTCTCGACGCGACCAATGAAGGCATCTTTGTCTTCGACGCCGCCACCCTTCGTTTCGATTACGTCAACCATGGAGCGGTGGACCAGGTCAAGTATTCGCGTGAAGAGCTCTTGAACATGACGCCTTTGCACCTTGCTCCCGAACTCACCGAGTCTCAGTTGCGGACGCTCGTTGCGGGTCTCGATGCCGCCTCGCAATTCCAATCGAGGATCATCACGACACATCGGCGATCCGATGGCGCAGACATCCCTGTTGAAATTGTCTTTCACGTCCCCGTCGTTGACGACAGCGCGGATCTCGGCCCGCTCATGGTGGTTGCGCTCGCGCGTGACATCACCGACGAAATCGAGATGGCTGATCAACAGCGCAAGACCGAGCGTGCGCTGCAACTCGTCGAAGACCGCGAGCGAATGGCACGCGACCTGCACGACGTCGTGATACAGCGACTCTTTGCGACAGGCCTCGCGGCGCAGGCGCTACAGGCGCGTGTGACCGACACGGTGTTGGCGGCACGCGCGGGCGACATCGTCGATCAACTCGATGAGACGATCCGTGAAATCCGCACGGTGATCTTCAGTCTTCAGGCACCGAAGCCGACAGAAGCGTTGGGATTTCGGCGTCAGTTGTTGGACGTGGTCGAGGAATTCCGAGACGTGCTGGGCTTTACCCCACGACTCAGCTTCTCGGGCAGTATGGACACCGTTCCGGAAGACACCGTACGCGAACTCCTTGCGATTCTCCGCGAGGCGCTGGCCAATGTCGCCCGCCACGCACAGGCGACGGCTGTCGAGGTCACGGTCGAGGCATATGGTGATCTTTTCTTGCGTGTCCTCGACAATGGCATCGGGCTCGCCGACACCCGTACGGACGGTAACGGTTTGCGGAACATGGGAGATCGCGCCGCCCTTCTCGGCGGACTTCTCACTGCGAAGGCCAACGCCGATGAGGGCACCGTCGTGGAGTGTCGCGTTCCCATCAGCTGACGCGTGCGCGTCAGCTGACGCGTGCGCGCTGCGGGTGGCGCGGAGGGTGTCAGGACTGGCTCGGCGTTTCGGGACTCCGCGTGACCAACACTGGGCACGGTGCCTTGTGCACTACCGACATCGTGACGCTCCCAGCAACAATGCGCGCGATCGTCGCACGGCCATGCGTGGCCACATTCTGAACGAGGTGACTGACGGGCTTTCCTCCGGTGATGAGCCCCAAGGCGCTGCGACCGTGGGTCGTCATTGCCAACAAAGGTTCTGGACGGCTCCGGACGAAATCGATGATGGCGTTCGCCGGGTCGGTGCCGTGCAACGTCTCCCAGTTCACAGTCAGACCTGAGTCGGCGAGCGCACGTGCGGCGCGCTTGAGTGAAGAACCTTCGAATGTGTCCGCGGATGCCATTGCGTTACCGGCGGGCCCTGCCAGCGGATTGATGACCCCGACAAGCCATACGTCCAGTCCGAGGTCTCGGGCCAACGACGTCGCGGCCGGGAGGACCAACTCCGCAGTACGCGACCCGTCGAGGCACACGACGAGTTCCTGATAGTGCGACGTCTCGGCCACTTGTACCTTCGGGCCGACGAGCACGACCGGCGTGTCCGACCGGCGCAACACCTCTTGCGCGACACTGCCCAAGACAGCGTCGCCGAGCGCACCCCGTGCGTGGGTCGTCATGCAGACGACCGGATCGGGTTCGTTTTCAGCGCTCGCGATGATCGCGGTCGCACCCAGACAATCGTCGTAGACAACCGGCTGGGCTGAGTCGAGGCCTGCTCGATGTGCAGCGCCACTCAGCATCGCTTCGGACGCGGCGACGTCGCCTGGCTGCGCGGTCATCACGATCACGTTGGCGCCCGCCTGCTTGGCAAATGCCCGCGCAGGGCGCAGAGCGCGTTCAGCGAAGTCTGAACCGTCGAGTGGGACGATAATGGTCTTTGGCATGGCAGGCTCCCGTGTGGCGAACTACTCCGCAAGTGAGGATGCCCGCGGCGGAGTGCGCACAACAGTGCCGAAGGTCCCGTTACTCGCGAACGGCGGCTTCTGTCGGTTCGGCCGAACAGGACCTTCTCCTCTGGGCTGCTGGGTGCAGTGAGGCCGACGATGTTTGGCACTATGACGGAAACGTTCGCCATCGAGCTCTCCAGGGACGCTTGCTTCGCCCGGCTCGCCGAGCACCGGATCGGCCGGCTTGCGCTCAGTGTCAACGCGCTCCCGACCATCGTTCCCGTGCGATACGTCGTCATCGGCCATGAGCTACTGATTGGCGAGGTGGCTGAGGCGTTCGATCGTCGGTGCGCTGGAGAACAGTGTCGTTGCATTCGAGGCCGACACCGTGGACGATGCGAGCGGCGCTGGTTGGGTCGTCTGCGTGGTGGGTCAGGCAACGGAAGTCGTCGATTCCGCGACCATCGCGAAGTTGCGGTCGTTGCCTGAAGGGACCTGGAACCCAGCGCCTCGCGGACGGTACTTTCGGGTTACGACCGAACGCGTGACCGGGCGAGCTGCGGAACTGCAGCAGACGTATGGCTGAGGTGCTGCCGGTCGCGGGCACAGTGCCCGAGCCGCCACGACGGTTCCGGGGGTCTGTCGTTCTCGATCGGTCGCCTGCACGGTATCGACGTGCGAGTCCATCTGAGCTTTTTCCTTCTTGTGGCTCTGTTCGTTGTCGGTTCGACCGGAAGCGACGGGCAGGGACCCATTGCGGCAGTCGTGTGGCTGGGACTCATCTTCTCGTGTGTGCTGGTGCATGAGCTGGCCCACAGCGTTGTTGCGCAGGGTCGGGGCGTCGGGGTGCACGAGATCATGCTGCTCCCGATCGGTGGTGTATCACGGATGGAGTCGCTTCCCTGAGACACCGCGCGACGAGTTCGTGATATCGATCGTTGGGCCTGTGGCGAGCATCGGCTTGGCCACACTTGCCGGCTTGTTCGCGCTCGTGTTCAGACCACTCGCTGGTTCCGGTCGACCTCGCCGATGGTGCACTGCTCCATCGCTTGCTCTGGTTCAACCTCGCCATTGCCGTGTTCAACATGATCCCTGCGTTTCCACTCGACGGTGGCCGCGTCTTTCGTGCGCTTCTCGAGCGGCGTTACGACCTCGAAGGCGCGACCCGTATCGCAGCGCGTGTCGGTCGCGCCCTTGCGATAACGCTCATCGCGGTTTCGCCTTTCGTGAATCTGTGGCTCCTGGTTATTGGCGTCTTCGTGTACATGGGCGGGACGGCAGAGGAACAAGCCGTCGTCGTTCATCAACGACTTCGCGGACTCCGGGTTCAGGACGTCATGGTGCTCAATCCGGCGACCATCGATGCCAGGAGCACAGGTGCCGAACTCACGGCAACGCTCCGCCACAGTACGCAGCGTGTCTTTCCCGTTGTTGACGGGACCGCGGTCGTTGGCATTCTCGACACCGATGTTCTCGCCAACACGCCGGGCACCGCGGATCTGCGCGCAGGAAGCCTTGCGTCTCCGGTGTTGACGCTGGAGCCCGGAGAGGACATCGAACAGAAGGCACTGCCGTTCCTGTTGGAGTCACCATGCGGTGCACTTGTTGTCGTTGAGCACGGAACGATCGTCGGACTCCTAAGACGCGAGGAACTCCAGCGACTACTTCGCTCCTAGCCACCGAGACATCCGGTCGCCGACGGTGGGCGTTTCAGGGCGCTGAGCTATTGCGCAACGGCTGGTTTCGAAGATTCGTTGCGAAGACAGCGGCTTGGGTACGCCGTTGCATCCCGAGTTTCGCGAGCAGGTTCGAGACATAGTTCTTCACCGTTTTCTCGGCGAGGAAGATCTCATCGGCGATCTGGCGGTTGGTGAGACCATCGGCGATGAGATACAGGATCCGCCGTTCCTGTGCGGTCAAGGATTCCAACTGCTCATCCTCTGCGGGTGGACGACGGAGCCGATCGATAACCCGTCTCGTCACACCGGCATCGAGTAGAGACTCGCCCCGTGCAACACGTCGAACAGCATCGACGATGTCGCTCGAACGCACCTCTTTCAGGAGATATCCGGAGGCGCCGGCCATGATCGTGTCGAAGAGGGCTTCATCGTCGGAGAACGAGGTCAGCATCACGCATTGGATTTCGGGGTTGCTCGAGCGGATCTCGCGACAGACCGACACGCCGTCGCCATCAGGAAGGCGTACATCGAGAATGGCGACGGTCGGTTGCGTCGTAGCTATACGGACGAGGGCCTGTTCGGCGGTAGCCGCCTCGCCGACGACGTCGATGTCGTCTTCGGCGTCAAGCAGGTCCCGCACGCCGCGGCGGACGATCTCGTGGTCATCGAGGAGAAAGACGCGAATTGGAACCTGTCCGATCATTGGGCCCGAGCCTATCGAACGCGTGTGCACAACCCAACGCCGGCAGCAGAGTCGGGACGTTGGTCCCGTGGAGCCATCTTGGGACCTTCGACCCTTCCGTTCTCGGTGCGACGCCGGCGAGAATTGCGCCATGAATGGCAGGGACGACAACGATGGGGACCCGCGCGCTGTCAGTCCGGATCATCCGGTGAGGTCGACGGCATCGTGGCCCGCGTTGGAACACTGCCCTGAATGTGGTGCGCCAGGGTTGACGCCCGTGTCCGACGGCGACGAGACGAACTTCCTGTGCGGCAGCTGTGGATTGTGTTGGCATTACGAGCTTGGCTATGTGTCGCGGGTGAATCCCCTGACGTGTGCCGGCTGCGTGCATCGCCCGGAGTGCCTGGAGCGCTTTGCGATCGCGGAGCGCCCTACGACCTAGGTTCCTTCGGCAATCGAAGGCCTAGCTGTCGAGACGGGCACAAGCATCACCGGAATTTTTGCATCGGCGAGGATTTCGCGTACGAATCGCGCGTGGCCCGGTGCCAAGTTGCACGACCAGGCCACGACGAGAAGGTCAGCCTCCGTCTGATCACACACAGCGAGGACCTGTGCGGGCGGTTCGCCAATCCGCAGCTCGAGTTGGGTCGGGCCGCTGCCACCGACCGCGCCGACGGGTGCATATCGTGCTGTGAACTCCTCTGCGAAGACAGCGGACTCGTATTGGGGTTGATCGGAGAAGGCCGGCAATGCGTGTTCGTCGTCGACATGCACTGCGGTCGCGAGCACTCCATGGGCACGAGCTCGTTCGAGCAAAGGGCGTAGTGCGGCCGATGTGTCCATCGAGCCTTCGAGGGCAACTACGACGCGCTGCAAACTGTCGTGTTGTCGCATGTCGGGCGGTACCACGACCACAGGCTTGGTGCACACCGTGATGAATTCCATTGCGACATGACCTGCTGGGCGCGGACCGCCGGGCCGACCGCGTAGCCCCATAACGACGGCGACAACCGCGTCATCGGCAGCGCTGCCGGCCACGCAACCTACGGCATCGCCATGTTCGACTCGAAGTGCCACGCCGCTCGCAAGTGCCACACTGCCCGCGACCGTGTCGTGGTTCTCGTCGACTCGGATCGCGATTACGGTCGCGTCCCAGAGCGGCGCCAGGTTTCGGGCAACAGCCAATACCGGGCGGGCAGCGGCGGAGTTGTCGATCGCAGCCAAGACGACATTTGTCGCGGTGAGCGTGGTGCCAGGACGGTCAGGATCGGGACGTGTGATCATGGTTGTACCGCCCAGTTGTCGTGTCGACGGACGAAGGTAGTCGGTGCAGGGCCGGTCGTGACCTCACAGTCACCGACGCGAACGTGGACCGGCGTGTGCGAACAGACGTGCGCTGCTCCGCGCTCCTTGCGGAGCGTCACGAGCGCTCCGCGAAAGCGCGTACGAATCTCAAACGCCGACCACGCCGAAGGAAGGCGCGGGTTCATCGTGAGGATCCCATCGGTTGTCGGGCGAAGAGCCGCGAAGCCAAACGCGAACACCTGCCAAACGCTCCCGAGCGTTGCGAGGTGCAGACCGCCAGCCGTCGTTGCCGAAATGTCATCGAGATCGATGCGGGCTGCGATGCGGAGTGCCTCGAGCGCTCGAACGTCGTCCCGAGCGTGTGCGAACAGGGCTGCGTGCACTCCCGGAGACAACGAGCTTCCGTGCGCGGTGCGCGGCTCGTAGTACCGCAGGTTGGTTTCGAGGGAGCCGGAGACCATCTCCTGGGGTACCAGATGGTGTGCCATCAGCACGTCGGCTTGTTTGATGATCTGGGCGTTGCTCACGCGTTCCCGTCCGAGTAGGAGGTCTGCGGTTACCGGGCGCCGGGGCGCAACGTTGGCGATGATCAGCGGCTCGAGGCTATGAAACCCGGCGAACTGTTCGTAGATATCAGATTCCGCGTCGTAGCCGTCGGTCAGCGTCTCAGCAAGGGCGAGCCATCGATTTCGCTCGTGCAGCGGAACGTCGTCGCCCACACTCCTTGCGGCACGGCGAAGGTTCCAGCGCGCCATCACGTTCGTGAAGACGTTGTCATCCACCGGTTCGTGGTATTCATCAGGACCGATCACGCCATAGATGTGTCCGGTGCCGTCGCCTTCGACTCGTATGCGCGAAGCCCAAAAGCGGGCAGTCTCGACGAAGAGCGTATGACCCGGTCCGCGCGTGTATCCTTCGTCGCCTGTCCAGTCGATGTAGCAGGCGTTCGCCCATGCGACATCGGCAACGATGTGATCTTCGAGCTGGCCGGTTCGAATTGCAACCAGCTTCCCATCGCGATCACGCGCAGAAGCCGGGGTCACGTCTTCTCCGGTGCGGGCCGACTCCCACGGGAAACGAGCACCGCCGAGGCCGAGTGCACTCGCGGCGGTGATCGCAACACCCAGTCTCCGGATTCGGTACTCGAGCATTGCCCGTGCCGCGGCTGGCCGTGTCGCCGCAAAAAAGGGAAGGACGAACACGTCCGCGTCCCAGAACACATGTCCGCGATACGCGCCGCCCGTCAGCCCGCGTGCGCCAACGGCCGCCTCGCCGAAGTCGGGCGCGGCGCCGTGGAGATGGAACAGCGCGAACCGCACTGCCTTCTGGAGCTCATCGTCGCCTTCGATGACGATGTCACACTCGCTCCAGCGCTGTGCCCACGCGTCGCGCTGATTCACGAGGAGGTGATCGAAGCCTCCCGCGGCGGCGTCCTCGAGCCTCGGGAGGACCTCGCACTGGCTGGGCAGCCGGTCCTGTTCGGCGTGATATGCGACCACACGGTCCAAGATCCGTACGCCACGGTACGGACCGTTGTCGTGTTGTGTGCCGACAGCGACGACGCCTCCGGTCTCCGTACCGAGGCGCACCCAGGAAGCCTGGCCGATCACGCCCGAATCGACGCACGACGTGTCCGCCGGTTCCAGAACGGGAATTCCCGGCGGAATCTCCGCGGGAATCGAGATGCGCGCAACGGCCGTCCCAGGCTGGGGAAGCGAAAGGAAGCGAACGCTTGCCACCCGATACTGGGTGCCGTCGCTCAGGAGAACGCCAAGATCCTCCCGCAGCAGCCCGGTCCTGAAGTCGAGCGTGCGGCGAATGTCGGAGACCGATCCCTTGAGATCGGCGAGTTGATGCCAGTGGGGTGCTGTCGCCAAGGTCGTGTCGGGACCCTCACCCCGATAGAGGCCTGAGACAAGGGTCAACGGTGTCGCCGCAGCGTGTTGGATAGTCGGCGCGCCGCTCGTACCGATCCGACCATCGGCGAGGGTCAGGAGTGCCTCGTGCACACGTTCGGTTCGCGGGTCGATCCCGTCGACGGTCAACGACCAGGCATCGTGTTCGAAGATCGCGGGAAGCTCGCCGGCACGTCGCCGGTCGCGTTGGTCCTGCAGGATATGGAGGAAGGCATTGGGCCCGCCACCGAGAAGCTGCACTCCGGCGGGGACTCCCTCTGGCTCGACGCCAACCGAGACGACCGTCGCATTTTTCGCCGCGCCGCCCAGCATGAGTGCATCGCTGCCAACGACGCCGCCCAGGGGCGCGAACTCATCTCCCGCGATCAAAACGTGGTCCGACGCCACCCCTCGGCGCCAGAGATCGGTGAAGATCCATCGAGCGGAGTCGGCCTTGTCGGTGAGTCCGATTTCCACGTGTTTCGCATCGCTGGTGACACGTGCTGCGGAGAGACCAACCTCCATTGCGGCGGCGTTCGCGATCGCGACAACCTCGGAAAGACCATGTATCCCGCATCCGAAAAGGCGCTCTTCCACCGCACGCAGGAGATCGGAAATCTGGGCCTTGGTCGGATCTGCCCACTCCGGGTCGTCGATGAGATCGATCTTTCGTCGGTTCAAGCGTGTGCTGACGATCCGTGCACGAAGGCCGCGCTCGGCAAGACGCTCTACCGTCAGCGCCGCTGCGGCTTGTAGAGCGAGATTCTCGAACGCTGTGGCATTTCGGCGATAGACGAGATGCGTACCCGCGCCGTCGACCCGGAAGATCTCCGAACCTCGATTCAGGGCCAGTAGCAGTGACCCCGGTCCGATGGGACGGGCCATGAGTTGCCCGTCGACATTGCCGACATGTGTCCCGCTCACAATGGCAACGTGCATTCCAGCGGCGCAGAGCTCCTCGAGAACGACGCGGACGGCTGTCGCATCTGCCGCGCGGTCAGGCACGGCGGTGCCGTCCCAATCGAAGACCAGAGCCTCAAAACGCCGATCCGGAGCGGACTGCGTGAACCGTTCACTCACGCGTTGGCCGTCTCTCCGTCGACATCCTCCCAGTGTTGCCCAAGGCGAGCATGGGTAGCAGGGACCTTGTGCTCTACCTGGACGGTAAGGGAGGTGCTTATATTGGGAGATGCCCAAGACGCTGATTGTTCCCTTCGACGGATCCGAGAGTGCCGAACGGGCGTTGCTCGTTGCCAAAGAGCTTGCACGTCGCTTCGAAGGCTGTTCAGTAGTCGGCGTCACCAGCACGATGGCAACTGATGACAACGCGAAGGCCAATCGTGAGGAAATCCTTGACCGGCTCACAGCCGAGGGGTGCGGTTCAGACTTTTTCCATGGTGTCGAGCCTGGCGTTGCCGTGACGCGTGCGGTCGGCGCCTACCCAGATGCGATGGTCTGCATGGCGAGCCATGCGAGGGGCCGTGCAACCGCAGCCTTTCTCGGCAGCGTTGCCACCGAGGTCATTCGCCAGGCATCGACAGCGGTCGTTCTGGTCGGTCCGAAGTGCGCCACGAACTGGTGGCATGAGCCCCCCCGTGTCGTGACATGCTGGGGTGGCGATGACTCCAGTGGCATTCTCGCCGTCTCGAAATCGTGGGCAGAGTCTCTCGCCGCGGAGATCAACCTTACGTGGGTCTTTCACCCGCTGGACCTGCACATGGCCAAGGATCCCTCTGCGGAGTTCCAGCCAGCGCTTGACGAGCTTGGCGGAGGAGTAACCGTCGAACTCAGCCCGCTCGTCGGCGAGTGGCCTGCCGGTGCAATCGTGGCGCATGCCCAGGAGCGTCAAGCGAGCCTCGTGGCCATGGCGACCCACGCGCGGACTGGCATTGCGCGCGCCGTGCTCGGCAGCATCACGATGCAGGTCGTACATGATGCTCCGTGCCCCGTGCTGGTTGTCCGCCAGGCAGCGGACTAGCTCGAATCAATTACGAACGCGGCAGGCCTAGCACCCGGGTTGCGAGGATGTTCTTCTGAATTTCGCGAGTGCCGCCGTAGACGCTCGCCCCCCTGCTGTAGAGGTACTCGTCGAACCACTCTCGGTCGTCGAGTAGCACCGCGGGTGCAAGGACAGCGTTCGCGCACGAGAACAGGTGTTGTTCCGCACTCGACATCAGGATTTTGTCGATGGATCCCTCAGATCCTGGCGCCGATCCGTCGACCCGTTTGGCGAGGGAGCGCAGGGAATGCATACGTAACACGTCGATGGCCACCGACGCCGCAGCCAACTTTCGACGCACGCCTTGGTCCTCGGACTTGCCCCGGTCTCGCACAACGGCTCGGAGCTTTGCCAACATCTTCGTGTAGTGCGCTTGGAATCCGATGTCGACCGGTCCGCGTTCGAAGGACACGGTCATCATCGCGATGTCCCAGCCGCCATTCAGCTCGCCAAGGATGTTCTCCCGAGGCACGGGTGTCTCGTCGAGGAATATCTCGCAGAACTCCGTGTCGCCGGTGATTTGGACAATGGGCCGCACGTCGATGCCCGGTGCATGCATATCGACGATGAATGCTGTGATTCCCTTGTGTTTGGGACCGTCGTTCGAGGTCCGCGCGAGCAGGAGGCAGTAGTCCGCGAACTGTGCGTAACTCGTCCAGACCTTCTGACCCGTAATCAGGTAGCCGTTGTCAGTTTCGACGGCCCGGGTCTGGATCGCTGCGAGGTCGGACCCAGCGCCAGGTTCGGAAAAGCCTTGGCACCACGGCTCGGTCGACGCGAGCATCGATGGAAGGTACCGACTTCGTTGCTCTTCGGTCCCGTACGCGAACAGAGCACGACCGATGTAGCCCAGGCTCGGTCCTGGCGGCGCCGCCGCTGAACCCAGCTCTTCGTTGAAGATCGCCTCTTCCAGCGCGCCGAATCCACCGCCTCCGAATTCCTTTGGCCATGAGAGTCCGATCCATCCCCCCTCGGCAAGCTTTCGGTACCAGTCGTGGAGATACTCCTGACGCAGGTCGAAGGCGGTCGGCATCGGCTCAGTCGGCATGTTCGCCGCGAGCCAGGAGCGAAGTCGTGCACGAAACTCGGCTTGTTCGGGTGCATCCTCGAGATCGATCACGTCCGGGTCTCCTTGCCTGCGCCGCCATGGCTCACCGTGCTGGTGTTGTCACGTGCGTGGTCTTCTGCATCGCTGAGCGAGGCAACGGTGTCGAGTGCTTCCAACTCCCCGCCGAAAGCTGCGGACCACATGTGTGCAGCACGGAGGTAGAGGTGCGCGTCGCATTCCCAGGTGATTCCGATGCCGCCGTGGAGTTGTACCGCTCGTTCGGTCGCCCGAAGGGAAGCTGGGGCGCACCATGCCTTGGCCGTTGCGGCGAAGCGAGCTGCCTGGAGCGGATCGCCCTTCTCCAGGAGCGCAGCCGCTGCGTACAGGATCGACCGAGAGGATTCCAGGTCGACAAGCATCTCCGAACACATGTGCTGAACGGCTTGGAAGGTTCCAATCGCTTTGCCGAACTGCTCGCGGCTCCGTACATATTCGACGGTCAGGTTCAAGACGCCGGCCATCGTCCCGACGAGCGCGGCGGACGTCGCGACGTTCGCGACCGCCTCAATCATGATCCTGGTGTTTTGATCGGGAACTCCGGACGGCGCAACCGCGCTGAGCCGCCCAAGGGAACGAAGGGGATCCTGACTTGCAAACGGTGTCACTGCTTTGGCATCAAGCTTTACGAAGCCTTCCGTATCGGGCGCCAGTACGGCATCGCCCGGTGTCCATTCCCACGCATAGTTCACGCGACTGTCCAGGCGCGGCGGCCAGCAGAGATCATCGCCGACTGTCAGGGAAAACCGGCGCGTGCCCGCCGCGAGCGCGGCAAGGTCTTCGTCGTATCGAGCGCCCTCGACACGCTGCAGCGCCAGTGCCGCGATCAATGCGTTCCCGACAAATGGCAAAGGGTTCAGGTACTCGGACAAGGCTTCGACGACGAGGCAGGCGTCGAGCACGGTCCCGCCCATGCCGCCGAATTCCTCTGGAACGGTAAGTCCCAGCCAGCCCATCTCTGCGAGCGATTGCCAATGACCATCGATCTTCGAGTGGTCGAACACTGCGTGAACTCCAGGCCGTGCCAGCTCGAAATCCGCCGCCCAACGCCGGGCTGTCTGGGTGAGCATCACCTGCTCGTCACTCAGGGTGAAATCCACGCCCGTCCTTTCGAATCGATGGCAGCCGCATTGCAGGTCCGGGGCCCGGCCAGCGCAGACTGTAGGAGAAGGCACTCATGAACGGGGAAGCCCCAACGACCTCTGCGCAATGATGTTGCGCTGGATCTCGTTGCTCCCGCCGTAGATTGTCGAAACCTGCGAATGGCGGAATGCGTGTTCGAGCACGCCGCTAGCCGCGGTGCCGGGAGCGCTTCCGGGTGCGTCATGCGTGAGCAGCGACGCCGCGCCCACGAGGTCCAAGGCCAGATGGCTGAGGTCTTTCAGCACTTCGGTGACATGGAGTTTGGTCATCGCCGCCTCGACGGACAACGGCTCCTGTTCTGCGAGACGACAGAACACCCGATCCATCAGCGCTCGCGCCGCTTCGAGCTTGATATTTTCAAGCGCCAGTTGTCTGCGCAGAGCTGGTTCGTTGGTCCGCGATGGAACAGTTGCTGTGAGCGCGTCGACGAGTGCGTCGAACACGCGCAGCGCCTGCCCGACGTAGCCACCCATTGCCGCCCGTTCGAAATCGAGCGCAGCCGCGATGACCGACCAGCCCGCGTTCTCGGCTCCGATGCGGTTTTCCTCTGGGACAAACACCTCGTCGTAGAACGTCGCGTTGGTGCGCTCGCCGCCGAAGGTCTCAATCGGTTGGATCGTGATCCCAGGAGCGCTGAGCGGGACCATGAACATCGACAGTCCGCGGTGCTTGGGAACATCGGGATTCGTGCGGGCGAGCAGGAATACGTAGTTCGACACATGGGCGAGCGTTGTGAACATCTTGGCGCCACTGATCAGATAGCCGCCCTCAGTCCGAACCGCGCGGGTCGTGGCCGCCGCTACATCGGATCCGGAGTCAGCTTCGCTATAACCGAGCGAAACGAGTAGATCGCCCTCGACCATCGGCGCAACGAACTTCGCCTTCTGTTCAGGCGTGCCCAGCTGCATGATGACGTATCCGACCATCTCGCTGAGTTGTTGTCCATCGACGGGGGCGCCAAGGCGATGGACTGTCTCCCAGAAGATTCCTGCGTCGCCGGCGCTCATCTGCGCGGCCCCCTCGACACCCGCCCATGATCCGCCGATCCACCCCTTCCTCGCGAAGGCGTGATGGAGCGCGTCGTTGTGCAGCGTTCCCGTCTGATGGACCTCAGCGCGTACTGCAGGGGTGATGTGCGTGTTCACGAGTTCCGTGATGGTCTGGCGGAGCGGTCCGTTGTACGCAGTCATGCGGAAGTCCAGCGCGTCCGACGGGTCGTCCCTATGCCTGGCCACGTCGGCATCGTCGCCGGAAAAGCCCATGCCGCGAGCACGCAGACGTTGTGGGAGTGCATCCTCGAGAATGTCGGGCGAAGCGGTCAGTACGCCGAGCGCTTTCGTGAAGCGTAGGTACAGATGGATGTCGTACTCGAGCATGAAGCCGTAGCCACCGAAGAACTGCAGGCTCTCTTTCGCGGCGCGCTCGGCAGCGTCATGGGCAGCGATCGCTGCGATCGCGCCGAAATACTGCAGCGCAGATGGATTGTCAGCGTAGGAGGCGGCACGCAGCACAAGGAGTTCCGCAGCATCCAGTGCGGTCGCACGGTCGGCAAGGCGATGTTGAATTGCCTGGAAGGAGCCGATGACGGCATCGAACTGGCGGCGCTCCTTGACGTATTCGACACCGAGTTCCAGGGCTCGCCGACCCGCACCGACGAGTTCGGAGGCTCGCAGGATCCGAAGCTCGCTCGTTGCCTGGTTGACGACGTCGCCCGATGCTGCGAAGGTCGCGACGGGCACGACCCCGTCGAGCTTGATGGAGGCCATTGGGAAACGCCCGAGATTGGCGAGCGTGGCCCGTGTCAAGCGTGCGCTTCCCGCGTCGACGAGCACGAGCTTATTGGCGAGAGACACCGCCAAATAGCGAGCGACACCACCCGCTCGTAGGTAAGGGAGCTCGCCGGTGAGCGTTCCAGCGCTCGACTGTGTAACCGAAGCGGTCCCGTCGGCCCAGACGATCATGTCAGTTGGTTCGACGTCCAGAGGCAATCTGCCTTTGGTGACCTCCCGCTGTGTTCTCAGACCGACGACAGCATCCGCGTACGGAATGGGAGCGACGAACCGCCCGGACTCCATCCCGACAAGGGCGGCATCGACAAGGGTGCCTCCTCCCCCACCACATGCTTCTGCGATCGAGAGGCTCGCGCCGTCCATGTCGACGAACTGCTTCCACAGTTGAGTGTCAAAGCCGCCTGTTACCTCGGCGGAACGTGCCGCTTCGACAGATGCTCCGGCGAACAAGTCGCGGAACGCCTTCACCATCAGCTGTTGATACTCGCAGAGTCGAAGCTTCATGGCCGACTCCCTACTTGCGGCCCTGCTTGAAGCGTGCGACCCGATCTGCATGTTCCTGGGAGGTAAAGCACTCCGCCTCTGCCGCCAACGCGTAGTCCAGCACGCCCGCAAAAGCGCGTTCGAAGTAGGCGTTCATCGCAAGTTTGGTGGCGCGCAAGGCTTTGCGGGGCTGTTCGGCGAGGCGGTGCGCCAATGCCAATGCTTCGGTCATCAGCTCGTCACCCGCGACGACGCGATTCGCGAGCCCGAGTCGTTCGGCCTCTACCGCGGGGATCTTGTCACCCGTGAGGAGGTACTCCTTGGCGCGCAGCATCCCGATCAGCATTGGCCACGACACCGCGCCACCGTCACCTGCGACAAGGCCGATCGAGACGTGGGGGTCGGCAAAGAATGCCCGCTCAGCAATCAAGACGATGTCGCACAGCACTGCGATGCTGCAACCAAGTCCGACGGCTGGACCATTGACCGCCGCCACCACCGGTACGGGGCAACGAATCATCTCGGTCACGACTTGCTTGGCTTCGGCCATGACCAGGTCCCGCTCGTCCATGTCGACGGCGATCTCGCCGAACCAGTCCATGTCGCCGCCGGCACAGAACGCCGAGCCCGCTCCGGTGAGCACGGCGGCTCCGGCCTCACGATCGTCGGCGAGTTGGCGCCAGACGGTAGCGAGCCCACGATGAATGCCGGGATTTACCGCGTTGAACTTGTCCGGCCGATTCAAGGTGATGATCCGCACCGGACCGTCGGAGGTGACGCTCACTTCTTCGGGAAGTTCGTATTGGAACGTCATGTCAGGTGCATACCGCCATCAACGTTCAACACTTGACCCGTGGTGTAGCTCGATCGGTCCGAAGCGAGATACAGGGCTGCCTCGGCAAGCTCGAAAGCGGTTCCAACGCGATGCATGGGTACCCGCTTGAGTGCCTTTTCTTGGAGCTCTTCAGGCATCGCACCTGCCATTTCGGTTGGGAACATCGGTGAGAGCGCGTTGACGCGGATCGAGAATTTGGCGAGCTCCTTGGCGCAGGACAGTGTCAGCCCGTGCAGGCCCGCTTTCGAGGCCGAGTAGGTGGCCTGGCCGACATTGCCGTGCGTGCCTGCCCACGAGATGACATTGATAATGGACCCGCGTTCACGGTCCTTCATGATGGGGACCACCGCACGGGTCGCGAACATCGGGCCCGAGAGATTGACCGCGAGTACCTCGTTCCATTCTTCATCCGTGATACGGCTTATGAAGTGGTCACGTGCGATTCCGGCATTGTTGACCAGCACGTCGACCGTACCCCAGGTCTCAATCGTCCGTTGCACCAGAGCGTTCACCGATTGGGAATCCGCCATCTGTGCTGCGATCGCAAGTGTCGTACCACCGACGTGTGCCGCGGCGATCTCACCGGCGACGAGTTCGCAATCCTGTTGACGGCGACCGCTGACAACGACCTTGCCACCGGCTCTGGTGAAGCCCTCGGCGATCGCCCGCCCGATCCCACGGGTCGACCCTGTCACGATGCACACGCGACCACTGAGATCATCCATGAGTCTGCACCCCCCGGCACAATTGCGGCAGTGAGAGATGTGGGATTATCGAGTCGAAACGTCGGGTCCCAGCACTGTGGGGCTCACCGTACGGGACCAGCCGCTCGACATGCCAATACGAGGGCCGGCTCAGCTGCGTTGTGCCAGCTTCTTGATTCGTTCCCGGACCACACCGTCGGTCATGCGCGAAGCCTGGTGACTACTCGCGTACAGGAGGTCGTACTCGAGTTTGTCCAGCACGGAGTGACGCGTGCCGCGCTTCATGACGGTCAGCGCCGCGCGGTCCATCCTCACGAGAGGCGCCAGCCAGTCTTCGGTGAATTCGCCCAGCGGCATCGATCCCGAACCCGCCTCGGCAAGTCCGATGGACAGCGAAGTAGCGGCATCGATGGGCTCGGCCCGGTACAGCATCGAGCGTGCACGGCCAAGGCCGACGATCCTCGGAAGGAGGCTCATTGCGCCCATGCCGGGAATCGCGCCGAGCTTCACCCAGGTTTCCTCGAACACCGCGTCCGGTCCGACGATGCGGCAGTCGCAACTCAGCGCGAGATCGCACCCGGCGCCGAGCGCGGGGCCGTTGACTGCGGCGATAACGGGAATCTCGAGGTCCACAATCGTTCGGACCACGCCCTGAAAGTACTTGTAGACGCGCATGGCGATGTCCTCGGCGGGACCCGTCGCGAGTTCGCTGAGGAATGCCAAGTCGGCGCCGGCACAAAACACCGTTCCTGCGCCGGTGATCACAACAGCGCGCAGTGTTGCGTCAGCCTCTGCAGTACGGAGCGCACCAATGAGTTCCTGCGCAATCTCTGGTGTCAGTGCGTTGCGACGCTCCGGGCGGTTGATCGTGATCGTTGCGTACCGGTCGTGGATGTCGAGCGTCAAACTGGTCATGTGCGTTCCCCCAGGAGTGATTTGGCGATGATCGTTCGTTGGATCTCCGCTGAGCCTTGGATCATCTCGTAGGCCTTTGCGTCACGGAAGATCCGCGAGATGGCAAATTCCGACGTGTAGCCGTATGCGCCATGGACCTGCATGCTCGCACTGGCCGCACGCATTGCGGACTGCGCGCAGTGCAACTTCGCCATCGCTGCGAGGCGTGGAATGTTCGCGTCCATGTCGGTATCAACGAGAGATGCGACGTGGTATGTGAGCCATCGCGAACTTTCGGCGGCCGCGGCAATGTCGGCGATCAACGCCTGAATCGTCGGGAACTTCTCCGCGATCGCCGTGCCACGATGCTCGCGGGCCAAGCCGTAGGTGATCGCCTCGTCGAGTGCGGCCTGAGCCATTCCCACGCACATTGCCGAGGACCGAATCTTCGCTTCTGACTCAATCGAGACGAGGACCTTCATGCCGTCACCGATGTCACCGAGCAGGTTGTCGGGCGGAACCCACACATCATCGAGCACGAAGTCGCCGGTATCGGCGCCTCGCAGACCCAAGAGGTCGTAGCGCGCCCCGGGCTGGACGCCGGGTTGTTTGCAGTCCACCAGAAATGCTGAGAGTCGTTCGCCCGTACGTGCAAAAACCACAGCGAGGGTCGCAACGCTGGAGTGGCTGATGAAAGCCTTGCTGCCATTGATCCGCCAGCCGTCGCCGTCGGTCACGGCCTTCGTCTCAATGGCTTTGGGGTCCGAACCCGTGGCCGCCTCGGTGAAAACCCAACATGCTTTGCTCGATCCTGTCACGAGCGAATGCAGATGCTGTGCCCGGGCGGTTTCGGTCCCGAATTGCTGCAGCGCGCGTGCCACCAGCACGTTCAAGGAGGGCATGAGCGCAGCAGCAGCCGACGAGCGTGCGAGCTCTTCGATCATCAGTGCGAAGTCCAGGTACGTACCACCACCACCGCCGTCGGATTCCGAGAAGGCCGCGCCTGTCACCCCAAGTTCGCGGAGCTTGTCCCACAGCGGCTCGGACCACTGGTTCTGGCGGTCCAGCTCGGCCGCAACGGGCGACACCTGGTCGAGAGCGAAGCGGCGCGTGCTTGCTCGTAGGAGTGCCTGGTCTTCGGTGAGATTCATAGGTAGGACTCCGAGCTGTGCGGCAGCGGTTGGACACTTTCAGTCTGTCTCGCCAAACCTGCATTTCCTCGAACTGCTGCAAGGCGCCCGTCGCAAATGGCGTCTGCCCTTTGCGAGTTCGCCGAACGCTGGAGAGGCGAATGAGAATGCTCACATGTTTGACGATCTCCTGCAGGCAAATGCCGCGTACGCCGAGAACTTCGGACTTGGACACCTCAAACCCGAAGCCAGGCGGACGCTGGCGCTGCTGACGTGCATGGACTCACGGATCGAGCCCCTTGCCATGTTGGGCCTGCAACCCGGAGACGCCAAGATCGTACGCAATGCGGGTGGCCGCGCTACCGACGACGCCCTGAGGTCCCTTGTTCTGGCCAGCAATCTCCTCGGAGTGACCCGCATTGCGGTGATGCATCACACCGGTTGCGCCATGATCTCGACCAACGATGCGATAGCCACGAAGGTCGGCGACGCTCTCGGCGTCCCGTCGCCCGATTGGGATTTTCACCCGATCGACGACCCGGTGCTGACGTTGCGAGCCGATGTCGCCGCAGTCCGGGCCTGCCCACTCATCCCCGCGACGACCACCGTCACCGGATGGGTCTATGACACATCCACAGGTGAGATTGCGGTCGTCGTCGCGCCCTGACGCACGCAACATGCGGTGTGCGTGGTTCCCGCTACCCTGGCCGTTCCATATCCGGGTTGACGGTGGGGGGAACACCTGATGCACGTTTCATTTGGTACGCGCCTGCATGGCGCACGATCGAGAATCGCAGTCGCGATCACGGTGGTGTCAGCGTTGGTGGCTGTCACGATCGGGGGATCCATAGGCATGGTTGGCGCCTTACCCCGGCCGAACGCATCACGTGCGACGGCCGATCCGGGTATCACGAAGACCGAGATTCGAGTTGGTGGCGTCGCCTCGGTGACAAACCCCCTCAACGGTCCCTACGGATCTTCGTTCGACGGAGTTCAGGCATATTTCAACATGGTCAACAGCTCGGGCGGCGTCCACGGACGCAAGCTGAAGTTGGTGGCCAAGCGTGATGACAAGATCGCCTCGAACGCCCAGGAGATTCAGGGCGTTGTCGAGCAGGACAAGGTCTTCGCCGTGCTTCCGAATGCGACGATCTTCGCGTTCAGCGGAGCGAAATATCTCGCCGAGAAGAAGATCCCGACCTTCGGCTGGGGAATCAACTCGGAATGGTCGAAGGCGCCCTATTTCTATGGCTTTGGTGCTCAGGCGTGTATCGACTGTCCGAGTACCGGCTACCCGATGACGGTCAAGCTCACCGGCCGCAAGACCGTTGGGGTGCTTGCCTATGGCGTGGCGAATTCCAGCGACTGTGCGAATCTCCAGAAAGAGGCGTTCGAGAAGTATCCGACGGCAAAGGTCGCGTACTTGAACACGAGCCTTGCTTTCGGTCAGGTTGACTTCTCCGCTGAGGTCAAGGCAATGAAGGATGCGGGAGTCACGGTCATCACGCATTGCATCGACCAGAACGCCGCCTTGGCACTAGCGAAAGAGATCAAGCGCCAGAGCCTGAAGGCAATCCAGATCATGCCAAACGCGTACGACCAGGAATTCATGAAGGTCAATGCGCAGTTCTTCACGGGCTCCTTGATCCGAATCACCTTTACGCCGTTCGAGTTCAAGCCAAAGCCGAAGGGAATGGTCGAGTTCGATACCTGGATGCGCAAGGCCCGCTACAAGAAGAACGAAATGGCGATGGTCGGCTGGCTCAGTGCGTATCTCTTCGTGCAAGGACTCAAGGCCGCAGGACCGAACGTGACCCGTGCTTCGTTGGTTGCGGCATTGAATGCACCCAAGTTCAGGACCGACCGGGCGCAAGGCCTCCTGCCAGGAACCGACACGGTGAATCACACTGGGACGCAGAAGCAGGACTGCTACACGCTGGTCGAGGTCACCAAGACGGGTGCCTTGCGGCCATGGAAGACGACGCCGGGCAAACCGTTCTTGTGCTGGCCGTTCCAACCAGAGACAACACCGACGAAGACCTCGCATCGGTAACAACCCATCGTGGTCGCAATCGCGTCGTGGGGGCCCGATTCGATCGGGCCCCCACGACGTTGCGATGTTGCGGCGCGGCGCTACGCAGGGCTTGCGGCGAAGATGCGCCCGATCCTCAGGAGCTGTTCCGTGCCGTGACCAAGCGTCAGTTCGATCTGCTTGGCCCATAGAAAATACCGGTGCAGCGGGTAATCGACATCGACACCGATGCCGCCGTGCAGGTGCTGCGCCGCGTGGACGACGCGTTGTGCGCCTTCGGCGGCCCAGAATTTGGCCGTCGCGACCTCAAGATCGGCGTCGACATCGACATCGAGGCACCACACCGCTTGCCAGAGCGTCAGACGCATCGCTTCGACGTCGATGTACGCGTCCGCCGCCCGCTGGCGGACCGCTTGGAAGTTCGCTATCGGCCGCCCGAACTGGTGGCGTGTCTTGGTGTATTCGGCGGTCATCTCCAAAGCGCGTTCGGCAACACCGAGCTGCATCGCGCACAACCCAACGGTCGCACGGTCGATCATCCACGAGAGCACGTCGGCGCCGCCACCTTCGGCGCCCACGATGTCAGCTGCAGTGACCGTTCACGCCTTCGAGGTCGACTTGGTACTGCGCCTCATGTGCAGTGGTCCGTTGTTGTGCCAAGGTGACACCCTTGGCCGTTGGATCGACGAGGAACACCGTCGTAGATCCCTCGGGCGAGCGTGCTGGAACGAGCATTTTCGTTGCCGTTGCGGCGAATGGCACACATGTCTTCGTACCGTAGAGCTCGAAACCCCCGTCGACACGTCGAGCCTGTGTCGAGGGCGACGCGGGATTCGCATTCGCGAGTTCCTCGAGCGCTGCAGTCAAGATGATGTCACCGGTGCTCACGCCGGGGATCAGGGCCTGGCGTTGCGCCTCGGACCCAAAACGGTCAAGCGGAAGGGCACCGAGAAACACGCTGCTCCACACAGGAACGGGCGCGACATGGCGACCGATGGACTGTAAGACGAGCGCGGCTTCGATCATGCCCATGCCACCGCCGCCGACATCTTCGGAGAGTGCGACACCCACCAAACCAGCGGTTGCGAGGGCGTGCCAGGCCTTGGTGTCGATGCCATCGACCTGCTCGGCCGCTTTGAGACGGTCGATCGTGATCTCACGATCAAGGATCGTGTTTGCCAGCTCACCAATGGAAAGCTGATCTTCAGTGAATGCGAAGTCCATGAACGAATCGTCCCTTCAGTTTCCGCGGGGCATACCAAGCCCGAGCATGGCGATGATGTCGCGTTGGATCTCGTTGGTGCCGCCCCCGAAGGTGAATATCAAGGTCGCGCGGTACCAGCGTTCGATCTTGCCGCGGAGCACAGCGCCCGGTGACTGATCCTTGACATAGCCGACGGGCCCGAACACCTCGAGCAACAGGCGGTACGCCTCGCAATAGAACTCACTTGCGAAAACTTTGGTCGCCGATGCATCGGCGGGGCTGATGCCCTTGTCGAGGCCCCACGCAACTTTCCAGTTCATGACTTTGAGGAATTCGACTTTTGCGTGCACCCTTGCCAGATTGAGCTGTACCCACTCGTGATCGATGACGCGTTGACCGTCGGGACCCTTGTGCTCATGCGCCCAACGACGGGTCTCGTCGAGCAATGCCTGCACGCCGCCGGCGTTACACAACGCGACGCGTTCATGGTTGAGCTGGGTCGTCAGCAGTTCCCAACCACGGTTCTCCCCCGCTACCAGGTTTGCGACGGGCACACGTACGTCTTCGTAGTAGGTCGAACTCGTCGGAGCGTCGCCCATGGTGTTGATCGGCGTGAACGAGAAACCGGGGGTGGCGGTTGGCGTGATAAGAATCGAGATGCCCTTGTGTTTTGCGACATCGGGATCGGTCCGTACGGCGAGCCAGACGTAATCGGCATACTCGATGAGGCTCGTGAAGACCTTTTGGCCATTGACGATGTACTCGTCACCGTCACGGATTGCCCTGGTCTGGAGGCTGGCAAGGTCGGTTCCCGCACCGGGCTCGGTGTAGCCGATCGAGAAGTGAATGTCACCCTTCAGGATGCCCGGCAGAAAGCGCTTCTTCTGTTCGTCGCTACCGAAGTGCATGATCGTCGGCCCGACTGTGTTCAATGTCAGGAACGGCACCGGCGCCGATGCACGTTGGGCTTCGTCGGCGAAGATGAGCTGGTCCACCATGCTGCGTGCCTGGCCGCCATATTCCTTGGGCCAACCCAGCCCCAGCCAACCATCGTCGGCCATTTGCTTGACGATCTGGCGATAATGCGAACCGCCTTCTCCTCCGCTTCCGCTGAACATCTCGGCAAGCAGGTCCTCTGTCATGAGTCTCGAGAAGTACTCACGCAGCTCGTCGCGTAGCGCGATCTGGTCTTCTGTGAGTGCGATGTACATCGTGCCCCTCTCAGTCCATCTCGATAACGGAACGAATCACCTCGCCGCGCTTGAGCTTTTCGAACGCGTCGTTTACGTCGTCGAGCTTCACGCGTTGACTGATCATTCCTTCGAGGTCCATCTTCCCGGCCCGCCACAAGCGGAGCAGTCGGTCGAAGTCCGTGCGTACGTCGGCCGACCCGTAGAGGGATCCCCGAAGGTTCTTCTCACTGAAGAACAACTCAAAGGCGCTGAACTGCACCATCTCTTCCATTCGGCCGACACCGACAATGATCGTCGAGCCACCACGGCGGGTGGCGTCGAACGCGGCGCGGATGGTCTCGGGTCGTCCAATCGCCTCGAATCCGAAGTCGAATCCCTCGCCGCCGGTAATCGTGCCGATTGCACTCATGACCTTGTCAGGGGTGGTGACGTGCGTTGCGCCGAAACGCAATGCTTGTTCGAGCTTGGACTCGAGCATGTCGACCGCCAGGATTTCGGCGGCCCCCGCAATCCGGGCTCCCTGGATGACGCTGATTCCGACACCGCCACATCCGAAGACGATGACCGACGATCCGGGGGTGACACGCGCGGTGTTGATCGCGGCGCCGGCGCCGGTCATTACGCCACAGCCGACCAATGCGGCGACGTCCATGGGAACATCGTCGGGGAATGGGATCGCAGCCTGAGAGGCGACGACCATCTCCTCGGCAAACGTTCCCGTTCCCGCCATCCCGGTGATCATCTCGTCGCCGAGACGGAACCGCGGCATGAGCGCCGAGCCCATCGAGATCTGCGTGCACAGGTATGGCTGGCCACTGATACAGACCTTGCAATTCCCGCACGGTGGGACCCACGCGATGATGACGCGATCACCCACTGTGAGATTGCCAACCCCGGGACCGACCTCGATGATCTCGCCCGCTCCCTCGTGGCCGGGGATCGCCGGCAGAGCATGGGGAATCGTGCCGTTTTGGAGCGAGAGATCGCTGTGGCACACACCTGTGGCATGGATCTTGACTCGGACCTCACCGGGACCCACATCGGTCGTGGTGACGTCGTCGCAAATGTCCATGTCCTTGCCAATATCGCGGAGGATCGCAGCTCGCATGTCGTTCACATCTCCTTGGTCGGCTCTCGAATGAATACAGCTGTGCGCATCGGACGCGGGGGATGCGGTTCAGGGCGTCTCGGTCTCGGGAAGAGGGTGTTCGTCGAGGACTCCACGAGCAATGAGGTCATCGACAGCGGCCGCCGACCATCCGAGTTCGATCGCGATCTCCCGAGTATGTTCGCCCAAGCCAGGGGCGGGGCGGACTTCAGGGTCGGGCATTGCGGATCCGTGAAACGCCGGACCTTCCAAGACGATAGGTCCGAGTCCGGGCTGATCGATCTCCTGAGGGTAGCCACGATGAACCAGCTGGGGATCGGCGGCCTGTTCGAGTGAATCGACGAGACGACCCGCAGGAATTCCCACGCCCTGCAGCTTGTTCATCACCTCGGTGTCGGTGAATTGCGAGGTCCACGCGTCGAGTTCCCGATCGATCTCATCGTGGCGCGCGATGCGACCTGCCGTGGTCGCATAGGCCGGGTCTGCCGCCCATGCGGGGTCTCCCATCACCTTGCGAAGCTGCTCCCACTCGTCATCACTTCGAACCGATATCGCGCACCATCGCTCATCACCGGAGCACCGATACGCATTCGACGGCGCGTGTCGGGTCGACGCGTTGCCATGTGGTTTGGCCGAGCCTCTTTCAAGGCTCTCGGCCAGGAAATACTCCCCGATGATCGCAGAGACGGCTTCGAATTGGGTGACTTCGGCGTGGCTGCCGACTCCGGTGGTCTCGCGTTCGAAGAGCCCCGCCAAGGCGGCGGTAGCGACCAACCTTCCACACATGTGATCCGGGTGGATCGCAGCAGATCCAGCGGGTTCGGAACGTCCCGGGTAGTTCCACAACCAAGTCAGCCCGCCAATTGTTCGTGAGCTTGGCCCATAACCGATCCACTTCGACCAAGGCCCCGTCGATCCCATGAGCTGGCTGCTGACAATCACCAGTTGCGGGTTGATCGACTGCAGTTCCTCGTAGCCGAGCCCAATCGAATCCATCGCTCCGACGGATCCATTCTCGATGAGTATGTCCGCCGTCTCAATGAGCTTCCTCAAGACTTTGCGACCTTCGTCGGTCTTGGCGTTGACACCGAAACTTCGTTTGTTGCGGTTCGAGGATGAGAACGATGCACTCATCTCCGAACCGCCGAGGACGCGGATGAAGTCGGGATACGTACGGGTCTCGATCTTGATGACGTCGGCGCCGTAGTCGGCCAGCATGCGTCCTGCTTCGACGCCAACTCCGCCGATCCCGAAATCGAGTGCCCGGATTCCGTCGAGGGGCCGCTCCAATGCCGAGGCTGTCGCACCGGCTCTGGTGGTGGTTCCGGTGTCGCTGTTCACAACCGGCGTCGACCCGGTCCCATCGGGGGCCGGAGTGCGGATACCGCAACGGACACCGTCGAACGCGAAGAAGCCGACCGGCGCGTGCGCCCACGACTCCTGGCGACACCTCCGTCGCCGGAAACGAACCCCGAGCCAGCGAATGTTCGGAGTTCATCGCCTCGTCGATGGTCAACACCGGTGTGAGCGCGATGCCCCGCGCTTGCGCTTCGTGGGCCAGCTCCATCTTGGTCTTGTCCGCGAACAGCTCCCTGTACAGCGTTGCGAGTACATCCTCGATCATCAAGCGGCCGATCATCCCGTTCAATGCAGGGTCCTCGAGCCAGTCGGGATTTCCAAGCCAGTCGCGCATTGCTACCCACGCCGGAGGGCTCAGGATGATGAGGCGAACGTACCCGTCTTTGCACGGGAAAATGGGATAGACCGGTCCTGACCCCGCGCGAACACGAGGGTATTCGAAGCCCAACATCGACAGTGAGCTCCCGTTGGGCATTCCCCAGTCGGTGACTTGCGCAACCGCCTCTTGAAGGCTCAGGTCGACGTGTTGGCCTCGACCGGTCAGCGCAGCCTGGCGTCGCGCCGTCAATGCCGCAAAGGCTGCGGTGATACTGGACACGTCAGAACAGAACGGACCCGGGGCAACGAGGGGCCGTTCTTCGATCACGCCACCCTTGTAGAGCATCCCGCTGAGTGCGCTACAGGTCAGCTCTGTGGCCTGGTAATCCCGATAGGGGCCAGTATGGCCAAACGGTGTGATGGTCACGGCTACAAGGTGCGGATGGCGCGCGTTCAGTGCCGCCGGGTTGAGCCCCAGATCATCAAGCAGCCCGGGAGCGGTCGAATCGAACCAGATATCGGATTCTGAGAGGAGCTGGTCAAAGGCGTCACGGTCGGAAGGATCCTCGAGTCGCAGCGTCCGACCGACCTTGTTGGCGTTGCGGTATGCGAAGGCGAGGCTCACGCCGTCTGGACCTAGAGGTGCGACCTGGCGAGTTGGTGACCCGCCAGGTCGTTCCACCTTGGTGACCAACGCTCCGAGATCCCCGAGCAACCGACTGGCCAGGTCGCCGAACTCGACCGTTGTGTCCACGACGCGCAACCCCTGAAGTGGCACGCGCTCTGTCGTTTTGGCTGCGGTCAAGACCCCCCCGTTCCCGCAAGATGCATGATGTGGTTCGTGGTGCTCTGCGTATCGGTCTTGCCAGTCGTTCGGAACTGCCTACGTGAAATTGGGTGCGATCGTCTTGAGCTCGAGGTACTCCTCGAGGCCCTCCTTGCCGAACTCCCGACCGATACCCGATGCCTTGTAACCACCGAACGGCGCAACAAAGTCCATCATGTACTGGTTGATGCCGTAGGTTCCGGCGCGGACGCGTCGGGCGACATCCATGCCGCGGTCGTTGTCGCTGGTCCAGACCGACCCGGCGAGGCCGTAGTCGCTGTCGTTCGCGATCCTGATCGCATCGTCAACGGTGTCATACGGAATCACGGCCAGAACCGGACCGAAGATCTCCTCGCGTGCAATCCGCATGTTGTTGTTGACGTCGGCGAACACCGTCGGCTGCACGTACCAGCCGGTCTCAAGCCCTGCGGGGCGTCCATTACCGCCACACACCAAGCGGGCGCCTTCCTCCTGTCCCAGTGCGATGTACTTTTCGATGCGCTCCTGCTGGCGTTCGGCTGCCATCGGCCCGATCTCGGTGGTTGGATCAGATGGATCGCCGAGGGACATCCCCGTGACCGTGGCGGCCAACGCGTCGACGATCTCGTCATAGCGTGTGCGACTTGCCAGGATGCGGGTCTGCGCGACGCACGCCTGGCCGCTGTTCATCAGCGACGCCATCTTCAGGCCCTCCATCGTGGAGGTCAGATCTGCATCGTCGAGGATGATTGCCGCAGACTTGCCACCGAGCTCCAAACTGAAGCGCTTGAGCTGCTCGCCGCAGATCGATGCGATGCGTCGTCCCGCCGCCGTCGAGCCCGTGAAGGCAATCTTGTCGACGCCGGGGTGGCGCACGAGGTGTTCGCCTGTCTCGCGTCCGGCCGGAACGATATTGACCACACCAGGCGGAATACCCGCCTCGCTCAGAAGCTCGGCCATCAAGATAGCGTCGAGCGGGGTCTCGGGCGCCGGCTTCAAGACCATCGTGCAGCCCGCCACCAACGCCGGTGCAAGCTTCGAGATCGTGACGAGCTGGGGCACGTTCCACGGTACGACCGCGCCGACGACGCCAACCGGTTCCCGACGAACGATGACGGGTAGCCCCATCATGCCGGTGCGCTCTTCTTCCCAGTCCATCGACCGACCGATGCCGATCATGGTGTTGAGCAACATCCACGGGGCGGCTGCCTGAGCGAGCTGACCGAAGCTGAAAGGCGAGCCCATTTCCTCGGTGATCAGCGTCGCCATTTCGGGAATGCGAGCCGAGTACAGCTCTGCGAACTTCTCCATGATGTCGAGGCGCTCGGAAGGCGCCATCTTCGACCATGGCCCCGTCTCGAGAGCGGCTCTCGCAGCAGCGACTGCAGCATCGATATCGGCGGGCGTTCCGTCCGGCACGGTTGCGATGACCTGCTCGGTGTGCGGAGAAATGACTTCGATGACGTCGGAGCCATTCGGCTTGACCCACTCGCCACCGATGAACAACTTGTCGTGGACCGAAATAGCCATAGCGCACTCCCCCGTTCAGTCGGGCGAGGCGGCGTCCACCGGTCCCACCCAACGCGCAGCACGTCGCGGCGCGTTCCCTGGCGCGAAGGGTATCACCAAGACGGGATATAAGTCACGGCGTGTCTTGTGTCTCGCCGACCTCGCCGGCGTGGCGGGGCGAAGACCAGCGCCGCCGCCGTTCGGAAATCCGTCCGAACTGTGGAGGAACGCTACGCTACCGACCTCACGAGGCCGGCCGCCTTACGCGCCGGGACGCCAAGAGGCGGCATCGACGGGACATCAAGGAGGCGCGCATGGAACTCAAGGCTGGTTCGCGTTGGAAGAGCGTTGTCAGCGACACCGAGATCATCATCGTTCGCGCCCCCGCGGCTGCGGCGGAGTTGTGCTGTGGCGGTGTCCCAATGATCGCAACCGACGCCCTGCGACCGGATGACGCGCCAACCGTGACCGATGGAGAGACATTGCTCGGCAAGCGTTATGGCGATGACACAATCGGCATCGAACTGCTCTGCACAAAAGGTGGAGCGGGTGAGCTCAGCATCGACGGCAATCCGGTGCCGCAAAAGGATGCCAAACCGCTTCCGTCGTCGGATTAGTCGCCCGGCGCGACTGTGCTGCCGTCCGCCTCGACGATCTCGTCGACGAGGCCCCACTCGAGGGCGGCTCGTGCGTCAAGCCGCATCCCCGTCAATGCGAGTAGTGCGGTCCGCTGCCGCCCGATTCGGCGAGGCATGCTGACGGTTCCGCCGGACCCTGGCACCAGTCCCAGGCCCAGCTCCGGCAATGCGATCACCGTATCCGTTGCCGCCTCTACTCTTGCCGCAAAGGCTGCCAGCTCAATGCCGGCACCCATACATGCGCCATGCAGGCGCACCGTCGTGCGCGGGCCGAGCAATGCCATGAGCCGAGCAGGACTCCGGGTCAACCGGATCAAGTGAGCAGTCGCAGGATCGGGACGTGTCCCAAACTCGTCGAGATCGCCCCCACTGCAAAATGACGGACCTTCTGCATCGAGGACGATCGGACCGCTCGCTTCGCCCGTTGGCGCTGCCAGCCGTTCGAGCGCCGCAGCGAGTTCGTCGCGGGTCTGGGCATCGAAGGCATTGTGACGTTCGTGGCGGCTGAGGGTCACGAAAACGGATCCATCGATGTCGCGCACCCGGACCCGCGGGTGCGTACTCGAGGCAGCCTCCCGCATTGCTCGTCCAGCTCGCCAGCGCGCGAATTCGGGACCGGCTTGCAAGACCGAGTACGTCGCAGATTCGGCGATGAGACCCTCGACGATCGAACGACGTTCGGCGTCACGCAACAGGAGCACCAAGGCGGTACTTGCAAGTGGGAATTGCTCGACCATCGCTTCGACTCTGCCGAGATCTTCGGCTGCGACCACCGTGTCCATGCGCTGCCCCGAGGCCCGCAAGGTGCGGCGGAACCACTGCATCGCGGCCTGGGACGATGCCGATGATCACCGTCGGGAGCGCACGCAACGCGTCGCCGACCATTGCGATGTGGTGGGCTGGAACTGCTGGATTGTCGGCTTCGTTCGAACCGGGAGCCGTGAGATCGACCACGACCAGTGATGTACCCGAAATCGTGGCAAGGGTTTCGTTCACTGGCGAGTTGCGCAGGATGGCGACAAGTTCATGTGGCTTCAGATGCAACGTCAACTGCGCCTCCACACGAGTTCGCCGGCAATCACCGTTGCCTGAACCCGCTCGGCTGCCGGGTCGTGAAGCAGGTCGTTCGTGGTACCAGCGACAACGACGAGGTCTGCCTGGTGCACCGACGGTGACTCGGCGTTGGGTGTCCGGAGCGTCGGCATACCCGAGATACCAGCCGAGCGCGCTCGCGGCACCGACTCGTTCGGCTGGACCAAGATGGGTGCCCGTGCGAGTCCGGCGCTCGGTTGCCGTCGCGATTCCGAGCCAGGGATCAAGTGGTCCGTATGGTGCGTCGCTTCCCGCGGCCATCGCGACTCCCGCCTCCAGCATCGAAGCAGCGGGATACAGCCAGGGCTGTTCGGAGGGCGGTACGTCGCGCAGGTACTCGGTGCCTCGCGCGGCAATAAACGCCGGTTGGGTCACCACGATCACGTTCAACGATCGCAGTTCGGGGTAAAACGCTGGCGGGATGACCGCGCCGTGCTCGATTCTGTCGGCAGGCCCGGATCGTGTGGGACCAACCGCCGCCGCTTGACCCAGAGCCTCGGTAGCGATCGCGAGTTGTGACAAGGTCACGCAGTGAATCGCCACCGACCGACCCACTGCGTGGGCGTTCGCGAACGTGGCGGCTCAGCGTTTGCACGCTCGGCGGATCAACATCATCCAGCATGACCTTGACCGGACCGTGTGTCACGCGCTCATGTCGAGGAGGTGTGACGTCGATCGGACACATGAGATGGAGGCGCTGGCGCACGGAACGATCGAGGATTGACGCCACGAGGTCGCACGCGTCTTGCTCGCTCCGGTCCACGGTCGCATCGGTAAAACCGGTGATCCCGAGACGTGCAGCGTTCATGCTGAGAGCATCAAGATCCAGTTCGACGCCTGGCACCCTAGCGCCGAGCCACTTGTCGAGGCGCCATAGCCATCCGGTCGGTTGTCCGTCGTCGTCGCAGGCAACACCTTCGGGGAGTGAGCTGCCACGCACCGAAGTGTCATCGATTCCCACGGTGCGCAGTGCCATCGAGTTCAGTACCCAGGCCTCGCCCGTGTGTTGTTGGACGCGTACAGGTCGGTCGGGCACTGCCGCGTCGAGTGCATATCGGTCGATCGGTCCGGCGGTCGCCTGGTGGTAGCCGACTGCGCGGATCCACGCGCCGAGGTCTTGGGCCCGAGTCGCCCTTGCGTGCCGCAATGCCGTCGTCAACGATGAAAGGTCGGTCACTTCGCGTAGGTCAAGCGAAGCGCCCCGAGCTGCAGACGCACGGAGGTGTACGTGGTGGTCGTGCAGACCGGGCAGGATCGTGCACCCACGGCCATCCAGGACGGTTTGGGCTCTCGATGCAGTTCCGCCACGAACCGGTCACGCTGATTGCACCGATTTCGCTGATCGTTCCGGCATCGACGGCGATGTCCACCCGGGTGCCCTCCAGCTCGACGTCCTTGAGCAGGAGCGTCATGCCGCCAGCGGTACCGAAGGCGGAGCAACCCGGACATCGCCTGCTGCAAGTGCGACGTACCATTCGTCGTTGCCACGGTCGGGGCGTTGACGGACCGTGGCCATGTGAGCGGGTCCAGGTCGTGGTCCTGCGTGATACGCGGCGACACCATTCATCGAAATGTCGATCAGACAACCTCCGCCCTCGGCGATCGACTGCAGAGCTACGGCCGCAGCGTTGACACCGGTGAGCGGATCTGCGATGGCGTCGGCGCAGAACACGGGCTCAGCGTGTTGGTCATACGCGACGAGGCCACCGGAAATCGCGGCATCGTCACCGAGTGCGACGTGCCCTGCACGGGAACCGGTTCGCCCATAGCCGGTGATCGAGATCCAGGTTCTTCCTGCTACGGCCGGCAGGAAACGTTCGGGTTCGAGACCGAGCTGTTTGAGGGCGCGTGGCCTGCTGGCCTCGATCACGATGTCGGCCGTTGCCACGAGTTCATGCAAGCGGGCGAGATCGCGTGCGTCGGAGAAGTCGAAGGTTGCGAGATCGTGGCCCGCATGCAAGGAGTCGTAGAACGAACGCGGTCCTGATCGCATTGGATCAGGGCGGCGCGTACTCTCGACCTTGACCACGTTCGCACCGGCGCGTCCCAGGAGCGAAGCGCACAGCGGTCCTGCCCAGAGCGCGGAGAAGTCGACAACCACGGGCGTGTTGGATCCCCCACGGGCACCATGGCGGACGACATGCCATGGGACATGCGCTGGGTCGCTCGGACCCAAGGCTGCCTCACCCAATACCGAAGCGGGTATCCCCAGGAGCCGTGCTTGCCCGACAATCGCTGCCGCTGACGTGCTACCGGCGAGGTTCTCCATCAACTCCCATGGCGAATCGGGATCATAAATGGGATCACCTGCGGCGCCAGCTGTCGAGCAGAACAGGGCTGGTATCGCTTCAAGGTCCGAGTCGCGTGCGAGGTTCAGCGCGAACCAGCCGTCACGTGCTCGAAGGAGACGGCATGTGCCGTTGGTCGACACGCGTCCCTGGCGCACAAGTCCGTAGGCGCAGGCACGCCCGGAAATCACAGCATGGAGATCGACGGGCACGCCGCCATAGTGCTCGACCTGTGCAGCAGCCGTTGCGAGACGCTCGATGACCGGTCGGTCGAGCAGGAGAGGCGCGTCATTCGGGTGCCCCGTGAGCCACATTCCGCCCGATGACGCCCAAGCGCGGGTCACATCATCGAGCTGCAATCTGTTCCTTGACGATCCGCCGAAGGATCTTCCCGGTCGGCGTTGTCGGGAGGTCCTCGGCTGCGACAAGTATCTCAGGGGTCTTGATACCGCCAAGTTGTGCGTGTGCCCAGGCGCGGATCTCGTCGAGTTCGCTCTCGGCGTCAACCGGGCTGATCTCGAGCACGATCATTGCAGCCAATTTCTCGCCCCACTCGATGTCAGGTATTCCGACAACGGCGATTGCCGAGACGTTGGGGTGGCGAAGGATCACGTCTTCGACCTCGGAGGGACTGATGTTTTCGCCGCCGCGAATGATCATGTCGTCGCCGCGTCCTGCGATGAACACATATCCCTCGTCATCGATCGTTGCCTGGTCACCGGTGTGAAGCCATCCGTCGGCGTCGACGAGGCTGTCGGAACCGACGTAGCCGCCGCCCACCTGTGAACCTCGGATCCACAGCTCGCCGTCGACGATCCGAAATTCGACGCCGGGTACAGGTCTTCCACAGGATTCGAGACGACGGCGCAACAACGGGTCGTCGGACTCGAAGGCATCGCGGTGATCCGCCGGCCCGAGCACGGACACCGTTGACGCGGTCTCCGTCAGTCCGTAGGCGTTGACGAATCCGACATCCGGAAACAGTTCGAGCGCTCGCTCAAGCAACGGCAATGGCATGCGTGCACCGCCATAGGCCAACGAACGCAACGCGGGAGGCTGCAACGAAGGATCAGTCTCCAAGACCGTCACGATCCGGGCCAACATTGTCGGGACGACGAACGCGTGGGTGATCTTCTCCTCGTTCGCGAGGCGCAACCACTCTTCGGCGTCGAACCGGGCCATTGGGACCAGGCGCCGACCGACGTAGGTCGACGACAACACTGCGGCAACACCTGCGATGTGAAACGGCGGTACGGCAAGAAGTGTTGCGTCGGATTCGGGAGCTGAGCCGAACTCCAAGGTGTTGAAGATGTACGCGGAGAGGTTCTCGTGGTGCAGCACGGCGGCTTTCGGTGCTGCCGAGGTGCCGGAGGTGAACAGCAACACCGCGGGCAGTGAAGAGTCGTCGACAGGCTGCAACTCGTACTCACTCGCCTCTTCCAGCCAACGCTCGTCGAAGACTTCCGCCGGTTGGAGACGTTCCAACAGTTCGGCGCGCGCCGTCTCGGGAAGTCGAAAGTTGAGGGGGGCATAGCTCACCCCGGCATAGGCCGCACCGAACATCGCCACCGGCAGGTACGTACCGTTCGGCGAGAGCGTTGCGAGTGCCCGATTCTGTTCGGCAGCGTTCTGCAGGCGTCCGGCAACGCCACGTGCACGATGACGCACTTCTGCGTAGGTCACGTTACCGATGGCGCGGCGTTCGCCCATTCCGTCGGCCGCCATATCCAGCACCATCGAGATGTTCATCGGGTCTCCCTTGAATTGCCGAGCAGTCATGACCGGGTACGTCGACAGATCTGCTCGAGCGCCGGCGGAAAACTGTATCTGGCCTGAGGCCGTGAGCCTGCGGTGGAAGACCCTAAGGTCTGCGCCGCGGGCAGAATCTGGCCTAGAGGCTGAGGTATGCGTCCGACAAGCGATCGCCTTCAGCGAGCTCGGCGGAGGTGCCGCTCATGACCACGTGGCCCTTACCGAGCACGTAGCCCGATGTCGCCGTTTCAAGGGCCAGGCTCACGTACTGCTCCACGAGCAGGATGGTCAGACCGTCATCGTGGAGTTGACGGAGCAGTCGGTAGAGTTCAGCGACGATGATCGGCGCCAAACCGAGCGACGGTTCGTCGATCAACAACACCCGAGGCTGCGACATCAGCGCCCGGGCGATCACCAACATCTGTTGTTCACCGCCCGACAGCGAACCGGCGTCCTGGCCCATCCGAGCTTCGAGGACCGGAAACCGCGAGCAGGCCATCTCGATGCGTCCAGCCATGCGCCGCAATGGCGAGCCCGAGGCATAGCCCCCCATCTGAAGGTTCTCGAGAACACTCATGTTCTTGAGGACGCCTCGGCCCTCCGGGACATGAGCAACGCCACGGCGTGCGATGTCTTCGGGCGATCGCCCGTTGATCAGCTCACCGTCGAGGAACACCTGTCCGTGTGTCGGATTGAGCAGCCCGGAGGCGACACGAAGCGTGGTGGTCTTCCCCGCGCCGTTGCGCCCCAGAAGTGCGACGGTGTGACCGTTCGGAACAACGAGGTTGACACCAACCAAGACTTCGCCGAGGCCATAGCCTGCGTGAATTTCCCTGAGCTCGAGCATGGCCGTTCCCTAACGCGTCGGCGTAGCGCCAAAGTAGGCGCGGATGACGTCTTCGTGGCGGAGGACCTCGACGGGTGTTCCCTGGGCGATTATCTGACCGAATTCAAGGACGTACACGTAGTCGACATATCCCTGCACCAAGGACATGTCGTGCTCGACCAGGAGCACGGGCGTTTCGAGATCTTCGACGATTCGTGTGAGCAATTCGCCGATTTGGCTTGTCTCTACTGGATCCATCCCTGCTGTCGGCTCGTCAAGCAACAAGACGCGTGGCCCGAGGGCCAACGCGCGTGCGATCTCGGTGCGACGGCGGAGGCCGTACGGAAGGTCGGCAACGTTGACGTCGGCAATTGCTGCGATCCCGACGAACTCCAAGGCTTCCTCGGCACGCTGGTAGATGTAGCGATCCTGGCGACGAGCCCGGGGCGTCCGGAGTATCCCCGCCAGGACGCCGTAATCGGCGAAACGTGTCGCGCCGAGCTCAACGTTCTCGCGCACCGTGAGATCCTCGAACAGCTCGAGATTCTGGAAGGTCCGTGCGACACCGCGATGCGCCATGTGTCGCGCACCCTCGCCCGTCGTCTCGACGCCCTCAACCATCACACGACCAGCGTGTGGCACGAGCGCTCCGGTCAGCACGTTGAAGCAGGTTGTCTTACCGGCGCCGTTGGGTCCGATGAGGCCGGTCACCAGGTTGGCGCGCACAGCGAGAGAGACACCATTGTTCGCGGCGAGGCCACCGAAACTGACGGAGAGCTCATGACCCTCCAAGATGCTTGGCACCGCCGGTGCGCAGGACCCGGACGGGCGGCGTTTCCTGAACCGGCTCGATGGTTGCGTCGGGCGCCACGGTTTCGTTCACGGTCATGCTCTGGCCCTCTTTCGCGTACCCCGTCGATCCCTTCGCCGCGGAGTCCCCAATTCGGTCCTCAGGTGTCGTGTCGGATGTGCGCAGCTTCTTGGCGGCCTCGTGACGGTTGGTGCGACTCATGCTGCCTGCACCGACCTCGGAGTGTCGATGGCATCCGTTGCGTGATCAAGAATGACCGCCCGTGGACGGTTGAGCAGTGTGGCGAGGCCACCGGGCCGGAAGAGCATCATCGACGTGACCAGGACGCCGGCAAGGATGTCCGGCAATGCCGAGATCCCGTCCTGCGATGTCGTGAGCACCTGCGGAAGGAAGGCGAAGACCAAACCCGCGATGACCGGACCCGCCAGCGAATTCGTCCCGCTGGCCACGGCATAGAGCAGCAGTGCAATCGACAAACCGGCGGAGAAGGTCAAACCGGAGGTCGCTTGCAGGAGCACGACGAACACGCAACCTGCAACGCCGGCAGTGAAACCGGCAACGGTAAAGCCGATCATGTCAACCTGGCGCAGACTGACACCGAAAGTGGCCCGCTGCGGATCGCGACTGGCGCACAGCGCTGAGGCGTTTTCCCCAGACGCTGATACGGAGGTTCCGCACGACGAGCAGGCAGAGCATGAACGCCACCGCGCTGAAGATGAAGAGGTTCCGATCCGATTCGAGGTAGCTCGGTCGGAACATCTGGACGGGAAAGAAAGGAAGCTGCAAGAGCCATGCGGAAATTCCTCCCGCCACGACCAAGGTGAGGATGCCGACCTGTAGGCCTTTGAGGCGCGAAGACGCGAGCGCAACCAGCATGCTCGCCGCCATCGCAGTGGCAATGCCGACCATTGCAGCGATCGGCAACGGCAGCGCAGTCTTGTCCCACACGGCGGCCATCATCATGCCGGACAAACCCATGAGGGCGCCTTGCATCAGCGACACTTGGGCAGCCCAACCCGTGAGCACGACCAAACCGAGGGTCGCCATCCCGTACACCGCCGCAGTGGTACCGATGGTGGCCCAAAAGTCGACGCGTACGGCATTTTCGACGGCAAGGAACAGGGAGATCGCGAAGATCGCACGTGCGATCCAGAAGAACCGGGTACCGGCGCTTCCGGCGGTCGCCGCAGTGATCGTGAGGTCCTTCGGCCAATTGCGGCGCACGGCAAGCAGCACCAGCACAACCAGAAGGACAGCAAGTTCGTTACCGCCGGCCTTTTGGTAGTACGTCGTGAACCAACCCTGGGTACCACCGATCGCGAAGCCACCGACGAAGGCCCCGACCAGACCCGAGACTCCCCCGAAGAGCGTTGCCGCAAGGGCCGTGAGGATGTAGAGGGTGAACGTCCCGGTCGTGAGAAGCGTCAGCGGTGCAATGAGGACTCCGGCAACACCGGCAAGACCGGCGGCGATGGTCCAGTTCAAGGCGCTGATGCGCTGGTAGCGCACACCCATCAAACGCGCAACGGTGCGATCCTGCGACACCGCACGGATCGCGAGGCCAGTTCGGGTCTTGTGCAGAAAGACCATCAATGCGGTTCCCAACACCACCGCTGTGACAATGATCGCAATGTGCTGGGACGGCACGGTCACGTCGCCGATCGTGAATCCTTGACCCGGAAACAGCGGAGGGAGCGCCTCGGGTTGGGAACCAAAATAGAGCTGGACGAGCCCCGTCATCAGCGAGAGGATCCCGAGGCTCGCGATGAACCGCGCGGGGCCCGAAGCGCTTTGCAGTCGGCGCATTGCCAAGACGTCGATGACAAAACCCAGGAATGCAGAGATCATGACGGCGACGATGCAGGCAGGCCACAGGGCCCAACCGTGCTCGTTGACGAACCACGCCGCGAAGTAGGCCGCCACCATGGCGAATCCCGCCTGGGCGAGATTGAGTACACCGGTTGTCGAGAACACCAACGAGATCCCGAGCGCGAGCAGCGCAATGCTGCCGCCGATCGCAACTCCGGTCGCAATGCCGTTGAGGTATGTCGACACGTCACGCCCCCCTGTATCGGGTGTGGTCGTCCGCGCTCACGCGCGGACGACCACGACTCGATCGGGTCCGGAGAAATACCGGACCCGTCACGCCTGCCTCAACCCGCGGAGTCCTTCGTCGCACGCTTTGCGACGTAGCACGGGTCCTTCTTCTGCTGCTTGAAAATAAACGGTGTGTTGTGGGGCCCGATGAACTTCGTCTCGGGGTCCCGGGTTGCAAGCTTCGTCTTGTCGTCGTACTTCCAACGACCGAGAGCAAGGCTCCCCGTACCCTGCTTGCAGCTCGGCGACAGGTTCAGGATCGGCGGGTCGATACCGCTCTTGTAGTTCTTGAGTCCCTGTGTCCACTTCACCAGGCTTGCGGGGCTGAAATCGGTGCGGCCCTTCTGCTCGGCCCAGTCGCGGATCATGCCGAGCATCACCCAGACCGAGCGCACGACCGGTGAGTCGAGGTGGTCGACGGTGTTGAGCTTGGGTGCGTACTGCTTGATCGCTTCTTGGAGCTCTTTGATCTCCGGGGTCATGCCGTCGGGCTCACCGTCGGTGAGGCGGTTGCCTTCCCATGCGGTGACGAGCCCGTCGACGGTCGCACCCATCATCGACGCAAGTCCGCCGACGCTGGTTGCCCACGCGTCCATCCCGACCTTGGGCTTCCAACCGATAGCGCCCATCGCGGGGAGGCACGGGATGTAGCCGAGCCCCATGAACTGGACCCAGTCGACATTCAGCGAGCGCCACTTCTGGATCTTCGTCGCGCAGTTGTCGGTGAGGTTGACGACGTCGGTTGAGACAACCTTGACGCCGTGATCCTTCCAGGTCTTCTTGAAATCACCGACGTAGTCCGTTGCGGGGTCCAGGAAGGTGTCGTATTGGATTGCGACGGTCTTGGGCTTGTACTTGAAGATCTTCATGATCGCGTAGACGAACTCTTGGTTGAAGTGGATGAAGTTCCCGTTGATCGGGAAAATCGTCGGGTTCTGCTTCGCGAAGGGCGGACCTGACAGGCCCAACGTGTACGCGGGGATCTTCTTGCTTCGGACATACCCGGCGTAGGAATCGAGGAACAGCCCGTAGACCGCCAGGACCTTGTCCTGGGACCAGAGGCGTTGTACGTTTGCGAGGTCTTTGGCGGGCTCGATGGCGCCGTTGTCGTAGGCAATGATCTCGAGCTTGCGGCCACCGATCCCGCCGTGCTCGTTGGCGTAGCTCGCATACGCCTTCATGGTTCCGACGAGCTCGTCGCCGGCAAACGCGAAAGCGCCTGCGAGTGGAGCACTGATACCGATTTTGATCGTCTTGTCATCGATGCCCTGGCCGTAGGTGACCTTGGCTGACTTGGATTGCGCGGTTGTGCCATTCGACATTGCGTTGGACTGCGTTGCTGTCGAACAAGCTGTGGCGACGAATGCGATCACGATCGCTATGCAGACTGACGAAACAAGCCGGCGAGGCCGTTTCCTGGTAAATGTCGTTACATTCCGATAGTTAGGTCCCGTAGGCATGCAGCGTCCTCGATGGGGTTGCGCTCGCGGCGCGACGGCCGCGGCGTCGGACAACATTTCAAGGTCTGACGCCGATGCTGATGAGACATGGGTAACAACAACCGTGACGTCGGCCACAATGTAAGTCCAGGCTGGCCAGGGTGACAAGCGTCATGTTGCGAGATTTCGCGAGCGCGCCTTTACCGCCCTCCCCCGCCGGTGGTTCGATTCCGGTCATTCGCTGCCGGTCATGAAGTTGGATCGTGGCTCCCAGCGCCGGGCCGGGAGCCACGATCCTTCGCTGTACTCGTCGTTAGCGTCCGGCAGTCTGCGCGGCGCGCTTGGAGACGTAACAGGGGTCCTTCTTCTGCTGCTTGAAAATGAAGGGCGTGTTGTGGGGTCCGATGAACTTCGTCTCGGGGTCCCGAACAGCCATCTTCTTGGCGTCATCCCAATGCCAACGTCCGAGTGCGAGACTTCCGGTTCCCTGCTTGCATCCACTTGCCAGGCTCAAGATGATCGGGTCGACGCCGGACTTGTAGTTCTTCCGGGCCTGCACCCACTTGACCAGGCTTGCGGGCGTGAAGTCTGTGCGGCCCTTCTCCTCCGCCCATTTGCGCACCATGCTCATCGCAACCCAGGTTGAGCGAACGATCGGTGAGTCGAGGTGATCGACCGTGTTGATCTCCGGGGAGTACTTGGCGATGGCGTCCCTGGCCTCTTCGATCTCGGGATTCATGCCTTCGGGCTTTCCGTCACTCATTCGGTTGCCTTCCCAGGCCGTGACCATTCCGTCGATGATGGGTCCCATCATCGTGGCGAGCGGTCCAAGGCTCGTACCCCACGCGTCCATCCCGACCTTGGGCTTCCAGCCGATCCGGGTCATTGCCGGAAGGCACGAGATGTAGCCCACCCCCATGAACTGGACCCAGTCAACGTTGAGAGACCGCCACTTCTGGACCTTGGTGGTGCAGTCGTCGGTGAAGTTCACGACGTCGGTCGAGACAACCTTGACGCCGTAATCCTTCCACGTGCTCTTGAAGTCGCTCAGGTACTGACCACCTGGAAGGAGCGTCGTGTCGTATTGGATCGCGACGGTCTTGGGCTTGTACTTGAAGATTTTCATGATCGCGTAGACGAACTCTTGGTTGAAGTGGATGTAGTTGCCGTTGATCGGGAACACCGTCGGGTTCTGCTTGGCGAATGGCGCGCCGGTGAGCCCGAGGGTGAAGGCTGGGATCTTGTTCTTGGTCAAATAGGGAACGTAGGAGTCCGTGAGGAAGCTGTAGATGCCGAGCACCTTGTCCCGTTCCCAGAGACGTTGCAGGTTGGCGAGGTCCTTCGCGGCCTCCATCGCCGGGTTGTCGTATGCGATGATTTTCAGCTCCCGGCCTGCTATCCCACCGGTTTCGTTCGCGTGCTCCGCGAAGGCGTTCATCGTGCCGATCAACTCGCCTCCTACGAAGGAGAACGCACCGGAGGTCGGCGTACTCGTGCCGAAGGTGATCGTCTTGTCGTCGATGCCCTGGCCGTACTTGATCTTCGCTTTCCCGGTTTTGGCCTTGTCGCTCTTGGGTTCGGTCGCATCCGAGCGCGCTACGGCCGAGCCCATCGTTGCCGCCGTGACGGCAAGCGCTGCCCCCAGTACCAGCGTTGTTCTCAGTCCTCGCCGGGCGCGCGAGGCGTTCGAATTCCGGTTCATCCGTGCTCCTTCGACAGTCGATTCTGTAGTGGACGTGGCGAAATCGGCGGACAGGAGACAAGGGGGACGTCGCTGAACGCAGTCAGGGGAGGGGGAATCGAACGTGCGTCACCACGTCGAGGAAGTGACGACAGTCACAGTCTAGGCAGTAGGTGTTCGCGAGACAAGGGAGCATGTGACACTCGACAAGTCCTGTCGCTGTTTCTTAGGATCACGACCCAACGGTCCGTAGGCCCGTCAGACCTTCGCTGCGGTTTGTCGACCGTCCCACCGTCCCCACTGGGAGTCCACATGCTGGAATACGCCGCATTCGATGCCGACAACCACTACTACGAGGCGCCGGACGCCTATACACGCCACATCGAGAAGTCGATGGCGAAGCGAACCGTGCAGTGGGCGGAGATCAATGGCCGCAAACGGCTACTGGTGGCGGGCGCCATCCATCGGTTCATTCCGAATCCGTTGTTCGATCCGGTCGCCAAGCCGGGCTGTCTCTACGACTTCTTCCGCGGTGAGAATCCCTCCGATCAGAACATCGTGGCGGCCTTTGGCGATCTCGAGCCGATCAATCCCGGCTACCGAGACCCAGCGGCACGCGTACGGATAATGGACGAACAACATCTCGAGGCCGCGTGGATGTACCCGACGCTTGGCGTCGGGGTGGAGGAGGCGCTGCGTCACGATCCTCCCGCCCTTGTCGCTGCGTTGCGCGCGTTCAACCGCTGGCTGCACGACGATTGGAGCTTCAACTATCACGACAGGCTCTTCGCAGTGCCGGCTGTAACGCTTGCCGACCTCGACGCAGCCTTGACCGAGTTGGATTGGCTCCTCGAACGCGACGCGCGGATCATCTACATCCGTCAGGCGCCGGTTCCCACGCCTTTCGGCAACCGGTCTCCCGCCGATGCGATGTTCGACCCGTACTGGGCACGGGTGGAGGAGGCGGGACTCACAGTGTCTGTCCACGCCGGTGATGATGGTTACACGATGTTCGCCGACCACTGGGAGCCGACCGAGCCTGGCATGGAAGCGTTCCGCATGCGGCCGTTCCAGACGATGGTGTCGCGTAACCGCCCCGTGTTCGACTTCTTCGCCTCGATCGCGTGCAACGGCTTGTTCGACCGATTCCCGCGTTTGCGTTTCGCTTCGATCGAGAACGGCGCGTCCTGGGTCCCGGGTTTTCTCAAATCCATGAAGAAGGCCCGCGCCCAAAACCCGGGTTACTGGCAGCGCGACCCGGTGGCGCAGTTCATCGAACAGGTGTCGGTTGCTCCATTCTGGGAGGACAGCGCCGAGGAGCTGCTCGAGGTGTTCCCCGCCGAACGGATTCTCTTCGGATCGGACTGGCCACATGCCGAGGGACTCCAAGCACCGCTGGACTACCTGGCCGAGATCAAGGGCCTCGACGACACGGTGATCAAGGCGATCATGCGCGACAACACCGCCGCGCTGACCGTGCGGGCAGCATGACTACCGGACAGCGGACCGTCGGGAGCGAACGATGACCTTCCCCACTGATGTCGGCGTGATCGACACGATGATCGGCTTCAAGGCTGTGGACGTGCGAGCGCAGTACGAGTTCATTCGGAAGCAAACGCGCGATCGCGAAAGCCTCGAGGAATTCACCTTTCCGGTTGAGTACATGTTCAAGGACGTGCCGGGCGCGATCGACGAGGACGCCGACCGGGTGGCGCTCACCCTCACCGAGATGGACCGTTTCGGAATCGAGAAGGGATTGATCGGCGTCGACGACGAGGCAGGGCAGAAGGCGCTCAAGCATTTTCCCGATCGGTTCGTTGCGTCGATGTCGGCGGACGGCAACGACGGAATGCCCGGGGTCGAGGACATCGTTCGGAAGTACGAAACCTACGGCGTACGGGCGGTTGGCTTGTTCCCGGCCGGATGCCTGCCCCAAATCCCGATCAACGACAAGCGTTGGTATCCGACGTATGCGAAGTGTGCGGAGCTGGGAATTGCGGTGTTCATCTGCGCGGGAGTACCTGGCCCGCGCTTTCCCGCTGCATGCCAACACGTCGAATTGCTCGACGAGGTGTGCTGGTACTTCCCGGAACTGACGGTTGTCACCCGCCACGGCTGTGAGCCGTGGACCGATCTTGCCGTCAAGCTCATGCTGAAGTGGCCAAACCTGTACTACTCCACGTCGGCATTCGCTCCGAAGTACTACCCGAAGGACATCATCGACTACGCCAACACCCGAGGCGCTGACAAGATCATCTACGCGGGCTACTTCCCGTTCGGACTTTCACTCGAGCGAATTTTCACCGAGTTGCCGAATGTGCCGTTCAAGAGCGAGGTCTGGCCGAAGTTCCTTCGTGAGAACGCGCTGAAGGTCTTGAAGCTCGACGGCTAGAAGACGGAGAATCCGCCGTCGATGACAAGCGTGTCGCCGGTGTGATATGAGGAAGCATCGCTCGCAAGATAAATCGCGATGCCACCGAGCTCGGACGGCTTGCCCCACCGACGAAGCGGAATCCGCTTCCCGACGCGGTCGACGAACGTCGGGTTCGCAAAGGTTGTTTCGGTGAGATCCGTCTCGGTCCAGCCCGGAAGGAGCGCATTGACCCGCACGCCATGGCGGGCAAGTTCGACCGCAGTCGAGCGCGTCAGGGCACCCAGCGCCGCCTTTGACGCGCTGTAGCTCTCACCCTGCGGTTGGCCGAAGTGTGCCGAGACGCTGCTGAGCACGACCATCGATCCCCCGCCGCCACGTTCGATCATGTGCGCGCTCACTGCCCGCATCGTCAGGAAGGCGCCGTCGAGATTGATGCCGAGGACGCGTCGCCACTCGGCCAACGGCAACTCGTGAAAGGCAATGCGTTGTTGACCAACGCCTGCGTTGACGAACGCGGAGTCGATACGGCCGTGTGCGCCAAGCGTGCTCTCCATGGCAGCTGCGACGTCGTCTTCATTGCCGACGTCGCACGGATGCACACTCACCGTCGTGCCGTGCACACGGATTTGTTCGGCAGCCTGCTCACTCAGGTCAACGTTGCGGGCCCAAATTGCGACTGCGGAGCCGGCCGACGCCAATGCCTCGCCGATGGCCAGCCCGATACCGCGGTTTCCTCCGGTGATGACAGCAACACGCCCCGTCAGATCAAAGAGCTGTGTCACGGAGACCTCCGAGTCTGCGAAAGCTTGCGGCTAACGTGCACGCTGATCAACCGCCTGAAATGGAACGTGGAGCGGGCGAGGAACCTAGCATTCAGGCTTGGCTCCTCCGCCGGTGGCTGATGACCGCGCCGATACCACCAGGCAAGATGAGGGGGGCCAACCAGCGTGGGAAATGCGAACGGCACTGGTGAGGTGGTCCTCGATGGCATCCGAACCGTTGCCGACGTCACACGTCGAACGGCTCGTCTCTATGGGTCGCTCCCGGCGATCCTGTGTCGCGGACGGTCCTTTTCGCACTCGGATCTCGATCGACTGTCGGGTGCGCTCGCAGCCGAGATCCTGAGTCACGGCGTCCAACCCGGTGAACACGTCCTCGTCATGATGGACAATGCCGCCGAACAGGTCGTTGCCTACTACGCCGCTGCCAAGGCGGGAACGGCGTTGACGGTGGTCAACACCAAACACCGCCCGCCCGAAATCGCTCACCAGATTGCCAATTTTTACCCGGCGCTTGCGATGGTTTCGCCGCATCAGCTTCGGGGTCTTCGAGAAGCGATCGGCATCGCCGGGAAACCGCCTCGTGTCGTGCTCGTCATCCCGACGGGCGACGAAGCCGCTCCCCTGCTGGCGAACCGGCCGACGAAGCTGGCTATGACGAAGTCGTCGTTCGTCTCGAGCAGCTTCACGGCTCGGATCCACTGTTGAAGGTCAGTCCCGATGACCCCCAAATCGTTTGGTACACATCGGGGACGACCGGCGTCCCCAAAGGCGCAGTCCATACCCACGGATCGACCGTCGCCGCAATGCGTGCGTGGAGTGACATCTGGAGCCTGGGCACGGAGGACCGTTCGATTGCCGGAAACCTCTTTCATGTCGGCGCACATGCCACGGTGTTTGCAGTGATCGCCAATGGCGGATCAGTGGTCATGCGCGATCAAGCCTTCTCCATCGAATCAACACTCGAGGACGTCGAGCGGTTCAAAGTGACGAACTTCCCGGGCCTGCCACTGGTCTTCGCCCTGCTGCAACTGCGCCCCGATACCCTGGTCGGTCACGACATCAGTTCGGTCCGGCGCGTGATCTATGGGGCCGCGCACAGCGATCCGGCCATCATCTCGGCTTCGCGTGAGGCATTCGGACCGACGGTCAAGTGGTATCACTCCTATGGCCAGTCCGAATTGAACACGGGCGGAACGTGCCTCCTCGAAGAAGAACACGCCACACGCCTGGGCTCGATCGGTCGACCCATCGCTTGTGTCGATGAGGTTTCCGTGCGCGACGCCGAAGGCCATGCTCTGCCATCCGGATCCGACGGCGAGCTGTGGGTGCGTGGTCCCACCACGATGGTCGGGTATCTGAACGACCCCATCTCGACCGCCGAGACGCTCGTCGATGGCTGGATCCGTACCGGCGACATTGCCGTCATCGATGCCGACGGGTACGTCTGGTTGCGGGACCGCCGTCGGGACATGATCATCCGCGGCGGAGAGAACGTCTACCCAGCCGAGGTCGAGAATGCAATCCATACCCATCCAGGGGTTTCGGAGGTGGCTGTGGTCGGAGCGCCCGATAAGGTTATGGGCGAATCGCCCGTTGCCTTCGTTGTCCGCAGCGAAGGATCGAACGCGACCGAAGCAGACGTCTTGGCGCATCTCGATGATTGCCTTGCCCGGTACAAGCGCCCAATAGCAGTCGTCTTCGTCGACGAGTTGCCGAGAAGCGTGCTGGGCAAGGTGCTCAAGTACGAGTTGCGCGAACGCGCGCAACGGTTTGCGGCGGTAGTCGGGCACATGCAATGAACAATCCAATGCCACTGGCCGGTGTCACCGTGGTCGATTTTTCATCGCATGTGCCCGGACCGCTTGCGACGCAGACACTCCTCCAGATGGGAGCACGTGTCATTCGGGTCGAGCGGCCCGGGGGCGATCCGTCGCAGTCGCTTCCCTTCTATTCGATCATCAACGCGGGGAAGCTCGTGGTCGAGCTGAACCTCAAGTCTGATGAGGGTCGCCGAACCATGCGCCGTCTCCTCGAAGCCTCCGACGTCTTGGTCGAGGGTTTCCGTCCCGGGGTACTGGATCGCCTCGGCCTCGGATTCGGCGCTGTGCACCAGTGGAACGCCGACCTCATCTACTGCTCGCTGTCTGCATACGGTCAGGACGGGCCTCGCCGTAACCATCCGGCACACGACATTTGTTTCGCGGCGTTGGTGGGCCAACTCGCAAACACGCTCGGTACCGGCGGAGCCCAGGATGCGCTCGGCGAGATCGGAGCCGCATCGACCAACGGTGATCGGCACGCGGCCGTCGCCAGTTGCCGGTGCGTTGAGTGCGATGTTGGGGGTTGTCGGCATTCTCGGCGCGCTTCGAGCGCTCGAGCAGGGAGGCAGCGGCGTCGCACTCGACATCGCCATGTTGGACGCTGCGGTGCTCGCCAACCTCGTGGAGCTCACGGTCGGGCTGGAACAGCAACGGACGGCGGGAGACGGCGTCGAGCGCGATCCTGGCTACGGTGTTTATCGAACCGCCGATGGAGGTGCAATCGCGCTGGGTATCGGCGTGGGAGAGGATCCATTCTGGGTAAACCTGATGTCTGCGCTGGGCCTTCCCGACTTGGCCGGCTATACGACCGAGACTCGCGTCGCGGCAGCGCCGATGATCGCGCCGATTCTGCAGGGCACGTTCGCTACGCGGACACAAGGTGCCTGGGAAGCGGTACTCGAGAGCGTTGACGTGCCCTGGGCTCCTGTCCGTCGACCGACAGAAGTCCTCGACGACTCGCATGTTCAACGGCGGGGTGTGATCGGCGTCGACTCACTGCGGGTTCCGATCGGGATCGCTCCAGCCACGAGTTCCCGCTGGCCCGACGGCATCAGCCACGCGCTATCGGAGTTCGGCATCGAGGAGACCGACGTTGTCGACATGCGTTTCGTTCCGGGCCCACACGATCCATCTTGGTCATCCTGACTGGTACCAGATCCTGACCGACGCCGAGAAGAGGATTCGCTATGACGACGTTGACCGGCCATGTCGCACTCGTTACGGGAGCAGCTGGTATTGGTATAGGCCAGGCCATCGCGAGGCGCCTCGCGACCGACGGCGCCGCGGTCGTCGTGACCGACAGCCATGAACGGCGCACGATTGAGGTTGCCGAGAAACTCCGCTCCGAAACCGGAGCCGAGGTGCTCGGGCTCACGCTCGATGTCGCTGACCGCGACCGGGTCGACACGGTGCTGGCCGAGGTCGCCGAGCGGCTCGGTCACGTCGACATCCTGGTGAACAACGCTGCGGTCAACGTCACCGGAAAGATCTGGGACTACGACCCCGCCGATTGGGACCGCGGGATCGACGTGAACCTCACGGCATGTTGGTACCTCTGCCGCCGGACCATGCCCGCAATGCGCGAGGCAGGATACGGCAATATCGTCAACATCTCATCGGTAGCGCCGTACATCGGAGGCGGTGGCAATGAGGCGCCCTACGCGGTGGCCAAGGGTGGCCTCCACGCCCTCACCGCTGGCCTCGCTATCGAGGGTGGGCCCTATGGCATCCGGGTCAATGCGGTCACTATGGGCATCATCAAGGGCACCCGCTTCATCGACGCACGGCCGGAACTCCTCGAGTCAGTCTTGGGTGAGACGCCGTTACGCAAACATGGGACACCCGTCGACATCGCGAATGCGGTCTCCTTTCTCGTTTCCGAACAGGCGTCGTTCATCACTGGGGAGATGCTCAACGTCTCTGGCGGTTGGTACCTTCGGACATGATGAAAATTGAACGCGTCACCATTCTCGGCGCAGGTGTCATGGGCGGCGCCATCGCACAGGTCTTGGCGGTCAGCGGACTCGAGGTTTGCTCCTATGACCCGAAAGACCAGGTTCGCGAGGGACTACGGGACCTCATCGCCGGCGGGCGCTTCGGCTTGCAGCGTGCCGTGGCAAAAGGCGCTCTCAGCGAAGCAGACGCCGCCGCGGCACTCGATCGGGTCACTGTCTCGGCGGACATGGCCGAGGCAGTTTCGGCTGCCGATCTCGTCATCGAGGCAGTACCTGAGCTTCTTGCCCTCAAGCTGAAGGTCTTTGCGGACCTGGACAGGCTCGCGCCAGGAGAGGCGATCCTTGCCTCCAACAGCTCGGGCTTCTCGATCGCGGCACTTGCCGCCGTGACGAGACGCCACGACCGCGTGATCGGCTGGCACTGGTCATCGCCGGCGCAGCGCATGAGGATGGCCGAGATCGTGCGAACCAACCGGACCAGCGAAGAGGTCATCGCTACCGTGCGTGATCTAGCGCTCCGGGCCGGCAAGAACCCCGTCGTCGTCAACGACACCGACCAGGAGTGGGGTTACGTCGCGAATCGCGTCTATCGGGGCATGATCCGTGAGGCCGAGCAGGTCGTGCGCGAAGGCATCGTCGACGTCGAAGGGCTCAACCAGCTCATGGTTGACTGCTTCGGCTTTCCCGTCGGCCCACTCGCCATGATCAAAGGCGCGACCAGCGGCTGGAAAGACGAGGACAGCGCCAAGTAGCGCCTCACATCGCCAGGCCACCATCGACCGGTAGGACCACGCCCGTGATGTACGCAGCTTCAGCGGTGCAGAGAAAGGCGACGCCGTAGGCCATCTCTTCGGGTTGTCCCCATCGACCGACGGGCACGGTCTTGGCGATCGCCTCGCGCTTGTCATCTGGAATGCCGGCGACCATCGGTGTCGCAGCGTTCGGGGAAATCGCGTTCACCGTGATGCCGAAACGCGACAGCTCCTTTGCGGCACCCTTGGTGACGGCAATGATCCCACCCTTGGCGGCCGCATAGTTGAGCTGCCCGATGTTGCCGTGCATCCCGGTGTACGAGGTGACGTTGACGATGCGCCCGTACCCTGCTTCGCGCATGACCGGCGTGGCTGCTCGGATGAAGTTGAACGTACCCGTGAGATGCACGGCGATCACGGCATTCCAGTCGTCGTCGGTGAGCTTCCAGAGCATCCGATCGCGCACGATGCCGGCATTGTTGACGACGATGTCGAGTCGTCCTGTCTCATGACGGGCGCGGGTGACAGCTTCGGCAACCGCAGCCGAATCGGCGACATCGCACGCAATGGGTATTGCCCGCGGAATCACATCGGCAGCAGCTGCAAGGGTCTCGGCGTTGAAGTCGACCATGACGACGGTTGCGCCATCCGTAGCGAATCGTTGCGAAATTGCGAGGCCGATTCCTTGCGCCGCGCCCGTGACGATGGCGGTGCGTCCCTGGAGATCAAAAGTCGTTGGCATTGCCGTGACCGTACCCGACGGACTTCAGATCGTGTCGGTTCGGGCTGGGCTCTCAGTGCCGAGAAGTGCCGCGAGTGCCATCGCCTCGAACTGGGCGGCGATGTCGTCGACGGTCCGTGTCCCTGCGGGCTGGAACCACGTGGAGAGCCACGAGCACATGCCGAGAATTCCATAGGCACTGACACGTGCGTCGAGCCTCGTATCGAAGACGCCGCTTCGCTGGCCCAGTTCGATGCCCTCGACAACAGCATCGCGGTACTGCCTTGCTTGCGCCCTGACGTGAGCGAAGGTCTCCGCTTCAAGCTGTTCGGCCTCGATTTCGAGAACGAACAGAACCTTGGTATCAGCGGCAGCCACACCGACGTGGCCGCGAACAAACCTCCGGATCCTTTCACCAGGTTCGTCGGTTTCGAGCGCGTGCAGACGTACCGCGTCGAGCTGCGCGAACGCGTCGCGAAACAGCTCCGCGAGGATCTGTTCCTTCCCGCCGACATAGTGATACGAGCGCGGGCTTCGTCACACCGAACTGTTCGGCGATGTGGTCCATCGTCGTCGAGTGATAGCCCTTCGTCGAAAAGAGACGGGCTGCGGCCGCGAGAATTTCTGCGCGTCGGGTATCGCGGCGCGCCGCCGGGGTTTCCCACTTGTCGACGTCTGCGACGTCCACTTACCGATCGCCGAGCGTCGCGTGTGCCTGCTTGCGGAGCTCGAACTTCAGGATCTTGCCAACGGCGTTCCGTGGGAATTCCTCGATGATCTCGATGTGGACGGGGCACTTGAACTTGGCCAGGTTCTTGCGACAGTGGATACCGAGATCGTCGACGGTGACTGTTGTGCCGGGACGGACCACGATGTAGGCCACGGCAACCTCTCCCATCACCGAATCAGGGTGTCCGATGACCGCGGACTCCGCGACGGCGGGATGGGAATGGAGCGCAGCTTCGATTTCGGCTGGGTACACGTTTTCGCCTCCGCGAATGATGACGTCCTTCATGCGGTCGACGAGGTAGATGTAGCCCTTGTCCATGTACGCGACGTCGCCGGTGTGGTGCCATCCGCCGGCCTGCATCTCAGCAGTCGCTTCAGGATTCTCCCAGTACTCCACCGCGATGCATGGTCCGCGAAAGCAGAGTTCCCCGTGCGTTCCATCAGCTACCGGATGGTTGTTCTCGTCGAGAATTGCCACCTCGTCAACGCAGTTCAGTGGCAGGCCTATCGAGCCGAGGCGATGCGGATGGTCCTGCGGGCTCAGGACTGTGCCGCCGGTGTTGAGCTCACTTTGTCCGTACATGTTGAACCAGCGAAGGCCGGGCAGGATTCTCATGAGGCGTCGAATCAATGCCGGATCAATCGGCGATGCGCCGTAGCCGACCGCACGCAGGGAGGACAGGTCATACGGATCGAGCATTGCCGGGTTCTTGTCGATCAAACCGAACATCACCGAATAGCCCGGGAAGAACGTGACGCGGTGTTCTTGGATCAATTCCAGGAGCCTGTCCATGGAGAAGACCTCGTCGAGCATCACGATCGAGGCGCCACCTGCGAGCACACCGGTCATCGTGGCCTGGAGCGCCACGTGATACATGTTGGGGAGTATGCCGACATCGTCGACTAGTGATCTGCCACGCATCACACCAGCTCCCACTCGCCTTGAGCCCGGAACCGTGGACGTGCACCGCGCCCTTGGGCCTTCCGGTCGTGCCGGCGGTGAACCAGATGATGTAGGGATCGTCGCGACCGGCAATGGTTTTCGGAGCCTCAAGGTCCAACGAGGCGAGATCCTCGATGATCTCCAGATGCACCCCCGCCGGCAGTGGGAAATCTGCAGCGGAGACCACCTGGCCGGCCGTCGGGATCACGATCACGCGCTTGACCCAATGCTCGCCTGCGAACAAATCCGACAGCAGCCGGAAGTATTCGGGACTCAGGACGATCGTCTCGCAACGGACATTGTTCAGTTGATACGCGATTTCGGCCGGAACGAGTCGTGTGTTGCAGGCAACCTCGATGAGCCCGGCCCGCGAACTGCCGAAGTAGATGGCGATGGCTTCGCCGGTGTTGATGGACAACACGCCGATGCGCGACCCTTCCTCGGCCCCAAGGTCTCGGAACACGCGTGCCAAGGACGAAGCTGCCTTGTCGACCTCCTGCAAGGTCCACGTGCGGTTGCGGTCGATGACCGAGGCGGAGTCGGGCTCGTGGCTCGCACGCCAACTCAGGATCTCGTCGACTCGGCTGAGATGATCAAAACGCGTGGACACGTGCCCCCCGAATGCCAGCTTCCGAACAATCGCGAGCGAATGTTCGACTATCCCGGCACACCAAGCAAGCCGGCGGCGTTGCCGCGCATGACCTGACGCACCACGTCTGGACCAAGGTTGCGCAAGGGGGTGGCAAAGTCGTTGGGATCGGCCAGCCCTTCGGCGTGGGGAAAATCGGAACCGAAAACCACGTGGTCGGCGCCGATGAGATCGATCAGCGGCTCCATCTTCTCCTCGTGGTAGGGGGATACCCAGAAGTGGCGCTTGAAAATCTCGGCCGGCCGCTCGTCGATCTTGCCACCAGGCCACGGACCGTTACGGCCCATGCCGCCCATCTTGTTCATCTGGGCGAGGATGTACGGGACCCAGAGCGACCCGAGTTCGATGGTCACCATCTTGAGGTTGGGGAATCGGTTGAAGAGGTTCATGAACATCATGGACGCAACCGTGTCCATGATCGGCTTGTCGCCGTATGAGCATGTCCATTGCCAGGCTGACTGGTAATGCGAGTTCGGGTTCGGATCTTCGCCCCAGAGCGTCGAGAAGTACTGGTTGTACCCGTTCTCGGCAACGTGCATCGCGCAGACCAGTCCCGCCTCGTTGACCCGAGACCAGAACGGGTCGAAGTCGGGATGCGCGGGCGATTTTCCGTGCGGACGGCCGACTGGCCCGGAACGCAAGTGGAACACTCGGCTGCCGCGTTCGATGAGGTCGTCGATCTGGCGACACGCCTCGCCCACGTCGAGCAGTGAGATCAGCGGAACTCCGATCGTTCGCCCAGCGAAACCGAAGCCCCATTCCTCTTCGATCCATCGGTTGAAGGAGTCGAGGTTGGCATAGGTGGCTTCGACGTTGTCGTCCATGAGGTGCTCCACGCAGACGCCCAGACTCGGCAGCATGAACGCCGCGTCGACATGCTGGGCCTCGAGGAGCTTCACCCGCTCGGCGGGTTCGATGATTTCCGGTGGGTGGTGACGCATGATCTCGTGACCGTCGGTGACCTTGCCCGATTTCATGCTCTGCAGGAGCTCGCGCAGTCCCCCGGGCTTGACGGCCGCGTCGAAGAATGGACGAGTGAAGTCGTAGACCTTGTCGCCGACGTAGGTGTGCTCGACGCCATCGGCATCCACGGCCGTGTGTACTGCCAGGGGCAGATGCTTCTTGGCCATGTGGCGAGTGAAGGCATCCCTCGGCTCGTAGTAGTGCTGGTCACAATCGATGGTCGGGAATCCAAGGTCCATCGCCTACTCCCCTCGCGTGATGGTCTGCATCATCACGATCTCGGTCGCGTGGTCTCGGTCACCACGGTACCCGAATGTTACCCGTTGGTCAGCAGTCTTACCGCAAGGTCGAATTCCGCGGAATCCAAGGCCAACAGGCCGCCGTCAACCGGGAACGATGACGAGCGGGCAGGGTGTGTGGTGGGCGCAAGCCTGGGAGGTCGATCCGAGGAGTAGCCCTGCAAAACCGCCCCTTCCCCGCGAGCCAACAACCAGTAACGATGCATCGCGGGCGAGATCCAAGAGGCGCTCACTGGCCGCGCCACGCTCAAGGCGCGGCTCGACCGTCACGCCACTCGTATCGACGGAAGCGAGGGCGTCGTCGAGCACAGCCTTACCAGCCGCGACGAGTTGTCCGTCGAGGTCTGGCCCGATCGGGAGATCGCCGACGAGTTGATAGCCGACGGCGTAGACCACCTGCAGGCGTGCCTGACGAAGGCGCGCCTCTTCGACTGCGAAGGTCAACGCCGCCATCGCACATGCGGACCTGTCGATCCCGACCACGATCTGGTTCATGTTCTCCTCTCGGACGGCGCAACCTTCGGAACTGCTGGGCGCCGTAAGATGGACGCCGAACAGACTCCGAAACTCTGTCGGTCCGCAAGGCTTGACAACAGAGCATGAAGTCACAAGTGGAATGGAATTTCTGGCTGAAGTGCAACCTCACGACAACCCAACGCGGATATGGTCACGACAGGCCAACGCAAGCGCGATCCACGATCGAGCGGCACGGCACCAAACTCGTTCCACACGCAACGTCGACGCCTGCTCGAGGCGGTATCGGAGGCTTGAGATGACGGAGACCCAGAGTCTGGTCAGCACAGGGGTCGGCGCGAACGACTTCGCGACCGAAGCGCCGCATGATCGTGCGGTCGAAGTGATCGTCTACCGCAATGGCGCGGAGTTCTGTCGCGAGACCTGCGACAACGCGGAAGACGCCGCGATCGTTGCCGCGGAATGGACCGAACATGAAGGCGTCCATTGCGAGGTTGTCGCCCAGGTTCGTTCCGAATTGGAAGGCGCTGCTACGAGGCCTGTCTAGCTGGCGGCGACTGCGGCGGCATGTTGGCCGATCATCGCCTTCAGATTCTCGGGCGGTACCGGAGTCGCATAGAGATAGCCCTGGAGTTCGTCGGTCCCAAGGCTGGTGAGTTGGGCAGCCTGTTCTTGGGTTTCGACGCCCTCGGCGGTAATGCGTGCGCCGAGCAGGTGGCCGATGTCGATGATGAGCTTGACAATCGACTCCGACTGGAGGTCATGGCCGGCACTGGCGGTGAAGGATCGGTCGATCTTCAGGATGTCGATTGGAAGCGTCCTGAGATGCGCAACCGACGTGTATCCAGTACCAAAATCGTCGACTGCGACCCGAATGCCGATGTCCCGTAGCGCCTTGATCTTTTCTGCGACATCGTGAAGATCGTTGAGCACAGCACTTTCCGTTACCTCGATCATCACACGACCGGGATCAACTCCGTTTGTCTGCAATGCTTGCGCGATGTTCTGAACGACGACATCGCTGGCCAGGTGCCGCCCCGAAATATTGATGGCCACCGGAATGTCTCCGAGTAACGGATCGTTAGTCCAAGCTACGAGCTGTTTCGCGACCGCGTGAAGCACCCAGCGGTCGACATCGATGATCAGGTCCGAACGCTCCGCGAACGGGATAAATCCGTCTGGAAAGACCAGACCTTGACCAGGGCATTCCCAACGCACCAAGGCCTCGAGAGCATGGAGATCGCCGGTGCCGTGGGAGATGATCGGCTGGTAGTACATCGTAAACTCGTCTTGCTCGATTGCTCGGCGCACAGCTTTGGTGAGGTCGCTTTTCTCAACCCTCTCCGCACGGAGCTGTTCGTCACAGAGTTCGAACGTACCGCGTCCGGATTCCTTCGCCTTGTAGACCGCCATATCGGCGTCGCGGAGCAACTCCTCCGCAGTCAGCGATTCATCACTCGCCAGTGCGATACCGATGCTTGCGCCAATCGTCACGTAGGTCGCTGCAGGAGCAGTGCGGTCAATGGCGATCGGGTTGGCAATGGCGTCAAGGATTCGACGGCTCAGCATGATTGCTTCCTCAGCGCCTCCGACTGGTTCGGCGATAACCACGAACTCGTCGCCGCCCAGGCGCCCGATATGGTCACCCTGACGAACCGTTGCTCCAATCCGACGTGCGACCTCGATCAGGACGAGATCGCCTGCCTGATGCCCATGTAGGTCGTTGATACCTTTGAAGCCATCGAGGTCGAGGAACAACAAGGCAACCTGCGAGCCCGAACGAGCAGCACGCGCAACGGCAGCTGCCAGCGCATTCATTGTGGCGTTGCGGTTGGCCATTCGTGTCAGTCCGTCGTGCGTCGCCTCGTGAGCGAGTTGCGAACGCAACTCCTCACGTTGGGTCATGGAGGCGGTCAGGGTTCGTACGGCATGCTGCAGCGACTGTCCCAATTTGCCCGGAGCGGGTTCTGCGAGCGTGTCCGCATTGAGGTCGCCGCTGACCAAGGCACGTGCCTGGCGTTCGACCAGATCCAAGTGGCCGGCTGCCTCGTTGATAGCCGACGCTGCCGCCTGGACCTCACGTGGCCCGCCCAGGGCGATCCGGAAACTTGAATCCCCGCCTTCCAGGGCCTTGGCGCCGTCTGCCAATTCGCGCAGTGGGCGTACGATCGAACGACCCGCAGCCAGGACTACGAGCAGCGTCGCCACCAGAAACACGAGCGCCAGGACGAGCGCATGCCTTGCCGAGCTGTCAGCGGCAGTTCGAAGTTCCTGTGCGTTGCCGGTTACTTCTGCGGCTGTCAACTCCATCAATTTCACGTACTGCGGTATCGCTTTGGCCGCTGCCTGCAGTCACCGTCGATCGCCGTGGGCAATGCAGCAAGGTTCAGAACACCCGCCGCCTTGTTGGCTGTTCCCGTCAACGCTGTATCGAGCACCGTCTGGTCCACGATCTCCTGCAGCTTGGCCAATTGACCGTCGTCTTGTAGGAACTCCAGTTGAGCCTTGACGGGAGACGACCTGCCTACGAGGTCCAGCAAGCGCGAAGTCGAACTCCTGAACTGATCTCGGTGACCGACGAACTCGAGGTGTTGGCGTCGCTGCACTGTCGGAGGAAGTGAATTGCGAGAGGAAGAAAGCGCCCACTTCCAACATCAATGCGTCGCGGGCATCAGCAGCTTCGGCGAACGCTTCGACTGCATTCGACAACCCGAGTCCGTCAGGGACTTTCGATGCGCGTACGCGCAGCGCTGTCACTGCTTCGGTCTTCAGAAGCCTCCGTTCGACCTTGGAGATTCGCGTAGCCATCGACGAAGTCCCCGAGAGTCGCCTTTGGGATACGTGCCTGTTGCGCGTCGTCAGCAAGCTCGGGAAGTCGAAGTTCGACCAACAGGTTGTCGACCCGGACTTCGGCTTGGTCGCGTAACGTGGACCAAATCGACCCCAAGCAACTTTGCAGATCGTGCTGAGGGAGGCGCCGCTCTCTGTGATGCCCTGTATTGCCGTTCTCCAGTTCCGGTCGTCAATGACCGCAGCGTGAAGGTCCGTCGCGGCGAGCACTCGCTGGGCCGATGCTTCGATGTGACGCGCCTGGTCGCCGCGTTGGCGCGAATCGCCGATATCGGAAGTGACGAGGACCGCGACCCCTCCGACTGGGATCACCGCGAGAAGAAGCAGGATGGTGGTGATCCGCATCCGAGGGCGGCAGCCGCCGACGATCGCCCGCCGGGTGGCCTGTCACTCGGCGCTCAGAGCCGCGAGCCATGATCCAGCGGTCCTATTAGCGCATTATTCATGCCAATTCATCGGCAACTCGCGGATGTCCTTGAGGGACCAATCTGACGAAACGCCTATCCGCCGAACCTGCCGGAATCAGTGGTCGTCGTGTCGGTGAAACTGCAGATCGGTCGTCTGATCTCGTCCCGCATGGCCTTCGGCGTAGCGGTCGAGCCACTTTGCCGCTTCGATCCGGGATCTGGCGATGAGCGTCGCCGCCTGGGAGAAGTCACTGGGTGCGACACTAAGGGGACATAATGGCGGAATTACCCGAATGTCAACCCTGCCCTGGAACTCGGCGACATCACCGATCAGGCGTTGCTGCACGAGAAGCGACACCGCCTGCAGTGTCATTCCCAATGCGCTGCGTGGGGGTGCTGGGAGGTTGCAGGCATACCCCGTCGGCAACACGTACACCCGGGTGGCGCCAGCGTCAATCGCGTGCGAGATCGGCGTGTTGTTCACGACTCCACCATCGATCAGGGTCCTCCCACCAATCACCACCGGCGGGAAGAGTCCTGGAATTGCGGCGCTTGCGAGGACGGCGTCCACGACCGGGCCGGAATCGAGCACGACTTCTCGCCCCGTCGTGACTTCCGTGGCGACGACACTCAGCGGGATCGGTGCGCTCTCAAGGTGCGGGAACCGGACATGACGCCGGACGAGATCGCGTAGTCCGTGAGCGGAGGTCAAAGAGTTTCCGCGACCGATGAATCCGACAAATCCGCGGACGGGCTGAAAAGGAAAGAGGCTCCGAACCCGTAAGGACGTCCAGATCTCCGCGAGTTCGTCGAGGGATTGGAGGTTCGGGTCTCCCGCGATCCATGCACCGTTGATGGCTCCAGCCGAAGCTCCAAAAACCATGTCCGGGCGGATGCCACGCTCGGCGAGCGCCTGCAACTGGCCCACCTGTACTGCGCCCAGGCTCGCACCACCCGAGAGGACGAACGCGACTTTCGCTGCACCCATCCTGCAAGCCTCGCGGCAGGTCGCAGACACGTTTGGACCATTCCGATTGCAGGTAAGGCTTCCCTAAGTTATACTGACGCTGCGCCAACCTGCATGTTGTCGCCAAGGATCGAGGGGATTCCGACAGATGCTCTCCAACTACCTCATTGGCCTTCGCGAAGGACTAGAAGCCAGCCTTGTCGTCGGCATCCTTGTCGCCTATCTGGTCAAGACCGGCAACCGATCGCGGCTCGCACCGATCTGGTTCGGTGTCGCTGCTCGCGGCGACGATCAGCCTCGCCTTCGGTGCTGTCCTGCAATTCACCTCGCAGAACCTCTCGTTCGAAGCACAGGAGACTTTCGGCGGCGTGATGTCGATCATCGCCGTCGCCCTGGTGACGACCATGGTGTTCTGGATGCGGCGCACGTCGCATCGCATGTCCGCTGAGCTCGGCGGAAAGCTCGATGCTGCACTCGCTGTCGGGCCATGGGCACTTGCCCTCACAGCCACAATTGCCGTCGGACGCGAAGGACTCGAGACCGCGCTCTTTCTCTGGGCGAGCATGGACGCTGTCGGGAGCACCGCCACACCACTCGTCGGCGCTTGCTTGGGCATTCTTACGTCTGTCGCACTCGGAATTCTGATCTATCAGCGGGCGATCAAGATCAATCTCGTGCGGTTCTTTCGTTGGACGGGAACGGCGCTCGTTGTCATTGCGGCCGGCGTCCTGGCTTACGGCATCCACGATCTCCAGGAGGCTTCGGTAATTGGCGGTCTCAATTCCGTGGCCTACGACATCACTTCGTGGTACGACGTTTCTGCCTGGTACGGGGCGTTGCTCAAGGGAATCTTCAACTTCTCGCCGCGGCCGACCGTCGCAGAAGCTGTCGTGTATATCGCATACCTCGTGCCGGTCATGACGCTGTTCCTGCGCCCGGCCAACCGTCGTCAAGCCGCGTCGGTCGTCGATCTCGCCGAGGACACAGTCTCGCCTCGCCTCTCGAGCGATGCACAGGTGACGACACCCGCATAGTCCGGAAATTGCAGAAACCACCTGCCGAACAGGAGATCCATCATGTTGCGTCGCGCTGTCCTCGTACCCGTCTGCCTCACCACGTTGGCTCTTGGCGCGGTCGCGTGTAGTTCCTCGGATGGGCCGACCATCGCTGTGACAGCGACGGACAGGAAATGTACGTCGAACACTGCGTCGGTCGCATCCGGTGAGGTTCGGATCGAGGTGTCCAACAAAGGTAAAAAGGTCACTGAGGTCTACGTCTACGGCGCCGAAGATCGTGTCATGGGCGAGGTCGAGAACATCGGACCGGGCACCTCCCGCGACTTCAGCGTCAAGCTCAGCGGTGGTCCGTACGAAATAGCGTGCAAGCCGGGACAGAAGGGCGACGGTATCCGCACACCACTCGTTGTAACCGGCAAAGAGGAAAAGGCGGCGAAGGCCGACCGGGTCATCGCGTTCGACGCCGTCGACTTTTCATTCGAGGGTGTCGACGATCTTGAGGTCACCGAGGGAGAAACCATCGAGTTCCGCATGCACAACGAAGGCGCGGTGGCTCACGAGTTCGAGGTGCTCGACGCCGAGGGAGCGGCACTCGGCGAGGTCGGACCAACCGATCCCGACGCGACCGGCGCTGTAACCATCACCTTCGAGACCTCCGGCAGCTACACATATATTTGCGACATCGACGACCACCGCAAGCGCGGAATGAGCGGACGCTTCAGCGTCAGCTGACGCTCAACGCCGCAGCGTGCTTGGCAATGGTCACTTCGAGGTCTCCCGGAGGACCGGGCTTGGCGTACAGATAACCTTGCAGTTCGTCAGCTTCCCAGCGCGGCGAGTTGCAGTGCTTGCTCCACCGTTTCGATTCCTTCGGCGGTGATCCGCGCGCCGAGGAGGTGCCCGATGTCGATGATCAGTTTCACGATTGATTCCGAGTGAGGATCGGTGCCGGCGCTTGCCACGAATGAGCGGTCGATCTTCAGGATGTCGATCGGTAATGCCCGCAGGTGCGCGATCGACGTGTAGCCGGTACCGAAGTCATCAATGGCGACGCGTATCCCGATGTCGCGCAGTTCCTGGATCCTGCGACCGGCAGTCTCGAGGTCGTCGAGCACCGCACTTTCGGTGACCTCGACAATGATCCGCGAAGGATCCACACCGTGTGCCTGAAGTGTCGATCGGACTGTGGGCACGATTCGTTCGCTGGCGAGGTGACGCCCGGAGATGTTGACAGCCACAGTGACAGCCTCGAGCGCGGGGTCGCTCCCCCACTCCTTCATCTGGCGAGCCGCCGCATTCAGCACCCATCGGTCGAGCTCGATGATGAGGTCGCTTCGTTCGGCGAAAGGAATGAAATTGTCGGGAAACACCATGCCATGACCTGGTCGGTTCCAACGCACGAGTGCCTCGACCGCGTGGAGCCCGCCCGTCGGTTGGGAATAGACGGGTTGGTAGTACAGGATGAGCTCGTTCTTTGCCATCGCCTCGCGTAGCGCCGCGGTGAGATTTGTGCTCTCGGTTCGCTGGGATCGAAGTTCCTCGTCGCAGAACTCGTACGTGCCGCGCCCGGACACCTTGGCCTTGTGCACGGCGAGATCGGCGTCACGCAAGAGGTCGTCTGCCGAAAGTGATGCGTCGGCGGCAAGCGCAATTCCGATACTGGCACTGACCGTCACGCTGGTCTTGCCGATGTCGATCGGTTCAGTGATGGAGGTCAGAATTCGCTGACACAACGCGATCACCTCATCAGCGTTCCCGACCGGCTCCGCGATCACAACGAACTCGTCTCCACCCAGACGACCGACATGGTCACCTTGACGAACCACATTCACCAGGCGTCGGCCAACCTCGATCAGGACGACGTCGCCGGCATGATGACCATGGGAGTCGTTGATCTCCTTGAACTCATCGAGATCGAAGGACAGCACCGCGACTCGAGAGCTCGATCGTCCGACACACGCGACGGCCGATTCCAGTTCTCGCATCGACGCCGTACGGTTCGGCATTCGCGTGAGTCCGTCGTGTGCTGCCTCATGAGCCAAACGCTTGCGAAACTCCTCGCGTTGTGTGAGCGTCGCGGCAAGTGTCTGCACGGCGCTCTGGAGCGAGAAGCCAAGTGCGCCGGGGCCCACTTCAGCGAGAGCGACGGCATCGAGGTCGCCCGTTGCCAGCGCACGTGCCTGACGCTCTGCAAGATCCAGGTGTACTGCCGCATCGTTGATCGCACACGCCGCGTGCTGGACCTCCCGCGGACCGATTGGATCGATTCGGAATGTCGAGTTGCCACTTTGCAGTGCCCGTGCACCTTCGGAGAGTTGACGCAGCGGACGGGTGACGGATCGCGAGATCGCGACTGCGATGACGACCGATACGAGGACGAGCGCGGCGACGAGAAGCAGGGCACGATGCGCGTCGCGGTTTGCTGCGGCACTCAAATCGGCTGCCGCCGCGCTCGATGTCCCCGACGGCGAGATGGATCAAGCCAGTGTGCGCGCCCATGACGGGCTTCATCACTGCGAAGACCGCCGCGACCTCGGAGACAACTGTGAGGTCCGTCGTGATAAGGGCTGGGCTCCCGGTCGGTCCCACCTGTGCGGCCTTGACGATGAAGTTGTTGATCGTGTTCTGCATCAACGTGAAATCGCCACTTTCACGGAGCGCTTTGGCACGCGCAGCGATCGGCGATGATGTTTCGGCGACCTGCTGCAAGTCGTCGAGCGCTTTCACAACGCCATCACGGTTGCGAATCAGGTCCTGGAGTTCATTCGCTGGATCGTTGTGCGCACTGAACTGGGCGGTGATGTAGGTCAACAGCTCCATGACGAGATGTAAGCGTGACTGTGAGCTGAGTTGGAGGGCAGTGCTCGCCGTCGACAGGCGGTTGCCGCCACCATTTGCCGCTTGTGCAAAGGCGCTCGCGAACTCGTCACTGCGCAGCTGACCAACCCGTTTGATGATCTGCGCGTAGCCCGCCTCGCGTGCGTCGAACGTGGAGTTCGAATGCCGGATTTTCGTGAGCTTCGGGCGGAGCCATTGCAGCTGCTGTTCTCGGATCAGGCCGTCGACGTGGGTGATGGCAGCGGTCCGACTTGCCGTGAGGTCAATACCCGTGAGCATCTTGACGTACTCGCGGGTCAACCCGAGTTCCAGGATGAACTTCTCCGACGATGACCAGATTCGTTCGTCGACCAGGGACGCCTCGAGATCGGTGACATTGATCAGATGGGATGTAGAACGTTCGACATCACGCGCATCGTCGTTGTGGCTTCGTGCGTTCGTCACGTCGCGTGCGACAAAGACACCGGCGCCGATCAATGGGATGATCGCCAGCATGAGGGCGATGAGGCCGATCGGAAGTCGAAGATGAAGTATGGGCCTGCGTCCTGCTCGCGTAGAGTTCGATGTGGAACGTTGGCTGTCGACGGTTCGCAATGTGGTCCACCTCCGATCACGAGAGGGTTCAGGTCACTGGGTGGCGAGCATTCCTGCGTACTTGGCGATGGTGGTCTTCAGGGTTTCGGCTGGTCCGGGGATCGCGTAGAGGTAGCCTTGGAGTTCATCGGTGCCGAGGTTCACCAATTGGGTGGCCTGCTCGGTCGTCTCGATGCCCTCTGCGGTGATACGCGCGCCGAGCAGGTGGCCGATATCGACGATCAACCTCACAATCGCTTCCGCTTGGCGATCGTGACCGGCACTGACTGTGAAGGATCGGTCGATCTTCAGGATGTCGATAGGCAACGTTCGGAGATGGGCGAGCGACGTGAACCCCGTCCCGAAGTCGTCGATTGCGACTCGAATCCCGAGTCGGCGAAGCTCGGAGATCTTGACGGCGACGGCGCCCAGGTCGTCGAGCACTGCGCTTTCGGTGACCTCGATGATGACGCGAGATGGGTCGATATCGTGTCCCTGCAACGCGCTACGCACATTCGGTAGGAGCAAGTCACTCGAAAGATGACGCCCCGAGACGTTGATCGCAACGGGGATGTCACCGAGTAACGGATCGTCGCTCCACTCTGCGAGCTGAGCGGCGACGGCATCGAGAACCCAGCGGTCCAGGTCGATGATGAGGTCGCTCCGTTCGGCGAATGGAATGAAGTCGTCGGGAAACAACATCCCCTGTCCCGGACGCTCCCACCGCACCAACGCCTCTATCGCATGGAGCTCGCCGGTTCCGTGTGAAATGATCGGCTGGTAGAACAACAGGAGTTCGTCGTTGGTGATCGCATTACGCAACGCAAGCGTGAAATCGGCGTGCTCGATTCGTTGCGCTCGAAGCGTCTCGTCGCACAGCTCGTAGGTCCCGCGCCCACCTGCCTTGGCCTTGTAGACGGCAAGGTCGGCATCACGAAGCAGCTCCTCGGCCGAGAGCGAATCATCGGACGCCAGGGCGATGCCGATGCTTGCCCCCACGGTCACTGTCGTTTCCCCGATGGCAATGGGTTCGACGATGGCGGCGAGAAGCCGCTGCGAGAGGTCGATGGCGTCCTCCGGACCGGACACCGGTTCAGCGATGATGAGGAATTCATCACCGCCGAGGCGCCCGACATGGTCGCCTTGGCGAATGACCTTTCCCAGCCGGCGGCCGACCTCGACCAGCACCGCGTCGCCGGCCTGGTGTCCGTGCACATCGTTGACCGGTTTGAACGCATCGAGATCGAGAAAGAGCACCGCGACCTGCGTTTTCGATCGTCCAGCACGCGCAACGGCGGCACCGAGCTCACGCATGGAGGCGGTGCGATTGGGCATACGCGTGAGTCCATCGTGTGTCGCTTCATGCGCGAGACGCTTGCGGAACTCCTCGCGTTCGGCGAGCGACGCCGTGAGCGTCTGCACTGCGGTCTGCAACGACGTTCCCAGGACGCCAGGACCGGCCTCGGCGAGTTCCATTGCGGTCAGATCGCCGGCGGCGAGCGCCCGTGCCTGTCGTTCCGCAAGATCGAGGTGGGCGGCAGCGTCGTTGATGGCGGTCGCGGCCGCCTGCACTTCGCTGGGCCCAACAGGCTCGATGCGGTAACTCGAATCGCCGTTCTGCAGGGCCTTCGCACCCAATTCGAGCTGGTGCAATGGACGGGTGATGGCGCGGGCAACCACCGCACAGAGCACGAGCGACACCGCCACGAGCCCGAAGACCAGCATCAGGGCGAGACGCACGGCGGAATCTGCAGAATCGCGAAGCTCCACTGCAAGTTTGCCCACGTCTGCACTCGCAAGAGTCATCAGACTCGAGTATGCGGCGAGGTTGGCCTCGGTTGCCTTGAGCACAACTGTGGCCTCCGCGACGAGCGCAGGATCGTCCAAGATGTTCTTCCCGGCCGCAAGCGGTGTGGTTGCCGCCTTGTCGATCGTTGCGTCGATGATCCGTTGCACCGGGGTCAGCGTTTCGTTACGACGAACGGAGCGGAGCCGCAAGCGCGATCGGCGACGAAGGAGCAACTGTTGCTTCGATCTCGGTGACCTTCTCGACGAAGGTGTCGCGTGAGTGGATGAGGTTCTGGAGTTCCACGGCTGGGTTGTCGCGGGCGTCGAAGAGAGCCGTGATGTAACTCATGACCTCGACCATGAGCGCCTGACGTGCCTGTGATGTGAACTCGAGAACCTCGACTGCCGTCGATATCTCGTAGCTTCCTGCGGCATTCGAGGCTCGCCTGCCGACCGTGGCGAATGCAGCCTTGCGGACCTTTTCGACCTTGCTCTGGAGGACGCCATACGCCGCTATCGAGTTCCGACAACGTCAGATCGGCGCTCCGGACTTCGGCCAATGGCGCCTCGAGTCGGGCGAGATCGACGGTTGCCAGGAGAGCATCGACCCGATCGATGGCCTCGGACCGGCTCTCGAGGATGTCGAGATTCACCGCCTGCTTGACGCGTGCTAGAGAGACCCCGATCTTCTTGATCAGAGCTACGGCGGACACCCAGATCTTCTCGTCGATAAGCGCAGCTTCGAGGTCGGTGAGCGCGACCAGGCGGGCTGTCGAGGCTTGGACGTGGCCGGCATCGCTGCTCAGAGCGCGGGACTCCGAGACATTGCGGGCGACGAGTAGACCGGCGCCACCCAGCGGTAGCAACGCTGACCAGGACGAGTATTGCGGTGATACGGAAGCGGAATCGCCGAACTGTTCGGCGCGGGCCAGCCTCGTCGCGGTCGACGACGCTCCGCGCCAAGGACACGATCTACCCTTGCAACACGCTGATATGCATACAAAGTCATCGGCAGACATGGCCCTGCCTTGAGGCACTGTATGTATTGCTTTGGGGTACTTTGTGTTTCCGTGCAGCGCACCACGAGGGATTGTGGCGGGGAACCCGTCCGGAACGGTCCAATTGAAGCATTGCCTCCAGGCGGCAGGGCCAATCCATCAGGATTCGGACATCAGGGTTAGTCTGCGAGCCTCGCCGTGTTCGGGGGTCTGATGATGCGTCTTGGAAAGGTTGTCGCCTGTGCGTGCACGCTGACGACGTCGCTCCTGGTAAGTCCCCTCGGCGCCGGGGCGCATCCGAGCAACGCCGAACCACGAGCCAAGACCGGGTCCGCCACCGCGCCCGTCGCATCCGTGGCTGCCAACAGCGCCAGTCACCGTCGAGTTCGTTGACACGACTCGCCCGACGGACCATCCCGATGACCGATACGACGCGCCGAGCCGCACGCTCCCGACTGTTGTGCGATTTGCCGCCCACTCGCAAGCCTGCACCGTTGGCAATCTTCGTTCATGGATTCAACGGCAATCCCCAAGAGGCCGTGCCGATGTTCGACGCCTGGACACGCGCCGGATACGTCGTCGCAATCCCTGTCTTCGCGCTCACGAATCGTGCGTTTCAGGGTCCCAAATTCGCGGGGGATTTTCCGGAGCAGACGCGTGACGTCTCATTCGTCCTGACACAGCTCATCGCAGCCTCGGCTACACCGGGCAACCCACTCGAGGGACGGATCGACGGCGAGCACGTCGCGCTCGTCGCTGCCTCATTGGGATCGGTCGTTGCGTACGGTTTCTATTCGACCTGGGGACACGATCCACGCATCGACGCAATCGTCCAGATCGGCGGTTTCGCGTTGCCGTTCCCGTCGCCTTCGGTGTTCAACTGGGAGGTGGGCCCACCATTACTTGTGGTCCACAGCGTGCACGACAACGTGGTCCCTTACCTGTTCGCAAGACTTCTCTACGGCGCCGCGCAGGGACGAAAGGCTTTGCTCACCCTCTACGGCGCAACGCATGTGTCGTCATTCCACGACCCGACGACGCCGCATTTCCCCGTCGTGCAAGACGCCATCATCGAGTGGTTCAACGTTCTTCTGCGAGGGGATGCCCGTGCGGTTCGGCGCTTGGAGGCCATAGGCACCGTTCCGAACGTCGCCGACATCCGCCACACTCGCCTCATCCCATAAGGCAGCACGGACCACTACGATCCGCGGTACCGGTTTGCTACAGACCGAAGGCGTGCGTACCTGACGCCGTCGAGTGTTGCCATGCCGCTGGAGGGCCGCCGTGTCTGCTGGTCACAATCCAACGCTGCTGATCGGAACACGCAAGGGACGTCTTCACCCTTGCGGCGACGGCAGGCCGCGACGACTGGTCGCTCGAGGGACCGATGTTCCTCGGTCATATCGCACACCACGCCGTGCTCGATCCACGCAACCGCACCCGTCTCGTTCTCGCGGCGAGGACCGGGCATCTCGGACCAACTGTCTTTCACTCTGACGATCTCGGCGCGACCTGGACCGAGGCGACGCGTCCGCCGGCGTTCCGTACCGGCGAGGCATACGAGCGGAGTCTGCAAGCCGTCTTCTGGTTGACACCTGGACATCCCGAGGAGCCTGATAGCTGGTACGCAGGCGGTTCGCCACAAGGGCTCTTTCGGAGCGACGACGGTGGTGCGACGTGGGACCCGGTCGACGGATGGAACGATCACCCGATGTGGGCGACCTGGGCGGAGTGGCCATCACCGCAGACGCCAGACGGATCGATGCTGCATTCGATCAATGTCGATCCACGTGACCCTGCGCACCTCTACATCGCGCTCTCCTCGGGGGGCGTCTTCGAGTCGCCCGACGGCGGGCTCGACTGGAAGCCGCTCAATCGTGGCTGTCAGGCTCTGTTCCACCCGGATCCCGATCCCGAATTCGGTCACGATCCGCACTGCGTCCGTCTCCATCCTGCGATGCCCGATCGCCTCTACCAACAGAACCACTGCGGGATCTACCGCATGGATCGGCTCGACGATGCCGAAAATGGTGAGAATCGCTGGGTCCGGATTGGCGACAACATGCCGACCGAGGTTGGCGACATCGGCTTCCCGATCGAGTTGCACCCTCGCGATCCCGACACGGCCTGGGTCTTTCCCATGGACGGAACCGATGTTTGGCCGCGCACGAGCCCCGACGGCCGACCGTGTGTCTATGTCACCCGCGATGGCGGCCAGTCCTGGACGCGCGGCGATGCGGGACTGCCACATCGAGGCTGGCTCACCGTCAAGCGTCAGGCAATGACGACCGATGATGGCGCGCCCGTCGGGGTCTACTTCGGAACGACCGGCGGTGAGGTCTGGGCCAGCCGCGACGAAGGTGCATCGTGGCAGTGCATCGCCACACACCTACCCGAGATCTACTCCGTCGAATACGCCGATCCAGTTCTTGCTCGACGGTGAATGTGCGGATCCCCACGCCGCTGCGCTCCTATACGCACGACGTTGCGACAGTCGCTGCGTCTGGTGCAACGGTCGCTGATGTCATCGCTGACTTGGATGGGCAATTCCCTGGTTTAGGCTTTCGTGTCGTGGACGAACAAGGCCGACTTCGCCCTCACATGCGCATCTTCGTCAACGAGGAGGTCGTGCGTGATCTGTCCTTCGCGGTGCGTGATGCCGACGAGCTCACCTTGATGCAGGCGCTCTCGGGCGGCTAAGAGTCGCTACGTTGGCGGCGCTGTGGGAACCCAGGTTAGGGAGCGCCGACGGCGAGCTTCCCTGAAGGTGTGGCGTCGGTTCCCGGCGAAAGGTCATAGCGGTCGAGCACTGTGCTCGACGAGCAGGGTGCTCCGTCCTGGCCGGATTTCTGCCCGACCTCGCGGTCCAAGATGGGATTGGCTCCGCTGAAGACGCCCCAGGGGCTTTCACATCCCGGCACGACCCAGGCGTGGCTCATCCAGCCTTTCCCACCTTGTTGCTTCCGACCGCCGAGTTCGGCGCACTCGCTCTCGGTCGTTGTGGAGTCGGCAATGACTCCCCCTTGTTGACGCACAGGCCGATGTGCCGGTGGTAGTGGTCGTTGTCGCCAGTGAAGCCTTGCGTGGGCTCGGCATCCCCATCGTGTACCAGGTAGTAGCTCAGTCCGACGACCTTCGCGTCGTCGCCGTCGCCGTCGTAGAGGATCATCTCCGGTTCATCGATCTTGAACGTTCCGTCGACGAGTTTGAAGTTCATGTAGTGCGCAGCGATGCCCGGCACGTAGCCCGTGACCTTGCGCCAGCCGGCACGGACGGCGTCGGCAGCCGTTGGATACTGCAGCGCCGTCTTACGTGAGATTGCGAGTTCATCGGCGAGGCGAGCGCAGGCGTCCTCGTCGACGAGGGCCGTCCAGGTCTGGGGACCGACGTGTCCGCCATGTCCCTGCGTGTCATCGGGAGCTGCGGCCGTGCCACTCCCATGCGCGGTGTGTCCGCCGCCGTTCTTGGCCATCCAACGCAACCATTCGCCGTATTCGGCATCTGTCGCACCAGCGAGTGCTACCACGAGACGGGCTTCGGCGGCTTCGCTGCCGTTGGCTGCGCTCGAAAAGGACACAATCTCATCAAGTCTTTCCGAACCGCGTCCACCCAAGGGAGAGGTACCGCCATCCTGGGCGGCCACGTTCAGCGATGACATGCCGCTCATGTCCATTGCGCCGCCCGCATGGGTGTCGATACCGAGCATTGCCGTTTCTTTCCAGTACCCCTTTGGATTGAACTCGACGTCGCATCGGTCCTTCTCGATGCTCGCAACAAGTGCAGGATCGGCGGTCGTTCCGTGATGTCCTGCCGAAGCTACGGAGTTCTCACCATGGCCATGCGCGGCAGCCTCGGGTTGGACGATCACCGAAGTCGCAAGCGCCAACGCGCTGATACCGACAACGACAGCACCGAGTTGCGGGATCTCGAAGCGGCGGGGCGCGTAGATGACGACGAGGGCCAGGAGCACGACCGCTGCCTCGAAGAGCGAAGCAATGAGGTCGATGGCCTCGATCGATTCGACCTGGCCGTTCGAGGAGCCGATTGGAAGCCCCGTTGTACGGCTCCACGCCCAAATGCCAAGCACCGCGCCGTTGCCATAGATCGCGGCGAGGCACAGTGGGCGGCTGAAAGATGCGCGGGCGATCAGCAGCGCTGCCAGCACGACCTGGAACCAACCGATGAGCGCGAAGGCGATGGGGTCGAGCAGGCCTGATCCGGCATGGACCGGGACCATTGCGAAGTGAATCACTCCAGCGCCCGCCGCCAGTCCCGCCATCGCCGCCATGACTCCCGGCGATCGGTCGGGGCGGCCATCGACTCGGCCTCTTGCTCGGCGTCTGAGCCCACGTCCTGCGCTGTTCCCACCGGGTCCCCCACTGATCAACGCCTCAAGATGTGAGGCGACGCGCACGCTGCAATTGATGATATCGGAACATTTCGTTCACTCTGGACGTTTCGACCGGTGCGACTCCTGCCCCCCAGACCGGTGCCAAGGAAACTCCGCAGGCAGCGATCCTTAGTGACGGCGGTTGCGACGGGCCAGCACGAAGGGGGTCGAAGCGACGGCGACGGCCACCAGGGTGATTCCAAAGAAGATGAGATTCGTTCCAAGACCGGCGGCAAGCACGCCACACCTTAGGCCGTCGGGGCCGGAGCGCGCCTCGTCCAGCAGTCCCTCCCATTCCTCCGTACTCAGCTCGCCGCTGCCCCGCGCAACGACGTCGTTGTCCGCATCCAGGGCAACGAAAAAGGGGAAGGCACTCAGGCCGAAGCTCATCCCGGCGGTACCGTCGGCGCTGTCCGCCACCGTGGGAAGGTCCCAACCTTCTTTCTCCAGCCAAGCCGAGGGTGGGAAATTCGGTCGGTCCTTCGTGGAACCGGTCGCAATCCCATATATGTCGACATCGGAAGGCTTGCCGTGCTCGGCGAGCCAGTCGACCAGCACAGGTACTTCACGCTGGCAGTGCGGGCACCAGTGCGCCAAGAACACCAGCACCTTTGGGACGCCCATCAGGTCCGATCCGGATCGGCTCACCATCGAATGCGGCACCGTCGAGCACAGGGGCGGGTTTGCCGATTGCGGGATCGGCGCTGCCGGAACCCTCGGGCATCGGCGGCAACCCAGCGCCCTTCACCTCGACCGCTCGCGTCTCGGCAAAGCCACTCGATCCCTGCGCTGCGTCCGAACCACCATTGTTGGAGTCATCTCCGGCCGACACGACGATCGCGATAACGCCGACCAGAAGGACGACAGCACTTGCGATAGCAACGACAGGAAACCGCCGCGTGCCTCTGGCACGCTTGGGCGAGTTGATGCCCGCGGAGGACCGCTGCGGTCTTGACATGGGGAACTCCTCAGTTCGTTGTTGCGCGTATGGACCCGGCTCTGCCGAATAGCAGTGCCAACGTAGCGATCAGAGCAAAGCCCGAAAGCGCCATGGTTGGAATCGTGAGGTAACCGAAACGTCGCACCCATATGAGGCTGCAGGGGTTGGTCGGATCGCACGAGCCGGTTTCCAAGGTGGGAAAACGCTCGATCATGATGTGCCATGAGGAGATCACTCCCCCGAAGACGGCCGCGCCGCATACGACCCACCATGCTCGCGTCCACTGCCTCCATGCGAACAGGGCGAGTGTTGGCACCAGCGAGTACATCACTACACGCTGGTACCAACACAGCCGGCATGGCGTGAAGTGTGCGACTTCGGACAGATAGAGGCTCCCGAACATGCACACGGCAGCGACGAAGCAGGCGAACCACAGTGCCTGGCCTGCGAGCTCGGTAACGAGTTCGTCACGAATCCGAGCCGCTCGGGACGACCATCGCGACGCGAGGAGGATTGCGAGGACCCAGACCACGGCAAGCTCGGCCAGCACGCTGAGCATGGCGAAGAACAACGTTGCCGTCGAGGTATCCACGAGCGCTCCGACCACGCCGTGAACGTAGCGCTGGAACGCAGTGTTCTCCGGTCACCGAGACAAGCAGGTCAGCGAGGCAATCACGTCACGGAGGCGGTGGGCAGGAGCGCCGTGTCGATGGGCAGCCGGACCGTGACCCTGGTACCGCGCCCATAGGTGGAGAACACGTCGATCTCACCGCCATACGCTTCGACAAACGACTTGGTGATGAGAAGCCCCAGTCCTGAGCCGTCGGCGTTCGAGGACGCGGCCGTCGACGCACGAAAGAGCGGCTCGAAAAGGCGGTCCTGCTCGGCCTCGGGAATGCCTACGCCGGTGTCACTGACTACCACGACGACCCAACGTGAGGTTTGCGACACGACAAGGCTGACGCTCCCGCCGTCGGGGGTGTATCTCACGGCATTGTCGAGCAGGTTCTCCAGCGCTCTCGCCAGGATTGCGCGATCACCCCGCACGGCGCCAACGTTGTCGGCGACCTCCACCTTCAGCCGCAGCCGTCGCGTGAGGAGCATCGCCGACAGACGGTCCACGACTCCCTCAACCAAAGGCTTGACACGCAATGACACTGCCTCGTTGGCGGAGCCGTCGCTGGTCGCCAAGGCGGTGGTCAGCGTACGAGCAATGTCGGGGACATCCGTTGCTTGCTGGATATCGATGCCCGACTCCTCCGGAGCAGCCGCGGTGAGGGCAGCTTCTGGGACGTCAGAGCGCAGCCGGTACTCCGCCAAGGCGCCCGTTGCTTCGTCGACTGCTGCCAATGCCCGTTGGCGAGCACGCAGGAGGACCCGAACCACGATTCCGGCAAGCAAGCTGATGGCGATGCCCACCGCAACGACCGCATCGCTGCTGCGGGCCGGATCTTGGACTGGAGCGTCGGCCGCGAGACCGAGGCTCACGTGCAATGTACGCCCTGCGAAACCAACGGTGGTGCGACGATCCAAGGTCTCTGGACCCTCGACGTTCCCAGTCGAGACCGCCGCGATTTGGACCGCTGGGTCAGCCCCTACTTCGGCTCCCAACGTGATGTACGGCAGATCGGCGAAGTCCCTCATGACACTTGCGTTGAGAAAGTCCTGACCGCGCAGCGCCAACACGATCCATCCGCGTATCTCACCAGGACTCGAGGGGTCGCGTCCGTGGAAGACGGGAGCGGTCAACAACAGCGACAACTGCCGGCGCGGCGGATCAATTGCCTCATCCTCGGGCAGGACATGGGGCCGACTCGCAGTGACCGTCGCGCTCGCCCGGGCCTGATCGAGGGCCGCAACGGCCTCAGGTGATCCGGCAAGATCCCCGCCGAGAGGCCCGATAGCACCGCCGAAGCTGCGCTGGCGGACGATGACCAGATGGGTCGCGACGTCACCGCGTGGTTGGACATCGATGGGCACGTTTTCCGCCCCGAGCCAACCCGTTTGCACGGTGGTCAGATCGCCATCCTGAGCCGGGACGACGTAGGCAACCGCTGCGGCCCCGGGTAATCGTGCCAATGCGATGGGATCGGTGATCTTGGAGAATGCGGCGACGGAGAGGGGTTCCTGAACTGCCACCGAAGCGGCGAGGCTCCGTAACAGATCAGTCGCGCGCTGGGATTCTTCGGCAATTGCGGTGCGAATGGCTTGCGTTTGAAGGTCGGCCAATTCCCCACGGAATCGCCGATCGCGCCCGCTCACAAGCCCCCGAGAACAGGATCAACGGCGCGCAGACCAGCAGCGCGACGAAACCCGAGATGGCTATATGAGGCCAACTCCTGGTCTGCCACCCCCGAGCCCGCAATGTCCGCACATCCATGTTTTCGGACAGAAACCGCAAAACGTGAGACCCAATTTGGCCTGGGGACTCCGTTCAGGAGTGGGGAATCCGGGACGGGCACTCACATCTTGGGCCGATGGGCCGGCAATCCGAGTTGGCGACGGGCGAAATTCATCTCCGAGAGCTCGTCCTCTTGCGTGTCGGCCATCGAGGTTGCAACATCACGAACGGAGCCAATCGCAGCACGTCGCGCAGCAATCCGTGCCATGTGGATACCGCCGGCGTGGTGATTCATCATCAGCGCCGTGAACCGGTCTGCAAGAGGTAATCCATCGGCCGCCTCGAGCTCCACCATCTCCTTGTTGGTTGCCATCCCGGGCTGGGCGGATTGGGGGACGCTCATATCCATCCACTCCATCGCGACGTCCGATGACCCCGCTTCACCCCAGTCACGGAGGCTGTCCTGCATCAACCGAACCTCGCCCGCCTGCGTGATCACGATGTGCCACGCCATTTTCCGAAGTAGTTCGTCCTCACCTCGGCGTAAATACGCATGTGCCATGCGGATGGCCTGAAAGTGATGTGTCGTCATGTCGTCATAGAAACCGACATCGGTGGCGTTGGGCGTTTCCTCGCGGTTGGCCCACCACGTCGTCACTGCAGACGACAGGAAGGCCACGGCAAGGAGCATCGCTATGAGTTGGAGCGACGACATTCCGAATCGGGGGCGTTCGACCGGCTCGCCGCCGATGTCGTCGTCCAGATTCTCGTCCACGTCCTCGTCCACGTTCTCGTCCATGTCGCGTCGTCTGCGTTAGAGCGTCGCAAACAGGTCAACAGTGTTGCCATCGGGATCATGAAGTACGGCGTATCGCTGACCCCAGAACGCATCCCAGGGTGGCAGATGCCCGTCGTAGCCGTCGGCAACCATTGCCTCATAGGTCGCATCGACCTCGTCGGTTCCATCGCAGCCAAACGCCAACGTCACGCCGCGAGCGCTTGTCGTCGTCCACATTCCACGAGTGGTCGAACGATCGGATCGTCTCGACGGTATCCCAGGCAAGACGCGTTCCGCTCGGGAGGGAGATCTCGACGTGTGGCTGTGCAGCGACGTCGTCGGGAATTTCCAAACCCAACCTTCGATAGAAGGTGAGTGAAGCCTCCATATCGGCAACAACCATGCTGATGAGTTCAAGTCGTGGAGTCATGGCATCACGATACGACGAGGTGACCCCTGCCTGCGGGCAGGACCTCTTCACTCGATCACCCCTTCGGACATAGGGTGAGTAGATGGAGCATTCGTGTGTCGGTATTGAAAGGGTCATCCTGTGATGCCGGCCGCGTCCCGCAGATCGATCCGAACCTTCACGTCGCACTCGGTGGAGCCAGGTGGCGTACTCCGGGCACTTGCATCCGCCGGCGTGGAGCTTGGCCAGGCTCGCTTCGTCACTCGAACACTGCTCGATACGTTCGATGGACGAATCCACGCTGCAGGTATGGGACTCGAGTTTCGTGAATCGAATGAGCGAGAGGTGGTGCTGTCTCGTGGCGCAGTCGTGCTCGCACGTGGAAACGTCCCGGCAGCACCTCGATGGAATACCGATCTTCCGCCAGGCCAGTTCGCCTCCCGGCTCTTCAAGCTGATCAATGGACGCGTCCTTGCTGCCGACCGTCCAGATCACCGCGCGGTGCCGTCATGGCGAACTCGCACGCCACGACGAAGACGCAGCCGCAGTCGCTGAATTGCTGTTCTCCGAGGACATCCAGCACGTCGGCCGGATCGACCCAATCGGCGGCCCCGGGGGTTCGCGATACGCCGACCCTTCGACTGGTATCAACGGACACGCCGCGATCGCGCCGACATGGACGCTTGAGATCACCTCGTCGGCAAGTCCGAATGCGGAGCACTTGTTCCTTCTGGCGTTGCTCGAACATGTCGGTATCGACTCCAACGACGGGGACACACTCGATGCAGTCGTCGCGGCCGCTGGCGTTGACCTCGGCGGCTATTCCAACTCTCCCAACGTGTTGCTCGACGCACAGGGCGACGCGATCGATGGATTCCGCGCATGCCTGGCCGTACTGGCACAGCACATCGAGAGCAACTGGCAGGGAACGATCGACCGTGTGGACATCGAGTTCCTCCACGACCTGCGCATTGCCGTGCGCAGGTCACGGGCAATCCTCAAGCACGGCAACGCGGTGCTCCCCGCTGACCGCATCGAGCAGGGTGCAGCCGTACTCGAAGCCATCAGCGCCGTGACTGGACCTGCGCGGGATCTCGATGTGTGCCACCGAAAGTTCGACTGGTACACGCGCAGTCTGCCTCGGAAACGAAGGGACGCACTCCAACCGGCCCACGCAAGACTTGTCGGACATCGAGAGGTTGCTTACCGAAATCTCGTCACAGTCCTGCAATCACCCGAGACCATGGCGGGCATGCAGGCATGGCGCGAATGGCTCACGACACCAATGGGATCAACCGTCAGCCTCGGCTCGGACGCGACGCTTCCGTTGGGCGCAGTCGTGCGTGCCCGGGTGCTGCGACAGCACAAGAACCTCATCACACGTGGGAGAAGGATCGACCGGTCGTCGCCAGCTCAGCAGCTGCACGACCTGCGGAAAAGTGCGAAGAATCTTCGTTACCTGCTCGAGTCCTTTGCAGACGTGATGGTGAAGGATCCGTTGCCGACGTTCGTCAAACCTCTCGAGGCACTGCAGCGACGCCTCGGCGTCCACCAGGATCTCGCAATGCACGCCGTCGAACTGACCACAATTGCGCGGGACATGGACCAAGAGCCACGACTCTCGCGATTGCACCCAGGCGCTCGAACAGGTTGTGACGCGACTGGAACGCAAGGCGGTTCGAGCGCGCGAGAAGTTCTACCGAAATTTCGGCGCCTTTGACTCAAGGGAAACACGAAGAGCGTTAGACGCAGTCCTTGGTGGAGGTGCCGAGTAGTACGAGCGTTACCGGCTCGTCCGATTGCCGCCTGAGCGACCGCGACCCTGGTTCACGTTTCCCCCGAACCGGCGTGCACCGCCACTCGCGTTTCGTCCACGAGATGTTGGCCTCGGCCCCGAAGAACGCTCATGACTTCCTGGCTCCTCGACAACAGCGGACGCCATTGCCGCAGCAGCGCCGTGACCGCCCGTCGGAAGCTTCGACCATGCAGCACCGATCTTGGCTTGCCGTAAGAGGCTGCGTACTTCGGACACTTGATCGCGGGCCGCGATCGTGACGACGACGCCCGATGCACCTGCGCGAGCGGTTCGCCCCGAGCGATGAACATAGGCCTTGTGCTCACTCGGCGGATCCGCGTGCACCACGAGCGGGACTTCGTCGACATGAATGCCACGAGCAGCGATGTCCGTAGCAACGAGCACGGTCGCCTGGCCGCTCGAGAACATCTCGAGATTACGGGTCCGAACATTCTGCGACAGGTTGCCGTGAAGGTCGACGGCCTTGATGCCCGAACCCTCAAGCTTGTGTGACAGTTGCTTCGCGCCGTGCTTGGTGCGCGTGAAGACGACGACCTTGCTGTTCCGAGCAAGATCGGCGATCACCGACACACGATCGTCGCGGTCGACCACCAGGACATGGTGGGCCATGTCGACAGGGGCCTCCTCGACGATGGAATGAGAGACCGGATTCGTCAGGTAGTCGCGAACCACTTGATCGACGCCACCTGCAAGCGTCGCCGAAAACAGCATCCGTTGCCCCGTTGTCGGCGTGAGATCCAGAATGCGTCTCACGAAGGGCAGGAACCCGATGTCTGCCATATGATCCGCTTCGTCCAAGACCGTGATCTCGATACCGCTCAGGTCGACGTTTCGTGAACGAACGTGGTCGAGAAGGCGACCAGGACATGCGACAATGATCTCGACTCCGGCACGAAATGCGCCGAGCTGCGGACCCATGCCAACTCCGCCGAATACCGTCGCAGATCGAAGCTTCGCCGACGCTGCGAGCGGAGCGATGACGGCATTGACCTGCGCTGCGAGTTCGCGGGTCGGGACGAGCACAAGGGCGCGTGGACGCTTGTCTCCACGACGATCTGCTGTGTTGGCGGCCAGTCGCGCGACGATCGGCAACGCGAATGCGAGGGTCTTGCCGCTTCCCGTGCGACCCTGACCCAGAACGTCGCGGCCGTTGATTGAATCCGACAAGGTCGCGGTCTGAATCGGAAATGCGGAGACGAGTCCCTGTGCAGCCAACACGGCGGCCAAAGGCATCGGGACTCCGAGTGATGCGAAAGTACCTTCGCCGGTTGGAACTTGATCGAACGGAAGGGCCGGCGGCGCTTCGACCGTGGCGATCGCGACCTGCGAGCGCCGACCTTGCGATCCAGACCCGTTCGAACGCCGACGAGGGCGCGCGGAACGAGAAGACTGCGGGGGGGTAGACATGACGTAACTCCTAATCGCCAGACCGGCCGCTGAGCTGGCAAAAGAAAGTCACGTCAAGACGCGGGCGGCACACAACCGGGGAGGTTCGATTGATGGCCAGGAGCGGCCAACGAATGCAGTCTAGCTGCAGAACGGTGCCGGAGTGCGTATAGCGACGGACGGTTGAGATCAGGGAATGATGTCGGCGGGCGCCGTGGTGACGGTCGTCGCAGGTGGCTTTGTCGTTATCACCGCTGCGCCATGCTCGAATCCTGCACCGATGGCGAATGCGCCGCTACCAGCACCCAGACCGTTGACGGGCACTGGGGTGAAGCGGCTGGTCGTTGTCCCATCACCAAGTTGACCCTGGTCGTTCAGGCCCCACGCCCACACCGACCCGTCGGATTTCAAGGCCATGTTGTGGTGGTACGACGCTGTGATTGCAACAACGCCGCTCGCCGCGCCGAAGCCGGACACCTGTACGGGCGTACGGCGGATTTCAGCAGTGCCATCGCCAACGCCGCCGTCGTAATTGGCGCCCCATGCCAGCACCGTCCCGTCAGCCTTCAAGGCGAGACTGTGGACACCGCCGCCGCTGATCGCAGTGACACCGCTGCCCTCGCCCAAACCCACAACAGGAACCGGCGTCAGGCGATCGGTCGTCGTGCCGTCACCGAGGTTCGCATGCACATTGATACCCCACGACCAAACCGAGCCGTCGCGCTTCAACGCGAGGCTGTGGTAGTAGCTCCCACTGACCGCCACTACTCCACTGCCGGCCGCCATACTTGTCACGACGACCGGGTGGAGAAGGTCGGTGGTGGTGCCGTCGCCGACCTGACCGTGGGTGTTCTTTCCCCACGCAAGCACGGTTCCGTCGGACCTGAGTGCGAGACTGTGCCGGCCCCGCGTACTGATTGCCGTGACGCCGCTTCCTGGACCGAGGCCCTTGACGCGCTTGGGAACCCGGCCAGGGACCAGCGTGTCGTTGCCAAGCTCGCCGGACGAGTTCCGTCCCCAAGCGAGGACCGTGCCGTCCGACTTGAGTGCAAGGCTGTGATCGGCGCCTGCTTGGATCGCAATGACCTTGCTCCCCGCGCCAAGCCCCACTACGGGGGTCGCGCGTGTCGGATCGTCGGTTGTTCCGTTCCCAACCTGTCCGTGGGCGTTCGAACCCCACGCCAGGACCGTTCCGTCGGCTTTCAGCGCCAAACCGTGGTCGTCACCGAGGCTGATCTCGACCACGCCACTGTCGGCGCCGAGTCCGAGCACGGTGACCGGCGACGTCCGGGTGACACTCGTGTCATCGCCGAGGCCGCCTCGGCGGTTGAGGCCCCACGTCACGGTCGCGCCCGCGCGTACGGTTTGCGCACCGGCAACCTTGGGCCGCCGGACCGATGAGGAGCCGCTGTCCTGCGACGAAAACGGGGAAACCACGACCCAGATGGCGCCAATCAGCAGTGCCGCCATGACGGCCAGCATCGTTCGGCCCGGACCTGTCTTCACCCACCGCGACATGAACGTGGATTCTACTGTCCGTTTCGCCCCCGTTGGGCCGTTCCTAACGGTAGAGCGGTTTGCCGGGCAGCACTGCTCGAACTCTGGCCCCAACGGCGAAAGCTAGGTAGCGTCAGGCGACGAAACCGGGGGGTTCTCATGTCACAAGCGTCGTTCAAGGACCTGCATGTTGTTGATCTGACTGATCTTCGAGGCGCCATGTGTGGGCGCCTCTTGGCTGATCTGGGTGCAGATGTCATCAAGATTCAGCAGCCAAATGTGACTAAGGAACAGATGGAGTCGAACGGTTTTCGGTTCCGAAATGCCAACAAGCGGGGCATGGCGCTGGATCTCCGAACTCCCGACGGTCAGGCGAGCCTCGATTCACTCTTGGCCGATGCCGACATCCTGATTGAGAATTTCGGGGTTCGTGGCCATCTCGAGCACGGTCTCCAGCCGGACCGGATCGCCACGCGGCACCCACACCTCATCCATGTGGCGCTTTCGGATTTCGGCCTCACCGGTCCTCGTTCTTCCTGGCACCTCGAGCCACTTCCCGCGTTTGCCGCTTCAGGGGCCCTCCACGTCAGCGGCTTTCGGGAGTTGGCCCCGTGCTGGCTTCCCGGACATATCGCGCACGACTGCGGGTCGGTTTTCGGGGCTGTCGGGGCCCTCGCTGCGGTGCTCGACCGTCGTCGCCATGGTCACGGCCAGGTTGTCGAGGTCAGCGTGCAGGAGGCCGCACTCTCGGGTACCAATCTTTGGTCGCTCGCGCTCGAAAGCTATTTACACATCAATCCTTTCCTTCCGTACGAGGGACACCGAAACGCCGATGGTTCCTATTGGGTGTTCCCCGCCAAAGACGGCTGGGTCCGTTCGGTGATCGGAAGCCCCCGCCAGTGGGATGGATTTCGTGCGCTCATCGGCGAGCCCGAAGAACTCGCGGGCCCCGAATGGAACGATCACATCTTCCGCCTGATGAATGGCGATGTCATTCGCCTCATCGCACAAGAACGTCTCGTCGATCGGACCCGAGCGGAGTTGTTCGCCGAGGCATTGGCACTCGGTACGACTATCGGCGTCCTGCATACTCCCTCCGAATTTGTTGCACATCAACAGACACGACTTCGCGAGTGCTTTACGTACCCGGACTTTGCAGGTATCGCCGGTGCACCATTCGCAACGACGCCGTACAAGCTCTCGGGGACGCCGACGTCACTACGCCGAGCCGCTCCGGAGTTCGGCGAGCACGACGTGACTGGATTCCAACCGCGAGCCACTGGGACACCGCCCATCTCGCTCAAACGGCGCAGCGCGCGACGTGACGAACCCCGAGGGCGACCTTCTCCTCGGAGGTGTTCGCGGTCGTGGAGTTCGGCGCGGCCGCGGTCGTACCGGAGATGTGCGGTGTGCTCTCGGAGCTCGGCGCCGACGTCATCAAGGTTGAGTCGCTCGCGCATCCCGACGTGTTGCGCTCTGCCGCCGGTGGCCCGCAACTCAACGCGTCATTCGCGTTCAACTGCGAAGGTCGCGGTCGACGTAGCGTTGCGATCGATATCACCACCGAGCGCGGGCGCGACGTAGCGCTCGCACTGTGCGCAACGGCCGATATCGTCGCCGAGAATTTCCGAGGTGGGGTCCTCGAACGTGCTGGACTCGGATATGAGGCCGTGCGAGCCGTGAACCCGTCGGTCATCTACGTTGCGTCACAGGGCTACGGGCGCGGCGGACCGTACGGCGAGATGCCGGCATTTGGTCCGCTCAACGCCGGCTTCGCAGGTCTGCACCACCTGTGGAATCACCCGGAGGCGCCCTATCCATGCGGCAGCTCGCTCAACCACCCCGATCACATTGCGGGGAAGCTGTTGGCCGTCCCAGTCCTGGCCGCGCTCATCCATCGCCAGGACACCGGCGAGGGACAACTGATCGACATGGCACAGACCGAGGCTGCTGCCTATCTCCTCGGCGAGGTGTACATCGATGCAGCGCTCAGTGGTGTAGAACCAGGTGCGAACGGCAATCGCAGCACTACCGCGGCACCCCACAATGTCTATCCAGCACTCGGCGAGGATCGCTGGATTGCCATTGCGGTTTCGGATGACGAAGCATGGCAACGCCTCGTCGATGTCGTCGGCTGGGAATGGGATGACTCGCTCAGCACCCTTGCAGGACGACTTGGCGCCGTGGACAAACTCGACGCTCGACTCAGCGAGTGGACCCGGCAGCACACGCCCGACGCGGCATCCGCGCTCTTGCAAGCGCAGGGCATTTCGGCGATGACCGTGATGGGGCCGATCGACCATCACGCGGACCCCCATCTCGCCGAGCGTGGTTTCATCGTCGAGCTCCAGCATCCCGAGGTGGGGACGGAACGTCACGCGGGCAATCCGCTGCGCATGTCGCGCGTGTGCCAACGGACCGCGCAAAGCGCGCCCTGCCTCGGCGCAGACACGGACGAGGTACTGACCGCGGTACTCGGGTATTCGACCGACACCGTTACCGAGCTGATCGAGGCCGCCGTCTGTCACTGAACAGCAGGCCACGCCTCCTCAAGCTGGCGCAGACTCCATTGCCAGAAGTGCTGCCTTCATCTCGCTGCCGCCGAGGTACTGGCCGATGCTGCCGTCGCTCCGCACGACGCGGTGGCAGGGTACGACGATAGGAATTGGATTCTGGGCGCATGCGGTACCGACAGCGCGCACCGCCTGCGCGTGACCGATTGCGTTGGCAACTGCGGCGTACGTCGTGGTGGAGCCGTACGGGATAGATCCAAGATGCAGCACCACATCACGGCGGAGTCCCTCTGCGAGTTGCAGATCGATCGCAAGTTCGAAGCATTGGCGCCGACCGTCGAAGTACTCGTCGAACTGTCGTGCGACATCGTCGGTGCAGTGTGGAGAGGGCACTGTCGACGAACCAATGTCGCGTGAGAGGTTCGCAAGGACCTGGTCGTGATCCTCCCGTTCGAATGCCACACGGACAACGCCCTCGACCGTCACTGCGACCAGGAGCGCACCAAAGGGGCTCTCCACGATGCGATATGCAACACCGAGTCCTGCAATGTCAGAGCCCATCGCGCAGTTCCTTCCGAGTCGTGTTCGGCGACACCGAGACCGTCCTATTAACTCAGCAGAATTTGACTCATTAGTTCGTGAGTTTCTACCGTTGACCGCATGGCCTTGACCGTTCAAGAGCGTGCAGCCTGCCATGCGGCGCTGGGCGATCCGATCCGATTGGCGATCGTAGATGAGTTGAGCTGCTCCGATCGCGCTCCCGTCGAGCTGCGTCGGCTGCTGCACGTCGAGTCGAATGCGTTGGCCCACCACCTCGACGTGCTCGAACGCGTCGGCTTGATCGAACGGTGGCATTCGAGTGGTGACCGTCGCCGCCGTTACCTCCGGCTCCGCCACGATTCCCTGAACCGATACCTCTCCCCCGGACGCAACCGGCAGCCCCAACAAGCGCTGTTCGTCTGCACCCACAACTCGGCACGCAGCCAACTCGCCGCGGCGCTCTGGCGCACAATGACCGAAGCGCCCGCCGAGTCAGCCGGTACACATCCTGCGGCGTCCGTACATCCGGGAGCGGTTGCCGCAGCGCGCCGTGCAGGTCTGGACCTGTCGAGCGAATTGCCCCGACACGTGCACGACATCGCCATGCTGCCTCCACTCGTCGTGACCGTCTGCGACCAGGCTCATGAAGAACTCGAACCTGAGCGTTCGTGGCTGCACTGGTCGACCGCAGATCCCGTTGAACAGACCACTGCGGACGCATTCGACGCAACCGTGCATTCGCTACGCGCCCGCATCGCGACCTTCATCGGCACGACTGCGAAGGCTTCGTGAGTAACTCACCCGCCCTGGACAAAACCGAACTTGCCACTGAGGTCGAGACCGGCACTGGTGCAATGGGTCTCGACCTCAGCCGTCGCCTGGTCGCCGAGGCACTCGGAACGTGCTTGTTGGTCATCGCCGTGGTTGGCTCGGGGATCATGGCGCACGACCTCTCGCCCAACGACGTCGGTCTCCAACTCCTCGAGAATGCGGCTGCGACAGCGGGCGCGCTCATCGGCCTGATCCTCATGTTCGGCGCCGTTTCGGGCGCGCACTTCAACCCAGTTGTCACACTCGTCGACCGTCTGCTCGGCACCATCTCGTCTCGAGACGGAGCGCTCTATGCGGTCTTTCAGACGCTTGGCGGTTGTATCGGTACGGTTCTTGCAAATCTGATGTTCGAGCTCGATGCCATCAGCATTTCGACCAACGATCGTTCTTCAGGTGCGCACTGGCTTTCCGAGGTCATCGCGACGGTGGGATTGTTGTTGGTCATCCATGGTTGCGTCCGCACCGGTCGCGCATCGGCGGTGCCGTTCGCTGTCGGCGCGTGGATCGGCGGCGCGTACTGGTTCACCTCCTCGACGAGCTTCGCGAACCCGGCTGTCACAGTCGCACGGACCCTGTCGGATTCCTTCGCAGGGATCAAACCCAGTGCGGCGCCCATGTTCGTCGCAATGCAACTGTGCGGTGCGCTGGTCGCGCTCGGACTCGTCCGCTTCCTCTATCCCAACAATGCCTCCGAGGTCAACGATGACTGATACAGCGCAGCCGAGTACGCAACACCACCGCCCTGAGGTGCTCTTCGTCTGTGTGCACAACGCCGGACGCTCCCAAATGGCAGCCGCGTTCCTTGCCCATCACGCGGGCGATCGTGTTGTCGTGCGTTCGGCGGGGACGGCGCCCGCTGAGACGATCAACCCTGCCGTCGTCGAAGCAATGCGCGAGCTCGGTATCGATCTCGCTGCGACGGGTGCGCACCCCAAACGTCTCGAGGACGCAGCCGTGCAGGCCTCCGACGTGGTGATCACCATGGGTTGTGGCGACACCTGTCCGTTCTACCCGGGCACGCAATACCTCGATTGGGTCCTCGATGATCCCGCAGGCCAAGGCGTCGATGCAGTGCGCCCGATCCGAGATGAGATCGAGCGGCGGCGTCCAGGCCCTCGTGCAACAACTGTTCAGCGAGGGCCAGTAGTCCGTTTTCACCCGGCCTACGTCGAACAGGTGAGCCGGTGCGCTGCTACCACGCGCTAACAATCCCTGTCGCCAGGAAGTCCGCCGTGTGAAGCCTCGCTGATACCGAAACGATTGTGAAACGCCCGCAACGGCCGGGGCGCCCACCAATTGGCGGTTCCGGCGAGACGCATGAACGCCGGAACCAGCACGCCGCGCACCAAAGTTGCGTCGACGAGGATCGCCAACGTGAGACCGAGCCCCAACAGCTTGACACCGGCGACGCTCGATGAGACAAACGAGCCAAAGACGATGCTGAGCAACACGGCTGCCGCCGTCACGATACGGCCGGTGCGCTGGAGGCCGACCGCAACGGAATGCGCATTGTCGCCGGTTCGGTCGTATTCCTCTTTGATCCGCGACAACAAGAAGACCTCATAGTCCATCGAGAGGCCGAACGCGACGCAGAACATCATGATCGGTGTCAGGTTTTCGATCGTACCGGTGGCAGTGAAACCGAGCAGGTCGGAGAAGTGGCCATCCTGAAAGACAAAGACCATTGCACCGAACATCGCACAGAGGCTCAACGCGTTCAGGACCAACGCCTTGAGCGGCACCACGACGCTGCCGAACATCATGAACAACAGCAGGAACGTCGTGGCGCTGATGAGTGCCAGCGCGATCGGCAATCTTCCGAGTAACGCGCTCTGGTTGTCCACGAGCTGCGCAGACGGACCACCCACCTGGATGGGCCACGGCGCGTCAGAGGATCGAAGACGATTTGCGAGTGCCTCGCCGGCTGGTGACATCGGCTCGACGTCGGGAATGACCGACAGCCATATGCTCGACGGATATGCGGTCGACGAGAATCGGCCGTGCAGCGCTCGGGTCGGCTCGAGGATCAAGGAGCCCAACATGTAGCTGCCGGTGGCGGCGTCGACGCGTGCGACGCCTTCCAGTTTCGACGTGCGAGCCGCGTACCGGTCGATGTCGCTTCGAAGGTCTTCTCCCCCACCCGTCTCAGGAGCGACGACCGTCAACGCAGCCAACTCGCGCGCGCTGAAGTATCGGCGCAGTTCGTCGCTCACCTTCCTCGTCGAAGCCGACTTCGACAACACACGGTCGTCGGGAATTCCCAGCTGCACGTGGAGAAACGGAAGTCCGGCAACGAGCAGCAGGACGACAACCGAACCGCCGGCGATCACCGGTCGGCGCATGACGGCACTCGCGACCCTCCGCCAGGCACCCTGATCCGATATCTGCGCAGATCGGCGCCACAGCATCAAACTGTCGACGCGACGCCCGACCAGGACAAGGATCGCCGGCAGCACGACGATCGCTCCCAGCACCGCAAGCACCGCAATTGCCACGCCCGCATAGGCAAATGATCGGAGGAACACTGTCGGAAAGATGAGCAGCGCCATCAGGGACACGGCAACGGTGATCCCGCTGAAGATCACCGTGCGCCCCGCCGTCAAGACCGTTCGAAGCACCGCATCCTCGACGCTGTAGCCCTCGGCGAGTTCTTCGCGATAGCGCGAAACCACCAGAAGGCTGTAGTCGATTGCCAGACCAAGACCCAGTCCGGTTGCGAGGTTGAGAGCAAAGATCGACACGTCGGTGAAGGTGGTGATCACCTGAAGCACCGCGAACGAACCCAACACCGCCAAACCGCCGATCACCAATGGCAGCGAGGCGGCAACAAGGCTTCCGAAGACGAACAGCAGCACAATCAGGGTGATCGGAATGGCAATGCTCTCGGCGCGGAGCAGGTCCTTCTCGATCGTCGTACCGAATTGCGCATAGACGGCTGCCGGTCCGCCGACACCGACAGTCAAGCCGTCGAATGTTCCGGAGTAGGCCTCCGTGATGCGCTCGACGCGTTTGGAAACCTCGTTCTCGGTGCCTACGAGATGCGCGAGTACCAATGCGCGGCTGGAGTCTTTGCTCTTGAACGGCGGGGAACTGTCGAGCGTCCAGTACGACTCGACCTGATCAACGCCTGGTTCGGCTTCGAGTCTTGATGTCAACGCTCGACCAACGGCAGCAACTTCGGGGTCGTCCACGGTGGCGTCGCCCTTGGCCTGTACGAGCAGGACGAGATCCGGATCCGCGACATCGAATCGGTCCAACAGGAGCTTCGCAGTGCGGACGGCTTCGGAATTGGGGTTGTCGAAGCCCCCGGCGACGAGACTGTCGGCGACACCGGCTCCGACGATTCCGGAAAGCATCAAAAGCGCCGCGGCAACGCCAATCACCACTCGTGGACGACGCACGACCACGCCGATACATCGCTCGAGCATCACCATCTCCTGGGCTGCCCCTGCAGCGAGGCGTCAGTCTACGGGCGCGCAACCGCGCGTGGTTGTATGTCGTGTGGCCCGGCATCGTGGCGCCCTCGCTTGCTCCCTCGTTTGTGCGCTCCTCGTTATGACGGGTGCCTGCGGCGGAGGAAAGTCCAAAGCCCCTCTGAATATCGCAGCGCCGTCACCCCCGGTGTGCGGATCCCAGGCCGCACCGCCTGCGGGCTATGAGCATGTCGTAGTCATCATGGAAGAGAACCGGACATGGGACAGCGTCGGCGGCGTCGGGTTCGGAGACATGCCTTATCTGCGCTCACTGGCACAACAGTGCTCGTTCTATCCCGAATGGACCGAGACCAATCCAAGCCAGAGCAGCCTGACGCAGTACATCGGATTGACATCGGGCGTCGACAACCGCGCGACCGTCGACGACTGTTCTCCCTCACGGACATGTCGGTCGACCGACGACAACATCTTTCGCCAAGTCCGCACCACAGGTGGCACCACGCGAACGTTCGTCGAGGGCGCAACCACAGGATGCTCCGCAGCGGGTAACGCGGTGCGCCACGTACCCGCTATGTACTTTTACGGCGCCAACGATCACGACATGTGTCAGGAGGAAGTCCGCCCACTCGCCGAACTCGACGTCAATGACCTTCCGACATTCGCCATGATCGTGCCCGACCTATGTCACGACGGACACGATTGTGACAACTCAGCGGTCGACGACTGGCTCCGCGACCATCTCGGCGACCTTCTTGCCGGCGAGAGCTACCGCTCGGGGACAACAGCCGTGTTCGTCGTCTACGACGAGGACACTCCCGTCCCCAACCTGATCATCGCGCCGACCGCAACACGCGGACCACGTATTGAGCACCGAAGTGGACATGCCAGCGCACTCCGAACGATCGAAGAGTTACTGGGTCTCCCCGTACTCGCCGGCGCGCGTGAGGCACCGAGCCTCCGGACCTCCGCGCACATCTGAGCGTGGCGAACCAAACCAGACGCGTGACCCCTGACACACACCCACAAATCCGTTCACCGCGCAACCGCCTTTGGCTTTTTCGGACGGTGAAAGCGTTCGACGCGAAGGTGCTCGGCGACAAGCATGACGATCAGTACCGCATCAACCGCCAGTAACAGGACGACCCCCTGCGTGTCGCGAAATGCCACGACCACGATGACGAGTGCGACGGCAGCCAGCAATCGTTCCACCGCGAAGACACCGAACGCACGCGCAATTGCCACAACAATCGCAAGCAGATACAGCGCGAGCCCGCCGATCAACATCCAGCGGAATCGCGTTGGCACCGACACGTCGGGATGGGAGGTGATGGCGTGAAGACCCGCGGTTGCGAGGATCACTCCGGCGACAAGAGGAAAATGTGCGCAGGTGTAGATGTCGCGGGCATATCGGCCGCGCTCGACGCCACCGACGAGCTTCTCATGCTGATGCTCCAGGGCAGGTAGCGGCCGATCGAAATAGCCCCACCACAGCAACCCGGCAAACACGCCCGCAGCAATCAGGGCCACCAGCGTCTGGCCACGCAGACCTCCACCGTCTTCGAAACCTCCGGCGACTGGTGTCCCTAATGCAACGATCACCTCACCCAAGGCAACAATCACGATCAGGCCGTGGCGTTCGGCGAAGTGACCTGGACGGATCAGCCATTCGCTCGAACCTGCGCGGATCAATCCGATGATCACGATCGCGATTGCGGCCAACCACAAACCGATCCGCGGTCCTCTGTCGAGGGATGCTCCGACAACGAAGACGGTGATGGCGATCCAATTCGGAATTGCATATCGCACGATTGACCCGCGTAGCCCCGGCTCGTCATTGAAGCCCACGATCATGGTCAGGAGACCCATCGTCAGGATCACCGATGCCGAGATGACGAATGCGAGTCCGCCATCATCGAATGCTGTCGTAACCGATCCGGCCATCGGGATGCTGGCAATCGTCGCCACCAGGAACAACCCGCGGACAGGACGTGTATTTCCGGCGACCGCGTTCGCCGACCAGGTGAGCTGTGACCACGGCAGCCAGACCATGGTGAACAAGATCATGAACTCGCCCACACCCGCCCAGTCCGGATGCGCGACGAGATAGGACACCAAGCGCGAGAACGCGAAGACGAACACGAGGTCGAAGAAGAGCTCGGCACCATCGGCGGCGAAGTCCTCTTCGACATCAGGGAGCGGAACACCACGCATCGTCCCGACGCTACTGGGCGTCCCCCGCATGGAACGTGCCCCGTCTCAAAATGCCCGCAAACCCCGGGCCGAGGGGAAACGGGCATTCGAGGGCCCGCCTGAGGACCCACCACGGCCACGAAGCGATGCCGGTTCCTCGACTCACGCCGTGGTGGGCCGTCTGTCTCAGGCCCGCGTCACCGCGATCTTCTTCACGTCGTCCTTCTGCTCCTCCTCCTGTTCGGGCATCGGGAGCCGAATTTTCAGGATTCCGTCCTTGTACGACGCCGTGATATCCGTCTCGGACACTCCGTCGGGCAGCGGCAGGGTGCGCGTGAAACTCCCGCTGCGGAGCTCGCGACGCAGATACCCCTTCTCCGAGGTCTCCTCCTCTTCCCGATGTTCGACAGCAATGCGCAACACGCCATCCGAGATTGTCAGGTCAACGTCCTTGTCAGGATCGATCCCCGGCACCTCTGCCTGGATCACGAGTTCATTCTTCTCCCGATACTCGTCAATTCGAATCAAGTTGTCCTGCGTCCAATCAAGCCCGAAGAAGGGCCGCCGAAACGGACCGACCCTGGCCCAATCCTCGAACATGCGGTCGAACCTGTCGAACACGTTTGCCTGCTTCCCCTTGCGTTTCATGACATCACCCAATGTGATCACCTCCACGATGAAGTGTGGTCTTCCCGCACGCGCCGGCGTAGGGGCGATGGTCCCGTCGTGCCTGAAACGTGGCGATGCACACCGGGACCATTGGCCCTGTCCCCAACTCCGTTGTGCACGCAAGGTAGAGGTCTTGCCCAGAGGAGGTCTGATGGGATTCGTCAATCGCAGAGATGCCGGTCGTCGCCTCGGTGCGCATTTGCAGCATCTACGGGGCACAGACCTCGTCGTGCTCGGGCTCCCGCGCGGCGGCGTTCCCGTCGCATTCGAGGTCGCACGGGCACTTGACGCGCCCCTCGATGTCATCGTGGTCCGCAAGCTTGGGGTGCCGTCCCAACCCGAACTGGGAATGGGGGCTATCGGCGAGGACGGCGTACTGATCGTCAACGATGAAATAGTCCGCTCTTCAGGCGTTACGCAACGAGAGCTTGAACTGGTCGAGGCCCGCGAGCGGACTGAACTCGAGCGGCGGGCGCGCCGCTTCCGCGGCAATCGACACCGAAACTCGCTCCATGGGCGCACTGCTCTGATCGTCGATGACGGAATAGCGACGGGATCGACCGCACGCGCCCGTGTGTCAGGTCGCGCGAGCGCATGGGGCCAAGCGGATCGTGCTCGCCGTTCCCGTGGCGCCTCCCGACTGGGAGGTGCGAATTGACGAGGCCGACGAGCTCGTCGCGCTCGAGACGCCAGATCACTTCTCGGCGATCGGCCAGTTCTACGACGACTTCTCCCAGGTCTCCGACGACGAAGTCGTCGAATGTCTTGATCACGCGGTCGTGTTGGCTTCGGAGCCGTACAGCGCACGAGCGTCCGCCGGTGAGACTGGAGTGTCGATCGACCAGGATGTGGAGATCAAAACGGCGCACCTTCGCCTTCCCGGACGTCTCACCGTCCCGGCGCACGCAACTGGGATCATCGTCTTCGCTCACGGCAGCGGTAGCAGTCGCCTCAGCCCGCGAAATCGCTATGTCGCCGACCTCTTGAACCAGGCTGGGCTTGGGACGCTCCTGTTCGACCTCCTGACCAGCGCGGAGGAACAGGACCGGACCAACGTCTTTGACGTCGCCTTGCTCGCCCGCCGGCTCGTGGACGTCACTCGCGCGCTCCAGTACCAACCGCGCACCGCGGGCCTTCGCATCGGTTACTTCGGAGCGAGCACAGGAGCCGCCGCCGCGCTCTGGGCAGCCGCTGAACCCGACGTCGACGTCGCGGCGGTCGTCTCGCGCGGAGGCCGACCCGACCTCACGGGGAATCGTCTCGGTGTAGTCACTGCGCCGACGCTCCTCATCGTCGGAGGCCTCGACCATACGGTGCTGGACCTCAACCGTAGAGCTCAGGCGAAACTGCGATGCGAGAATCGACTCACCGTCATCGAGGGCGCCACCCACCTGTTCGAAGAACCCGGAACGCTTCACCAGGCAGCCGAAGCGGCACGCGACTGGTTCACCGCTCATCTCGCCGCTACAGCGCAGCCGGTCCCTTAAAACGAACTCCTCACACCGATCGGGGATAATCCTCCTCGACAATGTCCGCTGGCACCGGCTCGAGGATGTCACCCGGTACGTGGTGAACCGAGAGGTCGTCAACGACGCACTCGACACCGTCGAGTTCCGCCCATTCATTGACCACGACCAATGCCGCTTCCTCGGACTCGCATAGTTCCTGGTGAACCAGTGCACCGTGGCGGAAGATGCGCACGTCAATGGTTGGTGTGCCGTCGCCGCGCTCAAAAATTTCGTTCATGTGGTGCACCCTTCAGTGGTTGTCCGAGACCGCGGCGGACTCGCATGCCCGTCGAATGTGTGGTCAGAAGCGTTCGATTGCGGCAATGCCGCCGAACTCGTCAAGGTCGTTGTCGCGGCAGCACGTGACGTCGGCGTCCTGTGCCACGGCCATCTCGATCACGACTTCGACAATGTCGTCGAGCACGACAGTCCTCGAACCGCAGGCAACACATGTACCTCGATCGACACCCAGGTGCCCGCACGAGGGACACCTGGCACCGGGCTCCGCATAGCCGTCGCCCACGACCAACGTCGCGATACGCCGATCCGCGAGCGCTGCGAGCGTTGCCCCCAACCCGACGGCAACGTGGTACTCCCCGCGTGCGCGTTGGCGGACTTCGTCAACGAGGACCATCTCGCGGCCACGCGCTGCTCGCTCGGCGACTGCACTCGCTACCGATGCGACCTCATCAAGCGGCGCTGCCACCCGGACACCGGCGCGCCCGACGACCAGCTCCAGGGTCGTTGGATGCAAATAACCTTCCATCTCCGCGAGGGATTCGTCGGGGCCACCGAGAATCAGCTGCCGTACGGACAGCGTCCGCACGGCTTCGTCGACTTCCGCCGCCGCTCGGCGTAGATGAATCCGTGCGGCCTCTTCGCCACGGTGCTCCCAGCTACCGAGCTCAACGGCTGTGTCGACCGAGCGTTCCTGGTAGGTCACTGATGTCGGAAGTTCCTCTATCCGAGGCCCATCGATCCAGAGCAGCCGCAGATGTGTTCGGTCCACCAGAGCCAACACAAAGGCCTCGGGATCCATAAGCACCTCGACCAATTGTCGGATGTGAGGCGCTTCACCAATGCCGACCTCGTCTCGAATGGGCACCGGGACTTCAATCGCCTCGAAGTAGTCCTCCTCGTCGCATGAGAACAGCGCAACACCGCGCGTTGCCGAACGATCGATGCCGCGCGCGACCCATCCCCTCATCCGGTCGATGTCGCCATCGACGGAGTGGATCAGGCGCTGATCGTTCCGAGTACGTGCTCGACGTCGAAGCTCGTCGGTGAGTCGCTCGAACGCCTCCTCATAGCGCTCAGGCATTGGGCGGTGCGAGCCATCGACATCCAGGTACACGCTTGAGACGACTGGTTCGCAGCGCCGCTCTGCAAGCCGACGGATTGCTGCTCGGCTGAAGCCGTGTTGGTCAGCCGGTATGCCATGTGCCGGTTTGATCGGGATCATTGTGACCTCCTTGACCTACGCGGGCGTGATGAGCCCGTAATGGCCGTCGTACCGGCGGTAGACGACGTTGCCTCGGCCAGTTGTCGCGTTCGCAAAAAACGCGAACTCCACGGCCTCGGTATCGAGCAGCTGTGTTGCCTCCTCCACGCTCAGTTCCGGTGGCATCAACGCCGAGACTTCAAGCGAGATGGCGACCGGACCCGTGTCGTTCGTCGTCGGCCGCAAACGCGTCAGCCGGTAGGTGCCATCACCGAGCCGTTCCAACACGGCGTCCTCCCCGCTCGCGAGTTCCCGAAACAGGTGAAAGTCGTAGTCGAGTTGGTCCATGTCGAATGCGACCTCGTCGGGCGTGGATTCACCAAGTTCAAAAGTCTTGTGGCGCACGACCTGCCGCTCTGCGGAAGGCCGAGCGAAGTAGCTAGGTCGTGCCGTTGGTAGATCGCCGTGGCGCCACTCGCCAGGTTCGTGGATTCCGGTTCTCGCTCGACGTCCTTCGATGTGCTGCGCCCGGTGTTCGAGCTTGTCACGCAGACGCTGCTGGAGCAGGTCGGCTGCCTCGCGCATCTCGTGACCGGCGACATGTGCACGGACCGACTCTCCGTTGATGTCAACGGCGACGTGCGCGATCGCTGGCCTCTCGCGAGCTGGATCCTCTGCTTGGGTCAGTTTGAGTCTCGTGAAGAGAATGGGCTCGCGTACATGGCCGAGAACTGCGCTGATTCGTGCAACGGCGTAGTCAATGTCGGCGTCCTCGACGCGACCATGTGTCACGACGGCGACCAACCCGCCGGACTCGACGGCACCGCCAGCCGCCGTCGGCGCACGATCCTCGTGCCCTCGAACAACTGCGGTGCGTTCTGACCCTCCATTGGCGCCCTCAAGACGATGCTCAGACATCGGCGTCACCTCCCCCTCCAGCGTGCTTCCGTGGGATACACATAGCCCAGGGGCAAAGGTCACTCATGGCAGCGGACGATGAATGGTCCGAAGTCCCTTCTCCGAGCCGACCCGTCGAAGGATGCTGGGAGTCCGCTGACGAAGGAGAAGCGCATGCGTGTATGTCTGCAGTGTGGGACCAATTTGCGGGTTCGTCGAAGCCTTTGCCGGTCTTGCCGACGCCGCAACCTCGGCAAGGGCACGCCGATCGTGGAGGTCGATCAAAAGATGCCCAAGGCGCCGGACCTTGAGCCTCCACACAGCCGCCCCTGGGTTCGCCGCGGGAGTGGATGACGCGCGGCGGCGAGTATGTCGCTTCGGCCGCCGAAATTCAGATGACGTTGGTTGCGAGCAGGATCGTGGCGCCGAGCGCAATTCCGATTCGATACCAACCGAACACCGCGAGCGGCCGCGTGCGCAAGAAGCCAACCAGCCAGTACACGGCGATCGCCGCCGTCACGAATGCGACAAGAATGCCCAACAACGGTGTCTGCCACCCGAATTCGTCGACGAGAGTCCCGCCGTCCTTGGCGAGATCGAGGAAGAGACGCTGCCGAGAGCGTCGCAAGTCCAAGCAAGAAACTGAACTCGAGCGCGCTTCCGATCGCGCATCCCACCCCGAGCGCCGCAACGAGCGTGACAAGGCTTCGACTCACACCTGGCCAGAGGGCCAGGATCTGCGCACATCCGATGATCAGCGCAGAGCGCGCGGTGATGTCGGTAATCGCGAGCGTGCCGTGCTTCGGCTTCCACCACAACAGGAAAACACCACCGACCGCCCACGCCGCGATCACCGGCCACGACCCGAAGAGGTGCGACTTGATCGTGTCCTCGAACACCACACCGACGAGCGCCGCGGGAACGAATGCGACGCACAGCCTGACCAACAGCGTCCGGCCATCGGCATCGCGTCCGACGAGACCCGCGAACAGTTGCACAATTCGCTGCCAATACAAGGCGACGACGGCAAGAATTGCGCCGATCTGAATCGCAATCGCGAACGTGTCGGCTGCTGCCTTTCCCTTACCCGATCCGAGGTCGAGCAGACGCTCGGTGATGAGCAGGTGGCCCGTCGAAGAGATGGGGAGGAACTCGGTCACGCCTTCCACGGCGCCGAGCAGGATCGCCTTTGGAGCTGTCAGCGGGCCGCTTCCACCTGAAATCGCCAGTGCCACGATCGCAACGGCCAGCACGGCGCCCGATACCAACGCGATCGACGAAGGTGGCCACCTGTTCGCGGTCTCACCCATTGGTCGGCTCACAGGTTCCCTTTCGTCGCCGTCCATCCCACGGTGGTTCGCATTCCGAAGTCACCCTAGGAGGGCGCAACACCCAGGTCCCGTCTTCGCGGCTCACTTCCCGGCACCGGGCTCGCGCCACGCACGTCGACATCGCCAGGTGTCCAGGGGACGACGTCAACTCCGGTCATCCGCAGGAAACGCGAAGGTGAACATGCGCTCGGCGTCGATGCGCGCGTATTGCGCACCGACCACGAGCATGTTTTCCCACTCGGCTCCAAACCGTGGGACGTAATAGTCGAGCAGCGTCTGACGGAACTGCCCGTTCTCCGGTGCATTTACATCGATCGGTACCGCTGCGCCGTGCACCGTCACCGCTTGTTCCTCGCTGGGCAGGTACGTCGCGCTGACCGCCGGTCGTTCATTGATATGCCGAAACCGCAATGACTGAGGGGACGAGCCGAAGTAGAAATGCCCTCGAAAGAAGAAGCCATCGACCGCTCCGCCGATCGGCCGACCGTCTCGCGTCGATGTCGCCAACACCAGCAGACACATACCAACCAGGCCGGCAGCCAGGGACTCGGCACCGATACGACACTCCGGCGTGATGACCTCACGAAGGTGTAGCCCGCCGGCCGCGTAACTGCGGTCGAGGAGATCCTGAAGCCGCCGCAGGTCAGACGCCGTTTCGTGCATGGCACGCAGCCTCGTCGAATTGAAGCAGGTCAGTCCAACGAGAACGGCGGATACTCATCGGTCAGGAGGTAGAAGTACGCAGTGAAACGAAGGTTGACTCGCTGGCCTCTCATCACCCATTCACGAAGCCCTTCAGGCCAGCGCCCCGTGAACAGCACCGCGACTGCACCAAGCAACCAACAGACCGCTGTAATCACGAAGACGCCTACCGCAAACACCAGCGCAGGTATGGCCCATACGAGACGGAATGCGACCGTGAGGCGGTTGCGGCCCACCTCCGCCGGTTGGATATCGACGCGGACGGGACTCCCGCCCGGATCGGCGGCCGACGTCGTCAGATCGAATGGTGGATACGCTTCGTAGAGGAAGCCGGCATACGTGGTGGCCCGCGCGCTGCACCGAAGCGCCAACACCTGGAAGTTCGCTAGCCCTCCAGGGAGCTTCCCCGTGACCAGGATGACAACCCAGCTGACAAGGGAGACCGCTCCGGACGCGTAGCCCAATGCGTATGCAATGACGAGATGCGGAATAGCCAGCAACCACTGGACCAGGGGTCGCCAGTTCGCAATGCGCTCCGGAGTGTCGATTCCTATCGTCGCTGGAAACTGCATTGCGATTGCACTCCCCCATCAATCGTGTCGGCGGAGACTACAGCGCATCGGACTTGCCCGCGCCGGACCAGCGACAGCGCCATTGCGGTGTCTGCGTGCAGCGCTCGCACGCCGGCAACCAGGTCCTTGTCGGATGTTAGTGGACATTTTGGACCCACCATGTTACGGTCGTCACATATTGCACGTCCTCGAGGGCCCACTCCGGGCATCGACGACGTGCGCAGGTTTCTTTGGCGCCATCGAACTGCCGAATGGCAGTCCGCTTTGAGTCCTCTGGAGTGCGTAGGTGGAAACAGCGGGGACGCAGCGGAAGGTCGGTCGCCAGCCGCTCTCCCGACCGCCTGCCTTTCCTTCACGCGCGCGTCGCCGTCGTAACGTCCGTCGCCGCCTCGCAGCTGCAACACAGGCGTGGGCTGCCGTGGAGTTCCTGGCTGAATGGCCCGGGGTCGGTGCGCTCCGCGACCTGCTCCCGCTCTCCGGAAGTGGCCTGCGGTCAGACGTGGTCATCGTCGCTGCCACAGGAATCCACTTTCTCGGCCGGGGGCTTCGCCGTGGCCAACGGAGCGCGTTGGTCGGATCGGTCGTCGCGTACGTTGTTGCGGCACTCACGATGACGGTCCATCATCAGCCGATCGCGGCCGTGCTGTTGAGCCTTGCGGCTCTCGCACTGTGTGCACGCCGTCGCAATTTCACGGCGCCACCCAATCTGCAATCTGCGAAGCACGGGACCATCGTCGCCACCGTCGGCGTCAGCATGGGCGTCGCGCTCGAGCACTGGGGCGCGCCAGGCGCACCTACCGTGGGACTTACCGTCGCCGCATGGTCCGCCTCTCTCGCAGGATGGCTCGTCACTCGCCCGGCGGCGCCCGATATCGAAATCGACCTAACGGACCTCGAAGCGTCCGAGCAAGCGCGTCGGATCGTCGACGAACACGGGTCCGATGCGCTTGCATTTTTTGCTTTACGCAGCGATAAGCAGCACTTCTTCCACGGCCGAAGCCTCGTTGCGTACGCGCTGATCCGCGACGTCTGCATCGTGTCGCCCGATCCCATAGGACCGGCGAGTGAACGCGCCGAGACCTGGAATGCGTTTCGAGCGTTCGCCGACAAGCGTGGATGGCCCGTGTGCATCATCGGAGCCGGCGATGGCCGGCTCGATGTCTACCGGGAAACCGGCATGCGATCGGTCTACCTCGGCGATGACGCCGTGGTGCACTGCCCCACTTTCCAGCTCGCGGGACGGCGGTGCAAGTCGCTGCGTCAGGGTGTACATCGCGTCGCCCGCCGGGGTCACACCGTCGAGATCTACGACCCATCCGTGGTGCCGCTGGCGTTACGCGCGGAGCTGAGCGCCCTCGTGCGGGATGGTCGACAGGGGGAACATGAGCGTGGATTCTCGATGGCTCTTGGCCGACTCTTCGACCCCGGCGATACCGGATTGCTCCTAGGCGTGTGTTTCGATCGGGACGGCAAGGCCGTTGCGATGTGCCAATTCGTTCCGACCGCCGACGGCTACTGCCTTGACGTCATGCGGCGCGACCCGGGCGCCTGCCATGGCGTCATCGACCTCATCCTCGTTTCGGTCATCGAGGTGTTGGCCTCGGTCGGTGTGGAACGACTGAGCTTGAACTTTGTGCTCTGGCGGGAGGTGCAGGCGAACGAACGGCCGAATACGGTGCGCGAGAGAGTGTTCCGCCGAAGCGTCCAAGAGCTGTCGCGGCGCTTTCAAGTGGAATCGTTGTGGCAGTTTGGGAAGAAGTACAACCCCTCCTGGGTTCGTCGTCACGCGCTGTACGACGGTGTCGCCGATCTCGTCCCATCGGTTCTGGCGACGGTGAAGGCGGAGTCCTATTCCGAACTACCGCTCATCGGTCGCTTCATGAAGCCGAATTGGACGGCGACGTGGGAACTCTCAGGATCCCATTCCGTCGATGACGTCACTGTCGATCTGAGGTTCGACGGTTGCGTTGCCGATTCCGCTGACCTCGACCTGAACTTGGTCGAAGAACTCGACGGTTCCGCTGCGACCTAGCCCGTCGACACGAAGTATCCCTGACGGAGGTTCCCGCTCTCACCGTCCCGCCATCGGTACGCTCCGGCGGTGAAACTCTTAGCCCGGTGGTCACTTCGCGATCTCCGAGCACGCTGGGTTCAGGTCGGCGCGATCGCTCTGATCATCGCACTGGGTTCGGGTTTGTACTCGGGCTTGAGTAGCACCATCGGTTGGCGCGACCGTTCGTACGACCAAAGCTTTGCTCAGCTTCGCTTCCACGATCTGCGCGTGTCGCTCGCGGCCGAGAACTACCTGTCGGCAACGGATCTTCGTGACACCGTGGCTTCGATACCCCATGCACGCTGGATCAACGCAGCCCAACCGCGCCTCGTCCTGCCAACGCAGGTCGATGCCTCAACAGGTTCGCAGGCAATCCTCGTACCAGGCCGAATTGTTGGCAGCGACGTCTCCCAGGACCGTCCTCGCGTTGACGAGATCATGGCGAAGTCAGGCCGGGATCTTCGTCCTTCGGACGCGGGTCGGCCACGTGCGCTCCTCGAGTACAACTTTGCCGATCACCACAACCTCGTGGTCGATCGATCGATCGTCGTCGCAGGCGACAAGCGACTTGAACTCGTAGGACACGCACTCCAACCCGAGTACTTCGTTCCGGCGGGCGACATTCTCGGCGAGGCGAACTTCGCCGTCGTCTTCGTGTCGCTCGGCACCGCGCAACGCTTGGTCGATCGGCCAGGTATGGCCAATGACGTGGCGATAGCCCTCGCGGCCGATGCTGACGTCTCCGTTGTTCGCGACGAACTTCAGGAGGCGTTCAAGGAGCGGTTCTCCGATGTCGGCATCGATCTGTTCGATCGCCGCGACAGCCAACAGTTTCGCCTGCTGTATGACGACATCGAGAACGATCGGCACTTTTTCAGAATCTTCGCAATCCTGATCCTATTGGCCGCCGCATTCTCCGCGTTCAACTTGACGAGCCGCATCGTCGAAACGCAACGGCGCGAGATTGGCATCGGCATGGCACTCGGCATCCCACCGCGTCGCCTTGCAATTCGGCCACTGTTTGTCGGGCTCGAGATCGCGTTGCTTGGTGTCGTGTTCGGAATCGGGCTCGGCGCAGTCATCGGATGGTTGATGGCGCCGGTGCTTCGCGAATACGTTCCGCTACCGGTCTGGCAGCATCCCTTTCAGGTCGGGATGTTTCTTCGCGGGGCTGCGCTGGGCATCGCCATTCCGTTCCTCGCCACCATTTTCCCCGTCTGGCGGGCAGTTCGTGTCGCACCGGTACAAGCCATCCGCTCACTCTCGACCCGGACACGCAACGCGGTACCGTTCCTGGCTCGCATTCCCCTTCCCGGTTCGACAACCGCCCAGATGCCGGTGCGCAATCTCCTGAGGGCTCCGCGTCGCACGATCATGACGGCTCTCGGAATTGCTGCTGCGATCTCGATCATCATCGGTATCGTCGGACTCAAGGATTCGTTCTACGAGACAATCCATCGCGTCGATCGCGAAGTCCTCCGTGAACATCCGCGGCGCTTTGACGTATCGCTCGACGCAATCCTCCCCGAGTCGTCCGGATCGGTGCAGTCGATCACGCAGTCCCCCGTCGTCGCAGCCGCCTCTACTTCGCTACGCGTCAACGCGACGCTGGTCGCACAACGGGACCATGACGTTGCCGGCAGCGCCGGTGAGGGTTCGACGGCGCATAACGACAGCGACATCGATGTGGTCGTTGAGTTGCTGGCACTCGACGACCGTGGGGTCGACCTCTGGACTCCCACTGTTCACGATCGACACAAAGCGGACGGCCTCCCGGGAATCGTCATCACCCCAAAGGCGATGGCGGATCTGGGAACCGCTCCTGGCGCGATCGTTACGCTGCGCCATCCGCGTCGAACCGGCCCGACGACATACGCCTATGTGCGTACCCGCGTCCGGATCATCGGCACCAACCCCCTCCCCATGCGATTTCTTGCATTCATGGATCGCAGCGACGCGTCGACAATGGGTCTCGCCGGAATGGTGAACACTGTGACAGTCGCTCCTGCGGCACACGTCTCTACGAATGACGCCAAGCGGGCGTTGTTCGACCTTCAAGGCGTTGGATCGGTTCAGCCGGTCGACGCGTTCAGCTCTTCCGTACGAGACCAACTCGGCGGCATCCTTGGCATCTTCACGATCGTGGAGTTTGCGATCCTGCTCCTCGCACTGATCATCGCATTCAACTCGGCCAGTATCAATGCCGACGAGCGCGCCCGGGATCACGCAACAATGTTCGCGTTCGGACTTCCGACGCGTACCGTCACACGGATGTCGGTGGTGGAGAGCACATTGGTCGGAGTGCTTGCCACTGCGACTGGCGCCATGGCCGGCTGGCTGTTGCTGGCGTGGTTGGTCAACGACATCATTCCGCAGTCCTACCCCGACCTGCAGAACACGGCGTACGTGTCACTTGCAACATTGGTCAGCGCTGTGGTGTTCGGGATAGTCGCGGTCGCGCTCGCTCCGCTGTTGACCGTTCGCAAGTTGCACCGGATGAACATCGCCTCAACGCTGCGCGTGATGGAATAGCTCCCAGCAAATGCGTCCCTCTCGGATGGCTCCATGTTGACTCGGAAGATCGAACCCCTCACACCTCGTCGGGTTCCGATCCGTCGCACGATCTGGGCTGCGCGCCTCATGTACGACGCGCATCGCCGAACACCGTTCATGCCCTGGCACGCATCGGTAACGGCGGCCACCGCACTGTTCGCGACCCTTGCGGGCGCTGCGTATTGCGATGCCAACTCCGACGCAGTCGCAGTCGTCTTCCGGATGACGCCACGCGGGGTTCTCCAGTCGGCCTGCAGAATCGTGATTGCCATGTTGGCGCTGCCCTCGCTGGCGCTCGTGGTGACGCGCTCATGGATCGCCGCGGCGCTCATCGCGGTGGTCGAGATCAGCGTATGCGTCGGTGTCGCAGCGATTTACGGAGTCTCGTCGCGCAGGGCTCGCAACCGTTGGCTTTCACGTCCCGGTAACACAAAGCCGGACCGCTTGGATCGACCACGATTCGTGCCCTGGGGTTGCCTGCTCGGAGCCGGAGTCGCGGCGAGCACTCCCAATGCTGCGGATGCGCTGTGCCGCGCCATCGCAGCGAAAGCGGATCTGGCGGTCTACCTGGTCGCAGTCAGTCCGGTACACGCTCGGCTCTACCAACGCTTCGGTTTCAAACCCATCGGACCGAGCTACTACGGCGAAGTTCCGATGGTCCTTGCACCGCCGTCGCCACGGAACTCCTGACGGTCGCAGCGTTCGATCGACGCGTAACCAAACCCGGTCACGGAGTGCCCGTGTCGCGAAGGTCGGTCACGTCGTCGCGCCGAAGGATGGATTCCAGCGCGATGGTAAGAGCAACGCCACGCCGTGCAATCACCAGCGCACGAACCTGGTGTACGCCCCCGATCTTCTCGACGAAGGCATGTTCGACATGCGCGTCCGGGAGCGCGTGCAATGCCGCGACAAGAGCATCTGCTTCGACCCCGGGAAACAGGCGCACCATGATCGTCGCCCGCTCTCGAGCGAAGCGATGGTGCGCGGCGTCACGCGGCCCTCGCAACGCGGTAAGGCTCATCAAGATCGCCGCCGCCGTCGCGCCCGCGAGGCCAATGTCCCCGAGCCCCGCGGCCAAACCCACCGCTGCGGTCACCCAGAGGCTGGCTGCAGTGGTGACGTTGCGAATGGAGGAGCCTTCTCGAATGATGACCCCTGCGCCGAGAAAACCGATTCCCACCACCACCTGCGCGGCAATGCGGCCCGGGTCGAGCTGGTATCCGGCGAGTCCTTCGAACTCGCGAAAGCCGAGGGTCGAGAGAACTCCAAAGACGCATGAACCAAGCGCGACCGAGACGTGCGTCCGCAGACCGGCCGGCTGATCCTGCAACTCCCGTTCGAACCCAATTGCTGCGCCCAACGCGACCGCCGTAGCGATCCGCCAGACAACGTCCCAGCTCACGGCAAGGTCGTTCACTCCCGGCACCTCGAACTCGTGACGGGAAAGGAAGCTTGCGCCTTTCCCCGTGAAGACACCACAGGGCTATTCCTTATTGTCGATCGCGACCAACTCCGCCCACAGAGCGTCGAAACCCACGTCCGCGGGGAGATCCGCCAACGACCCCAGGGCCGTCATTGTGTCGACCTCGACCTCAGCTTGGCCGTCAGGCGCGCGCAGACGTGCGACGAAGGTCAGCGGCTCGCGGATACAAACCTCGTTCGGCTGGCAGGCGTGGCCGACTTCCGGGCCATCGTGGACATGCGCCGACACGCCAAGGCGTTGAATCTCCTCGCACAGTTCGCTGAGTTCGCTCATGTCACTCTCCTCGAGGGTCGAATGCATCCCGTTCATCAAACACACGGCAGAACCGAATCCCCAGAGTCGAAGGTCCCGCGCGCGTATCGGTGAGATCGACGTACTTGGAAGAAACCACTGCTCTACGCGAGCGGAACCGGAAGGGCGTGGTCATCACCGGGGAGATCGCCATGGCTGGATGCAAACACGCTGCTCGCCACCAATTCGGCAGCACCCCGCAGGGTCGTCGCGAATGCGGTGTCAGCGGCGTCGCGACCGGTTGCAATCCGGACCATTGCGCCCCGCGGCGCAAGCCGGGTGGGATCCAGGACCCACCAGCCATCGTGGGCCAGGATCTCGACGACCGCATGGAAGTCCATCAGCGCGAGCCCCGGCGCGTACACCGCCGCGAGGCGGGCGGGCACACCCAATGCTCGGCACAGCGCGATCGTCAGGTGCGCAAAGTCGCGACAGACACCTGAACCTGAAAGCAGCGTGTCGAGCGCCGTGTCGAGCGGACCACTGCTGCCTGCGGAATACGCGCAGCGTTCGAAGACCCACGATGCGACGCGCAGCGCGATGACATCCGGATCATCGCCGAGCGCGTCGAAGAACTCGGTCGTCGCATAGCCTGCCAAGGCATCGGATGGGCAGTATCGACTCTGCCGCAGAGCCACGACCGCATCCATGCTGACCACGAAATCACCATTGGGCGCGGATGGCGCACCCCTGTGCGTCCGGAGTTCCGCCGCGTATGCGAAGGACATCACACCTGGCGGCGCGGAAACAAGGTGGACCCGTCCCCCGTGATCGGCGACGATCTCCACGACCGAAGCCGGCGCGATCTCGCCGTCATTGGTGATCTCCACGCGCTCGGCGAGGACGACTCCTGCCGTCGTGGCCGGCGCCACCTGGATCGCAAACAACGCAGCTTCGGTGACCTCGAAGGTCAGCGCGCAGCCGACATCACAAAGCCCACCTGATCCCGATGTATCGATCAAGTCCAAAGTGTCGCGCCTGGCGCACCAATTGCTGGGACGTTACCGAGGTTTGGTCGTCACACTTCTCGCCCGCTGAATGCGATGAGGCGTTCGAGTGCGCTCGCGGCGTCGGGAGCCTCGAGCGCCGGACCGAAATTGTTGCCACGCATCTCGGGCGTCAGCGCTTGCCGCACGAAGGCCTCGGCGGCGGCCACGAGGTCGTCGGATGGGTCCCATACCTGTTGCGTTGCCTTGGCCAGGTCCCATCCGTGTACCAGACCATCGAACGCGACGAGCCGGGCGAGCACGGCCCCCGGCATCGGTCCGGCAGGTCCCTCGATGGTGCGCTCCAATGCACCCGGACTTTGCACAGCCGCGAGCAGCCCATCCATTGCGACTCGAAAGGCGTCCACCGCTGAGCTGTCGCTGCGGGCCTGCGACGATGCGCCGGTTCCGTCAGCGGGAGCTCGGCCGAGAAACGCTTGGGTCAACCCTGTTCCGAGGGTCGTCATGTGACCCAACACGGCCGCGACGTCAAAGTCGCTACATGGTGTGGAATTGCCGAGTTGTCCTTCTTCAATACCGCTGACCACCTTCTCGAGCATCGGAACAATGGTCGCCAGTTGCTCGTTACCTTCCATCACACGCTCCTTGTTGTGCTTCCAGCACGTCGTTGGTGTTCTATCAGCCGGCCATGCGCGCGACCATGTGATCCATGACGGCGCCATGTTCATGCTGTGGGCTGAAGAGGATGATCTCAGTGTCACGTACCGCGCGGACACTGTGCCCAGGTGGCCAATAGAAGAGGTCATCACCGACACACCTCTCGTCGGTGTCATCTGTGTAGGTGATGTGGACCTCACCTGAGATCACGAATCCCCAGTGGGGAGCCTGGCAGGCGTCGTCTTCGAGCCCTTCGAGGAGCGGCGCGATATCGGTGCCTGCCCCAAGCGAGAAGTACTCTCCGCCGATAGCTGCCAAGCCTGAGGCATCACCGAAGTCGGCGATCTGGCGTGCTTTGGCACCCGGTACGTCAATCCGTGCAGGGATTTCGTTCTTCTGGATTCGCATTGCTCCCCGGTTCAATATGTCGGTCGACAGCCTTGCAAGTGATGTCGATGGAAACGGTCCTCCATAGCCAAGACCATTCCGACATTCCCGCCCAGTCCCAATACTGAACTCCCTGGAGATCTGCGAGAATCGCGCATGAAGCCCTACGGCCAGTACTGCCCCGTCTCACGTTCGGCCGAGATCCTCGGTGACCGCTGGACGATCCAGATCATTCGCGATCTCTTGACCGGGACCACGCGTTTCAACGAATTGATCCGCGGCAACCCCGGTCTGTCACGAGCGCTCCTTTCGCGCCGGCTCCGCCAACTCCAACTCTCCGGCATCGTCGGTCGCGACAACGCCGGGTGTTACGTGCTCACCGATGCCGGCCGTGATTTCGAGCCGCTGATCTTTGGACTCGCGACCTGGGGAGCACGATGGGCGTTCGGTCAACCGGATCCGGCCGAACTCGACCCCGACCTGCTCCTCTGGTGGTTGCATCGCCAGCTGGACACGACTGGCCTCCCGGGGCCCCGGTTCACCATCCACGTGAGCTTCAGCGATCATCGAAAGCGGTATTGGATCGTGGCCGAACATGGCGCGTCACTGTGCTTGGCGGATCCAGGCTTCGAGGTCGATGTGACAGTGCGTACCGATCTCACGACCCTGTACAGGGCTTATTTCAGCCACGAGCCCCTCATCGACGCACATCACAGAGGCGCAGTCAGCCTGTCCGGCTCGACAACCGCCGTGCGCGCGTTCCACCAAGCGTTCAGGCCGTCGCCAGTCGCGTCGATCGTCGCTGCCGAGGCCGCAGACTGAGCTTCAACCCGAGCGAGGCATGCCACCGGGTGGCATTGCCCGTGCCGATCGTGCCTACTGGATCAGGGAGGTCCGGCCTCCATAGCGGTACGCAGCCTTGCGAGCAGGCGCTCGAGCTCTGCCTGCTCCTTCTCGGAAAGTACATCGAAGAGGCGGCTGATCTCCGCGAGCCGAGGCTCGAGCATTCGTTCGGCGGCCGCAACCCCAGAAGCCGTGAGCTCGAGCAGGACGGCGCGCCGATCGGTCGGGTGCGAAACGCGACGCACCAGGCCTTCTGATTCCAGACCGTCAGCCAACGTGGTGAGGTTTCGAGCGGTCATACCCACACCGCCGGCAAGGTCCTTCATCTTGGCTGGACCTTGGCAGTGCAGGATCTCGAGCACCCGAAGCCGCGGGTAGGTGAGCTGGCCGGCAGTGGTGTCGAGCCAACGCAGGAATCCATGGCAAAACCGCGCGGATCCCTCGATGAGATCGCGGCACGCCGGTCCGACCTCAGCACCTCCAATCTCAGTGTCATGCACGACGCCAGCCTCGGAGGTCATCCGTCAAGCGTACCGGCGACGACGCTTGCCCAAAACCGCGGAATACAGTGACATTCACTGGTGTTACTTTTTCGTGAAGCCGCACCTACCCTTTGGAGGCACCAATGGCAACGTCAACACTCCCGCTCACGACCGGAGCGTGGAAGCTCGACCCAGCACACTCGGCGGTCACATTCAAGGTCCGACACCTTGGGCTGACCAACGTCCGAGGTCGTTTCAACGGCGTGGACGCCTGGCTCGAGGTTGGTGAGGATCTCGCCGCCTCACGGTTCGGCGCCACGATCGACATGAGCACAGTCGACACCAACCAGGCGGACCGTGACGCCCACCTGCGTTCCACCGACTTCTTCGGCGCCGACGCAAACCCTACGATGACCTTCAACTCCAGCGGCATTCGCGACGTCGGAGACGGAAATTATGAAGCCGACGGAGACCTGACAATCAACGGTAAGACCAATTCGGCAACGCTGAAGGTCGAGTTCACGGGCTCCGCCGTGCATCCGGGTGACGGCTTGGAACACGCCGGTTTCATCGCCACGAGCCAGATCGTTCGAGACGACTTCGGGATCGACTTCAACATGCCCCTCGGTGTCGACAAGTTCGCGCTCGGCAAGAAGATCGACATCGAAATTGACGCCCAGTTCACGCCGGCCGCCGGCTGACGTATTCGCCGTTCATTCCGAGCGCTCGCCCACGGCGGATCAGTCCGCCGCGGGGAGCACTCGGGTGGGTCCGTCCTCGAGGATTCCGATCAGCTCGGTGAGCTGATCGCGAAGCCGACACACGTCTGCGAGGTTCATCCCGACAGTTTCGGCGAGACGTCGCGGCACTGATTTCGAGTCGTCCACGTAAGGCCACGCCCTGGTCCGTGAGGACAACGAGCACCCGACGTTCGTCAACAGTGTCACGACGGCGCTGAACGATTCCGGCAGCCTCGAGACGCTTCAGTAACGGTGTGAGGGTCCCGCTGTCGAGATGGAGGCGGTCGCCGAGATCACCAACGGAGATCGGTACGTCCTCGTCCTCCCACAAGACGAGGAGGGTGATGTACTGGGCATACGTGAGACCCTCGGGGGCGAGGAGCGGTCCGTACGCCCGAACCATGGCGCGGCTTGCCGCGTAGAGAGCGAAACACAGTTGCTGGTCAAGGCGCAGCTCGTCGAAATCGGTGCTCACCACCTCATGCTATGCGATAATCCATGTTGCAGAAACTAATCGCGTCCAATATAATGGCACGTGATACTTCTGCGGCGAAGGGCCATCATCATGAAGGCGATCTACACCACGAGCGTGGAGGCCGCAGGTGACGGCCGCAATGGGCACGTGACCTCGGAGGACGGGTTCCTCGACCTCGACCTACGCATACCGAAGGAGATGGGAGGTCCGGGAGCAGCGTCGAACCCCGAGCAGCTCTTCGCTGCGGGATATGCCGCATGTTTCCACTCCGCCCTGAAGATGCTCGCCGGCCAGGAACACCTGGATGCCTCTGGAACCATGGTTTCAGCGACGGTCAGCATCGGGACGCTGGAGTCCGGAGGCTTCGGCCTTGCGGTCGAGCTCGATATCGACGCGCCGAACATCGAAGGGACCGCCGCCGAGGCGCTCGTCGCCAAGGCCCACACCGTGTGCCCCTATTCCAATGCCACCCGCGGCAACGTCGAGGTAGCACTCAACGTGATCCAACGAGACGTCGACATGCCCGTAGATACGGAGAGCAAACGATGAAGCCACTGCAGAAAGGCGCTCTTGCGCCCGAGTTCGAAGCACACGATCAGGACGGAAACGTCGTACGCCTGAACGACTGTCTGGCGAAGGGTCCCGTCGTGCTCTTCTTTTATCCACGCGCGATGACCCGGGGATGCACTGCCGAGGCATGCCACTTTCGCGATCTCGCGGGCGAGCTCAGCGCGGTGGGCGCTCTTCGCCTTGGGGTCAGCTCCGACTCCGTCGAGCGGCAAGGAAAGTTTGCCGTGAAGCACGACCTCGACTTCCCCTTGCTCTCGGATCCCGATCGAACCATTGCTGCTGCATTTGGGGTCAAACGGCCCGGCCCGGTGTTCAACCGGCGGGTCACGTTCGTCATCGGGACGGATCGGCGGATCATCGAAGTCATCGCCAGTGAGACCAACATGGATTCTCACGCCGACGGAGCACTCCTCGCTCTTGGAGCGACGGGGCGCTGAGGCGGATCAGCTCGACAGCGGTCTGCCGTAGTCGACAACGACAGCGTCAATACCATTTCCAGTATCGATTTCGCTGCTGTCGGCTCGTCGAGACAGGTAGACGACGATGACGAGGCTCGCTATCGCAGCCCAGAGGCACCACAGCGAGATGAACGCGGTCGACATCAGCCAGATGAGTGCGGCGATGATCGGAATGTTGGCAACTCCATACTGTCGAAGCGGGCGGTGGCTCGACAGGAGCAACGACCCACAGGTCACCACGACGTAGCAGCCGACCAGGATTCCGCCACTGCGGGCGAGGTAGACGCTGTAGTCGAGATGGTGACCGTCGATCGCCACGGAGATCGGGTTCTTTACCATCGCAAACACCAGCAGCGTTGCGATGCCCAGGCCTGTGGCTCCCGTGACAAACAGTGCGGCGCGGCGCCGACGGTCGGGCTCGAGACCCCACAGCGCGAGGGGGACGAACCAGGGCAACACCCCGAAGGCGAACAACAGGTACGCCCAGAGCGCGGCTCGGCCCGCTCCATTCGAGAGGTTGCCTTCGAGGTTGGCCCAGACCGCAGCCTCCACCAGATGATGGATACCGAAGGCCATGGGCAACACGGCCAATGGCAGCTCCTGTCTGCTTCGAGCTGAACGGAGTGCGGGCACGCCAATCGCCGTGACGACAGTACCGGCGATCAGATCCATCTCCATCGAGAAACACACGGTCAGCCTCTCAGGGTCGCGTGAGTCCGACTTCGCGGCGGGCTATCTCAGAATCTACCTACCTCGACAGCGGCGACCAGGTTCTCCCGCATGGCAGCGACAGCCGGCCGCGACGCATGGATGATGCACTCTTCGAATTGCACGATCAGGAATAGAGTGCCCTGGGCACGGTTGACGCCTCCGGAATGGTTGGTGGATCGCCGCAGGAACGGCAGACCGGGAGCTGCGAAATATGGGCAACGGCCAACTCGCTCAGGATGAACGGCGGGCACTCTGCGACCTCATGCTCGGGGTCGGCCCGGGCCATGCAACGCTTTGCGATGGGTGGACCGCTGCGGATCTCGCCGCACACCTGATCGTTCGAGAGCGCCAGCCACTCGCTGCCCTCGGGATTCTCTTCGGTGGTCCTTTCGCCCGCTACAACAGACGAGCAATGGACAGGGCGCTCGCGCGTCGCAGCTTCGAAGACCTCGTCGAGCTCGTACGTTCGGGGCCACCGCGTGTGCTTCGGCAAGCCGACGGCGCCATGAACCTCGTCGAGTTCTTCGTCCACCACGAAGACCTCCGCCGGGCGATCCCGAACTCCGAACCCCGCACGAACATCGATACGCTCGAGGACGCGCTCTGGGCTCAGTCACCGCGCCGTTTCAAGATGTTGACGCGCAAGCTCTCCGATGTCGATCTCACGGTGCGCGACCCGGCACGCGGCGACAAGCATCTCGGCGGCGGCCTCCGCCCCGTGACGATCGTCGGCCCGATCGGTGAGATCTCGCTGTACCTCTTCGGGCGCCGGAGTGTCGCACGAGTCGAACTCGTCGGTCACACCGCAGGATGTGCCGAACTCGCGCAAGCGCAACTCGGCGTCTAATCGTCCTCGGTCAGATGGTCGAGCAGGGCGACAAGGCGCGGATCCGCATCAGGTCCGTAGGCAGAGACGACGATGCCCTTGGCGTGGCAGGACGGGCACTCGACACCAAGCACGATTGCCTCGTCACCAGGATCCGAGATTGCCTTCGAATCGGAAGGTATCTCGGATCACGAGCTGCGGGACCAGGTGCTCCTCACGGCACGAGTGACAATGGACAACGGCGTCGTCGACGACGAAGTCACTTCGATAGCCGTTGGCCGTGAGCAACTGCACAGCTTCGGTCACTGTCTCGGGCGCTTCCACGGAACGAGTCTACGGGCCGAAGGAGTCAGTGAACTCGACACCTGCTCGGGACGATAGAACTCTCCGAGTCAACACATCACGCTCCCTCTGCCGTGACACTTCTCCCCCGCGGGAAGGTCGCTCGTTTACCTGGTCCGCGGATGCCAACGCCTCAAGCGGTTTGCGTTCGTAACGACCGACAGGCTGCTAGCCGCCATAGCGGCCGCTGCGAGCATCGGGCTCAACTGCGCGCCGGTCAGAGGATACAGGACGCCCGCGGCGATCGGAATGCCAATCCCGTTGTAGATAAACGCGAGCACGAGGTTCTGGCGGATGTTACGCATGGTGCTTCGGCTCAGCGCGATCGCCGTAACGACACCGCCCAACGCGCCCGAGATGAGCGTGATGTCGGAGGACTCAATGGCAACATCGGTACCGGTACCGATGGCAAAACCGACATCGGCCTGCGCCAGGGCGGGCGCATCGTTGATTCCGTCTCCCACCATTGCAACCACGCCGCCCTCGTCCTGGAGCCGGCGAACCTCGAGCACCTTGTGCTCCGGGAGAACTTCCGCGAGCACTCGGTCGACGCCGACCTGACGTGCGATCGCCTCGGCGGTGCGCGCATTGTCGCCCGTGATCATGGCAACCTCGATACCCAGTGCGCGCAACGCCGCAATCGACGCGGCGGAGTCATCCTTGACCGTATCGGCGACAGCGACGACGCCACCCACTCGTCCATCGAGAGCGACCAGCATCGGCGTTCGTCCGGCCTCTGCGAGTCGGTCCATCTCCGCGTTCAGGCCGGCCGTATCGATACCGGCATCATCGAGGAGACGCCGGTTTCCGATGAGGACCTCACGACCGCCGATGAGTGCCCGGATGCCCTTGCCAGTAATCGAATCGAACTCGGCTGCACCGGCAAGTTCGAGGCCGCGAGCGCGTGCGCCGCTGACAATCGCCTGAGCGAGCGGGTGCTCCGAGGCCTGTTCAGCCGATGCCACCAATCGCAAAAGGTCTGCCTCGTCGACCCCTTCGGCGGCGATGACGTCGGTGAGTTCGGGCTCACCACGGGTAATGGTCCCAGTCTTGTCCAACACGATCGTGTTGATGTTGTGGGCGCCCTCGAGTGCCTCGGCCGACCGGATCAAGATCCCGTTCTCAGCCCCTTTACCCGTCGAGACCATGATCGAAAGCGGCGTCGCCAGTCCCAAAGCGCACGGGCACGCAATGATGAGCACCGACACTGCAGCAACGAGCGCCAACGTTCCCGCAGGCTCGGGACCGACAACAAACCACGTGACGAACGCGCCAATGGCGATGAACATCGTGGCAGGCACGAAATAGGACGACACCTGGTCGGCGATGCGCTGGATCGGCGCCTTGGAGCCCTGGGCTTGTTCCACCAGTCTGATGATCTGCGACAGCATCGTGTCGGCGCCGACCTGTGTGGCTTCGAAACGGAAGGCACCCGTCTGATTGATCGTGGCGCCGATAACCGTTGCGCCGACTTCTTTCGACACCGGAATCGATTCACCCGTCACCATGGACTCGTCCAACGTAGACCGTCCTTGGACGATCACGCCGTCGACCGGAACCTTCTCGCCCGGTCGCACCAACACCACATCGCCGGGAACGACTTCCTCGACGGGGACCTCGATCTCACGATCATCTCGAACGACCGTCGCCGTGCGGGGCTGCAGACCGATCAAATTGCGAATCGCCTCGCCGGTCCCGGCCTTGGCACGAACTTCCAGAAGCCTCCCCAACAGGATGAGCGTGATGATCACGCCGACTGCTTCGAAGTACACCTCACGAACATCCTCTGGCACCGCCGACGGAGCAATGGTGACGACGAGGCTGTAGGCGAACGCTGCGATCGTCCCGATCGTGATGAGGGAGTTCATGTCGGCGGCACGATGCCGCAGCGTCAACCAACCCGTACGGTGGATCGGCCAGCCGGAAAAAAACATCACGGGACTGATCAGACTCAGCTGTAGCCAGCGGTTCATCATGAAGTCCGGAATCCACATCGCTGAGAACAAGTCCATTGCCATCACCGAGAACACCACGGGAAACGACAACACCGCCCCGATAATCACCCGTCGCGACAGGTCCGCGATCTCCGCCTGACGCTCGAGCGCCTCCTGATCGTCGGTCGTCGCTGATCCAGGCGCGGCCCTCGGCAGCAGGCGGTAGCCCGCATCAGCAACAGCGGCTTGCAGCTTGGCCGGGCTGATCCGCGTCGGGTCGAAGTCGACAATGGCACGCTCGGTCCCGAAGCTCACGTCGACGCGATCGACACCCGGGAGGGAACCGAGAACCGATTCGATGTTGCCGACGCACGACGCGCACGACATGCCGGCCACGCGGAACTCAACCCGTTCGGTCACAACCCCTTCAGACGTAGAAGGACCGACACCCAGGGCTCGGGCAACCTCGCGGCCAGGACCATCATGGAGCGCCACCGCTGTGGTGGCCGCTGCTGGTTCGACGACGAGGGTGCCGTGGATCATGTTCATGCCGCATGCGAAATCGAACTGGCCCACCTTGTCGGGCGTGAACTCCAGCGTCGCGGACCCGAAGGCCGGCAAGGTCTTCGATGCGGCGAAATCGGCGAACACGACACGCGACGTGCAATCACCTGACTCTTGGCGATCGAAGGTGAGGCGAAGCGGCACGCCTTCGGTCACCTGGATCACATCCGGGGAGTATCCACCCTTGACCGTGATCGTCACCTCCTGGACGCCGCCGCTGAGCTCCGCTGCGTGAGCCCTTTTCGGGCCGAAGAAGAACCACCACAGAAACGCAGCAAGCACCACTCCCCCGGCTGTGACAGCAACGTCTGAAGCGGACATGCGTGCCTTTCAAAAATCGTCGGTTGCCGAATATGGCCCAATCCCCAGAAACACGCGGTCAGTTTGGATTGTTCCCTTGCGTAACAACAGGGCCTTTCGTCAAGACCTCGAAGCGACGCTCATTATTGGCGAAGGTACCCGTCGGCGGCAGGCACTTGGACGCGTGGAATGGTCGCCATTCCGCAGATCCAACACCCGAAGGGTCGAAGGACCCATTTTCGCCGTAGGGGTCGGCGCCACAGGTTACGTCGATACAAAACTTGACTACTGTATTGCCCGACAGCATCGGCCACTAGACCGCGGGGGATGCCATGGCGCGTGTCATCGATGACATCGATCTCTTGGACCTCGACCTCTACGAGTTCGGCGATCCACATGAAGTCTGGAGCCGGCTCCGCAAAGAGGCTCCCGTGTATTGGAACGTCTCACAGTCGGGTCCCGAGTTCTGGGCGATCACGCGCTACGCGGACTGTCGCCGGGTGCTCGACGACGCAGCGACGTTCAGCTCGGAGCGTTGGGGCATCAGCCTCATGGTGCTGGAGCAGATGCAGCTTCTCCAAATGCTGCAAGGCGCAGACGCCCCACCGGCCACGTGTGTCAAGGATTTCTTTCACACGGCCGGCGAGCTCACCTCTTCCTATGGAGCGGGCGCCGAGATGGGGCTGCCCATGATCATGACAGACCCACCGCGGCATCTGCAACGCCGACGGGTCATCAATAAGATGTTCACCCCGAGAGCCGTGCGCGACCGCCTCGGACCACTGATCCAACGATTCGCCAAGCAGGCCGTCGACAATGTCATCGATCGCGGTGAGTGCGAGTTCGTCTACGACATCGGGCACACCGTCCCCGCCCGTGTCACACTCGGGCTGCTCGGCGTTCCGGAGGACGACTTCGACCTCATGACCGAGATCGAGCACAAGATGATCACGGGTTCGGATGCGGACCTCGCCGGTGAACCCACTGGAGAGACGACCTTTATTCAGCAGCTCGCGCTCACCGAGTACTTCTCGCCGCTGATCAAGGAACGCGCGCGTCAATCCGAAGGACGATCTGATCAGCGTCCTTGGCCCATTCCGAGGTTGACGGCAAGCTTCTCGATGACAGCGAGATCCTCGGTGACTGCATGCTGTTCATCGCGGGTGGACTCGACACGACGCGTGCCACGTCCTCAAAGGGCGCCATGCTCGCGCTCCTGCAAAACCCCGGCGAGATGGAAAGACTCCGCAACGACTTCTCACTCTTGGACCTTGCAAGCGATGAGTTCGTCCGTTGGGCGAGCCCGATCGTGCACGTGATGCGAACTGCGCTGCGTGATGCAGAGGTCGGCGGCCAGTTGATCAGGGAAGGGGAACGGGTGGCATGCTGGCTTCCTTCGGCCAACCGAGATGACGCCGTCTTTGCCGACCCGTTCCGCTATGACATCACCAGGACTCCCAACGACCACCTGGCATTCGGCCATGGCGAGCACCATTGCATCGGGACCCCGACGGCCAAGTTGATTATCCAGGCGGAGTTCGAGGAGATCTTCACCCGGATGAAGGACATCGAGCTCGCCGGCGAGCCGAAAAATGTCCGCTCTCATTTCGTCGGAGGTCTCAAGTCGTTGCCGATTCGGTTCCGCGCGGCTTAGGAGGTACGACGTGCTGATCCGCGTCAAGCCCGACTACTGCGAGGGTCACGGGCGCTGCGAAGCGACGGCCCCCGAGCTCTTCAGGCTCGGCGACAACGATGAGGTCGAAATCCTCAACGAGCATCCGACAGGCGACCTGATCGCCAAGGCACGCTTGGCGATCATCGCGTGTCCACGCAACGCGCTCGAACTCATCGAAGACTGACCCGACCAGCGCTGCCTTGTACTGTCCGACGCTATGGCAGCACGTGGGGTTGAGGCATGCGCGTATTGATCGTCGAGGATGACCAAAGCATTGCTCAACCGCTCACGGATGGGCTGGTACGTCACGGATTCTCCGTCTCTCACACTCCGAGCGGACGCGATGCCCTGGAGCGCGCCGAAGAGTTCGACCTGATCCTTTTGGATCTCGGCCTTCCGGATGTCGATGGCAAGGATGTGTGCCGGGCGATCCGAGGACGGTGCGCCGTTCCGATCATCGTGCTCACTGCACGTGGGGACGAGATCGATCGGGTGTTGCTCCTCGAACTCGGGGCCGACGACTATCTGGTGAAGCCCTTCGGTTTCCGCGAGCTCGTGGCCCGAATCGGTGCAGTCACTCGCCGCGTCACACCGCCGAAGGCGTCGGTGACTCAAGCCCAACGAATCGGCCCACTGTCCTCGATCGCGGTGCGCGCCGCGTTCACGTAGCCGGAATTGAAATCGAGCTGACGCCCAAGGAGTATGACCTCTTGGCAATGCTCGCCGAGCGTCCTGGCACCGTGTGCACTCGCGAGGACATCATCGATCAAGTGTGGGACGCGAACTGGTTCGGTCCCACCAAAACCCTCGATGTCCATGTCTCGTCGCTGCGCCGAAAGCTCGGACAATCGGATTGGATCGCAACAATTCGTGGTGTCGGCTATCGCCTCGAGGTTCCTACGTGAGGAGGCGACTCCTGGCGAGTTACCTCACCATCACGCTCGTCACGCTTCTCATCCTGATCATTCCTTTCGGGCTCGTGTTCTCCTCCCGAGAGCGTGACCATCTCCTGCGCGACATCGAGCATGACGCAGGCGTTGTCGCTGGTCTCGTCGAGGACGCTCTTGAACGCGGTGATCGGCCGCAAATCGACATGCTCCTGACCGCGTACGACCACGATCCTGGAGGCCGAATCGTGGTCGTCGACGCTTCCGCGCGCAGTGTCGCCGATTCACTGCCGACCGGCACGACGGGCGTGTCGTTCGGCAACCGACCCGAGATCGTTGCAGCCCTCAAGGGCGCCCGGGCCGAGGGGATCCGGCGTTCCAACACACTCGGGACCGATCTCCTCTTTGTTGCGGTTCCCGTCACGTCAAGTGGCGTTGTGCACGGCGCCGTACGCATCACCTACCCCAGCTCCGCCCTTGACGAGCGCGTCCGAGAGGTCTGGGTAGGTCTCGGCGCGCTCGCGTTCGTCGTCATCGCCGTCGTCGCAGCTGTCGGATTCGCCATGGCGAGGTTGGTGACACGCCCGGTCGATCGACTGAAGGACGCGGCGCGAAGCCTCGCGAGCAGGCGATCTCCAGGCGCGTGCTCCCACCGATACAGGCGCTCCAGAACTGCGGGAGTTGGCAACGATTTTCAACGACACCGCAGCGCACCTGGAGACGATCATCGAGTCCCAGCAATCCTTCGTCGCCGACGCCTCGCATCAGCTGCGCACACCCGCTCGCTGCGCTCCGGCTCCAGCTCGAGAACATCGAAGCGGGTGCGCCAACCGTCCTGCAGCCTGCCCTGGCCGCCGCGCGTTCGGAGACCGCACGTCTCAGCCGAATCAGCGAAGCACTCCTCGCACTCGCACGCGACGCGACAACTACGGCGCCGCGCCAACCGATCAATGCCGCCGCACTCATCCGCGAGCGAGCCGCGCTCTGGAACCCTCTTGCCTCAGATGCCGAGGGTTCACATTGAAACCAGTGTCCCTGAAAACGCATGGATTCTCGCGGTACCGGGGGCCCTCGAGCAGATCCTCGACAACCTGATCGACAATGCCATCGAGGTGGCGCCGGCGAACTTCGATAGTACGCGTCACCATCGAGGAGCATGGCAGCAGCACACAGATCCACGTGATCGACGATGGCCCAGGTCTCCCAGACGATCAGCGGGCCCGGGCCTTCGACCGCTTCTGGCGTGGACCGGCGGCGGCACCCGGTGGCTCCGGACTCGGACTTTCGATCGTCGCTCAGCTCGCCCAGCGCTGCGGCGGCGGCACGGAACTTCGAGCACACAGACCGTCAGGGATCGATGCTGTGGTGACCCTCCAGAGCGTCACACGGTACGACGGTTCGTAGCGCCCGCGTCGGTGCCGTCCTGAGTGACGGCGCAGCTTTTACCTTCTCCTAACCCTGCTCGCAGCATCTGTTGACACCCTGATCCGTACGGTTGTACCAAGACCCGGAACGACCGTGAGGAGTCAACACATGGAACGGACAAAAGCCTTGGTGGCTTCCGCTGTTGTCGCAGGAACGCTCATGACCGGTGCGGTTGCCTACGGTGCCACAAGCATCGTCACCGGCCGAAGCTCCGACAACGTGGGCAAGCTGCAACCTACGGCAGTAACACGACCGGTGACGGTCGTCCTGGACTCCGAGACCGTCCCCGAGACGCCGACAACGCCGATGGTTCCGACGACGACCGTGACTGTTCCACCTTCTACCCCGATGGCACCGTCACCGACAGCACTCGGCCGATCCTCTACCTCCACCACCTCCGTCACATCGCCAAGCTACCGAGATGACGACGAAGAGGCGGAGAAAACCGAACACGACGAAGACAAGGGCCACGAAGAGGAGCGTGAACGGGACGAAGACTCCGATGACTGACAGGCGGAGCGGAACCCGTAGAGCGCACGCTGCCCAAGGAGGACGGATCCTCGCCCTCGGGCTCAGCGCCAGTGCTGCCATCACCTTGGCCGCCACCATGGCAAATGCCGCTCCACATTCGGCCGGATCTGCAGTACTCGCGCCACCTGAGCCAATTGTGGTCCACGTCGTCATTCCTGAATCGCGGCCTGCCGCCGCACAGCCGGCACCAGTCGCGACACCTTCGCCTCAGACCGCACCGCAAGCCATCGCTCCCCCGCCACCGGCAGTATCTGCCACACCTGCCGCCATACCAGCACCACCTCCGACGCTCGCCGCGGCTCCACCAGCCACACCGGCGACGGCGCGAAGCCGTGCAAGCTAACGAACGACACTTCGCCGCAATGGGAACCAGCGCCCATCTCGTCGTCCGGGGTGGAAGACCCGACCTTGCCGACATCGCACAGGATCGCATCGCCGAGCTGGAAACACTCTGGAGCCGATTCAATCCTCGGAGCGAACTCTCTCGCCTCAACGCTGCACCACGCGGCAGACCCACGATCGTCTCGCAGGAGACCTATCGACTGATCGAAACAGCGGTCGCCGCCTGGCACGGCACCACCGGATGTTGCGACCCAACGGTGCTCGACGCAATGATCACCAACGGCTACGACCGCACACTCACGGCGATCAATGCCCCAACCGCGGTTCCGACTGCGTCGACCTCTACGCACCGCACCCAACCGGCGCCAGGTTGTCTGGGAATCGTCCTCGATCGCACGCTTCGAAGTGTCGCACTACCCGAGGGTGTCGGCATTGACCCGGGCGGAATCGGCAAGGGTCTTGCGGGCGACATGGTCGCCGAAGAGATCCTCTCGCTCGGCGCTGACGGCGTACTGGTCGACATCGGCGGTGACATTCGAATAGCGGGAGACGGACCATACGGCGGAGCATGGATCATCGACATCGAACATCCGCTCGACCCCGAACGCGCCCTGCTTCATCTTGCGTTGTACAACACCGGCATTGCAACGAGCAGCACGCTTCGGCGTCGCTGGACGCAGAACGGCCTCGAACATCACCATCTCGTCGACCCACGCAGCGGGCACCCGATCGCGACGCCTTTGGTCGCCGCTACCGTGATTGCGCCAGACGCATCGTTGGCCGAGGCACTCACCAAGGCAATCCTGGTCTCGGGGGAACTCAGCGCATGTGGCACAGCCTCGGCCGTCGCTGTCGACATAGATGGCAAGCTCCACGCGACGGCGGACTTGTACGAGCTCCTGATATGAACGAGAAGCTCTGGTGGTACCTCGCACGCTCCACCGGTATCGTTGCATGGGCGCTCGTCGCCGCCGCGGTGATCTGGGGACTGCTGCTCACCACACGCCTTCTCAACGGACACCCGACGTCCAAATGGCTACTCGACCTGCATCGATTCCTCGGCGCACTCGCCGTCGTGTTTACCGCGGTGCATCTCACCGGCCTTGTAGCCGACAACTTTGTCCACTTCGGATTGGCCGACCTCCTGGTACCGCTCGCGAGCGCCTGGAAGCCTCTCCCCGTCGCCCTCGGCGTGGTCGCCATGTATCTACTCATCGCCGTCGAGGTCACATCGCTGGCCATGCGGCGCATCCCGAGGCGCTGGTGGCGATCGATTCACCTTACGAGCTTCGCATCGTTTTGGCTCGCGACCATTCACGGCATCGCCGCGGGAAGCGACACAACGAACCCCGTGCTGTTCATCGCGTACGTCGCAACAGCAGGAACGGTGCTGTTCCTCACGACCTTCCGAGTCCTCGCCGACAAACGCACGAGGACCCCAATCCCACGTCCAACCGGGTGAAATCCACCGGCAGGCCAACTATGCCGAGGCCACTGCCAGCGGATCTCATCGGGGTTGTGGTCGCCGACGGACAGCCCATTAAGGAGACAGCGATACCAAGAGACCTGAAAGTTACGATCCGCGTCAGAACACGCTGCCTGTGATGTTGCCTATGCCCAGCGAGATCGCCAATGCCAAGGTACCGCCGATGAAGACCCGTACGGCGGCTCGTCCCGGTGGCGCTCCGCCCATCTGTGCACCAACCAAACCGAGGATGACAAGTCCGACCATGGTCACCACCATCGTCGTCGCCACACGCATCCAGGCCGGACTGATCGCGACGACGAGGATAGGTACGAGTGCCCCGAACAGGAAGCTCAGCGCAGAGACGAGTGAAGCTTGTAATGGATCAGCCAACCGGTCGGGGTCGATGCCGAGTTCGTCTCGTGCATGCACGCGGAGCAGGTCGGCTTGTGAGAGTTCGAGCGCTACCTGGCGTGCGAGTTCTGGACTGAGCCCGCGGTTCTCATAGATCCTGCACAGTTCGGCGAACTCGGCCTGCGGGTAAGCCTCGAGTTCCTCACGTTCACGTTGGAGATCGGCCTGCTCGGTGTCACGTTGTGAGCTGACGGACACGAATTCTCCAGCCGCCATCGACAATGCACCTGCGGTCAAGCCGGCAATGCCCGCCACGAGAATCGTCGCGCGAGCACTCGAGGCGCCGGCAACCCCCACAATGAGACTGGCCGTCGAGATGAGCCCATCGTTCGCGCCGAGCACCCCTGCGCGCAACCATGCGGCTCGACCGCTGCGGTGGCGCTCCGGGCCGTGATGCCTGGTGGGTGGTCGCGTCATGACAGGGCAATGCTCGCACATGACGGATCGCGTCGCTGAGCCCAGCCCCGGTACGACCAGGCTCTCGGCCTCGTCGCGCCACGGAGCCCTCACGCCACGCAGTGAATCCGCGGTGAAGCTGCACGCGGAATATGTGCCGCGGGTAGCCTTTACCGCCCACGCGCCTAGATGGAGAGAACATGAATCAGCTCGAACTTCTCGGACCGCTCGCCGGCCTTGTTGGCACCTGGGAGGGTGACGGCGGCCTCGACGTCTCCTTCCATCACGCCGAAGGCAAGATCGCCGACACGGCCTACCGGGAGCGCATCACGTTCAACGCGTTCGGTCCGGTCGACAACGGCACCCAGGTTCTCTACGGCCTCGACTATCGCATGTCGGCCTGGCGGGGCGAAGAAGCGAACCCCTTCCACACCGAGATCGGCTACTGGCTCTGGGATTCCGAGGCTGGCCAGGTCATGCGTGCATTCATCGTCCCGCGCGGCACCGTGGTTCTCGCCGGAGGCGGACGCGTCCGCAGAGGACACCACCTTCACAATGACCGCGGAACGGGGCTCAACCACCTATGGGGTGCTATCGAACCGCTACCTGGACGAGGCCGCAATAACGGTCAGCTACTCGGTCACCGTCACGATCGATGGGGACAGCTTCTCCTACGACGAAGACACGGTGTTGAAAATGACCGGGTCCGACGAATTGCTTCACCACACGGACCGCAACCGCCTCCGTCGGGTCGGCTGAATCGACCGGGCCCGATTGATTCTCCCCTGCCAACCGAATGGGAAAAGGATTACCAATGGATGACACGAACGATTTCAACCGCCAGATCATCGAGGAGTTTCGGGCCAACGACGGGGTCGTCGGAGGCCCCTTCGAGGGGGCACCGCTCCTCCTGCTGCACACCACCGGGGCGAAGTCGGGGACGGAACGCGTCCATCCGCTCATGTACCGGCAGGTCGGAGAGCAGACGGTGATTTTTGCGTCCAAGGCCGGGGCCCCCAGCCACCCCGCCTGGTACCACAACCTCCTCACCACACCGGCGGCCGAAATTGAAATCGGTAAGGAGACCATTTCGGTAACCGCCCGGATTGCCACCGGAGCCGAGCGAGAGCAGATCTGGTCCGACCAAAAGCGTGATGTCCCGCAGTTCGCAGACTACGAAGCGGCCACCGACCGGGAGATCCCCGTCGTGGTTCTCGAACGCGTCAGCTGAACTGAGCGGCGCGCGCCGCGGGCCTGCAACAGCTTCCGCTCCAAAACTCCAGCGCAATGAAATCGGACGACACCCGTGCGGCACACCTGGGGATCCACCGGCGATCTCTTAACCCGACAATTGCAGTGTCCTGATACCCTCCCGACGTGCCGACGACTCACGGGCCGACGTCGTTGGGCAGGCGCCCCTTCACGATCGTCGCATCCATGGTCGCACTGGCAATTCTCGCGGCAGCCTGTGGTGCAGGCGAGGGTTCGTCGTCGCCGACCCCACCCGCTCAAGCAAGACAACAGCGTTCGGGAACCATCGTCGTTTCCGCGGCAGCGTCGCTTGCTACCGCACTGACCTCCATCAGGGAGGCGTTCACGGAAGCGAATCCCGACGCCAACATCACCATCAACTTCGGACCTTCGGGCCAGCTCGCAAGCCAAATACAAGCGGGCGCTCCCGCCGATGTCGTCGCATTCGCTGATACTGCACCGATGACGGCGCTTTCAGCAGCCGGAAAGCTCGCCGCAGCGCCGAGGATCTTTGCTACGAACAAGCTCGTGATCGTCACGAAGCCCGGAAACCCAAAACGAATCTCGACACTCGAGGACCTACGGACCGCCGGGATCATTTCCCTCTGCGCCGAGAGCGCGCCCTGTGGCAAGTACGCACAGCAGATCCTGGCGAACACGAACGTCAGCCTCTCCGAACAAACGATCACCCGTGGCCAGGATGCACGAGCGACGCTCAACGCGGTCAGCGTCGGTGATGCAGACGCGGCGATCGTCTATGTCACCGACGCCCGTGCCGCGAAGGACACCGTCGATACAATCGCAATTCCCGACGCCATCAACGTCGTTGCGCGCTATCCGATTGCAGTTCTCGCCACCAAGAACCGAGCGTTGGCACGGGCGTTCCAGGCGTATGTGCTCTCCGCGACAGGGGCAAGCGGCCCTCCGCGCCGCGGGGTTTCTCGAGCCGTGAAGACGCCACGCCGACGTCCGCCATTTCTGGTGATGGCAGTTGCGGCCGTCGCGGCGATGTTTTTTGCGCTGCCGCTCCTGGGTCTGCTGCGCCAGACGGCCTGGTCGACGCTGCTTGATGATCTCACGACCCATGATTCGCTGAGCGCGGTGCGCCTCTCGCTGGCATGTTCGCTGGGCGCCACAGCACTCTCGGTTGCATTCGGCCTTCCGCTCGCTTGGATTCTCGCTCGGGTGCCCTTCCCAGGACGCGCATTCATACGAGGACTGGTACTCCTACCCCTGGTCCTTCCACCGGTCGTTGGTGGCGTCGCGCTCCTCTCCCGCGTTTTCACGACGTGGAATCGTCGGCGAGTACCTGTACGACTGGTTCGGCCTTCAGCTGACGTTTACCACAGCGGGCGCGATTCTTGCCGAGACTTTTGTCGCGCTTCCCTTCTTCGTCATTACCGTCGAGTCCGGCCTGCGATCGATCGATCGCCAGTACGAAGACGCCGCGACGACACTTGGTGCGAGTCCGTTCACCACTTTTCGACGTGTGACCTTGCCACTCATCGCACCAGCGGTGATCGCTGGAACCGTGCTGTCATGGGCACGCGCACTCGGCGAGTTCGGCGCCACCATCACCTTCGCCGGCAACATCATCGGCCGCACCCAAACGTTGCCGCTCGCCGTGTACCTCCAACTCGAGGCGAATCCAAACACGGCAATCGCGCTCAGTCTGGTGCTCTTGGTCATCTCCCTCACCGTGATCGTGGCGCTGCGCGAACGATGGCTCGGCGCGTCATGACGCTCGCAGCCGACATCGCCCTGCGAATCGGCACGCTCGAACTCGCCGTCGCGCTCGACGTCGGCAGCGGTGAAGTGCTCGCACTTCTGGGCCCGAACGGCGCAGGCAAGAGTACCGTGCTGCGGGCGCTTGCCGGGCTCCAACCCATCGACAGCGGCAGCATCACGCTCGACGGGATGCTTCTCGAGAGCGGACCCCTCGGCACCGCGGCATCCCCGACCTTCACCCCCACTGAGGACCGTCCGGTCGGGATGGTGTTCCAGAGCTACGTGCTCTTCCCGCACCTGTCGGTGCTGGACAACATTGCGTTTGGACCACGTGCTCGGGGCGTGCCGAAGCGCGTCGCCAATGAAACCGCGCGCCGCTGGATCGACCACGTTGGACTGGCTGAGCTCGCCAGATCGAAACCCTCCGACCTCTCAGGCGGCCAAGCTCAACGAGTCGCGCTCGCGCGAGCGCTCGCCACCGATCCACGTTTGCTGCTGCTCGACGAACCCCTCGCCGCGCTCGACGCCACGACGCGCGCCACGGTGCGGCGCGACCTGCGCAGGCACCTCGCCGACTTCAACGGCGCGACCCTGCTCGTCACCCACGATCCGCTCGACGCGCTCGCGCTGGCTGACCACGTCATCGTTCTTGAAGCCGGACGGGTGACCCAGTCCGGAACGATTGCCGAGGTCACCTCCCTGCCACGAACGCCCTATGTCGCCCAGCTTCTCGGTGTGAACCTGTTACGCGGCCAAGGCAACGGCCACGTGATCCGCCTCGACGGACGCACGGGGACCGTGACGATCGCCGAAACCGCCGTGGGTCCGACACTGTTGCTGATCCGACCGAACTCGATCTCCTTGCACCTCCACGAGCCCGACAGCAGCGCGCGCAACCAGTGGCGATGCACGGTCTCGGGCTTCGATCTCCTTGGAGATCATGTGCGCGTTCGACTGACCGGCGAGGTCGACCTCGTCGCCGAGATCACACCAGGAGCCGTCTCGGAACTCCGCCTCGTCGAAGGCACCGGCGTCTGGGCATCGGTCAAAGCAACCGACATCGCCGCATACGCGGCTTGAGGCCGCCGGACCAGAACCGCTCAGCTGGCAGCGAAGCGTTCGCCACCCCAACCAGGTTCCTTCATGTGACAGTCCCCTACGGGATCCAGCGGATCAACGGCCCCGGGAGGCGCTTCGACGAAGCTCGCGCGCATACCTGTGTCGGAGACAAAGCTCGCACGTGTCGGCGACTCTAGAGTCAGCTTTCCTGGTGTTTCCCGTTCGTTCCAACCAGCAGGTGGACGAAGCGGGTGAGCGGGATCGGTCCCGAACAGGGACGGATCTGCAAGCCACAGACGTCCGTCGAACCAGGTGCTGACCACACCGCAGTAGGCATTCACCGAGTGCTCGTAGACGGCACCTACGTCAGCCTTGACAATTTCCACGCTCGTCACGAAGAGCGAATGAGCAGGGAGGCTGTTGGCGCCGTGCGTGATCGTCGCGTACAGCTCCAGCCGACCGAGCCCTACTGCATGCCACCGACCGAGGCTTCCCGGCATGATCAGTTTCATCTCGAGGACACCTGCGTCGCTGATACGTCCCTCCCCGACGCTGCGGACGTCGTACTCGCCGGGAACGCGTGCAAACCAGGTTGGCGTCACCATGGATCCGGCATATTCCGCGAAGGCCCGTCACGCGCATGACGACCGTCTCACCACCGACCGCCCGAGGGGGGTTGAACGTGACCTTGGGATGTGCAAGAGGATGGTCGTAGTACTGCTCGTCGAGCGCTCCCGCACTGCCACTTGGCGGATCGACAAGCACGGGGGCGGGAACAACTATCGGCGTCGACATCGGTTGCGCCTTGGAGTCGCCTGACGCATCGGACCCGACTGGCGCGGCTCGCCTCGCCGTAGGGTCCTCGACTCGCATGACGAAGAGACCGCCGACCGCCGCTCCGGCTACAGCCAACCCGACACACGCCGTGACGATACGGCGGCGCTGCGACAGCCGTCGCGCCGGCTGCGCCACGACGGTAACGGCTTCGTGGCCCGCGTCATGGTCCGTGCGGCCTGGGACAGGATGGCCATCGCCATCGGCGCTCATCATGCTCCTGTCGCCCGTCTGGACCGTTGATCGCGGCGTGAGGTCCTTGCATCTCAGTCATCGACGGCTGCCGCCGGCAACTTGAGGCGATTAGGCGTATAGGGGCGCTCACACCACGCTTTTGGTCGGATTGCCGAACCTGACCGCCGGGTCGTGATGTCCTCCGCCTTCGGCCGCGCTCTGGTCCCGAACGGCGAAACCCGTCGGAAGCGTCAGCGCGGGAGCACACCTGCCCCGTCGAAGACCAACGGGAGGTACTCAACCTGGCGCAGCATCGGCGCCCACTGCAGTTCGGCCCCCTCCTTGATGTGGTACTCGGGGACACGACGGTGCCATTCCCGGAGCGCGACCCGAAGCTCCCGACGCGCAAGGTGTGATCCGAGGCAACGATGGATTCCACCTCCGAAGGCGTAGTGACGGTTCACCGAACGATCGAAGTCGATCTCGCCGGCATGCTCAAACGCAGCGGGATCAGTGTTGGCTGATCCGAGCGAGAGCATCACACTGTCGCCCTCCTTGATTGGACAACCCCGCACAACAACATCTTGGGTCGCGACCCGGACGATGGTTGGCACAGGAGTCTCGTATCGCAGGAGTTCCTCGACTGCGCTCGGGATCACCGCTGGGTCGTTCACGAGCCGAGTCCGCAGATCATCGCGGTTGGCGAGCGTGTGAAAGAAACACGTGAGACTGTCGGTCACGGTGTCGAGACCGGCGATCATGAACAGAAAACAGATGTCGAGAATCTCGTCGCGCGTGAGACGCTCACCGTCGACTTCGGCATCGAGGAAGTGACTGAGCATGTCATCGGCACGCTGGTGCTCACGTTCATCGAGCACCGTGTTGAAGTAGTCGTAGCAACGCTTGGCACTGTCGAGGCGAACCTGTCCCTGCTTCTCGAAATCGGCCTCCCCGCCACCGCGGATGATGCCATCCTTCAACTCGAGGAAGAGATCGAGATCCTCATAGGGAAGGCCAAGCAGGCGAAGGAACACCTTGCATGGCAACGGCACGGCAAACTCGTCGTTGAACTCGCACGCGCCTTTGTCGGCAAACCCATCGATGAGGTCGTTGACCAACTCGGTGACATCGTCTTCGAGTGCGGCCATCTTCTGCGGAGCAAACAACGGGTCGAGCAAGACCCGGTACTTCTTGTGGTCCGGAGGGTCAATCTGGAGCGGAATGAGCGGTCGGTCGTTGCCGAGCGACGTACTGCCTTCTCCAAAATTCGAGGAGAACACCGCTGGCTCACGCAACGCGTGTTCGATGTCCTCGTGCAGTGCAAGCGAGGCCATACCACCGTCACCGAACATCCCGAGACTCTCCTGCCGTGTGACAGGGCACTCGGACCGGAGACGCTCGTAAATCGGATACGGATTCTCGGAAAAGCTCGGCTCGAACATCAGTTCAAACGGATTGATGTCGGTTGCATCCGCGGCCGCGTCGCTCATGTGCCACCCCCACAAAACGTTGTCGGCCGCTACGCCTGTGGGCCAACTCGCGCGAACACTACACGCCGCGCCGCCGAACAAAAAGGGCCCCAGCTGCTCCGCAGGACAGAAGCACGACGACGATGACCAGTCCGATGATCGGGGCGTTCGAGTCGTTCGACGTCGCGGTTCCAGCTTGTGTGGTCGTCGGCGATACAGTGGTCGCGACGTGCGGTACTGCTCGTGGCGGAACGTCCTCCGACCGGGTCGACGGTTTCGTCAGGTTCGTCCGACGGCGTCGTTACGTCCAGGGTGATCCGTGGAGCCGCGTCGTCTGCTTCAGGATCGTCGGACTTGGCAATCCATGTGTTTTCGCCCTCGACACAGCCCTGAAGAGTCGGAAAGAACACGGTCTCGCCTACTTGACCAGCGAGCTTCATCGTGGCCGAGAACGTTGTTTTCGTACCGTCTGGCGCTGTGCCGCCGGTCCAACGGATCTCCGTACTGGTCACGCTCGAGGTCCAACCCGGGTTTTCGTCTGCCGTGACGTTGGAGGCATTGGCCGGGATCTGCACCCGCAGGCTCGTCGTCGGCGACTCGCCACACCCGTGCGTGAAACTGAACCTGACGACAGTAAGCCCGTCACCGGTCGACGTTGAACCAGCATTCACGTGCGCCCACGCAGGAGCAGACGGTGCAAGCAACGCGGCGCCGACAATTCCGGCAGCAACGAACAACCACAAGTTCAATAACCTGGTCACCAACGCTCCTCGAGTCGTGCGGACGTCTCACCAAACGACGACCCTATTGAAGTCGAACGTCTCATTCCGTTCCGGACACTGTCACCGGTACGCTCCAAAGGTGTGGCGAATCGAGTTCGGCCCAAACGCGTGGCGTGCATTGCGGACCATAGACCTCTGGTGGCATCCTCACTCGTAGCGGTGAACTGCGGAAGCCGCGTGGAGCACAGGACCTACCCCGGAGTCGACGAGTCCCCGGGGAGGACACCCATCACTACGAAGCCAGGCCAGACGCGTCAGCCTTGAAATCGGCGTTACCGATTCTGAAATACACCTCGGGCACATCGTCAGCAAGACCAGCCCACTCGGGGCAGATGCCTTCTCCGCTCCGATGTACGGCGCACGTGCGTTCTTCGCATCGCTAAACGCCCGTGGCGGTGTCAACGGACGCACGGTAAAGCTCACCGTCTGCGATGACAACGCCACCGGCGCAGGAAACCGACGGTGCGCTCGCAAGCTGATCGAAGAAGAAAAGGTGATGGCATTCGTCGGTAACACGATCTTCGATTATTCGGCAGCGGCCTATGTCGACGACAAGGGCGTCCCCGATATCGGCGGCCAACCGATCGACAACGCCTACGACCAGTACGGCCACCTGTTCAGCATCTACGGCACCTCGACCCCACGCAACGGCACGATCGGTGTCGCCGGAAAACTCGATGGCGGTACCGAAATCCAGCGATACTTCAAAGTTGCTCTCGGTGCACGGACCGCGGGAATCGTCTACTACAACCAGAACGACTCCCAGCGATACGCGAATCTGACCGCCATGGCTCTTCAAGCCGAGGGGTATACCGTGGTTCGCGAGCAGGTCGACTTCTCCGTTCCGAATTTCGATGCAGCTGCCATCGACATGCGCGAACGACAGGTCGACATCGTGTTCGACGCACTCGACAGCGCGGGAAACGTCAACCTCTGCAAGGCCATGGACGCCGTGCGCCTCACCGTCAAGGCCAAGGTCATGACGGTCCAGAGCTGGAATGAGTCACTACGCAACGACTACGCCGGGAACGCGCCGTTGTCGCGACTCCATCTATGCCACGGCCACCTCGCGCAACTACATGGACACCCGGTTCCCCGCGGTGAAGCAGTTCCGCAACGACATGCGGCGCTCATTCCCCGATCGAGAGGCAAAGCTCGCAATGTGGACCCAAGAAGGATGGGCCGCCGCGCAGTGGTTCGCCGATGCCGCGAAATCGTGTGGCGCCACGCTCACGCGTACGTGCGTCGAGCGGTATCTCGAACAACCGAAACCGTATGACGGCCACGGCTTGTTGACGCCGCGAAAATTCACAAAGGACACAACACTCGGAGGGACGCGGCACAACTGCCTCAGCGTCGCTCGGTGGAAGACCAGCGCCGACAACGGCGCCGGAGCCTGGGTCACGACAACACCAAAGGGCGACTTTGCCTGCTACAACGTACCGAGCGTCATCTATACGCCGTGAGGCCGCTCACGCTTATGCCCTGACGCAGCGTGCGGTCGCGGCGAGCCCACGGCACCACGCGGATCTCCTGAATACACCACTTCGCCTCGGCGCATGCGATACGCGATATCGGCGAGTCGAAGTGCCTCGTCAAGATATTGCTCGACGATCACGAGACTGCGGTCGGGGGCTCTCGAGACCAGCGATCCGATCGTAGAACCGGTCGGCAGCTCCGGGTGAAAGCCCATGGCTCGCCTCATCCAGGAGCACGAACCGAGCGGAGCGCAGAAGCGGGTGCGACAACGCGACCATCTGACGTTCCCCGCCCGAAAGCGTTCCTGCACGACGTTCGAGCAACCCGGCAAGCGCTGGGAATGTATCGATGGCGGCATCGAATTGGCTGACCCTGAGAAAACAATGTGAGGTTCTCGCGCACGGTGAGTGCGGTGAATACGTTGTGCCCATCCGGGACCAGGACCATCCCATCGGCAGCGCGGTCGTAGGCTGAGCGATTGGTGATATCACGCCCAGACCACTCGACAATGCCGCTGCGTACCGGAAGCAGTCCTGCGATACAACGCAACAGGGTTGACTTCCCCGCCCCATTCGGTCCGACGACCGCGACCGTTGCACCGGCCGGAATCGTGACATCAACGCCGTGGAGAACCTCGACCCTGCCGTAGCCGGCGCGCACGTCTCGGACTTCGAGCCCCATCACGATCGGCTCGCAATCATGGTCGTCATCCTGTGAGTCCCAATACCGCGGCACGTACGTCTGCTCGGTCGAGCACCTCGCCGGACGCTCCACTCGCAATCACCCGTCCAGCCACCATCGCATAGACGACGATCGGCAGACGCGCCCACCAGGGAGATGTCGTGTTCGATGAGCACGACCGTCAAACCGCGCGCGGCCTGTGCCGCGAGCTGTTGGCGGAGGCGTCCGACTTCGACGTCGTCGAGACCACTTGCAGGCTCGTCGAGCAACATGACTTTCGGGCACATACACAGCGCTCGCGCCAGCTCGACGTTCCGTAACGTGCCGGTTGGAAGCTGCCCTGCTCGAACATCACGAAGCCCGGTGAGCTTCGTATCAGCCAGGACACGCTCGACGAGCGCCGCGCGGGCACGCACCTCGGCACCACCGATACCAAGAATCTCCCGCACGGTGACCGACCGGCTTCGGTTCTCCGCGCCGATCAGCAGGTTCTCCCCAACAGTCAGCGTCTCGAACACGCGACGAATGCTGGAACGTCCGCGCGATGCCGTGACGCGCACGCTCATCGGTGGTCATCGGTGTCACATCGAGCCCGTCGAGCAGAACCTGACCTTCGGCTGGCGTACGTACCCCGCTGAGGCAGTCGAAAAGAGTGGTCTTGCCTGCACCATTGGGCCCGATCACAGCGGTAACGCTTCCCGGTTCGGCACGCAGGTACACACGATCGACGGCCACCATCCCACCGTGGCGAAAGACGAGGCCTCTGGCCTCGAAAATGGCGCCGGTCATCGCCGCAGCCTCGCCGCGAGTGCACGACCCGCGGGCGAGAGTGTGACCGCCTTATCGGACGCCAGCGCGGACACACGCGGCCCGAAGTACCGCGAGCGGTCTGCACCCAGACGCCGGATCGTGAACAGGAGTCCTCCGGGTGTGCGACCCATGACAACGGCAGCAGCGCCGATGACAATCGTGGAGAGACCTTCGCCAAACGACTGGTCGAGACCGACGATCAGCGCTGCGCCGAGTACCGCTCCCGCAGCACTGTCGATGCCGAATACCACCACCGCTGCAAACCAGATCAGTCCCTGCAACGGATCAAAGGTGCCCGCGTCGAAAGCACGCGCCGACTGAGCGAGCAGGGCGCCCCCGAGGGTCGCCACGGCCGCGCCGAGAGCGAAAACCCGAATGCGAAGCCGATGAGCGTCGACGCCACAGGCGTGAGCCCCCTCTTCATCATCTCGAATGGCCATCAATGCGCGCCCGATGCGGCCTCGGTGATGGAAGCGCACGAGCAGCAACACTGCGCCGAGGCACACCACCTCGAAGAGATAGAACGAAACCGGTCCGTCGAAAGGAGCTGGGGGACCCACCCGGAGGTCGGAGACAATCGTGGGCTGGGCGAAGACCAGACGGCTGACGAGAGCCGCGATGCTGAAGGTTGTCAGCGCGAGGAACAGGCCTCGTCGTCGAATTGCCGGCCACGCCATGAGCAAGCCGAGACAGCCCGTCACCACGACCGCCCCAGCGAGCGCGACAAGACCTGGCACAGCCGGAATGCCCGGTACCTGCCCGTGCTGAAACTTGGCCGCGAGCAACGCGCCGAACCCCGCGTAGGCAGCTTGGCCGAACGAGAGCTGGCCGCTATACCCGCTCACGACGACAACCGACACCAGAATGATCGCGAATGCCGGAACCCGCTGGGCGGTCTGGAGATCACCGCGCGACAGCAAGAGTGGGATGCCGAGGAAGAGCAGCGCCGGAAGCCACCAACCGCGCGGAGTTGCGAGGGTACCTCGCACTGCAAGGCTCGCAACGGCACCGGAGTCCGCGCCACCAGGTTCGTCGAGGCGTCGCATGAGCAGGAGCGCGGCGAATAATGCAACCACGAAGAGGTTGGTACGCAGCGCTTCGAACACCACTCCCGGGTCGCCCGTGAGATGGAGACGCGTCAGTTCACTCTGTACCACGCCGATCATGAGGGCGCTGACGACAACAGCGAATGCCGAGGTGAGACGGGCGAAGACCACGACGGCCATCGTCTCAAGGACGACAAGCGTGAGTGTGTAGGGATCCAGGCGCAGGCTTGGCGCGAGCAGAATGCCGCTTACTCCTGCGAGGACCGCTCCCGCTGCCCATGCCACAGCCGAAATCCGGTTCACGTCGACGACTGCCAACATTGCGAGATTCCGGTCGTCGACCACCGCACGGGAGAGCAACCCGAACCTGGTGCGCAAGGCGGACGTGATCACAACGCCCACGACAAGCACAACAGCCAAAGCGACCAACGTGCTCATCCGCACCGACGCCCCGCCGGGCAGACCCACCGAGCGAGAGGGTGTCAACGACACCGCGTCGGTTCGCGCCTGAATGCCCCAGAAATACGTCTCAAGACCTACCAGGAGAACGAAGACACCGATGGTTGCGACGAGCGAAGCCGTTGCCGGGCTGCGACGGCGTTGCAGGGACCGGAAAAGTCCAACGTCCAGGATCACTCCGAGCGCTGGACAGACGACACCTATCACCAACACGGCGCTGACCGCTTGGGGCCAATGCCAGACCCGGACCATCTGCCAAAGCAGGTACGCCGCAAGCGTTGCGATTGCTCCAAAGGCGATGTTGAACACGCCCGTCACCCGATATGTCAAGAGCAACCCGAGCCCGGCCAGTGCCGCCACTGCACCGACACCGAGACCGGCGAGCGCCAAGTCGATGAACAGCATGGTTCACTCGTCCGGATCAGGTTGCGATACGACCGACGCCTCGGTGAGCAACTCATAGAGCGTCGCGACCATCTGCGCCGAGTCGGCGGTGTTGCGCCTCCCCGACTCGCCGGCTAGCAGCACCGCGCCGGCGACGACGACGGCGGCACCAGGAATCGAGGCCGAGGCAACAAATGGGAGTTGCAACGCCACCAACGATTCGCCCGACACTCCCCACCAACCGAGGAAGAGCAACACTGCTCCGATCACGACGAGCGCAACGCCCCACCATCCGGTCACCGACAGCCAGCGTGCCGGAACCGCCCGTTCGCTCTGCATTGGCATGGTGCGGCAAGCGTAGTGAGTCCCGATGTTGCCTGAGGGCACCGACAGTGCAATCATCGGTCCCATCGCAGACGCGTCCCGAGTCGCAGCGTTATCCGATCCGGATCCCGACCCTCGCGGCTGTGTTCGCGGCCTGCGCCGCCCTCATGGCCAGTAGCTGCGAGTCCCGGGTCAGGGACGACGTGGCCACCGTCCAGGAAGTCGTGAGCGTACCGTCCACCACGACATCGCGCGTGACGTCGACCACGATCGATTCGGGCGCGGCAATCACGATCATCACGCAAAACTGGGAACGGTTCTTCCTGGCGGGAACGCCATTGGCTGAGCGCGAAACCCTGCTCGAGGACGGGCCGCGCTACGCCGAGGCGCTGAACGGTCGTGCCACCGACCCACTGCAAGCACAAGCGAGCGCGAAGGTCCGTCGCGTCGACGTTATCGACGCGGCAACATGCGCGCGTCGTCTACGACGTCCTCCTCGGCGGGACCGTTGCGTTGCCAGCGGCCGAGGGCAACGCGGTGTTCCAGGACCGAACCTGGAAGGTGAGCGCGGAGAGCTTCTGCTCTCTCATCAGCCTTGGCGCAAGTGCGCCGGTCCCGGGTTGCGCCTGAGGCGTCAGCGTCGAATACGCCATTGCGCGAGTTACGATCCGTGTTGGCGTGACGGCTGAGACCTTGCCCGTCCGTCCTTCCGAACATGATCACACGTGTGACGTCGGCTGCGTCGAGCCTCGTCTGTACACCCGGGGAGCCGAGGCGCTACGGGTACGGTCGATCGAAAAGGACCACGAGGCGCGGCCGGTCGTCGCCGTTGCCGCTCGTCGCGCAGCTCCCACCGCCTTCCGTCTGGCAGAACTTCGCCAGGATGTGACCCGCATCGTTCTCGCTGGAGTCTGCGACCTTCCAGCCGTAGTTCGTTGCCGATCCGCCTACGAACGCGGCGACCTCATTCGTGACGTCCCACGACACCCACAGGTTGTTCGTCGTCGTAATCGACGCCGAGGCCGCGACCGTACCCGAGACGTTGCCGCCAGTGTTGTCCCACGTCCAGGTCGGAGCGCCGGCGCCGCTCTCGTTCCATGTGGCGAGAACGCGATAGAGATTGTACGTGCGCGTCGAAGACGGCACCGCGAACTTGAACAGATCGAATGACGAACTCACGATCTTCGATCCGGACGGTATCGCCTGCCCTGTCTCGCCACAGTTGCCGGCGAGGTTGAACTTGACGAAGACATGGTTGCGGTCGGAGCCGGAGGTATTTGGCGTCGACGATTCAGCGACCTGGAGCTGATTGGCGTGGTTGTCGTAGATGTTGCCCTGCACGGTGGATCCGCTCGCGTTGTAGTTGTCGTCTGTCGCCCGCAAGGTACAGGTGTCGACGGACGGCTGGTAGGTGATGACCACGCGGGGAACCAGCGACGAATTGCAGGAGCCGCTGGTGATCTCCCGATCGCAGAAGTAGCGCGTTGGTCAGGTTCGAGCTACTCTCCACGCTGTCGGAAATGCGCCAGCCATAGTTTGGCGTACCCCCAACGATGAGACGCACATCGGCCGTGACATCCCAAGACTTCCACACGTTCGCCGTCGTGCCCGTCGCCACCGATGACGAAGGCGACCCCGCAACGGCAGGCTGATTACTCCACGTCAAGGCGCCCTCGGTCCACGATGCCCCCGTGACGCGGTGGGCCGCATAGGTGAGGTTCACTCCCGGTGCGTTGAACATGTAGAGCTGCAAGGTCGCCGAGATCACAGCGACTCCTGCCTCCATTCCCTGCCCCGACTCGTCGCATGGGCTTTCGGCAAACGCAACGAACGCACGCTCATTGTCGTCGCCGGAGAAGATCCCGCCGTCGTCGGACTGCACACGAAGGCTTCCGGCGTCGTGCGTGCTCGAGCTGGCGGACTGATCCACATACGAATCGTTATTCGCCGTCCGCAGGGTGCAGGTACTGACCGGCGGGTTCGTGATGCTGATTCCGGTATTCGAGCTTGCCGTGAGTTTGCTCACGGGCGACACGCTGAGGTTCGCCGCCGAGACGAATCCGATCGAGATCAGAACGATCACTACCACGAGAGCGAACGCAGGAATTGGCATGCGCCGCCACACGGTGATCATCGAGCCCTCCTCGCCACCCGTGCGCGTCCGGGACGGCAGTCCAAGGCATCAACACCTGATCCGTTACAGGTATCGGGACATTCTGCGCCCGACTTGAGAGCCTTGCGCCCTCGCCGTTTCGCCCTTTCGCGGCGAAACATTCCCGGAATCTCCACCTCCCCTGATCAACGCAGGCGACATGGCCTGCTCACGACTCGTCGCAGGTGACCCGCGGGTTCCATTCCGCGAGGCTGCCCAGTGGGTTGTACACGAACACCCATGCGTGCAGGAAGTAGTGGCCCGGCATCCCCATCTCGTCGCCGGACATCGGGCCATCGAAGGGATGTCCCCAGAGCGAGGGCCGGACCGCGTCACCGGTCGCGCCATGTTCGCCGACGGGTGCCATGTATGAAACCCCCACCAAACGGAACTCGCCCTCTTCGTTTTTGGCATAGAACAGCCCTTCGGGCTTCCGCGGGTCCACCAGACCGTCGGCAAACAGTCCACGATTCATGAAGTGGTATCCAGCCGCTCCGACTCCGGGCAGCTCCATGCACGAATCCATCGGCGTGTAGCCCGCGTCGATCGCTTCGCCGACATCTCGGAACTGCGCCGCTGCTCTCCTGATCGTCCTCGCTTCCCTCATCGTCAGCTCGTTGCGTTGCCGCTCGTCGCGATGGGTATGGCCTCCGTCGATCGTGCTCGCAAACGACGCACCACCGGATATCAGGAGTGTGACGGCAAGAGTTGCTCCCACGAACGCTGCTCTGAGCCAGTTCTTCCTGCCACACCGCGGTTCAAGGCTGTTCATGATGGCGCTCCTTCTGGATGTTTCGATCCCGACGCGCCGCGAAGCACTTGGGACTGCCGGACCGGCGGTCCACCTGAGACCACGCAGACACTACGGCCCAACGTGTGCAGCGCGGCGCCACCGGGTCGGACGAAGAGCAATTAGCATCACCGCGATGGAACGCACGCTCTCCGATGGCATACCAACCCCTCCAGGACCGATCGCTGCGACCGTCGACAGGCTCCTTGCTGCCGTCGAGGCCGGCGCCGGCGATTCGGTCGGTGCGCTCTACGCCGACGATGCGCTGCTCGATGCCACCGTGCCCGGCTGGCGTCTCACCCGACGAGGTCCGACCGCCATCGCCGCCGAGTATGCCCACTGGTTTGCCGACCCCGGTCACTTCGAGGAACTCGACCGTGTGCCGATCGACTCCGGGGAACTCGTCACGTACATGCTGGCATGGGAGGAGCATGGAGTACCGCACGCCGCACACCACTGCCATCGGCTGACCGTCGACCCGACGACCAGCCGGATCACCGCCGACCGCGTCTTCTGCGGGGGCCGCTGGAACGCCGCCCTGCTCGCGTCCATGGCCGACGCGGAGCATGCCAGCTGACGTGAAACTCCCGCTCACTCCGCGCCCCGTCGCCGACTCGGTCGACGAGCTGCTCGCCGGAGCGCAACGGCGCGAACCCTTCCACCCCACGGATAGCCGTTCATCGACCAGCTTCGAGAGAATCTGGATCGATGATGAACCGCTTATCGTGAAGTATCTACACCTCGATGACGACTTCCCGATGCGCGCTTCGGGGGACATCGGCTGCCGCCCCCTCCGTGCGTACGCTGCTGGGCTCTACGACCTCGCGCCGAATCTCATCGACCACGGCATCATCGGGATGGCTCGTGGCGTCGGCCGCAATGGCTGGGGGTCGGCAATCCTCATGCGTGATCTCGCCGTCGACCTTGTACCCGAGGGCGATGCGCCGTTCACAGAAGCCGAACATCTCGGATTCGTGGACCACCTCGCAGGGATGTGCGCTGCATCGTGGGACTGGCACGACGACCTGGACCTGCTCCCCTACGGGTGCCGATGGGAGTTTTTCGGCAGCGCTGCGATCGATACCGAACGCGCACTCGGTTGGCCCGAACGGGTACCGGCCATTGCCGCAGAGGGTTGGGCACGTTTCGCCGAACGCGTCGCACCTCGCGTTGCGGCAGCAGTCGACGACCTTCGCCGCGACGTGTCCCCACTGGCCGAAGCGTTGCAACAACGCCATCATGTTTTCTGCACGGCGACTGGAAGGCAGGCAACCTCGGTACCCGCACCGATGGCAGAACCGTTCTCATCGACTGGGTCTACGTGGGTGAGGGTCCGGCCTGCCACGAGCTCGGCTGGTACCTCGCCTTGAACCGGGCCAAGTTGCCCGCGGGGCACACCAAGGAACGGGTCATCACCGACTTTCGCGCCGCGCTCGAATCCCATGGCGTGACCACCGACGATTGGTGGGAACGCCAACTCGCGTTGAGCATGCTCGGCACGCTCGTACAGTTCGGGTGGGAGAAGGCACTCGGCGACGAGGCCGAACTGGCCTGGTGGACCGACCGCGCATCGATGGGGCTCGCGTTGCTGTGAGCGGTGAAATCGCCGCGGCGTTCAACGCGACGAGACACCGCCCCTGATCCCTCAGAAACACCGACAACAACGCCAGAGCGACGACGCAGACAGCAATGAACGCGATGGCAACGGTGTACCCAATGGCGGCTGACGTGCTCGCGACGAACTCACCCATGACAACCGGATCACGGGCGAGGCCGTACAAGAAGCAGAGCAGAGGCAACAGCAGCACCGCGTTGAGGATCTGCGTCAGCACGAGAATCGACACCAGCGGCGCACCCGGCACCAGGATGAGCCCAGCACTCACCACGACGATCACGCCGTACGTCCCATAGAACAGCGGCGCCTCGCGGGGACGGTCATCCAGACGCAGCTTCGCGTCCCACGAACTCGCTGACCGAATACGCGGTGGACAGCGGAAGAACCGATGGCGGCAAGGAGCGCCGCGCCGATGAGACCGACACCGAACAGCTTCCCCGCAAGGTTCCCAGCGAGCGGCTCCAGTGCTCGAGCGGCATCAGAAGCGTCGTTGATCGAGATGCCTTTCGGGTGGAGGGTGGCGGCGCATGCGATGACGACGAAGAATCCGATGATCCCCGTCAGGCACGAGCCGACAATCACATCGATTCGCTCGTAGCGAAGCTCGTCAGTGGTAAGACGCTTGTCCGCCGCGTAGGACTGGATGAAGCTCAACCCCCAGGGAGCGAGCGTCGTTCCGATGGTCGCCGTCACGATCGCGATCGCGTCGCGCGAACGCGGCAAGGGTTGGTGCCACGGTTCCGTGCAACGCGGCGCCCCAATCGGGCTTGGCCATGACACCGGCAATCACGTACGTCACGAACACCGCGCAAAGCAACATGAGAACGCGCTCGATGCGATGAAAACTCCCCCTCAGAACCATGAGCGACACCGCCGCGGCCGCAAGGGGCACGCTCGTGTAGCGACTCACACCGAAGAGTTCGAAGCCCGCGGCAATTCCGGCGAACTCGGCGCACGTCGTACCGACATTGGCGACAACGAGCGCAACAACAGCGAAAGCGGCCAAACGTACGCCGTACACCTCGCGTACCAACCCAGTCAGTCCTTGGCCTGTCACGACGCCCATTCGGGCGCCAAGGTCATGAAACAGGACGAGCGCTACCGTCGATACCAGCAGCACCCACAGCAGTTGGTATCCATGTTTGGCACCGAGCACCGAATAGGTGGTGAGGCCCGCAGGATCATCGTCGGACAGCCCCGCCAGAAGTCCCGGACCGAGGACCGCGGCGAGGAGACCGTACCTACGCCGCAGCGAAGAGATCAACGCGAAACGTCCGGGTCACGAAACCAGTTGCGCCACGAACGCAAGGCCTGGGCGCGACGACGAATGCGGGCGTAGCGCCCCTGGCCGGGGAGGCGCTCGACAAGCAATTCTTCGAGCACGTCGTCAATGGCTACGACACCGACGAGCCGACCTTCGGTGTCGACCACGGGAAGAGCAAGGTAGTCGTGCAGTGCGAAGAGGTCGATGACCCGATCGACAGGCAACGTGGCAGGCACGACCGGCACCGATCTCGGCGTTGTGCGGCCAGCCAGCAGATCGTTCGGTTGATAGCTACCGACCGGACGGCCGTCGTCGTCGACGACGAACACGGTTGCCAACCCTTCGAGCTCTGGAAGATCAGCGGCGACACGGTCTCGGATCATCTCGACGGACTCACCGACAGCAGCGGTACGAACCTCGCTGTTCATCAGTCCACCAGCCGTATCGGCGCGATGTGCGAGGAGGCGCCTGAGCGTCATGGCGCGTTCGGAGAGCACGCCCTCCAACAATGCGTCGACGGTATCGGGTGACAGATGCCGCAGCACTGCAGCGGCATCGTCGGCAGGCATACTCGCAACCATCGACGACGCGGTTTGCTCGTGAGGCCGTGTGCAGCAAGCGAGCCCCGACGCCGGGATGTGAGGCGCTCAGCGCCCCAGCAGCAGCGGAAGCGGGAACCGCATCGAGAACCTCGACTGCTCGCGCCGTAGGGAGGTGCGCCACGACCGAGGCCAACTCAGTGGCCGCCAGTCGATGCACGACTGCGGCGGGGGCAGCGAGCTGCAGCGCATGTCCGCGTGCCGAGGTCAGGTGCAGGTCTGACCAATCAACCATGTGCCCGCGGCGATTCTGCACGAGACGGCCCATGCCAATCCGACGCCAGACTCCCGCCGCGCCGACCTCGACCGAGGCCACGCGCAGCACCGCGCCAGACCGCTCGATCACCACGTCGGACACACGAGCGAGACGCTTTCCGGCAACGTCGACGATCTGCGTGTCCAGGACATCGCGGGCGAGAAACAGCTCGTGCTCGGACAAAGCCTTCTGCGAGCCCGACTCGCCACCTTGCTCCGCTGATGTCGACACCTGGATATCGCCCTGTTCGAAGGACGTCACCGCATCCCATTGCACCAGGAAGCCGACGCGCCGACGACGACCAACCGCCACTCGCCGGACAACCGGGCGGTCGTCTCCGAACTCGACGGTCATGTCAACGAGATGGCCCAAGACCTCCCCACCAACAGAGCGGACCTCTGTACCGAGAAGATCACTGAGCAGCATCGACCGGACTGCACTATGGGACATCGGTGCTGCGCTCACATCCTGACTCGGTATATCACCTCATCGGCACAGTTTGGCGGCGTCATGGTCTCACACCAGACCGCCTTGGCCCCACTGTGTCCCGCCTTGATCACCATATGGACGGATCCTGCAGATACGAACGAACGCAAAGTCGAGCGGCGGCGATCTCACGATGCCACTGACGACGCGTGGCCTCTGAGCGTCAAGCAAACCTCATGGTTTGCACGACGTCCTCTCGTCGAGGATGACCTCGAGTGTGCCGTGCCGATGCTGTACGTCGATCTCGTGACCTGCCGTCCTTACGCCGCGTGATGTGGAGATCGACGGAGGCTTCGCCAACCGCGAGTCGCTCGAGGCGCACATCGTCAAGCCACACGGGCAGAGCGGGTCGCACCCGTAAGGTGCGCGCCGCGGCATCGGCGTCGAGTCCGACCAAAGCGGCAATGAGGTGCACGATCGCTGCAGAAGCCCACGCCTGCGGGACGTTCGCGCCGAGGTATTGGACCGGAAAGCTGCCAGGATCACGTTGGAGCCCCGAGAACAGCTCGGGGAGACGGCGTGAATCGAGGTGGTCCGCAGCATCGAAGAGCGCTCGCGCGATCAACGCCGCCTCGGCGTCGAGACCGTAGTTGCGAAAGCCGGCTGCCGCGATCGCATTGTCGTGAGGCCACACCGATCCGAGCTGGTACGAAAACGGGTTGTAGCGAACGTGGTCCGCAGAGAGCGTGCGCACACCCCAGCCACTCCACATGTCGGGGGCCAGGAGGCGACTGGCGACACGCCTCGCGCGTTCCGGTTCGATCGCGCGTGTCCAGAGGAGATGCCCCGGGTTGGATGCGACGGTGTCGATCGGATGCTTGTCGCCATCGAGCCCGAGGTAGTACGTGCCTTCGTCTTCCCACCAGAAGCGCGTCTCGATGAGCTCCGCGAGGCGTTCGGCCTCTTCTCGAAGGCGCGTCGCGCCACTGACGTCGCGATAGACGTCTTCGAGGATGCCAGCCCACGCTCGTTTCGCTGCGACGACCAAACCTTGGTGCTCACACAACGCTATCGGCAATGTGGAAACCCCACCGTCAGCGCCAACGATCGCGTCGCCGGAGTCCTTCCATCCCTGGTTGTAGTAGCCCTGTGCTGACCGTGTCCGGTATTCCTGGAGACCGTCACCATCCAGGTCACCATCGGTCTCGATCCATGCGAGTGCACGCTCCACGTGCGGACGGAGCGCATCGAGCGCAACCCGATCACCGTGCCAATTCCACGCCATTGCCGCCACCAGGACGTAGAGGGTGGTTGCTTCGTGCGATCCGTAGTACGGCGTGTGCGGCACGAGGTGCAGGGCCGCGAGCTCGCCGTTGCGCACTTCGTGTTCGATCTTGCCCGGCTGCATGTCACGCGTGTCGTCATACGCGTCTGCCTGCAGAGCGCCAAGGGCTCGGAGGCTTCCGAGCGCGAATCGCGGCGTCAAGGACAACGTCTGAAACGACACGGTCAACGCGTCGCGCCCGAACAGGCTTACGAACCACGGCACGCCGGCTGCCGGGACCCATGAATCCACGCTCTTGCTCTTGGCATTCCCTTGTCGGCCATTCGAATGTTCACTGCTTGCTATCGGATCGTGCCGATGCATGCGCAGACCGGCAAGGTCGCTGACTGCTTGGCGCAAGGTGGCAGTGACATCGGGATCACTGGTCGCGAACCGTGTCGCCTGCGCGACCCAACTCCGGTGCGTCCGGTCCTGTTCGGTGTCGCCGAGCAGGTTGTGACATCCGCGGGGTACATGCGCAGACTCGCCGCCGTCCAGGCTCGGCCTCCACAACAAGCACGTATGCCACGACTCCCCCGGCTCTATGGAGACCCGGAACAGGATCCCGCCGTTCGCGAACTCGGGCGCCGAATCGGCCACGTCCACCATGAACGCGATGCTCCGGTGGAACTCGCCGTTGCGGTACTCGGTGAGGAGGCGTCCAGCACGTTCGTTCCATGTGCTCTGCAACGCGCCGCGGCGAATCTCCCGGCCGCTCCTGACGTCGAACACATCGGCGAAATCCGATTCGAGACTGACCTCGAGACTCAACACAACGGGTTGACCGCTGAAGTTTGTGAGGTCGTAATCCTCATGGATGCCATGACCGATGGTTCGATCGAGCCGCAGGTGCAGCGAGCTCGCCTCGATCGTGGCGCCATCCGCGCCGAGAATCAATGGATTCGTGAACTCGAACCGCGCAGAGTGCGCCTCCACCGCCGAGGAATTGGACAGAACAGGACGTACTCGGCACAGCTTCAGGCGATAGCCCGAGACCAACCTCGTGTCCGACACGAAGTATCCTTGTTCGCGGTTCGAGGACATCTCCCCGTTGACGCCCGAGACAGCGAACTCATTGTCGCTGTGGATCGTCACCGCTGCGGGACCGACACGAACCTCCACGCTTTCCTCTTCTGCGCTCTGTGACCGGACCCGCTCCCGGTCTTCCGTTACGAGAACTCTGGGGCGCAATCTAACGGTGAGCACCCAGTTACCTGCGCGCGGTACGCCACGTTTTGGTACCGGTGGCTCAGAGCGCCATGTCGGTAATCACGACGGCTCGATCACGTGCGACGCGGCCCGCGGGGATGGTCTCGTCACCGCCAAGCAACCGCCGCAGCACCTCGCGCTTGTCGTTTCCTGTCACGATCCACACGATCGCCGCGGCGCGATCGAGCGGCGGGTACGTGAGCGTCATGCGACGAGTACCGAGATAGTCGTTTGTGATCGCGACGTTCGTGCCGGTCACCTCGAGCACGGGATCCGCAGGGACGAGGGATGCCGTGTGCCCGTCGACGCCGAGACCGAGGTGTACGAGATCCAGCACCTGGGGCAATTCGGCGGAATAGCGGCGCGCTGCAGCATCGAGGTCAGGTTCGTCCACCGGGAGCGGATGCACGACCACCGGGACGTGCCTGCAGGAGCGCGGCATCCAGATGGGTGAGGTTTCGGGCCGGATCGCCACGAGGAACGATGCGCTCATCGACTTGGTAGACGTGCACGCGTTCCCATGCCAGGTCAACCTGTGCAAGGCGCGTGAGAACTGCCCAAGGTGTCCGACCACCGCTCAAGGCGATCGAGGCGCTCCGGCCGTCCCTGGTGGCCGCACGGAGTCGATCGGCGATGCAGCGCGTTGCCTCCTGGACGACATCGTCCACGCTGACGACCTTCATCCCTGAGCGCGCAGGTTCCACTGTCGGATCCGCCTGTTCTCATGCTTCATCCTCATCAACATCGTGCCATCCGCCCTGGGGCACGAGAACGTCGCGCGGTCCCCAGGATCCCCTCTCATAGAGCTGGACGGGAGCATGGTCTTCCAAGACAGGCTGCACGATCCTCCATGCTGCTTCGACGCCGTCCTGGCGAGCGAACAAACGTGCATCGCCACCGAGCGCGTCGTCGAGGAGCCGTTCGTAGGCCTCGTGACCGCCCGACGCGTTCTCCGTGTTGGCAACTCGCAACGGCACCGATCTGCTGAGCAACGCGTCACCCAGCTTCTTGACCTGCATCTCGAGTGTGATGCTGGGATCGGGCTTCATGCGGAATCGCAGGTGGTTGGGGTGTGGTGCGCACATGGGGTCGGCGAAGAGCAATCGCGGTGGTCGCTTGAACTCGATCACGGCCTCGGTCACGGTTGCCGGGAGACCCTTTCCGGCTCTGATGTACCAGGGAACACCGGCCCAGCGCCACGAGTCGATCTCGGTACGCAACGCGACGAAGGTCTCCGTATCCGAGTCGGCGGGGACTCCGCTTTCCGCGCGGTATCCCTCGTATTGCCCACGGATGAGATCGGCCGACTGGAATGGCCGCATCGCGGTGAGCACCTTGGCTCGTTCGTCTCGGAGGGCGTTGGTGTCTTCGGAGACGGGGGGCTCCATCGCCAGGAGCGCCACGATCTGCAGCAGATGATTCTGCACGACATCGCGCAGCGTTCCGACGCGGTCGTAGAAGCGGCCGCGGCCCTCCACGCCGAAGGATTCGGCCATCGTGATCTGCACGTTGTCGATGTAGTAGCGATTCCAGACGGGTTCGAGGATGCTGTTCGCGAAGCGGAACACCATGAGGTTCTGGACTGGTTCCTTGCCCAGGAAGTGGTCGATGCGAAAGATCGCATCCTCGGGGAAGTATCGATGCAGGGTCTCGTTGAGCTGTTCGGCCGATGCGAGGTCGCGACCGAATGGCTTTTCCAGTACGACACGAGCGTGCTGGTTGAGGCCGATCGAGGCGAGCCCTTCGACCACGTCGCCGAACAGCGACGGCGGAATCGCCAGATAACACACCACCAGGCGCGCGTCGGCGAGCATCGTGCCCAGTTGCCGATAGGTCTCCGGATCCCGATAGTCGCCCGGGACGTAACGCAACGAGGCTGCGAGGACGGCGAAGATGGTCTCGTCAATGGTCACGCCGGCAGCTTCGAGTTTCGTGCGCACATGGGTCCGCAGCTCGTCGACGCTCCATACCGTCGAAGCAACGCCCACGACAACCGCAGGAAGCCGCCCGCGAGCCGACAACTTGTACAGCGAGGTGAGCAGCTTCTTGGCGGCGAGGTCGCCGGTGATACCAAAGAGCACGAGGGTATCGGCGCGTTCGGCGGTCATGACGAGCTGACGTTTTCGTCGTGCCCGCCGAACTGGTTCCGCATCGCCGAGAGCAGCCGGTCGCCGTAGTCGGCTTCGCCACGCGAGCTGAAACGCTCATACAACGCGGCAGTCAGTACATGAGCCGGAACGCCGAGGTCCACGGCAGCTTGGACGGTCCATCGACCCTCACCCGAGTCGGACACGCGGCCTCGAAAGCCGTCGAGCTCCGGGTCTTGTCGGAGCGCGACCGCGGTGAGGTCGAGAAGCCAGGACGACACGACGCTTCCTCGTCGCCAGACTTCGGCAACCTCGGGAAGGTCGATGTCGAATTGGTAGTACTGCGGATCGCGCAACGGCGCGGTCTCGGCATCGTGCTCCCGGGACGCCGAACCGATTCCCGCGTGCGCCAGGAGATTGAGCCCCTCGGCATAGGCGGCCATCATCCCGTACTCGATTCCGTTGTGCACCATCTTGACGAAATGACCCGCACCGTTGGGCCCGCAGTGCAGGTAGCCATGTTCTGACGGGCTCGGTTGACCGGTGCGGCCGATGGACCGCGGCCCCGCGTCGACGCCGGGCGCGAGCGCCTTGAAGATCGGGTCCAGATGATCGACGATCTCGGTTTCACCACCGATCATCAAGCAGAAACCGCGTTCGAGACCGAACACCCCACCGCTCGTGCCCACGTCGACATAGTGGATGTTCGCCTCACGGAGCATGGCCGCGCGATCGATGTCGTCGCGATAACAGCTGTTCCCGCCGTCGACAATGATGTCGCCCGCACCGAGGTGGCCGGCGACCTCGGCGACCACTTGGCCGGTGAGCGCGGCCGGCACCATGACCCAGACCACGCGAGGTGTCCTGAGCTTCTCGGCAAGATCCTGGGGCGAGGATGCTCCGGTCGCCCCTTCGGCAACGAGCGCTGCGACCGAATCCGGGTTGCGGTCGTAGACCACGCATTCGTGACCCGCCTGCATCGCGCGCCGGACGAGATTCGCTCCCATCCGGCCCAGACCGACCATGGCTACCTGCATGATGTGGGCTCCCGTGTGTGCACTCTTGCCGTCGTCGACCGACGCGTCGCCGCAACCATGTCACACCACGGGTCATCGTGGCGTTCGACCTCAAGGGATTCGGGCGCGCCAGCACGGCCTAGGAGAACACGTCGGGTGTCTCCACCCGGTCCTCAGTGCTTCTCGCGGCGCTCGGCGCGACGCCGATACCGGCGAACCACGCCCACGCCCTCCCACACCAAGGAACCGAGGACGGCCGAGACGGCCGTCAACACCCACAGCGGCCAGGTGAACGTCCAGAACAGGAAGTCGAGACTGACTTTCTGGCCGTTTTGGAGAATGAAGACCAGCAGCACCGCGATGCCCACGAGCGAGGCGATCGCACCAGCGCCGATCCTCTTCGCGGATTCTGTTTCACGACCTGTACTTTCGTCGTTCTCGTCTCGCGACACCATGAAGTTCTCCCCCCAATCAACGTCGAGGCCTCGACGCCTTCAGCGTACGGCCTGCGCCGACCGCGGACTGTGGACCTTCTCGCGTATCGTCACTGACGACCGACGGCATCCACCGTCCACGACGCGCAATGGATCGATGAGAGGGACGCCCATGCATGTTGGAATCCACTTCGCCAACTTCACGCTGCCGGGGGAACCCGAATCTCTCGGCCCCACGCTTGCTGCTACCGCCCGCGTCGCCGAGGACGTGGGCGTCTCGACCTTCACGCTCATGGACCACTGGTTCCAGATGGAGATGATGGCCACGGCTCAGGATCCGATGCTCGAGGGTTACACCTCTTTGGGGTTCCTTGCCGGACAGACGAGCTCGATGACCCTCGGTCTGCTGGTCACCGGGGTGACCTATCGGCATCCCGGGTTGCTCGCCAAGATCGTCACGACACTCGACGTGCTCTCGGGCGGCCGCGCGCAACTAGGGATTGGCGCCGCCTGGTATGAACGCGAGCACCGGGGTCTCGGTGTGCCGTTCCCAGCGGTCGCCGAGCGGTTCGAGCAGCTCGAGGAAACCCTACAGATCTGTCTGCAGATGTGGAGCGACGACGACGGCCCGTTCGCGGGTCACCATTATCAACTCGCCGAGACCGTCTGCTCGCCACGACCCATCAGTGCGCCACGCCCGCGGATCCTCATCGGGGGTGGCGGTGAGCGCAAGACGCTCCGGCTCGTGGCCCGTTACGCGGACGCGTGCAACCTCTTCGCCTCCGCGCCAACCGAGGTCGCACACAAGCTCGAAGTTCTCGCGCGGCACTGCGAAGACGAAGGCCGCGACCCGGCGACGATCCGCACGACCATTCTCGCCATGGGCAACCCGCTCGACGATGCCGACGGCTTCGTTGCACAAATGGCCGACTATGCCGAGATCGGCGTCGACCTCGTGGAGGTGATGCCGGTTGGCGATCCCATCGAGTTCACCGAATCGCTCGGGACGCACATCATCCCCGCCGTCGCACAGCTCGGCAGATGAGCGCACCGACAGGCACCGCCCGGAACAACCCGTTCCGCTTGAGTGATCGGTCGGCGTTCGACGACGGGGGGCTGGCAAACGTAGCCTTGCCCGCATGGCTGACATGACCCCGCTCACCATCCACGAACCGTCGCGGCCTCCCAAGGGCGGAATCGTCGTCGTGCAAGAGGCGTTCGGACTCAATGACCACATCGATGACGTCACCAGGCGCTTCGCGGCGGAAGGTTGGCTGGCGGTCGCGCCACACTTGTTTCATCGCACCGGGGATCCGAAGTTCGGCTACGACGACTACTCGCAGGTCATGCCCCACATGAGCGCACTCAACCCTGAGGACATCATGGTCGATGTCGACACCGCTATCGTGTACCTCACCGATCACGACATCGAACTGCGCCACATTGGCGTCGTCGGGTTCTGCATGGGCGGAAGCGTCGCTCTCGTCACCGCGACACGACGCGCGGTTGGCGCTTCGGTCACGTTCTACGGCGGTGGCGTTGCAGCCGGAAGGTTTGGGTTCGGTTCGCTCATCGAAGAGGCGCCACGCTTGCTCGCTCCATGGTTGGGTCTTTACGGCGACCTTGATGAAAGCATCCCCGTCCCAGACGTCGAAAAGCTTCGCGAAGCAGCCGCATCCTCTGGGCAGGAAACCGACCTCGTCCGCTACCCCGACGCCGGGCACGGTTTCCACTGCGACCAGCGTTCCGACTACCACGCCGAGAGCGCCTACGACGCCTGGAACCGGACCCTTACCTGGTTCAACCACCACCTCGGTGCTACGTCAGACGCCCGCTGACGTCGGCGAGAAGATCGACCGAACGCAGCCTCGCCTCGATCGTGGTGCCTTGGTGTACAACGATCACCTCGTCGGCGTTCGCGTGTTGCGCGAACGCATCGACATGTTCCTTGACCTCCTGGGCAGTGCCGATAGCCGAGTAGGTCATCATCTGCGCAATGTGGCTGCCCTGTGGTGAGCGCAGGATGGCGTCGGCCTCCTCGTCGGAATAGTTCCGCTCGCGGCCGAGGAGCAACGCGACCCGCAAGCGACTCACTGCATGGAAATGTTCGCGTGCAACGTCACTGCTGTCGGCTGCAATGACGTTGAGTCCCGCTAGGACATACGGCTCGGCGAGCTGTTCTGAGGCCTGAAACTCGCGGCGATATAACTCCACTGCTTCCTGGAGCGAGTTCGGCGCGAAATGCGACGCGAACGCATACGGCAACCCGAGCAATGCTGCGACCTTTGCTCCGAACAATGACGACCCGAGGATGTACAAGGGCACGTTCGTTCCCGTTCCGGGGATAGCAAAGACTCCCGGGATGACCGTCCGACCTGTGAGAAAGCCCCGGAGCTCCACGACATCGGCGGGGAACGATTCGGCACTCATGACACTACGGCGCAGGGCCCGCATGGTGTTCTGATCACTCCCAGGCGCGCGGCCAAGGCCGAGATCGATTCGTCCGGGATGCAACGTCTCCAACGTGCCGAACTGCTCTGCGATCGTGAGGGGAGCGTGGTTCGGCAACATGATCCCACCTGCGCCGAGACGAATCGTTTGTGTCTTCGCCGCAACGTGGGCGATCAGGACGCTCGTTGCCGACGACGCAATCGATGCGATGTTGTGATGCTCGGCGTACCAGACGCGTCGATACCCGCGCTCCTCCGCTCGTTGCGCGATCGCGACGCTGCCCTCGAGTGCGTCGCGGGGTGTCTCCCCCTTTCCGACCATTGCGAGATCGAGAATTGATATAGGAACGAAACTCAGAAGCACCCATACCACCCTCAACAGGAACGGAGCCAATAACATTTCTGCACTGCCGCGCTCAGCGTACGCGACCACACCCAAGGTGCCGACGACGTGCAAGACTTCGGTGATGACCATGATGATCTCAACGCCGACGGGCGACATGCCGTTCTACCTCGCGACACCAACGGACGCTGGTCCGTGGCCTGGAGTCGTCGTCATCCATGACGCCTTGGGCATGTCCCAGGATCTGCGCAACCAGGCGGACTGGCTCGCAGGTGCGGGCTATCTGGCCGTCGCTCCCGACCTGTTCCACGGGCGCCGGATGCCCATGTGCATGATCGCGACCATGCGCGAGGCTCGAGCTCGGCACGGACGAGCGTTCGATGACACCGAAGCGATGCGCCGTTGGCTCGCAGATCGGGGCGACTGCACTGGTTCGATCGGCGTGATCGGCTATTGCATGGGCGGTGGCCTGGCGCTTGCCCTCGCTCCGAATCACGGATTCTCTGCGTCGAGTGTCAACTACGGAACTGCCCCGAAGGATGGGTATTCAGCCACCTCTTTGGAAGGGGCATGCCCGATCGTCGGAAGCTATGGCGCGAAGGATCGCATGCTTCGGGGCAAGGCGCACCAACTCGAAGCCGCACTGAACGCTCTCGACATCGACCATGACATCAAGGAATACCCCAATGCTGGACACTCGTTCCTCAACGACCATGAGGGATCGGGCGAGAAGCAACCGTTGATGCTGTCGATCCTCACGAAGTTGATCCCAGGAAGCGGCTACCACGAGGCCTCGGCCGAGGATGCCAAAGCCCGAATCGTTGCGTTCTTCGACACGCATCTCAAGGCGAGCGCCTGGCCGTTCGAGGAGCGGAAGAAGATGACAGAGCACTCTGGTGATCGCCGTAGCGATCTGCGTGTCGCGGTAATCGGTGCGGGTCCAGGTGGGATCTGTGCGGGCATCAAACTCGAGGCCGCCGGCATCTCACACTTCACGATCTTCGACCGTGCCGACAGCGTCGGCGGCACATGGCACCGCAACCGGTATCCGGGCGCGGCATGCGACGTGACATCGCACCTGTATTCCTTTTCCTTCGAGATCAAGAACGACTGGTCGCGCCCGTTCGCGCACCAACCGGAACTCCTGGAGTACTTCCAACATTGCGTACGCAAATACGGATTGGAACCGCACCTCCGACTCGGAACCGCTGTGACGGGCTTGCACTGGGATGACGAGTGCTGCGTGTGGCGCGTCGTGACCGATCGCCGCGATGTGTTCGAGTTCGACGCTGTCATCGGCGCCGTTGGCATGTTCGGTGCGCAGGTCTGGCCCGACATCGACGGACTCGCCGACTTCACGGGCATCACGATGCATTCGGCCCAATGGGACGCATCACATGACCTGTCCCAACAGCGCATTGCCGTCATCGGCAGTGCGGCAAGTGCTGTGCAACTCATCCCAGAAGTCGCGGCAGCAGCCAAGGAACTCAAGGTCTTCCAGCGCACGGCGAACTGGGTGCTGCCCAAAGATGACACGCCCTATACGACCGAGGAGCTCGAGCATTTCCGCAATGATCCGATGGCATCGCGGACCATTCGGAACAAGGCATGGTGCACCTACGACGAGATCATGACGCTCACGAACAAGACGATGTTGCGCGTCTCGGAGGAGATGGGCGTGCAGGCGATCTCAGACGTCGAGGATCCCGCGTTGCGCGCCAAGCTGACGCCAACGCATCCATTCGGGTGCAAGCGCCCCCTGATGTCGAACGAGTACTACCCCACCTTCAACCGAGACAACGTCGAGCTCGTGACAGATCCGATCGCCAACATCACGGCCGACGCGATCATTACCACCGACGGGCTCGAACGTCACGCCGACACCATCGTGTTGGCGACGGGGTTCGATACGACTCGGTATCTCTCGGCGATCGAGGTAACAGGTCGTCGCGGTCGGAGACTCGCCGACGACTGGAGTGACGGTCCGGAGGCATACCTCGGCGTCACCGTTGCCGGCTACCCGAACCTCTTCATGCTCTACGGTCCCAACACGAACAACGGCACGATCCTCTTCATGATCGAGTGCCAGGTCGCGTACGCGATTCGCCAGATCGAACGCCTCCGTGACGAGGGACTCGCATGGCTCGAGGTGAAGCGTGATGCTGTCACTCGGCACAACACCGAGATCCAGCATGCGCTGGACGGCATCGAGGTCTGGCAGGCGGGATGTCCCGGGTATTACCGGTCCGTGACCGGCCGGATCGTCACGCAATGGCCGCTCAACATGACCGAATACCGGACACGCACTTTGCGGCCGGATCCCGAGTGCTACGACACGTGTCCGGGAGGCGTACTCGCAGCGGACTGATCACAGCAGCGCCCGACCGCGCTGAATGCTCGCGGTCAGTCCGAGACGGCCGAAGCGACCTCGAGGCGGAAGCTTGCGATCGTCCCCAATTCCATGGCGTCACCGGACACGTCGATCCGGGAGTGCTCCACGGCATTGTGAACATCTGGGCGAACTTCGAACGGCACGATCGGATCGCGTAGCGGAATGTCGCCGTGAACGAGAGCAAGGCGAATCAACGGGACCGCTTCGAGGGCGAACGCCTTCCAGAAGCGACCGGAGGTCGTCATCGTCTCCTCACCGTGATGAAAGAGATCGATCCCTGACGCGACAGCGTTGACGAACTGGAAGTACTCGCCGTCACGATAGACAGACAGGTGCACCTTCTTGCCTTCGTAATGCTCCGCAGGACCGAAGCCATTCCAATCCACCCTGAATTCACTCAACATCGCCAACCTCGATCCAAGAAACTGCCCCACGGCCGGACTCACCGCTCTTAGGTGTCGAATCGCAGGAGCGCGGACTTGAGCACTTCACAGGGCAGGATCGGCAATCGATTGTCGCTTTTCGTCGCGAGCCGTACCAGATGTGATGCGTGTCAGGGTCCATCATGGGACGGGCTTGCCGTCTGGTTCACACGACCTCGACATGGAAGCCGGCCGTCGCGATCGCTGCGACGATCTCGCCTGCATGGGCGCGATCACGCGTCTCGATCGAGAGTTCCAGGCGCGCACGTGCGAGAGCGAGACCTGGCAGATCCCGTCGATGCTCGACGTCGACGATGTTGCCCTTCTCCTGTGCGACAACGGTTGTGATCACAGCGAGCGCCCCCGGACGGTCGGGTACATCGATGTGAAGCCGGACAAGTCGTCCCGATCGGGCAAGGCTTCGCAACAAGACGGACGTCAACACGCGAGGGTCGATATTTCCGCCGCTCGCGATCAACGCAACGGTTTGGCCACGAAACATCTCGGGATATTGCAGAACCGCGGCGAGCGCGGCTGCGCCCGCACCCTCGACAACCGACTTCTCGATCTCGACGTACAGGGCTATCGCCTCTTCGATACGTTGCTCGGTGACTGTGACCATCTCATCGACGAGTTCCCCGACCATCGCGCGAGTCAGCACCCCCGGCTCGGCGACGGCGATTCCTTCGGCGATCGTCGGACCGCGCTGTGGGCGAAGGCCCCCGCCCGAGCGTGTGCAGCATTCCCGGATAGCCCTCGCTCTGCACGCCCACGACGCGCACATCGGGCGCGATCTGCTTGGCCACCACCGCGATTCCGGCGATCAGGCCCCCGCCGCCGACCGGCACCACGATCGCGTCGAGCTTCGGTGCACCCGCAAGCAACTCGAGAGCAACCGTACCTTGACCTGCGATGATCATCGGGTCGTCGAATCCCGGCACGAGGCATGCGCCGGTCTGCAGGGCAATATCCTGCGCGTGAGCGAACGCGGCCGTGTAGTCAGCACCTTCCAGCACAATTCGCGCACCGTGATGCGCGGTGTTCGTCACCTTCGTGAATGGCGTATCGGCCGGCATCACGATCGTTGCGGCGATGCCGAGCAGGCGCGCGTGATAGGCGACGCCCTGCGCATGATTTCCCGCCGAGGCCGCTACGACACCGTGGGCACGCTCGTCGGAGGACAGATGTTCGAGGAAGTTGCGCGCGCCACGCTCCTTGAATGAACCCGTGTACTGCTGGTTCTCGAACTTCACCCAGAGGTCGGCTCCCGCCATCTCCGAGAGCGTGCGCGCGGTGCAGGGTCGGCGTGACGATCACCGCGCCTGTGATCGTCGCGGCGGCGGTGCGCACGTCAGCCAACGTCACGGAAAGTGCCATGGGATCATCGTGCCACGCGCACATCCTCTCGGAGGTGCGGCGATCTAGCTCTGCGTCGCGTCGTGCACGTACCGCTCAAAGGACCACGGCGGGTGTTCTGGCGTCCCATCACCGTCGAGGAACCACATTGCCGCGTTTCTGCCGCTCTCGAACAGTCTGTTGCGAAGGTCCCCATCAGTTGACACACGGTCGAATTCGGTCGCCGATACGCCGAACGTGTCAATGAAAATGGTGCGCCCCACAACTTTGGGATCCTCGATATGCGCCCGGTCGGCGAAGCCCATCATCGTGGTCAGTAGGGACTTCGCGAACTCGATCGGACCATCGATCGTCTTGGGGGCACGTGAATCGCCGGGCCTCCCGGAAAGTTTGATGCCGAACGTCGGCCAACGCGGGGCAGCTCCGTCGGAACGATCGAACACCTGGACGGGAAAGTTGGAGAGCATCCCGCCGTCAACCATCAGTGCCTTGCGCTTCTGGCCCAGGTTCGGGCCGCCGACATAGGCGATCTCATGGGGTTGGTAGAAGAACGGGATCGACATCGAGCAACGGACTGCTTCGGCGACGCTGCGAGTACCGGCATCACCAGGAGTGTTGCCTGGGTACTGCGTCGAGAAGTCGCCGGGAAGTAATGCCAGGCGGCCGTTGGTGACATCGGACGACGTGACGATCAATCGGTACCGCTTCAATGGGTCGGCGGACGAGCTGCCCGGATCCTCATCGTCGTCGAGCAAATCCGAAAAGGTCGACACGCCACACGACGCGAGCTGTGCACGAACCCATTCCGCCACAGCGTCGCCCTGGTAGATGCCCTTATGGAACAGGAGAGACGCGCCTTTCCCGACTAATAGGAAGCGACTGAGAAAGGTGGGATCCTTGAACTCGCGGTAGTCGATCGAGTTCACGGTGGCGGTCATGGTCGCCGTCGGCATGCGCGCCGCGGCGAGGGAGCCCACGATGGCTCCGGCCGAGGAACCCGCGATGCGATGGAAGTCGAACCCGCGCTCCTCCAAGACCGACAGCGCACCCACGAGGGCAATGCCTTTCACGCCGCCGCCTTCGAGCACCAGATCAAGCTTCACCGCAACCTCCACCACACGATCGAATCGGGATTCTGCAGACGCCGCTTCAACATATGCGCATTGACACATCCAATCGATGGATCGCCACCACAAGCGACAGGTCGGTCATCCGAAGGACGTGCGTGTCGCCGAAGCGTCCGCTCGTGCTCAGAACTCGTGCGACAATCTCGTCATGGTTCTTCACGACATCGACCCCGGAGACCCCCGGCTCGACCACGACGTCCTGCCGGTGTTGTGCGAGCTCCGTCCGCACCTGACAAGCGCCACCCTGGCAGCTGTCTACGCTGAGGGCTACCCCCAAGGGCTCCGATACCTCGCCGTGTATGAAACAAACCGCTGCATCGGTGTCGCTGGATGGCGAATCGTCGCAAATACCTCCGCGATCAAGAAGCTCTACGTCGACGACCTCGTGACGCTGGCATCCGAGAGGAAGCGTGGCGTCGGCGCATTGCTCCTCGCGGAACTCGTCAGCCGAGCACGAATCTCCGGTTGTCGTCACCTCGACCTGGACTCGGGTCTGCAGCGCGCCGACGCCCATCGCTTCTACATCCGGGAGGGATTGAATATCACGTCCCTCCACTTCGGTCGTGAAGTCGGCTGAGTGAAACGCACCGCGCCGTCCTCGCTGCTCGGCATGTCGCACGAGCACCTTCGCTTCGAATCTGGCGCGCTGCGATGACACGTGACCCGATGACACGTGACCCCATGACAAGCGACCCCACGAGCGGCGATCGATCCGAACGTCGCGAACGGCGGCTTCGTCTCGCCATCACGTTGAACATCGGGATGGTCGCGGCTCAGGTCGTCTTCGGAATCGTTGCCGGGTCACTCGGGTTGCTCTCCGATGCCGGGCACAACCTGACCGATGTCGCCGCGCTCATTCTTTCGCTCATCGCGATACGGGTTGCGCGACGCCAGCCGACGGCCTCTCGATCCTTCGGCTGGCATCGGGGAACGATCCTGGCAGCTCAGGCAAATGCCGCGATGATCCTCATGCTCACGTTGTGGATCGTCTATGCGTCAATCCAGCGCTTGATCGACCCGCCCGCGGTCGAAGGCGCGATCGTGCTGATCATTGCTCTCGTCGCATCTGTCGTCAATGGCATCTCGGCACTCATCGTCCGAGAGGTTCCCGAGCCCGGACACGCCCACGACATCAACATGCGCTCGGCGCTGCTCCACCTCGCCGGCGACGCCGCCGTGTCGCTCGGAGTCGCACTCGCCGGCGCCGTCATGCTGGTGACCGACGGTTGGAGCCGACTCGACCCGGCTGTTTCACTGCTCATTGCACTGTCCATCGCATGGCACGCGTGGAAGCTTCTGCGAGCCGCTCACGCCGTGCTGCTCGAGGGAACGCCCGCAGGTGTCGATCCCGACGAAGTCCTCGAGGTCGTAGGCGCTGTCGATGGGGTCGAGACGGCTCACGACCTTCACGTGTGGGCCATCTCAAGTGAGGTGTTAGCGCTCTCGGTACATGTCGTCGTCGACGGACACCCCAGCCTCGAAGACGCGCAGGCTGTTGCAGGCCGGGTACGACACGAGCTGGCGGACCGGTTCCACATCGCCCATGCCACCATCGAACTCGAGTGTGAGACGTGTGAGGACACGGGGCCTGCATGCGACATGGATCACGTCCAGCCCTCAGCGATGACGAACCACGGTCACCACCACTGACCTGGTCCCAGGGCATCGACAGAACCGCCCACGTCGACTTCGAGGATTACTCGACGCCGAATCAGCGAAGCGTTGAGCTCGTGTGGGTCGAGCCAATCTACGAGTGGCTCCAGATCTTGCCGCCGGAGGCCTGGGTACCGGGGCGACCGGCCGTGTGGAGCCGCGCGGTGAAGGCAAAGATTGCGACGAGGATCCCTGCGCCCAGCATTGGAGTAAAGCCGCGCTTCATCGCCGTGACGTCGAACAACAGGCCGAGCACGAACCCGACCAGGCCCACGTTGGTGGCAACCACGATGAGGTGGTGCGTCCAGGTCGGCAGCGCCCCTCGCAGCCGCGAGTTGACCAGCCCGAACAGGCTGTTCGTCATCACACCAAGAAACATGATGTGGTCCAGCGCAAGAAGCTCCCGCTGCGGTGCGAGTTCCAGGTCGCCCTCGTAACGGGCGATCAGATAGATGAACAGGCCGATATTGACCGCGAGATAGCAGGCGGTCAACGCGGCGGTTCGCGTGTACGCCGTTGATGTCCACGCGACTCGTCGGATCGCCGGCCACATCCGCCGGACGAAGATTCCGACGCCAACGATCTCGAAGGGGAGACTCATCCCGACAAGCGGCGTGACATCGGCAAGCAGCCCCGCCATCACGAGGACTCCCCCCACGAACGGCAACCCGATTTGGAACCAGCCCTGACGATCGATGCGCTCATCCCTGGCTTCAGGGCGAAGCAGTGACTCGGACAATGCCATACCGATCGGGATGAGAAATCCGATGACCATCGATGCCGGGTGTGCGTCGGTGCCACCCTCGGGCAGCACGTGTGCCTTGCCCGACAGCTCGATACCGAGCAGGACGCCCAATACGCCACCGATCGCCAGCGACGTCAACGCGGCCACGATCGCGACCCTCGGCACGCTGAGCACGGCCGTACGGCATCCCGCCAGGACCCATGCGAACCAACCGGCCATGACGATCAGCGCCACCGTGCCGGCGATCGGGCGTCCCACACCGGTCGTCGTGAAGAACGCGACCACGTAGGCCGTGATCGAGATCACCGAAGCCACGGGAAGAATCCGGGTCAGCTGCCCCGACCACCCATGCCGCGCCGCCTCGCCGTCGAACAGCTGGAGCGCCGCCGCAAACACGGACAGGCTGATCCAGCCCAACGTCCCAGCGTGCACGTGCGTCATCAGGGTCTCGTGGCCGAAGTCCACCACATCCGTGCCGTTGAGGATTCCCACCACGACGGTGAAGACGAACAACACCAGCGCCGTCTGGTACAAGAGGCGCACCGATCCGTCCGTCTCGGAATTGCCTTCCTGCACGTCCCTGAGATCGGTCATCGCGGGAAAGGCTAGTTGCGCTGGTCGTGTGCGTGATGGTGGACATGGATCCGAGAGGAGCGACGCAACCTCACACACGCCCAGGTTTCGGCGCCACCCGGGTTCGTCGTGACGACGAGTGCCACGCACGGTGATTGGCGTCGGCGCCGTGCAGCGCGCGGCACTCCCGGGTCGTTGGAAGTGCCACCCGCTGTCGCGCATCGAGTGACTCAGGGCAGCCGGCTCAGGAGCTGACGCGCCGTGAGCGTCGCGAAGAACGCAGTGAACAGATCGGACTGGATCGCGGTCCACACCGGCTCGGGCAGCATCACGACGAAGACCCGGTGGTCGAGGTAGACCGTGCTGCACGCGGCGGCTCTGTCACGCCGTGACCCGACCTATGTGACCGTGAAGGTCGCCGTCACCGTTGTGGGAGTTGCCGGTTCCGGAGGCCGTCGCAGTGACGGTGTAGGTACCGGCTGCGCTGGGGACCACATATGGCTTCGCCGCCAGCAGGACGTTCCCGATCATGTCGTACGGCGCGATCCGTGTCTTGACGCGTGCCACCTGGATAGGTGAAGTCGACGCTCGTGCCGGTTGTGTTCGCGAACACAAAGATCTTCGTGCCGCCACTGAAGCTCGAGCCATCGAGGTCCGTTGCGGGAAGACGCAAGCCGTTTATCGATACCCTCAACGAGAGGCCCACCGCGCCGGGAGCGTGACGCCCAGAATGGGCGTTGTCACCGGTGTGGGCGCACTTGTCATCGGTGTGGGCGCGGGTGTCGTGAGGGTGTCGTCGTGGTTGGCGCAGGTGTTGTTGAGGGTGTCGTGATCATTGGCGCAGCAGGGACCGTCGTCGGCGTGTCCAGCGGACCTGGTGCATGGCGCATCTCGTGGTCCGCCCTTCGCTACCGCCTCGCTCGCGGGCCCGACCGCCACGGTCGGGCGCTCGGTGCGCAGACGCTGCTCGGCGTCGGGACGGGCACCATTGGCCATGGTCGACGGAGAGGGACTGGCGACACCGATCGAGACCGGCGCAGGGACCGGTGCAGCGATCGACGCTGCAGAACCTGCAGGGCTCGAAAGACCGATGCCGGCCGCAATCACCGCACTGGCCACCGGCGCCATCGCGCCGCTGGCGGCGGCCGGCAAACCAGACACTGCGGCGGGAAGTTGGACGAGGTTGCCGAGGAACGGCACCGGGGCCAATGCCGCAAGCGGACCCATCACGAGACGCATGCGTCCAAGCGAGACCGACAGGAACGCGCGAACAACCTCAGGTGAGAAGTGCGTGCCAGCACACCGTGTGACCTCAGCGCGTGCATCGACGAGGGACATCGCCTTCTTGTAGGAACGCACCGCAGTCATCACCTCGACCGAGTCGGCCACGGCCACGATCGCTGCGGCACGGGTGATCTGCGCGCCGCGCAGTTGTTGGGGATAGCCCGTCCCATCCCATTTCTCGTGGTGCCCGCCAATGGCGTCGACCCATTCTCCGAGGAACGGTCGGAGCGGCTCGATGAACGCCATACCCCATGCAGGGTGCTGCTGGATGATCGCCCATTCTTCGGGGTCGGGCTTGCCTGGCTTGTTCAGGATCTCTGGCGGCACCATGAGCTTGCCCAGATCGTGCAACAAGGCTCCCCACTGCAACTTCTGGCGTTCCTCCTTCGAGAGATGAAGCTCGCGACCTATGAGTTCCGCGTACAGACGGACACGCTCGGAATGACCACGGGTGCGGCGATCATGGTCGCCCAGAACCCCGATGATCTCCACCACCTCGCATGCCGCAATCCCTGGATCCTCCGACAGTCCATTGGCCCGGGCGTTGGTGACAGCGCGGTCCAAGTGGCGGCTGCTTCCGGCCTTGAGGGCGGTCTTGAACCGCGACGGGGCTTGGTCGGGAAAGACCAGGGACAGCTGCATCAGCACTGCAAGTGGCAACAGATGGCGAGCCATGCGATCCACGGCCACGACCACACCGGTCGACACCGAGAGGATCACCAGAACCCGACCAATTGCTGCCCACGTGGACCCGGGTGCCGGCAGGAGGTTGTTGACGAAGAGGATGGCCAGCCATGCGGCAGCTACTGGACCGAGGAGGACCACCGCGCGGATTCCGCGTGCCGCCCACGGGCGAGCCTCCCATGAGGACTGGGCTCCAGAATTTGGTCCTGGCGAGGGTGTTGGCCCGCTCACGCTCTTCTCCTGAAAGCTACAACTGCCCTATGCGGGGAGCATTCGGCATCCTTAGGGGCCTTCTTGAGCAAACCGTCGTTCCGAAGAATCGCGAACGGCCCGAAGCCCCTGATCGGATGGGACCTTCAGCCCTGTTTGTTGGTCAGCGGGGGCCTGACAATCACTCAAAGTGCTCCCAAACGGAGCATGCCGCCACCGAAAACGGCTGCCGCGAGGCCGCAGTTGCGCCCAGCAGGCGACGAAAGGGCACGACCATGGAGATCAACGATCTTGTGCTCGTGAGCGTCGATGACCACATCGTCGAGCCACCGGGATTTCTCGAGCCGCACCTCCCCATGAAATATCAGGGAGTGGCCCCAAAGGTGGAGCACCAGGCCGACGGCACCGATCTCTGGCTCTATGACGGGCTGCGACTCCCCAACGTGGGCCTCAACGCGGTCGTCGGCAAACCCCGCGAGGAGTACGGCATCGAGCCGACGTCATTCGCGGAGATGCGGCCCGGCTGTTTCGACGTGCGAGAGCGTGTCAACGACATGAACGCCAATGGCGTGCTGGGCTCGCTCAACTTTCCGTCCGTTGCCCAGTTCTGCGGCCAGCTCTTCGCCAACACCAAGGACAAAGACCAGGCACACGCCATGGTCCGCGCCTATAACGACTGGCACATCGACGAATGGTGTGGAGCCGCTCCAGGTCGCTTTATTCCCTGCGCGCTACCGGTCCTCTGGGATCCGGTTCTGGCGGCGGCCGAAGTACGTCGGGCCGCGTCGAAGGGCTGTTACGCCGTGACGTTCTCGGAGAACCCGGCTCGCCTCGGCTACCCGAGCCTGCACAGCGATCACTGGGACCCGTTCTGGGCAGCATGCGAGGAGGAGGGAACCGTGGTGTGCATGCACATCGGCTCGTCCTCGCAGCTCATGATCACCGCCGTCGACGCACCCATCGACGTGCTCATCACGCTGCAGCCGATGAACATCGTGCAGGCCGCCGCCGATCTGATCTGGTCACGGGTCCTCAGGACCTTCCCGACCATTAAGTTCGCGCTCACCGAAGGCGGGATCGGCTGGATCCCCTACTTCCTCGACCGCATTGACTACACCTACGACCACCATCGCCGTTGGACGGGCCAGGATTTCGGCGATCGCCTGCCGAGCGAAGTGTTCAGGGAGCGGTTCATCAGCTGCTTCATCGACGATCCGACGGGCATCAAGCTTCTTGATGACGTCGGCCTCGACAACGTCACGTGGGAATGCGACTACCCACATTCCGATTGCACCTGGCCCAACTCACCCGAGCGCCTGATGGAGTCGCTGGACGGTGTCTCCGATGCAGACATCGCGCGCATCACACACGAGAACGCGATGCGACTCTTCCGTTACGACCCGTTTGCTTTGCGGCCACGGGAACAGTGCACGGTGGGCGCGCTGCGCGCTGAGGCGACTGCCGCAGGTGTCGACACGTCCACGCAATCCAGAGGTCCGAGAAAGGCGGGGACCGGCACCACCTCCGGCAACCTGGGCGAACTCATGACTCCGGTGCACGCAACGAGCGGAACGTAGCGAACAGTACGTATCGACGCGACAGGTCCACCCCAGTAGCTCGATCACTCACCGACCCCGGAGGAATGACGTGACCACCAAAAACCGCAAGTACAACATCATCTCGACCGACGGCCACACCATCGAACCGCCCGGGATGTGGGAACGGCACCTGCCGAAGAAGTACCACGCCCAAGCTCCGCGGGTTGTGAAGGATCCCGAAGGCGGCGACGCGTGGGAACTCGTTCCCGGTCAGCCCGTCATGCCGATCGGCCTCGTCGTGAACCGCGGCGAGTGGGGTCGCCGCTATGAGGACAACAACTGGTTCGGCACGACGTTTGAAAACATGCGCCAGGGCGCGTTCGACGGTAAAGCACGCCTGGAGGAACAAGACATCGACGGCGTCGACGCAGAGGTGCTGTATCCCTCGCAGCGCACGATGGCTGCGTTCATGGCTCAGCCTGACGACGACTACCACCTCGCCGGCGTCGACGCCTACAACGCCTGGCTCTTTGAAGAGTTCGCTGCAGCCGATCCCACGCGCCTCATTGGCCTGTATCCAAATCCCGGGTGTCGATATCCAAAGCTCGCTCACCCGCGTCAAGGAAGCGAAGGCAGCCGGCGCCAAAGGGGTCATCATCTCGGCTCTTCCCTCCGGCAACATCAAGCTGACCGATGCCGAGGACCCATTCTGGGCATTGTGCGAGGAACTTGAACTCCCGATCCATATTCATGTCGGCCTGAAACTGTCTGGAATCGGAGCGGGAAGTCCGGTCCGAGAAGCGCGGTCGGGTGATCACCAGGCGCAGTTCGCTGTGCCTGACCTTCAGCTGATGGGTGGCGCTATCGGTGACTTCTCGGACATGTTCTCCCGAATGATCTTCTCGGGCATGTTCGATCGCTTCCCAGGTCTGCAAATGATCATGGCCGAATGCGGCGCCGGCTGGGTTGCGCACTGCATCGAACATATGGACGACCACTGGTGGCGTAACCGCGTGTGGTCGAAGTCACCGCTCAAGGAAGTCCCGAGCTACTACTGGTATCAGAACTGGAAGGCCGGGTTTATCCGGGAGCCGTTCACCGTGCAGAGCCGCCACTTCTTCGGCGTCGACAACCTGATGTGGGCCAACGACTACCCGCACCACCGTCATGACTGGCCGTACAGCCGCAGAATCATCGAAGAGACCATGGCCGGCGTCGACCCGGTTGAGAAGTTCAAGATGATCTGCGGCAACGCAATGGAGGTGTACCGCCTGTCGGACTGACCCGACGTCGAAGGTCCAGGCCGTCGTTGCCCGATCCGCCGCTCTCCAATAGTGTTGGCGACATGAATCCAAATCAGGCATTGTGGGAAAAGGGCGATTTCACGCGGATCGCGGCGGCGATGCGTGCGAGTGGCGAGGCACTCGTGAAGGACTTGACGCTCACGCCCGGGCTCGACGTCCTGGACCTCGGTTGCGGTGACGGCACCACAGCGGTGCCGGCTGCCCAAGCCGGCGCTGCTGTACTCGGCGTCGACATTGCGCGCAATCTCGTCGAGGCCGGCAATGAACGAGCCCGGAGCCTCGGCCTCGCCAACCTCACGTTCCAACAAGGCGACGCAACCGATTTGTGTGATCTCAAAGACGACAGCTTTGACGTCGTCATCAGCATTTTCGGAGCGATGTTCGCGCCGAAACCGCTCGAGGTGGCCAAAGAGGTTGTCCGCGTGGCGCGGCCGGGAGGTCGCATTGTGATGGGGAACTGGATCCCTAACGACCCCACGCTCGTCGCCCAAATCCTCAAGGTTTCCGCGGCCTACTCTCCGCCGCCTCCAGAGGGATTCGTGAGCCCCATGTTGTGGGGCGTCGAAGAACAGGTGATCGAACGGTTCGCGGCTGCCGGTGTACCCGCGGAACGCATCGCATTCGAACGATGCACCTTTACGTTCGAATGCGCGGGCACGCCGACGGAACTCGTCGCCAACTTCCGCGACTACTACGGGCCGACAATGAACGCCTACGAAGCCGCCACCGCCAACGGCCGCGGTTCCGAGTTACACGCCGAGCTCGCTGCCTTGTTCAACAGCCAGAACACCAGCGTCGAAGCCGGAAAGACCTCGATCCCCGCAACCTATCTCCGCGTCACGGTCGCGCCGTAGGCGATCTATACCGAGCGAAGTACGAGCGGGACGCTCTGGACAGCGAGCGTTCCCGCTGGCCATGGCACGGTCGGCACCGCACCCGGCGCGAGTTCGTAGTCACCGACACGGCGATGCCACTCGTCGAGCACGATCTCGAGTTCGATACGTGCGAGGTGCGAACCGAGACAACGGTGCACACCGAGACCAAAGGCGAAATGCGGCGCCTTCTCGCGATCGGGATCGAAGACGTCCGCGTCGACGAAGCGCGCAGGATCGCGATTGGCGGCGCCAAGGCCGACCATAACCTGGGACCCTTCCGGAATGACGCGGCCGCAGACCGTGACATCGGCTGTCGTGACACGGGGGACGAATGGCACCGGAACCTCGAAGCGCAACATCTCCTCGATGAAGGTCGGGATCGATGACGGATCGTCGTAGAGCCGAGCCCGCAGCGCTTTGTCAGCGCCGAGCGCGGCGAACATGAAGCTGAGCGCAGACGTGACCGTATCGAGCCCAGCGAGGACGAAGAGAAAACCGAGCCCGATGATCTCCTCATCGGACATACCACCCTCGTCGCGCAGTGCGAGCAACTGGCTGAGCAGGTCATCGCCCGGCGTGTGTCGGCGTTCGGTGATGAAGGCCGAGAGGTACGTGTACAGCTCCGCTGCCCGCTCCAGCCCCTCAGGTCCGGCTTCGGCTTCACCCGGATTGGCGATGTTGATAATCGCGTCCTTCCAACGAACGAGCTTGTCGCGATCTTCGAGCGGCAGCCCGAACAGCGTCAGAAACACCTGCGTTGGGTAAGGAATTGCGAAGTCGGCGACCGCCTCGCAGGTGCCCTGTGCGACAAGGCCATCGATGATCTGGCCGGCCTGGGCGCGCAGCGTCGGTTCCATCAGCCGTAACCGCTTTGGCGCGAAGAAACCGTCGAGAATGCGCCGGAAGCGAGCATGCTCGGGAGGATCGATGGCGATCGGGACCAGTGGAAGGGGGCTCCCCAACATGTCGAACGCGCGCGCCGAGGAAAAGATCTCCGGGTTCTTGCATGCCTGCGTGATGGCTTCGATACTGGTCAGCGCAAAGGCGTCGTCGCACTCGACCACCTCGCCGCTGGCACGTAGTGCGTTCCAACCGGCGGTCCGATTGTGCGCGAGTGGAAGATCGTCGAGCGAAACAGTCCCAGATGGCTTCGCGTCTGTCATGTGAGTCCCCTGACCGTCAGCACGTTCACGTTCACGTTCACGTTCTCGTTCTCGTTCTCTCACGATGGGTGAGTGAGCAACCACAGACTACTTGTTGTCAATCCCAGTGGTTGTAGGCATCGAGTTGTTCTCGAGCCACTGCTGCCAGCGTTGCGCGTCGCGCGCGGCGGCCGCCGCGCCTGCGCTTCCGTACAGGTATGACCAGATTGAGACACTGATCTGGTCGCCGTTGCCCTCCGCGGTCAGGAATGCCGTGCCCGGTGCGGGCTCGTCGAGCACGGTGGCGATTCTCCACGGGGCGACGTCCGCGACCGTTCCGGCGAGCGGCGGCGCATCCGGCAGGTCGATCTCGACACGTGCGCCGGCAACGACGTCTGCGCTGACACCGAGAGCGCCGAGCAAATGCGTCCACGCGCGGTCGCGTGGACCCGACCACGTTGCTGTCGGCAGCATCGACGTCGCAACCTGGCCACGGAAATGCTCCAGATGCAGCTTCAAATTGAGAAGGAACAACTGCCAGCCGTAAGCCATACCGTCGTATTGCGCGTCCCATTCCTCGCCGTCGCCGAAGCCGCTATTGACCAGGCGAACGAGACACGAACCGGACCCGCGGGGCTCGACCAGCCATTCGAACGCGAGGCCCGGTACTCCATCACCACCGTCGAACACCACACGGGCGGGTGGTTCCCACGCTAGGACGCGACCGTTGACCTGCATCTCCGGGCCGGGCCCGAACGAGGCAATGGCCACTCCCCCGGCACGTTCCTCGATCGTGTGGGGCACGTACCACGACGAGACGCCAGGACCGGTCGCGACTGCCCTCCAGACCTCGTCGGGCGCGCCTTCAACTTCGATCTCGAACTCGAGACGGCGCTCGTCGGACATGGGTCGAACCTCCGGGCCTCGATCGTGGTTCGCGACGTTGCCAGTCCGGACAATATCCCCTCGCACACCATCGATCCGTACACCCGCGTTAGGGACAACGGCGCCGTCGGGCTGATGCACACCGCCAATGGCCTGCGGGGTTCATGGAGACGTCCGTGACTTGCAACCGTGGCCTCCCGAATCTAGTTTGGTTAGGCATACCTAAATACCACCGAGGAGGAACCGTGAGACGTACAGGTGCGGGGTTGACGGCAGGGCTGGTGATGGCACTGGCGGCCGTCGTCGCGACGCCGGCGGGAGCGGCGACGCCCGCGGCGAAGAAGCCGGGTGGTTCGATCACGGTGTACAGCGGCCGCGCCGAGACGTTGGTCAAGCCGTTATTCGAACGCTTCTCCGCTGACACCGGAATTCAGGTGGAGGTTCGCTATGGCGAAAGCGGCGCGCTCGCATCCCAAATACTCACCGAAGGAGATGCTTCTCCTGCGGATGTGTTCTTCTCCCAGGACGCGGGGGCACTGGGCGCGCTGTCCAAGGAGAAGCTGCTCCAGAGACTCCCGACCAAGACCACACGCAAGGTGATCGACCCCCGCTACAACGCCTCGGACCGGACCTGGGTCGGTCTGAGCGGCCGCGCGCGGGTGCTGGCGTACAACCCGACGCTCGTGCCTACTCCGCCGAACTCCATCGACGCGCTGCTCAACCCGTCGTGGAAGGGCAAGCTCGGCTACGCACCCACGAACGCCTCGTGGCAGGCGTTCGTCACTGGTCTACGGGTCGTGCGTGGTGAGGTGAAAGCCGAGAAGTGGCTGCGAGGGTTCGCGGCGAACGAGCCACGGGCCTATGCGTCGAACGGCGCGGTGCGTGACGCTGTCCACAACGGTCAGATCTCGGTCGGGTTGATCAACCACTACTACCTGTGGCAGCGAGCCGCCGTGGAAGGCGAGGGCGCGGTCAACGTCCGTAACAAGTACCTTCCCAAGGGAGACCCGGGTGGTCTCGTGAACGTCGCCGGCGCAGGAGTGTTGCGCTCCAGCGACAACTTGGCAGCAGCGCGGGCGTTCGTCGACTACATGCTCACCAAAAAGGCTCAGAAGTACTTCGCCGAACAGACCTACGAGTACCCACTCGTGGCGGGTGTGAAGACGTCGGTCAAGTTGCCGAAGCTGGCGTCGTTGGAGCCGCCTAAGGTCGACCTGTCCGACCTCGACACCCTTGCTGCCACCCAGGAGCTCCTTGTGAAGGTCAAGCTGCTCACCCGGTGAACGACCCATCTCCCTTGGCACGTCCGCCCGCTCGCGTCGCGACCCCAGGACATCTCCTGGGGTTGTGGCGCGCGTGGCGGTCCTCTGCACCGCCACTCCCGCTGCTCGTTCTGGCAACGGTCGCGGCCGTGGTCACGTTGGCGCCGATCTATTACCTCCTCGATCGGGCCGGCGCACTGGGATGGGCCAATGTCCGCCACGAGCTGTTCCAACGTTCGACATTCGAGCTGTTGATTCGCAGCGTCCGCCTTGCCGTGGTCGTGACCGCCGCGTGCGTCGTGATCGGCGTCGCGGCGGCGTGGCTGGTGGTCCGTACCGACGTGCCGGGGCGGCGGATCTGGCAGGTGGTGCTGGCGCTGCCCCTGGCGGTGCCGTCATACGCGGCGGCGTACGCGTGGCTGTCGTGGCGACCGTCGATGCCACCGTTCGCCGGGTCCGTACTGACGCTGACGCTGGTGTCGTACCCCTACGTGTTCCTTCCGGTCGCCGCCGCGTTGCGTCGTCTTGATCCCGCGCACGAGGAGGTCGCCCGTTCACTGGGCCACGGTCGTGTCTCGGTTCTGACTCGGCTCACGTTGCGGCAGCTGCGCCCGGCGATCACAGCGGGTGCCTTGATCGTGATGCTCTACGTGTTGTCCGACTTCGGCGCGGTCGCGATGATGCGCTACGAGGTCTTCACGTTCGTGATCTATGGGGCGTTCAACGCGGGATTCAACCCCTCGCGAGCCGCAATCCTGTCCATCGCGCTGGTAGCGGTCGCTCTCGTCGTGGTCGTCGCCGAGGCGCGACTGCGGGGATCGCCCAGCTACTCGCGCCTGGGCGGCGGGGCACCCCGGCGCCAGACGCTGGTCCCCCTCGGGATGGCCAAGCCGCTCGTTCTCACCCTGCTTGGCCTGCTACTCGCCGGCGGGGTGGGCTTCCCCGCCTGGCGGTTCGTCTACTGGACGGGCCAAGCGCTGCAGGCCTCGATCCCCTGGGACGAACTGGTCCCGGCGTTGGGGAACACGCTGTGGTATTCGCTGCTCGCAGCAGTTGCGACCCTCGTGCTCGCGGTGCCTACCGGCGTGCTCGCCGCGCGTTACCGCAACCGTGCCGCCATGCTGCTTGAACGTTCGACCTACGTCGGTCACGCGCTGCCCGGCATCGTGATCGGCATCTCCCTCGTCTTCGTCGGCGTACGACTCCTCCGGCCCGTGTACCAGGAAATCCCCTTGCTCGTCCTCGCATACGTCGTGCTCTTTCTCCCCCTCGCGGTCGGAGCCGTTCGCGTCGCGGTCGAGCAATCCCCCGCAGGGCTCGAGGACGTCGCCCGCTCGCTCGGGCATCGCCCCCGCTCGGTGCTCACCCGGGTGACCTTGCCGCTCGCCGCCCCCGCCGTCGCGAGCGGCGCCGCGCTCGTCTTCGTCGCCACGATGAAAGAACTGCCCGCCACACTGCTCCTCCACCCGACGGGCTCCGACACACTCGCCACCCGACTGTGGACCTACACCGCCGAGGCGAACTACGCCGCCGGCGCGCCCTACGCCGCTGCGCTCGTGCTCTTCGCCGCCGTCCCCACCGCGCTGCTGTCGATCCTCGTGCTCGAACGCCGCGAACGCGAGCCGGCCCCCACCTCCGAGCCCACCCATGCCTGACCGCATCCAATCCCGGGCAATCAACGACGCAGCACTGTCGGTCATCGGGATCGTGCGCGCCTTCGGACGCAAGGAGGTGCTGCGAGACATCAATCTCAACGTCGCACCCGGCGAGATCACCGCCGTGCTCGGACCTTCCGGAGGCGGCAAGACCACGTTCCTGCGCATCGTTGCCGGGTTCCTCCGCGCCGATGCCGGCACCGTCGCCCTCGCTGGAGCTGTCGTCGACGGCCCAGGACGCTGGACACCCCCCGAGCAGCGACGGGTCGGAATCGTGCCCCAAGAAGGCGCCCTCTTTCCGCACCTGTCTGTTGCCGCCAACGTCGCCTTCGGCCTGCCCCGCGGGCGCGGGCGCGACCGCGTCGAGCGTGTCGCCGAATGCCTCGCACTCGTCGGCCTCCCCGACCACGGCAAAGCCCGACCCCACGAGCTATCCGGCGGCCAGCAACAACGCGTCGCAGTCGCGCGCGCACTCGCCCCACGCCCCGCGGTCGTCATGCTGGACGAACCCTTCTCCTCACTCGACGCCGGCCTGCGCACCCAAGTTCGCACCGAGGTCCTCGCCGCGTTGCGCGCTACCGGCGCCACCGCAGTACTCGTGACGCACGACCAGCAGGAAGCACTCTCGGCCGCTGACCGCGTCGCGGTCCTCCTCGGCGGCCAGTTCCGCCAAGTCAGCGACCCCGTCACCATCTACCGCGCCCCCGCCACCCTCGACGTCGCGCGCTTCGTCGGCGAGGTCGTCATCGTCCCCGGGCACCGAAATGGGACCGGAATCACCACACCTCTTGGCAACGTGCAAGCCCGAGACTCGAACTCCCCCGACGGCGAACTTGTCATCGTGATCCGCCCCGAGCAACTCCAGATCGGGCCCGCGCCAGGCGCGGTGCGCGCCCGAGTGATCAGGACCACCTTCGAGGGTGCCGACACACTCATAGAACTTGCGATTCAGAATCTTTCGACGCCTGTGTTGGCCCGCACCCGGATCACACCGTCACCCCGCGCCGGCGACGACGTCGATGTGCATATAACCGGCGCCGTCTGTGCATTCCCCACTGGCCAAGAGCGCTAGTTCTTCCGGTTCACGGGACGGGGTTGCGGTCGCGACGCAATCAGTGTGTGTGTCGGTGGTGCACGTCGCTGACGTGGGGATGCGAATGCACGAGCTCCCGATGAAAGTGACGATGCGAGTGAGGTTCGCTCGCCGCAACGCCCGCGTCATGCTCGTGGAAGTGATGCTCGTCGTGAACATGGACATGATCGTGTTCCAGCGCCGGATGAGCATGAACATGTGCGTGGTGTTCACGGAGCAGGAGCGCCACTCCGCACGCCATCAGCACCCCGGCTGCCAGCTCCCGTACGCCGATGGACTCGGGCAGCACGAGCGGAGCGAAGACCGCACCCGCGAACGGCGCCACCGCGAACACCGCCGCCTCTCGCGCCGCGCCCAGGTTGCGAAGCGCGAGCGCATCCCAGTACACGCTCAACCCGTAACTGAACGCGCCGAGGACCAGCACCGCCGCGAGCACCCAGATCGTGGGCAGGTGCTCGCCGACCATGAGGGCGAGAGCCACGTTCACCACTCCCGCTACCCCCGTCTTCGTCCGAACGATGGAACGGGGATCGCGTACGGTCAACGACTGCGTGAGGTTGTTGTCGAACGCCCAGCCAGCACACGCGCCCGCGATCAACACGATCCCCGCCCAGTCGACTCGGGTGGCGCCGGTTCCGAAGCCGAGCAGCAACGCACCGATGAAGATGATCATCGCCCCGAGCAGCGCCTGCCGGGGAAGGTGCTCACGAAACACCCCAACGCCGACCGCGATCGTGAACGGCCCCTCGAGATTCAACAGCAGCGACCCGGTCACGCCCGTGACTCGCTCGAGACCCACGAGCAACAAGACCGGCGCGAGCACGCCACCAGCGAGGATCATCGCGCTCATCCGCGGGAGATCGCCACGACGGAGGCGTGCCTCGGAACCCGACCGGCGCCCCACCAGGCTCAGAGCAACAAACGCACCGACATACAAGAGCCCGGCCAACATCTGCGGCCGGACATCGTCGAGCAGCGTTTTGGCCAGCGGAGCGCTGACCCCGAACAGCACCGCAGCGCCGAGGCCGAACAGCAAGCCACGTCGCGCAGGAGACATCTGGGTCATACTTTCGACCATAACCCCGAACCAACCGAGTTCGAACAGCAGCTCAATCGGAAGGCGAATCGCGGTAGCGCCGGAACGCTATGCCCGACCAGATGAACTCCACAACACCGAACGGCCACGCGCCCGACCAGAATCCATAGACACTCGACAGGACACAGCCCAGCGCGAAAGCCAACACAAAGCGCCGCCCACGGCTCTCGAACGCGTACATCGTCATCATGAACGTCACGGCACAGACGCCGTAGATGGTGACCGCCATCCGCACAGTCCAGCAGTCGGGCTACCTTCAGCCCGGCTCGGGAACCTCCGAAAATTGCGGCGACTCCCGGTGCGACAGCCATCTGCGGCCCCAAGAAGGTCATCTGCCTGCTGGTCAATGAGAAGGCCGCAGACCTCGATGACATTCAAACATTCATCGAGACATGAAAGCGTCGATCATTCGTCGACAAGACGTTCCCGCGCGAACAAGCAGCCGCGCGCATTGCTACGCCGAAAGCAATGCAAAGAAGGGAGCGGTCGTCATCATCATGGAATGTCGACGCTCGAGCCGTGATGATCAAACGAACGAGCCGTCAGATTCGTTGAGCTGATACATCCACCAGTCGTCGTCACCCTCGACCCCGACGAGGCACAGGCCCCTGAAGCTGAGGATGCACCTCCATCGGGCGGTTCTTCGTAGTCCTGGCCTTCCCCGCCGAAGATCGTGTGCGAGGCGGTGTCAACGACAACGGCCGATTGTTCCATGCCCCGGATGCGCTCCAGGTCCAATTCTTCGCGCAGGCCGGTCACGCTTGTGGCTCAGGGGGGTTGAACCACGCCGGGTCGAGGTCCTGGTCGCGGAGCCGGTTGGGGTCGGCCATACGGTTGAAGGGGAACTTCCCTTCCCGACGGAGCCGGTCGCCAAGTTCTCTTGCGTAGCGGTGCGCGAAGGCTTCCTTCTCGGCTGTCGGCTTTGCCCAATAGCGTTCGCTGAGCCTGTCCCAGCGGTCGTCCGAGGTGGGGTCCTCCCGGTTGATGGCGTCCTGGGGGCGCTGGACCGAGACGAGGTAGTGGACCTGGTGGCCGATTTCGTGGAGCAGCGTTCGGTACAGCTGGGTCGCCCTCGCGGCCTGGAGGGTGAGCTGCCAGCGGTAGCCGCCGCCGACCTCCTCCACCGGATGGCCGTCGGCCCGCAGGCACTCAAGTTCACGGCGAGCGTCGACGGACATAGAGGCGCGTTGGCGCCAGGGCTGATTGAGTTCCTGGGCTTCCAGAAAGATGGCCGGGCCACTCAGACGGGCGTTGAACTGGGCGTAGTAGGCCAGGCGACCCCACACAGAGGACAGGACAGCCTGCTTGCGGGTCGGCTGGCGCAGTACGAAGAGCCGAAGATCCCCGAGGTCGTCCGCCGGGACCATCCCGGCGACGGTCAAGACGTCATCCGGGGTGCAGCAGTGGGTGTAGCCGCCGATCACCGGCTCGATCAGCACCATGAGTTCGAGTTCGCCCACCGACCGGCGGACCATAACGGGGTCACGAAGCTTCTCCCAAAAGATCCGGTCATCGGACCAGCGGTCCGGGATGACCAGGCGATTGGCCCGGCCGTGACCGCTCCTGGTCGTTCCGATGTTCCGATTCCGGCGGCTGGGTTTCCAGCCCTCACGGATCACGGATCGATCATGCCACACTCCTGGACCCTGCCAGCGACGGCCGGACCAGGGCACTTGCCTAAAGAGGACGGCTTCGACGCCGGGTCGCTCACGATCCAATACCACCTGCGCCGCCGTCACGGCTCAGCTCCCGCCCGCTCGACGGTCCACCGGGCGCTGGTGCGACGCGGGTTCGTCGCCCACCCTCACCGCTCAGGGGTGGTGGATTTCAGTGATCAACTCTGGGGAGATTCCGGTGATCGTCCGCAACACGGCCACGTTCAGGCGGTTGCGGGAATAGAGGAACTCCATTCAGCGCGGTACATCCTCGGCGCTCGACGCTGTCAGCGAGACCAGCACCACCGGCGCCTCTTGGCCTTGGAACTTGTCGACTGTGCCGACCCGTGCACCAGCGGGCAGTCGCTCGGCGAGCAGGTGGACCTGGGCGTTGTAGGGGGCGACGACGAGGATGTCGTCGATGCCGAGTGGGGCGCGTGCACCTTTATGGTCGGTCCATTCCCGGCCGACCAACGCGTCGAAGATCCGTGCCACCTCCTCGGTCTCCTCGGCCGACGAGGTGCGATTTCCTTCGTGTTCGACACCAAGCCAGCGCACCCCTGATCCGCCAGCAACAAGGCCATCACGATTCGTTGGATGGTGCAATGGGCCTCGCTTTCGAGGAGACCGCCGTAGACCTGCTCGGAGATGAACCCGCAGATGTCCGGGTGCATTCGCCAGCTTCGATCGAGGAACAGACCGAGATGCGCTGGCATCGTCGCCTCCCCGGCGAGCACATGGTCGAGACCGGACACCCCCGCGCCATCGGGATGCGTGCCCTTCGATGGTTGGGCAAGTTGGCGGGGGTCGCCCACCAGGATCAAGTTGGACGCCGCGGGGGCGACGGCCAACACGTTCGCGAGCGACAACTGGCCCGCCTCGTCGATCACGAGCGTGTCGACTGCGCCGGTCATGGCCTCTCTGGCGAACAGCCACGCGGTGCCGGCGACGACGTCGACCGAGCCATCCGCCACAGCGGCTTCGACGTCGTCGTTGCCCTTGGCGGTCTGGACCGACGGGTGATCGACACCACCATCGTCGTCGGACACCTTCTGAATGGCACGCAGCCTGATGTCCTGCTTGGCTGCCTCTTCGGCGACGCCCAAGAGCAGGTTGGAGATCACGGCATGGCTGTTGGCGGTGATGCCACATGGAAAACTCGCGCCGCACCATCAATACGAGGCCGTCAACCCAGCTTCGCCGCGTGGAGCCACATTACCTTCGCTGCGGCCCGCGTTTCGACAACGCCCAAGCACCGAAGAGGGACGCTATGGGCGGGGCGAACCGAGGTCTTCCCGCTGGTGACGGCTTCCGGAGTTAGTAGGACGACCGGCGTCCGACTACTACTGTCTTCGCCGTGCCCTCGATGTTCGATGGCGAGCCGAAAAGGGGCTCTCGTGGACGTAGCTCTGGTGGTTGCGACGTTAGTCAGCGGCGGCGTGGCCCTCGCCGAAGTTGCCCGCGCTGCATTCTTTAGTCGCCGGCGCCGCCGGTTCATGAGCCGCATGAGTAGTTTCGACTTGACGCTGTCACGGCTCCAATCCGGCGCCGGTCTCGACCTGTATGTACAGGTCTTCTCTCAGCCGTTCTGGTTTCCAAGTCGCGGGGGTTGGCGGAAGTTGAGCGATCCGACCCGCCTTCGTCCATCCGTTGATGACCCCGACAAGCCAAGAGTTTGGCAGATCACCCGAGAAGTCCTGGAGAGCTGGGTCGGCAGGACTCCCCGACGCTCATTCAAGTTCTTCGTGACCTGTGAGCCGTCCCAGCGAAGTGAGGTCTTCTCGCTGCTCTGCGCCGACGCGACGGTCGGCACGGGCCGCGGCGATGAGGCAGGTACCGGGAAGAGATGGCGCGTCTGGTTCTTGCATCCGGTGGTACCGGTGCATGCGGGGGCTGACGGACCTTGGGAGATCAATCACGGATTCAACTGAGCGAACGTCGCATGCTGGACTGTCAGATGCGGGGACTCATCTGTGGAGTTGACCACTTGAGGCCAAGGGGTCAACTCCCGTCGCGCTCTCGGTGGGGCGGATCATCAGGAGGACGTCGATCGGGGGATGTCGACGCCCTCGTTGCTCGAACGAGCGCTCGCCAGCCCGAGGGGCAACACAAGGAGCGGCCGACCGGTCCGGCTCGTGCCGCAGCCCCCGGACAAGAACTGAGGCCGCTTTTCTCAGCCCCAGAAGATGCAAGCTCGTCGGCATCGATGTCGTCGAGGAGTGCGATGAGGTGGAGTCTCCGTCGCACCCAGCAAGGCTGAGGCGCCGGCTGCAATCGGAACAGCGCCTTCTTGAACGGCTGCTTCCAATCATCCTGAATCGTCGGCTCGGTATCCACGAGTGACGAGGCGGTGAGGAGCAACGTGAGCTCCTTCACCACTTGCCCCACTGCGTCGATCGCCGTGTCCAAGTCGTCGAACGTCGGGAGCTCCGCCAGCTTGCGGCTGTCGAGGTGAGCCACGAACCGGTCGGCGAAGTCGCTGATGACCTACGACGCTGTGGTCAGGTGATCCACTCGATCACGGTTCTTGACCAGGGAGAAGTCCCCGTGGCTGTCTCTGAATCGCTCGTCGAAGACCTTCTGCGCCTGAGTGGTCCAGAAGCTTCGCGTCTTCATCCTTTCCCTTGGTGTACATCAAGACATAGCGATCTCGATTCATGACCGGCTGGTTCCGCTCGAGATCTCCGAGAGGCCGACCGAGCGAGACGGTCGGCCCAGCCGCTCGATCATTCACAAGCCTCCGCACAGCCATTACCTGGCCCGCCACGTAGAGGGCGGCGTAGCGGGCAAGGAACACACCGCCCTCGTGCTCCCGGAGCGTCTCACTCATCTCGCGCCAGATCGCCCGATTGGGGAACAGATTGAAGATGTGCGTCGTGATCTCCTCGAGCGACTCGCACCAGTTCTCATGCAGCTGATCATGCTGCCCCGGTGGAGCGGTCACATCAGCCCCAGAAGATGCAGGTCGGGTCGGCATCGATCTCGTCGAGCAACTCGCCGACATGCTGGGTCGGTTCGGCGTCCCACTACCGCTGGAACTTCGAGTTGCGATCCGCCCAGTAGAGGGTCCACTCGTTTCGCTTCTTCAAGTACAAGAGCCGTGCGATCGGCGTGCGGGTCCACTCGGGTCCCATCAGGTCGCTCCACGGTGGGCGGCACTCGAAAACCGTCAATCCGCGAGGTGTCTCGTCGACCTCGACGCGGATTTCGTCGCGATACTCCCGCGGAGTCTTCTCGTGCGCCCACTTCCGCACGCGGTTCGCGTCGAGCTCAGGAATCATGCTGATCCTCAGTCGGGAGAAACTGCAGCTTCGTCCCCTTCGGATACGTACCCCGCCGGTTGCGGGCGGACTCGCAGACGAGTCTGCCCTCCTCCTCCAGGACCTTGAGCACCTGCTTCTTGTAGTGGGTTGTCTTGTAGTCGGTCTCCTCGATCACGAATCTTTCAATCGTCTCCACCGCTACCGATTCTCCCGAGAAACGCTCCAACAGAGCGTCGTGAAGCGGGGACGTGTCGGGCTCGGCAGAGAACAGCATCTGTTGATCTCCGGCAAACCCCGCGAACCGGGCGCCGGAGACCGGATCGAGCGCCCACATCGCGTCCTTCATGACCTGAAGGCCTTTGTGGTGGCGCGTCCCGAACATCAAGAAGTACGCGGTTCGCCCACGCTCGACATCCATCAGCTCGAAGCTCCGGACGAACGAGAATCCTCCCACATCGCGAAGTTGACGCATGTAGAGGTTCTGGAGGAAGGCTTTCCGCTTCTCGCCGGTGAGGGCTGAAGCGGACTGGTGTTCGGCTTCGGTGGTGCCGAAGAGTTCTGCGAAGTGTCGTGCGACCCCAGGACGCTCGTCCGTGACGAACCGGTTCACGCTGTCGTACATGAAGTTGAAGAGCACCTCGCACTTATCTGAGGCCAGGAGATCTCGAATCAGGCCAAGTGGCACACCTGACCAGCCGAAGGGGTCGATGAACGCCAGGGTTGGGGCGAGCTGCTTGTTCTGGCCGTAGGTCGCTGCTAGCTGGGAAGCCACGGTCGCGAACTTGTCGTTGAACAGCTCAACACGGACGTTGGCCGGCTTCCCGCCATCCCGTCGGTGCCAGAAGCGATCGAGCTCCCGTTCCAGACTCGCGAAACGTGCCCCGTCTTCCTCTACAAAGAAGAAGACAAACTCAGTGCGCGATAGCTGCTCGAAGTGCGCGTGGTCGACCAAGGTCTCGATGGCGATGAGAGGAGAGCCGGGCTCACCGTTAGCGTAGACGCCCGGACCGGCGAATCCGTCGAGGAATACAACTCGCTTATTGAACCCGGAAGCGGTCAGGATCGGAAACCAGGCTCCGAGATAGCGGCGAAGGAGTTCATGCTTCGCCCGCGTGTGCTCCTCGATCGGCCATACCGCTTCATCGACCAACTTTCGCCACCCTTCGGTCGTTCCAGCCCGTGTGGATCAGCGCTACGACGCCGCGAGCGACACAGGCATCTCGTCGTACACCGCGCCGTCGAGCACACGCCCACCTGCCTTCGGTGTCCTGCCGCCCCATTGCTTGAAGAAGAAGGCAACACCTGCCTCTCCGCACTGGTCCCGGATGTCGCGGACCCAATCCTCGTCCATCGGGCGGGCATTCGGCCCACTCTCGCCGCCGGCGATCAGCCAATCGATCGAGGTCAGGTCGAGGTTCGGCAACGGGCCGAGGAGCGGCTCGCGCTGACGAAGCGGACTGCCGCGTCGACCGATCGGAGGTGATCGAGGCGGAAGGCGTAGCGGTCGGACTCGACGCTCACGCCCATCCAGACATTCGACGGCCAGCCCAGCTCGCCGGCCGACGGCAGCAAGTCGCTTCGAGCGCTTCGTCAGCACCTGGTACGTGTGCTGCGGTGTCTCGGCCATGACGGTGAACACACGCTTGATGAAGTCGAGGGACACATCCGGGTGGAACAGGTCGCTCATCGAGTTGACGAAGATGACGCGAGGCGACTTCCACCGGTGTGGCGCAGCCAGAGTGTCCTCGTGGACGGTCAACGCGAAGCCGGGGCCGCTCGTTCTCGGGTCGCCATCGTTCTGGTACTTCGCCTGGCCCATGGCTCGAAGCCGTTTCGCCAGGGTGAGGGCGTAGCAGTTGTCGCAGCCCGGCGAGGTCTTGTCGCACCCCGTGGTCGGGTTCCAGGTGACCTCGGTCCACTCGATACCTGAGCGGTCAGCCATGACCCGATGCTCCCGCGATGTCTCCATACATGTCGATCGTACGGACGGGGTGTGACGGCCTCATTCGGGACCACCAGCGTCGGCCAGATCATCGATGCCGATGTCGGCGCCCATGACGCCGGCGCGCAGCACAACGGTCGCGTCCTCAGGAGGCAGGTCGGGCCGGAGCGGAAACGGCAGCGTCACGACGCTGAACCTATCGGCTCGGTCAGGTCTCGTACGATCGGCGTGTGCCCGATGGGCCCGGCTTCGCCACGCTGTATGGCGCCAGCCCGTTGGCGGCGCGTACGACTGCGCTGCTCTGGGTTGTCAGCCAGATGATCCACGACGACTCCCGGCAAGACCAGCCCGAGATGTGGCTTGAACAGCTCCCGACCGTCGCCGGGGCCAGCGGCGGCCAGGCCCGGGCAGGTGTTCAAGTGGGGGCCGAACACCCGACCCTCTAAATTTCACTTGAGACACGGATTTCTGGGCTGTAACCCTACGAATGGTGTCGAAGGGGGGACTTGAACCCCCACGCCCTTGCGGGCACTAGCCCCTCAAGCTAGCGCGTCTGCCGATTCCGCCACTTCGACGTGGAACACCGAGTCAGTCGGTGCGAGGGAGTGAGTCTACGCGCATGCGCGCTCAGAGCTTGAGGCGCAGGCCCAACAGAATCGTCGTGAACATGAAGACGATTGCAGTCACCACGGTGAGCCGGTCCAAGTTGCGCTCGACGACGGTCGAGCCCGCCATAGACCCACCCATCTGGCCACCGAACATGTCGGAAAGACCGCCGCCACGACCAGCGTGCAACAACACGAAGAGCAGCAACATCAGACACGAAATGACCTGGACAACGACGATAAGCGCGTTCAGCACGCGGCACTCCCTAGAACGACCTCAGCCAACGTGGGGACGACGTAGCGAAACGGTAACACAGCGTCGACCGCCGGCGCGATTACCGCCCGTACCGGATGATTCGGGCGAAGTCGTCCGGATCGAGGGATGCTCCGCCCACCAGAGCGCCGTCGACCTCGGGCATCTCCATGAGCTCCGCGATCGTTCCGGGCTTGACGCTCCCGCCGTACTGGATTCGGACAGCGTCGGCGGTCGCAGTGTCATAGAGCTCCCGTAGGGTCGCCCGGATCACGCCGCATGTCTCGTTGGCATCACCGGCGGTGGCGTTACGCCCAGTGCCGATCGCCCAAATGGGCTCGTACGCAACGACCGTTTCGGCAGCGTCGACCTTCTTGACCCCGTCGAACGCGCCCCGAACCTGCGAACTGACGTGCGCCGCAGTCGCCCCGGCCTCACGTTGTGCGAGCGACTCGCCCACACAGACGATGGCCCGCATCCCGGCCTTGATAATCGCTTTCACCTTGCGGTTCACGATCTCGTCGGTCTCGGCAAAGTACTCGCGGCGCTCGGAGTGGCCTGCGATCACATAGCTCACATTGAGCTTGGCCAGCATTGGTGCGCTGACCTCGCCGGTGAACGCACCGGACTCTTCCCAGTGACAGTTCTGCGCGCTCAGCAGAATCGGGATCCTGTCGGCATCGAGCACCGTCTGCACCGACCGCAACGCCACGAAGGTCGGACACACCACGACGTCGATCGCCTCGTAGTCCTCGGCATCAAGACGGAAGTTGAGCTTCTGCACCACCTGGATCGCATCAAGGTGCGTGTGATGCATCTTCCAGTTCCCGGCGATGATCGGTCGGCGACCAACACTCTTGCCACCGCTGCGCGCAGTACTCACGATTCGCGCTCCTTCAGTCGGACGGCAGCCGCCCGCAATGCAACAAGACCGGGCAGGTCACCTTGCTCGATCAGCTCGAGCGATGCACCCCCACCGGTACTGACATGATCGATTCGATCCGCAAGGCCCATCTGGCGCACGGCGGATGCACTATCGCCGCCACCGATGACCGTGAAGCCTTCACACTCCGCAACTGCAAGCGCGACCCGACGCGTCCCGGCGGCAAAGGGCTCCATCTCGAAGACACCCATCGGGCCGTTCCACAACACGGTTGCGGCCCGGGCTATCACTGACGCATAGGCATCTGCGGTGACAGGGCCAACGTCGAGTCCCATCCAGTCACCCGGCATCTCGGCTGCAACAACCGTGCGTGTCGGGCTGTCGGCGCTGAACTGCTGTGCGACAACCACGTCAACGGGCACGTGCACCCGACCCGTCTCGAGGAGCCTCGCGCACGTCTCGACCATATCGGGCTCCACGAGCGACGTACCGACCTGATGGCCCTGCGCCAGAAAGAAGGTGAACGCCATTGCCCCACCGACCAGGATCGTGTCGGCTCGTTCGAGCAACGCCTCGATCACCGCAAGCTTGTCGCTCACCTTGGCGCCACCGAGGATCGCCACGAATGGACGTTCCGGCTCTGACAGACGACCGCTCAACACCTCAACCTCGCGGAAGAGCAAGCGACCCGCGGCACTCGGCAACACTGCAGGCGGTCCGACGATCGACGCGTGCGACCGGTGCGACGCACCGAACGCGTCGTTCACATAGACGTCACCGAGCGCGCACAACGCATCTGCGAAAGCCGGAGTGTTCGCCGTCTCTCCCGCGTCGAAGCGCAGGTTCTCCAACAACAACACGTCTCCGGGCTCGAGCACCTGGGCCATCTTCGAAGCCTGCTCCCCCACTACCTCAGGGGCAAGACCGACCGGCGCCGCGAGCAACTCACTCAGCCGACGCGCGACCGGCGCAAGCGAAAACGCCGGGTCCGGCGCACCTTTGGGACGCCCGAGGTGCGAACACGCGACGATCGACGCTCCCCGCGCACGCAACCACAACAGGGTCGGCAACGCGGTCGTGATACGCAGATCGTCGTCGATGACGCCTCCGTGCAGCGGAACATTGAAATCCATACGAACCAACGCACGGGTCCCCGCTGTGATCGGCAGATCTTCGAGCTGCGGGAGATTCATCAGCCGCCGATGAACGCGATCAGGTCCACCAAACGGTTCGAGTATCCCCACTCGTTGTCGTACCAACCGAGGACCTTCACGAGCTTTCCGCTCGCCATCGTGTCCACCGAAGAGAACACGCACGACGATGGATTCCCGACGATATCGGCCGAGACCAATGGCTCAGTGCTGTATTCCAGGACACCGCGGAATGCGGGATCTGCGGCGGCGGCCTTGAATGCAGCGTTGACGTCTTCTGCTGTGACACCGGTCTTGAGAACTGCGACGAGATCGGTAATCGAACCTGTCGGTGTCGGAACGCGCAACGCCGTACCGTCGAGCTTGCCTTTCAGACTCGGCAGCACCATGCCGATTGCGCGTGCCGCGCCCGTCGAGCTCGGGACGATCGACAACGCAGCGGCGCGCATCCGACGAAGGTCAGGCTTACCCGAACGGGTCGCGACAGCCTGGTCCTGAAGTTGCTGATCGCTCGTGTACGCGTGGACGGTCGTGATGAGGCCTTGCTCGATACCGAACGAATCGTCGAGCACCTTCGCCAATGGCGCAAGGCAGTTCGTAGTGCACGACGCGTTCGACAGCACGGTATGTGCAGACGGATCGAAAACGCTGTCGTTGATACCCATGCAGATCGTCGCGTCGGCATCGCCGCTCGGAGCCGAGATCACGACTCGCTTCGCGCCACCGTTGAGATGCCCGGCAGCCTGCGCACGACCGGTGAACAGACCCGTGGACTCGATCACCACGTCGACGCCATGGTCGCCCCACGGAATCTCACTTGGCTCGCGCACCTCGAGCTTCTTCACCGAGATGGCATCGACAGCAAAGCCGGTATCGGTGACCGAAACGGCGTTCGGGAGAGTGCCGCCGACCGAGTCGTGCTTCAACAGGAACGCCATCGTCTCGGCATCGCCGAACGGGTCGTTCACCGCTACGAGTTCGACACCGGCTGCGCCTTGGCGGGCGAGCAGCGCCCGAAAGAAGGAACGGCCAATTCGACCGAATCCATTGATGCCCACGCGTACCGCCATGGTTCCTCCGTTCGCGTCGACGCAACGGCGCCGAGCTTGATCGATGATTGTGCACGAACAGTTTCAAGACCTCATGGTCTTCGAGCGTGCTGACTACAGCAGAGCACGCAGGGCTTTCGCCAGTTTGGCCGGATCGTGCGCCATCCGTGCATCATCGACGACGTCCGAGCCGACAGGCTCTGCGCCGAGGAGACGAATGGTTTCCTCGTCGGCGGCGAGCACGCCGAACGCCTGATACAAGAACGAATCGACACGAGCACCATGAGCGATGACTGCTCGGAGGTGATCGGTTGCGTCCATATCGTCGGTCTCAGGGGTCTCGCAGCGAACATTGCAGACCTGCACCACCTTGCCGCGGGCGTTCAGGACCGCATCGCGCAAGCTCGGCACCGCCAAAACCGGCAGCAGGCTCGTGTACAACGATCCTGGAGCCAACACGATCTGATCAGCATGTTCGACAGCCGAGATTGCCTGCGCGCATCCCGGCGCATCCGACGGGATCAGCTCCACACTTCGGATCTTTCCCGCCGCCATGCCGACGTTGACCTGCCCTTCGACCATCTCGCCTTCGACATCGGCACGCAAGACGACGGGCCCTGCCGTTGCGGGCAGCACCCTCCCGACGGTCCCGAGGAGACGCCCAGCCTCGTCGATCGCAGCGACGAAATCGCCCATCGTGGACGCTAGTGAGAGCAACGCCAGATTTCCGAATGCGTGGCCATCGAGTTCGCCGCCGTCGAAACGGTGCTCGAAGGTACGTGCCCAGGTGTCATTCGCGGCGAGCGCGACCAATGCTCGGCGGATGTCACCTGGTGCCGGAGTGCCGAAATCGCGGCGCAGCCGTCCCGAGGAGCCGCCGTCGTCAGCGACGGTGACCACCGCAGTGATCGTCCCGCCGTACTGACGGATCGCGGTCAATGCGACTGCGAGACCGTGTCCTCCTCCAAGCGCCACAACTGCCGGACCGCCGACGCGACCCTCTTCGTCTCGTCTCGCGGCGGGCCGCGCCTGCGGGGTGGACGGTCGTGTCGCACCGCTCGGTCCACTACGGCGCTGCTTGTGCGTCGCGCCCGTACCGGTGGTTCGGCTCGGCGCGCCGCCGGCAACCTCCGAACGCCCTTCGCCAGGCGCGTCATCGCTACCGGCGCTACGCACGGTCGATGTCCCGATGCGTCACTTTCGGATGGAATCCGTGCGTAGCAAGAATCTTGGCAAGCTCACGCGCGACCACCACGCTGCGATGGTGTCCCCCTGTACATCCGACGGCTATCGACAAGTAGGCCTTCCCCTCCCGAGCGTACGCCGGCAACAACAACTCGAAGAGGCCGTCGAGCCGCTCCAGGAATGGCCCGGTCTCCGGCTGGTCGAGCACGAAGTCCCGGACCCGCTCATCGACCCCGGTCAACAACCGCAAAGGTTCGACCCAATGCGGGTTCGGCAGGAACCGGCAGTCGAACACGAGATCGACATCCAGTGGCAGGCCATGCTTGTACCCGAAGCTCACGATCGACGTCTGCAGCGCCACATCGGGCGAATCCATACCGAACAGCTCACGCAGGCGATCGCGCAGATCATGGACGTTCATGTCCGTCGTGTCGATCACAACATCAGCCAAACCTTTGAGCTCCTCGAGTTGCAGGCGCTCGCGAGCAATGCCATCGGAGATCCGCGCGCCGTCCGCAAGCGGATGCGGGCGCCGATTGCCTTCGTAGCGGCGCACCAAAACCGGATCTGCCGCTTCGAGGAACAGCACGCGTGTGCGACTTCCCGACGCCTGCAGCTCCGCGAGTGCGTCCTTGAGGTCCTGGACGAATGCACCCGAGCGCACGTCGACCCCAAGCGCGTGTAGCGGGTCGGACGATCGGTGCCCCTCGCAAGCTCAGTGATCTTTGGGATCAGCAATGCGGGCACATTGTCGATCACGAAATAACCGAGGTCTTCCAGGACGTTCGCCGATGTCGAGCGCCCAGCGCCCGACATGCCCGTGACGATGGTGAAATCGAGCGGTTCTGCCGCCGTGCGGTTCACGCTCACGATGATGGCACGCCCCCGAGGCCTTCCGCGCCCGCTTCGCGCCGTTCTGGTGTGAACTTTCCGTGCAGCGCCTCGCCGAGAGCCTCGCCGACGGCGTCGGGTAACCACGGGATCGCCTGCAATTCGTCGACACTCATCGCCCGAAGCTTCGCGACCGAACCGAATTCCTTGAGCAGACGCGCTCGCCGGACCGGCCCCAACCCGGCGACACCATCGAGGACCGACCGCGTCATCTTTCGATCGCGAAGCGTCCGGTGATACGTGATCGCGAAGCGGTGTGCCTCGTCGCGGACCTGCTGCAGGAGATACAACGCTTCGGAGTCGCGTGGGATACGGCCGGATCCGGCCGCCCAGGCAGGTAAACCTCCTCGAACCGCTTGGCGAGCGAGGCGACCGCGATGTCTTCGAGACCGAGCTCCTCGAGCACCCGCTCGGCAACGGCAAGTTGTCCCTTGCCGCCATCGACCAGAAGCAGGTTCGGCGGGTAGGCAAATCGTTTCCCCGCACGAGCTCCCTGGTCTCGGTCGTCGAGGTAGTGCCGGAACCGGCGGGTCAGGGCCTCCTCCATCGACGCGAAATCGTCGTTGCCTTCCGTGTGGCGCAGTTTGAACCGGCGGTAGTCCGAACGCTTGGCCATGCCGTCCTCCATCACCACCATTGATGCCACGGTCTCAGTGCCCTGGAGGTGGGAGATGTCGAAGCACTCGATCCGGAGCGGTGCCTCAGCGAGACCGAGCGCATCCTGGAGCGCGTTCAGTGCCCGGGCACGCGCATTGTGATCCGATGCTCGACGCAGCTTGTGTCGAGAGAACGCCTCGCGCGCGATTGTGGGTCACCGTCCCGAGGAGGTCGCGCTTGGGGCCCCTGCGCGGCACACGCACACGTACCTTCGACCCACGTGCACTCGAGAGCAATTCGTCATAGAGCGCTCGGTCATCGGGCTCGACCGGAACCAACACCTCACGGGGAACGTCTTCGGGGTCGGCACCGAAATAGAGCTGTTCGAGGAGTCGACCGACCAAGGCCTCTGTCGTGACGTCCTCGACCTTGTCGGCGACGAAACCGCGCGTCCCGACAACCCGACCCTTGCGAACGAAGAACACCTGAACCGACGCTTCGAGCTCGTCCTCCTCGATACCGATCAGGTCGAAATACTCCGTGGAATCGCCGACCATCTCTTGGCGTTCCACAATCTTGCGAACGGACGCGAGCTGATCTCGTAATCGGGCTGCGCGTTCGAACTCCAAATGGTCGGAGGCTTCGAGCATCTGCTGGTCGAGGCGATCGATGATCGGCTCGGTCTCGCCATCGAGAAACTCCACAAGCTCGGCCACGAGTGCCGCATACCCGTCTGTGTCGATGTCGCCGACGCACGGCGCGGCGCACTTCTCGATGTGCGCGTACAAGCATGGACGCCCCAACTTCTCGTGACGGGAGAACTTCGTGTTCGTGCACGTGCGAATCGGAAAGGTCCGCAGCAACAGGTCCAGGGTTTCGCGGATTGCATAGGCGTGTCCGTAAGGACCGAAGTAGCGGACGCCCTTACGCTTCGCCCCGCGCATGACCATCGCTCGTGGCCATTGCTCGTCGAGTGTCACCGCCAGGAAGGGATAGGACTTGTCGTCCTTGAGGCGGATGTTGAACCGCGGCTGGTGCCGTTTGATGAGGCTGCATTCGAGGAACAGCGCGTCGACCTCGGTACGCACCTCGATCCATTCGACGGTTTCTGCCGCAACGACCATCTGACGGGTTCGGGGTGGCATTGTCGCTGGGTCGGCAAAGTAATTCGCCAGGCGGCTGCGCAGGTTCTTGGCCTTGCCGATGTAGAGGATCCGCCCTTGGTCGTCCTTGAACTGATAGCTGCCGGGGCCATCGGGGATCGATCCAGGTTCAGGACGGGTGCGCACCCCGCCATTCTCGCGGCGCCCGCCGACGGAGTTCGCCATAGCGGCATCGTGACAATCCCATCCTGGCCGGGGGTTATGCTCATTGGAGGCTGGCCTGGCATTCCAGTCACATCATGTGGTTCCGAGGCCGACAACCCCGCGGTGGGCGACCAGGCTGTCCCCGCCGGCTTTTATCGGAACCTGCTCCCTCGGGGAGGCACATCCAGATGATTCGACTTCAGGTTCCCCTGCCGGACCGCTACACGGGCGCGGACGCGTCGACCCTTGCAATGTGGATCCGTGACGCCAAGACCGCATTGGGCTCACGGCTGGTCATCCTCGGGCATCACTACCAACGCGATGAGGTCATCCGCTGGGCCGATGCACGCGGCGACTCCTTCAATCTGGCCCGCTTCGCCGCGGACCGTCCCGAAGCAGACTTCATCGTGTTTTGCGGCGTGCACTTCATGGCCGAATCCGCAGACGTGCTGGCAGCCGACCATCAGCACGTGATACTCCCGGATCTGAACGCCGGATGCTCCATGGCCGACATGGCCGACATCGACCAGGTCGAGGAGTGCTGGGACAACTTCTCGCCTCGATCGCCGACGTCGATCAGATCGTTCCGATCACGTACATGAACTCATCGGCAGCGCTGAAGGCCTTCGTCGGACGCAATGGCGGCGCGGTCTGCACATCGTCGAACGCCCGAGCGGTACTCGACTGGGCCTTCGAACGCGGCGAAAGGGTGCTGTTCTTCCCGGACCAGCATCTCGGGCGCAATACCGGTATGCAGATGGGCTACGGCGATGACGACATGGCGGTATGGAACCCGCGTGTCGAACTGGGTGGGCTCACCGAGCCCGTTCTCAAGTCATGCACCTTTCTCCTCTGGAAAGGCCACTGCTCGGTTCATCAACGGTTCCGGCCGGAGCACGTCGAGGCGTTCCGCTCGGCACACCCAGACGGCCTTGTGATCGTGCATCCCGAATGCGCGCACGACGTCGTCGAGATGGCCGACAAGGTCGGTTCCACCGAACGCATCCTGGAGTGGGTCCGCTCGGCCGAACCGGGGACGGCAATCGGCATCGGAACAGAGATCCACATGGTGTCGCGCCTCGCCGCCGAGCACCCTGACAAGCAGATCAGCTCGCTTGATCCATTGATCTGTCCGTGCTCGACCATGTTTCGGATCGACGAACCCCACTTGGCGTGGGTACTCGAGTCACTGGCGCGTGGCGAGGTCGTCAATCAGATCAGCGTCGACGCAGAAACCCGCCACTGGTCGAGGGTTGCGTTGCAACGAATGCTCGACATCACCTGAACAGCGTTAGCGATTGGGCAACGTCCGCCGGGCCACGAACAACAAGAGTCGCGGTATCGTGCGCGCTTCTTCGTATTCGGGCGCGCCGCGGAATGAATCCGGCGGGTGGAGCCGGCTCATCCATGTGCTCGATCACAAGACCGTGCGAAGCCATCGCGTTCACATAACGATGTAGCGGACGATGCACGAACGGCAACACAACACCGGGCGCTATCTCCTCCCATGCGCATATCGTCGACGAGGTACGGTCCCACCCGCCAGTACTGCTCGTCGAGGATGTGGTCGTCGATCCACCCACTGCCCGGACACTGCAAGAGCGGGTGATTGAGAAAGAACAGGAAACGGCCGCCCGGCTCGAGCACGCGAGCGACCTCGCCGATCGCTGTTTCGAACTCGGCGATGTGCTCGAAGACCAAACATGCGATCACCGCGTCGACCGCATTCGCCGCCAAGGGGATCCGCTCGGCGCTACCGCGGACATACACCGGGCCGTCGCCGCGCGCCGACGCCGCCACGAGCTGCGCCACCGACGGCTCGAGTCCGATCACGTGCTCGACGCCGGGTACCGTGTGCGCTCGCCGACTGAGTTGGCCTTCACCCGCTCCGACGTCGACGACACGGCGCGCGCCTCGGAGATGCTGATCCAGGAGCGGAAGGATCTGCTCCTCGTACTCCGGATCCGCGCCGTCAGTGAAGCCGTCTTGCCACCATTGCGCGTGGGTTTCCCACGCAATATGTGGTCGGTCGCTGTTCGTCACGATGCAGATCGTCGCACGAACACGTCGTAATCATCGGCTCGGGTCACACGCTGCCATCGCGAGCTCGCCGAAAGCAGGCTCGCCAGCGGCGCGTCATGCTCCCAGACGACCACCTCGACTCGCTGGCGGTCCAGTGCCTTCTGCCATCCTGCGTGTCCGTCCTTCATGCGTAGGTAGTCCCACAGAAACGCGGTTGGGTAGTTGTACCGATCGTCGATGAAGACCCGCTGTTCGGGCCACCGCGTCAGGATCAGGTAGCCGCCGACGAAATCCGAATGCGCAAGGCGTTTGCCGAGCAGATCGTGCTGCTCGATGTACTGCATTGCCTTGACGGGGTATGCCTCGAAGTCGAAATCGTCTCTTCGGGACGCCATGCCCAAGGTGAAGGCAACGAACACCACGATCACGGACAAGGACACGATCCGCACCTTCGCAGGGATCTCCTGCATTCGTCTGTGCTCACCCGGCGCCGGAATGAGCGCACGCGCCAGGATCGGCGCCGTCGCAAGATAGAACACGCCCATGTTCCGCTTCGCCGAGAGCACGAGAGCAAGAAAGACGACCACGACCAGAAGGTCACGACCTGTCAATCGGCGATCTTCCCCAGCACGCCCGCTCTCGGCGAAGAAGCCCACGAGCAACAAGGCGACCCAAACCATGATCGCGACGCCGTAGTGCGTGCTGAAGTCCGGGGAGCGCCATTCGTTGACATTCCTCAGGAACCCACCACCGACCGACAGTTGGGTCGGTAGTACGACCAAGCGATAGCCGTACGGGTTGAGGAACAACAGCGGCAGCGCACAGAGCGCGCCCATCACGAGCGTGCGTTCCCGACCGTCCCAGGGTTTCGCACCGGAGAACCATTGCCCGAGCACATGCACGCCGAGATATCCGAACCCGATCACCCAACTCCCGTGTACGTTGACCCACAACCACATGTGCAACGGCAACACGATCTGAGCATGCCGACCGACCCACGTCTCGGGGCGTTCCACCATCACCACGAGAACCGCGAACAGCCCGAGTCCCAACAGGACAGGACGCGCGTTGACCATCGGCTCCATACCCACGACCATCACCATCGGGATCACCGCAGCACGCAAACGGTCAGTGGAAAAGTGGATGGCGATCAGGTACATACCGCCGAGCACCGCGGCGCCCACGACACCGGCAAGGACGCGAATGCCGAACGCACCGAGCGTGCTGCGGAAGAGCACGCCATAGACAACCTCGGCAAGCCACGACACCGGTGTCCATTCCCGTCCGGGCGCCGTGAAGGAAAACGGATCTGATCGCGGAACACCGTGATCCGACATCGAGGTTCCGGTGCGCAGGTGCCAGAAGAAGGAATTGTCCGAAAGCGGGCGTGCTCCCATGACGAACCCGAGCACGCCGAAAATTGCCGCAATCACGACATCTGTGGACGGGGTCTTATGCGAAACGACCCGACGCAGATTCATAGGACCGATTAGTTGTCGGTCGTCGGCTCCACGTTCCTGAGTACTTCGCCGAGGAACTTGCCCGTATAGCTCCCTGGAGTCGCCGCTGACCTGCTCAGGCGTCCCCTCTGCGACGATCCTGCCGCCGCCGCTGCCACCCTCGGGACCGAGATCGACGATCCAATCCGCCGACTTGATGACGTCGAGATTGTGTTCAATGACCAGAACCGTGTTCCCGGTGTCGACCAAACGCTGCAGAACGCCCACGAGGCGACGAACGTCCTCGAAATGCAGCCCGGTCGTCGGTTCATCAAGGATGTGACCGTGGTCCCGTGGCCCGCTTACCAAGCTCCGACGCCAGCTTCACGCGTCTGCGCCTCACCACCGGAAAGCGTCGGCGCGCTCTGCCCGAGGCGCACGTAACCGAGACCGACCTCGACAAGGGTCGTCATCTGCCGCGTGATCGCCGGCTGATTCTCGAAGAAGCCCGCAGCCTCCTCGATGGACATGTCCAGAATATCGGCGATGTTCTTGCCCTTGAACGTCACGTTAAGCGCGTCACGGTTATACCGCGCACCTTTGCAAACCTCGCAGGGGACGTAAACGTCAGGGAGGAAGTGCATCTCGATCTTGATCGGGCCGTCACCCGCTGTACTTGACTCGCATCGCCCTCCTTTGACATTGAAGGAAAACCGGCCCGGTAGATATCCCCGAACCTTGGCCTTGGCTGTCGCTGCCATCAACGTGCGGATCTTGTCGAACACGCCCGTATACGTCGTGGGATTGCTTCGCGGTGTCCGACCGATCGGCGACTGATCAATGTTGATGACCTTGTCGAGGCCATCAGCGCCCTCGATCCGTTGATGACGGCGCACCGGGAACCACCTTCGAGCGGTACACCTTCTGCATCAGGGCGTGAAACAGGATGTCGTTGACGAGCGTTGACTTCCCACTTCCGCTCACCCCGGTCACCGCCACGAGACAACTCAGCGGAAACTGCACATCGAGATCGTTGAGGTTGTTCTCGACGTGCTCCGCGAACGCCTGATCCACGCTTCACCAGGAGCACGACGCTTGAGGGGAACCTCGATCGAACGGGCACCCGA
>CAWATG010000005.1:0-705113 GCA_963785035.1 uncultured Acidimicrobiia bacterium
CACGGGCGATGGACCCGCACCAAACAAGCAACCCCGAAGGAGACAAACATGCAAGCCGCCAACCCCACCAACAACCACCTGCCCGCCCAACTACTCGACATCAACACCCTCGCCACCCACCTCGGCGTCAACACCCGACACGTCCGACGCCTCGTCGCCGAACGCCGCATCCCCTACATCAAATGGGGCCACCTCATCCGCTTCGACCCAACAGAGATCAGCGAATGGATCGACGCCTGCCGCCGCCGGCCAGAACAGACCCGCTGAGGTCAGCCCCAGCCGATTCCGTGGGTATGGAACAGCGCGTCGCCGTTGTGGTCCGTGACCTCGATGTCAACCGTTCACCTTTGACGGGCTGGGCGAACCGCTATCGCATCCATGCTCGTGTGGCCGGATCCCACTCCCCCGCCATTGCCTCTTCACCAAGTATCGGGTCAGCGAAATCGGCAATGGCCGCGATGGTCTCGGCAAAGTCGGCGGGCACCTCGTCACCGAGACCGCTGCGGTTCACGAACTGCTCCCAGGCGGACTGTCTCGTAGCGGCCAGCGTGACGAGCACCGTTCGCAGGGGTCGCAGGTCTGAGCGGCGGTGGGCTCCGGTCGCGTGCACGGCCGCAGCAAGCTCGGCCGCGCCTAACCGCGTATCGCTTCGTGAGCACGAAGACGTCGGCGAAATCGCGCTCCCTGGTCGTGGCGTCGCCGCTATCCACCATCGTGACGATCTTCTCGGCAAGCACCGTCTCCAGCGGGTAGCCGACCACGGTGAACGGCTCAGCCAGAAGAGCCGGGTAGGTGACCTCGACCGGTGCGGGCGTCACCGGATCACCGACATTGACATCGACGCGAAGCGGATGCCTGGAACGTGCCACACCGGCAGGGACCACGATGCGTACCCCCGTGTAGAGATCCGCTTCGCGGATCACCTGGGCTCGCAACTTGGAAGGATCGAATACAACCCCGTCATCGACCTCGACAGCCACGATCTCGCGTACCAGGCCGGCAACGGCTTCCACGTTGTTCGTCACCCGCTGCGCCAGGAGATCGACATCAGCGGTGGGGCGCCGCTCATCGAAGACGGCAAGGAGCATCCCGCCCTTGAGCACCAGACGGTCGCGATGTGTCGAGACCGAAAGGCGATAGAGGAACCGTTCGAGGATGTAGAGCACGAGTAGCTCGTCGGTGGGGCGACCATCGCGGCGCCTTTGCCTGAAGATCCAAATAGGCCCGCCCGCCAGTGCTGTCCCTGCTCGGGTGCGTCACGCGCTCAACACCCGCATCGCACTCGAAAGTGGTGTCCAAACCCGCAACGCCCGAGCGAAGTCGGCGACTCGGCCGGGCTTGGGTCGATCTCCCAGATACCGACGAAGCGCTTCGTTGGCCATGTCCTCGCCGATCAGATGCCGCATCCGAAACACGTCGACAACCGTGCGCTCCCGATCACTGATCCAAAACCGCTCACCGTGCTCCTGGCGAACCTCGACGCGCCCCAGACTGAAGGTCGCAGCACGAAACACATGCGCCTTCGTCGGCGGATAATCGATCGTTGGCCGATGCGAGCCCTCGGGGACCGCCACATGCACCTCGATCGGGATCTCGTCACTCAGATCCCAGTAGGCAAGCGCCGAGTTCAAACAGATCATCCCGTGTGGGACGCGGGCACAGACAGCGACGAAATCGACGTTGCCGGTCCCCGCCGCCTCGGCAAGTTGGAAGAGACCCCTCGACAGCTCGACAATCACGCCGTCGTCGCGCAGGCGATACAGATCTCGCCACGACACGCCCACAGCGATGGCATCCCTCGAGCGGAACACCACACCAAGGCGTCGGAGCCGATCAAGAACAACAGCACCACGCACGTATGAAATCCTACATAGCTAAGGCTCATCTCAGGTGGATTTCATACACGAGCGGACCACCCGACATCGGGGCGGCGCAGCAGCGACCCATCAGCGCGTCCCGAACGATGCATGAACAACAGCCGAGTGACGATCCTGCTGCGTGCGGCGCGCCTCGGCGAGCCGCTCACCGAAGCCGATGGCGATCGCCTCGTCCAACTCCGGGAACAGATGGCCATAGCGGTCGAGCGTCACGCTGATCGACGAGTGACCCATGCGGCTCTGAATCGCCTTCGGATGCGCTCCCTCGGCGATTGCCAACGCCACGCTCGTATGCCTGAGATCATGAAAGCGACATTTGAAGCCCGCAGTTCGCAGCGCCGGTTGGAAGTAGTGCTGCCAATAGCTCGACGAGATGAGCGGGTTGCCGACCTTGTTCGGAAACACCAGCGAGTCCGGACCGGGACCAACAACGCTCCCCACGTGCTCGGCGAGGATCTCTGCTGTCTCGGGCGAGATCGTGATCGAACGCACGCCCGCCGCCGTCTTGGTCTCCTTGCGCAGCCACTCGCCCGACTCGAGCCGGATGAGCTGCTCGGTCACCCGGACCTTTCGGCGATGGAGATCGACCTTCGAACGGCGAAGCCCAACCAGCTCGCTCCATCGCATGCCCGAGTCGACGGCGAGGTAGATGAGCGCGCGGTACCGCTCATGGGTCGCCTCGGCCAGATCGACCGCCTCCTCCCACGAAAGGAACATCATCTCGCGCTTGGGCACCCGCGGTGGCTGAACACGGCCGCACGGATTGGTCGGGATCTTCTCCTTCTCCACCGCCACCTGGAGCATCCGACGCAGGGTGCGGTAATGACGATGCACCGACGACACCGCCAAGCCCGAAGCGATCTCGTCGTTGAGCCAGTTCTCGATCTCATCGGCGGGCAGTCGACCAAGGCGATAGGCGCCGAACCTCGGCAGGATGTACCGCGACAGATCACGCCGGTAGGTCTCCTGCGTCGACGGGGACAACCGCCGCGCGAGCAGCAGGAACTCCTCGGCCCACACGCCGAGCGCGACGTCGGCGCCGGCCGGATCGATCCACCGGCCTCGATCGATGTCGACCTGCATCTCACGCAGGTAGCGCTCGGCATCGGCCTTTCGAGCGAAGGTCTCACACCGCTGGTGCCCGAGCGGGTCCCGGTACCGTGCGCGGTAACGGCCGTTGCGCTTCTCGATGAACCCCACCTCTGCCTCCTTGTCCGTCCCAGGGAGCGTGCGGGGAGCACGCGGGGAGCGAAACCAGGGGTTTCCAGGGGGTTCCGGCGGTAACTGATGGACCCTGCCGGTAACACCGAAAATGGGGTCTGACCTGCATGTATAGCAGATCAAACCCTTGGAGGCGGCGACCGGAATCGAACCGGTGTACAGGGCTTTGCAGGCCCTTGCCTCAACCACTCGGCCACGCCGCCAGGCGCACTCGATGTTTCCACCGAGCCCAGCAGCGTACCCGTATCCCGCCCAGAAGCTCAGGCGTGGTGTCTCATGGCCACAACGTCGCGCCCTGCTTGGCCAAAGCCGTGCTCCTCGCGGAGATACCGCGTGGCAGCAACAGCAGTCAACGCCCGCGCCCAGAGCCAACCCTGTGCGCTATCGCAGCCAAGCGATTCCAGCGCCGCCGCCTGCTCCGCTCGCTCGACACCCTCAGCGGTCACCCGTAGTCCGAGCGCATGGCCAAGCATGATCACGGCCTCGACAATCGCATGCTCAGAAACTGCGGTGTCCATCGATGAGACGAAGCAATGATCGACCTTGAGTACGTCGATCGGGAACTGGCGCAGATACGCGAGCGACGAGTAGCCCGTTCCGAAATCGTCGATCGCCACCGTCGCTCCGAGTGCCCGCAAACTGGCCAACGTTTCGAGCGTCCGCTCATCATCGATCAGCGCAGCCCGCTCGGTGATCTCGAATTGGATACACCGTGGCGATATCCCGGTCTCGCGGAAGATCGCCGTGACCTCATCGACCATCTTCGCCTGACGCACGAACCGCGGCGACAGGTTGACACCAACCACGATCGCCTCGCGCATACCGAAGATCTCCTGCCAGCTCCGGATCTGGCGACATGCCTCATGCAATACGAACTTGTCCAGTTCGACGATCAGACCCGTCTCCTCAGCGAGAGGCACGAAGTCATTCGGCATCACCAGGCCTCGGTGTGGATGGTTCCAGCGTACGAGCGCCTCGAAAGCCACAAGGGCACCCGTTGCGAGCGACACCTCGGGCTGGTAGTACACCTCGAGTTCCCAGTTCTCAATGGCGCGACGCAGCTCCGTCTCGAGATCGAGCCGGTTCGACACCTGTCGAGCGTGCTCGATATCGAAAAGCGCCCAACGAGAACGGCCCTTGTCCTTCGCCGAATACATCGCAAGGTCGGCCTCGCGCAGGATCTCTCCCGTGTCGAGGTCCCCATCGGTCAGCGCGATGCCGATGCTGGTGGTGACGGTCAAGGACCGGTTTCCAAGATCCATCGGATCGCGCATGGCGTCGAGGATGCGCTCGGCAACGAGGACCGCATCGTCGGCCCCATCGATATCCTCCAGCAACACCGTGAACTCGTCTCCACCAAGCCGAGCAACGATGTCACCAGGGCGGACGGCCTGACGCACACGTTCGGCCACCTCGGTGAGCAACCGGTCCCCGGCGTTGTGACCGAGGCTGTCGTTCACCAACTTGAAGCGGTCCAAATCGAGGAACAAGACCGCGACCGGACGGCGGGTCTCATACGAGCGCGCAAGCGCATCACCAAGTGAGTCCGTGAACGCTTGACGATTCGGAAGGAAGGTGAGCGGATCATGGTACGCCTGCAGGGAAAGCTGCTCCTCATATTGCCGACGTTCCGAGATGTCGTGAAGATTGGCCACGATTGCACCGACACTTGGGTCATCAAGCAAGTTTGTCAACGCAATTTCAAACCAATGCCACTCGTCGTTCACATCGCGGATGCGTATGTCGATCCATTGCGTTTCCCCAGGACAATCAATAATCACGAAGAAGAATTCGACGAGACGTTCATGCTCATCGCTGTGAATCAACTCAATTCCAAAACGCGTCTTGTGGGTCGGGTCATAACCCAAGACACGCTCAAACGCCGGACTCACATATTCGATGATCCCATCAGGCTGAAACACCATGATGATGTCGGAAGTATTGGCAATGAGATTCCAGAATCGCTGCTGGGTTTGCACGAGCTCGTCGGCTGAATGCTCGCGATCCTCGGTGACATTGCAGATCACCCGTACAACAACGAGCACGCCGAGGCCAGACAGTAGCGCCAGCCCGTGCACCTGAGGCGATTCCACGAAGCTGTCGACAACTCCGAGAGCGATTGCTGTTTGCCCCAACGCCATGCAGATCCCGGTCGACCACAGCAGCGGAGTAACGACCCGAGCACCGGCAGCCTCTACGGAATTGGCCAAGACAACCCCATAGCCGATTGCCAACATCGGACCCCATCCGGTGACGTACATCAAAGGGGTAACCGCGACGGTCTGAGCAGCAACCGTGATGACGAGGTTGCGGCGCGAATATTCGGGCGGACAGAGCCAAGAAGCACTGGCCGTCAACAGTGAGGCGAAAAGCGTGAGTCCCAGATACAGCCACCACGGGCGATCAGCGACCAGCTCGAAATGACGTAAAACGAGCATCGCTGCCAGAGTGACGGGCGTCTCAAGGCGAAGGAGCGGGCGAAATCGCACCGTCAATGGCGGCATGTTTCCGTATCGGCCCGCACCAACCACTTCTTGAAACCCATAAAGGCCCTGGACGTGATATCTGACACAAACGCCTCGATAAGCACCTCGAACGGCCGTAGCTATAGTGCTCCCATGAACACATCCGTACGGATTCTCGCCCTTGGCGCCGCCGCGCCCTCCCTTCGTCTCGAAACCCGCCTGATCGCCGAAGCCTGGAGCCGGGGCGGAGGTCGTGGTCAGGTCGCAGTCTGCGCCTCCGACGAGGACGTCCTGACCCTGGCCGCCGAGGCAGGCCAGCACGCTCTCACCGCCGCCGGCCTCGACCCCAGCGCCGTCTCGGGATTGTGGTGGGGAACCGCCCGGCCACCCGTTCGCCGAAGGTCCCTCCCACGCGATACTCGCCGCGACGCTCGGTTTGGGCCCACAAACGGGTGGCGCTTTGTGTTCAGGCTCAACACACGCCGGAATGGACGCCCTCTTGGGCGCGGCTGACGCCGTCGCCGCAGGGACCGCCTCGATGGCACTCGTCATCGTCTCCGATGCCCTACTACCCAGTATCGGAACCGGATTCGAGAGCCGGGCCGGCGCAGGTGCGGCCGCCGTCGTACTGGCAGCAACTGGTGGCGTCGCCTCCCTCGGTCCCCGTTTCACGACGACCGCACCGCTGATCGATCGGTACCGAGGCAGCGACGAACTCGTCACTCGCGAGGTCTACGACGGCCGGCTGTTCCGAGAGGAGATCTTCCTGCCGATCGTCGGTGGGGTTGTCGACCGGGTTGTCGCAGACAGCGTCGACCGAGACGGCATCGATGCATGGTCACTCCCCGATCCCGACGGGCGACTTGCCGCGACGATCGCCAAACGCCTGGGCGATACGAACCTCTCCTCAGCAGCCGTATTCGGCGCGATCGGTGACACAGGTGCGGCTGCAGCGCTGCTCGGAGCAATCAACGCTCTCTCGACGGTCGATAGCACGCGGGACAGTTGCCACGGTCGGTTTCGGCGGCGGCCGATGCACCGCAGTGATCATCAACACGGAAGGCTCGATTCCCGGCGCAGCGTCGCTGACCCCGCTCCTGAGCGCAGGCCGGCAGGTTTCGTACACGGGCGCGCTTCGAGCCCGTGGCCAACTCGTCGCCGGTGGTGAGACGATCCCGATGGGCGTCCCACCCGAGAGCGCGATGTTCGTGCGCGGCGCCCACGAGATGCTCGAGCTTCTCGGCGCGCGCTGCGTGGAGTGCGGCACCATCAACACGCCACCGTCGATCCATCCGACGTGCATCTCCTGTGGCCACTCGAAGTTCGAGGAAGTCGGTCTCGCCCGACGTGGCGTCATCCATACCTACGTGGTGAACCAGACGATGCCGGCGCCCTTCGTCGCACCGCTTCCAATCGCGGTGATCGACCTCGACGACGGCGCACGCATGATGCTGCAGGTCACCGACGACCCGAGCGGTGTCGCCATCGGCGCGACCGTCGAGCTTGTCCTTCGACGTTACGCCAGTGAGCGTGGGGTCCCCGTCTACGGGTTCAAGGCCCGGGTAATAGGGAGCTGAGGAGTAGTCATGGCATGGAATCGTGTAGCGGTTGTCGGCGCCGCGTTGATCAAGTTCGGTGAGCTCTTCGAGCAGAGCTACGAGCAGATGGCGGCCGGCGCCTTTCAAGGCGCTGTTGCCAGCGTCGACAAGGGCTTCGACCCATCCCAGGTCGAGGCGGCGTTCGTCGCCACGCAACGCGGGACCTTGTGGGGCCAAGAAGGTATCGGCGGTAATACCGTTCCGTCGGCTATCGGGATTTCGGGCATCCCATGCACCCGTATCGAGAACGCGTGTCCGTCAGGCTCCGATGCATTCCGCGTGGGTGCGATGGCGGTGGCCAGCGGGGTCCACGACGTGGTGCTGGTCATCGGTGTCGAGAAGATGCGCGACAAGTCGTCCGAAGAAGGTCTCCTGTCGCGCGCTGCTGCTGGACACCCCATCTACACGCGTGGTGAAACCGCACCCGTCTTGTTTGCTCCGTTCGCGACGCGTCACATGCACGAGTTCGGCACGACACGCGAGATGCTCGCTTCGGTCGCGGTGAAGAACCACTACAACGGCGCCCGTGATCCGTACGCACACTTCCAGAACGAGATCACGGTCGACCAGGTGATCGCATCGGCGCCGGTGTGTTCGCCTTTGCACCTGCTCGACTGTTGCCCGCAAACCGACGGCGCCGCTGCGGTGCTGCTCGTCAGCGCCGAGCGTGCCCGCGAGTTCACCGACAAGCCTGTGTACGTCGCGGGCTTCGGCGTCGCGACCGATCACCCGTACCTTCACGAGAAGACCACCTTCACGGGTCTTCCTGCGACCACACTTGCGGCCGAACGCGCGTACGCGATGGCAGGGATTGGACCCAACGACATCGATTGCGCCGAGGTCCACGACTGCTTCACGATCACCGAAATCCTCGACATCGAAGATCTCGGTTTCGTCGAGAAGGGCAAAGGTGGGATCGCGAGCCTCGAGGGCGAAACCTCGTTGACGGGCCGCATCCCCATCAACACTTCAGGCGGCCTTCTCGCCAAGGGTCACCCGATCGGCGCGACGGGGGTCGCGCAAATCACCGAATGCTGGTGGCAGCTGCGAGGCGAGGCCGGCGATCGTCAGGTCGCAATCAGAAACGGCAACGCCCTGCAGCACAATGTCGGTGGTCGCGGCTCAGGCGTTTCGGTCGTGAACCTTCTGACCATCAACCAATAGGGTCCCGACCATGACTGTCCATGTGCTCACCGGCGACGATCACGTCTGTCGCATCACGCTCGACCGTCCCGAAGCCAAGCATGCGCTGTCCATCGAGATGCGCGACACGCTCGTGAGCGCGATACGCGCAGCACGAGCCGACGGCAATGTCCGCGCCGTGCTCATCAATGCGACGGGCGACGCGTTCTGCGCCGGTATGGATCTGAGTGCCTCGACGGTCTCGAAGGCCGGCGGCGGATCATTCGACAACCGCTCCACGCAGGAAGCCCTGCGTGTGGGTGTCCAGTCGTTCATTCGTGAGCTCTGGGAGCTCGACAAGCCGACCGTCGCGGCAGTGAATGGCGCGGCGGTCGGCCCGGGTGCGCACTTCGCACTCGCGTGCGATTTCGTCCTCGTCAACGACAGGACGCGTTTCATCTGGTCGTTCGCCAAATGGGGACTCGTCGTCGACGCTGGTGGCGCCTACCTGCTCCCCCGTCTCGTTGGCCTCCCGCGAGCAAAGGCGATGGTCATGCTCGGCGAGAGCTGCAAGGGCCGTGAAGCCGTTGAGGTGGGGCTCGCCTACCGTCACGTCGAAGATCCGGAACACCTAGGTTGCGGACGCAGACGCGCTTGCCGTTCGGCTCGCAGCAGGTCCGACTCGCTCGCTCGGCCTTTCCAAGCGACTCCTCAACGCCAGCTTCGAGACCGACCTTGCGCACTCTCTCGACCTTGAAGGCGCGTTCCAGTCGCTCGCCACCTCATCATCGGACCTGGTGGAAGGCATGGCTGCATTCAAGGAGCGGCGCGACCCCAATTTCTCCGGCCGATAGGCACGGCCTTCGGCCACTTCGCAACGCCCTCGGATACGCTGCCCGATTCGTCAGTTCCGGTTTCCGAGAAGGTGGATTCGATGGGTTTGTTCGACGGTAAGGTCGCGATTGTCACCGGCGCAGGCCGCGGAATTGGGCGCACCGAGGCGCTGTTGCTCGCCTCTGAAGGCGCTGCCGTGGTCGTCAACGATGTCGGCGGCGAGATGACGGGTGAGGGAACCGACCAGCGTCCTGCTCAGGTCGTCGTGGACGAGATCGTGGCCGCTGGGGGCCAAGCTGCAGCCAATTACGACAGCGTGTCGAGTTGGGCCGGCGCCGAAGCGCTCGTCAAGCAAGCGGTCGACACCTTCGGTGGACTTCACATCCTCGTGAACAACGCCGGGATCCTCCGTGACGGAATGAGCTTCAATCTCGATGAAGCCGCGTGGGACGCCGTCATCGACGTGCATCTCAAGGGCCACTTCGCGCCCAGCAAGTTCGCCGCCGTGTATTGGCGAGCACTCAGCAAGGAGACCGGCGCCCCGATCGACGGCATCATCGTGAACACGTCCTCGGAGTCCGGCCTGTACGGCAATGCCGGCCAAGCCAACTACGCAGCGGCAAAGGCCGGGATCGCATCGATGACGATCGTGATGGCACGCGAACTCGAGCGCTACGGCGTACGCGTCAATGCGATTGCGCCGGTCGCCCGGACACGCCTGACCGAGTCCATTGCCGGCGACATGATGGCGCAGAAGGAAGGCGACTTCGACAGGTTCGCCCCTGAGAACGTCGCCGCCGCCGTCGCATGGTTGGCGTCGCATCACTCCAGTGGGATCAACGGTCAAGTGATCAAGGTCCAGGGCGGCACGATTCAGTTCATGGAGGGCTGGCGTCCGATCACCGAGATCTCGGCGAACGAAATTTGGACGATCGATTCGATCGAGGCTTCACACACCGCTCTGATGGCAAAGTCCGACGGCTCGGTCCCGTCATTCCACTTTGAGGTGAAGAACTAGCAAAACCTCGATTGCCGCGCGGACATTGAGGGGCGTGCGCGCGACCATTCACGCCCAACACCCCCCGCAACTGTTCGAAGCAATTGAGTTGTCGTCGGCATCTCGCCGCTGAACCGAGGGAGCAACCATGGGCACGAAGCAATGGGCACCAGGGACACCATCCTGGGTTGATGTCATTGTCCCGAATGTGGAAGCCGGCAAGGCGTTCTACTCGGCACTGTTCGGGTGGTCCTTCGAGGATCAGACCGCCGACGGCGACTGGATCTATTCCATGGCCAGCCTCGACGGCGGGCACGTGGCCGGCCTGGGTCGTCTTACGGAGCAGATGGCGTCGGGCGGCATGCCACCGGTGTGGACGAGCTACATCACGACCGATGACATCACCAAGACCGCCGAACGCGTCGTCGAGCTTGGCGGTACGGTGCTCGGCGAGGTGATGGAAGTCATGGAGTCCGGGTCCATGGTCGTCACCTCCGACCCGACGGGTGCAGTCATCGCCTTCTGGCAACCGAAAGAGCACTTCGGCGTCGATGTCGCGAATGAATCCGGATCGTTGTGTTGGACCGAGTTACAGACCCGGGACACGGCTGCTGCGCAGCGGTACTACACCGAACTGCTCGGGTGGACCGCGACCGTCAACGGGGGCCCGATGCAGTACACGACGTTCGAGCTCGACGGCAAGGGCATCGCCGGAATGATGAACATGCCGCCGATGATCCCAGCCCAGGTTCCGGCGAATTGGCTCGTGTACTTCGCCGTCACCGACTGCGATGCAGCGGTAGCGCGCGTCACCGAACTCGGCGGATCCGTGATGATGCCCCCCATGGACATCCCAGGCACGGGCCGGTTCGCGGTCGTCAGCGACGACCAGAGCGCCGTGTTCGCCATCATCAAGATGGAGCCGATGAACAGCTAGAGCAGCGTCAGGCCTCCAAAAGCGGTGGAGATGAAGGCGTGGTCGGCTGATGGTCGGTCACGCCTTCATCCTCATGCAGGTAACGCTGCACGGCGAAGGCAACGCCGACAAGTGCTGCGCCGAGCCCAACGAACGTCCCGCCATACACACCCGGCGAGTGATCCGAACCAAGGACGTCGAACGCGATGACGACCGTCGACGTCAAAGCCGTTACGGCTGCGAGCCAGGTTGTGAATCGACGAGTGCCGCGACTCCCGACGGCGCCGACGACGAAAGCGAGCACCAAAGCTGTGCAGTGCGCCCGGAATGATCCCGACCGTGGTTCCCAATCCGGTCACAGCGGAGCTCAATGCGCCCAGCATCGGATAGACCACCGCCGTTCCAACCCGGTATGCACCCGCCCTGTCCAGGCGGATCAAGGCCATCAGCAAACCAGCGCCCAGCAGCAGGTTCACGATCCAATACGCATGACCCGGGTCGTCGGATCCGCTCTCGGGATAGTCACCGTAGTCATCCGACATTTCGTCGCTTTCCATGTCGTCGGGGTTGTCCATGTCGTAGCTGTCCATGGGATCCGTGGAGTCGGAATTCGATGACGAGCTATATCCAGCCTGCTGCTCCCATGGAGCGATCGACATTGAACGCGTCGCTCGAAGCGCCCGGCAAGACGAAAAAGTTGGCGAACGCCACAATCACCAACAGGCCGACCGCGAGCAGCACAGTTCGCCCACGGGCCGGGCCCACCATGAACGTCGGCGAGCACCGTCAGTGCGATGAGTGCGGTCGTGACCTTGATCTTCGTGAGATCGCCCTCACCGGAGCCGAACATGGCAAACAGCCAGAAAGCGGGAGCCGCGACAACCACGGCACCCGTCCCCGCCGAAGGAAAACGACGAGGAAGGAGGTGCATCACCAGCAGCGCGCCCACGGCGACGAGACCCATGAGCAGCGCGCCGAGAGCACCCGAGGGGTTGTCCGAGTCAATCCACTCGAGGCCAATGCCCGCGAAACCAACCGCTATGAGCGCACCCGCGATGCCGGCGATCGCGACACCCAATCGGGGCTTCGGTCGCTCCTCGGCCTCGAGTTCGAACGTCGCGAATCGGCGCCATCCTGGTAACGACGGCGCGTCGCCGGGTCCGTCGACTGGTTCAGCGGTCGGACTGTCCATGATCGACTCCTTGCGCAGCAATGGGACACAAGCCCCTCTTCCGAAACCCGTCGACGGGCACCGCGCACAACCTGAGTACTTTCTGCCCGCATCTTGGCGGTTCGGCCCGGATACCCAACACCATGGCCAAATCGTTCCAGCTACCGGGAACCGCGACCCGATTCAGCCGGTCGGCGCCCGTGTAGCATCATGTAACAAACCGCAGCCAATCTGTCTCAGGTACAGGGGATCGTCATGAACGTGGATATGGTGAAACTCGCCGGCGCCCGAGGGCGCTTGAGCGGCGACGCAACCGTCGATCCGGTCACCGCCGAAGTCGTTCGCGGGGGCATGGAAACGATCTGCTTCGAAATGGCCGAATATGTTTCCCGCACGGCAACCACACCGATTCTGAACCAGAGCAACGAACGCAACGCCACCATCCTCGACGCGCAAGGCCGCCTCGCTGCGCTCAGTGTCGGCATCCCGCAGTTCATGCTGACATCCACCTTGCCCGTGCGATTCGCACTCGACTTCCTCGGTGTCGAAGAGTTCCGCGAGGGCGACGTATTCCTCGCGAACGACCCGTATCACGGTGGCGGCCATCTCCCTGATTACAACGTTTTCGCCCCGGTCTTCGCGGACGACCCCATGCGGCCCGGCACTCGCCGCATGGTGCTGATCGCAAGCATCCAGTGTCACCACGGCGATACCGGAGGCGCTGTACCCGGTGGGTACAACGTGACGGCCAACGACCTCTGGGGTGAAGGCGTGCGTTGGCCCGTCATCAAAGTCGTCGACCAGGGAATCGAACGACGCGACGTCGTGTACTCGCTCTCGGCGAACAACCGGATCCCAAGCTTCATCGGCGACATCCGCGCACAGATCGGTGCGGCCCAGCTTGCCTGCGTCAGACTTGGCCAGCTGCTGGAGCGTTTCGGTACAACGACGGTCGAAGAAAGCGTCGACCTGATGATCGACTATGCGGCGAAACGTTTCCGCGAAGAGGTCAGCAGCTGGGCCGACGGTGTCTACGAAGCCGACGCCTACGTCGACCACGACCCGCTCGGCCACCTTGACGTCCATCTCCATGTGAAGATCACCGTCGCCGGCGACACCCTCACCATCGACTTCACCGGTTCCGACACCCGCCAGGAACTCCAGGCGTGGTCGACCTTCGGCAACACCCGTGGCTACACCATCGGCCAGATTGCCTCGATGATGGACCCGGAGATCCCTAAGAACGAAGGCTTCTTCGACCAGATCAAACTCATCGTTCCTCAGGGCTGTGTCCTGAACCCGACGCCAGGCCGTCCGGTCTCGGCGGGAACACACCATCCTGGCGCCGACGTCGGCGAGGTCATCGCAGTCGCAATGCAGTACGTGTTGCCGGACAAGGCGGTGCCACAGGTCTACAAGACCGGAATCCCGACGGTCATCGTCGGCATCGATCCACGTACGGGCGTTTCGTTCACCGACCACTCCGCCGAGGTCTACTCAGGATGGTGCAACGCGGCGAAAGGCCTCGACGGCTGGGGCGCGCAGAACGCCAGCTTCGGCAATCTCTGGAAGGCCACAGCAGAGATCAACGAGAGTCTGTATCCGCATATTCAGTGGTCACGTGACTTGCGAACCGACTCGGGCGGTCCGGGCCAGTGGCGTGGCCAGTGCGGCAGTCATTACCAAAAAGAGGTCCGCGTCGACGCCAAGGTGTACACGTACGTGGTCGGCATGAAGTACCCGATGCCAGGAATCTGCGGCGGAATGCCGGGCGCGCCGAACGAGATGATCCTGCGTTATGGCTCCGACGACCCGTACCCTGTTCGACACACCGCCAACTGGGTCCCGATCGCCAAAGGCCAGCGGATCCTCTACAACTACGGCGGTGGAGGCGGTTGGGGAAACCCCCTCGACCGTGACACCCAAGCGGTACTCGATGACGTGCTCGACGAGTACGTCAGCTTCGAGGGCGCCGAGCGCGACTACGGCGTCGTGCTCACTGGATCCCTGGAAGACCTGACACTCGCAGTCGATGAGGCTGCAACCACGAAACTGCGCGACACCCGACGCGCCCAGACGAACCGGTAGAGACCATGACAAGTACCAATACAGCGACCTCTGGCTACCGCGTCGGCGTCGACGTCGGAGGCACCTTCACCGACCTGATCTGCGTCGTCCCCAGTGGCGACATAGTCCTCGACAAGACCCCCACGACACTCGAGGACCAGTCGATCGGCGTCATGAACGGTCTCGGGCAACTCGCGAGCCGCTTCGGCATCACGCTCAACGAGTTCTGCGCTGCGATGGAGATCCTCGTGCACGGCACCACCACCGCCGACAACACGATGATCGAGATGAACGGAGCGAACACCGGACTGCTCGTCACCGAGGGTCACCGTGACGAAATCGAATTCCGGCGCGTTCACAAAGAAAAGATCTGGGATCCGACCTATCCCGCGCCGCCCGCCATCGCGCGTCGTCGCGCGCGAATCCCAATCCCCGAACGTCTCGATTTCGAAGGCAATGTCATCATGGACCTCGACGAGGACGCAGTCCGCCGTGGAGTCCGACGTCTCCGCGATCTCGGATGCACGTCGATTGCCGTGATGTTCCTCTTCAGCTACATCAACCCAACGCACGAACGGCGTGCAGCGGAAATCGTGCGTGAGGAATTCCCCGACGTCGAGCACATCTCCCTCTCGAATGAGATCATGGCGCGTGGCCCAGAGTTCGAACGGGTCTCGACCACGCTCGTGAACGCGTACGTCGCTCCGAAGATCGCGCGCTACGTCGGACATCTTCAGGACAAGCTCCGATCCGCTGGCTATGCCGGACAGCTCCTCATCATGCAATCGACCGGCGGCGTCATGCCCCCCGACTACGTCGCCAAGCGTGCCGTGTCACTGCTCGGTTCCGGACCTACCGGTGGGGTCATGGGCGCGACCATCGCTGCCCGCCAAGATGGCATCCACGATTTCGTTGCCGTTGACATGGGCGGTACGAGCTACGACCTGTGCCTCGTGCGCGATAGCCAGCCCGAGATCAAGACCGAGTGGAACTGGCGATACCGCTACTACATCGGCCTGCCTATGGTCGACGTGCAAAGCGTCGGTGCCGGTGGCGGCTCGATCGCCAGAGTCCGTCAAGGCGCGCTACTCGTCGGACCTGAGTCTGCGGGCTCGAACCCCGGGCCGGTCTGTTACTCGCGCGGCGGCACCCTTCCGACCGTCACCGACGCCGACGCTGTGCTCGGCTATCTGCCCGCCGATGGATTTGCCGGTGGTCGCATGTCCCTCGACGTCGATGCTGCTCGCGAAGCGATTCGCCGTGAGGTCGCCGAGCCCCTCGGTCTCGACATCGTCGAAGCCGCCTGGGGTATCGAGCGCATCGTCAACGCCAACATGGCAAATGCAACCCGTCGGGTCCTCGCGTCCCATGGAGCCGATGCGCGTGAGCTCTCGCTGATCGCGTACGGCGGCAACGGTGCCGTCCATGCCTGGGCCATCGCCGCCGAGTTGGGTATCGATCGGATCCTCGTTCCGAAGGCCGCACCCGCCTTCTCGGCTCTTGGCGTGCTCGTCGCGGACTACGTCGTCGATGTTGTCCGTGCGTATGTGACGCCTCTGTCACAGGTCGACGTGGGTCGCGTGCGCTCTCTGATGGCGGAGCTGCTTGATGAGGCAGCCAAGGAACTCGAACCGGCCGGTCTCGACCCAGCCGATGTCGAAACCAACGTGCTCGTCCAGATGTGTTATCCGGGCCAGAACTTCGATATGAGTGTTCCGGTTCCCGAGACGACACAACTTGGCGAGACCGGTCTGCTTGACCTGGCGGAACGGTTCCACGCTCAGCACGAACGCGAGCGCGGCTTCTGTTTTACGAATATGCAGCCAGTCCTACGCGGGGTGCGCGTTGTGGCACGCGGCGTCGACGAAGAAGCCGTCGAAACTTGCCGAGCTCGGGACGGTCACCGACGCGGATCTCGCAATCACGGGGACACGTCCGGCGTACTTCGGTACGGAGTTCGTCGATACGCCACTCTACGACGGGCCCAAACTCGGTGCCGGCGCTTCCATCACTGGGACCAGCGTTGATCCAAGAGCCATTCACTGTGGTCGTGGTGCCTCCCGGGTCGATTGCCCGCCTCGATGTACACGGGAACTACGAGATCACAACCGCCTGAGGTTGCACACCGGGAGCGGCCCTACCTCGGCAAGCCAAGGATCCGTTCGCCGATGATGGTGCGCTGCACCTCGGAGGTTCCACCAGCGATCGAGGCAGCCTTGCTCCACAACCATTGTCGCTGCCACTTGCCGCCACCGGGAATGTCCGCGCCACCAACGTAGAGTGGACCGGCCGCGCCTGTAATTGCGAGGGCCGTGTCGGCCATGTGTTGACTCATGTCCGACCACGCCAGCTTCACAAAGCTCGACTCAGGACCTGGCTCGATGCCCCGCCCGAGACGCGAGAGCGTCCGCCAGTTGTGGAGCCGCAACACGCGCAGTTCCACGAACGACTGCGCCAATGCGTCCGAGATCTCGGGAAAATCGAGCAGCCCCTCCTCCTCGGCCAGTGCGTACAGCTCATCGAGGAAGACTTCGTGAACCACCTGCTCCTTGAACGGAAACGACGTGCCGCGCTCATGCGCCAGCGTCGTATTGGCAACCGCCCAACCCTGATCGAGGCCGCCCACGAGGTGATCATCGGGCACGAAGACCTCATCGAGGAAGACCTCGTTGAACTCGGCTTCTCCGGTGATCTGCACAAGAGGGCGTATCTCGATCCCGGGTGCGGTCATGTCGACCACGAGATAGGAGATGCCACGGTGCTTGGACACCTCACGATTCGTGCGCGCCAGGCAGATCCCCCACCGCGCATACTGCGCGTAACTCGTCCAGACCTTCTGACCGCTGAGTAGCCATCCGCCCTCGGTACGCTCGGCGCGTGTCGACAATGAAGCCAGGTCAGAACCCGCGCCTGGTTCGCTGAACAGCTGACACCAGATCTCACGTGCATCGAGAATCGTCGGAAGCCACCGCTGCTTCTGCTCATCGGTTCCGTGCGCGAGCAAGGTCGGCCCCGCGAGGTTGATGCCAACACGGTTGACCGGCTGCAGTGCTCGCGATCGTGCGTACTCCATGTTGAAAATCGCGACCTGTACCGGCGTGGCGCCTCGCCCGCCGTACTCGGACGGCCAATGAATTCCGACCCAGTGATCTGCGGCCAGCTTCGCCTGCCACTCGCGACCCCAGCCAATCTCGTCATCGAGCGAATCAAAGTGTGGGGGCAACTCGAGATGTGCGCGCAACCACTCGCGTACCTCTGCTGCGAATGCCATTTCGTCTGCGGTGAATGCGAGATCCATCAGAGGCCGATCACAGATCCCAGAAGCGCTCACGCTGGTAGCGCACAAAGGAAGCGTGCACCGCACGTTCGTCGTCTTCGGTGAAACGACGGTATGTGTCCTCGCCCCGCATACGAACGTAGACCTCGTCTCCGTGCACGAGATCGCCGCGGAACTTCTCGCGGACCAAGGTGCGCTTGACGATCTTGTTGGTGCCCGTCGTGGGAGGATCTCGCAGGATGCGGACGTAGCGTGGACGCCACTTCGGACCGATCGCGTCCTGCGCGTCAATCCAAGCTGCGAAGCTTTGCGGATCGAACGTCGCACCATCCTTGAGGACAAGGCCTGCCATGACCTGATCGCCTGCCTGATCGTCGGGGACGCCGTAGACGACAGCGAGCACGACCTCGGGCGAACGGCCGATCGTCGTTTCGATCGGACCGGCCGGGAAGTTCTCGCCGTCCACACGAATCCAGTCGGCGTTTCGGCCTGCGAAATACAAGAACCGCTGCTCGTCGAGATAGCCGAGGTCGCCAGTCCAGTACCACCCGTTGCGCATGGTCTTGGAGTTCGCTTCGTCGTTGTTGTAGTAGCCCTCGAACGGACCGACACCGGCCGTGTTGACTATCTCTCCGACACATTCATCCGCGTTGAGGAGCCGACCATCGGCATCAAAACGCGCGTAGGGCAACTCGACGCCCTCCGCATCGACGACCTTGACGGCTTCACCGGCTTGGCCGAGCGCCCCCGCACGTTCGGTCGCTCCCCCGTCGAGCGCGTCGCGGTTGACAGCGACACCACCCTCGGTCGCGCCATACGCATCGATCACGTCCACCGCGTAGCGACGGGCGAAGTTGTCGACGAGTTCAGGCGAACCCTCGTTGCCAAACGCAACGCGCAGGGTATTCACGGCGTCGTCGGGAAGCTCCGGCGTCGAGAGCACATAGGCCAAGGGCTTGCCGGTGTAGTTGAAATAGGTGGCTCCGTAGCGGCGGATGTCGCTCAGCCAACGCGACGCCGAGAATCTTCGAGCCAGCCCGACCGATGCGCCGTAGACAATTGACGGTGCCCAACCGACCATCAGCGCGTTCGAGTGGAACAGCGGCATGCAGACGTATCCAACGTCGTCGGGACCCAGCTCCATGATGATGCCCATACGCGCGCCGGTGACCAGAAGACGGCGCTGCGAACAGATCACAGCCTTCGGCGCGTCCGAGGTGCCGGACGTGAAGATGAGACCCCAGATCGCGTCGGGATCCGGCACCACACCCGGGTCGTCCGTCGACATCTGCGCAAGCACTTCGTCGAGCGACGCACCAAACGTGACCGGCGGATCGTCGGGCTCGGCGTCGCGCGACGTCACCAGGAGGGCATCGCGACCGCCAGGTAGCTCGTCGGCAATCGATTCCAACAGGTGTAGATGGCGCGGCTCGGTGATGACCAGACCGCAGTGCGTGTGCGTGATGTCGCGAAGGAGATGTTCACCGCGGCGAGTGTGGTTCAGACCAACAACTGCGGATCCGGAAAGCGCCGCGCCTCCGAGAGCGAAGAGATAATCGGGAGTGTTGTCGAGCAGCACCGCAACGTGCAGCGCTCGGTCCTCTGGCTTGTGCGCCAGGAACAGGTTGGCCCAACGTACCGACTCGGCAACGTACTCAGCGTGGGTCCACGTGCGATCTGCGAACTTCACCGCGGGCCGGTCGCGGATCGTCGGATCCGTGGCGTTACGCCGCAACAAAGCAGCGGCGTTCTCCGCCGGCATCGGAGCCTCGCCGGGAGCGGGAACGGATTTTCGGGCAAGTGACGTCACGAAGCAAGCCTGTTCATCTCGAATATGGGGCTCCCAACTGTACCGGCCAACCAACGAGCACTTGGAGCCGGGATTCGACCGCGCGCCGACGGCCAAAGAGGCTCCCGAACCTCCGACGCGGCACGAATGAACCGCGGCTCAACATGCTGCGCACCTATCATGACCTGCGGAATCGCCACTGCTAGGCGTTCGTGAGCGGGAGTCATGGGGCGAGAAGGCAACCCACGAGAACACGCCGCAACCCTTCAACTCGTCGATCTCGCCGCCTTCGAGAAGGTCGACCTTGTCGGCGCAGCGGATCTGCATTGCAATTGTGGGTTTCCGTATAGCACGGACCCGGTCGACGCCCTTGCAGCAGCGACCGACGCCGCAGCGGCACGCTTTCGGGCAATCGTCCTCACCTGCCCTGGAGTGCCCGACTGTGCTCGTCGCCAACGTGGTCGCGGCGGTGGTCCCCGATATCGCCGTCTTCGGCAGCGTTGCCTGCGAGCGGGAGATCGGCGGAATCAATCCAGCGGCTGTTGAAGCAGCATTGCGAGGCGGCGCAAAGATCGTGTCGCTCCCAACTGTCGGAGTTCGCGGCGAAGCACGCATCGGCGTCCCTGGGAATCCGGCGGCTTCGGCACCGCCGATCGCTGTCTGCGACGACGAAACCGGTGAGCTGCTCTACCACACGCACGAGGTGATGGCGCTTGTCGCCCAGCATGACGCGATCCTTGCCACTGGACACATCTCGCAGTTCGAGAGCTACGCCGTTGCCAAAGCCTTCGCCGGCAAGGGCAGGATTATCGTCACGAACGCCACTGAGCTTCTCACCGCCGACCAATGCATCGAACTCGTCGCCCTTGGCGCAACGATCGAGATCACCGCAAAGACGTTCATCGGCAACGACGCGACGCGAGCACCCACAGAAGCTGGAGCATTCATTCGCGCAATCGGGACCGACCACGTCGTCTTGAGCAGCGGTTTAGGCTCGGGCGCCGATGGTGCAACCGGCTCGCGGGCTGCACCACTTCGCCGAAGCGCTGGTGACGAGTGGCGTGACAGATTCGGCAGTGCGCCAAATGGCGTGCACGAACCCGGCCACGCTGCTCGGGTACTAGCTCAGGCCTCCATGCCCTTGGGCATCACCATGCCGACATGCTGAAGGTGTTGCCCGAGCGTTTCGTCGAAGTGATCGGCGACTTGATCGGGCTGCCAACCGCCATCACGCCACATCCATGCGATCTGCTTGGGATGTTGGAACAGCGTGTAGGCGTAGTCGGTGCGACCGAAAATCTGACCGTTCACATGAGCGGCGCGCTCGGATGCCAAGTAGGCAACAACGGGCGCATTCAACGCAGGATCTTGTTCCGGAGGGGGCTCGGTACCGCTTCGCTCGAAGAGACTCGCCGTCATGCGCGTCGCGCCTGCCGGTGCCAACGCGTTCACGGTGACACCGTACTTACCGAGCTCCAGGGCCCAGACGAACGTCATCCCCATAAGCCCCGCTTTTGCGGCGCCGTAATTCGTCTGCCCGAAGTTCCCACGAAGTCCGGCCGAAGAGGTGATGTTGATGATGCGGCCGTAGCCCTTGTCCTTCATGATGGGCGCAGCGTGGCGAGCGGTATTGAAGCTGCCCTTGAGATGCACGGCGATCACGGCGTCGAAGTCGTCCTCGGACATCTTCACCAGCGTCCGGTCGCGCACGATCCCGGCATTGTTGACCAGGATGTCGATGGTGCCGAATGCATCAACCGCAGTGCCGATCATGCGCTCGGCGCCGGCGAAATCGCTGACGGAATCGTAGTTCGGAACTGCACGACCACCGAAGGCCTCAATCTCCTTGCAGACCTGCATCGCTGGATCGTCTTGCGTACCGCGCCCATCGAGACTCACACCCACGTCATTGACAACGACATGGGCACCCTCGCGAGCCAAGCACAGCGCCAGCTCACGTCCGATCCCGCGGCCCGATCCGGTGACGACGGCAACCTTTCCTTCGAGCAACATCGGATCCCCTACTTCTCAACCACGGCGACGGCAGTTCCGTTCAAGCACACGTCGCCGCGTTGGTTCTCGACCAAGCACTCAAGGTCGACGAGGGCGACGCCATCTTCCTCGCGCTTGCCGGTCACGGTAGCGGCACACGTCAACGTGTCACCCGGCCAGACCTGCTTGGAAAAACGCACGCCGAACTTGCGAAGCGCTGTCGGACCGAACCAGTCGGTGAGGACTCGGCCCATCAACCCGGCTGTGAGCATTCCGTGGCCGAACACCGACGGGTTGCCCACAGACGTGGCGATGGTGTCGTCGTGGTGCATGGGGTTGAAGTCACCCGATGCCCCGGCATACCGAACGAAATTGGTACGTGTGAGGTTCTCCACGACGAGGGGCGAACACTTGTCACCGACCTGGAGATCGGCGAAGCGGGGGACAGAACTGGACACGACAACTCCTTGTCATCCTTGTGAACGAATCTAGCGTCGGCACAACCGGCGTTCGGATTGTTACGTCGCGCGACGTGCGCAGCTTTTGGAGTGCTATACGGTCTCTCCGAGATACGCTCGGCGGACGGTTGGGTTACTCAGCACGTCGTCGGTGGGTCCGGACGCGATAAGCGTGCCGAAGTCGAGGACGAACAACCGATTCGCCAGACTCTGCACCATTTCGACGTCGTGTTCCACGAGCAGGATCGCCGTGCCCCGCTCCTTCTGGATGTCACGGAGCATCTCGGCGATCTCGTGTGTCTCGGACCGATCCAGGCCCGATGACGGTTCGTCGAGCAGCAGCAGCTTGGGTTCGGTCATCAGGGTTCGACCTAGCTCGACGAGTCGCGCAATGCCGAGGCTGAGCGACTCGATCGGACGGTCAGCCACCGCTTCGAGCTTCAGTAGCGCAAGCGTGGCGCTCGCACGCTCTTGTTCATCCTTGCTTGGACCCCCGCGGTTCAGCAGGTCTTTCCACAACGAGCCATCCCGGCGACGCGCCCGCTCCGCAACGAGCAAATGGTCTCGAACGGTCATCCCTGCGAATACCTCAATACGCTGGAATGTGCGCCCAAAACCAAGACGAGCGCGCTGGAACGTCGGCAGCGCCGTGATGTCGGCTCCATCGAACATGACCCGTCCGCCGTCGGGTCGCAAGATCCCGAACAAGCAGTTGAAGAACGTCGTCTTCCCAGCGCCGTTCGGACCGATCAGACCGACCAACTCGCCAGGCTCGACGTCAAGCGAGACATCACTGAGCGCGGTAATGCCGGCGAAGTGCTTCGAAATGCCGACCGCTTGCAGCAAGCCCACAGATCTCCCATCGAACGGACGGCGATACCCCTCACAAAACCCACGGAGTATAGGAAAGTCGCAGGCGACTCGCCGCAGCGAGAACCTGGCGCCCTAGCGGTAGATCGTCCGGGTCGGCGTTTCGTTCGCGTCGGCATCCCAGCAGAGGAACGGCTTGCCCGGGCGCGTCTTCCACGGCTTGAAGCTCCCGTCGCCCGCGACTTTGACAACCGATACACAGGCAAGACCCGCTCGCCGGGTGTGGTTGATCGTCCGCACGCCCGGCAGGATCCCCTGGATCGTGTCGTTCTCGAATTTCGCCTTGTTGAGGGCGTCGATGAGTGATGCCCGTGTGACCTGCCGTCCGGCCTCGCGTAGCCCAGCGACGAAGATGTGCGCGCTCATCCATCCGGTGAGGGAGATCTCATTCTTGGGATACTCACGCTTGTTCATCCATGTTCCGAACAGCTTGATTCCTTCTGGAATGGGTCTCGTCTCGAACGGCGCGAACTGCACCGGCACCAGGGAACCGGCCAAAAGGTAGGCGTTGGCCCGCATGAACGCATGGTCATAGCCGTTGGGCAACAGCTGAATGGCAGCCAGATCCTGTTTCTTTATTTCCCGAGCAAGCGACAGCGCCGCATTTTGGTCCATGCAGTGCGAGATCAAGGTGACGCCAGCCGCGCTTCATCGCTCGGACCTCAGCAGAGAAATCGGTTTGGCCAAATGGCACGCTCGTCGAGAAATAGGCAACCTTGGCGGTTGGATATTTCTCGAATGCCCGCTTGCGATTCACAGCACAGTCTTTGGAGTTGGCGACCGCATAGGCCAAGACTCCTACTTTGTCCCTCCCGGCCAGCTCCGCGAGCATCGGCGTCGTCGGGTACGGACAGGTAATGCAGCGACTTCCATTGATACCGAACAGGTTCTTGGGGCCCGCCCACTCATCGTTGATCCCCCACCCGAATGTTGGGACCGACCGATCGATGAGTTCACGCGCTCCACTGAACGAATAGATCGTGGCCACCGGCAGAACCGCAAACACATTGTCGTGATCCAACAGCGCCTGGACCTCCTGCGCGTTCGCAGCAGTCCTGTCGTCCCGGCGGACGGCGAAGTTCAACCGACGTCCGTGCACCCCACCGGAGCTGTTGACCATGTCGAAGTACGCCTGCACCCCGTCATTGACCGAATCGTACGGGCCATTCGTGACGTTTGTGATCGATGCGACACCACCAACGCGAATCTCGGTATCAGTCACACCCGGCACCGTCTTGCGCGCCGTTCGAACACCGACCCGTTCCTCGATCGAGGAGGCATAGGGCGCGCTAGCCCCCGCCGACGTGACGGCGAATGCGGCAACCGACATCCCGACAGCCATGATCCATGACCAAGTACGCAACACCGCAACCTCCCCCTCGATGCCTCATTCGGCCTCCCGAGACGAGAAGTTGAGGGATTGTCGCGTCACCGCGGTCTCAGCGGTGGATTGTGGCCTTCGGAACACCGGGCGTTTCAGCGTCCCAGCACAGGAATGGCTTTCTCGGACGGGTCTGCCATGGCAGGAATGCACCATCTGCAGCCACTTTGACCATCGCGATACACAAGTTTTGGCGCTCGGTGGTGTGCTTGATGGTTTGGGTTCCCGGTGCCAGTCCCTGCATCGTGTCCTTGGTGAACTTCGTGTTGAGGACGTCGATCAGCGAGGCGCGCGTGACCTTGCGCCCGGCCGCCTCCAATCCCTTGACGAAAAGATTTGCGCTCATCCAGCCCACCATCGAGATTTCGTTCCGCTCAAAGTTCTTCTTCTTCATCCATTTGTTGAAGAGCTTCAAACCCGTCGGCTGCGGCTTGAACTCGAATGGGGCGAACTGCACCAGAATCAATGAGCCTGCAAGAAAGGCGGCATTCGCCCGCATGAACTTGTGGTCATAGGCGTTGGGCAGGAGCTGAATGGCCTTCAGGTTCTGCTTGCGCATCTCCTTCGCAAGAGACAGTGCTCCGTTCTGGTCAATGCAATGGTTCACCATCGTGACGCCTGCATCCTTCATAGCCTTGACCTCTGCCGAGAGATCAGTGACACCAAATGCCAGGCTCTTCGAGACGTACACAACCTCTGCGGTCGGATAGCGCTTGTAGGATTGGACGATCATCTCCGCGCAGTCGCTCGAGTTCGCGACGCCATAGGCCACAACACCGATCTTCTTCTTCCCGGCCAGTTTCGAGACCATTGGAAACGCCGGGTAGGTGCAGGAAAAACAGTTGATCCCACCGAACTGAAAGAGGTTCTCGGGTCCGGTCCATTCGGCGTTGATTCCCCACCCGAACGCTGGAACATTTTTTTCAGCGAGGAGCTTTGCCCCACTGAACGAGAAGATCGTTGCCATCGGCAAGGCTGCGAACACCTTGTCCTGCTCGAGGAGACCCTGCACCTCCTGCGCATTCGCAGCGATCTTGTCATCGCGGCGAGCAACAAGGCGGAGCTTGCGTCCGTGGACGCCACCAGCCGCGTTCACCATGTCGAAGTATGCCTGGACGCCGTCGAAGGAGGACGCGTACGGACCGTTGATCGGGTTGGTTACCGAGGCGACACCACCGACGCGAATCTCGGTATCTGTGATACCAGGATCAGTTGTCCCCTGGGCATCCGCCGGCTCGGACGAACCGACGCCAAGGATGGAACCCAAAACCAATGTTACGAGCAGCAATCCAACTGTCGACGAACGCCACCGGAAAGCGAGCATCCATCCCCCTTAGTGTTGTGACGTTCGTCACGGTAGTGGTGCCGCCCGCTCCTGACAAGACCAGCAGCACCGACGAGCAAGACTCGCGGCATGGCAAAGACCCTCGTGACCTTTCATGCACATCCTGACGATGAGTCAATCGCCACGGGCGGCGTGATGGCCCGCGCTGCGGCAGAAGGCCATCGCGTCGTTCTGGTACTCGCTACACGGGGGGAGGTCGGCGAGGTTCCACCTGATTACCTCGGCCTCCACGAGACGCTCGCCGATCGGCGCGTACAGGAAGTCGAGGCCGCGGCGGAGATTCTCGGTGTTGCTCGCGTCGCATACCTGGGGTACCGGGACTCAGGAATGATGCATGAGCCGACAAACGACCATCCTGAGGCGTTCTGGCAAGCCTCAGTCGACACTGCTGCGCGACAGCTCGCAGACATCTTGCGCGAGGAGCACGCCGACGTCCTCACGATCTATGACGACCGCGGCGGCTACGGGCACCCCGATCACATCCAGGTGCATCGCGTCGGGATAGCCGCGGCACATTTGGCCGGTACGCCGCGGATCTACGAGTCGGTTGTCAATCGGGACCACGTCAGACGCCTACTCGCCGGCATTCCCCCAGATGCAATCCCTGAGGGTGTCGAAATTCCCGACCTCGACGAGCTTGAACTCGGCGTCTCGGAATCGCTCATCACGACAACAGTCGACGTGCGTGCGTTCGCGGAGCAGAAACGCGCTGCGATGCGTGCACATGGCAGCCAGATCAGCAGCGACTCGTTCTTCCTGCAGCTGCCGGACGCCATCTTCAGAGAATCATTCGGCTACGAGTGCTTCATTCGCCGTGATGTTGATCCGGCCCTACGCGAGACAAGCATCTTCGGCGGCTGACAGCCTCCCGACGCGGCACAATATCGGTATGTCATGGTTTTTCATCGTTGTTGGAGTACTCAGCGTTGCTCTGACAACAAACGCCATGCGCCCAAGCAAACACTGGCAGCTGTTTCTTCCAAGCTTCGTGGCAGGGTGGTTGACCGGCGAGCTCGCGCTGTTCTTGCTCTTCGGGCACCTCCTGCTTCCCGCGGGATTCGTCGCGTCCGGTGCACTCGACAGATGGCCGGGATGGGTTGGCCTCGCGCTCATCGCCCTCTCCGCGACCGGGCTCTTGCGCCTCATCGTCGTCGCCACACGCACTCGCCGCGTCATCGCCGATGCCCTCGCCCCGATGCATTTACCGGGTGACGCTCCTCCGGCCTCGCATCGCTTCAGACGAATACGCCGCATCCTCCTTCCCTTTCCGATGCGTCCCAGACGTGTACAACGAATCCGCAACATCCGCTACGCGGATGGTTTCGGGCGTCAGCACCTTCTCGACGTCTACCGACCTCGCGACGTCGTGGTCGGTGCGCCCGTGCTCCTGCAGATCCACGGGGGCGCCTGGGTCATCGGTAGCAAGAATCAACAGGCGCTCCCCCTCATGTTGCACCTCGCGGCAAAGGGCTGGATCTGCGTGACCGCGAACTACCGTCTGAGTCCGCAGGCGTACTTCCCCGAACATCTCATTGATTGCAAGCTCGCGCTCGCATGGGTTCGGGCGAACATCGCACAGTTCGGCGGCGACCCGGACATTGTGGTCGTCACCGGCGGATCGGCCGGTGGCCACCTTGCCGCTCTCATGGGACTCACCGAGAACCAAGCAGAGTTCCAACCTGGTTTCGAGGAAACCGACACCTCGGTGACTGCGGTTGTCCCGCTCTATGGCGTCTATGACATGACCACGATCTTCCGACCTGACGAACGCAGCAGGATCAGCCGCCGGATCTCCGCACGCTTCAAGCGAGTCGTGCTCGGACCCGTTGCCATGGACAACCCCGAAGCCTTATTGCGTGCGTCACCAATCAGCCATGTCACAAAGGATGCGCCGCCCTTCTTTGTCATCCACGGCACACACGACAACCTGGTGCCAGTCGAGCAGGCTCGCAGTTTCGTCGGAGCATTGCGTAGCACGTCGGAAGCGCCAGTCGTCTACGCCGAGTTGCCAGGCGCCTCACATGCCTTCGAGATCTTCTCGTCCATCCGCGCCGAGCACACCATTGCGGGCATCGACAGCTTTGTCACGTGGATCGCGCAGCGGCAGCGCTAGTCCTGGTCATCTCGAGGGCCACGACGCTGCGCTTTTCGGTCGGCAGTGCGACGCTTCTCGTCGAGTCGCCGGGCCTTCGCCGCCTTCGACGGTTTCGTCGCCTGGCGCGTCCGCTCAACTCTCAATCCTTCCGCCAGCCGGTCCCGCAGCCGGGTGATCGCCAGCTCACGGTTGCGCACCTGCGACCGTTCATCGGACGCCACGACTCGCACCACCGGCCCCAACCGCTCGAGCAACTTTGCGCGTTGGCGGGGACCGAGCGACCTCGAAGCAGCAATGTCAAACCGCACCTCGGCGCGCGTGTTCGACGTATTGGCATGCTGGCCACCCGGACCGCCTGAACTACTGAACCGCCATTCCAACTCGTCCAGCGGTATCCGGCACGAACCGTTGACCCAGAGCCACTCCCCCATGGCGATCAGCACTCCCACTCAGCGTGATGCGCCGAGCAACCCCTCATTGGCACGTTCGATCCGAACCACCTCCGATAGCGGCGCGACACGCCAGAGAAAGCGGCTCGTTGCTTGCCAGTCCGCAAGCAGTTCCGCCGCACGACGCGAACCGGTGAGCCCACGATGCTCCTCCAGCAGTTCCCTCACCTCCGCGAGTTCCTCATCATCGGGCGCGACCGCGTCGACGAGCTGGCGATTCAGCCTGGCGGCCAAGAGCGCTTCTTCGTCGACGATGAACGCCCGACCACCGGTCATGCCAGCCCCGAGGTTGTATCCGAACGGGCCGAGTATCAGGACCGTCCCGCCCGTCATGTACTCACACGCATGGTCACCGGTGCCTTCGACGACGGCCGTCGCACCACTGTTTCGAACTGCGAAGCGCTCACCAACCCGACCTGCTACGAAGAGCTGGCCGCCGGTCGCGCCGTACAACACGGTGTTGCCCGCCAAGACTGGATCGCCCGCGTCATCCGCTGGTGGTCGCACCACGATCCGACCCCCGCCCTGACCTTTGCCGACGTAGTCGTTGGCCTCGCCGATGAGGTCGAGCGTGACCCCATCAGCCAGGAAGGCACCGAAGCTTTGTCCTGCCGTGCCGGTGAACCGCGCCTTGACCGAACCCGCCGGTAACGACCTTCCCCATTCCAGGCCGATAGCGCCACCCAACGAGGCGCCGATTGCACGGTCCGCTCCGGTGATCGTGTAGTCGAGCGTAATTTCGCCGCCTTCCCACAATGTTCCGAATGCATCCAGGTACAGCTGCTCGTCGAGTTCCGAGCGTGGACGCTGGATCGGCATACCCGCAACAAAGTGCCGCGGCGCGGCGGCATCGCCCGGCATGCACAACAAGGGCGCCAGGTCCAACGAATCGGTACGCGTATCCCCCGTCACGCTGCTGTGTGAGGAGCTCAACCCGCCCGATCGCGTCATCGAGGGAACGCAGGCCGTTCTGTGCGAGCAGAGATCGCACCTCCTCTGCGACGAACAGGAGGTATTGCGCAACACCTTCAGGTGTCCCTGCGAACTTGCGGCGCAGATTCGTGCGCTGCGTGGCGATGCCCGTCGGACACGTATCCCGATGACAGGCTCGTACCATGATGCAACCCTCGGCGATCATCACGGCTGTGCCGAACGAGTACTCATCCGCACCGAGGAGCGCGGCGACGAGCACATCGCGACCTGTCTTGAACCCGCCGTCGACACGAAGACGCACGCGATCGCGCAGCGCGTTTTCAACGAGTGCCTGTTGCGTCTCTGCGATGCCGAGCTCCCAGGGCATGCCCGCGTGTTTGATCGACGACAATGGCGATGCCCCCGTACCACCATTCGCGCCCGAAACTTGAACCACGTCCGCAAGCGCCTTCACGACACCCGCTGCAATCGTTCCAATGCCGGCTTCGGCGACCAACTTCACCGACACTGCTGCTCGCGGGTTGACCTGCTTGAGATCAAAGATCAATTGCGCGAGATCCTCGATCGAATAGATGTCGTGATGCGGCGGTGGCGAGATCAGACCGACACCAGGCTGGGTATGGCGCAAGCGCGCGATCTCAGCGCTCACCTTGTGTCCCGGGAGCTGGCCACCTTCACCAGGCTTGGAGCCCTGAGCAATCTTGATGTTCAGCTCATCGGCAAAGGCGCAATACTCGGGTGTTACCCCGAAGCGCCCCGACGCGATCTGCTTGATCCTGGAGTTCTTGTCTACCGCTTGGCCTCGGGTTCGGAAACGCGCGGGATCCTCGCCGCCCTCGCCGCAGTTGCTCTTGCCGCCGATGAGATTCATCGCGACAGCGATCGTCTCGTGGGCCTCCTTGCTCAGCGAACCGTGCGACATGGCACCCGTGGAGAAGCGACGTGTGATCGCCTCGATGGGCTCGACCTCGTCCAGCGGGATCGGACTGCCTGCCGGAAGAATCTCCAGCAAGTCGTGCAACTCCGTGGTCGGTCGGCTCTCCACAAGGTTGCGGAACTGGTCGTACAAGTCGGAACGACCATCCTTGACGGCTCGCTGCAACACGTGCGCGGCGCGAAGATCAACGGGATCGGGCCTGGCCATCAACTCTGCCGGCACCGGTTCGATGATCGACGCCGGACCCAGAATCATGACGCTTCCCTGCTCCTCGGGCGGCGCCGGCTGCAATGATCCGAGAGGAGCAATGGTCTCCGATGCTGACGAGGGACCACCTGCATGTTCCAGCACCCGCGATCCGATCGCGCTGCCCTTGTCGGTGCTACGTCGCTTCGGTTCAGCGTCGCTGCCGCTGCTTCAGTCTCCACACCTGCCACGGCATGTATACCGTCAGCAACTTCGGGATTGTTGGCGTGATAGTCACCGCCACGCTTGCGGAATCGAACCCAGCCTGGCTCGTCAAGCTGAGCAACGTCAGCCGCGAATCCCTCCTGATGCCGACTCAATGCGTCGAGCCCGAGCTCGGCGAATCCGATACCGCCGACAGTCGACGTCGTCTCGCGCAGGCACCGATGGATCACCGATGGGCCAAGTCCGATGACTTCGAAAATCTGCGCCGAACGGTACCCCTCGACAGTGGAAATGCCCATCTTGGCGAAGATCTTCAGCACGCCGTCCTCGACGCCGGCCTGGTACTTCGCCTGGGCATCTGCGGAGTGCAACTCGCCCAGCTGGTCGTCGTCGGCCATCGCCGCGACGCTTTCGAGTGCCAGCCGCGGACACACCGCGTCGGCGCCATAGCCCAACAGGCATGCAACGCCATGTACGTCGCGCACATCGCCGGAGTCCACCACGAGCGAAACCAGCTGACGGACATGCGAATCGATCAAGCGATGATGCACAGCCCCCAGGGCAAGGAGCGACGGCACAGGAACGCGCTCATCGCTGACCCGTCCATCGGAGATCACGATGATTCCCACTCCACCCTCGATCGCGTGCAGCGCTTCGAGCGAGATGCGTTCCAACGCTGCTTCAAGACCGCCTGCCCCATCGCTGACGTCGAAGGTAGCGTCGAGCTCGACGGCTGCGAACACCGCTTGCTCGGCATCCAACAACTCCGAAACCGTGTTTGGGTACAGGAAGAAGGTCGGCAGTTCGAGGAGGCGTGCCGCCTCGGGGCGTTCGGTCAACAACGGTTGGCGAGGCCCGAGGCAGGTTCGCAACGACATGACGAGCCGTTCGCGCAAATGATCGATCGGAGGATTGCTCACTTGGGCGAAGCGTTGCTTGAGAAAGTGGAACACGGGACGACTGCGGCGCGACACCGCGGCGAACGGCGTGTCGTCACCCATCGAGAACGTCGGCTCTTTGGCATCGGTGGCCATGGGCTTGAGCACCATGGTCACATCCTCCTTGGTGAGCCCAAAGGCGCGCTGGGCGCGCGTGAGAACGTCAGGGTCAGGAGGCGCCGAAATGGCCCGACCGAGAGGAAGTGACAGGAGCCCGTCGGCAGCCCAACGGCCATACGGTGCTTGGCGTGCGAGGTCGCCCTTGATGTCCTGGTCGTGGAGCAATCCGCCCGCGTCCGGGTCCACACAGAGCATCTGTCCCGGACCGAGACGCCCACGTCGGATCTTGCCGTGGCCGCTGAGTGGCACAGCACCAACCTCTGATGCCACCACGACCAGACCATCGTCGCACTGAAGCCAACGCAGCGGGCGTAGTCCGTTGCGGTCAAGCGATGCGCCAACGCGCGTGCCGTCGGTGAAAACAAGGCCGGCAGGCCCGTCCCATGGGTCCGAGAAACTGGCGTGGTAGCGGTAGAAGTCGCGCACACCTGGCGCAACCTCACGATGCCCTTCCCACGCTTCGGGCACCAACATGGCAACGGCATGTCGGACATCACGCCCGGCGCGAGTGAGGAGCTCGACGGCATTGTCGAGCCTGCCTGAATCAGAGTCGTACTCGTCGAACAGTGGACGGAACGCGTCTTCAGGGCCGAGACCGACCTCAACCGTACCGAGCCGACCGCGTGCCTCCATGCGCCGGATATTGCCGTCGATCGTGTTGATCTCTCCGTTGTGACAGAGGAAGCGGAATGGCTGCGCGCGCTCCCATGCCGGAGCAGTGTTTGTCGAGAATCGAGAGTGGAAGATCGCGAACGGTGCGATGAAGTCCTCGGCGCCGAGGTCGTCATAGAACGGCTGCAGCCGGTCACTGATCACGAGCGCCTTGTACGTGACGGTGAGGAATGACCAACTTGCGAAGTAGTGCCGCACGCCGTCGGAGATGCACTGCCGCTCTGCTGCTCGGCGCGCCCGATAGCACCGCCGTTCGACATCATCATCGTTGACGCCCCGGCCATCAGAATCCGTTGGCCTGCGGAGGATGCCGTGGAGTATCGCCGGCATCTCGACACGGGCCGCGGCACCGATGTGGGACTCGTCGATGGGTACGGCACGCCACCCCAACAGATCGATACCCTCGGCCTCAAGCGCGCTCGCCACGTTGCGCTGTGCGACCGAGCGCGACGCCGCATCATCACAGTCGAAGAAGGCCGTGATGACACCGACCTGCGAAGCGTCAACTTCGACACCGAGATCCTGCTTGGCGACCCTTGCAAAGAAAGCCTTCGGGATCGGCACGAGAAGACCCGCGCCATCGCCCGAAACGCCATCGGCAGCGATCGCGCCGCGGTGACGGACACCAGCGAGACCTTGGAGGGCAAGCTCGACAATCGCGCGCGACGACTCGCCACTCGACTGAGCAACAAATCCGATACCGCAGCTGTCGAGCTCGGCGCGGGCTCGAGCAGGAGTGAGATGGCGCGTCATGGTGCTCCTCGTCGCGAGTGAAAAGGGGCCGGCGTGAAACGGGCGAGAGCCTCTCGACGCTCGCCCACGACCGCCACTTCCACACCAACTGACCGTGTCTAGGGGGTAGAGAGGGGTGGGGGGTCCGTTACAGGCGACGCCGGTGTCGCACCGAGAAGCCTAGCGGGGGGCATCACCGTGCCCCGAGCCGATTAGCGTTCACGCCAACGTCGGCCGTCGACCAAGGGGATTTCTGGCCGTGACAAAGGTCGCAGTACTTGGAGGGGGACAGCTGGGTCGCATGTTGGGCCTCGCTGCGTTGCCACTCGGTGTCACGGTCTCCTTCCTTGATCCCAATCCCGACGCGCCCGCCGGTTCTGTGGGGTCATTGGTCATCGGAACACTCGACGATGCCGCCTCGTTGCAGCAAGTCACCAAAGGGGCCACCGTCACGACCTATGAGTGGGAAGGTGTTCCGGCAACATCTGCGGAACTGGTGACCTCACTCACACCCGTGTATCCGCCTGTGGGCGCGTTGGCCGTCTCGCAGGATCGGTTGGCGGAGAAGACGATGTTCACGTCGTTAGGTGTCGCCGTCGCTCCATTCCGTCAGGTCGATTCGCTCGATGAGCTGCGACGAGCTGTCGAAGAGCTCGGACTTCCCGCAATCCTCAAGACGAGGCGCGGCGGCTACGACGGAAAGGGCCAGGTCGTACTCAGCGCTCCTGGTGAAATCCCGGCGGCGTGGGACGAACTGGGCGGTGCGGCTCTCATCCTGGAAGCACTTGTTCCCTTCACGCGCGAACTGTCGATCCTGTGCGCCCGCGGCGTCGACGGCTCGACAGTCGTGTGGCCATTGACCGAGAACACGCACAGCAATGGCATCTTGCGAGTGAGTCGCGCACCGGCGCCGTTGTTGACACCCGAGCTCGTCGATGCGGCACAGTCGATCGCCACACGCACCATGGAGCACCTCGATTACCGAGGTGTGCTGGCAATCGAGCTCTTCCAACACGGAGAGGCGTTACTCGCCAACGAAATGGCGCCACGGGTACACAACTCGGGCCACTGGACGATCGAGGGTTCAGTCACGAGCCAGTTCGAGAATCACCTGCGTGCAATCCTCGGCCTGCCGCTCGGAGTCACCGACGCACGCGGCGCGAGTGTCATGGTGAATTGCATCGGTGGCATGCCGGACCGTCACGATGTGCTCGCTATTCCCGGTGCTCATTTTCACGACTACGGCAAAGCAGCTCGTCCAGGCCGCAAGGTGGGACACATCACGCTCACCGCAAGCGATGCCGATGCAAAGCTGCTCTCGCAACGTCTCGCTACGCTGCAGTCCCTGATTTCCGACGCTTCGAGATAGCCGAGGCACCTGTGCGCATCGCCACCTGGAACGTCAATTCCCTGAAGGCTCGGCTTCCGCGCGTCGAGGAGTGGATCAGCACCGCCGCGCCCGATGTGCTGTGCCTGCAGGAAACGAAGATGACCGACCGGGCATTTCCCCACCTGACGTTCTCCGCGCTGGGCTATGAAAGTGTCCACCATGGTCAAGGACAGTGGAATGGCGTTGCAATCCTCTCGCGTGTCGGCATCGACGATGTATCGAGTGGATTCGGCACCCTCACTGATCCCTACGAAGGTGATGCCCGCCTGATCACCGCGACGTGTGGCGGTGTCACGGTTTCATCGGTCTATGTGCCCAACGGTCGCGAGCTGGCAACAGAGCACTACGAGCGCAAGCTCGTCTGGCTCGATGTGCTCAGAGAGTGGATCGCAATGACGTGCACTCCCAGCGATCCCTACGTCATCCTCGGCGACTTCAACGTCGCTCCCGACGACCGCGACGTCTGGAGCATGGAGGCCTTCGTCGGCGCGACCCACGTCAGCGAACCCGAACGGGCCGCACTGGCTGCGCTTCGTGCATGGGGACTCGTCGACGTGTTCCGCCAGCACTATGAAGAAGACGGCCTCTTCACCTATTGGGACTACCGCGGCGGTGCATTCCACCAGGGACGCGGTATGCGGATCGACCTCGCCTACGCGACCGAGCCCGTCGCTCGACGCTGCACTTGGGCAATTGTCGATCGCAACGCACGCAAGGGGAAGCAGCCGTCCGACCACACGCCCCTCATCATCGAACTCGACTGATCAGCCCAGATCGACCGAACGTCAAGCGTGCCGGGTCACTCCCGACACGTTCCGCTCGCTTGGGATGCGTCGCTAGCTCCGTGCTTTCAAGGCCTCGATCAGCTTCGGCACAACCTTTGATGCGTCGCCGACGATGCCGAGGTCAGCCACACCGAAGATGGGAGCTTCGGCGTCCTTGTTGATCGCGATGATGTTGTCCGAGCCCTTCATCCCCACCAGATGCTGCGTCGCACCAGAAATCCCAATCGCGATGTACACCTTGGGCTTGACGATTTTGCCGGTCTGGCCGACCTGCTTCGAATAAGGCACCCATCCAGCGTCGACGATGGCGCGCGACGCGCCCGACGCTCCGGAAAGCAGGCGAGCCAACTCCTCGACGAACGGGTCGAAGTTCTCTTTGGCGCCGATACCCCGGCCGCCAGAAACGACCACGGTCGCATCTTCGAGCTTCGGACCCTCGCGCTCCTCGACGTGGCGCTCTAAGACCTGGGTCTCGCCGGAACGACCGAGGTCACCAGACCCCGCCACCTCGACAACAGCTGCAGGACCGCCGCTCGGCTCGGCCGCGAACGACTTCGGGCGAATCGCCGCGAGATACGGCTTGGGACCCGTGAACTTCGTGTCGACGAGCGTGTTGCCACCAAAAATTGCCGTTCCGACAACCAACGTGTCGCCATCGACGGCCAACGACATGCCGTTGGTCAGCACGGTACGGTCCAGCCGAGCCGACAAACGCGACACAGCATCGCGACCGTCATAGCTCTGAGCGAACAGCACGACGTCGGGACCCTGCGTCTCGACCAGCGCCGCCAACGCCGCTGCTCCGACCACGCCAGCCTGCATCGACCCCGGGTCGACGGCAAAGACCTTGGTCGCGCCGTATTCGCCAAGGGTCGAAGCCAGCGCTTCGGCGTTCGTACCGACGAGCACAGCCTCAACAGTCCCGCCGAGTTCACGGGCTTTTGTCAGCAATTCGAGCGTCGCGGCATTGGGCTTGTCGCCGTCGGCCTCTGCATACACCCAGATCTTCGAAAGCGCCATCATCAATCCCTTTTCCCTAGACGAGCTTGAGCTGCTCGAGGAACGCGACGACCTGCTCGTGTGCAGTGCCGTCGTCTTCGATCTTGGTACCGGCCTGACGTTGCGGCGCGTCGGTGATCGACACGATCTCCTGGCCGGAGCCCGCCCAACCAACGGAGTCGAGGCCAAGATCAGCAGCCGTCACAGCATCCACTGGCTTGTTCTTCGCGGCCATGATCCCTTTGAAGGATGGATACCGTGGCTCGACCACACCGGCTGTCACACTCACGACGGCGGGCAACGAAGCCTGTACGACATCGTATCCGGCTTCGGTTTGCCGTTGGATCGTGACCTTGCCGTCGGCGATCTCGACATTCTTGGCGAAGGTCAGCGAAGGCCAGCCAAGCAGCTCGGCAACCTGTGCGGGAATCGTGCCGGAGTATCCGTCCGTTGACTCTGTAGCAGTCAGCACCAAGTCAATGTCGCCGACACGCTCGACGGACTTCGCGATGACCTTTGCGGTACCCAGCGCGTCCGACCCAGCGAGCGCCGGGTCCGAGATCAGCACAGCCTTCGAAGCGCCCATCGCCAGCGCAGTGCGCAAGCCCGAAACCTCACCATTCGGGGCCATCGAGATCAACGTGACCTCGCCACTCCCGGCTGCCGCAACGAGCAGCAACGCCATCTCGACGCCATAGCTATCGGATTCGTCGAGAATGAGCTTGCCTTCACGCTTCATCGTTTTACTTCCGGCATCAAGGGCGCCGGGCACGGTCGGGTCTGGAATCTGCTTGACGCAGACGGCGACGTTCATCAGTGATCGCTCCACGGAGTAACGGATGTAACGGGATGTGATCTGGCGAAGGTACGGACACGGCCGGTCGCTTTGCGCCGTGGCGGCCAAGATTGTGACCCCAATCGCACTGGTGATGCCAAACGGATGCCAAACCGATACCAAACCGGGCATGGGAGGTACCGTCGTCGGCGATGATGACACGAGGCGCTGGGGCGCCAACGAACAACCTGGACGTCGAAGTTCTCGTCGTCGGCGCAGGCCCCGCCGGGACGGCTGCAGCGATCCAGGCGCAGCGGCACGGACTCGGGGTACTCGTCCTCGACAAGGCGCGGTTCCCGCGGGACAAGACCTGCGGTGACGGACTGACAACCTCGGCGTTACGACACCTCGAGACACTCGGCCTCGATCTGGGGGCATTGACGACGTATGAACCAGTGCGCGACATCCTGCTCGTCGGGCCAGATGGTCGCGAAGTCGAGCTGCGCCTGCCCGATGGTGGCCAACATGCGGGTGTCGTGCCTCGTCTTGAACTCGATGCAGCGCTGGTCGCATTGACTCGTTCCAATGGGATCGAAATCCACGAAGGCCGAATGCTTACCTCGGTCGCCATGCAGGACCATTGCGCTATCGCCGTGCTCGACAACGGCACACACGTTCACGCCCGTTTCATCGTGGCCGCCGACGGGCACTTCTCGAGCGTTCGCCGGGCGCTCGCGAGCAGCGCCCTCGACAATGCCGCAACTGTTCCGGGCACGTGGCACGCGTTCCGCCAGTACTTCTCGGGCGTCGAAGAACGCCGACTCTCCGTGCTCTTCGAACGAGACCTCCTGCCGGGATACGCGTGGATCTTCCCACTGCCCGATGGACGCGCCAACGTCGGCCTCGGCGTGCTCCGATCCACCGCGACCACTGGCAAGGGGCTCGCGTCCCTCTGGCGCGAACTGCTCGAGCGCGACTCGATCCGGAAGGTGCTCGGCACGACAGCAGAGCCGATCGATCGTCACCGGGCGTGGCCCATTCCCACCAACTTCCACCCCGATCGCCTGAGCTCGGGACGAGCGCTCTTTGTGGGCGACGCCGCAGGCGTGGTGGACCCGATGACCGGTGAGGGAATCGGTCAAGCGCTCGAAACGGGAATGCTCGCGGCCGACTCGATCGCGCAGCATCGCTCATCGACCGACGACCACCCTGGTGCGGTCGCGACGACATACCGTCATCGCGTCGAACGAGCGCTCGGACGGGACTTACGCTTCGCGACACGACTCCAACAGCTCAATGGCTCACGTCTCGCCCTCACCGCAACGCTGCGCGCTGTCGACGCGAGCCCCTGGACGCGAAACAACTTCGCGCGCTGGCTCTTCGAGGACTATCCCCGCGCACTGCTGCTGACCCCCAGCCGGTGGCGACGTCACACCATTCAGCGCCCGACACCCTACGGTTCGTACACTGGACCGTCACGATGATGACTCACTGGTTGCGGACCCCGCATTGGTCAAGCACGATCCCGATGGAGACCCCGCACCCTCGCCTCGACGTGTTAGCCGAAACGGGCTACGTCGTACTGCAGGATCTCGATCCACCGATCCCCGAGCATGAGTACGCCGACCTCGAATACTTCGAATACAAGTCGGGTGGCGACACCGACTGGGCGCCGATCGCATCGCGCTCTGGCGGCGTCGACCTCGCCAACTTCTGGTCTCCAGGCGACGAACGTCCGGACAAGGACTTTCAACTCTGCGCGAATGCCGACCGCGCGCCCAGCATCAAACGATACGTGCAGTCCGTACACGCCAACTTCGGCCGCGTGCGCATCATCCGTTTGCGTACCCAGGACTACGACGCTGCACGGCTGCAGATCCACCGCGACGACAACAACCGCTTCAACGACGACGACAGCGGATGGGTCGTGCGATCGTGGTTGGAACTCTCCGGCAACGCCGAAAGCTTCATGATCCTGATGGAACAGGGTGAAGACGGCCTTCCCGATCCTGGCACCGAGATCCGGATTCCCCTGCACCGCGGCGCGCAGTTCGTCATCGACACCCAGCGGTTGTGGCACGTCGTATGCCATCCACGTCCGGAGCCGCGTTATGCGCTCATCTCGAGCTGGGAATCAGGTCCCGCGCTCGATGCGTGGATCAACTCGCAACTTCCGTAGACCCATGATTTGGCTCGTCCGGGAACGGGCAATGCCGACAGCCGCTTCCGCAACACTTCCCGTTCGCCAAGAGCGCCACACGCGTGAAAACGAAGAACCCCGTCAATGGATCGGTGTAACCCGACACCCCGGCGGCGATGGCCGCATTGTGGGCGTTCTCAACCTCACCATTGGATGCGGCGTCGTCCTCGCGCATCGTCTGACGTTGTGAAAGCTCATCGTCAGACATTGCCATCTACCCAGATTACGGACTGCCCAATCGGAGGTCCGAGCAGAACGGCAGCGCCGCGCGGCACAATGACCGGGTGCCCCAGCATCGCCACGCAAAGCCCACGATGAAGCCGTCACGCATCGAGACCGGGCCCGTCTCCATCGCAGTGCAGGACTGGGGAGGTGATGGCCACCCGACACTCTTGGCGCACGCAACGGCGTTTCACGGCGTGACGTGGAAACCCGTGGCCGAACGGCTGGTCGCCGCCGGACGCCGCGTGTGGTCCTTTGATTTCCGAGGTCAAGGCGAAAGTGATCCATCACCCGACGGATACTCGTGGGAAGGATTCGCCGACGACGTCCTTACGGTTGTCGATGCCCTGGGCATCTCCGGAAATCCGGAACTCCTCGGCGTCGGCCTCTCGAAGGGCGCCACGGCATTACTGCTCGCGCAACTCCGCAGACCTGACGCTTTCGGGTACCTCTACTGCTTCGAGCCAATCGTGTTCCCGTTCGATGCTGCGTTGCCGCATCCCGATGCCAACCCCCTTGCCGCTGGAGCACTCAAACGACGCGCCGTGTGGGAATCGACCGACCAGGCCTTGGCCTCCTACGGCGCACGCCCTCCGCTCGGCGTCTTGCACCCGGATGCCCTGCGCGCCGTACGTCGAGTACGGCTTGCGCGAGGAATCCGACGGGAGCTTCTCGTTGAAGTGCGCTCCGGAGGTCGAGGCTGCGATCTACTCGATGAGCCTGAGCCACGGAGCGTTTGGGCGACTTGGAGAGATAGCGATCCCGGTTGCGGTCGTCAGCGGCGAGACGACGAACGCGTTGACACCGCAATTCGCCGCCTTGGTTGCCGACGGGCTGATCAACGGCCATCTGGAAGTGATGCCTGGCCTCGGCCACTTCGGGCCTCTCGAGGATCCCGACACGATCGTGGCCTCCATCCTGCGCTTCGCCTCGGAGTATCGGACAGGAAGCAAGGCCCATTGACCCAGCTTTGGGACCGATTGGTGGTCATCGGTGTGCGAAGCTGTGCCCATGGATATCGAACAGTTCTATGACGCCGACCCCCGCCGACGTACCTCCGACGAGGTCGAGTTCGGTCGCGACTGGCACGATTCCGCTGGTACCCGTTTCGCCTTGTCCTGGGTTGTCGACACCGGCGAGCTGTACCTGATGCGAGAGCCGATCGAACCGATCGAGCAGGATCCGCTCGGCGACACGTGGATGCCCGATCTTCCAACCGATGCCCTGACCGTCGAGATCCTCGCCACACTCCCCGACAGGGCGACAGTGGACGCCGAACTCGATGACTGGCAGACAGCCATGGCCAAACCCGACAGTGTCATGTGGTTGCGTCAACGCACCAGCACATCTTGACAATGGGCATCGAACTGCCGTCGAGCCTGTCGCCAAGTTCGGTCTCCGCCTTCAAGGACTGTCCGCTCGCGTTCAAGTTCAGCTACCTCGATCGGCTGCCCCAACCACCGTCTCCTGCGATGACCAAAGGCACGCTGGTTCACAGGGCCCTCGAACGCCTGCACGGCCGTCCGGCCGACGAACGGCTGCTCGACGCCGCGCTGACCGACCTCGATGATGCCCGGGCCGAGATGGCAACCCACCCCGACATCACCGAACTGGAACTGACTGACGAGGAGTGGGACAGCTTCTATCGCGATGCCAAGACACTGGTCGAGCGATATTTCGAAATCGAGGACCCGCGAACGGTTCGTACGGTGGGCTTGGAACTCAAGCTCAGCGCACGGATCGGTCGTCTCACCTTGCGTGGCATCATCGACCGCCTCGACCTCGACGAGAACGGCGAGCTCGTCGTCATCGATTACAAGACCGGTGCCGTTCCCTCCGAGTTCTTCGAGAATGCTCGTCTCTCCGGCGTACACATCTATGCATTGCTCGTACAGCAGGTGTTCGGGCGCCGACCTGCCAGTGTGCAGCTTCTCTATCTCGCAAAACCCTTGGCAATCGTCGCCACACCCTCAGAGCAGTCGCTCCGCGGCGTCACGAGCAAGACAAGCGCTATCTGGACAGCCGTCGAGCGCGCCTGCGCCAACGACGACTTCCGTCCCAGGCCGTCCGCGCTCTGCGACTACTGCACCTTCAAGCCATATTGTCCTGCACACGGAGGAAATCCTGCCGATGCACAGCAGTTGCTCGAGCCGATGACTGCCCTACCGATGGCAACCACACCATGAGCGACGCCTCACCACACCCCGGGATTGATCGCTTCGATCGTGTCATCGATGCGATCGTCGAACCGTTCCGCACGTCAGCGTTGGACCGAATCTTCTACCCGCTTTCGACAGCGGCAGACCACAGCATCCTCTGGCATGTCCTGGGTGCAGGTCGGGCCTTGCGACGGGGTGACCCAGAGATCGCACGCCGCCTCAGCGAAACCTTGGCAGTCGAATCGGCAGTGACCAACGGCATCGTCAAGACCATCTTCAAGCGCTCGCGGCCGGCGGATCAGCGACCGGAGTCCGAAGCGCCTCTGCCGTACGGAATGCGCCGGCCTATTACGAGCGCATTCCCATCGGGCCACGCGACGGCTGCGTTTACGGCTGCAACCTTGCTCGGGCGCCGGAGTCGACTTGCGCGTCCGTATCTGATCCTTGCCGCACTCGTGTCCTTCAGCCGCGTGTACACCCGTATGCACCATGCATCCGACGTCTTGGGAGGAGCAGCACTCGGGGTAGCGTTTGGGAACGCGGCGGCACTGGTCCGTCCGCTCGAACGACGCTGAGGAACACTCGTGACCACTTCTTTCGCGGTGACCTTCGACTATCGCTGCCCTTTCGCCCGTAACGCCCACGAGGCCGTCGTCCGTGCTCAGCGCGACCAATGGGATGTCGAGTTCACGTTTCAGGCGTTCTCACTTGATCAGGTCCACGTCGAAGAGGGAGACGTTGCAGTCTGGGAACGCCCACCCGATCAGCGTGGGACGGGCGTTCTCGCGTTGGAGTGGGGAATTGCGGTGCGCGACACCTTCAGCGCACATTTCGTGGACTTTCACTTGGCGACCTTCGCCGCCCGGCACGATCATGGACGGGCGCTCGCAGATCCGCAGGTATTGCAGACGACAGCTGCCGGCGTCGGCCTCGACCCAGAAGCAGTCGCGGCCGAGGTCGCGAGTGGTCGTCCATTGACGACGCTCGCCCGTGAACACACCGAGGCAGTTGACCGCTGGTCGGTATTCGGCGTCCCGACATTCATCAGCGCGGACGCAGCGGTGTTCATCCGCTTCATGGAACGTGGACGAACCGACGACCTGGAGCGAGCACTTGCACTCTTCGACGCTCCACGGATCAACGAGTTCAAGCACACCCAGCTTCCGAGATAGTCCGACCTCGTCTCGCCGGTCTCGACATCGTTGCGCTAGTGGCGCACGCGGTCCCGCTCGTAGCCAGCGACCTCGAGCCAAGTGTCGAATCCGGGATCGAACCACAACGCGTGCTCACACTCGGTTTCGCGATCTTCGACGAAGAGGTGCATCGTCGGCGCATCCTCCGCGAGATCTCGAAGTTCACGCGAACGCGGATGCGTCACCAACAGGTCGACGACCTCGAGGAACGCGCGAATCGAAACTGTTCGGGAACGACATGTCGGACATGCTGAAACGGTCACACTCTCCAAACCATTCATGGCCATGAACAGCGAATGTGCTTCCCACGCATCGAGCGCGACCTCACATCCCTCTTCGTCGAGGAACGCCAAAGCTGTCTCTGGATCAAGGGATTCGGGTGCCGTGTCCACGACAACAACGGTACCCCGAACTGGGCGGTTTGCCCGCATGCGTACGGGTCGATTGAGGTCCCGCGAAAGGCCCATATCGGACAGCATTTCGGACCCTCCGACACTGTCCAACGCGCCGCAGATAGCATCTCTGACCTGCACAAATGCTGCCAGCGCCGCCTGGCGGTCAGGACGCGCCCACCGGTACCGGACAGCCGACCTTGTCCGGGAGGGCGCTCGACGCAACACGGCTGGCGACACCGCCGGCAGCGAACATTTCTACGCCAGACTCGGCCGATCCGAAAAGGCCGAAAATATGACGCTCGACACACAAGATTCGTCCGATTTCGCCCTGTCAGCCCACCCGGCCGGCGCCGTCCACATCCCGTCGCCTGCCACCGGCGTCCCGCCTCGGCCGGCTATCGGGGCTATCCCCGGCTATCCCCGACTCGCCAGCCGATCGAACCACTGAGCCACTGCTTCCGGAGTCGAACGAGCCAGAAATCCAAGGGCAAGACCCGCGTCACCTTCGATCTTCAGGTCACCTCGCATGAATGCGACGCTCGGACGAAGATCCCCGGCCGCGATCGCAGCCTGCTGAGCGGCGCCGAGCGAGACCTTGAGATCAGCCGTACCGGAGCTCTGCGGCACCACCGCGTCCAGCACGCCGTCGACAAACGTCAGCATGCAGGTCGTGTCACCGCCGGGCGCTCCCTTGACCGTGCACTGCACACGTGCCGTGCCCGCGGTCGTCGGCGGGCGGTCACCGCGGCACACCTTGGCCCTGTTCGGAACGCAGACCCAGAAAGAGGTCGTCTTCGAGTTCTCCGTGAGGGAGGGGAAGGTCGACGGTGCAGCGCGCGAGCTCGAACTCCTCGTACGGGTACACGTCGCGCAGCATCTCGTCCGAAACGAGGAACCAGAAGCCATTGGGATCGACCTGCGTCCGGTGTGCACGCAAGGCGGCGCTGCGGTTTGTCAGAAAGTCGCCAACATCGATGAGCGTCGTGAATCGCTCATCGCGATCAGGAAATCCGCGAGCGAACCAATCCTCGTACGGGCTCTCGTCACCCTGAGCGAGGATCGTCTCGTGCAAGATCCGGATTCGTCGAAACGAGAATCCTGCGTAGTACAGCTTCTGGGGCTGCCATGGTTCGCCGAACTCGGGAAACTGCTCAGGGTCACCGGCGGCCTCGAAGGCGGGGATCGTCGCTTCATGCACACGAATATGGTCGGGATGCGGATAGAAATCCTGCTCATCACCGTAGGTGATCATGACGTGAGGCCGATCCGCACGAATGATCCGCACAAGTTCGCCCACGACTTCGGTCAGCGGCGCGTTCGCGAAATTGTCGGGCCTGGCATTGACCTCCGAACCCGGCATTCCCGAGTCGTGATAACCCAGGAGGTGCAGGGTTGTGTATCCAATCGCTGCCGCGCTCTCGCGCAACTCGCCGAGGCGCACCTCTGCAAGATTCGCCCATACCTCCGGCAGATCAACTGCCGGGTTCAGGATCTCGCCGGCCTCACCACCGGTACAACACACCAACGAGGCGACCACTCCTTGGTCGACGTACTTCGCCGTGGTCCCACTCCCCTTCGATGCTTCGTCATCGGGATGGGCATGTATCTGCATTAGCCGGAACGCGTCGCTCACCGTTCAGACGGTAACAGGGTCGATCCGGTACCCAGAACGCCGCCAACGCTTGCATTCCCCGTCACGCCGAACGCGGTACGTCCTTCCAGGCAGGATCCTTCGAAGGGTCCGGCTCCTTGGGCAATCCCAAGACCCGCTCACCAAGGATGTTCCGCATGATGTTGGATGTCCCGCCCTCGATCGTATTGGCCTGCGCGCGCAGAAAGCCCCGTGCGACGTCAACAGGCTCGTGGCCGCCACCGCCAATGACGCCTCGGCTCTCCTCAAGTTTCAAACCGGGACCGTCCCACGCGACGCCACCAGGACCCTCGAGGTCGACAGCCAACTTCTGGAGGCGCTTGTTGAGCTCGGCCTGTAGGAGCTTGGTCACCGATCCTTCCGGTCCCGCCTCCCCGCCACTGCGACGTTGCGACGCCGCACGGTCGTTCGTCATCTTGACGATCCGGCCCTCGATGTAGGCCTGAGCCAAGCGGTCCCGTGCATGCGGATCGCTGCACGGCACGTGGCGCGCAATCAGCTCATCGACCGGGCTTCCACCGACAGCGTCACCGCCGACCGAACCCGCACCTGAAAGCGATACACGCTCGTTCATCAGTGTGGTGAGCGTGACCCTCCATCCGTCGCCCTCTGCTCCCAAACGCATCGAATCGGGAACGCGGGCATCCTCGAGGAACACCTCGTTGAACTCGGCGTCACCCGTAATCTGCGTCAGCGGACGGACCACAACACCGGGCTGGTCCATGTCGATCACGAAATAGGTCAGCCCCCGGTGCTTCGGCACGTTGACATCAGTGCGCGCAACGAGGAGTCCCCACTTCGCCTGATGCGCCAGCGACGTCCAAACCTTTTGGCCGTTGATCACCCACTCGTCGCCATCCCTGACGGCCCTCGTTGCGAGACCCGCGACGTCAGAGCCGGCACCCGGCTCGCTAAAGAGCTGGCACCAAATTTCCTCGTCGGTTGCGCACGGCCGGATCAGGCGCGCCTTGAGCTCCTCGGATCCCCAGGTGAGGACCGTAGGGCCACCCATCCCAATACCAATGATGTTGTGCGGGCGAGGAACCTCGTAGTGGCGGAGCACTCTCGTTGACCGGACGTGCCTGACCAGGATCCAGCGACAGCCCGGCTCCATACTCTGCAGGCCACGTGGGGGTGGAATAGCCCGCATTCCCAAGACGCACAAGGAATTCGCGCGTATTGAGCGATCGGCGCAACGCGCTGACGCGCTCATTGTCACCCGCATCGATAGCGGCCATCCATCCCTGAGGAAGATTGTCAGCAAGCCACGCACGACACGTGTCGCGCAGTTCTTCTGCGTTGAACTCGAATTGGTCGAAAGCCATGCGATCCTCCAAGAACAGGGGCGAGGATGGTACCCGTGACGCTGTACGACACCCGTATGACGACCGCAACATCATCAGTCCCCGAAAGTTCCGACGGTCGGTCGACGACAAATTAGATGACTACGGGCAAATCGGCTGCATAGGTACAGCCCCTGGCGCCTCGCACGTGAATACTCGCGTGCGACAAGATAGCCTGCGCCCTGAGTGAGCAGGGACTCTTCACCGACGATCGATGATACGGCCGAGACGGTCAGTGTGGATCCCGGCCTCGCCGGAGAGAACGACGCGCTCGAAGTGATCGCCGACGATGTCCCGGCGCGACGGCGAGGCACACGGAAGCGGAGCCGAAGAACTTCCCACCCGCGCGTACGAGCTGCCGCGTGGGCAATTGGATTCTTTGGCCTCGGACTCGTTGCGTCTGACGCTCGGAGAACGCCTGCTCTATTACGGCAAGGTCCTACCGAATGTTGAAATTCGAGGCGTCGGTGCTTCCGGGGCAAGCGAAAAACATGCACTCAAGAGCGTGAACGACCTCGCTGAAGATCTTGGCCGGACACCGCTACCCGTCACAGCAGGCCCCGCCAAGTTCGGCCTCGACCGCAAGGCCCTGAACTACCAAGTGGATGGCCCGGCAACGGTCCGCGCCGCGAGACGCGTTGGACGAACAGGCAATCCGTTGAGCCATATCGGCGGCTTTGTTCTGCGCAGGTTTCGCAAGGAGTCAGTCGATCTACGCGTCACCTATAACGAAGCTGCACTTGGTCGCCAGGTCAGCCAATGGAATGCAGCAACCAACAACGGCGTAGAGAACGGCTCACTCCGTTTCATCGGCACCGACGTGATTGGCGTTCCTCCCAAGGTCGGCATCGGGATACAACGCCAACCCGCACTCGAACTGCTCGATTTCGCCCTTCGAAACGGCGATCAAGCAAAGGTCGCCCTCCCAATGGGCCCAGTGTCTCCAGCAGTCGACGCAACGGAAGTCAGCCGGGCGGTCACTGCTGCCGAAGCAGTGCTCGCAGAACCCGTCGTCGTGACCGTCGACGGCACCGCCATCACGCTCGCGCCCGCGCAACTCGCCCCCGCCCTCACCACGGTCCCGGTCGATCGCAAGCTCGTTCTCGACCTCGACAGGGCTCGGCTTCGTGCCGCCTTCGGCAACAAGCTCGAGCCGCTCGAAACGGCACCCGTCGACGCGACCTTCACCGTGGCGGCCGACAACACGGTCAGCGTTGTTCCATCGGTTCCGGGCAAGGTCCTGGACATCGATGCTCTCGCAGGACAGATCGCGAACGTACAACACGCAATCACGGGTCAACTCATCACGAAAGAGCCGGTCCGCGACACCGCGTGGGCGCAGAGCCTCAATATTCGCGATCACCTCGCAACGTTCGAGACGAAGCATCCACCCAACCAGCAGCGGGTGACGAATATCCATAAGGCTGCCGACACACTGACCGGCGCAATCGTCGAGCCCGGTGCCGTCTTCTCACTGAATGAACGGCTCGGCGAACGGACCCTCGCGAAAGGCTACGTTCCGGCACCGGCAATCGCCGCGGATCTCGGTCTTGAAGACTCCGTTGGTGGCGGTGTCTCCCAGGTTTCAACGACGCTGTACAACGCCGCATTCTTCGCGGGCCTCGAGGACGTCAGTCATACGCCACACGCGTATTACATCGACCGCTATCCCGCAGGGCGTGAGGCGACGCTGAACTATCCATCGATCGACAACAAGTTCCGCAATAACACTGCTTCTGGCATCTTGATCAACGTCCGTTATACCGCCACGACGATCAGCGTCTCCATGTTCGGTCGTTCCGACGGACAGACCGTGACAGCCGAAGGACCGAACGTCCTCTCAACGATCCCATTCGAGACCGAGATCATCGACTCGCCCTTTCTCCCCCTCGGCGTCACCAAGGAGGTTCAGAAAGGCCACGACGGCTTGCGAGTTGAAGTGTTCCGTGTTATCTCACGACCCGACCAACCTGCCGTGCGAGAGCGCTACGTCACCAAGTACGCAATGGTGAAAGCGAAGATCGCGCGGGGCATCGGCCCAGCTGCTCCCACCGCCCCGCCAGTTCCACCCGAGCAGACCGCTCCGCAGACGGACCCTCCCGGACCGACGGCACCGGGGACGACTGCACCACCAGCTGCTCCACCCACCGCTGCGCCGCCCCAGTAACCCCCAAGCACCGGGCCTGCGCCGATGAGCGCTCCCTGCACCTTCCAGGGCGCCTGAATTCGCATCAATCGCGCCTGATACTCATGCAACGTGCCATGTGTATCCATTTCGTCTCAAGAGTGCCGAACAGGGCGCCGATAGAGCTCTTGAACACTAAGAGCCCACTCGGACCATGGACGGCGCCCGAATGCAGCGGATCTCCACAGAAACAGACAATGGCGCCCGCCCCACACCGTTGCGAGCACAGCAACGGCGGGGCCACAGGGCCAAGCGCTTCGTAGCCATGCTCGGGCTGGCCGGTGTGACCGCTGCGAGCGGCCTGCCGTTGACCTCCGATGCGGCCCTTTCAGCAGTACCCGCAAAGATCGTCGGCTCCGGCGGTCCTATTGCCGCCAAAGCGTCGGTGGCAAGCATTGCAGCCACACCAACCGGCAACGGCTACTGGCTCGTCGCATCCGACGGCGGCATCTTCTCCTACGGCGACGCCAAATTCTACGGCTCCACCGGAAACACCAAACTCAACAAGCCCATCGTCGGCATCGCAGCCACACCAACCGGCAACGGCTACCGGCTCGTCGCATCCGACGGCGGCATCTTCTCCTACGGCGACGCCAAGTTCTACGGCTCCACCGGAAACACCAAACTCAACAAGCCCATCGTCGGCATCGCAGCCACACCAACCGGCAACGGCTACCGGCTCGTCGCATCCGACGGCGGCATCTTCTCCTACGGCGACGCCAAGTTCTACGGCTCCACCGGAAACACCAAACTCAACAAGCCCATCGTCGGCATCGCAGCCACACCAACCGGCAACGGCTACTGGCTCGTCGCATCCGACGGCGGCATCTTCTCCTACGGCGACGCCAAGTTCTACGGCTCCACCGGAAACATCAAACTCAACTCATCGATTGCCGGCATCGCAGCCACACCAACCGGCGACGGCTACTGGCTCGTCGCATCCGACGGCGGCATCTTCTCCTACGGCGACGCCAAGTTCTATGGCTCGGCAGGCGGTAACTGCTTGAAGGGCAAGGTCACGTCGCTGGCGTCATCGAGTGCAGCCACGGGATATTGGATCGCTGCGGCCAACGGCGAGGTCCGCGCCTACAACGAGAGCACGACCGACTCCAAGGGCTGCAACAATCCGCCTGCCGCCGACGCATCCGCTGCAGGTGGCGCGCCCCCGGCGGGAACAACGGCCGAGGCAGCAATCGCTCACGATATGTTCACGCGGCTCAACACCGAACGGGCACAGCGTGGTCTGCCGCTGCTGAGTTGGGACCCCGAGCTGGCGATACACGCTCGAGGCTGGAGTACCACGATGAGTGTCAGCAACAGCTTCCGCCACAGCGATCTCAACCCACTTCTGGCACGGTTCACCGTCGCCGCGGAAAACATTGCTTATGGGCGTGGTGAGGGAACCACAGCGGGCCACATTCACGTCGCCTGGATGAAGTCAGAAGGTCACCGGGTCAACATGCTCGCACCGAACCTCGACCAGGTCGGGATCGGCGTCGTATGCGCTGCTGATGGAACGATGTGGGCAACAACGCAGTTCGGTCGTGTTCCCGGCTCGAAGAAGCCTTCCGGCTTCGGTCCGATCCCGAATACGTACCCGATCGTCGGCGAAGCAGCTGGCAACGTCACCTGCTAACGATCCCAAAATGCCATCACGGTCGCTCGCCGACGCGCTGCATCCGCCGTTGCTAGCCGGTCGATACTTGCGGCACGGTTGACCCCGTAGTGCGTCACACGCCGGAAGCCCTCCTTGCGCCTTCACGCCCTGGAGAATCGGCAGCGTCAACCTCGACGGGAACGCGGGAGATCGCGCGATTGTGTTGACCGTCGTGCCCTCTTCGATCGTCTGGAAACGCCACGAGGGCCGATCTCCGCCAGGGGCAGCCAGGGTGACACGCAACCGCGAGCCCGCACGAAACACGTGACCGACAGGATCCAATGGCACGCGCACGAGCGTGTACACACCCCCTGGGAGCTTCTTGGAATCGCGACGAGCATGGGACGGGACCGCCTGAAGGAGCGTCGACACGCCAGGCAACAACGTCCGATGGGATGCCCGCAACCAGCCGCTCTGAACGTAGGTCTCCTTTCCATCAGGGCGCACCTCACTCAACGTCACCTGAAGGTCCGTATCAGGAGCGCTTGAGCGCACATACAACGACAGGCTTGACGGCCCCATGACCACAAGGTCGTCGCGCAATTTGGCTGTGACGTAGCCAAGCCCGTTTCCCCGCACTATGGGCGTCCACCGGTAGTCGGGCTGCGCCGCCCACGCGTCGCTCCCCACTTGACCGTCGAGTGTTTGGATGGGTCGCACCAATGGATCAGACCGATAGCGATCCGAACCCTTGACTCTTGGCGGTGTGCGACGCAGCGTACCCCGGCTACCGAGATAGAAAGCAGTCGGCTCGGCCTCGACCGGTGGCCACGACGCGAACGACATCTTCCAAGTCGGTTGCATCGCGCCCTTACCCTCAGACCCCGCGCCATTGTCCATGTACACCGTGACACGCGGATCAGAGGCGAAGATCCCCCGAGCCGCCGCAACGTCAGACATACCCGCAAACCGCGACTGTTCGATAGGTGCGGCCGGCGAGTCGGCAAGCGCGTCGTAGAACGCCTTCGACTCCGTCAACAAACCCGCCGGCACCACTGGGATCTCATCGGCGACAAACAACTTCAAGAACTCGAACCACCTCGTCAATGTCGCAGGACCGAGCGAATCGATATGCGTGCCTCCCACGATCGAAACCCAGACATCGTCGGAAGGCAACAGCCGAATCATGTCCGGCCAGTGACCGCCCGTTTGCTCATCCTGAAACGCACCGACCAAGAACACCGGAACCGAAATCTTCGGAGCCCATGCCGATGCCGATCTGGGCTCGTACACCGCCTTTGTGCGATACGGGTTGGACCGCAGGACGGCGAACACGTCAACCGCTTGACCGTGGAGCCGCTGGTTCTCTTTGCAGCGTCGATCACCACGTTTCACGAGTTCACGCGCGTAGGGCAATCCGCCGCCGGGCGCGGCGCGCGCATTGTCCACGCGCGCCTCCAACCACGTTTTCGCAAAGCCGGTGTTGAACATCCCGCCCGGAAACCCAGGCTCGCGATACAAGTCGTCCGTCACCGACATCGCTGCCATAGCTGCGAGATGCGGCGGCCTCGTACCCGCAACGTAGAACTGAGCAATACCGGAATACGACAGGCCGACAAGGCCAACCTTGTTCCCTTTCACGAATGGCTGAGCGGCGACAATCTCGACCGCGTCATAGCCGTCGTAGGTCGTCGGCAGGTCGAACAGGTCGAACGCACCACCCGAGCAGCCCGTTCCCCGCATCTGCACGCTCACCGATGCGAAGCCCAAGAGCGGGGCCAACAACGACCCGACGACCATCGAACTGTCCGGCGCGAGCGGGTCGGCACGTCGCGTTGGATCGAGGCGTTGCGCGGCGACGTCATCGATCATGCTGTTCGGCGCCGCGGCCTGATTCCCGGATATCTCAAGCACCGTCGGGAATGGACCGTCAGCCATCGTCTTTCCCGGTGGAAGCCGGACGACCATCGCCAACTCGACACCGTCACGCATCCGCACGTAGTTGAGGCCCGCTATGAGCTTCTGACTCGTGTAGAGCGATGGATCTGGAACGACTGATCCGTCGAGCACGGCGAAGGGCACGGACGTCGCCGACCGTGGACCATGGCTCACCCGGTAGCCCGAACCCGGTTTCACGCCGTAGAACACAAAGCTCCCGAAGCCATCTGCCGCGGCCTCTTGCGATGCTATCGCCATGTTCGTCGAGCAGTCGTAGATCTGTGCCCGGCTCAGCTTCGACGACGTTGGCTCGACCAACGCTGCCAAACGCTCGCAACGTCGCCTGCGTTACCACCCGCGCCTTTGCTGTCGGATCTGTGGCAGTCGGCAGTGCGACCGCTGGACCACAACCCACTGCAACCGCAACGATGATCGTCACCACCAGAAGCACCGGCGCGAAATCCGCCCTGTGTCGCAGCTTGACGCCCACTCACATCACGTCGCTGTTGTGCGGCGAACCCACCACACCACCTCGAGCGCGACGATCGCGAACGCAACCATGACAGCGACCTCGAAACCGAGCGCTGCGAACGGAGCGTCCAGCGCGAAGAACTCGGCAGCTCGCGGTATCGCCACAACGGCGCATGCCGCAGTGACAATGGCTGCGACAAGACCGACCCGCCATGGCGTCAATGGACGGGCCGCCAGCACCAACACCCAAAGACTCACGGCGAGCAAGACCAGCGTTGCAACCGTCGTCGACTGCTCGCGACTGAGATCCCGATCAAGCGCGAGCCCATATGCCGACAGACACGTGAGAGCAGCAATCGCGCCCCCGGGCACAGCAAATCGCAGCACGCGACTAATGAATCCAGGCACGTATCGCGCGGTAGATGGTGCAAGCGATAGGAAAAATGCAGGGATTCCGATCGTGAGGTCACCAATCACCGTGACATGGCGTGGCAGGAGCGGAAATTGCCATCCCTCCTCGAGCACCATCTCCGTAATCACGATCACGACGGCCAACAGCATGCTGTAGACGGTCTTTGTCAAGAACAGGTTCGAGACCCGCTCAATGTTGGAAATGACGCGTCGCCCCTCGCTCACGACTCCCGGCATCCTTGCGAACTTACCGTCAAGAAGCACGAGCTGCGCGACCGCACGAGTTGCCGCCGCTCCGGATCCCATAGCGATGCCGATGTCAGCATCCTTCAATGCCAGTGCGTCGTTGACGCCATCGCCCGTCATTGCCACGACATGCCCGCTGGACTGCAGTGCACGCACCATCGAGCGCTTCTGGTGGGGCGTGACACGACCGAACACAGCGTGTGTTTCCAGAAGTGCAGCAAGCTCCGCCTCATCTTCGGGAAGCTCTCGGGCGTCGAAGATCGCCTCGGCGTTCGGAAGCCCTACTCGTGCAGCCACCGCACCAACGGTGTGCGGATTGTCGCCAGAGATCACACGAAGCCCGACGCCTTGCTCCGTGAAATATGCAAGCGTCTCGCGAGCATCATCTCGAACCTTTTCCTCCAACGTCACGAGTGCGACGGCATGCAGGGCCGACGGAAGCTCCTCTCCGCTGGGCTGTTCATCGCTCCTTGCGCAGAGCAACACGCGCTTCCCGGTGGCAGCAAGTTCCGTCGCTCGCACACGCGCAGCCGCGATCGCACCGGTGTCATTGATGCTGTCCCACAGCATTTCCGGGGCGCCCAGTACCCACGTGCCATGTGTCTCGAACGTGACCGAGCTCCACTTGCGAGCCGAGGAGAACGGCACCTGGCCTAGGCGAGTCCATGGCACCACCGGTGGAACGCAACCCTCGCCGACTGCGCGAAGCGTCGCATTCGCATCAGGATCAACGGCCATCGCACCGAGTGCTTCCTGGGCTCGCGCAACCCCGCTCTCATCGGCAACCGCTTCGATACCGGCGAACTCAACCTCGCCCTCGGTCAAGGTTCCCGTCTTGTCCAAACAGACGATGTCGACTCGGGCCAGTCCCTCCACTGCAGGGAGTTCCTGAACCAAGACCTTCCGTCGAGCCAAGGTCGTCGCTGCAACCGCAAAAGCAATGCTCGTCAACAGCACCAGTCCCTGGGGAACCATCCCGACGACAGCAGCAATGGTCGATCGGAGCGCGCCGGCAACGTCGCTGTCATGTGACGCGAACTGGCTCCAATACAAAAAACCGGCCACAGGAACAAGCGCCCACGTCACGAAACGCAGAATGACGTTGATGCCATCCATGAGCTCCGAACGCGTCAGCGCAAAACGGCGAGCCTCGATCGCGAGCTTCCGTGCATACGCCTGATCACCCACTCGTGTTGCCTGGAACTGGCCTGAGCCGGCTACCACGAAACTCCCCGAGAGCACCTCGTCGATCCAGACCCTTGACAACGGGATCCGATTCGCCGGTTAGTAACGACTCATCCAATTCGAGTCCGGTCGAAGTCCGAACGATGCCGTCACAGGGAACCTGATCGCCGACGCGAAGCACGACAGGAGGTCATCGAGCACGACATCATCGACGGCAATGTCATGTTCCGCGCCACCACGCACGACGCAGGCGTGCGGTGCGTTCAGTACAGCGAGGCGGTCAAGCGTTCGCTTCGCACGCAATTCCTGGACAATGCCGATCAAGGCATTCGACACCAACACGCCCACGAACAAGCCGTCTTGAATCGGCCCGATCACGACGATGATGCCGAACATCACACCCAAGATCGCGTTAAAACGGGTAAAGATATTCGCAGATGCAATTTGGGCAAATGTTCTGCTCGTGCGCGCCGAGCTACGGTTGTCATCACCACGAGCGCGACGGTCAGCAGCCTCTGACTCCGTGAGCCCTTCCGGGTTCGTGACCCATGTGCTCAGCGACGCTTCACCAGTCTCAATCACAATGATTGTGCCCGCAATTTCCTGATCACTTCGGTGCGCGTGGGACAACGAGCATGACCTGACCTGTGTCGTCGTCCTCTCGAAGCTGGAATCCGCACAGTTCCGCCAGGCCAGCGTGGCCTTCATCAGGACCGCTCGCGATCAGCTCGTCACCCGCGGAGAGACGGATGTTGCCACGCGGCCGATAGAAGTACCGCCCGGCACGACGAATAGCGAGCAGGTAATAGCCCGTTTCCATCTCGAGTCGAAGTTCGCCCAGTTTCTTCCCGTCGACGGCAGAACCTGCTGCGACTGGAACCCGCACGATGACCTCGTCAGAAGCGCCAAGCGCAACCGCCAACACGGGATGCATCTCCTCGCCCTTCTCGACAAGCCACACCATTTGCTGGGCGGCGTCGCCGATCTCCTCCGCAGCACCACCCAGGTGTAAGAGCCCTCTCAGCGATGACGGATCCACCGTTTGGGCAGCACCGCGCAAGACCCAGAGTTCGAGACGCTCCTTCATCTCATCGAGGCGGTCCTCCAGATGAGCAACCTCGGTCGCAAGTCCAAGGTCATTGAACAGCAACGAAGAATACGCAAGGCCGACTGCCACCTCCGAGACGTTTTTCATCTCGACCAACACATCCACAGCGCGGTCCAGATCGGTAATCGCCGGGTCTTCTTCGACCTCAGGAGCACGCCATTCCGGCGCTCCTGCAAGCGTGCGTAACGCGCCGATACCCGCCGCAGCACCACGCAGGAAAAGGACATCGTTCGGCATGAGCATCTCATCGCCATCGGGATCGATAATCCATGCCTTGCCACGGCGCATGGCAACCACCCTCATCCCTACCTCGGTTGGTAACTCGACATCGGCGAGCGTCCTTCGGGTGAGTGCCGACGCTTCACGAATTCGAACTCGATGCGAGACCTCTTCGGCTGCCGCAAGGTCCGCGACCAAGGCCGGAGGGATACCCAAGTCGTGAGTGACAATGCGCGAAATATCACCTGCAGCATTTGCCATGCGCTCGATAGCGGAGACCACGTGGAGCACACTCGACATCTGCTCGGCCTCACGTGGCGAACGCGCCGCCAGCACGCAGGTCTCGCGCATGGCGTGCATGAGCTCAATCAGCACATCGCCGAGCTGATGCACCTCTTCGGCCATCCCGACGTCGCCGAAGAACAGCGCCGCGTACGCCAGGTCGACCATCAACTCCGAGGTGTCCTTTGCCTCAGAGAGCATCGCCTTGAGATTTTTCGGTCGCTCGTCAGTCATACGTCACGTCAGTCCGAATACCACAATGGCCAGAATAAGCGACAGGGCGCCCAACAGATCGAGGCTTGAGGTCACGATGGGAATCCCATGATTGTCCGGGTCGAGTCCAAGGCGCCGCGACGTCACCGCACCGTAGTAGCCGATCACCACGGCACAGGTCGTCGCGAAGAAACCCGCAAGCACGGAAACCCCGACCATCGTCGCCAATCCTGGGCCGCGCAGATTCACTACGGACGCCGCAATTTCTGATGAGACACCGAGGAAAATGAACACTGGAACTGCGTAAACGTAGATTAGGAGAATATCGCCGCCCACCGTCTGCAGGGGCGACCTGGACAAATCAAGAGTCCCCAGATGGAGTTTGGTGGACACCCTCGCCGCCAGAATGCCCCCAAGCGACCCGGCGTCCTCAAGAAATGGCGGGACCAACACCAACAAGGCCGGGTACACCATAAATGAATCAAGACGTTTCTGAATCGTGATACCCGCGATCACATCGACGGTGCCGGCCAACACGAGCACGGGCGCGGACTCGCGCACAATCCTGCGAACGATTGGCAGACGGCTTCGCAGGCTCATGACAAGCGACACGGTGGCACCGACCCCACAGATGACTGCGATCGCGGGCGTCACCCACCGGATCCCAACAAGGTGCGTGGCCAGGAACAGCGCTGGGAGCGTCACCATGTCACCCGCGGCCGTCACGATCGGTGAGGCGACGTTATCGAGATCCCAGCTCCTCCGGACACTTACCCAGGCGACGAACACCGTGATGCCCATCACCACGACCGATGACAGCAAGCCACCAATGACCGAGATCACAGCGAGGTCCAACACGCTGATCGAATCGACGAGACCGAATCCGACCGACACGACACGCGGAAGAACCGCAAGCACTAACGAGATCGAGACAGACAGGGCGAAAGACGCGACCAAATTCTGTCCGAACAGCGTGTCGCGCCGGCGCGACAGCACAAACGTTCCAGCGTGAATCGCAGTGCCGAGACGGCTGCCGAGCGCGCCGAAGATGTTGCCCCGCATACCAATCGCAGCGGGGACGAGCACCAACAGACCCGGGAGACTCTCGAGGGTCCCGGTAATCGAACCGAGCGTCAGACCCGCGAGAAGATCACCGGCAGAGGAGATAAGCAGCGCGACGAATCCCGCTCGGACCCCGATCGGGTCTGAGCGCACCAACGCGCGGAATCGCGCGACGAGGACGCGCAACCAGCGGAACATGGGTACTCGGAGGCTCGTTCATCAGGCATTCTCGGTCTCATCGGCCCGCGCAAGGGTAGTCTCCCGCCGATGGTCCTTCGTGCCACCGCCGTGGGCGCGTAGTCTCCTCCCCCGTGCGGAAGACCGGTTTTGAATGCGGCCAGGTTCTCTTCCTTACCCACAGCGGCGACGTCGACGAGCGAGGTGTCCGGGTCGTCATCGAGGCGATCCAGGATCAGCGCCTCACCGTTGTATCCGTCGATGGCGAAGAGTTAGATGCCTCCTTCGCCGAGGACAGCACCGTGTGGGCCAATTTCCTCTCACCCCGCGGCATGTTCGTTGTCGAGATGTTGGTCAGCCGCTCCGGTAAGACGACAGCCGCGCTCGACGTTCCCGACAACCTGCACGAAGCGCAACAACGCCAACACGTCCGAGTACGAGCCGACATTCCGATCTCATGCCTTCTCCTCGACGATGAGGCCAACGAGTTCTCCCAGTTCGTCGCCCGCATGATCGACATCAGCGGCGGAGGCATGGCGATCGCCGGTGACGTCATTGCACCGGATCGATCGCGCGTCGTCTGTTCGATCGCTCTACCAAACGAAGCGCCGGCCATTGCCATTGGACTCGTTCTCGGCTCCGACCTTCCCACCAAGGAAGGGCACACGGCCCACACTCTGCGCGTGCGATTCGATGTGATCTCCGAGGGAGAACGCGACCGGGTCATCCGTTGGGTCTTCGCCAACCTCCGCAAGCTCGCACAGGAGGGCCTCGCCTGACCGCGTCGTAGTACCCACGTCTACCGAAAGTCTCTGGAGTGCAACGATCCGGCCAGGCTGATCGGTAAGCGCGTGATCCGCGTCGCGACAAGGTTGGTCACCCCCTGATGGCGTTCCACGACACCTCGTACCCGTAACGCCGGCGCACCACGAGCCGCGACACGAAACCGCTTCCACACGCCCCTCGAACAGATCACATTGATGAGACCTGTCTCATCCTCGAGATTCAGAAACACCGTTCCCTTCGCCGTTTCGGGCTGCTGCCGATGCGTCACGATTCCGGCAACTTCCACCACACTGCGATCAGAAACGGTGCGCATCTGTTCGGCCGTGATGACACCTTGCGCCGCAAGGTCATCACGCACGAACTCCGTCGGATGTCGCCCCGGCGACATCCCCATCGACCACAGATCTGACGCCAGCTCCTCGGACTCGCTCATCCCCGGAAGCTCGGGTGCATCCACGCCGCAGAGCAGCCCTGGCAAGGTCGCCGCCACCACCCCATCAGCGGTGACTCTGGCTCGAGCGTCACGCAACGCTCCCGCAGCCCACATCGAAGTTCGCCGCGCTTGACCGAAGGACTGTTCAAACACGCCCGCCGCTGCGAGTACCTCGACGACATCGACAGTGGCACCCGTACGGCGGACAAAATCCTCGAGACTTTCGAACGGGCGCTCAGTACGCACACCGTCGACATAGTCGAGAAACACATCGTGCAGCCCACGCACGGACCGCAGCCCCATCCGTACGGCATGAACCGATGGCTCCGCATACCAACCGGGCAATGGGCGACCAATAGGCTCGACGTGTGACGGACGCGGCTCAAGGGTCGCGTCACGACGTGAGGCGTTGATGTCGGGACCGAGCACTTCGATACCGTGACGACGGGCATCGCGCACAATCGTGTGCGGCGAGTAAAAGCCCATCGGTTGCGCGTTGAGCAACGCACAAGCAAACTCCGCTGGGTAGTGATACTTGATCCAGGCGCTCGAGTACACGAGATACGCGAAGCTCACCGAATGACTCTCGGGAAAACCGAAGTTTGCAAATGCCTCGAGCTTCTTCGTGATGTCCTGGGCAACCTCGCCGGTGATACCTCGATCGGCCATGCCGTCCAACAATCGAGCACGGAGCTTGGCCATGCGAACCTGCGACCGTTTCGAGCTCATCGCCTGACGAAGCTGATCGGACTCCGCCGGCGTGAAGCCAGCAACGTCGATTGCCATCTGCATCAGTTGCTCCTGGAACAGCGGCACGCCCAATGTCTTCGCCAGGCACTTCTCGAGCAGCGGGTGTGGATAGGTGACCGCTTCCTCGCCGTTGCGGCGCCGGAGGTATGGATGCACGGACCCGCCTTGGATCGGACCAGGTCGGATCAGGGCGATCTCGATCACCAGGTCGTAGAAACACCGCGGTCGTAGTCGTGGCAGGGTCGCCATCTGCGCTCGACTCTCCACCTGGAACACGCCGATGGTGTCAGCGCTACAGAGCAGGTCATAGACCTCATCTTCTTGAGAAATGGTTGCCAGGTCGATCTCGACACCTTCATAACGGGCGATGAGGTCGACAGCGAGGTGCAACATGGTGAGCATGCCCAGGCCGAGAAGATCGAACTTCACCAAGCCGGCAGCAGCACAATCGTCCTTGTCCCACTGAAGGACCGATCGGCCTTCCATACGCGCCCACTCAATCGGGCAGTACTCCACCAACGGTCGATCCGCCATCACCATCCCGCCTGAATGGATCCCGAGATGGCGCGGAAAATCGAGCACCTGCGCGGCGAGATCGAGCGCGAGAGGTGGGATAGCCGGCGGTCGCGTCGCTACCCCCTCGGCGATATCAGCACCCGATGCGCCGGCTTCAGCCAGCTCAGCAAATGCTTCGGGCCCAGCACTCCAACGCTGTACCCATTTTCCGAGTGCATCGGCTTGGCCCGGCGCGACGCCCACAACTTTTGCCATCTCACGCAGCGCGGAACGCGGCCGGTACGTAATCACGTTCGCAACCTGGGCAGCACGCTCACGGCCGTAGCAGTCATAGACGTACTGGATCACTTCCTCACGACGTTGATGTTCGATGTCAAGGTCGATATCGGGTGGACCGTCACGCTCAGGTGACAGGAAGCGTTCGAAGAGCAGGCCCAGCGCGACGGCATCTGCCTTGGTCACCCCGAGCGCGTAACACACGGCACTGTTCGCGCTGCTCCCCCGTCCTTGGCAGTAGATGTCCGAACGACGACAAAAATCAACGATGTCGAACAGCAACAGGAAATACCCGGCAAAGCCGAGCTGATCGATGACCTCCAACTCGTGTGTCGATTTGATGCTGCGCCTGCTCATGTTGTGGATGCGTCAATGGGTAGTAGACAGCGGCGCCGCGCCAGACGAGCTGACGCAACCAACTCATCTCGGTATGGCCATCGGGCACCGGATAATCAGGCAAGTTCGGCGCGGCCAGCCGCAGATCGAACGCGCAGGCCTCCGCAATCTCAACGGTGCGCTCAATCGCTCCAGGCCAACGTGCAAACCTCCGCATCTGCTCAGCCGGCGAGCGAAGATGCGCGAGTGGCGAAGCCGGCAGCCATCCGTTTGCCTCGTCAAGCGTTCGGCGTGCCCTGATTGCGCTGAGTGCTGTCGCCAACGGGCGCTGTGCAGCAGTTGCATAGTGAACGTTGTTTGTTGCCACAACGTTCACTCCCGCAGTGAGTGCAATGTTCGCAAGTGCATCGTTGCGATGTCGATCGAGTGGATCATTGTGATCCCAGAGCTCCACGAAGACGCGGTCACGCCCAAACGTCGCCGTGAGGACGTCGAGTTCGCGGCGGGCAGCTGCAGGCCCGTCAGCCATGAGTGCTGCAGGTACCGTCCCCTTACGACATCCAGTCAGGACGAACCAGGCATCATTGTGTGTTGCAGTATTTCCAGTTGCAGCATTTCCATCGGAGACGATGAACAGGCGCCACGCGATGCCGCTCCTAGGGTTGCGAGGTCACAATGGGGCGCGCCTTTCTTCGCCGCGGAGCTGCGCCTGACTGATCGCACGTGCCAAGCGCGTGTATCCGACAGGACCTTGCGCCAACACGAGCAGATGCCGTCCTGGTGGATCCGGTGCCCCTGGTTGCGTGGCGCTGCCGTCGAACGTCATCTCCGCACCGAAGACCGTCGGCAAACCGAGGGGACGCGCCGCCTGAGCGAAACGCACGACGCCGTAGAAGCCATCGTGATCAGTCACCGCTAGCGCACCGAGACCAAGGCGCACAGCTTCTTCGACAAGCTCCTCGGGGTGACTCGCACCATCAAGAAACGAGAAGTTCGTATGACAGTGCAGCTCTGCGTATCGTCCGTCTCCCACGTTCTCCACGCCCTACCCAGCCAAGCTCCTACGGCCTATTCCGCCGCACCCGAGAGCCCAGACGATAACGAACATATGTTCGTATCGTCAATTGGCCGGCCGCACGATCCAGCGAATCCGCTCGGCATGACTGGTCGAACCCGATCTGCGAGAACGACACTCCGCGGTCATGATGACGACAGGTGAGAGCTTCAACGTCCCCCTGGTTCACCCCAGTACCGGCGGCGCCACAACGCCCCGATCCGGACGTCTGCGGAATAACTGTCATATACCGCCGTCACACTGTGGGTATGACATCGGAATCCCACGCAGAGCCCAGCGACTCGCAACGCGTCCTCGCACTCATCGAGAAGCGTGATCTCGTTGAGCGAGAGCTTGTCGGCGCGCTCGCCGAATGGGACTTCGAACAGCGTTGGGCACTCGACGGGGCAGTCCATCCCATCCCCTGGCTCGTCCATCACTGTGCCATCACACGCGCCGAGGCATCGCAACTGGTCGCCAAAGCACGCGTCGTACAACGATGCGACGACATTGCCGACGCGCTTGCCGACGGAATACTCAGCACGTCGCACCTCGGGCTCCTTGCGCGCGCCGGACGACATCGCGAGCAACTGCTCGAAGAGCATCAAGGCGTATTGGTAGACGCAGCGCAGTCCGTTCCACCCGAGCAATACCGACAGGTCGTGCAACGCTGGCAGGCACTCGCCGACGACATCATCGCCGATGCCGAAGCAGTCGACGCCTTCGAGCACCGTCGCCTGCACGTCTCGACCACCTTCGAAGGCTCCGTCGCGATCAATGGCCGACTCGACCCTGAGGGTGGCGCTCGCCTCATCGCCGCCCTCAAGGACGCTCTGCCTCCGAGCGGCGGAACCCCCGCACAGCGTCGCGCCGATGCACTCGTCGCTCTCGTTACCGGCGAACGGCCGGGTGTCAAGCTCCATCTCGTCGCCACCGAAGCGACGCTCACAACCTCGCCTGCATCCCCGGGCTCCTCAGCGGTCCTCGATCAATCCAGTAGCGAGATCTCGGGGCTCGGTACCGTCCCAGCCAGCATCAGCCGGCGCCTCGCGTGCGACGCAATCATCGACACACGCGACACCGCTGGACTTTCACTCGGGCGCTCGCGACGGCTGGTCTCTCGGTCGCAGCGTCAGGCGCTCACCGTTCGTGATGGGGGCTGCTCATTCCCTGGTTGTGACCGTCCCCCCGAATGGACCGACGCTCATCACCTCCAACACTGGGCAGATGGCGGCAACACCGATCTCGAAAACCTCGTGCTGCTGTGTCGGCGTCATCACGTGTTGTGCCACGAGGGAAGGTGGCGCCTCGAACGCATGACCGACGGCCGTCTTATGGCAGTACCGCCGTAGCCACCTGACACGTCTCGCCGAGCACACTCAGTCGTAGATCGCAGCAATACCGGCGCGGCCGCCTTCGAGGACCACTAGGCATGCGACATCGTTCACGACCATCTGCCATAACGCTCGGCGACGACGCGCGATGCGATCCCACCAACCAACATCGTGCGTCCACGGCCCGTTCCACGCGCTGATCTCACCACCGCCCAGTGGGAGTGCGCGAGACCTCACCCATCCAGGATCGCCGGAAACTTCCCCACGCCCAGAAACTGCGATGGCATTGCCATATACATCAAGTAACTCTGCAGGCAACGCTGGCTCGAAGACACGCGATGGCGGCGGTGTCGGTACCGCTCCCGGCCACGCGCCAGGACGCGCTCCATCACCTCGCGCTTCTCGCGGCTCGCCCCAGGACACCCATCGGACCCGCTCACTCGGCAGTCGACCACCTTGAGGCATTGCCGTCACGACTGACTCATGACCCAACATCGCCTGCACCCGTGCCAAAGCTCGCTTGGCACGATCAGCACTCGCGAGATCTCCCCCCCAAAAACCCAGCTGGCGACCATCAATGGTCACAACTTCCTCGGGGAGGAGCCGCAACACCAGGAGTCCACCGGTGGCAACCTCGGCGTCGGCAAGCTCGGCGTCGGCCGGCGCGCCCGTCCGTACCCGTGCCCACACCGAGCCAGCTCTCAAGCTGCCAGCGTGCCCGATCGGCTAGCGCGCTCGGCGTGAAGGCACCATCGTGTCGCCATGCCCGTGACCAATGCTCGCCATGCTCGGTTTCCGCTTCGATCACGATACGCGTACACGCCATCCCGCGATCAGCCAGTCGAGTCAGCATGTGATCGGCAAGCGCCTTCGCTGCAAACGTTGCCAGGTCGACACGTTGACAAGGTGGATCGAAATTGTGTGTCTCGATCATCTCCGGGGGCACTTCCGCCAGTACTGACGGTGCATCATCCAGGCCGCGTGCCCATCGATGTCGACGTAACCCATCAGGACCAAAGCGCACATGCACTGCCGACGCCGGCAATGCAGCAAATGCACCCATCGTCGGTAAGCCCAGCCGGATCAAAAGCGCGCCGAAATCAGGATCCCCCAACACGCGCACCGACCTCGGCGCCAGGAACAACGCTGACTCCCCGGGCGCTATCACCGCATCGACACGTGCTGCTTGACGCGCAGCGAAACGACTATCGGCAATCCCCACCCGTACTGCAGGAACCCCAAGGTCCGTCACCGCCGATCGGACACGCTCGGCAAGCATGTCATCACCACCGAAATACCGAGAGGGTCCACGTGTAGGAAACGACAACACGCCAGGCCTGTCCATCTCAAGACGCGGCGTGAGTGTCTCAACTGCTCGTGCAACTTCTTCAAATGCCCGCGCCTCACCAATGAGATCGGCATCAACTGCAACCAGCCCAGGCGCTCGAGCTTCCGCGACGCGCGCCGACGCATCCCGATCGTTACCCCAAGCGCACGGGCCTCACCCGATACCGCTCGCACCACGGGCGCACCCGTCGCCGACTCGAATACTGCGAAGGGAGCCCACGACAAGGTTTCGTCCCGCCGACGCCACGCAACGACTGGCCAATCAGGACACCAGACGCAGCAGGTCCGCTCAGCCCATACCCCTTCAACCGGTCGCTGCCCAGCCGATCGCTGTTCATCAGACATCTGTGGCAAGCATCCACTTCAGCCAACGAGTGCGAGCGTTTCCCTGCCACGCGCCTCAACGCGAACAGTGCGCGCACGGTCGATCAGGTGACCGCCGCCTGATTCGAGCCCACGCCACGCCGACCTCTCGGCATAGACCCGTACTGCAGCCTCTGCCGGCCATGGACCCAAGATCGCGAGTACGGCATCGCGTTCACGCGCCCGCCCAACAAGGCGATGTGCATCACCGGTCCGTACGGTTGGGGGAACCTCGGCGACCACAAGCCCGACCCCGTCGAGCAGCGCCGCTACCACAGTGGCCCAGCGAGCGGGTGGGACCCGCTGGACCACCGCGAACCGTTCGAGCACCACACCCAACTCGACCGCTGCCCAACCGCCGAGCGTGCACTCACCGTCAACCATCGCGGCCCAATCCCCTGCAGCTGTCGCGGCAGCCACCAGTTCTAGGCCTAGTGCGGTCACGCCCGCGCCGCGCGTGCCGTCGAGCACGATCACCGAACCACGTCGTACACCACCTTCGGGAAGCAATGCACCGAACTCTCCCGGGATCGCCAGCACCCGTTCATGGGCCCGAACCGCAGGACGGGCATGACGACCAATCGATTCCAGGTACTCCCGTGCTACGGGATCACGTCGGGGAAGGCCGGTAGCCGAGGAAAGCGCAACCACTCGCCCATAGTATCGAACGTATGTTCGACTCGAGCGAACCCGCTGTCAGCTACGGTCAGCTACTGAGGAACGCCAACCTCGCCGCTCGACGAGCAAAGCTCAGCAAGCTTCGTCACGGTTCGCCAGTTGCGAAGAGTCATCGGCGGTGCTGTCTTCACAGCTGCCAACGCCCGCGGCAGCTTGGCTCGCCCAACGCCGTTGGGTAATGAGAGGAACACCTCACGGCCCACTAATGAAAACGCCTCCGGGAGGAAGAGTTCGCGATCGATCCCAGCGAACTTCGCCGTCGCTGCCGGCGTTGGGATATGCAGCATGAATCCAACGTGTAGATGGTCTCCCACGCCCGACGCGTACGGATTGGCAGCGCTGATCGCCGCCATCTCACCAGCGGTCCGCAACATCACCGTGACATCGAACCCCGCGGCAGCGGCGATCCTGTGTTCGAGCTCAGCACGAAGCACACCTTCGCTCCCAACAGAGTGAGTGAAGAGCACATTGCCGCTCTGGACATACGTGACAACATCCGAAGCACCGGCATCTGCGCAGCAATCGCGTAGCTCCGCCATGCGCAGCGGTTTTCTGCCAGCGACATTGATACCCCGCAACAACGCAACCCAGCTCGTCATCATGGGCAGCAGGGTCAGTCGGGCGCAGCGGCTCAGTCAGGCAACCTTGCTGGGTTCGGGATCGACGCCGCGCGCCTCGGGCGACCAACCGGCGTTGTCGCCGTAATACAGGAACAGGTTCTCGATCGTCGAGATCGCGACCGGCTCGAGCTCCGCCCAGCGCGCCCCGGGCGCCTCGACCATGACCACACTGGAATACACCGTAACGGACGTCGCTCCAAGTTTGAAAAGTCGAGACGCCAACACGTCAGGAGGTCGCAAACCGTCAGTCGACACGGCGGTGGGATACCGCTCGATCTCCATGCTCGTCAAAGAGCGGTTCGTGTCGAAAAAGCGGACCGACGGCGACGCTCCGGCACGCACAGTGACCGTAATTGGCTGACCCATGCCCGCCAGACTAGATGATCCGCTCCTCGCGAACTCCGGTGGCACAAGTGGCCGATCAACTCGTCACGGCTCGTCGAACGCCAGGGCTGGCTGGTTCAGGCGGTCCATGAACGCCCAGGTCCTGCGGTGGATAGCCGTCGGCCCCGACTTGGCCAGCGCCTGCCTGTGTGCCGGTGCCGGGTACCCGACATTGCTGTCGAAATCAAAACCTGGGTAGTGAATCGACTCGGCGATCATCCACTGATCACGCGTGACCTTCGCAACGATCGACGCCGCAGCGCATGCCAACGAAATGGCATCACCTTTGATCACCGTCATGACACGGCTACCCAGTTTCAGGTAGTCATGATTACCATCGAGGATGATCCGACCCGGCGAGAATCCCTGCTGAGATAGCGCGTGCAGAGCGCGCTCCCCTGCAAGACGTTGCGCGGCGGTCATACCAAGCGCATCGCATTCCGAAGCGGTGGCATGTCCGACGCCGATAGCGTGTGCCCATCGTTCGATCTCCACAACCATGAGCTCGCGCTGGCGGCGCGACAGCTGTTTGGAGTCGCGCACGCCCGGAAGGTCGGAATGCCCCGGCACCACTGCACCAACGGTGACCGGTCCTGCCCACGCGCCGCGACCGACCTCGTCCATTCCACACACAACGGCAATTCCAGAATCCCACGCGAGCTGTTCGAGTTCGAGGGTGGGTGCGACCCTCATCGTCGATCTTGTCTCGGCCATTGTGGCCGGAACCTATCAAGCAGGCTCCTCGACTTGTGCGATGTTCGACGACTCTGAGGGCTCGGGCATAGTCGCGAACCATGCATCGAGCATCTCGTGTGCGATGTCGATGCTCGTAAGTCGGAGGCCGATCGCCAGGACATTGGCGTCGTTCCATCGACGCGCACCTGCTGCAGTTGCGGCGTCGGTACATAACGCGGCACGGATACCACGCACCTTGTTCGCAGCAATCGAAACACCGGTACCCGTGTGACACATCACAACGCCCGTCACGCGCTCACCGCGCGACGTTCCCGCAGCTACGCGCTCGCCAACCCGACGACCGACCTTCGACCACGGCTCCACATCGATGAGTTCGACGTCATGGCCATGCGAACTCAGGTAATCGAAAATGGCCTCGGTGAGCACCGTGCGCTCATCGGATCCCAACACGACCTTCACAGCGGTCCCATAATTACCGAATTCCCATGTAGAGCGCACCCACGCTCACGATGTTCCCAACAGCAACTCTCGAGCGTCGTCCAACGTCATAAAGCGATGAAAGGCGATCCCAACCTGGTCGCACCAGTCGGCCAATGCGTCTTTCGCCAGCACCACGTCTGCCAGGAGGGCGGCCTTTCGATCGCTCACCCCATCGCCGATGAGCACCGTGGTGCGCCCGAGATAACGAGCATCCTTGATCGGCGCCTGCTTACACACTCCACACGATGAGCACGGGCAACAACGATCTTCATTCGGAAACTCGAGACGGCCAGTCGCAAAGTCCACAGCATTCGTGAGAATCCGAACTCCGAGCCGATCGCAGACCTCGTCAAGGTAGAAGCCGAATCCATCGGAAACGATCGTGAGTTCCGCGCCGGCTGCAGCTAGTGCACCGACGAACCGCTCCAAGCCCGGATCGATCGCAACTTCACGTGCGACAGCACGTAAGCCGACTTCGTCAAGTGGATCGTCGATCAAAGCCCATTGCTCGATCAGCAGTTCGCGACTGGCGATTTCGCCACGGCCGTAGGCATCGTGGAGCTCGCGCCAAGCAGGGTCGGCACGGCGGGCCAAAATGTGCTGGCCGACGTCGGAAGTTGTGATCGTCCCGTCGAAGTCGAGGAAGACCGCGGCAGATGCCGGGTCTGTGAGCAGCGCTGTCATAGGAGACATCATCGTAGAGGCCGGCCCGACGTATCCTCGCTGGCATGCCCACGCACGTAGCGATCGTCCCCCATACCCATTGGGACCGGGAGTGGTACTCGCCGTTCCAGACCTTCCGATTGCGACTCGTTGAGCTCATCGATGAGCTGTTGGAATTGCTCGAGCGTGACCCGGGTTACCGGCGGTTCATGCTCGATGGGCAGACCGCCGTGATCGACGACTACCTCGAGATCCGCCCCGAGGCCGAGCCTCGACTGCGATCGCTCATGGCCCAAGGACGGCTCTCGATCGGCCCATGGGAAATTCTCATGGACGAGTACATGGTTTCGGGCGAGACAATGATTCGCAGTCTCCAGCGCGGCATCGCGCGTGCGATCGAACTTGGCGGTCTCATGGAGGTCGGCTATCTCCCTGACATGTTCGGCCATGTCGCGCAGATGCCCCAGATGCTGTCGCTCGCCGGCTTGCGCCACTGCGTCGTATGGCGCGGCGTCCCGAATGCAGTCACCCAGACTGCGTTCTGGTGGCAGGCTCCCGACGGAACCCGCGTCCGTGCTGAGTATCTCTATGGCTCCTACTCCAACGGACGCAACCTTCCGAATGACCCGGCTCAACTACTCGCGCGCATACGCGGTTACGAATTGGAGATGGGTGACGCTGCACTCGTCAATGGCAGCGTGCTGTTGATGAACGGCACCGACCACCAACTGCCCCAGGCATGGTTGGGGGAGGTCGTCGCACGCGCCAATGCTCTGCAGGACGACTACACCATCGAGGTTTCGTCGCTTCCTGAGTACCTGCCCACCCAACCCACAGACGCGCTGAATACCTGGTGCGGGGAACTGCGGTCGGGGGCCCGCTCCAATGTGTTGATGGGCGTGGCGTCGAATCGGATCGATGTCCATCGCGCTTGCGCCGCTGCCGAACGGGCTCTTGAACGGCGTGCCGAACCGTTGAGTGCCCTGTTCCTGACTCCAGAGCGGTACCCGCACCCATTTGTGGACGAGGCATGGCGTCAACTCGTCCTGAACTCCGCACATGATTCGTCGTGCGCCTGTAGTGCTGACGAGGTTGTCGATGAGGTCCTTGTGCGCTACCGAACAGCACGCCAGATTGGCGACGGTCTCGCAGGTCGCGCGATCGCGGTGCTGGGTGCCGAGATCATCGCGCCCGACGCGTCGACACTGGTCGTGAACCCAACACAACACGACCGTTGCGGACTCATTGCCGTGCGTGTTCCCGGGACAGGCCCGGTGCACTTCGTCGACGCGGACGATATTCCTTGTGTCACGCAGACAGTCTCGGAAGACGCTCCATTCGGCTTCTCTGCCACGGTGATCGGGCAAAAGGTCCGATGGGTACTGGAAATGATGCGGGGCCCGGAGTTCGCCGGAACGAACATCGCCCGCTACGAACGGACGTGGATCGATGACGCGATCCTCGATCTTCGTTTTCACGGTGCTCGCCCAGGAGAGGCTTTCATCGACCTGCAGGAGATCCGTGACGAGCTTGCCGCGCTTGCAGTTGGCGAACTCACGTTCCGGTTCGCCGTGTTGCCGCCTCCGGTGCGAGAAGTCCTCGTTCAGACCACGACGGTGCCTGGCCTGGGTTGGTCGACGTTGCGGGCGGTCGAGGGTGCCGGACCGCCAAGCACGCTCGCTGTAACGAACAAGACACTCAGCAACGAACACCTCCACGTCACGATCGACCCCCAGGATGGGACCTTTTCGATCGTCACACGGGACGGTATCGAGGTACATGGTGCGAACCGATATGTCAACGGTGGCGATGGAGGCGACACCTACAACTATTCCCCGCCCGAACACGACCTTGTTGTTGACCGTCCGAACAACGTTGTGATCGAGACCCTTGACACGGGACCGGCCCGGATTCGCGCACGCATCACATCTACCTATTCGTGGCCGACTCATGCGGTCGGCGACATGATTTCCTGTTCGCACCGCGCGCCGCAGGCAACCGAGGTCGTCATCGAGACAACCCTCGAGCTCCGCATCGGCGAACGGTTCGTGCGGGTCCGCACCGAACTCGACAACCAGTGCCGCGACCACCGCCTCCGCGCCCACTTCCCACTTCCCGCTGTCGTCGACGGTTCCGACGCCGAATGCGCGTTTGCCGTGGTGCACCGGGGGCTCACTGCAGAGGGCGGCCCGAATGAGTTTGGGCTGCCGACCTTTGTGTCACGCCGATTCGTGGACTGCTCTGCGCCGACCCTGGAGGGACGCGCAGGCGTTGCCCTCTTACACGACGGGCTCCTCGAATACGAGGTGGTCGACGATGGACGGGAACTCGCGCTGACGTTGTTGCGCGCGACGGGTTTCTTGTCACGCGCGGGCATCTCACTCCGTCCGAATCCTGCAGGTCCGCTGATGGAACTTCGAGGACCGCAGCTCCTGGGTCGCCATGTGGTGGAGTATGCCGTGATGCCGCATCGTGGCGACTGGCGCGACGTCGATTGTTATGCCGCGAGCAGACGAGATGCTCAGTGCGTTCGAGGTTGGTTACGCAGGTGGTATCCCCGGAGCATTCCGAGAATTACGTGCCCAATGCCTCCGTATCGAAGGTGCCCAGGTGTCCGCAGTCTTCCGAGAAGGCCAGGAACTCTCCGTGCGCGTCTTCAACGCGTCGGCAGAAACCAGCGTTGTGACTATCGAACGTGCCGGCGTTGCGGCGAGTGGCTGGACCGTAGACCTACGGGGTCGACCGGACTTTCGTTTCGACGGCACCCTCACGCTGCGGCCATGGGAGATCGTGACCGTGAGATTGTCCGATTAGGAGCCGTGATCGGTGACGCCGCCCGACTGCAGGACGGGCAAAGGTACGGATTGCAGCAAGGCATCACCGCGAGCGTCGGGGCTCGACCAGGTCGGGTCCAGCGCCGTGGCGCGCACGGTCATTCCAGGAGGGCATTCCCAGAGCAATGCAGGACGGTCTCCGTGCCACCGAACGGCGAAGGAAACCCTTCCGTGGCGCGTCTCGATGTCATGTACTTCAATCCCGTAATAGGCATTCGCGGTCACGGGATCAGGCAACAGGTCAATGGAGCCATCGGGCAGCTCACGGAGCAACGCTGCTTTGATCACGCTCAGCACGCTCATCGCTGAAGAATTCCCCCGCTGACGTGACGCCGCCCGTCTGGCGCGCCACGACAGCGAGCGCCACACGTGACGGGCCTCATCGTCGAAGCCCCAGTCCTCGAGTGCCATAAATAGGATCGGATCATGCACGCCACCGGCCGCTTCGAGGAGTGCATCTGCTCGAGCAGCATCGATCAACTGCATGAAGTTCGGGTCAGGTGATGCGACACGCATGCCACGATCCAGCATCGCCGACCAACCTTTGGATACTTCGTCGAATGACCGCAGCGCTGCCACACTTGGGATGGTGGTGTGTACTGCCTCGTCACCGAGCAACATCGCCAGGCGAATCCGGGTCCGGTGTGCAACGGGGTACAGCAGCACGATTTCGCGTGCCGCGTCAAAGGCCCCTGCAAATGCGGTCGCCGGTAACGATTCCTCGACAGCCAAACCGCTTCGCACATGCTCGATCGCCTCGCCTGCCACGGCACCGATCGCCCAACGGGCAGGGGCCCGACCGAGCACAGCGACGGGACGCCCGGCTATCGAAAGCACGCCGTTGCCGAAGGTCAGCCCGCGAAGGTCTCCGCGCAATACCCATGCTGCGACAAATGGCGCTGGGGATGCGTTTTCGACGTCGACTACCACGAGGTCAGGCGAACCGCTTACTGCATAGACCCGTTGGATAGCGTCACCCTTCGGTATGCGCATTGCTGTCTCGTAAGCGGGAGCGGCACTTGGCCGAGCTTGGCGAACAGCGGGTTCGTCGGCTGCGAAACGCCAGCGATCGTCAGCGCCGACTCCCCAACCGATTTCGATGTCACCATCACGGCCATGTGCCTGCGTCAGCGTCCCGTTGCGGCTGATCCGCGCCACACGCGTGAGACGTGATGTGCCGATGCCACCGAGCACGCCGACGACACCGCCATGGCTCAGGGGTTCTCCCGATTCGAGCGATGCATCATTCATCGGATGCCATACATCTCGGGCTTGGCCTCACGACCCATCAGCACAGCAACAAGATCGGTCGGACTCCGTCCCTCCGACAGCACAGCGCCTACGAGCGACGCGATTGGCATGTCGATCCCCGCACGCGCGGCAAGGGCCAGAACGGCCTCAGTCGTCAAGACGCCTTCGGCAACCATCGTGGTGCCGGCGACGGCGTCGGCAAGCGAACGGCCCCGGCCGAGCTCCACGCCAACTGCGTGGTTGCGACTCTTCGCACTCATCGACGTCGCCACGAGGTCACCGAGCCCTGCCAGCCCTGCGAACGTCAGCGGATCACCGCCGAGCGCAACACCGAGCCGCGTGATCTCCGCTAGCCCACGTGTGATCAGTGCGGCACGAGCGTTGTCGCCGTATCCGAGACCGACTGCGATCCCCGTAGCGATCGCCATCACGTTCTTCGATGCGCCCGCTATCTCACAGCCAATGACATCGGGGTTCGTATAGACCCGAAGCGTGTCGCTGATGAAGAGATGCTGCAGGAGCTTCCCCAGCTCTGCGTCGGCCACTGCAATCACTGCTGCGGTCGGTTGGCCTTCAGCGATCTCGCGCGCCAGGTTGGGCCCTGTCAAGACACCTACATGCGTCAGCGGATGATCAGGCAGTACTTCAGCGACGACTTGCGTCATCCGTAGGAGGGAAGTCCGCTCGATTCCCTTGGTCAGGCTCAGTACCGCTGCAGTCGGCGAGATCGCAGGAGCAGCGGCAGCGAGGACCTCGCGGAATCCGTGGGATGGCACCCCCATCACCACCACATCGGCCGTGCTGCAGGCCTCGGCCAATGAATTCGTCACGGCAACCCGCGGGAGTCGCACGCCCTGAAGATAACGGCGGTTCTCCGCTGTCGCCTTGATCTCGGCGACGAGTGCCGCGTCCCGAGCCCACAGAGTGGTCTGGGCATTGACGCTCACGAGTCCGGCAACGGTTGTCCCCCATTGACCAGCACCGATGACAGCGACACGCGTCATCGGGTGCAACGAAGGGAGAATGGCTCAGCGGCGGCCGGAAGGAAGGGTTCCACGGCTCGATAGCATAAGCGGCTCCATGAGCGAACCAATGTTCCCAAACAGCCTCGCCGTCGGCGTTGTGATTCCAATCCGGGGCTTTCTCATTGGTAAGGCGCGGCTCGCTGCTCATCTCGAGCGCGCGGCACGCACCGAACTCCTGGAGCACATGGCCGATGCCGTTGTCGACGCTGCATTGGGTTCCGTCGCGCCCGACAAGGTCGCGATCGTGACGAGCGCGGCGGAGGTTGCCGCGTGGGCCAACGCTCGCGGCTTGGCAGTACTACCCGATCCCGGTTCGCTCAACGTATCCGCCGATGCAGGCCGTGCCTGGTTTCGCAATCGGGGCGCCGCCCAGGTGGTGATCATCCACGCCGACCTTCCCGACGCCATGTCGTTGTGTCCCGTACTTCCAGAACGAATCGACCACGCCGAGGTCGTGCTGGTGCCATGTCACCGTGAGGACGGGACACCAGTGCTTTCCGTTCCCGTCGACGCAGGATTTCGCTTCGCGTATGGCCCCGGTTCTTTCCAGCGTCACTTCGACGAGGCAACTCGGTTGGGGATCGCAACGCGGGTTGTCCACGACCCGTCGCTGGCCTTCGACGTCGATGTCGACACCGATCTCGCGTCGCTTCTGGCCCGGGACGCACCTTGAGTACTGCGAACCTTGAGATTCCACCACGGGTACTGGCCATCGGAGCACATCCCGATGACGTCGAGTTCGGTTGTGGCGCGACGTTGGCGAAATGGGCAGACGCCGGGAGCGCAGTCCATCTTCTCGTCCTGACCGATGGATCGAAGGGTTCGTGGGACCCGCAGGTTGATTCGACGGAGCTCGCCGAAACCCGAAGCCGCGAACAACAGCGGGCCGCTGAGACGTTGGGGATCACTGCTGTGCACTCGCTCGCTCTGGTAGACGGAGAGCTGGTTGCCGGTCCTGCTGAGCGAGCCGCGGTCTGCCGCGTGATTCGAGAGACACGTCCGACCGTGATCGTCGGACATGATCCCTGGCATCGATACCGTCTTCACCCCGACCACGAAGTCGCTGGCAGGCTGACAATCAGCGGGATCGTCGCAGCGCGCGATCCTCACTTCTTCCGCGAGCAGGGGCTGAAAACGCACCGGCCGGAGACGTTGTTGCTGTTCGAAGCGGAAGTTGTCGACCACTGCGAGTCGATCGGCGATTGGAACGACTGCAAACTCGCGGCGCTCGCCTGCCATGAGAGCCAGTGGCACTCGACGATGGGGATCGTGGCGGGAAGCGCCGAGTTCGAGGAACAACGGGCGAGGTTCGAGGCAAGCGTGCGACGAGATGTGGAGGAATTCAAGCGCATCGATGAGCTCTGAGCACAGGCCTTCGGCGAGAACGCCCGCACAGTGGGTGCGCATCGAGCTCCGTCGGTATTCCGGACGCGGTGAAGGGCCCCGAAGGGCCCTTCACCAACCAGTCGAGAAGCGAGCTATGCGCGCTTTTTCGTGGCCTTCCGGCGCGCCGGCTTGCGAGCCGGCGCACGCTTGGCCACCGTCCGCTTCTTGACGACACGCTTCTTCGCGGGCTTCCGTGCCACTGTCTTCTTCGCCACAGTCCTCTTGACTGCCTTACGCTTCACTGCCTTGCGTTTTGCGGGCTTTCGCGCCGCAGTCGCCTTTTTGGCAGTCGCCTTCTTGGCTACCTTGCGAACCACCTTCTTGGCAGTTGCCTTCTTGACGACGCGCTTCTTCGCGGGCTTCCGTGCCGTGGTCTTCTTCGCGACGGTCCTCTTGACCGCCTTCCTCTTGGCCGGCTTGCGAGCCGGCGCCTTCTTAGCGGCCTTCTTGGCCACAGTCCTCTTCTTTGCCGGAGGCACGGTCACCACCCTTCTGTAATTTCTCGGTTGTCTCGAATCGCAGGTCAAGCCCAGCACGCATGCGCGTGGACCTTCCTACTTCACGGCGGACTTGAAGCCGACTCCTGCCGAAAACTTCACGCCCTTCGATGCCGCGATCTGAACGATCTCACCGGTACGCGGATTGCGGCCCTGCCGCGCCGCGCGCTCCGTGCGAGACCAAGCTCCAAAGCCAGGCAGGGTGACCTTGTCCCCGCCGGCCACTGCTTCCTGGACTGTATTGATCAACGCGTTCACTGCTTTCTCAGCATCACTCTTGCTGAGTTCAGCCGTTGCTGCGATCGAGTCGATCAGTTCCGACTTGTTCACGCTTACCTCCGAGTCGAGCGTGTACGAAAGAAATCAGAACGCTTTCACGTCTGAGGTTTAGCACTCCCACGCGCGCCGCACTGTTACCGCGACCAAAAAAAGCTTCGCACGCGCGAAGTGTGAATGCGCGGATACTCGCGTCAAGCGGACGCGGAGCGTACGCAATCCGACATGCTGACGTTGCCACGCCGCACCCGATGAATGCGCCGCCGCGATGGCTCTGCTGCATCGATGACGTCGCTACAGACTACGAGCAACAGACACCTCCTACGGTGAAAGTATGCAGTAATCATGCGGCTATCACGTCCACGGCGATCGTCGCGACGAACGAATTCCCCTTCCGAATGACACGTGGTTCGCGTGGTGTTCGCGCGCGGTTACCTGCGGTCTTCGCGCCGAGCAGATAGGTCACGACAGGCCGAACAAAGTTTTTCGCGATGGGAGCTCCAAACACCCCTCCACGCATGGCAAGTCGTCCGGTTCGACGAATCGGCGCGTGCACGGAGGAGCAGCAAACAATCCGAACGACGACTGGCGTTCTGCTCGCGCGAGCATCAAGCCGAGCAGCTCGTCGCCTCGCACGTACACATCCAACGCGCCACGCACTCGGACTCTTCGATGGGTCATGCATCGGTCGACACTCGTCGGCGACGAACACGCGCAGCTGGGAACAGACGACCGGAACGCACACCCAACACCCACCGAACGCGGCTCGGCCGGCAAGATGTGCCGGCCGAGGTTCAGGTTCGATCCACACAACACCGTGTGATATTCGTCCTTCGGACAAACGGCACACGTTCCGGGTCGCATCAGCGATCGGAATTTGTAGCCCCGAGCAGATTCGAACTGCCGTTACCGCCTTGAGAGGGCGGCGTCCTAGGCCACTAGACGACGGGGCCGAACAACGCTTTCGATGCGAAAGCGTAGGTCAGAAGGGCGTTCAACCGCCTCTCTGACCAGCTCGGGGGGGAGGACTCGAACCCCCAATAACAGGATCAGAACCTGTTGTGTTACCGATTACACCACCCCCGAACGGGTGCGCCGCCTACCCGAAAGCTCGACGACCGGAGCAAGGATAGCGAGTCCGGTTCCCCACCCCCGAGTTCCACTCGCCCGACGGATCCGCTTGTCGATCGTCACCAAACCCAACAATCCTTCCAACGGCGACACGCAGGGTCTCGGTCGCGAACCGCCGCAACTCATTCATGCCCCGGATTGGCGAAGTTCGGGTCGCTGACGTCACTGCGTCAAGCCCGAGCTCCTCGGCAATGAGACGAATCCGCAAGGAGTGGAACGGGTCCGAAACCAGGGTGACCGTCCTCAAGTTCCGGGCGCCAAGCATTCTGGCAGCGGCCGCGAGGGACTCCCATGAACTCTGACTCGTCGACTCACGCAAGACAGCGGTCTCTGGTACCCCCATTATCTTGGAGGTATCGGGCGCTGACGCTCGCTTCGGTGAAGCGATCTCCTGGCTGCTTTCCGCCGGTGACAACGACCAGTGGTGCACGCCCCGCTCCATAGATGGCAGCGGCGTGGTCAAGCCTTGCGCTCAGTACGGCAGTCGGGCGCCCGTCGTACTGAGCGGCTCCCAAGACGATGATCGCATCCGACGTTCGTCGATTGTCGCTACGGGCGGCGCGCCACACGCCGGCGAATGTGAAACCGAGATATGCGATGACCAACAGCACGACCGCGCCGACGATTCGGATCGCAACTCGCCGCCACCTCATTGTCCCGCTAGGCGCTTCCCGGCTGCCTCAAGGCGTCGCACGCTCTCCGACCTGCCCAAGAGCACGATGGAGTCAAACAACGGCAGGCCGGCGTGACGGCCTTCAATCGCCGCGTATAGCGCCGGCATCGCGACGCGTGGCTTACAGCCCAGTGCGGTGAGCATGGGCCGTAGATCGACTCCGTCTGGCGTCCATGGGCATGTCTGCAGGTGCTCAGCAGCCCCCGCGAGGATCTCGTCCACGCGTTCGATCGCGACGAGCTTCTCCCATGACTCTTCGGCGATGGCGAAAGCCTCTGGTCCGTCCTCGGTCAGAAAGTCCAGTTGCTCGACAAGCGAACCAAGGGTCGAGGCACGTTCCTGTCCAAGTGCCAAACCGCCCTGTAACCGTTCCTCGGTGAGCGTTCCGGCGTAGCGCCGTTCCACCATCGGTCGGGCGCGAGTGACCAACTCGTCGAAGGCAAGCGCCCGCATGTGCTCGCCGTTGAGCCATTCCAGCTTCTTGTAGTCAAAGATCGCGGCGGTGTTGCCGACGCGGTCGAGGTCGAATGCCTCGACCATTTCACGCATTGAGAGCTGTTCGCGCCCATCCGAGGGTGACCATCCCAGCAGCGCGAGGTAGTTCACGAGCGCTTCGGGCAGGAAACCATCGTCGCGGAACTCGTCAAGAGCGACGGCGCCGTGCCGCTTGGACAACTTGGAACGGTCCGCCGACAAGATGAGCGGCATGTGCGCGTACTCTGGCTGAGCTTCCCCACCGAGTGCCGCTCGTATGGCGAGCACACGATGCGTCGAGTCGATGAGGTCCTCGCCACGAAGCACGTGGGTGATTCCCATTTCGAGGTCGTCGATCGCGTTCGCCAGGAAGAACGTCGGCGTGCCATCGGAGCGGAGGATCACAAAATCGGAGATCGCCGACCAATCCACCGCGACCGTGCCACGAATGCGATCCTCGAAGGTGCTTTGCCCCTCGTCAAGAACGCGAAAGCGCACGACGCGCGGACGGCCCTCTGCCTCGAAGGCTGCGCGCTGCGATGCGGTCAGGTCACGGGACCGGCCGTCATATCCCGGTGGCAACTTCGCCGCCCGACGCTCTGCATTGATGGCTTCGAGCTCCTCGGGCGTCTCGTACGTCGGATACGCACGTCCCGTCTCGAGCAGGTGCGCAACAGCGCGTTGATAGCGGTCGAAGCGCGTGCTTTGGAGAACTGGCTCGCCGTCCCAGTCGATGTTGAGCCAACGAAGGTCAGACTGAATGCTCGTTATCCACTCCCCGCGCGACCGAGCGACATCAGTGTCTTCGATCCGGAGAAGGAACTCGCCACCATGGTGACGAGCAAACAGATAGTTGAACAGCGCCGTTCGGGCGCTGCCCACGTGTAGCGACCCGGTTGGTGAGGGCGCGAAACGGGTTCGGAGACCATCAGCCATCCCGGAAGTCTACGGGTTGCCCAAACCGGACCTTCGCCACGGCGCTCAGGTCGAGGGGCCGAGCGCCTCTTTGGCGATCACCAGACGCTGAATTTGATTCGTGCCCTCATAGATCTGCGTGACCTTCGCATCGCGCATCATGCGCTCGGCGGCAAAGTCGCGGGTGTAACCCGCACCGCCCAACAGTTGTACGGCGTCGGTGGTGACGCGCATCGCCGTATCAGAGGCAAACAGCTTTGCGGCAGAGGACGCTCGCGTGCTGCCTTGGCCGGCGTCAAGTGCGGCGGCTGCCGCATAGACGAGCAGGCGTGCCGCATCGATCTGTGTCGACATATCGGCGAGCATGAACTGCAGCCCTTGAAACTCGGCCAACGCGTGACCGAACTGCTTGCGTTCTTTCACGTACGACACGGCAAGCTCGAACGCACCTTGCGCAATGCCGAGGGCTTGACCTCCGACGAGCGGGCGTGACCGATCAAGCGCGCCCATGGCGTAGTAGAAACCTCGGCCCTCTTCGCCGACGAGGTTCGCAGTCGGCACCGCACAGTCATCGAGAACGAGCTCTCCTGTCGGTGAACCACGCATCCCCATCTTGTGCTCGAGCTTTCCCACCGTGCATCCCGGCGTACTTGCCTCGATGACAAACGCGCTGATTCCGCGATGTCCCGCCTCGGGGTCGGTCTTGGCGAAGACCGTGTACAGATCGGAGATGCCGGCGCCGGTGATCCAATGTTTGCGCCCATTCAAAACGTAATGATCACCGTCGCGCACCGCCCGAGTGGACATCGCAGCCACGTCGCTCCCGGCGCCGACCTCGGACAGGCAGTAGCTCGCGTGCATCTCGCCGGACGCCACACGCGGCACATACCGCTCACGAAGTTCGTTCGATCCGTGGTCCAACACAACCGTCATCGCCAGTTTCGGAATGAACGTGAACAGCGCCGAGGATGCGCAGACGCGTGCAACTTCCTCGACGGCGATGGCATGCGCCAGAAACCCGGCGTCCTGGCCGCCGTATTCCTCGGGGAACGCGAGGCCGGCAAATCCAGCACGACACCATGCCTGCCACGATGCGCCGGTGAATTCCTCGTGCTCGTCGGCCTCTGCGGCGTGCGGGGCAATCTCCGCTGTAGCGAGCCGACGAATCGAGTCTCTGAGTGCTGTGTGCTCTTCAGCAAGAGCGAAGCGCGATTCCATGGAAGTCCCCATTGCCTGCATTTCCCGATCGTGTTGGCTGAGATCAGTGTTGAGTGAACGCCGCGCGCAAGCCCTCGCGAATTTCCGCCAGGTGGTTGGCGAGTTCGGCCGCCGGTGTGTGGATCGCGGCGCCGGGCACCGCGTCGACCACCCTTCGACGGGTGGGATAGTCATGGGCAGCGTGGTGCACCACATGTGCGCGCCAGTCCGTCAGCTCTGCAGGACCGTCGTACCCGAACAGCGCAGCGGCGAGCTCGACGTCCGCGAGGACCGGTGCGCGGCCATGGAACGCAGAACGTCGCATTGCGAGTTCGGCAACGACCGCGGCCGCGTCGGCGAGGTGTTCCCCAGGTGCCAACTGCAAACGGTCTGCGACACGCTTGACCAATGTCAGCGCGTAGCCGATATTCGGACCGGGATTGCCCAACAGACCACCGCTGGGACTTTCCGCACCGACGTCCCCAGGACGGTCTGCAACCCAGCGCTTGGCGGGAGGAACGTGGACGCCTCGGGGCATGTTCTGCTGATGACGGGCTCGATCCTCGAGCTTGGCGGCGACATAGGGGTCTGTGGTCACGGCCGGATTCTTACTCCTGCTGGGAGCGTCGGAGCAACCCAACCACGATCGAGTCGTAGAGCGCCTGCCATGACGCCTCGATGATGTTCTCACTCACGCCGATCGTCGACCAACTGTTTTCCCCGTCGGTCGAATCGATCAGCACTCTGGTGATGGCACCCGTGCCCTTTTGTGTATCCAGGACGCGCACCTTGTAGTCCGTCAGGTGTAGCCGTTCGAGCGCCGGGTACCGCCAACCGATGGCTTTGCGGAGCGCGGAGTCAAGCGCGTTCACCGGGCCGTTGCCTTCGGCCGTTGTGATGATGCGCTTGCCGTCGACATGGACCTTCATCGTCGCCTCGACCGTGAAATTCCCGACCTCGGATTCATCGGCGATGACCCGGAATGACTCCACCCGGAACCAGTCTTGCTCCCACCCAGCCGCACGCCGCATGAGCAGTTCAAGTGAGCCGTCGGCAGCTTCGAAGTGATACCCGTCGTGCTCGAGGCGTTTGAGCGTGTCGATGACGTCGTTGAGTTGTGCGCCGTCGAGGGCGATGCCCAGTTCACGCGCCTTGAGCACCAAAGTCGACTTCCCGGCAAGTTCGGAAACCACGAACCGCGTGCCGTTGCCGACTGATTCGGGCGGGACATGCTCGTAGGCGTCGGGGCGCTTGGCAATCGCCGAGACGTGGAGGCCGGCCTTGTGTGCGAAGGCCGAGGATCCCACATAAGCAGCTTGGGGATTGAGTGCCATGTTCGCCAGCTCCGCAATGTGATGGGCGACCGGCGTCAGGCGCTCGAAACGATCGCGAGGGATCGTCTCGACGCCCATTTTCAGGGTGAGGTTTGGCAGGATCGTCGTGAGATTGCAGTTGCCAGTGCGTTCCCCATAACCGTTGATCGTTCCCTGTACCTGTCTTGCTCCGGCACGCACGCCGGCGAGCGCGTTGGCAACTCCGGTCCCGGCGTCGTCATGGAGGTGAACTGCGACGACGATGTCGTCTCCGAAGTAGTCGACCACGCTGCCCACGATCCGTTCGACTTCATGGGGAAGCGTCCCGCCGTTGGTGTCACAAAGAACGAGGTGTGTCGCCCCCTTGATTGCCGCACCTTCGAGAACCCGCAATGCAAACTCGGGATTGCGCCGATATCCGTCGAAGAAGTGCTCGGCATCGAAGAGGACCTGGAGACCCGCCCGACGTAGGAATTCGACGCTGTCGGCAACCATCGCGACACCTTCGTCAAGATCGGTTCCGAGTGCTTCAATGACGTGGTAGTCCCACGTCTTGCCGACGATGCAGACGGCGGGAGCTCCGGACTCCGCGAGGTGACGGAGCGTGTCATCGGAATCGACCTTGCCCTTGACGCGACGAGTCATCCCAAATGCGACGAGCGTGCTGGTCTCGAACGCGACTTCATTCGGCAGCCTCTTGAACAACTCGTCGTCCTTGGGGTTCGAACCCGGCCACCCCGCCTCGATGTAGTGAACGCCGAGCCAGTCGAGCTGCTCGGCAATCCGAAGCTTGTCGTCAACCGTGAGCGAGATCCCTTCGAGTTGCGCGCCATCTCGAAGCGTCGTGTCATAGATCTCGACGCGCTCGGGCAGCGGACGTCCCTGGCCTGGTCCGCCCTCCTGGCCCACTGTCGGAGCTGAGGTCTCAGACATGTTCGCACCAATCCTTGTAGCGGTCCGTCTGTCCGCGGACCGCCTTGGCATATTCGGATGCGAGCGCCACGGTGATCGGACCAGGACACGGGATATCACGGTCATCCACCGAGTTCACGGCGCTCACCTCAGCGGCAGTCCCGCACACGAACATCTCGTCGGCGAGGTACAGGTCGCTTCGGGTCAGCGCGCCGAAACGCACGTTGTATCCAAGGTCCTGGGCCATCGTTACCACCGAATCCTGGGTGATCCCTTCGAGCGCTCCTGTTTCCAACGACGGCGAGATCAGTTCGCCGTTACGCGCCACGAAGATGTTCTCACCGGTGCATTCACTCACGAACCCTTGAGGGTTGAGCATCACGGCCTCTTCATACCCTGCCTTGATGGCTTCGATCTTGGCCAACGACGAATTCACATAGTTGCCGGTGGTTTTCGCTGCCGGCGGCATGGTGTTGTGGTCGTGACGTGTCCACGAGCTGACCTTCATCCGCACGCCCCTCGTCGCTGCGTCATCGCCCAGGTAAGCACCCCACGACCAACACGCAATAGCAACATCGACAGTGCACGGAAGCGTATTGAGACCCATTTCTCCATATCCGTAGTACGCAATCGGGCGGATATAACAACTCGGCAATCCAGAGGAACGCACGGTTGCTTTGGTCGCCTCGACGAGTTCGGCAACCGAGTACGGAATGTCCATCATCAGGATTTTGGCTGACCTGAACAAGCGCTCGATATGGTCGGTGAGCCGAAAGACGGCCGGGCCCGTTGCGGTCTCGTAGGCCCGGATGCCCTCGAAGACGCCCATGCCGTAGTGCAGCGAATGGGTCAGCACGTGGATCTTGGCGTCCTCCCAGTCCACCAGGCTCCCATTCATCCAGATTTTGGCGGTCGGCGTGATCGACATCGATCAATTCCCTTCAGTCGTGGTACTGGTTGCGACCATCGCAGCAACGGCGTCGCCAACCCCAGATGTGCTCGTCGTGACATCACCGGAGGCTTCGATGGCACTGCGAACCCGCGCTGCAGCCAGATCCTCGCCGAGGAATTCCAACATCATCGCAACCGAGATGATCGCAGCTCTCGGGTCGGCAGTTCCGGTCCCGACGATGTCGGGCGCAGACCCGTGGACGGGTTCGAACAGCGACGGCCCCGTGCGTGCCGGATTGAGGTTGGCCGATGCCGCACGTCCGATCCCACCGGAAACTGCGCCGCCCAGGTCGGTGAGAATGTCACCGAAGAGGTTGTCGGTGACGATGACGTCATAACGAGATGGATCCTGGACGAAATAGATACATGCGGCGTCGACATGGTGGTACGCAGTTGCCACATCGGGAAACTCCGAACTCACCGCGTCGAATGTGCGTTGCCAGAGGTCACCGGCGAACGTCAACACATTCGTCTTGTGCACCAGTGTGAGGTGCCGGCGGGGACGCCTGTTCGCCATCTCGAAGGCATACCGGACGCAGCGTTCGACCCCGAAACGAGTGTTGACCGATCCCTGTGTCGCAATCTCGTGCGCGGTCCCCTTGCGCAGGAAACCACCCTCACCCGCGTAGGACCCTTCTGTGTTTTCTCGGATGACGGCCATATCGACGCCGGGCGCCACGAACGGACGAACGTTGACGTAAAGATCCAGTGCGAAACGCAGCGCGAGCAACAACCCGCGTTCGATGATTCCCGGCTGCACCTCGGGGATACCGACCGCGCCGAGTAGCACTGCGTCGAGAGCGCCGATCGCGGCCAGGTCGGCGTCGGGAAGCACGTCACCAGTTCGAAGAAATCGAGCGCCCCCGAGGTCGAAATCAATCCGCTCGTAGCTGACTCCCGTCGCATCGAGGACCTTCACGGCCTCCGCGACGACTTCAGGGCCAATCCCGTCGCCGCCGATGACGCCAATGCGATGCGCTGCCAAGGGTCCTGTTCCTTCCAGATCCGGTAACCGATGTTGTCGTGACAATGAAAAACCGCCCACCGAAGTGGACGGTCGGATGCGAACGCCGGGAACGGCGTCCGCTAGTCGATAACGATGACCGCAAGCGGTGCAAACCGACGCGGATGACGCAGCTCACTCAGGTGAAATTGCATATGACCCCACAGGTTCCCAGCTCGTCGCGCCCCTTGTCAAACCCTTTTCCACGATCGCTGCCCGTGAGCCGTCCGACATTCACACGGATCGCGAACGGTGTCGGCCACTCAGGGCTTGCGACCGCTAGCCTCGTCGAACAATGAGTGAATCTCACCTTTCACCCCAGGCCCATCAGCGGCTCTCCGAGGAACTGGCGTGGCGCTCCGGCCCCCGCCGCAACGAGATCTCCCAGTGGATCGAACGCGCCCGCGAGCACGGCGATATTCGGGAGAACGCCGACTACGACGCAGCCAAGAATGAGCAAGGGCACAACGAGGCGCGGATCCGACACGTCGAATTCCTCCTGAAAAACGCCATTGTCGTTGAAGGCGCCGCTGGTGAGGAGGTGGGCCCCGGAATGATTGTCGAGGTCCGAATGGACGACGACGACGAGACCATCACCTACCTGTTCGGATCGATCGAGGAACGCAACCCCGATTACGACGTCCTCTCGATGAGCTCACCTCTCGGCCAAGCACTCGCAGGCCACAAACCTGGTGACCTTGTCACCTACCAGGGACCAAAGCGGCAGTTCTCGGTGGAGATCATCAGCGTGGCGCCCGTCTCGTGATCGGTCCCCGAAGGTTGGGCCTCCGAACACCGTCAGCTTGATTGCATCAGGTACCCGCGGGAGCGAACCGTTCTGACCTCCAGGCCCAGTGGAGCGATTCGCCGGCGAAGTCGCAGCATGTGCACGTCGAGAGCGTTGCGTGTCGGCAGGCCGGTCGGCCACGCGCGAACGGCGAGGCTGTCGCGGGCAACAACCGCGCCGAAGTCCCCGACGAGCGCACTTGCGAGCGACCGCTCGACTGGCGAAAGTGACACCCAATGTTGACGGAAGCGCAGCAGGCCGTCGGAATCGATGGTCGGACGTGCGTGCCCGCTTCCTGCTCGGGCGAGCAACGTGGCGAGCCGCGTTCGAACGTCGCGGTCCTCGGCAGGTAGACGCACCCAGTCTTCGAGGCAGTCGGAAATGTCGGGCGCTGCGATCTCGGGAGCGATAAGGAGGAGGCGAGGCACACGACTGGCCCGCAGCTCATCGAGTCGCCGTCGCTCCTCCGGCCAACGGACCATCACCACCCCTACGACCCCATCTCCATCCTGCACGCCGACAACCCTACGGACCAGGTGTTACGGATTCATTTCGGCTCAATGAACGGCGAACCCGACCCGTTGCTCGAGTTTTCGGGCGGCGTCGACAACGAACGGCGAGTATCGCGAGCCGAGTCGCCGTCCGAGGCGGTCACTCGGACCACTGACGCTGATGACGCCAAGGATCGAGCCATGACGCACATCGAAGACGGGCGCACTGACGCTCGCAACCCCCGCCTCACGTTCGGCAAAGGACTCCGCCCAGCCCTGGCGGCGGACCTTGGTCAATTCGTCGGGATCCACATCCGAGAATCGATCCACGTCTGACGCCCATGCCAGGATCACCTTGGCCGCCGAACCTGCCGTCAGCGGAAGCGACGACCCGACTGGAACCGTGTCACGGAGACCGCTCTGGCGTTCCGACGCTGCGACGCAGACGCGACGGTCACCCTCACGGACGTAGAGCTGGGCCGACTCCCCCGTCGTGGCACACAGTTGTGCGAGCACCGGGATCGCTGCTTCGACCAGCTCGACACCCTGCGCTGCCTGCATGCCCCAGGTGAAAAGCCGCACACCAAGGCGAAAGCGTCCTTCGTCGTCACGTCCGACAAGCTCGTGGGTCTCCAGCGCGCTCGCGAGTCGATGCACAGTGGCGCGCGGAATTCCGGTACGCGCCACTAGTTCCGGAAGCGACACCGGACCCTCGGCAGCGAGCACCGCAAGGATCGAAACGGATTTGTCAAGTACGCCGACACCGCTTACACTGTCCACATCTTGATACTAGCATCTCACTATCTGAGATCGACAATCGAGACCGCCTGACTGAAACCGGAGCGCGCCATGGGTAAGACCCTTTCGCAGAAGGTGTGGGAACGCCACGTCGTCCGACGGGCCGACAACGAGCCCGACACGCTTTACATCGACCTTCACCTGGTCCACGAGGTCACCTCACCGCAGGCGTTCGATGGCCTACGGCTGGCAGGTCGGCGCGTGCGACGCCCCGACTTGACGATTGCGACTGCAGATCACAACGTTCCCACCACCGGGCTCGCAGCTGGCGTGCAGGACCCGATTTCTGCCACGCAGCTCGAGGCACTCGCCGAGAACTGCGACGAGTTCGACATTCGTTGCTTCTCGATGGGTGACCCCGGACAGGGAATCGTCCACATCATCGGCCCCGAAATGGGCCTCAGCCAGCCCGGTATGACCATCGTGTGCGGTGACAGCCACACCTCGACGCACGGAGCCTTCGGCGCGTTGGCCTTCGGCATCGGAACCTCAGAGGTCGAACACGTCTTGGCCACACAGACGCTCCCGCAGATCGAGCCTGCGACGATGGCAGTTGTCGTCGACGGCGAGGTACCTGCCGGTGTCACAGCTAAGGACATCGTGCTCTCGATCATCGCTGCGATCGGAACCGGCGGTGGGATCGGCTCGATCATCGAGTTCCGCGGATCGGCGATTCGAGGACTTTCGATGGAGGGCCGCATGACGGTCTGCAACATGTCGATCGAAGCGGGAGCCCGTGCGGGACTTATCGCCCCTGACGAAACCACCTTCGCGTACCTCACCGATCGCGAGTACGCACCGAAGGGTGCGCAGTGGGAACAGGCGCTCGAGGCATGGCAAGCATTGGCAACCGATGCAGACGCCGTCTTCGACCGCGAGGTCCACATCGATGCTTCGACGCTTCGGCCGTCGGTCAGTTGGGGCACCAACCCCGGCCAGACCATCACGATCGATGACACAATCCCTGACCCTGCTTCCTTCGACGATGCCTCGGCCCGCGAAGCAGCGACCCGGGCACTGCAGTACATGGGGCTCCGATCGGGTACCCCCATCCGCGATATTGCCGTCGACACGGTGTTCATCGGGTCGTGCACCAACGCGCGCATCGAAGATCTCCGCGCGGCCGCCGCCGTCGCGAACGGTCAACGAGTCAAGGCAGGCATGCGGGCGCTTGTTGTTCCGGGCTCGATGCGCGTCAAGGCGCAGGCGGAGCAAGAGGGTCTCCATCGTGTGTTCATCGACGCGGGTTTCGAATGGCGTGAAGCAGGTTGTTCGATGTGTTTGGCAATGAATCCTGACAAGCTCGCACCCGGCGAGCGGTGCGCCAGCACAAGCAATCGCAACTTCGAAGGCCGTCAGGGAAAGGGCGGTCGCACGCACCTCGTGTCACCCGCGGTCGCTGCGGCGACGGCAATTGCCGGCCACTTCGCCACACCAGAAGACTTGGAGGCCTAGAGATGGAACCAGTTCGTCGAATCGCCGCCCGCGGCATCCCCCTCGACCGATCCGATGTCGATACCGACCAGATCATCCCATCCGACTGGCTCAAGCGCGTCGAACGCACGGGATTCGGCGCCGGACTGTTCGCAGAATGGCGAGAAGACCCAAATTTCGTTCTCAACCAGCCTCGCTACGCGGGAGCTGAGATCCTCATCGCCGGTCCCAACTTCGGCACGGGCTCCTCACGTGAGCACGCAGTGTGGGCGCTCCAAGACTTTGGCATCCGGGCCGTCATCTCCTCACGCTTCGGCGACATCTTCCGCAACAACGCGCTCAAAGGAGGTTTGGTGCCTGTCGTTGCGCGCCCGGCGATCGTCGAACGGATCATCACCGCGCTCGACAGCGACCCTCGCATCGAGATCGTCGTCGATATCGAACAACGTCGGGTGGCGCTCCCCTCCCTCGACATCGACGAGCCATTCGAGTTGGACGACTTCACCCAACATCGTCTTCTGGAGGGCCTCGACGACATCGGCCTTACTTTGCAGTACGCCGATCGCATTGCCGAGTTCGAAGCCTTGCGACCGACGTGGTTACCTCAAGTCCTCGGATAAGTTCCGGAACTACCGAGAACCCCGAACTACCGACAACGTCGTCCAGCCAACACGGCCAGCTCGCGCCACTTCCAATGGCAGTCGGCATCCTCAAAGCCAGCGGCACGCAACCATGAAACCTGCGCCTCAACTGGCGCGAGCTTGTTCGACGGATCGTCGTCGGCGAGGGTCTTGCCGAGCGCGGCGAGAAACTCTTCATGAAGGCGCGCCGTCGGCGATGCCACATGCTCCAGGTTCACGAACACGCCACCAGGCTCAAGACGCGCAAACACTTCGGCGTAGACCGCCGCCTTGCGCTCATCGACGCAGTGGTGAATCGCGAAGCTCGATATAACGGTGTCGAAGCTCCCCGGCGGGAGCGACTCGTCCAGATCGTGAAGCACGAGCCGGACGCGATCGTCGCCGGAGAAGTACGCTCCGGCGCGTTGGAGCATCTCGGTGCTGAAGTCCAAGCCGACGCCGCTCGCGCCCGGATTCGCGGCAAGTACCAACGCAAGCGTCGATCCATCGCCGGTCCCGAGATCCAGCACGTTCCTCACGTTGGTTCCCACGAGCTCCAAGAGGACCGCGAGGCCCTCGCGACGATGCGGGATCCGATCGCGACCATCGAGGTAGCGTTTCGCCCAGGCTGGATCGCGCCAGAGGTTGACCGTCTCGACGGCGCCCTCGATGGCGCCCTCGACTGCGCCATCGGTCGAACCGGCGGTTTGTTGCGCGGTCAGGTTCGGATCGAACGCGGTCATGGTCCGGTCTCATGGAAACGTGGGGCAGCACCGCGTTGACGCAACAAGCGGTTCACGGCAGCGAGGTATGCCTTCGCCGAGGCCTCCACCACATCGGTCGACACACCACGACCTGACGCCTTACGGCCGTCTTCCTCGAGTTGGACCACCACGTTGGCCTGTGCGTCGAGACCGCTGGTAATCGAAGCGACCGAATAGTCGACAAGGCGCCCCTCGAACTCGGATGCAAGAGCGATTGCCTTGCACACCGCGTCGACCATGCCATTGCCTTCGGCAACGACCTCACGGTCAGTGCCCTGATCGCGCAGTACGAGCCTTGCAGTCGGACGAATCGACGTACCGCCGTGAACTTCCAAGCTGACGAAACCCAGTCGGTTCACAACACTCGAGCCGAGTTCCTCTGCGACGATCGCTTCGAGGTCAGCCTCGGCGATCTCGGCCTTCTTGTCGGCCAAGTCCTTGAATCGTGCGAATGCCGAACTCAGTGCATCGCCTTGGATATGAATTCCCATCTTGGCGAGCGTGTCCGAGAATGCATGGCGCCCACTGTGCTTTCCCAACACGATCTGTGCAGCTTCCGCGCCGACCGTTCCCGCATCGATGATTTCGTAGGTCTCGCGGTCAGCAAGGACACCATGCTGATGAATGCCGGATTCATGTGCGAAGGCATTCCGCCCGACAACTGCCTTGTTGTACTGCACCGGATATCCCGTGAGCCTGGACACCAACCTCGACGTGCGCGCGAGCTCCTCGGTCTTGACTCCGGTGTCGACACCCCCGAAAAAGTCATTGCGGGTCTTCAGCGCAACGACAACCTCCTCGAGTGCGGCATTCCCGGCGCGCTCACCCAAGCCGTTGATCGCACACTCGACTTGACGCGCGCCGTTCGCCACGCCGGCCAAGGAGTTTGCAACCGCCAAACCGAGATCGTTGTGACAATGGGTCGAGATCACGTAGTCACCGCGCACATTGGCCCGGATGTGTCGGATCAGATCACCGAACTGGTCCGGAACGGCGTAGCCCACCGTGTCGGGGATGTTGAGCGTGGTAGCTCCATGGTCCACGGCCAACTGCAGCACCTCGCAAATGAAGTCACGATCGGTGCGACTACCGTCCTCCGGCGAGAACTCCACGTCCTCGGTCAAGGATTTCGCACGGCTCACCCCCGCGATCGTCTCGGCCTTGACCTGTTCCGGCGACATCCGCAGCTTCTTTTCCATGTGAAGTTTGGACGTAGCCAGGAACACGTGGATACGCGGACGTGCCGAATCGCGCACGGCCTCCCACGCTCGGTCGATGTCCTTGAACGCCGTGCGCGCCAACGCGGCGACAATCGGTCCGTCCACGGCTTGAGCGATCGCTCGAACGGCCTCGAAGTCACCGATACTGGCAATCGGAAAGCCTGCCTCGATGACATCCACACCGAGACGCGAAAGCTGCTCGGCGATCTCAACCTTCTCAGCCACATCGAGCGCAATCCCGGGCGACTGTTCACCGTCACGCAACGTTGTATCGAAGATCAAGACCTTGTCCATGGTGTTCCTCGGCTCTCTGTGTTCGGACGATCTGCTGGTTCGGCGACTCATAGTCAGACAATGAAAAACCCTCCCGGCACGAGGCACGAGAGGGCATCTGCGAGCACCACATCGGCGCTCGCAGTTAGAGAAGCAGGAGGCGGGAGGTCACGAGATGTATTGCCATAAAGTGCATTCAGGCTGACAGGAACAATGGCCGATGTCAAATGGGTTACACACATGAGGCGCCCCGCATACCGAACACACCATTCGATACGTGGCGTCTAGGGACTGAAGGAATATATGGCTTCCAACACGACGGTCAAGCGAGTCTGTGGCGCCGGCATTGCGGTCGGCGCCTGTGTTGCGCTGTGGCGGGCGTACCAATCTCGCCGGTCCATAAACCCCATGGCGTGGGAAACGCACCCATTCCCCTTCCCGCCGACACCCGTCGTCAGCGAGACCCCAGCTCCGGCATGGGTCGCCCCGTCCAACGGGGCCTGTCCTCCGGGATACCCCGTTAAGGCGAAACTGGCGAGCGGAATCTTCCACGTGCCCGGGGGCCAGAACTACGACCGCACAGTGCCGGACCGGTGCTACCGCGATGGCGAAGGCGCCGTCGCCGATGGCTTACGCGCCTCGAAACGATGAGCGGTCGGGTCTCAGGCGATCTCGATCGCCTTGGCGATCGAGATTCCTGGATATGACGCCAGCCGCTGCAGGACCTCGGGACGTACCTCGGCATCGGTGGCAATCACCATCAATGCCGCTTCGCCCGCGGCGCTGCGACCTACATCCATGTCCGAGATATTGACCTCGGCCTCACCGAGGACGGTACCGACAAGCCCGATCATTCCTGGTCGGTCATCGTTGTAGACAACGAGCATGTGACGCGACGGCGGCACGTCAACCGCATGATCGTCGATGGCAACGATACGGGGCCGCTCCTGCTTGCCGACCAGGGTTCCGGCGACGTGGACGTCGTTGCCGGCAATACGCCCGCGCAACGATACGAGGTTCACAAAATCACGCGCAGAGGAGGAACTCGTCTCCCGGACGATCAGACCAGCCTCCTCAGCCAACTGCGGAGCATTGACGAACGACACCGGCTGGTCGCGCACACTGGCGAGCACACCCTTGAGCACTCCCAGAGTCAGCACGCGGCAGTCCGAATCGGCGATTTGACCCTCGTAACTCACCTCGAGTGTCTCGACCAGTCCTCCCGCCAACGCACTGAACAAGCGGCCGAGCCGCTCGGCCAGCGGTAGATACGGTTGAACGGTTGCGCTCGCTTCGGTCGCAGCCAGGTTCACGGCAAACGGTACGAACTCGCCGCGCAGCGCAAGGACAACCTGTTCGGCAATCGTTTGGCCGGCTTTGTCTTGCGCCTCAGCAGTTGAAGCACCCAAATGGGGCGTGACAACCACGGCATCGAGTTCGAAGAGTGGTGACGACGTCGTCGGTTCGACCGCGAAGACATCGATCGAAGCGCCGGCAATCTGTCCGTCGCGAACGGCAGCCGCAAGCGCGTGCTCATCAATGATGCCGCCTCGCGCAGTGTTGACAATCCTGAGCGTTGGTTTGGCACGTGCGAGCCGATCAACCGTCAGCAGGCCCACCGTCTCGGGCGTCTTGGGAAGATGAATCGTCAGAAAGTCCGCAAGGCCCACGACGTCGTCGACCGTCGGTAGAAGCTGGACCCCGATCTGCCGTGCGCGGTCCCCGCTCACATACGGGTCGTACGCCACGAGGTGCATGCCGAATGCGAGCGCCCGCTGTGCGACCAGCACGCCGACACGTCCAAGGCCCAGAATGCCAAGCGTCTTTCCGTAAAGTTCGACGCCTTCCCACTTCGCGCGGTTCCAATGTCCGGCCTTCAGGTCGGAATTGGCCTGCGGAATGTTACGGGCTTGTGCCAGCAGCAACGCGATTGTGTGCTCAGCAGCCGAGATCACATTGGATTGTGGAGCGTTCACGACCATGACACCGCGCTCTGTCGCGTCGGCGACATCGACGTTGTCGAGGCCAATCCCCGCACGACCCACCACGATGAGGTCCGTTCCGGCTTGGAGGACCTCGCGCGTCACTTGGGTTGCCGAACGGATCACAAGCGCCGAAGCACCTTGCACGGCCGCCAACAACGTCGACGGCGTGAGATCGAGTTGCAGATCGACGACAAAACCGGCGGCGCGCATCGCATCCAACCCGGCGGGCGCGATTTCCTCAGTGACCAATATCCGTTTCGGCACGTTGCGCCACCTTCTCCGGTTCGCGACTTCTCGAGCGCGCGATTTCCCTAGTTCGCGAATTGTGCGATGCGGCGCAGGCCCTCTGCGAGGTCATCATCACCCAGTGCGAATGACATACGAGCGTACCCGGGCGCCCCGAACGCCTCGCCCGGCACGAGCGCCACTTTCGCCACATCAAGCAAGATTTCACAGAGTTCGAGCGTCGTGTTCGCCGAGTGTCCCTGCATCTCCCGACCAAGCAGTCCCTCGAACGATGGAAAGCAGTAGAACGCCCCCTGCGGCTCGAGACAGGTCACGCCAGGTATCGCGCTCAGCGCTCGGTGCATGATCGCGCCACGCCGCGCAAAGGCCGTTCGCATCTCCCGAACACACTCCAACGAGCCTGACACGGCCGCGAGCGCCGCACATTGCGTAACATTCGCCACATTCGAGGTGGAATGCGATTGGAGATTGGTTGCAGCGGTGATGACGTCTGGGGGGCCGATCATCCAGCCAACCCGCCAGCCGGTCATGGCATAGGTCTTGGCGACGCCGTTCAGCACAACGCAGGTGTCGGCCAGCTCAGGCACGAGCGTTGGCATCGACGAAAAGACATGTTCACCGAAGGTGAGATGCTCGTAGATTTCGTCCGTGATCACCCAAACGCCATGCTCCGCGGCCCAGCGCCCAATGACCTCCACCTCCGTCGGCGGGTACACGGCACCGGTCGGGTTGCTCGGCGAAACGAACAGCAACGCCTTCGTGCGCGGCGTTCGTGCGGCATCGAGGAGCTCGACCGTGACGCGGAATCCGGTCGCCTCCGTAGTCTGGATTTCGACGGTCGTACCACCCGCGAGCGTTATGCATTCCGGATAGGTCGTCCAATAGGGCGCTGGGAGCAGCACCTCGTCCCCGGGATCGAGCAGGGTCTGTAGGACGTTGTACACGGCATGCTTGCCTCCATTGGTCACCAGGACCTGGGAGGGCGAACAGACGTACCCGGAGTCTCGTTCTGTCTTTTCGGCAATTGCGGCGCGTAACTCCGGCAATCCCGCGGTCGGCGAGTAGCGGTGGTTCGCAGGTTTACGACACGCCGCGACCGCCGCTTCAACGATGTGTTCGGGTGTCGGGAAGTCAGGCTCACCAGCACCGAAACCGATTACCGACTCACCTGCTGCGCGTAATGCCTTGGCCTTCGCATCAACGACAAGTGTCGCCGATTCGGCAATGGCGGAAATTCGTTGGGAAATGCGATTCACGCCGTCATCCTGACACTGACAACCGCACAACGTCGAACGCATTTCCCCTACCCTGTGCTCCGATGTCTCACCGGGACAGCTTCCGCGAAGCGGCACTGAACTGGCTCGTGCTCTGGCCCTCCAAGGTTCGGGCAGCGCGGCCGGCGATGCTCGCCATCCTGTGCCTGGTTTTCCTAGCCGCGAACTCGCCCGCGGTCGCCGCACCAAGTCCGACCGTTCCGACAAGGTCAAAGACGGCCACCACCCCGACGGCGCCGCCCATGCCGGCGGCGTACATCCTCGTCGACGCCGATTCCGGTGTCGTCATCGCAGAGCGCAACCCGCACGTTCCCTTGCCACCGGCGAGCACGGTCAAGATCATGACGGGCCTCACTGCACTCGAACGGCTCGGTGACGACGCCAAGATCACGGTCAGCGAACGAGCGGCAGCAATGCCGGCGATGAAGATCGGCCTCCACGCCGGCGAGGTCTGGCCGATCAAGGACATCGTCCATTCGGTCTTCATGGTCTCGGCAAACGACAGCGCCTACGCCCTGGCTGAGAACGCAGGTGGCACGATCGAAGCGTTCGCGGCCGACATGGCGTCGACCGGCGCCCGCCTTGGGATGCTCGACAGCACCTTCGCTGATCCTGCCGGGCTCGACGACTCGACGTCACTCGACGGTGGCAGCCGCATGAGCGTGTACGACCTTTCGATTGCCGCCCGCAACGCCTTGGCGGTCCCTCAGATTGCCGATCCCGCCGTGCTGATGAGCTACAAGTTCACCGGTCCCGATGGTGTCGCACATTCGTTGCGCAATCACAACGACACGTTCTTGGAGAGCTATGACGGCGCGACGGGCCTGAAGACGGGCTATACGTCCAGGGCCGGACGTGGGCTCGTGTGCACTGCGTCTCGGAACGGACGATCCATGATCGTCGCAGTCCTTGACGTCTACGACGTCGATGGATGGTGCACCCGGCTACTCAACCAAGGTTTCAGTACGCCACCGGAATCACAAGGCGTCGGAGGACGCCTTCCGCCGGTACGGATCTTCACGGCTACACAACGCGCAGCCGCATTAGACCATGTCCCGATGCTCCTCGGAGCACCGAAGCTTTCCACCATCGATCTCCCTCGGGCAGCACTGCCGCTCACCGGGCAGAGCAACCGGCGCCCGAACCCGAACCGAGCACAGACACGGACACGACCCGTCCGCGAAGACAGCGCGACCGCCACGGCCCAGGCCGACCGCGCAGAAACAGCAGAAGCCACGGCAGGCACGGGAGGACTCCGAACCATCGTGACAACGGGACTCGTCACGATCGCCTGCGTCTGCGTACTGGTTGCTTGGCGCCGAAGAGTCGTCAAACGTCGGCGAAGGGAACGGATCCTTCGCGAACGAATGTGGGGAGAAGTCCGCCGTCGAGGGATGCTGACCATCCTCGACCCGGAGGCAGCGCCAACCCAACCGAGCCACGTCTCCGTACTTCAAGACCGCTGAGGGCTCTGTACTCCAAGACCGCTGAGGACGCGCTGTCGCCCCCTAATGGAACGGTGCGGAACAAACCCTGTGCGCTAAACCGCCACCGACGCTGCGTCAACCTCGAACAGCGTGAGGTCCCCGAGACGTTTGTCGTTTGAGAACACCTCGACGATCGGTTGCGACAAACGTAAACGCCGCTGGAGCACGCGGATCTCGTTCTCCTGGTTCCATAACATCAACGTCACCGCAACGCCCGACGCGCCGGCGCGCGCTGTCCTGCCAGAGCGATGCAAGTAGGCCTTCTCGTCTTCGGGCGGGTCGTAGTGCACGACGACGTCCACGCCGTCGACGTGAATGCCCCGCGCTGCGACGTCGGTCGCGACCAAGACTGGTACCTTGCCCGACGCGAACTGTTGCAGCGACTTCTCGCGCGCTCCCTGGCGAAGGTCGCCGTGAATCGCACCTGCACGTATGCCCTCACGTGCGAGTTGCTCAACCAGTCGGTCGGCACCGCGTTTGGTGCGCACGAACAACAATGTGCGCTCAGCCCCACGAGCAATTGCCGTTGCAACCTTGACCTTATCCATCTGGTGAACGTGAAGGAAGACGTGACCCATCTCGTCAACCATGTCGTCTTCGGATTCGACCTCATGGAATACCGGGTCGTTCAAGTACCTCTTCACGAGGCGGTCGATCACCCCGTCAAGCGTCGCCGAGAACAACATGGTCTGGTGCTTGGTCGTGATCCCGTGCAGGATCTTCTGCACCTGTGGCATGAAACCCATGTCGGCCATTCGATCGGCCTCGTCAAGTACCAGCATCTCGACCCTGTCGAGCCGCAGCTCGTTTCGCTCCATCAAGTCGATCAGACGACCCGGAGTGCCGATTACGATGTCGACGCCCTTGGAAAGCGCCTTCACCTGAGGCTCCATCGAGACACCGCCATAACATGCAATGACTCGGTGGCCGAGCTCCCGGCCGATTGGTTCCAACACTTCCTTGACCTGGTTCGCCAACTCTCGTGTCGGCACAAGGATCAGCCCACACGGGCGACGGGGGCCGGCCTTGCCGACACGGTCGAGCATCGGGATTCCGAATGCCAGCGTCTTGCCCGATCCGGTCTTCGCCTTGCCGCACAGATCACGACCACTGAGCGCGTCACCAAGTGTGAGCGCCTGGATCGCAAATGGTCCTGTGATGTCGCGCTTCGCGAGCGCCGCTATCAATGCTTGCGAGACGCCGAGCATCTCGAATTCGTTACTCATTCCTCGTATTCCATTCCTGGTTTCGTCGCCTCGGATGAGGCGTATGAAGGATGCCCGCGGCGTCGGCGACGCTACGGTGGGTCGTCCTCGAAGGCGACTCCTTGGCATCCACCCGCCGACTGCCGAAGCGAGTCGGGAAACCGGACGAAGAATTGAGCAGCAGATGAGGTGACCCGCGAGTCAGCCGAAATGCCGTACTCGCCACCGACCATCGTAGCCCACAGATACCCTGCACTGCGCCACCTATGCCCATGAACGAGAGTCCTTTGATTCCAGAACTCGAATTTGTCACCCTGAACACCCATCTCGGTTTACATCCGAAACGCAACAATTTCGCCCCGAATGATCTGGTCCAAGCGTGTTTGGCGCTGGATGCCGACGTCATCGCGCTCCAGGAGCACTTTCGCCCAGCCGAAGGCACCGCTCTGATCGACCACTTGGCCGAGGCTGGATACGAGGTCGCTGAGCACGCGATGGCTCCGGTTCGCTGGACCCGCCACGGCCGGCCCCGGCTTACCAACCAGGGACCGTCAACGTGGGGGCTTGCACTCGCGAGTCGCTATCCGATCGTGTCGACACGGATCCTGCCCATTGGACGGGTCATTCGCGACCCGGCGGGACACAGGTCCGCCCTCGCCGTCGAACTCGACGTCGACGGCACCCGTCTCGATGTGATCGTCGTCCATACGTCATCGAAGGTGCCATATGGTCCGGTGATCCACTTACGCCGGCTGCGATCCCAACTCCCCGTCGGGACAGGTCCGGTGATCGTTGCCGGCGACTGCAACATTTGGGGACCGGTAGCGACGCGTGTGCTACCGGGCTGGCGACGAGCCGTCGTCGGCCGCACCTGGCCCGCGCACCGGCCTCACAGTCAGATCGACCACATTCTGGTGAACGACCGGATCGAAGTCGTCCGCGGACAAGTACTCGCGGACCACGGATCGGATCACCGACCCGTGAAAAGCCGCCTTCGACTGATGTAGGCCGCGTCGGGCACGAAGCCGACGCGGCCTACATCAGGAACGGTCATGGTGCTGTGGCTATGGAAGCACCAAGGTCAGCGGGTTGAACCAAGACACGCTCACCCATGCGGACCGTTCGCCTGCATAGGCCTCACCGAACGCACCGCCGAAGAGACCACCGACCTTGGTGCCGTTCGGCATCGTGATCGGCACCATGTTGGTGCTGAGCCCGCTCGACGAGATGACCACCTTGCCGTTGAGGTAGTACGCCGTGACCCGGTTAGCAGGAAGGGCCTTCCATGCGTTCGCACGGGTCATGATGTTCCGAGCCTCGGTGAACGTCGGCTGCACCAACGGCATGTTCGCCGCCGCCGAAGCACGATAACGACGCAGAATCTCATCGAGCACCGGGTACAGAATCCGGTCCTCGGTCAAGTTCGACTGATGCGCATAATGCGGACGAACATCATTCGTGAGGATATGCATCAGATCAATGCGGGCCTCGAGCGGAACGATGTAGCTCTGATACCCCGTCGCAAGATCAAGCGGCGCGATACACGTCGACAACGGGTTGATGGCACAAATCCCGGAACCACCATTCGCCGTGCTCGTATACACCCAGTTGTACTCCGAAACCATCTCCGCGAATCGACCGGTGTTGTAGTACACACTCATCGGATAGCGGGGAACCGCCGTCGCCGAACCGACCTGACGGGCAACCGGCTCTCGGGAACTGTCCGATGCGACCACCGTGATGCCTTGTTGTTTCAACGCAGAAGCGAGGTTCGGGTTATCCACGGTCTGCTGAGGCAGGACCTTCAGACCGGAGTGCTCACCCGTCACGAGCTCGTTCGCACGGATCGGCAACCCATGCGTGTTCGCAAACGTCTTGTTGAGCGAAATCTCCGAACGAATCGTCGCGGCCGGCATCCACTGCACCGAAGAACCCGAAGTCGCACACGCCCACGGGATCACCGCAAAATTCTGGATACAACCCAAGAACAAGTGGTCATAGGTGTGATTGATCCACGGAAACTGAGTCTTCACTGTCTTGAATTTGTCCAACAGCGGATCAGCACCGATATCAACACTGGGCTTACCGTTGAACACCATGTCCAGCTTGATGCCATTCGCGTTCTGCCATGCAACCAACGCGTCGACATCCGCCGGGACCATACGAATGTCCGTCGTTGTGATACCTGCCGGACAGTCGTCTCCCGGGGTGCACTTACCCTCCACGCTCCAGCGGGCATCGGGCGCGAACACATCATCGATGTGCATGGTGAAGTAGTTGCGGTCATAACCCAGATGCACACCCTGGGTCATCCACGAGATCACACCGCGTACCAGGAACTGAAAGTGCGACTGGAAGGCGTTCATACCGGCGCCGATGATCATGCGCTCGCGGGCACCCTGCTTGAACACACCGATCAACGAACCCTGACCACCCGAGGTCATCGCACCCTCGACCAACGTCGTGAACGACGACGTCGCCGTCGCAGCCAACGGTTCCGCTACGTACCCCCACGATTCCGAAACAGCGGGGTCGACATCATCAAACGTCACCGGACCGGCCAAGGACGCGAACGGCGTTCCCGGACCAGTCTTCGCGACTGCCGTTGCCGTTACCGACCTGCCGTCCATCGCACCCGAATAACCCGGGTAGTTCAACCCGATGGTTGGGTTCGGGAACGTGTAGGAGTCCACTTCGCGAATACCGAAGGTCGTCTCGAAGTTCGCCAACGCCGTCAGTTCCGCAGCGCTCAACCCAGCCGGCGCCTCATTCGGCAACACCACAGCTTGAAAGAACGCTCGCGTCCCCGACGACAGATACGCCGGCGTAATCGCAGGACGACCCGCAGCGCCCAGCACAACCTTTGTGAAGGGGACGCCCATCTGGTCCAACTCGAAAGCGATTCCCTCGACAGTCGGTCCGCCATCGGAGATGACCAAGACCTTGAGGTCGATGCGCTGCCCTGCACTGACTGCTCCGGCAGGACCGGATGCCGCAAAGCTGAAACTGCCGGCAAGTGCCGCCATCACCGCGCCGACGATCAGCAGGCGCGATCGAAACCACAAACGTGAAAACATCAGATATGCACCCAGCCCCTCGATCGGACGCCGCGAGACGCCCAACTGCCCCTTTTCCGACTTGCGCAATATAGCACAATCACGCCTAGTCCACGCGTTCTGCGGAAACGGTGAGAACTGCTCCGCTTGTGCCTGTGGGAACCGGCCTGGAGACGACCGCTACGACACGACCGCCAACGCGATCGGTGCCTTCGGGGCGTTGAACTGCCAGCCAAAGTGTCGAGCGTCACCAAATGTACCGACACGACCCTCGGCCGAGTTGATCCAGTAGCCCCTACCGGTAGGACTGGCCTCGATCCCGAGCACGAAACGGCCCTTGCACCCACCCACACTCCCATAGAACGGTGCATTGCCGAAGGAGAAGATGCCGCCATCGAGCGCCACAAGCCAGTAGCCGTCACCCGCAGGAGTGCTCGCCATACCGACGACCGGGAGGTTGAGCTTCTGCGCTCCAGTCGAGCCCATGAACGCGGCATCGCCAAAGGAGAACATCCCACCATCAGCGGCTACGAGCCAGTAGCCCTTGCCCGATGGCGTCGCGGCCATGCCGACGATCGGCTGATTGAGAAGCATCGCTCCAGTCGAGCCAAAGAACTCGGCATCGCCAAACGAGAAGATCCCACCGTCCTTGGCAACCAACCAGTAGCCGCGACCGCTCGGCGTCGGTGTCATATTCACGATTGGTGCATTGAGGCGCGCTGCACCCATCGAGCCGTAGAACACGGCATCACCAAACGAGAAGATCCCGCCGTCACGCGCCAGCATCCAGTAACCCGCTCCGGAGCTCGTCATCACGAGGTTGATGACCGGCTGGTTCAAGGGCTTGTCTGCAAGAGATCCATAATCCGTTGCGTTACCGAAAACGTAGATACCCCCCGCTGCAGTCGCCATGAGGTAGCCCGCTCCAGCAGTCTGGAGGGACCCGAGCGGAGCGTCGGGCGGACACGTCAAACTGACGCCCGAATACGTCAGCATCTTGGCGAAGATCCCGACGATGCCCTGCCCATAGGTTGTGCCTGGCACTGCCCACTTGCCATTGAGGTCTTCCCAGTTCGGCGCCTTGCCCTTGAGGAAGAACGTGTCGTATCCGGGCAGGATCGGAGGGTCGGGAAGCTTGGCCGCTCGCGAGGCCGGGTCGGCGTAGTTGCGCAGGTGTTGAATCTGGGCGCGTACACCCGTCAGGGCATCCGGAAACTGCCGACCGCCATTGCATGAGTTGCACGCGCCAATGCCCGCGAAGTTGTTGTCGGTTGGTCGAACCTGACCGTTCGACGGGAACTCGAAATACTGTGACTCCAAGATCGACTGCGCGAACGCAATGTCGCCCCGGATGCCATACCGAAAGCCTTCATTGATGAAGTACTCAGCTAGCAGCTCGACAGAAACGGTTGCGCTATATGGAATCGGCGTCTTACCTGCTTTTGTGGTCGCGCCATCGCGCTGTGACTTCACTGCGCGGTACCACGCCGCGACCTCCGTAGGTGTGAGCTGCGCACCACCGAGTATTGGATTACGCACGTCGGCTTCGGCAGGCGTGGGCGGCACGGCCACCACTCCGAGCACAACCAGCACGACGCAGAGCAGCGCAACAGTCAATGAACGCAACGGCCGAAATACGCGTATCGTCTTCATCGTGGGCTTACCGTAGCGGGAGGTTCCATCGCGTTTCACGCGCGGCGTACAGAACGATCGTCGCCGACCGCGTGGACGGAGACCGCATAACCACCACCTGCGACAAAGTGCTCGCGATCCCATGTGGCAAATCGCTCGACCAGCGTAAGCCCGGCATCCGAAGCGAGCTGGTCATAACGGTCAAGATCGAGGCCCCCGCCAAGCAGCTGAAATCCTGCGATCAAAAGCCCACCTGCTTTGAGGTGCCGGGCAAGGTTCGTCAGGGCGAGGCCGACGGATTCGGGGTCGACAAAAATCATGACGTTGCCTGCAGCAACAATTCGGTCGAACGTGTCGCCAAGCTGAATCGTCGCGATGTCGCCGTGGTGCCAGGCGATTCCGGGGCAAAGTCTGCGGGCAGTCTCGAGCATGACGAGGTCAAGGTCGACACCCACAACATCGAAGCCACGCCGGTGGAGCTCAATGGCGACCCTGCCCGTTCCGCATCCGGCGTCAAGAACTGTTGCTCGCCCGTAACGCTCCACAAAGCTCGCTTCGCCGTGAACGTCAACGCCGCTGGCGGCAAGATCCTTGAAACGCCGATCGTACGCATCGCCGCGCGCCACACCGGACGACATCCACGTCATGCCACAATGCTAGGGCCAGCCGGCCCAGACGCGACTGAACCCCGGAACACCCGGGGTTCAGCACAGCGTTCTCGGCTTTGGGCTCCGATGTGTCAGACGGCAACGAGGTCGCGAGCACCGGTGTTCGCCGATGGATGCCGCAGCTTGCTCATCGCACGTGCCTCAATCTGACGGATACGTTCCCGGGTGAGCTGGAAGTGCTCACCGACCTCTTCGAGGGTCCGCGGCTCGCCACGGTCAAGACCGAACCGCAACGCCAGGATCTGCCGTTCCCGCTCATCAAGCGGAGCGAGCAACTTCTCGATCTCAGCGGGAAGCAATGCCGTCGCCGCAGCCTCGAAGGGAGACTCGGCTGAACGGTCCTCGACGAGGTCACCAAGTTCGGCGTCACCATCTTCACGGACCGGCTGAAACAAGGACAACGGCTCGGCAGCGAAACGCAGGACCTCGGTGACCTTGTCTTCGGGCATCTCGAGCTCGATCGAAAGCTCCGCCAACGTGGCCGGCCGACCAAGCTTGAGCTCGAGCGATGCGCGGGCCTTCTGGAGCCTCACCAGGTTGTCGCCGGCATGGACAGGCAAACGGATCGTCCGCCCCGTGTTCGCAATACCACGCGAGATCGCCTGACGAATCCACCAGGTCGCGTATGTGGAGAACTTGAAGCCCTTGCGCCAGTCGAACTTCTCGACCGCGTGCATGAGACCCAGGTTGCCCTCTTGGATCAGGTCGAGGAGCGGCAGACCAGACGCTTGATACTTCTTCGCGATCGAGACGACCAAGCGGAGGTTCGACTGCACGAACTGCTGCTGGGCCTCCTCGCCCTGCAACGAGACACGTCGGAGCTCACGCTTCTTGGCCGGAGTCAGCTTCTCGCCGGATTCGAGTTCCGTTCGCGCCGCAGTTCCAGCTTCTATCTGCTGAGCGAGACGGGCTTCGTCGTCCTTGGTGAGCAGCGCGTGCTGCCCGATGTCGGTGAGGTAGAGCCGTACAAGATCTTCTTCTTCTCGATCGACCCGCGCTTTTGTGACCTTCGCCATGCCTGCCTCTCGGTGAGGTCGACCCCGGGATGCCAACGCAGCAGCCCACGACCGATCCATGTAGGTGGCCGCGCCCGCCAAGACGGAACCACCCCTGTCCCCGCTTTTCCCACTTTGCGCTCGATCTCTGCGCAGAGCGTTCTCGCTATACGAAGCGTGGTCAGCGTGGCGACAACCGACACCCTACGATGGGGTCGCCGACACGGAGACCGGAATTTCATCTGCTCCCGGTCGTGCCAGTCTACCGGGAATTCTCTTCCCCGACTACCGGATTCTTCGACGACGTCACCGCCTTGACGGGTGCCGCAGCTTACGGGTGCCGCAGCTTCACGCGGCGCCGTACACCGGGGTCTGTGCCGGTAGTTGTGCCAGCAACGACGCTACAGCCTGACCCACTTCACCAGGGTCCCAGCGGTTCTCCCGGGTGATCTGTGGGCCATGCTGCCAACCGTTGGCCACTGAGATCATGCCCCCTTCGAGTTCGAAGACATGCCCGGTGACCCCGCGCGCCTCGCTGCTGCCCAGCCAGACCACCAGCGGCGAGATGTTCTCGGGGGCCATTGCATCGAAGCCCGTCTCCGGCGCCGCCATCGTCTCGGCGAATACTGCTTCGGTCATGCGAGTTCGAGCCGATGGCGCAATCGCATTCGAGGTCACGCCCAGGCGACCCAGTTCTGCGGCCTGCACCAACGTCAGCGCTGCGATCCCGGCCTTTGCCGCCGAATACGTGGATTGCCCGACACTTCCCATGAGCCCTGCGCCAGAGCTGGTGTTGATGATCCTGGCATCGACGGGCACGCCGGCTTTCGATTGCGCTCGCCAATAGGCAGCAGCGTGCCGGGATGTGGCGAAGTGGCCCTTGAGGTGCACGCGGATGACCGCATCCCACTCTTCCTCCGACGTCGAGAAGAACATGCGGTCGCGGAGAAATCCGGCGTTGTTGACGACAACATCCAAGCCTCCATAGGTCTCGACAGCCATCGCAACGAGGCGCTCCGCAGCAGCGAAATCGGCAACGTCGTCGCCGTTGACTACCGCCTCGCCTCCCATTTCCTGGATCTCGCGGACGACGTCTCCGGCAGGTCCCGACGAGCCACCCTGCCCGTCGAGTTCGGCACCAAGGTCGTTGACGACAACCCGGGCACCCTGGCGGGCGAACTCGAGCGCGTGCGCACGCCCGATACCCCTACCTGCGCCGGTGACGATGACGACCCGCCCCTCACACACTCCGCCCATGAATTCGTGTCCTCTCCCTCACTGCTTAGAGACGCTCGATAATCGTCACATTGGCCTGGCCGCCACCCTCGCACATGGTCTGGAGGCCGAACCTACCGCCCGTGCGTTCCAGCTCGTTGAGCATCGTGGTCATCAGGCGCGTGCCTGTGGCGCCAAGTGGGTGGCCGAGTGCAATGGCGCCACCATTGGCGTTGACCTTGGCTGGGTCGGCGCCCGTCTCCTTGAGCCATGCGATCACGACCGAGGCGAACGCCTCGTTGATCTCGACCAAGTCCATGTCGGTGATCGACATCTTTGCCTTGTCGAGCGCGTACCTCGTCGCTGGGATCGGCGCGCTCAACATCTGGATCGGGTCTTCGCCGCGAACCGACAGGTGATGAATCCGCGCTCGCGGTGTGAGGTTCTGGTCCTTCAACGCCTGTGCTGAGACGATCAGCATTGCAGTCGCCGCGTCGGAGATCTGTGATGCCACTGCAGCAGTGAGACGTCCGCCTGGGACCAGGGTCGGCAACCCTGCCATCTTCTCCAGCGTCGTCCCGCGCCGCGGGCTTTCGTCCGTGGTGAACTCGCCGTACGCCACGATTTCGCGTTCGAATCGACCTTCGTCGATCGCCTGGATTGCGCGTTCATGGCTTTGCAGCGCGAAGGCTTCCATGTCCTCGCGTGAGATGGACCATTTCTCGGCCATCATCTCCGCTCCTCGGAATTGCGACACCTCCTGGTCGCCATAACGCGCCCGCCAACCTTCGGATGTACGAAACGGGTCCTCGAATCCCATCGACTGCGTCAGGGTCATTGCCGACCCAATGGGAATCATGCTCATGTTCTGCACACCACCGACAACGACCATGTCGTTCGTCCCGCTCAAAACGGCTTGTGCCGCAAAGTGCACCGCCTGTTGGGACGAACCGCACTGCCGGTCGATCGTCGTGCCAGGCACCTCTTCAGGCAGTCCTGCGGCGAGCCAACAGGTGCGCGCAATGTCACCGGCCTGGGGACCGATCGCGTCGACGCACCCCCACATCACGTCGTCGACAGCCGACGGATCAATGCCCGTACGCGACACGAGTGCCTTGATCACGTGCGCTCCCAGATCCGCCGGATGTACGGTGCTCAGCGAACCACCGCGCTTGCCGACCGGCGTGCGCACTGCATCAACGATGTATGCCTCGGGCATCAGGTACTCCTCAATTAGGCCGGTCTATCCGGTTGTTTCGGTCAACGCCGGTTGTCACCATGATTGCTCCGCCAACACATGCAGCGCGTCGCCAACCCGGGCGCGATGCGTTGGAGCGTCGCCCCACGCTCGGGCCAGTGCCCAGGTGCGCTTGAGATACAGGTGCAGGTCGTATTCAACGGTGTAGGCGATCGCACCGTGGCACTGCAACGCCACGCGACCGGCACGCAATGCAGCCTCCGACGCCTGCGCCTTCGCCATCGACGCATGCAGCGAGACATGCTGATCGGCAGTCGCAGAGGAATACGCCGCCCGATATACCAATGGACGGGCGAACTCCAACGCAACGCGCGCATCGGCAAGGTGATGCTTCACCGCTTGGAACGACCCGATCGGGGCACCGAATTGCCTGCGCTCCTTGGCATAGTCGACGGTCATCGTCAACATTCGCGCCGCAAGTCCGCACAACTGCGCTGCGACACCGATTGTTCCGCGGTCCCGAGCTGCCTCGAGTTCATCGCGCCCGCCGACCAGCGTTGCCGAGGACGCGGACCACTTCGCCTCGAACAGCCGCCGTGCGCCATCGACAGACGTTCGTTCTGTGAGCGTGAGCTGTCCGCGCGCCACCCGATCGAGCTCGACGAGGTGGAGTTCGTCACCGTGTGCAAGCAGCAGCATGTCGACGGACCCTGCATAGGGCACGAACCCATCGTGTAGGAGTGCACTCGAGACGCGGTCACCCACGTCCGACACCAACGGTGCAGCAACCGCCGCGTGTTCGACGATCGGCTCTGGCAATGCGGCCCATCCCGTTTCCTCGAGTGGTCCGACGAGATCGATCATCGTGAGACCGAGACCACCGGCGGACTCCGGCACGATCATCAATGGCATGCCCAGTGCCGAGAGCTTGTCCCAGAGTCCCTCGATACGCCCTGACGGGGCATCCCAAGCACAGCGCACCTCGGTGGACGTGCACTCCTTGGTCAACAGATCCCGCACCGCCACACGAACGGCGTCCTGCTCCTCGGTGAAGGCAAAGTGCATCGCGGGTTATTCCTACTTCCTCGGGAGTCCCAGCACACGCTCTGCGACCACGTTGCGCTGGATCTCGTTCGTGCCTGCATAAATCGGGCCGGACAGCGAAAACTCGTAGCCTTTCATCCAATCCGTGTCAGCTCCTGCGACGCCGACGAAGTCATCGCCGGTGAGCTCTGCCTCGACGCCCAAGATGTCGAGCGCAGTTTCATGAATCCGTACATCGAGCTCGCTCCAGAACAGCTTCACCATGCTGGACTCCGCGCCACCGGCTTGTCCCGCCACGCGTTGCGCAACCGTCCAATAGGTGTGCCACCGGTACGCTTCGGCTTCGATCCATATTCGTGCAACTGCATCACGGGCATGCACGCTGCGGTCGGAGCGACCTCCCGCATCACCACCAGTGAGGCGCGATCGGTAGAGATCGATCAGACGCGACGCCGCAGCGAGGAATCTTCCGGGGCTGCGCAACGTCAGACCACGCTCCGAACCCGTCGTCGCCATCGCGACTTCCCATCCTTTGTTCACACCGCCGAGGACATCCTCGTCGCCGACGAACACGTCGTCGAGGAACACTTCAGCGAAGCCTTCGTCGCCATCGAGACGACCGAAACCGCGAACTGTCACTCCGTCGGCATCGAGCGGGACCAGGAAATAGGTCATACCGCGGTGACGCTCGGCGTCGGGATCCGTCCGGAACAGTCCGAACATCCGATCACAGAACGCGCCCCTCGTGGTCCAGGTTTTCTGCCCTGTGAGGCGCCAACCCCCGGCCTGCTCGTCGCGCACGGCACGGCTCGCGATTGCGGCAAGGTCGCTTCCGGCGTTGGGTTCGGACCACCCTTGGCACCACGTGACCTCGCCACATGCCATCGGGCCGAGGATTCGCTCCTGCTGCTCGGCGGTCCCGAATTCGAAGATGGTTGGCGCCAGCAGAAAGATTCCGTTTTGCGTGACCCTTTGTGGAGCGCCCGCCCGGTAGTACTCCTCCTCGAAGATCAGCCACTTCACGAGGTCGAGCTCACGTCCGCCGTACCGCTCCGGCCATCCCACAACCGCGAAGCGAGCGTCGAACAGTGCCCGTTCCCATTCGAGATGGCGAGCGAATCCCTCACGAGTGTCACCGGACTGCAGCGCTGGACGCGGAACGTTCGCCTCCAGCCACGCACGTGCTTCGGCGCGGAATGCCTCATCTTCGGCGGAAAAACCCAAGTCCATGGCGTTCACCTTGTTGTTCCAATGTTGCCGAGATTCGTTTTCACCTGCGGACGATGACCGAAGATCCGTGGCCGAAGAGACCCTGGTTGATGGACATCCCGACGATCGCATTCTCGACCTGACGGCCTTCTGCCTCGCCCCGCAACTGCCAGGTCATTTCACACACCTGCGCGAGTGCCTGGGCCGGAACCGCCTCGCCGAAACACGCGAGGCCGCCGCTTGGATTCACCGGAATGCGTCCACCGATGCACGTGTCGCCGTCGTTGATGAGCCGTTCGGCCTCACCGGGAGCGCAGAGCCCAAGGTGTTCGTACCAGTCCAACTCGAGGGCGGTCGAGAGGTCATAGACCTCTGCGAGGGAGAGGTCGCTTGGGCCCACACCCGCTTCGGCGTAGCAACCCGCGGCGATCGAGTCCTTGAAACCGAGCTGTGCAGGCGTATCGGAGGCAGAGGAGTCCGAGGCGAAGTTCGGCATTTCAATGATCGGATTGGGATAGCTCGGTGTAACGGTCGAGATACCGGCGACCCTCACCAACGGAATCGAGGAGGCGCCGACGCGACGGCGATGCCGCGGCTGCAAACTCCATGCTCGAGACCACGAGTGCTGCCGCGCCGTCCGATGTCGCGCAGATATCGAGTAAACGCAGGGGATCTGCAACGGTCGGCGAGGACATCACCTCGTCTTCGGTGACGGCCTTGCGATATCGCGCATACGGGTTGTGCAGACCATGGGCCGCGTTCTTGACTTTGACCTTGGCGAAGTCCGCTGATGTCGCGCCGAAACAGTCCATCCGCCGGCGGGCGTAGAGCGCGAAGTAGGTGGGGTTGGTTGCACCAAGGAGGCGGAAACGCAGCCAGTCCGGGTCGTCACCGCGTTCGCCTTTCGTCGGTGCCAGAAATCCCTTCGGCGTCGTGTCCGCTCCGATCACCAACGCCACGTCACATACTCCCGCGAGAATCTGTGCTCGCGCAGTCGAAAGAGCGGTCGCACCTGATGCGCAGGCCGCGTACGACGATGCAACCTGCGCCCCCTGCCAACCCAACGCCTGTGCGAATGTCGCCCCAGCCACGTAACCGGGATATCCGTTGCGCATCGTGTCGGCGCCGGAGACGAATTGGATCTCGCGCCAGGCAACGCCGGCGTCAGCAAGCGCCGCACGCGCTGCGACAACGCCATACTCGACGAAGTTGCGACCCCATTTACCCCACGGGTGCATGCCCGCTCCGAGGATCGCGATCTCGGGAATCGTCATGACGACGCCCCCGTCGGCTTCCATTTCCAGATCATGTACTCGTGTTCGTCGTCGGAATAGAGCGGCTCCACCACGAGTTCCACCTCTGTTCCGACCGCGACGGTCGCAGGATCCACGCCGTCGGCAAGTTGGCCGAGCACGACCATCTGTTCCACTTCGAGCATCACCGCAAGCACCGAATACGGAACGAAGGGGTCCGGCGCCATGTACGGCTCTGGTGGCGAATAGTGGTTCGTCGTGTACGACCAGACGGCGCCACGCCGACTGAGCAACACATCTTCTCGGTCCTCGCCGGGCGCGTCCGGATTCGCCGAGACTGCCAAAGCCCTCGGAAAGAAATAGCTTCCCGATGTGATACCCCGACTGCCAATGAGCTGCGGCTCTGCGCTGTCTGTGAACCAACCCTCGACGGCGGGCACCCGAACCTTGGCCATTACGCAACCCCTTCCTGATCCGCGCACAGCAGGGCCAGTGACTGCTGCGCCTCGCCCATGATTCTGCCGATGAGCTCCGCGACAGTCGGTAGATCGTCGATGACGCCGACAACCTGACCACTTGCCATCACGCCCGATTCGACGTTGCCTTCGACCAGCGCCGCCTTGAGCAACATCGGAGTGTTCGCAGCCATCAGTACCGATGCCCAACTCGAGTCCTGGCTTCGCTTCATCGCGCGACCCTCACGAAGCATGGACATCCACGACCTGCCGAGCAGCTTCTTGAACCGCGCCGCATTGATGAGCGCCCGTGGCAGGCTCGCGAACTTCGGCGTTGATTCGAGGCTCTCCACCAGCGCAGTTCGCAACACGCGGTGCGGCACACCATCGACGCGGGTCGTCACGACCGTATCCGTCAAGCCTTTGGCCAAATAGAGCGCCTTGACCGCTTCTGGAACTGTGCTCTCCTGGGTCAGGAGAAACCTGGTGCCCATAGCGACGCCCTCAGCGCCGTAGGCGAGCGCCGCCACCAATCCCTGTCCACTGAAGAAGCCGCCTGCTGCGATCACCGGAATGTCCACCGCGGCGCACACCTGCGGAAGCAGGAGCGTCGTGGGGACCGCACCGGTGTGGCCACCACCCTCGCCGCCTTGCACGATGACAGCGTCGACCCCCCACGCGGCGACCTTTTCGGCATGGCGCTTTGCGCCGATCGACGGGACGACGACGACACCGGAGTCCTTCAGCCTCTTGATGAGCAGCTCGCTCGGCGCGAGCGCAAAGGATGCGACCTTGACGCCCTCGGAAATCAGAAGATCAATTCTCTCCCGGGCATCGGGGGCATCGGCGCGAAGGTTCACACCAAAGGGCTTGGCAGTCCGTTCCTTGACGGCGCGCACCGCTGCGACCAGCTCGGGATACTGCATCGTCGCAGAAGCAAGAATGCCCAAACCGCCGGCTTCGCTCGTTGCTGCAACAAGGCGCGCACCCGCAACCCAGCCCATGCCGGTCTGCACAATCGGATACTCGATGCCGAACAGGTCGCAGACTCTGGTGTGAAGAACAGGCGCCCGACTGCTCACGCTCGCGGAACCTCGCGCTCGCGCAGCGACTTCGGATCGACTGCAGCGATGATCGCACGTTCCGCGGCGGTGGGTGGTCGTGATACCTCCACCCTCGCAGGAATGACGAGCTCGAATCCCGTCGCGGCGACGACTTCGTCAACGGTCACCCCTGGATGCACGCTGCGGAGCCGCATCCGGTGATCAGGGGTCGCGAAGTCGATGACGCACAAGTTGGTGACAACGCAGCGGATCTCATGAAATCGACCAGCTGCACCAAGCTTCGCTGCCCGGTCGTATCCGACTCCGCACACGATGTCGACGGTAGGCACGAACACCTTTGGCGAATGGTTGGGAATCCAGTAGCTCGTCGCGTGATTGATCGTGTTGCCGGGAGCGCCACGAAACCCGAGTAGCTGCGCCTTGACCTTTTCGGGTGTGCCGATGAACGAAAAGTTCTGATTACCGAATGGATCAATCTGCGATGCGCCCATGATGACGTGCCGGCGTCCCGACCACACCACATCGAACATCGTCCGATATGGATTCCAGGAACCAACGGTCTTCTTGACATCGTCGCTGTCGGCATCATCGACCCCAACTGGCATTGGGTTCTCAACGAGCAGCGCCTCACCGTCAGTCATCACCAGTGCCGGCTCGAAGCTCTCGCGTGCAAGGCGTCCACCGATCATGGGGATGGTGCCAATCGGGTTTGCCAGGATCTCACCATCGCCGCGAAAGCACTCGGCAATGGCTATGACACACACCTCCGCGCGGCTTGCCTCCTCGGCGTCGGCGCTTGTCGTGCTCATCGGCCGATCACCTTCCGATACTCGTCGTGCGATTCGAGATCCAGGTACTTCGTCTTGAACGCGTCCCATGCATCGTCGCTCTTGGCGCTCGCTGCGTACTCGCGCTGGAACACCTCATCTCGGGGATAGTCGGGAATGCATTCGGTGAAGTGCGCTCCGCTGGGGGCGATGACGACGCCGTCGGTCATCAGACGGTTGATGCGAAGTGACTGCGGCGGACCGTTTCGCAAGAGATCATCGGTGTCGACCACTTCTTCGACGGACATGAACCGCTTCTTTGCAGCAAGACACATGAGGTCATCGAAGTACGGGTCGACGTTGAGGTACTGGCCATTGCCTCCTGCATCACCACGGTGCATATGGATCAATGCCGCATCGAGCTCGAATGCGGGCATCGCCACGAGCTCCTCATCGGAGTACGGCGACTGCACCGTCGCCAGCTCTGGGTAAAGGCGAAATACGTCTGATCCCAGCCCCACACGCGTCGGGAGAAACGGCACACGCCAGGCTGCTGCCTGCAAACCCAACAGGAACATCCCCTCGTCGAGCTCGCGCGTCTCGATCGTTCCCGCCTCACGTGCTGCGCGGAAGTGGGGCTCGAGCGGGATCGAATCAAGCGATACAAACGCGAAGACGACGCGCTTGACCTTCCCGTACTTGCACAACAGCCCCACATCCGGCCCGCCATAGCTCACGATCGTGAGGTCCTTGAGCTTCGATCGCAGCAACGCACGCACCAGGCTCATCGGTTTGCGTCGCGAGCCCCAACCGCCAATCCCGATCGTCATCCCATCGTCGAGCTCAGCTATCACATCTGCTTCGGTCACGATTTTGTCGATCACAGGGCGGACTTCCGTCCACGGTCGACGAACGCGTCGCGAGCTTCGTCGCTGACCCCCGAGAGATTCAATTCGAATGTGAAACCCTGCTCAAAGCGATACGAGCGCTTCACATCAACAGGATCGATCCCGTTCAGTGACTCCTTCGCCCGACGGATGACGTAGCTGTTCTTTGCCGCGATTTTCTCGGCGATGCTGAAGGCCGCCTCTCGTAGTTCCGACCGCGGTACGACCTGCGTGACCGATCCGTATCGCAAGAGTTCCTCGGCGAGAATCGGCTCCGCGGTGTACACCATCTCACGCATCTTGTGCTGCGGAACGAGTCGCGCCAGGTGCGTCGCGGCGCCGAGCGCACCCTGGTTCACCTCGGGCAGCCCGAACCTCGTGCCCTCCGCAGCGACGATGATGTCGGCATTGCCGACGAGACCGATCCCGCCGCCCAGGCAATAGTCATGCACCGCCGCGATGACGGGAACCTCGCACTCGTACACAGCCGCAAATGCGGCGTAGCACCCGCGGTTCGCGCCGAGAAGAGCATCGAAACCGTCGGTTGCCTGCATCTCCTTGATGTCGACGCCGGCGTTGAAGCCCTTGCCCTCGGCACGTATGACCACGACTGATACCCGTTGGTCACGCCCGAGTTCAGTGATGACGTCGGCGAGCTCGAACCATCCCGCGACACTGAGCGCATTCACAGGCGGATTGTCCATGACGACCTCCGCGATTCCGCGGCCGTCTACGCCGTGCTTGATCGGCATTGCTGCTCCCCCACAGGTCGGATAACGCTCGACTCGCGCTCACCCCACAGGCCGAAGACAAAGGCCCCGACCAACACTACGCTAGGACCATGACGCGTTCAGCCCTGGAAGCAAGCAAGCTCTCGGCGAAGTACTCGATGGAGCACGAAAAGGAGGCCTGGCTCGCTCTCTACGCCGACGACGCGATCATCATGGATCCTGTCGGCATCTCGCCGCTTGACCCGACCGGCTTGGGTCACCGAGGCAAGGACGCCATCGCAACGTTCTGGGACAACTCCATCGCCCCAAACACGATCGTCTTCAATATCGAACGGAGCTACCCAGCCGGAGACTCATGCGCCAACGTGGTACGCCTCGACACGCAGATCGGCGACACCCCGATCATCGTCGAGTTCATCGCCGTCTACCGCGTCAATTCCGACGGCTTGATCGCGTCGATGCACGCGTACTGGGAGTTCGACTCGATTCTCGCGCAGCTGGCCTGACCGCCAGTCGGAGACTGCGCATCATGGGTGCTGACTGCTGACCGAGACAACCTCGCCCGTCATGTAGCTCGAGTAGTCGGAAGCCAGAAACACGATCACGTTGGCGATCTCCCACGGCTCGGCCGGCCGGCCGAACGCCTCGCGACTTGCCAGCTCAGTAAGAAGCTCCTCAGTGGTGACCTTCGCGAGGAATGGGTGCATCGCAAGGCTCGGAGCGACCGCGTTGACGCGCACGTTGTGCGACGCTCCCTCAACCGCTGCACATCGCGTCAGCGCCATCACGCCGGCCTTCGCTGCCGCGTAGTGCGCTTGGCCGGCCTGGGCACGCCAACCCAACACCGACGCGTTGTTCACGATCACCCCACCCGTTGCCTGTTGACTCATCGAACGCATTGCCGACCGAGTGCAGCGAAACGTACCCGTGAGGGTCACGTCCATCACGAGGTTCCATTGCTCGTCGGTCATGTCGACGATATTGGCGGTACCCCCCAGACCTGCGTTGTTCACCAGCACGTCGATCCGCCCGTGCTTCGCTACGGTCAGCGCCAACAGCCGTTGCACGTCCTCCTCATCGGTCACATTGCAGGGGACCTGCAGTGGTGCCACACCTCCGAGTACTTGGAGCTTTGCCAGCTCGTCGGCAGCTTCTCCAAGGCGTCGTTCGTGACTGTCGGAGATCACCACGATGGCGCCCTCTTCAACCGCTCGCTTGGCAGTCGCGAAACCAATACCCGTTCCGGCTGCAGCGGTCACCACGACAACCTTGTCGGCGAGGAGGCCGTGACCTGGCACATAGTCAGGCTGGCGCAATGGCTCCGTGTTCATCACAGGCGAGGCTCCTGGGGAAGACCGAGGATCCGCTCCCCGATGATGTTGCGCTGGATTTCGTTTGATCCGCCATAGATCGTGTCCGCACGCGTAAAGAGAAAGAGTGCCTGTTGGCGCGTCAACTCGTATGGATCGTCGGAACCGATTTCCGACCATGCGCCGAGCACGTCCATTGCGAGACGTCCTAAGTCTCGATGCACCGTCGCCCAATACAACTTCGAAATCGCGGTGAGCTCGGTGAGATCACCGCGCTCCATGCCGGCATGGCATCGCAGCGCGTTGTAGCGCATGACACGCAGCCGTATCCACGCGCCGGCAAGCCGCTGGCGACCTACCGGATCGCCCGCCACGCCGTTGGCTCGCGCGATGTCGAGAATCTCATGGAGTTCGTTCATGAACCCGAGTTGTTGACCGAGTGTGAGCGCGCCGCGCTCGAAGGCGAGCGTTCCCATTGCGACACGCCATCCGCCATCAACCTCTCCAACGACGTTGTCGCTCGCGGTCCTCGCTCCATCGAAGAACACCTCGAAGAACTCCGCGGTCTTGGTCAGTTGGAGAATCGGGCGGACCTCGATCCCACTCTGGTGCATCGGCACCAACAGATAGGAGATGCCCCGATGCTTCGCTGCCGAAGGATTGGTCCGTGCGAGAACGAAACACCAGTGCGCCCAGTTCGCCAACGACGTCCAGATCTTCTGGCCGTCGATGACCCATTCATCGCCGTCGAGGCGCGCCCGTGTCGCGATATTCGCAAGGTCAGAACCGGCGTCGGGTTCCGAGTAGCCCTGGCACCACTGTTCGGCGCCTGAAGCGATCTCCGGAAGGAACCGGCGCTTCTGCTGCTCGCTGCCGAAATGCAGAATCGTCGGGCCGATCAGTCCTTCGCCGATGAGACCAACGCGTCCCGGACCCCCAGCACGCGCGTACTCTTCGTAGAAGATCATCTGTTGCGAGAGCGGAAGACCACGACCGCCGTACTCGGTTGGCCATCCGACACAGGTCCATCCGCTGGACCCGAGGTGTCGTTCCCAGGCGAGCCGCTCCTCATAGAACATGTGCTCGTCGCCAGGTCCGCCGCGTCCGCGAATCATCGAAAAATCGCCGCGAAGGTTTTTATCCAGCCAACCGCGCACCTCAGCCCGAAACGTTTTGTCCTCAGCCGCGTCATCCAGATCCATGGGTGCTGAATCGTAGAGGCCCTCTACAATGCCTCGGTGTCCAAGGTCAGTTTTCCCGTCACCGGCGATCCACACGCTGATGATCTCCTGGTGGAGAACCCGCTGGCACTGCTCATCGGCATGTTGCTTGATCAGCAGGTTCCGCTCGAGTGGGCGTTTCGCGGACCGTCGACGCTCAGGGATCGCCTCGGCACCGACCTCGACGCTACAAAGATCGCCGAGATGGACGTGGGCGATCTCGAGGAGATCTTCAAGCAAAAGCCGGCGATCCATAGGTATCCCTCTTCGATGGCCCAGCGCACGCACGCGTTGTGTCGCCACATCGTCGATACCTATGACGGTGACGCCGGCAAGCTCTGGCGGCGCGTCAAGGAGCCCGAAGAGGTATTCGACCGAATCCGGGTCCTACCTGGATACGGCGAGGAGAAGAGCCGCATCTTCCTGGCAATTCTCGGCAAACGTCTCCGCGAGGCGCCACGCGGCTGGGAAGCGTATGCAGGAGCGTTCGCCGACGCGGAGCCCCGCTCGGTTGCCGACGTCGATTCACGTGAATCGCTCCTCCGCGTGCGCGAATGGAAGAAGGCTCGGAAAGCCGCAAAGAAGGGGAAGGCCGACTGAACGCTGCCGTCCGCGGCCCGCAGCCCTACCGCATCGCCATGATCTGTCTCGGCAACATCTGTCGATCGCCTGCCGCAATGGCCGTGATGGCACGGCTAGCCGAGGAAGCGGGATTCCGGGAAAGCGTGAGCGTCACAAGCGCAGGCACGGGATCGTGGCACGTTGGCGACCCGCCAGATCCTCGAACCCTTGCGGAAGCGAGGGCGCGGGGTATTCCACTCGAGCATCGCGGTAGGCAGTTCGTTCGGGCCGACTTTCACGAACTCGACCTCATCTGCGTGATGGATAAGGACAATCTCCGCACCGTCCAGCGCCTTGCGCCCAATGAGCATGAACGAGCGAAAGTCATCTTGTTGCGGAGCTTCGACCCATCCGCCCGGCACGATGCCATCGTCGAAGACCCCTACTACGGTGGCCCCTCGGACTTCGCAGCAACCTTCGATGTTGTCGAAGCGGCGTGCCGTGGACTCCTGGCGCATCTCGTCGCGCAGTCGCTGCTCTAGGCGCCGCCGACGAGTCCGAATGCCCAACCGATTCCCTCGGACTCTGCGTCTTTCGGCAATGCCCTGCGGTGAATCTCAGCGGGCTGACCTGGGCAAACAAGACCCAAAAGCCGCGGTAGCGTGGGGGCGATGTCCCGATCGATGACGCATGTTTGGCAACTTCGCGCCCGCGCCTCGGCAGGGCTCGCGTTCGTCCTCCTCGGTGCCACATTCCTTTCGGGACCGGGTGCACACGAATTCGCATCCGCCGCGCCCGTCTCGAGCAGCACCGGACGTGCGAGACAAGCGCCGGCACCAGCTTCGCCTGCCGACGAAAAGATCGCGCAAGTCATCGCCACGATCGAAATCCGGATCGCACAGGCCCAACAGGAGTTGGAAGCGGTCACCAGCCGCGGCAGGGACCTACAAGCGAAGCTTGTTGCGACCAGCGCCGAGTTTGACGCCGTCGGCTCACAGATCGCAGCACTCGATCAACAGATCCGCGAGTTGGATGACAAACTCGCGGCCGAACAGTCGATACTCAGCGGATTCATCGTCGACCGATACCAGCGGTTCGGCGCTGTCTCGAGCGCACTGACGGACGACGATATTGCCGGCAGCACTGACCGCGACCGGCGCCGCCATTATTCGACGGCTGTCATGCGCAACAAGATGGCCATCGTCCGCAGCGTCGAACGCGAACGAACCGATCGTGCCTCGGCGCGCGATGCCGCCAATACCACTCGGCGACGCCTTGCCGCCGAGCGCGCGCGCATCGGTCGCGATGTCACACATAGCGCAGCCGTCACGACGCAGGCCGAACGGCGCGTCACAGGAGAACAGGCGCGCCTCACACCGTGGAAGACAATTGCGTCGGGAATCGGGACATCGATCATGGGCCGGTCGGTCTTGACGTCCGAACAACTTGCGGACTGGTTTCGCTCCACACGTAAGGCTCCCAACGCCACGGTTTCGATCGAAGAGTTGACGCGACTCTTCGTGAGTGAGGGCGATCTCGAAGGCGTGCGGGGCGACATCGCGTTTGCGCAGTCGATTCTCGAGACCGGTTCCTTCGCATTTCCAAAGGGCGGACAACTCGACGGTTTCGACAACAACTTCGCCGGCATCGGAGCATGCGACAGTTGTCAGCACGGTTGGAAGTTTCGCGACGCACAAACCGGCGTGCGCGCACAGATCCATCTCCTACGGAGTTACGCCGACCCCGGCGTGAACGCCGACAGGCTCGCCAATCCGCCGGAGATACCGAATTACGACCGCGGCTCACACGGATTCGCCCGTACCTGGGGCTCGCTCACCCACCGTTGGGCAACGGCAGACGCATACGGCGACCGGATCATGCTGATCTACGTGTCGATCCTCGAACACGCAACGGGCGTCAGCCAAAAGCGCAGCGCCGGCACCGAATTAGAGCCGCATCCCCGCCGCTTTGCGCTCCACGCAGGTGGGACAGATCGGGTATCGCATCGGATCACGACTCGGCACCCACTTCTTTCCGCACAGTGCCGTGATCGCTTCACCCGTCACCAATGCACGTGTGACGTCTTCTTTGCGGCAGTAGTGGGCGTACCTGTCATGGTCACCACCATCGGTATCGACGGTGACCGGAGCCTGTACTGGGGTGATCGTCTCGGTCGGCATCCCTCCAGCGTTAGAAGGCGTGAGGGAAGCCCGCACAAGCCATCCGAGTGGAAGGGGAAATCGCTCCCTGGGCTAAACATTGCGCCCTATGGACCTCCCCAAAATCATCAGCGTGGACGATCACGTTATTGAGCCCCCACACGTCTGGCAGACGTACCTCCCCGAGCGATTCCGAGCGCAGGGACCGCGCGTCGAGCGCGGTTTGTGGAGCGACTTCCGGCTCAAGCCGGGCGCCAACTACGAACAGCAACAGATCGAGGGTGGCCAGCCTGGCGACTTCTGGGTCTATGAGGACCGTGTCATCTACGTACACAAGCGCTTCGTAGCAATCCCACTCGAGGCCACACCTGATGGCGACATCTCCCGCTTCGACCGCACCAAAATGGTCATGACCGCGGTGACGTACGACGAGATGCGACCCGGATGCTTCAAGGTTCCCGAGCGCATCGCTGACATGAAGGCGAATTGGGTCGAGGCGTCACTCCCGTTCCCGACCTTTCCGCGCTTCTGTGGGCAGACCTTCCTCGAAGGCAAGGACAAGGATCTCGCGCTGGCTTGTGTGCAGGCGTACAACGATTGGATGATCGAGGAGTGGTGTGGCGAGTCCGAAGGGATGAACCTGCCCCTGTGCCTCATCCCGCTCTGGGACGCCGAACTTGCTGCACAAGAAGTGGTGCGCAACGCCGCTCGAGGTGCTCGCGCCGTGTGCTTCTCGGAGATTCCGACGCACCTGGGCTTGCCGAGCATTCACACCGGTTTTTGGGACCCGCTCTTCGCCGCATGCAACGACACTGGCACCACCTTGTGCATGCACATCGGCTCCTCGTCGAAGATGCCCGTCGCATCCCCTGACGCGCCGGCCGGTGTCAACAGCGTCCTGGCGTTCAACAACTCGTTCGCATCGCTTGTCGACTGGCTCTACTCCGGCCTCATGATGCGCTTCCCCAAGCTCAAACTGGCTTATAGCGAAGGCCAGATCGGCTGGATTCCCTATGCACTCGAACGAGCCGACACCGTATGGGAACACCACGACAGCTGGATCCATGCCAAGGAACGCATCCCCGAGCCGCCCTCGACCTACTACTGGGGTCGCGTGTTCGGTTGCTTTACCAGCGACGAGCACGGCCTCAAGAACCTCGACGCAGTCGGCATCGATAACATTTGCTTCGAGACCGACTACCCGCACACCGACACCACGTGGCCGGACAGCAGGGCGTATGTCGAAAAGATGACGGCCGGGCTGACCCAGGAACAGACGTACAAGGTCCTTCGCGGCAACGCCATCAAGATGTTGGAACTCGACCGCACATAGGCGCACCCAATTCGGCACGCTTAGTCGGAGACGGCCTCGGATCGACTGAACGTGAGGTGCAACTCGAGTTCGCCGTGGTCTTCGACGGAGACGACAGCATTACTGGGCGTTTCGATGCTGTAGTCCGAGAAGAGGATTGGAGCGGTGCCTGCCACCTCGATCGTCGAAGTGTCCCAGCGCGCGTCGAGCGCGATACGAATCCGTTTCGTCGTGCCATGGAGCATGAGGTCACCGGTCACTTGGACTTTGACATCTCGACCGGCCTTGACCTCAGCCGGAAGGGCCACGGGCTCCGTGAGCGTGAATACCGCTTCACGGAACGTATCGGTCTCAAGACCGCGGGTCCGCATGGCATCATCACGCAACGACCTGTCACTGACGATCTTGTCGACATCGACGCGCACGTTGACCTTCGTCACCGAACCCGCCTTCACCGTCATCGTCGCGTCGAGCGACTTCGTGCGCCCGACTGCGGTCTTGTGCACGGTGTCAGAAGCGAACGTCTCCTGCACGCGGTAGCCCACAAAGTTGGACTCGCCACTGACAACAGCCCATTCACCGTCGGGTGAGCTGGCTTCCGCGTCGTCTCCCGGTACGGGCCCCGCACCCTGGGTCGAGCTCGTTGCCTTGGGCTTGCTCAGTTCGGGTCGCGACGGCGAATCATCCTGTATGTACCAGACAAATGCTCCCCCTGCCGCGACGCTCAACACCACCGCAAGCAGGAGCAGGCGCCGGATCATGCGTTGGTTCTGCGCAGGCGGTTCCGATCGGTGTGGAAGATCGTGGCGTCAGACATCAACGCGCCTTTCAGGTTCTCAGAAGCAGTCCGCCACGGTACCCCGCCCCATCAAGGCGTTCCGGTCACCACCCCGATAACGGGGGTTCCCCAGTGGGACCGCGTCACCAGCCTACCTACCAGTAGGTAGGCTGGTCGGTATGGCAATCGCTGAGGCACAACACGACACCGCCGACTCCTCGCTACCCGAACGCTTTACAAGGCTTCGAACCGAGAAACTCGGCAACGTCAGAGCCACCTTCTCCCCTGTGGTCTATGCGCGTTCGAATCTCCGTGCGTACGGCATCTTGGCGTTCGATGCCGCCTTCTTCATCGCGGCGATCGCCGGAGTTGCGCTGAGCACCGCACCGGCATTGAAGCTGTTCTTCGGCGTGCTTGCCGGTGTCGCGGTCTCAGCGTTGTTCGTCTGGGCGCATGATGCTGCGCACGGGGCACTCTTCGGGTTCACCCGTCAAGCCGAACTCGTCGGAACGATCGCGATGCTGCCATCCCTCAACATGTATCGCATGTGGATGTATGGCCACAACAAGGCCCACCACGGCTTTACGAGCTTCGCGCCGATCGACTGGATCTGGCGCCCGAAAACTCCAGCGGAGTATCACAACGGATCGCGGTGGTCACGACTTGTCTACCGGATTGAACGCAGCCTTCCAGGCTGCGCGTTGCACTACATCTTGCGAGTCTGGTGGCCCGGAATGGTGGCGTTCCGACCAGATCGCGAGATCCGACGGAAGCACCACTTCGCGTACTCCCAAATGTGGGTGGCGACCTACCTCGCTGTCGCTACAACGCTCGCATGGATGTTTGCCGGCGGATTGCTTGGTGTTGTCGCCGCAGTCATCGTCCCTTGGGTGGTGTTCAACTACCACATAGCACTTTTCGTTTTTCTCCATCACACGCATCCGGATCTTCCGATGTTCGACAAGCGCGCCGAATGGAGCGCTCCGATAGGCCAGGTCGCGTGTTCGACGATGATTCGCATGTCACCGCCGATGGAGTTCCTCATGCATGGGATCCTCATCCACACACCCCATCACGTGGACACCCGGATTCCGTTCTACCGGTTACGCCAGGCATACGCCGATCTCCAACCGACATTCGGCGAGGACATTCTCGAGTACCGCTTTCGCTGGTCGACGGTTCGCTCGATCTTCGGGTCCTGCCAGCTCTACGACTTCGACACGCACACGTGGTATCGCTTCGACAACGCGCCGACGCTACCGTTGCCCCATGACGCGCATTGATCCGACCAAGATGACCACCGAGCAGTGGAACTCCTTCAACCAATCGGTCATCGATGGTTTCCGGGGCACGAGGGGCGTTGTCGAATCGGGTCCGTTCGCCGGCGCTCCACTCGTCTTGGTCACGGTGAAGGGAGCACGATCAGGCACAGATCGGGTAATCCCACTCGTGCATTCACGTGACGGCGACCGTGTCGTGATCGTGGCTTCAAAGGGTGGAGCCCCGAAGAACCCTGCTTGGTTCCACAACTTGGTCGCGAATCCTGACGTGACCGTCGAACTCCCCGGCGAGACATTCCGAGCTCGCGCACGCGTTGTCGAAGCCGAGGAGCGAGACCGCCTCTTCCGGGCCCACGCAGACCTGATGCCCAACTTCGATGACTACGCGGCCGCAACATCACGCGTGATCCCCGTCGTCGTGCTGGAAAAGGTTGGGTGACACCAACGCCGGGCGGCGACGCCGGGTCGCGAAAAGCGGCCGCTGCGTGCTCAAGGAGCGCCACAGCGGCCGTCTCTGCGAATAGCAATGGAGCTCCCGTCTAGACGACGAGCGCCACCACTCCATCCTCGTTGTACTTGAACTGAGTGGTGAGTTCCTTGAGGTCCTCTGACATCTCAGCCAACCGTGCCACTTCCTCACGATTCTCACCCATCGCAGTACTCGTCTTCTCGATGGAACGAGCAACCGACGAAATGCGATCGACGATCCCGCGACTCGTACCAGCCACCGACTGCACCGTCCGTTCGATATCACCAGTCGTTGCGGTCTGCTCCTCAACAGCGGAGGCAATCTGGGTCTGAATCCCGTTGATCTCGTCGACGATCTTGGCGATCTCCTCGATCGCAGAGACCGCCTGGCGAGTATCGGCCTGAATCGCCTCGATCCGGTCCGAGATCTCCTGCGTCGCCCGTCCGGTTTCCTGTGACAGGTCCTTGACCTCTGAAGCAACAACTGCGAAGCCCTTACCGGCCTCGCCAGCTCGCGCAGCCTCAATCGTCGCATTGATCGCCAACAGGTTCGTCTGCTCGGCAATGCTGTTGATCAACTGCACCACATTGCCAACCTCAGCCGAGGACTCGCCCAACTTCGCAATCGTCTCACACGTTCGAGCGGCCACCTGCACCGCATTCGAGGCAACGGCAGCAGCCTCGCTTGCACTCCGTGCAATCTCGCCGATCGAAACAGTCATTTCCTCAGTGCCCGTTGCGACGGTCCCAATTCCCGAACCAACCTCGTCAGCCTCGGAGAACGCAGCATCGGCCTCGGCCGCCACTGCAGAGGTTGCGGAAACCATCTCCTCGTTACGAATGGTGAATCCAGCCGACGCCGAGGCCAAGGCATCCGCGTCGGAACTGATCTTGCGGATCACATCACCCGTACGTTCCAGCATCCTGTTCAACGCAACTGCCATCTGAGCAATCTCGTCATTCCCGGTCACGTCCAAACGCTGCGTCAAATCGCCATCGGCCACATTCTCGATGACCAGTACGGCGGCAGCAATTGGCTTCGTCACACGACGAGCAACCACGATTGCCACACCAAACGCAACAACCCCGATCAGCCCCGAAAGCATGAAGAGGCGCGTACGAGCGTCATTCGCGGTCTGATCGACTTTAGCCTCCTGCTCGCGTGTCGCATCCAACACGGTTTCCTTGAGCTTGACGATTGCGACGTCACGACTTTCCAGCAGGGGATACATATCGTTGATATCTTTGGGGGCTTCGACGTCCTTGACGATCAGGTCGATGTTCGTTCCCAAGATGTTGTTCGCGAACAGCACGATTCTGCTCGACTGCGCAACCGCTTCGTTATAGCTAGCGCGTGCAGGCCCGGTCAGCTCCATGGTCTCGAGTTCACGGAATCCGTCGTTGCTGATCTTGATGTTGTCAAGAAACATTTTCATCGAGTTCGCCCTCTGATCAGCTGGCCCAAAAAGGATCAGAACGCCGCCCTGAACGCTCTTGTCGGCGGCATGCTGAACCTCAGCGATCTTCTTCAATGGATTGACTCCATGATCCATGGTTCGATGGAACGAGTCCTTTTGGTTTCCAATCAGCACCAACGCATATGCCAGCGTGCCAACGGCCAATACTGCAATCGCCATGAAACCTGCCAACATCCGCCGACCAATACTCACGATGCCCTCCACAATCCAGTACACGCCGCACCCCACAACGTGTGACGTACGGCCCAGCGCACCCTTCACACACGTCATCGACCACGCCGGCAACCGCTGAAGACCCAATATCCCGAGCAGGACCGGTCGCTTCCGTACAACCAGATCCAGAACAGACAAACCCGCACGCGACAACGGCCGCTGCATGCTCATCGCGAGCGGCAGCGGCCGTTGCATGTTGTTTCGGGGCTTGACCCCGAGGCGTTTACGGAAGAGCCAGCCGGAGCTGTGATCCTGCACGAACATTGGTCCAGGCGGACCGCTCACCGGCGTAGGTCTGGCCGAATGCGGCACCGAACCTCGACCCGATCCGCGTGCCGTTCGGCATGGTGATCGGCACCGCATTCGTGCCACTCGCTGAGGTAATGACCACCACGCCGTTGAGGATGTAGCCCGTGACCCGGTTAGCAGGAAGGGCCTTCCATGCGTTCGCGCGGGCCATGATGTTCCGAGCCTCGGTGAACGTCGGCTGCACCAACGGCATGTTCGCAGCCGCCGAAGCACGATAACGACGCAAGAGCTCATCGAGCACCGGGTACAGAATCCGATCCTCGGTCAAGTTCGACTGATGCGCATAATGCGGACGAACATCATTCGTGAGGATATGCATCAGATCAATGCGGGCCTCGAGCGGAACGATGTAGCTCTGATACCCCGTCGCAAGATCAAGCGGCGCGATACACGTCGACAACGGGTTGATCGCACAAATCCCGGAACCACCATTCGCCGTGCTCGTATACACCCAGTTGTACTCCGAAACCATCTCCGCGAATCGACCGGTGTTGTAATACACACTCATCGGATGACGCGGAACCGTCAACGTTGTTGTCGACCCCTGGACAAAGCGCTGGACCGGATCGCGGGAGTTGTCCGATGCGACAACCGTGATGCCGTGTTGTTTCAACGCAGGCGCCAGGTTGGGATTGTCCATGGACGCCGGCTGTTGCGGCGCACCGAAGAGGCCCGAGTGCTCGCCGGTCACGAGCTCGTTTGCACGGATCGGGAGCCCATGGGTGGTTGCAAAGGTCTTGTTTGACGCGATCTCAGAATTGATCGTCGTCCCGGAGACCCATGTCGGGTTTGTCGGACTTCCTTGACAGACCCAGGGAATGACAGTGAAGTCTTGGATGCAGCCGAGGTACTCATGGTTGTACGTGTGGTTGATCCACGGCAGCTGGTTCTTCACAGTCTTGAACTTGTTCAACGAGCGCGTCACTACCGGTGTCGTCGATGATGTCCTGGCTGGGCTTACCGTTGAACACCATGTCCAGCTTGATGCCACTCGTCTTCTGCCACGCGACCAGCGCGTCGACATCTGCCGGAAACATACGAATCTCGTCAGTCGTGCCCGCAGGAGGAGCCGGCGATGTTGGCAGGCAGTCATCGCCGATCGTGCAGTTGCCGTTGACGTTCCAGCGGGCATCGGGCGCGAAGACATCGTCGATGTGCATGGAGAAGTAGTTGCGGTCATAACCCAGATGCACACCCTGGGTCATCCACGAAATCACACCGCGTACCAGGAACTGAAAGTGCGACTGGAACGCATTCATTGAGGCGCTGATGATCATGCGCTCACGAGCACCCTGCTTGAACACGCCGATCAACGAACCCTGACCACCCGAGCTCATCGCACCCTCGACCAACGTCGTGAACGACGACGTCGCCGTCGCAGCCAACGGAGTCGCCAGGTTCCCAAATGATTCCGCCACGGCAGGGTCGATATCCTCGAACGTCACTGGACCGGCCAAAGACGCGAACGGCCTTCCCGGACCGGTCTTTGCGACTGCGGTTGCCGTCACCGACCTGCCGTCCAACGCTCCGGAGTACCCGGGTGTGTTGAGGCCAACCGCCGAGCTCGGCACAACATCAGCGTCAACCTCGCGAATGCCGAAGGTCGTCTCGAAGTTCGTCAACGCCGTCATTTCCGCAGCGCTCAACGCAGCAGGCGCTGCGTTCGGCAACACCACGGCCTGAAAGAACGCTCGCGAACCCGACGACAGATACGCCGGCGTAATCGTTTGACGACCTGAAGCGCTCAGCACAACCTTCGTGAAGGGAACGCCCATCTGCTCCAACTCGACCGCGATGCCTTCAACGGTCGGTCCGCCATCAGAGATGACGAGGACCTTCAGATCGATGCGTTGGCCGGGTCCAGCGGCGTCGGCATCCCTGCCGTTGGTCGCGATCCCTACCGCTCCCCCAAGGAGCACCAGCACGAGAAATGCCACGAACATTCGGGCGCGCACGCCGAATCGGTCAAATTTCTCCACGATTTCTCCCTATCTGATGCGCTCACGCCGCCCGCGCGAGTCCTGGTCAAACTTGGATCAGAGATGTCAATATAGCCCAAATCACCCGCACAACCAGCCGCCCTTCCGGCACGGTCTGCCGCCATCCGAGTCACGACGACCTGTATCGTCATGCACGATCTCGATCATCCCATCAGTGCCTGATGTTCCTTCTGAGACATTCACACGAGAGACGTCTCGCGTTCACGTACGGTTTAGCAGGGTTTCGGTACGGTCGGGTGACACATCGAAGCGTTGCGATACAGAAATTCCGATGTTTCTGCCGATACATCTCGATGCAAGTGCCGCCACCTACAGAGATGGAGTCTCTTATGAAGTCACGGCCTCTTCCATTTATTGGTAAACATCTGCGCCCGGAGTCGATGCCGGCTCAAACGCTCCTCGGCGCAATCGCGACGGTCATGACGGTTGCCCTCCTAGCGACACTCCTTTTGATGGGGCCGTCCTCAGGACATCCCAGACGCGATCGCTCGGATTCGGAATCTGATATCAACTACCGCCGAGATCGCTCGTGGAACCACGACCGCGATCGGCGCTCTCGCGACCGGGACCGCACCACAACCACGCCTTCCTCGGCGCCCACCACGCCGCCACCCGCTCCAAACCCGCCTCCCGCTCCAAACCCGCCTCCGGCTCCAAACCCGCCTCCGGCGCCGCCAGTTCAGCCCCCGGCGCCTCCGGCGCCGCCAGTTCAACCCCCAGCGCCTCCGGCGCCGCCAACCCCCACGGGCGGATTGTGGGCACCTACGCCCGGCCAGCCCTGGCAATGGCAGCTCACCGGCGCACTCGACCTATCGGTGAACGTACCGGTCTACGACGTCGACGGTTTCGAGACGACCGCCGCTCAGGTCCAGCAGCTTCACAACGCCGGCAAGAAGGTCATCTGCTACCTCGATGTCGGCGGCTGGGAGCCGGATCGTCCCGACGCCTCCCAATACCCGCAGGCAGTCCTTGGCGCCGACATCGAGGGCTGGAATGAGAAGTGGGTCGATATTCGACGCATCGATCTTCTCGGCCCCGTCATCACGGCACGGTTCGACATGTGCAAGCAGAAGGGCTTCGACGCCGTCGAGGTCGACGACGTCGACGCCTACGCGAACAACTCCGGGTTCCCCTTGAGCTACGCGGACCAAATCAGGTTCAACACATGGTTGGCCGATCTCGCCCACGCGCGAGGCATGTCGATCGCGCTCAAGAATGACCTCGAGCAGGTCAAGGACCTCGCCGGCGTCTTCGACTTCGCAATCAACGAAGAATGTGCCGCCTACGACGAGTGCGCGATGCTGACGCCCTTCAGAAACCTGGGCAAAGCCGTGCTTCACGTCGAATATGACGTGGCGCCAAGCCAATTCTGCCCGATAGCAGCCAACCTCGGTTTCTCCTCGATGCAGAAGAAGTTGGACCTCGACGCATGGCGGGTCCTCCTGCTAAACCCCTGCTAGCTCAGCCAGGCCACATGATGATGCCGGTGGGATATCCCACCGGCATCATCATCTATCAGCTCTTTCGCAAGAATCCCGCCGATAGGCTCAGCGACGCTTGGTGGCCTTCTTGGCCGCCGCGGGCTTACGAGCCGGCGCCTTCTTCGCAACGGTCTTCTTCGCAACAGTCTTCTTCGCAACCGGCCTACGAGCGACGGTCTTCGTCGCGGCAGTCTTGCGTACAGCTGTCTTCTTCGGGGCGGGCTTCCTCACGACTTTCTTGACCGCACGTCCGCTGTTCACCGCGTCCTTGAACGCCTTCAATGCCGTGATCCGGCACTTCCTGGACGCGGCAATCTTGATGGCCTCACCCGTTTGGGGGTTGCGCCCCATACGAGCCGGGCGGTCGACCCGGGCGAACTTCGCGAAACCGGAGATGATGACGGGCTCGCCGGTACGAACCGTATCGGTGATGGTTTCGACGAATTGACTGAGCCACTCGTCGGCAGTCTTTCGGTCGACTTCCATACGCTCTCTGAGCTCGTTTACTAGATCACGACGATTCACGAAACCTCCAGAGGAATGCTGCTGCTCCGCGAAGCCTTGCACATTCCCGCGCACGATGGGTGGAATCCGCAGAGCGAAGAGGCAGGTTTTTCCTACCTCTTCAAGCACTCAGGTGTTCGGTCGAAGCCTGGTCAAGGGCAGGCCATTGGTCCAAGCCGTGGCGTCGCCGGGTCGGAAACGCCCGCCAGGCAGGGCTTCTCGCTTGATCCGCTCACGCGCAAAACGCTCCGCCGCCGCGTCCTGGCGCGATCCCTTGGTCGTGTGCTTCGGCAAAGATCTGTCCCGTACGCAGTTCGATTCGCGCCGTGTCCCGCAAGGCCACCTCTGCGTCGTAACCCGTGAACTCGGCGGCGAGGTTGATGATGCCACCCGCGTTGATCACGAAATCCGGCGCATACAAGATGCCGCGTCCGACAAGGGCATCGTCGATCTCTGGATGCGCGAGTTGGTTGTTTGCCGCGCCGGCCACGATCGGGAACTGCAGACGAGGAACGGTCTCGTCATTCAAGGCGCCGCCGAGCGCGCACGGCGCGAACACGTCACCCGACGTATCGAAGACCGCTTCACTCGGAAGCGCAGCCACTCCCAACTCTTCGACAAGGGCCGCGACGCGTCGTTCATCGACATCAGCGACGGACACGCGCGCATCGAGTGCCACCAGCAGCCGCGCCAACTCGGCGCCGACATGCCCGGCTCCTTGGATGACAACGTGGCGACCGGTCAGCGTTCGACTTCCGAACACAGTCGAACACGCCGCATGCATCCCGCACAACACACCGAAGGCGGTCATCGGTGAAGGATCCCCCGATCCTCCCCGGCCACGATCGACGCCGGTTACCCAGCGCGTTTCGGTCGCGATGACATCCATGTCATGCGGGGTTGCCCCAACGTCCTCCGCTGCGAGATACCGTCCGCCGAGGTCGTCGATTGCACGTCCGAGCGCACGGAGCATGCCGTCGGGATGCGGTGCAAACGGCTCGGCAAGCATGACGACAGCTTTGCCTCCGCCGACGTGAAGTCCCGCAGCCGACGCCTTCAACGACATCGCTTCGGAAAGACGTATCGCGTCGAGAACCGCTGCTGATTCATCCTCGTAATGCCAGAACCGGACGCCGCCCAGCGACGGGCCGAGCGCGGTCGAGTGAATTGCAATGACCGCACGAAGCCCACTTTCCGCATCAGCCACGAAGACGACCTGCTCATGAGAATGCTTGGCGATCAACCCGGCGAGTGAACGTGCATCAAACATGGAACCTGAAGGTACTCGCAGTTCACTCGTAACGATCGATGACAGCCGTGAGGTTCTCGCGTGTGAGCTGCACGATGGACTCGAACGCTTCCGAACGCATACCCAGCGCTTCAATCGAATGCACGAACGATTCGACATCCTGATGCTGACCCGAGCCTTCGCCGGCACCGACGATCTGTGCAATGCCGTCGGCAAGGTTCACGGCGTAGCAGATTGGCTCCGGCCACATTTCCGGCTCATGGTGATAGCAGATCGCGTGGACCATCGATTCGGGAAGTCCCCATGTCTGCACGATCAGCGCACCGAGTTCTGCATAGTGGACGCCCAGAATTTCGCGCTCTGCCTGCATCGGATCCCTGGCGGAGGCAAAGCGGGCGGCATGGAGCTGCTCGAGTACGCCAGGATCGAGGTACCTGCTCATCAGCAACTTGCCCACGTCATGCAACAAGGCCGCCGAGGTTGTCTCCGAGGGGAGCACCATGCTGCAGTGCCGCGGCATCAGCTCCGTCGCGAGCGCGGCCGCGACCGAGTGCCGCCACAGTTCCCCCTCGTCGAGACCATACGCGGGGACAGAGGTGGACATGCGCCCACGGACATTCGAACCCAACGCGAGCGAGAGCACCGACGATGTGCCAAGGCGAACGACGGCATCACGCACGTTTGTGATCGGCCGAGAACTCGCACTCCAGGAAGAATTCGCCATCCTCAGCAACCGACCGGTCAACGCCTGGTCATATTCCACGACCTCGACGATGTCGCTGATACCGACATCGTCGCGAATCGCAACACTCAGGAGGCGCGTGGCACTGACTGGCAGGGGATCGAGCTCAGAGGCTGCCTGAGCAAGCTCGTCAAGATCAATCATCAGTGGTCCTCTAGGAATCGGACGACGGTTCTGCTTCCACCTCAGGTTGCTCGGCGCCGTCTACTCGCCACCTTGAGCTACCCGGGACACCCACATACCGGCATGAGAGCGCCAACTCATCCGAATCGTGACATTTCACTTCCGCGAGCGTCATTGGTCCGCAGCGGCAATTCACGACTTGTCGCTCGAAACGATCCGTGATTGCCACCGCGCGAGGAATACCCTCGTGCCGAACACGGGGAGCTTGGGGATCCAGGCTGAGAGGGTGGCAATTCCGTCACCGACCCGCAGAACCTGATCCGGGTAATGCCGGCGGAGGGAGCGCAATGAGCATCATTGCCCAGGCATGCGGCCATTGTTGTCGCGGGCGGCGTGTGCGACGAAGACGTATCGGCCACCCTTCCGGATGGACTCCCCGCGGACGCCTTCGTCATTGCCGCAGACTCGGGGCTGCTGCGTGCGGAGGCCCTCGGACTCCGAGTCGATCTCGTCGTCGGTGATCTCGATTCGGTCAGCCAGGCTGCGATTGCTACGGCTGAGGCGGCAGGAATCCCGATTGAACGCCACTCCACACAGAAGGACTCGACAGACCTGGAGTTGGCCCTTGACGCGGCAATCGCGCGAGGAGCCCGCCACATCATCGTGATCGGTGGTGACGGCGCCGGAAGAGGCGGCCGCCTCGACCACCTCCTGGCCAACATCTTGCTACTCGGTTCGCGCGCGTACGCACAGACTGTCCTCGAGGCGTACCTGGGCCCTGCCCGTCTCGCGGCTGTACACGCAGGAAGCAGCATCGAGCTCCATGGCGCCATCGGCACCCTGTGCAGCATCGTGCCCATCGGCGGCCCGGCGACCGTGCGCACCATCGGGCTGCGATACCCCATGGACGACGTGACGTTGCCGGCCAGTACCACGCTGGGTGTGAGTAACGAGTTCTCCGAGACCGTCGCGACGATCTCGACGTCGGCGGGCACTGCGCTCGTCGTTCAACCCGATTTCAGGAGCAGCTGATGCACCGCAGGATCCCGTTTCTCGTCGTCCTACTGGTTGTCACCACCGTCTCTGCCGCTACGGCCGGAGCGACTGGCGCCGCTGCACGCGCCAACGCGAAGAAGGTGAGTGTCACGCTCATGACACACGATTCCTTCGCAGTGTCGAAGGAGGTGCTTGCGAGATTCACGAAGCGCTCAGGTATATCGGTGAAGGTGCTGCGCTCCGGAGATGCCGGCGCGGCACTGAACAAGGCGATACTCACCAAGAGCCACCCTTTGGCGGACGTGTTCTTCGGCGTGGACAACACGCTGCTGTCGCGCGCACTCGACGCAAAGCTGTTCGTACCGCACTCACCGAAGGGTCTGCGCGACATTCCCAAGGAGTTCCTGCTCGACCGACGTCACCGCGTCACGCCAATCGACTACGGAGACGTGTGCATCAACTACGACAAGCAGTTCTTCGCCGACAAGAAACTCGACCCACCGCGAACGCTCGACGATCTCGTCGATCCCCGCTACCGCGGACTGCTCGTCACTGAGAATCCGGCAACCTCCTCACCGGGACTGGCGTTTCTCCTCGCCACCATCAAGCACGCTGGCGACAAGGGTTGGACCGATTACTGGAAGAAGCTCTTCGCCAATGACACGTTGGTCGTGGATGGGTGGGAGCAGGCGTACAACAGCGATTTCTCTGGCGCTTCTGGCAAAGGCCCGCGACCGCTCGTGGTTTCGTACGGATCGAGCCCGCCTGCGGAGGTGTTCTTCGCCGACCCGCCTCGTACCGACGCACCAACAGGCGTGATGGCGCAGAGTTGTTTTCGCCAGGTCGAATTTGCCGGTGTCATTCGGGGAACGAAACACCTCAGCGCCGCACGTGCCCTGATCGACTTTATGGTGTCGAGCGCGTTTCAGAACGACGTGCCATTGACGATGTTCGTTTATCCAGTGAACTCGAAGGCATCGTTACCGGCGGTCTTCACCGACTACGCCGTGATACCTGAGGAGCCGCTCGCCATCTCCGCGTCGCGTATCGGAAGGAACCGTGACCGCTGGGTCCGCGAATGGTCGAAGCTCCTACGCCAATGACCGAAATGCAGTCAGCCACGTTCTCGACAACATCTGCCTCGCGGGTACGTCGGCGCCACCTCGCGTCTGGTTTTGTCTTTGTGCTCGCGCCCATCGCGTTCTTCGCCGTGTTCTTTGCATACCCCGTTTCGTCGATCATCGGCCGCGGCTTACTCCCCCGCGGGCACCTCGACCTTTCGGCCTTCGGTGACGTAATCGGCGATGCGAGCCTTCGACAGGTTGCATGGTTCACGCTCTGGCAAGCCATGCTCTCGACCCTGCTGACCATCGTCATCGCTCTTCCCGGCACGTTCGCCCTGGTTCGCTACGACTTCCCAGGTCGTCGCATTCTCCGTGCCGCGGTGGTCGTACCGTTTGCGCTACCGACCGCCGTGGTGGGCGCGTCATTTCTCGCGCTGCTTGGACCGACCGGACCACTCGGAGAGCCTCGGAATCGATCATGGTCTCGCGCCGATCCTGTTGGCGCACGTCTTCTTCAACTATGCCGTCGTCGTGCGCATTGTCGGCGGCCTCTGGAGTCAGCTCGACCCTCGCGCCGAAGACGCTGCGCGGACCCTCGGCGCCAGTCGCTGGCGAGCATGGTCGACCGTGACACTTCCAACATTGCGACCGGCAATTGCTGCTGCGGGCTCCATCGTCTTTCTCTTCACGTTCACGTCGTTTGGTGTCGTGCAGATCCTCGGCGATGTACGCCGAACCACGTTAGAAGTAGAGATCTACCGACAGACCAGCGACTTCCTGAACCTGCGGGTCTCGGCGGCCCTCGCCGTACTGCAACTGCTCGCGGTGACAACGGCAGTTCTGAGCTTCGGCTGGATCGAACAGCGTCGTCATCGACCTGTGCAATCACGAACGCTCGCCGAGCATGCGCGGCACCCACGCCGTCTCAGCGAGCGTTGCGTGCTGGGTGCCAACCTCGGCGTGATGGCGCTCCTGCTCGGCCTTCCGCTGCTGGTCCTGGTCTCGCGCTCGTTCGCGACAAGCGATGGGCCCAGCTTCGGTTACTACCGTGCGCTCACGTCGGTCCAACGTGGTTCGACGTTGTTCGTCGCACCGATCGAAGCCGTCAGGAATTCGCTCGTCATTGCGGCCGCAACGACGGTCATTGCCATCGCCGTCGGGTTCTCGGCGGCGCTCGCCATCACCCGATCTCCGTGGTCGAGGGTGGGTCGCGCGTTCGACACAATCCTGATGCTGCCGCTCGGCGTTTCGGCGGTCACTGTTGGTTTCGGCTTCCTGATCGCGCTCGATGAGCCCCCGCTGGATCTGCGAACATCACCGATCATCCTGCCGATTGCCCACGCGTTGATCGCCGTACCGTTCGTCATCCGGATCCTGGTTCCCGCCATGAGATCCCTCGACCCCCGAATACGCGAGGTCGCCGCGGTGTTGGGAGCTTCACCTGCGCGCATACGGACCACGATCGATGTGCCAATCATGCTACGTACAGGACTCGTTGCCGCGGGGTTCGCATTCGCGATCTCGCTCGGCGAGTTCGGCGCGACGAGCTTTCTTGCGCGACCCGACATACCGACGCTGCCGATCGTCATCACTCGCCTGCTCGGCCAACCCGGAGCACTCAACTTCGGACAGGCAATGGCAGCGGGCACGATCTTGCTCCTCCTGACAGGTTCGGCAATCCTGGCCTTCGAACACCTCGGAACACGGCGATCCTGGCGACCGCAACTGCGAATTCGGCGATGAAGAGCTGATGCTTTCGGTCGAAGGCCTCACGGTGTCCTTCACGACGACCGCCGCCCTTCCACGCCGCGGCGCACAGAAATTCGACAGACGCGGCGTTCGAATCGAGGCGCTGCGGGGCGTCGACCTGACGATTGCCGACGGCGAAATCGTCACACTTCTCGGACCGAGCGGATGCGGCAAGAGCACGCTGCTACGCACGATCGCCGGCCTCGAGACACCCGCGTCGGGCCGCGTCTTGTGGAACAACGTTGATCTCGCCGCCACGGCACCACACCTGCGCGGATTCGGCCTCATGTTTCAGGACCACATGCTGTTTCCGCACCTCGACGTCCTAGGCAATGTGGGCTACGGATTGCGGATGGCGCGCGTCGCTCGCGACGAGGTTGCACGCCGATGCGACGAGGTACTCGAACTTGTCGGTCTGCCCGGAGCTGGTCACCGCAACGTTTCCGAACTCTCCGGCGGTGAGCAACAACGCGTTGCACTGGCGCGTGCACTCGCACCTCGGCCCCGTCTCCTGATGTTGGACGAACCGCTCGGGTCCCTCGATCGTGCGCTTCGCGAGCGGCTTGTGACCGACCTTCGCGATGTCTTCGTACGCTTGCGTCTCACCGTGATCGCCGTGACCCACGACCATGACGAGGCATTTGCACTCGCTGACAGCGTCGCGGTGATGCAGAACGGACACATCGAACAGATCGGAACACCCGCGTTCGTGTGGAATCACCCTGCCAATGAGTTCGCAGCACGGTTCGTCGGATTCGACAATACGTTCAGTGCCAATGTGAGCAGCGGCGTCGCACACACCGCGCTCGGAACGTTCCCAGCGCCAGGCTTAGGTGACGGACCCGCGTGCGTGATGCTGCGCACCCAGGACCTTCACCTGGACCCTCAGGGACCAATCTCCGGGTTTGCAACACGTGCCATGTTTCGACGCAATCGCTTCCTCATCGGACTTCAGCTCACCGACGGCACCCACACCGAAATTGCCGTGAGTGAGGCCGAACTACCCGAATTGGGTGATGTCCTGGCCATCGCTGCCCGGCCTGGAGCCGGCATCGTCTTTTCGACACCCGCGTGAGCTCACGCATCTGCACCGAATCTCCACATCGCTGACAGGACTCCGAAAGCCTGGCGTCCCTATCCTGTCCCCCGTGCAGACGGTGCTCGAATCCAAGGCGGAGACCAAGACCATCCTCATCGTCGAGGATGAAGCGTCGATCGCCTCTGCAATCGGCGCCCGCCTGCGAAGCGAGGGCTTCGAGGTGGAGATCGCCTCCGACGGACCAACTGCAGTGCAGCGGTGTGAAGCTATCCAGCCCGACCTGGTCGTCCTCGACCTGATGCTGCCCGGTTTCGGCGGCCACGAGGTCTGTCGCCGTATCCAACGCGACCGACCAGTACCCGTTCTGATGTTGACGGCCCGGGACAGTGAGGGCGATCTGATCGAAGGACTGGCGGTCGGCGCAGACGACTACATGACCAAGCCGTTCAGCGCCCGCGAACTCGTCGCCCGCGTTCAGGCCCTCTTGCGCCGCGCGGCACGCGCCGACGCCTTGGCCGAGGCACACCCGCATGCAGACGGGGCTGAGCATCTCGAAACTGCACCGCTCGCCTCCGTGCAGCTCGGCGTGCTCTCGATCGATGGCGCTCGCCGGCGAGTCCACAATGCCGGCGAGGAGGTGCACCTCACGCCGATCGAATTCGAACTCTTGCATTACCTCGCCACGCGTCCGGGAGCAGTTGCGACGCGGGCGCAGCTCCTGAGCGAGGTGTGGGGTTACCCCGACGTCGCCGGCGCGCGGACGATCGACTCGCATGTTCGTGCGCTGCGCCGCAAGCTCGGTGCCGACATGATCCGCACCGTGCACGGCGTCGGCTACGCCCTCGAGGCCTCTGCCGCATGAGACGCGACATTCGACCGCTGGATCCGATCCCGTCGCTGAAACTCAAGCTCAGTGCAGTGATCTTCACTGCGGTGGGCGTGACGGTGATGGTGTTCTGGATAGGCGTGAAGCTCGGCGTCTATCCATCCATTGCGGGAATCTTGGCCGCAACGTGCGCGCTTGTCATGGTGAAGATCCTTGCGCATGGTCTCACATCGCCACTGCGCGAAATGGCGACGGCGACCGAAGCCATGGCACGAGGTGACTATGAGCGCCGGGTAACAGCGACATCACGAGACGAGATCGGAGCGCTTGCCCGTGCGTTCAACAAGATGGCGAGCGAACTTGCCGAGACGGACCACCTCCGACGTGAGCTCATTGCCAATGTGTCGCATGAGCTTCGTACTCCGATCGCGTCCCTTCAGGTTCGCCTCGAGAACCTCGTCGACGGTGTCGAACAACCCGACACCGAGACCCTCACCATGATGTTGCGTCAAGCGCAGCGCCTCGGGCGGCTTGTCGCACAGGTCCTCGACCTGTCCCGTCTCGAGGCCGGAACCGTCCCAATCGTGAAATCGGCATTTGCCGTGGGTCCCATCCTGCGCGATGCCGTCAGCGAATCCACGTTTCGTTCGCCGCACGTCACCGTCGACGTGACCATCGAGTCACCCGATCTCGCTGCGCATGGCGACCCCGAACGCGTCCATCAGGTCGTCGCGAACTTGCTCGAGAACGCCGTGCGGTACTCACCACTCGGTGGAACCGTCCAAGTCCGGGCCGGCCGGGAGAACGGCCACGTTCGAATCGAGGTGGCCGACGAAGGCCCAGGCATTCCCGGCGGTGAGTCCGATCGTGTCTTCGAGCGATTTCACCGCGCCGACGCTGGCGCGATCAGTTCGTGACGGCGGCGCCGGACTCGGACTCGCGATCGCCCGGTGGATCGTGGATCTTCACGGCGGCGACATCCACCCGGAGGCAATCGAGCCCCACGGGTGCCGCATGGTGGTAGCCCTACCTCATGCTCGAGTGTCATAGCAGCTCGACCGTGTCGCCCAATGGCGTTCACAGACCCACTGCGAAGCAGGAAGGACTACACATGACGACCGGATTGTCGACGATTGACGAGGCCCTGGTGCGAATTCGCCGTGGCGAAATGGTCTTGGTGGTCGACGACGAGGACCGGGAGAACGAAGGTGACCTCACGCTGGCGGCGGAGTGGGTCACACCCGAGGCAATAAATTTCATGCTGCGCTGGGCGCGGGGCCTCGTTTGCATGCCGTGCAACGGCGATCTGCTCGATGCGCTCGAGATTCCGCCGATGGTTCCTGCCGGTCCATCGACCGCCGACACAGCCTTTACGGTCAGCATCGACATCCGCAATGGTGGAAGCGGAATCTCTGCCCACGACCGTGCCGAAACGATACGACGCATTGTCTCGCCCGACGCCCACGCCGACGAGTTCGCCCGGCCAGGTCATGTGTTCCCGCTTCGAGCGCGCGCCGGCGGTGTGCTCGAGCGGCGAGGTCATACGGAGGCTTCGGTTGACCTCGCCCGTCTTGCAGGTTTGGCGCCGGCGGCAGTGATTTGTGAGGTCTTGCACGACGACGGATCGGCTGCTCGGTTCCCGTACCTGCAGCTATTCGCCGAAGAACACGACATCATCATGATCTCGGTCGAACAGCTCGTCGAGCACCGCAGACTCTGCGATGACCTGAGTGTCGTCGACCTCCGTTCGCCCGCAACGGTGGTGCGCTAACTCAGGGCAAACGCTGCCGAGCCATCGCTCAGGGACCGGGCTCCTCGCCGATTTCGCGCAGCGCTGCGGCTATCGCGCCTCGCAATCGGCGGGCCGTGACGGGTGCCAGGTGGGCGATCAGACCCAATCCTGCGTGACCGACCTCCTCCACGGTCATCACAACGCGCGCCTCGCCATAGCCGCATGCGTCGCAGTCGTCTGCGAGCGCGACCGCCCAACTCACCGGCGATCGTTCCTCATCATCTGCGGGGTGGTCGTCGAAGGCATCGTCGATGGAGCGGCGCATGGGCCAAGCGTAAGGGACTTCGTGCTCAGGTGAGAACTTCGATGGTCAGCGCGTCGGCCGCATAGCGCGAACGCAGCGTCAACTTGTCGATCTTGCCGACGCTCGTCTTGGGAATCTCCCCGACGAATGTCCATCGCTCGGGAAGCTGCCAACGGGCCAAATGAGGTGTCAGAAAGTCGCGCAACGCCCTCGCAGTGACCGTCGCTCCAGGACTTCGCACGACGCACGCCAACGGACGCTCTGACCACTTCTCGTCGGGAACGCCGATCACCGCGGCCTCCTGGACTTCGGGATGGCCGACCAACAGATTCTCCAACTCGACCGAAGAGATCCACTCACCGCCCGATTTGATGACATCTTTCGCGCGGTCGGTAATGCGGACGAAACCATCAGGGGTGACCGATCCGACGTCACCTGTGCGCAGCCAACCGTTGTCGAACTTCTCGGGAGCGGCGTCGCGGTGGTAACTCGCCGTGACCCACGGACCACGGACCTCGATTTCACCAACCGCTTGGTTGTCCCATGCCAAGACGCGTGATGCATCGTCGACAATGCGCAACTCGACGCCTGCCATGACGCGCCCCGGTCATCGCGCGATAGTCCAAATCCTCACGTGTGCCCAGCTCAACATGCTTTGGTGGGTGTGAAAGAGCAGCCATTGGGCTCGTCTCGGTCATGCCCCAGCCCTGCACGACACGCACGCCATGAACGCTGTCGAATTGTTCGATCAGGCTCCGTGGCACTGCAGCACCACCGCAGACCACGAGTCGAAACGATGACAGATCGACACCATGCTCAACACTGTGTCGTAACACCTCAGACCAAATGCTGGGAACAGCGCCCGAAACCGTCGGACGTTGCGCCGCGATGAGCCGGCACAACGGCTCCGGCTGGAGAAATCGATCGGGCATGACAAAGTCACTCCCCGCGAGCCACCCCGCATAGGGCAGGCCCCATGCGTTGGCATGGAACATCGGCACGATCGGTAGGACGCTGTCCCGATCGACAAGCCCGATTGCATTCGCGCCATTGACTCCCATCGAGTGCAGATAGGTCGATCGATGGGAGTACACCACACCCTTCGGATCGCCCGTGGTGCCGCTCGTGTAACACATCGCGGCGGCGCTGCGTTCGTCGATCTCCGGCCACGCGAATCCGCTGGATTGCGCGTTGAGTACGTCCGTATAGCGCGAAACCGTTGCGTTCGGCACCGCTTGCTCGAGCGTCGCGATGTCGCCATCGCCCGAAACGATGTAGTGCCGAACGGTGTTCAATCGCGAGGCAATGCCCGCGAGCAGGGGAACGAGAGAATCATCGACGATGATCACCTGGTCCTCAGCGTGATTGATAACGAAGACCAACTGCTCGCCGGACAAGCGGATATTGAGCGTGTGGAGCACTGCGCCCATTCCCGAGACCGCGAAGTATGCCTCCAGGTGTTCCTGGTTGTTCCACTGAAAGGTCGCGACACGCTGGCCTTGGGTTATCCCGAGTGAGCGCAGCACAGCCGCGAGCTGTTCGACCCGACGGCCGATCTCGGCGAACGACATCGTTCGGCATTCGTCGCCGTCGAAGGTCCGCACGAGGCTGTCGCCGAATACATGCTGACCATGGCGCAGAATCGCCGTGGTCGTCATTGGCGCATCCTGCATTGTGCTTGGCAATCCGGAGCGACCCACTACCGTCCCCCTTGTTCCGAATCCGCCCGGAGAATCCTGGGCTTTCCGCAGACTAGGCCGGTTAGCGTCAGGCGCCGTGCAGCTACCCCGCTCCTTCGCCCCCTTCCGATCCCGGCCCTACGCCATGCTCTGGGCGGGAGCGTTCGCGTCGAACATCGGAACATGGATGGAGGCCGTCGCCGTTGGCATCCTTGTGGAGCAGACCACCCACCAAGCAGCGTGGGTGGGACTCGCCGCCGCCGCCGGTTTCGTGCCGATCGCGCTGTTCGGCCCCCTTGCCGGCGTGCTCGCCGATCGCCGCTCACGACGCAACATCTTGCTCGCCACCACCCTGATCCAAACGGCCTTCGCCGCCGTTCTGACCACGCTCGCTGCTCTCGGGGAAGCGCGCCCAGGTTTCGTGACAATCATCGTCTTCGGATCCGCATGTGCGGGCGCCATCGGTTTTCCCACGTTCCAGGCGATGCTGCCGGATCTTGTTCCACGCGAGGACATCCCAGCCGCCGTTGCGCTGTCCTCGGCACAGTGGAATCTCGGGCGAGTCGTCGGGCCGGCGCTCGCCGGTGTCGTGATCGCGGTCGGTGGCTATTCGTGGGCCTTCGCGGTGAACACTGCGAGTTTCCTCGCAGTCCTCATCGTGGTGCTTCCTCTCCAACTTCCGATTCCGCAAAGCACGCCAGGTGAGTCCGTCATCGCCTCGATGCTCGCCGGTCTGCGCTTTGCGCGTGATGATCCGGGTATCCGCACAGCACTCGCTTTGATGATCGTCAACTCGTTGCTTGCCGCGCCCTTCATCGGTCTCGTCGCCTCGATGGCGATCGGCGTACTCGATGGCGGCGAAGTGGGAACGTCCTTGCTCGTCACCGGCCAGGGCATCGGTGCGGTCGCGATGGCGTTCTCGCTCGGCACGCTCGTCGACCGCTTCGGCGTCCGAAGACAACTCCTGGGATCGCTGCGCGTGTTGCCTGCAGCGTTGGTGGCATACGCATACGCCCCGAATGTTGCGATTGCCACCATTGCTATCACTGTTGTCGGGTTCTTCTACCTTGGAGCCTTCTCGTGCTTTACGACGGTCGTCCAGCTGCGCGCGCCATCTCACATGCGAGGACGCGCATTGTCAGCGTTCACCGTGACACTCGGTACGGCCTATCCGATCGGACTGCTCATCCAAGGTGTGGTCGCCGACTGGATCGGGCTACGGGCGACGACAGCAGGAGCAGCGGTACTGATGGCGGTCGGTCTTGGGACCGCCAAGGCCATCCGACCGAACTTCGGTAATGCCCTCGACTCCCCTACCACCTAGCGACATTGCCTCACCCGTCCGAACTGGTCCCCAGTAGGTGCTCCTTTGGGGCAAGGCGTGACGACGAGTTCGAAGGGCTGGGGTGACGGGATCCGAACCGCGGGAGTAAACACTCCTACAATTCTGGGATGCCAACCGCAACGCAGCGTCTCCGTGTCGAGGACCTTGCGCGCAAGGCTGACCTGTCGGTCGACACCATTCGTTTCTACCAGAAGCGGCGACTGCTCCCACCGCCCCTCAAAGAGGGTCGTGTCGCGTGGTATTGCTCCGACCACCTCGCTCGCATCGATCGAATCCGTAGCCTCCAGGCCCAGGGCTTCTCACTCGCTGTCATCCGGCGCATTGTGGATGGTCAGCTCGACGCGACCGATGTTCCCCTCGTAGCTGCGGTCGCGCACGAGCTTGACGACGACGCAGACCACCACCTGTCCGCGGACCAGCTTGCCGAGCGCGCAGGAGTTTCGCTCCAAGTCCTGGACGCAGTCATCTCCACGGGTCTCCTGGCTCGACGCGGAGACCACTTCTCGGTGGCAGACGTTGCGCTTCTCGTGGCTGGTCGCAATCTCCTCGACGCAGGCCTACCGCTCGGTGAACTTCTTGAACTGGCGCGACGTCAAGACGACGCAGCCCGCGACATCGCACGAGCCGCCGTGGAGCTCTTTGATCGCCACGTACGTCGGCCGTTGCGTGCATCAACACTCGATGATTCCGCGAAGTCCCAGCAGCTGGTCGAAGCTTTCCAGGTGGTTCTCCCGGCAACGACCGAACTCGTCGCGCACCACTTCCGCCGCGTCCTTCTTGAAGTCGCCCACGAACACGTCGCGGCATGGGACGACGATCTGTGAACGCGTCAGCACCATCCCCCGCGCCCGGCCTTCCGACCGGTTCGGAAAAGCACGCCGTTGTCGAGGCGATGTTCGACCGAATCGCTCCGCGATACGACCGCATGAATCGCATCATCTCGCTCGGCCTTGATCGGAGGTGGCGCCGTTCCACGATCGCCGGACTCGGTCTCGCCCCGGGCTCGACGGTGCTCGACCTGGCATGTGGGACCGGTGACCTCTGTCGCGAGCTCGACGCGCTCGGATACCGGTCGATCGGCGTCGACTTTTCAGCCGGGATGCTCGCCAATGCACGCACCACGGCGCCGCTGCTGCGTGCCGATGCGACCCGACTTCCGATTGCCGACGCGGCTGTCGACGGAGTCGTCTGCGGCTTCGCGTTGCGGAACTTCGTGGACCTGCAACGGTTCTTCGACGAGTGCTCCCGCGTCCTTCGCCCGGGCGGACGCCTCGCTGCCCTCGACGCGGCAATACCAGATCGTCTGGTGACGCGCGCTGGGCATCACCTGTGGTTCCGATGGACAGTTCCGATGCTTGGTCGTGTTCTTGCCCGCGACGCTGACGCCTATTCATACCTGCCTGCGTCGACCGCATACCTACCATCCACGGCTGCACTGCTGGATCTGGTGCGCAATGCGGGATTCTCGGCGGTCGAGCGCCGCACCATGACGGGCTGTGCCGTGCAGCTCTTGAGCGGGACCCGCACATGAGCACGACGCCGGAAGAACTCGCTTCGTGTCGCCTGGTCGCACGTACGCGCAAGCTCGACATCGCGCAAACGTGGGACCAGACGCTCCAGACTCTCGGCAGCGATGGCTACGCATGGATTCAGGACGGCGTCGGCTTCGTCACCTCAGGTGTCATCGCACGCGTCGCAGTGAACGATGCTGCCGCCGCCCTGGCGACGATCGTCGTCGAGAACGATCTCGAACTGTCTGCGACTGGCGCCATCGCAGTTGGAGCATTGCCCTTCGACGTCACAGACCGTTCCGAGCTTGTGATTCCAGCGCGCGTGACGGGGCACAGCGCCGACGGCGTGCAGTGGACCACCGAAATCACCGGTGACGCGTATCCCGAACAGACCGCCGCGGGAGTGGCGAGCAACACCGAGCGATGTTGTCACGTGGACGAAGACCGATGATGACGCTACGCGAGAAGCGTACGAGGCAAATGTGCGCGCTGCCGTTGAACGCATCCGCCGCGGAGAACTCCACAAGCTCGTCCTGGCGCGTGAGGTGACGTTCGAGCGCGAGAGTCCCTTCGAGCTCCGCGATGTCCTTGCGCACTTGCTGATCAACCAGCCGGGATGCATCGTGTTCGCTGCTCCGGGGTTTGTGGGTGCGAGCCCCGAACTGCTCGTCCGCCGCTCCGGCGCAGACGTGGAATCGCGACCCATGGCAGGAACGGTGTCACGCGGCCAGGACCGACCATCCGATCTCCGGGCGATGCATCTGCTCACCCATTCGAGCAAGGATGCGATCGAACATCGTTTCGTCGTCGACGATGTGGTGGCAACACTGCGAAGGACTTGCGACGACGTGCGGGCATCGGATGTGCCTGATGTTGTGTCGCTTCAGACAGTGTCCCATCTCACCACGACGATCACGGCGCGCCTCCGTGCAATGGAGGACGACAAGCCAATCGCCACTGCGCTCGACCTCGCACGGGCGTTACACCCCACACCGGCTGTCTGCGGCACCCCGACGGACGTCGCGCGTGAGGCACTTCGGACCATGGAAACGTTCGATCGTGGTCGCTACGCCGGTCCGATCGGATGGGTCGACGCACAAGGTGACGGTGCATGGGCACTGGCGCTTCGCGGTGCAGAGATTTCGGGTCGACAAGCGCGCGTCATCGTCGGAGCCGGAATCGTGGCGGAGTCAGACCCCACGGCTGAGTGGTTCGAGACCGAGGCGAAACTCGCAGGCACTCGATCGGCACTGCTCACTGAGGGCTCGACTCGAACGTAGCCTGCTCGCCGAGCGCGTCGGACACGGCCCGCCACACATCACGGTGACGCAACACGTTCGCGGCTCGATCGGTTGGCACCACGAGGACGCGCGGTCCTCGCACGTTCATCGTCGCTCGCAATGCTCGCTCAACCTCACCAGCACTCGAAACCCGTAGGGCAGGAACACGATATGCGTGCGAGATCGCCACAAGATCAAGACCATGAGGCGTAGCGAAGAGTTTTTCGAAGTGCTCGGGGTGGCCGGCCTGCGGCAGGAACGAGAAGATTCCACCGCCATCGTTGTCGACAATCACGAACGTGACATCCACCTCCCGCTCCGCCGCGCCCATCAGACCATTGACATCGTGAAGGAAGCAGAGGTCGCCTGACTAGTGCAACAACACGCTGTCGACTGACCTGAGCCAAGCCCATCACCGTCGAGACGAAGCCATCGATGCCATTCGCACCACGGTTGGCCACGAAACGCACACCGCTCCGCGGCACTGCGAAAGTCTCCACGTCCCGAACAGGCATACTCGACGCCACCGCGAACCACGTCCCTTCTGGGAGCGCCCCAACGACGTCACGCGCCACTCGGCCTTCGAAGGGATCGTCCCATGTCTCGAACAACCTGTCGATGGCACGCTGAGCGACGACATCCGCTCGCGCAAGCGCATCGCTCCACGTCGTGTCCTCAGCAGCGCCAAGTCGCCGTGCCAGATCGCCAAGAAACTGGTCCGGATCAGCCACGATCCGCTCAGTCACAATTCGTTGTGGATCATTGGCGCGACCGTCAGCGGTCACAAGGATCTGCGCAACCGAGGCGTCGAGCCACTCATTCGCGACCCTGCTCGTGAGTGGAGCCCCGACGCGCACGACGAGCTCGGGGCGTGTCGCTGCCGCGAATGCCGGTATGCGCAGCATTGCCTCGTACGACGCAATGGCGTGGACACCAACCCGAAGACCCGATAGCGGGTCAGCGAGAATCGGCCATCCCGCCGCTTCGGCAAAGCGTTCAGCCGTAGCGACGCTCACCTGCGCGCCCCATCCGGACACGAGAAAGCCACGTGGATGCGCTCGGACAGCGAGCGCGCAGCGCTCGAGGAGCGCATCATCGGCATTCAACCGACCAACTGCATGCGTTGTCCAAGGTCGTCCGTCACCACGACCTGGGGCAGGGACCAGCTCTGCGCCCGTCGGAATCAACGGCTCTGCGAAACAGAAGTTGAGATGGACAGGACCCGGCGGCGTCCCCATCGCTTCGCTGCACGCGCGCGACGCAATCGAGCGCCAGTAGGCGCCGATGCCTGGCTCGTCACATGGCGTCGCAACCTCGGAGAACCACCGAAGCGCAGTGCCGTAGAGATGCTGCTGATCGATCGTCTGTGGCGCTCCGACGTCTCGCAACGCGGGCGGGCGATCAGCGGTGCACACCAGGAGCCCGATGCCTCCGTGGTGCGCTTCGATTACCGCCGGGTGGACAGTTGGCCGCCGCCGTCCCCGACGTGCACACCGTCGCAACGGGACGTCCGGTTCCGGTGGCGATGCCCAAGGCGAAAAAGGCTGCCGACCGCTCGTCGAGCTGAACGTGCACGGTGACACGGTCGTCGGACGCCGCGGCGAGGGCAAGCGGAGCCGAGCGTGAGCCCGGCGCGAGCACAACATCGGTGATCCCCGCCCGGACGAATTCGTCGATGAACGCGCTCGCGCATGCCGTCGTCGCGTCGCGCCTCATACGATCCACCAATGCGTCTCTTGTTGGTTCATGGCTTCACCCAGACTTCGAGATCGTGGGATCCTGTCATCGCCTGCCTCGACAGCGTCGCGGACACGGGCGAGACCATCGCACTCGATGTAGCGCAGGGCAGGAGTTTTCTCGATACCGCCGACGCTCTCGGCGCCTCCGGCGGTGCGGGCGTCTACGTCGGTTATTCGATGGGTGGACGGCTGTGTTTGCAGTTGGCGCTGCGTGCGCCGATCACGGTGCAGGGCTTGGTCCTCATCAGCGCCACGGCCGGCCTCGAGACCGAAGAAGCCCGCGTGGCTCGCCGCGCCGCGGACCACGAGCTTTGCGTGTCCATCGAACGTGACGGTGTCGAGATCTTCTTGAGACATTGGCTGAGCCAACCCATGTTCGCATCGTTGCAGATCGCCGATGCCGATCTCGACGACCGCCGCCGTCGCTCGTCGGCCAGCCTGGTGAACGACCTCACGCTGCTGGGAACGGGCCAACAACCATCGTTGTGGAACCAACTCGACCAGTTGTCGATGCCGGTCTTGGTCATTGCCGGGTCGCTCGACGTGAAGTTCGTAACAATTGCACGTCGCCTCGTCGAGCGGATTCCCACAGCCACGCTGCGCATCATCGACGGTGCCGGTCACGCCGTGCACCTCGAACGACCTGAGATCACTGCCCGACTGATCGCGTCGTGGGCTCACGAGCATTGCTCCTGAATCGAAACGTCGTCATCTCGAACCGCCCAAGCGCTCAGGAGCGCAGGATCCGGTTCCGGCGCTCGTGCCAGCAACCGCAGCAGCCCATCGATTGCGCGCAACGGCGATGCGACGACATCACCGCCGACGCGATCAAGCGTGGCGAAACCGCATGCATAGTGCAGCTCCGGTAAGGCGCCCGCCAGGGCTAGCCCCGCAGCGAGTCCGATCGACGTCTCGTACATCGAGGTCACGATGGCAGGAACCCCCGCGGCCTCGACGACCGCCAGCGCTGCTCGTACCCCGCCGAGCGGCTGGACTTTGACGACGATCGCGTCCGCTCCATCGAGCCTGGCCAGCGCACGCGCGTCGGTGATGTCGCGGACACATTCGTCGGCCGCAAGTGGCACGTCGACCAAGCGACGAACCTTCGCGAGATCCTCGATGCGCGCAACGGGCTGCTCGACGAGCTCCAAGTCGTAGTGCGCGAGCCTCTTGATCATCATGACAGCCGTCTCAACATCCCATGCACCGTTTGCATCGACGCGCAGCGCAGCATGCGGGCCGATCGCGTCACGTACGTCGCTGACCCGGCGGATATCGGCCGCATGACGAACCTTGACCTTCACACATGAAAACGAGCGCAAGGCGTCGGCGTCGAAGTTGTCCTCGGCCACGAGCGCATTCACCGAGACAACATCACGTACAGGGCTCGGCCATCCAATGTGCGCTGCCTCTTCGGCGGCTCGGCGCGCCAGTGTCGGATCACACGGATAATCCGCAAGAGGGGAGATCTCACCCCACCCGTGTTCGCCACAGATGAGTGTCACCGCTCGACCCGCAATATTCAGCGCGTACTCCTTGTGCTGCTTCATGACATCGCCAGACCGATCGAGAGCGCCACAGCCGTGAGCAGCTCGAGACGCGCGATACGGATCAACGCCGAGACGAGAGACGCAGGATCGGTGCGGCACATGACGAGACGGACCGGCGACCATGCAAGTGGAAGCGTGACGACGCCAAGGACTGCCCATGGAAACGTCAAGGCGATGGCACCGATCGAGACGTACGCACCCACGACAGCCAGCACGAACATGATCCGCGCGCGCTGCGCACCGATACGCACAGCGAGCGTGCGTTTCCCCATTCGAGCGTCCGTCGGAACATCGCGGATGTTGTTGACGAGGAGCACGGCACAGGCAAACAGCCCCATTGCAAGCGATCCCCACCAAGCGGCCGCGGTGATCTCGCGGTGCTGCACATATGCTGAGCCCGCTGTGGCGACGAAGCCGAAGAACACGAGCACGAACACCTCGCCGAGACCCGAATAGCCGTAGGGTTTCGGACCGCCCGTGTACAGGATCGCAGCGGCAACCGCACATACGCCGACGATCAGCAGCCGAAGATCTACGACGATGCACAACGCGAGTCCCGCGACTGCCGCAACGCCGAATGAGACCGCCGCTGCATTGCGCACCGCGCCCGGCAGCACCAGGCCTGATGCGGTGAGCCGAAGCGGGCCCGCGCGATCGTCATCGGTGCCGCGGATCCCGTCGCTGTAGTCGTTGGCATAGTTGACACCGATCTGAAGCGCCACTGCCACGACGAGCGCGCAGACCGCGCGCCACCACACAACGTCACCATCGACGCCGTCGACCTCCGCGAGTGCAACTGCTGTGCCGACGAGGACCGGTGCGACGGCAGCGCCGAGGGTTCGTATCCGGGCGCCGAGCAACCACAGCCGAACCCCGCTTGGAACGGTGTCCGGACCCGTTGGCGCTCCGAGTTCCCGAGTCATGCCTTGCGCCGAAATCGTCTCATTCGCCAACGACAATAACCATGGGAGCAACTACTCCTACGAACGCTACCGTGACGGTCGTGACAGCCGATCGAACGACCTCGCTGCTTGCCATCAGCAAGGCGCCAAGCCAAGCCACCCACGAAGTTCGCACAGCATGGGACGCCGGAGACGCCGTTCTGGTTCTTGACCCCGCGCTCCCCTCGGCCCTACGCGACCGCGTGATCGATCGAATGCGTCCCACTGAATTGAGCGACGAACACGGGCGACGGAAGCTCGACCACGGAACGCCCGTGAGCGCGGACGTTGCCGCGGTGGTGTTGACATCGGGCACGACGGGCGAACCTCGAGGCGTCGAGCTGACCCACGCCGGTCTGGCTTCCATGGCCGAGGCGTTCTCGGCAGCGATCCACGCCACGAGCGATGACCGATGGCTGCTGTGTCTTCCCCTGCACCATGTCGGCGGCCTGGCAGTTCTCGCCCGGTCAGTGGTCACCGGCCAGGGAATCACGGTTCATGACCGTTTCGATGTCGACGCGGTCAGCGCCTCACCGCAACGAGACGGAACAACGCTCGTCTCACTCGTGCCGACTGCACTGCAGCGCATCCTCGACGCCGGAGCACCACTTTCGGGCTTTCGCATGGTCATCCTGGGCGGCGCGCCCGTCAACGCCGAGTTGCGCGCCAGGGCCCATGCAGCGGGCGCAAGCGTGGTCTCGACCTATGGCATGAGCGAGACATGGGGCGGATGCGTCATCGACGGCCGTGCGATCAATGGCGTGGAACTCCGCATTGCTGGGAACGGCGAGGTACTCGTAAAGGGCTCGATGGTGGCCCACGAATATCGCAACCCTCAAGCTGACCCCAACGCCCACACTGGTGCGCGCCAGCTGGCCCTATCGGGCCAAGACCGCGTTCGAGTTCTGGATGGGGCGCCAGTTCGGGATCGAGACGGTTGGTTACACACGGGCGACATCGGCGAGATCGATGCCGACGGAACCCTGCGGATCATCGACCGACTCGATGACCTCATCATCTCCGGTGGCGTGAACGTGAGCCCTACGAATGTCGAACGCGCGTTGGGCACCCACCACAGCGTCGCAGACGTCGCCGTTGTCGGTGCTCCCGACCAGGATTGGGGCGAACGCGTCGTCGCGTACATCGTCCCAACGGACGGCGACCTTCCGCCGACCTTGGAGGCCTTGCGCGACTTCGGTCGTAAGAATCTCAGCGCTGCGCAGTTGCCACGCGAAATCCGGATCGTCGAGGAGATCCCACGTTCAGGAGGCGGCAAGGTCCTGCGACGGGTCTTGCGCGAGCGCTGACGTAACGACGCAGCTAGCCGTCGTCGACATCGTCACGCAACGCTTCTTTCCAGGTTCGAAAACGGGTGTGTAGGACCCCGTCGGGTCCGATTCCTTCAGCACGCCCGTCAGCCCACAATCGAAACGTGTACTGGCGCCGCAGGTTCTGCGCATCGATTGCCATGTACCGGGCATCAGCCTTCGCGGCGGGCCCAGCCCGCCACAACAACCATTGACGGATCCTGCGCTTGTACGCGACGAGTGCAACGTCGATGTCGTCGCCGAGGGCCAACAGCTCGGCCGGTGCCTCGATCCAGCGCTCCGCGGGAATCAGAAAATCGCGCTGTGGTGTGTCGGGAAGATCGACCGTTGCGTAGTCACGATCGATTGGCGGACGCATCTCGGCAGGAGTGGGCACGACCCCATGATCGCGCGGCACACAGCCGAATCAGACCGACATGAAGCCGGTAAGCGCCTCGACGTGCAGCATCACCTCGTCGCGCAACGCCGGCATCATCTCCTCATCGATGCCGAAGCTGCCCAATACATCGGAGAAGGCGGTCTCGGCTTCTTGTGCCGTACCTTCTATCAAGTGGGCAAGGACATCAGCCGCCGCGCAGATCCGCGCCAGGGTCGGAGCGTCGGCACCCAGCAGATCGTGGTGATGACGCACTGCAGTCACCGTATCCGAGGGAAATCCCATCAGCTCGAGCGCAGCAGCACCGACCTGGGGATGGCCGATTTGATACTCCTCCAACTCGGCTTCAAGCAGACAGCGCTTCTCCGTTGGCGACGCGCTCGAGCACGACGTCGTATCTCCTCCGCGCTCGACGGAACATGAGCGCTCCACCGAGGTCGAGGAGCAACCCGGTACTGAATGCGTCACTCGGGTTGACGCCACTGCGACCTGCCAGCGTCGACGCCGCAGCAGCTGTTGCAAGGGAGTGCGACCAGAAGTCCTCGGGGACCGCCCGCCCCTTCTCGGCAAAGAGATCGAACATGGCCGAGGTACCGATGGCGCGGACCGTCGAGATCCCAACCACCACCACCGCACGCTGGGCGGACGAAACGCTGCCGCGCATGCCGTAGTAGGAGGAGTTGGCGAGGCGGATCATGCGGGTGGAGAGCGCCGGGTCGGTTTCAATCAGAGCACCGAGCATCGCGGCCGAACTGTTCTCGTCGTCGAGCATCCACAGCAACTGCATCCCGACGCCCGGCCGCACGGGCAACTGCGCGAACTCCTGAACTAGGAGGTCTGACGAGGACTCCTCGGTCCCCGCCGCACTGTGGTCCGCGGCCATTCGTTCCTATCGACAGGTTTGCGGGAAGAGTCAAGAAGATATTTCGGGGCCTCCACTGCCTGGAAACCGGCCACGCAGCGACAGAATCGGCTGTTCGACAACGAGGAATGACGCCACCGAGAGCATCGCTGTGATCACGATTTTGACGGCTACTCCCTGCCAAAACGGCCAATTCCAACCCTCGACAATCAGGAAGACTGGCCAATGCCAGAGATACAGGCCATACGAAATACGCCCAACGAACGCTAGGGGTCTCTTGGCAAGCCAACGGGCCATCAGTCCTTGCGGGGCCACCAGGACGTGGAGCAGCACCACCCCGACCGCCATGCCCTCAGCGGCAAGGCCCCCTGCGAACAAGCGCTCGTCGCCCGTACCTTCGATGATCATCCAACCCGCCACAATGAACCAGGCGCCGACTCCACGCGACCCTTCGAATGAGGTCCTGTGCGACGGTCGTGCGAGGAACCCACCCGAGACTCAAGGCGACCGCCAAAGCGCAACCGATCAACAACGCAGGAGCACGCGTGTCGGTTCCGAAATAGGCGCGTGCAAGGTCGTGGTCGCCGAAACCAGTGCGCGACATCGCGAGCATGGCGAGCACGCAGGCCCCCAAGGCGATCAGCCACAACAACTGACGGCCTCGGATCCCGACTGCGAGGAACGTCGCGAGCATGACCGGCCATAACACGTAGAACTGTTCTTCGATCGACAGTGACCACGTGTGCGCAAGATAGAAGGGAAACGAGAGGTGTAGGCCTGCTGCCAGTTTGAGACGTACAGGATGGTTGCAACGGCTTCGCGGTAGGTTCCGGAGTCCGCCCCCGAGGGCCCGAACCACAACACGTACACGGCAACCGCGACGAGCAGCATCATCAGCGCGGGAAGCAGCCGCAAGGCCCGCCGGACATAGAAATCGCGAAAGCTTATGCGGCCGTTCGTCCGGTATTCGCGCAGCAACAACGTCGTGATCAGGAATCCGGAGAGCACGAAGAACGCGTCGACGCCAAGGAAACCACCGCCCATCCACGACAGGCCGAGGTGATAGGCCATCACCGCGGCTACCGAACATGCGCGCAGCCCGTCGAGGCTGGGCAGGTAGCCGAGTTCAAATGGGGTTCCGAACCGGGTCCTATCGCTCTCGCGCTCGTCGGACATCCGCGGGATCGTATCGGTCGAACTCGGAGGCACTCCTGCGAGGAGCCCGGACGAGATGCGCCACTACCGTAAAGGCGTGGCATTGCACCATTTCTCTCCTGCTGTCGCAGAATGGTTCTCGACCTCCTTCGATGCGCCGACGAACGCGCAGGCCCAAGCCTGGCCGATCATCGCGTCAGGCGCGCACACGCTGCTGCTCGCCCCCACTGGATCAGGCAAGACGCTTGCTGCGTTCCTTTGGGCGATCGACCGATTGATGACCCAGCCGGTTCCCGCCAGGGAACAACGCTGCCGGGTCCTGTATGTCTCCCCGCTCAAAGCGCTTGCCGTTGACGTCGAGAAGAACCTCCGCGCGCCGCTCGCCGGCGCTGCACACGCTGCCGCACGTGCAGGCCTCGCACCTCACATTCCCGTTGTCGGTATGCGAACCGGCGACACTTCGACACAAGAGCGACGACAGCTTCACCGCACGCCACCGGACATCCTCATCACGACACCGGAATCGCTCTACCTGATGCTGACCTCCGCGGCGCGCGCGGCGCTCGAGGGTGTCGAGTGCGTGATCATCGATGAGATCCATGCGGTGGCCCCCAACAAACGCGGCGCGCACCTTTCGCTCTCCCTCGAGCGACTCGAGTTGTTGACCGCACGTCCGCCGCAACGCATCGGGCTTTCGGCAACGCAGCGACCGCTCGAGGAGATCGCGCGCTTTCTCGGCGGCGCTGACGCCGCAGGTCCACGGCCCGTCACGATCGTCGACGCAGGGGTGCAGAAGCCGCTCGACCTGGAGGTCATCGTCGCAGTCGACGATCTTGGTGACATTCAGGCTCCGCCAGCCCCCGCCGCCGACGAAGTGCACACTGGCCCACAACCAGATCGCAGCATTTGGCCGCACGTCCACCCACGAATTCTCGAATTGATCCGGGCGCACACCTCGACCCTGATCTTCGTGAACGCCCGCAGGCTGGCCGAACGACTCGCCGCCCGACTCAACGAGTTGGCCGATTGCGGACCGGGGAGCGGCCGGCCCGAACTCGTTCGTGCTCATCACGGGTCATTGGCCCGCGAGCAGCGGCTCCAGATCGAGGATGATCTCAAGGCCGGTCGTCTCCGCGCGCTCGTTGCCACCAGCTCCCTGGAATTGGGAATCGACATGGGCGCTGTCGATCTCGTCATCCAAGTGGAGTCCCCCGGTTCAGTTGCGCGTGGACTCCAACGGGCGGGACGCGCCGGTCACCAGGTGGGCGCACCAAGTCGGGCGAAGATCTTCCCCAAACACCGCGGCGACCTGTTGGAAGCCGCGGTCGTCGTCGAACGAATGCAGACAGGCGAAATCGAGGCGACGCGCTATCCACGTAATCCGCTCGATGTCCTCGCCCAACAGATCGTCGCCGCGTGTGCCCTTGACGAATGGGATGTCGACGAATTGCGGACACTCGTACGCCGCTCCGCCAACTTCGCGGATCTCTCCGACGATGCGTTCGGCGCCGTGTTGGACTTGCTCTCCGGACGATACCCATCTGACGAGTTCTCTGGGCTTCGACCACGCCTCGTCTGGGATCGACTGAACAACCGCGTCCGTGCCCGCGAGGGCGCGCAACGAATCGCCGTCACCAATGGCGGGACGATTCCTGACCGCGGACTGTTCGGTGTGTTTCTGCCTGATGGCGGTCGCGTCGGCGAGTTGGACGAGGAGATGGTCTATGAGAGCCGCCCCGGCGAGACTTTCGTTCTCGGCGCTTCAACATGGCGCATCGACCAGATAACACATGACCGTGTGATCGTGGTGCCCGCGCCAGGCGAACCGGGTCGGATGCCATTCTGGCACGGCGACATGATCGGGCGTCCGGTGGAACTCGGGCGGGCACTTGGAGCAAGGGTTCGCGAGTTGCGAGCGCTCGGATCCGACGCCGCGCAGCAGTCCTTGCGAACGTCGAGCGCGCTTGACGAACTCGCGGCCCGCAATCTCGTGCAATACCTCGACGAGCAAGCCACCGCTACCGGCGTCGTGCCCGACGACCAGACGATCGTCGTCGAGCGCTTCCCCGACGAGATCGGCGATTGGCGAGTCTGCATACTCTCGCCGTTCGGTGCCCGCGTACACGCGCCGTGGGCGCTCGCGCTCGAAAGCCGGCTTGCAGAACGCTACGACGCTGCCGTGCAGGTCCTGTGGAGCGACGATGGCATCGTCGTGCGACTTCCCGAAGCGGTCGAGTCGTTCCCGATCGAGACGCTTGTGATCGATCCGCTTGAGGTCGAAGCGCTCGTCATCGAACAGCTGAGCTCGACGGCACTGTTCGCGTCACATTTTCGCGAGGCGGCGTCACGCGCATTGCTGCTCCCCAAGCGGCGACCAGGCTCGCGGACTCCGCTCTGGCAACAACGTCAGCGCGCCTCGGACCTACTCGGCGTTGCATCGAAGTTTCCGACATTCCCGATCCTCCTCGAAACCACCCGGGAGTGCGTACGAGACATCTTCGACCTCCCGGCACTCTGCGAGGTTCTTGGTGATCTCCGCGCACGTAGGGTCCGCATCATCGCAGTGGAGACCCAGCGAGCATCCCCATTCGCTCAGTCATTGTTGTTCGGTTGGATCGCCAACTACATGTATGACGGCGACGCTCCGCTTGCAGAACGCCGCGCAGCCGCTCTCACACTCGACCGTGGTCTGCTGCGTGAATTGCTGGGTACCGAGGAACTCCGCGAACTCATCGACCCCGAAGCGCTCGGAGATCTCGAACTCGAGTTGCAGCACCTCAGCGATTCGCGACGAGCACGGCACGACGACGACCTTCATGATCTGCTGCGGACGCTCGGCGACCTCAACGATGTCGAGCTCCACGCGCGCTGCACCGAAGATCCGCAAGCGTGGATCGAGCAATTGATCGTGACTCGGCGCGTCGTGCGTGTCACGATCGCAGCGGAGGGGCGTTACATCGCTGCCGACGACGCCGGTCGCTATCGCGATGCACTCGGGACCGCTATTCCCGTTGGGCTGCCAACTGCCTTCACCGACTCGGTGGCCATGCCGCTCGATGACCTGGTGATGCGATACGCGCGCACCCATACGCCGTTCGAGGCAGCTGACGTAGCACGACGCTTCGGAATCCCGGATCGCGCAGCCTTGGACGTGCTCGAACGACAACTCGCTGCCGGACGTCTCATCCGAGGCGAGTTCCGGCCCGGCGGCACCGCACAAGAGTGGTGCACCGACACCGTCCTTGCCAGGCTGCGACGTCGTTCTCTTGCCGTGCTTCGCCGCGAAGTCGAGCCGGTCGACGCAGCGACCTTTGCGCGTTTCGCGATGCGCTGGCATGGCGTCGGGAGCCGGCGACGAGGTGTCGACGCGCTCGCAGAAGTGATCGGATCACTGCAAGGCACCGTGATTTCGGCGTCGGTGCTCGAGGCCGACGTGCTCAGCGCGCGTGTCTCGGGATATATCGGAAGCCAGCTCGACGAGCTCTGCGCAAGCGGCGAGGTCGTCTGGGTCGGCGCGGGGCCCATCGGCGTACGAGACGGAAGAATCGTCCTGTGCTACCGCGATCAGGCACATCTGCTGGTCCCACCGCCTGGAGAGCAACCCCCACAGGGACCTACCGTCGACGCGATCCGTGAGCAGCTCACGACATCGGGCGCATCGTTCTGGACGGACCTCCTCCGAGCTACGCATGCCGCCCCCGACAACGTGATCCTCGACGCGCTCTGGAGCTTGGTCTGGGCCGGAGAGATCACCAACGACTCCTTCGCCCCTGTTCGTGCAGTGCTCGCCAACCGTTCGCCGCAACGCTCGGCGAGCGCCGCGCCACGACCGGGACGACTGACACGGCTGGGACCACCGGCGGGTCAAGGGAGATGGTCTCTCGTCGCGCCGCTGCTCGAACGACCAAGTCGACCGACCGAACGGCTCCACGCCGTTGCGCTGCAGCTTCTCGAGCGCCACGGCGTCCTCACGCGTGAAGCCGTGCGCGCAGAAGGCACAGCGGGCGGATTCGCCGCCGTCTACGGAGTGCTACGGGCCATGGAGGAAACGGGAAGGGTGCGACGCGGATATTTCGTGGCAGGTCTTGGAGCAGCGCAATTCGCGTTGCCGGGCGCTGTCGACCGCCTCCGTAGTGGCGACGAGCACGAGGAATGCACGCCTGTGCGCTCGCTCGCAGCAACCGATCCGGCCCAGCTCTACGGCGCGGCGCTTGCCTGGCCCGACTGCGCGGGTCGTCCCGCACGTGTGGCGGGCGCATACGTGATCATCGACAACGGCGTCGCACGCGCATTTCTCGAACGTGGAGCCCGGAATCTGATCACCTTCGCCACCATGGGAGACGCCACTCACCAAGACGCCCCCTGGCTCGACGGTCTCGTCGACCTCGCGCGGCATCAGGGAGTCAGACGACTCGAGATTCACCGGGTCGACGGCTGCGCAGTCCGCGAATCCTCACTTGTCGGACCGCTCCGGGCGAGAGGCTTTCGTGACACGCCGAAGGGTCTCGTGCTGCGGACCTGACAATCCCGATTTCGCCACGCACCACCAATGAAAAAATTCACACCGGTCGTACTCGCGAGGGTGATCCGCGATCCGGACGCCAACTATTGTCCCGGGTTCCGCGTCCGGTTCCGGAACTGTTACCCGGATGCTCCTGCCGACATCATCTAGGAGACCACAATGCGCAAACTCCTTGTCGTCGCCGCCACTGCGGCGATCCGTGCTCGCAACACCGCCGCTCGCCGCCGCGACGGTCCATCGGGATTTCGCCGGCGCTGCAAAGGCAGCTGGCGTCAACCGGCTTGTCGTCACGACGGGCGACTATGTGTTCCGCGCTCCGAAAACGACACCGGCGGGATGGACGAAGGTCATCGTCAAGAACAAGGGCATATACGGCCACCAGGTCCAGGTTGCACGACTCAAGCCCGGCACCACATGGGCGGCGCTCAAAGCTGCGGCGAACGCCGACAAGATGACCGATCTGATGGCACTTGTCGAAGCTGCGGGAGGACCCAACGGCGCCGCGCCCGGAGGCACGGCCAACAGCACCGTGAATCTCCGGCCAGGCAGATATGCCCTGCTCTGCTTCATTCCCTCGGACGAGGGCAAGTCTCACTTCGCCATGGGAATGTACAAGGCCTTGACGGTCACCAAGGCGACGAAGCGCACGGCACCCCCAAAGGCCGAAGGCACCATTGACCTCAAGGACTTCGGCTTCACGCCGCCGCCTGTATTCACCGGGCGCGGTACGTATCGGATCACGAACAGCGGCGCCCAAGACCATGAGTTGGCATTCTTCTCGGTGGCAGAAGGTAAGACCTTTGCCGACGCAAAGGCTTCCATCCTGGTTCCGCCCGGCGGCGCACCGCCTGCCGGTCCCCCGCCGGTATCGGAAGCCCCCGGCGTCGTGGGGGTCCGACCGGGCGGCACGGCGTACATAACGATCGATTTCGATCCCGGTCAATATGTGATGGCGTGTTTCTTCCCCGATATGTCCAAGGGTGGCATTCCCCACGTCGCGGAAGGCATGTACCAAGAGCTGACAATTCCCACGTCCTGACCAGTCGACGCAATGCCAGTCGACGCAATGCAGTAGCAGCGGTACCCTCCCAACGACGGCGGCGTTGGCGCTATTGGAGCGACTGAGGCAGCACGACATTCAGTCCGAACACACGACGAGAGGAAAGTGCCATGGGCTTGTTGGACAAGGTCAAGGACACGGCGAAGCAAGTGAGCGAGAAGGCCCAACACGGAATGGAACTGGGCAAAGAGAAGATCGAGGACGTCAAGCTGAAGAAGCGAATCAGCGACGCCAAGGAGGAGATCGGCGACGTCGTCTACTCACAGCGCACCGGAAGCGGCGCCGCTGATGCCGACTCGCAAATCGATGCACTCGTCGAGCAGATCACTGAAGCCATGAAACAGCTGGAGTCCAGCGACGCCGACGACTGACGCCGCGCCGCACCCTGGGTGCGCGGCGCGGCGGGTACCGCGCTGCGCACCAGGCACAGGGACCTAGCGCAGTTCGTACGCCTCGAACTTGGGCTTGGCCATCTCCTCCTGAAAACGTGGCCACGAGAACGGCCACGTGGCCGGAATGCCCCGGTCATCGAGGTACCAGCTTCGACAGCCCGAACTCCAAATCGTGTGCTTCACCGCTTCGACACGTTCTGCCTCGTGCGCGTCCATCGCCTCTGGCGTCGCCGAGATCTCCCGAACGTCTCCGGAACTCAGCCGATCGAGGAGGCCTTCGATGTAATGAAACTGCATCTCGGCGACCTCGATGAGCGAAAAGTTCCCGACGGGTCCGTTCGGACCGTTCAACATGAAGAAGTTCGGGAAGTCCGGGATCGAGATCGAAAGGTACGCGTTCGGACGCTGGGCCCACACCTTGTCGAGTGTGATCCCGCCCCTGCCGACAATGTCCATCGGCCGCATGAACGCGTCGGCCTTGAAACCCGTCGCGAGCGCGATCACGTCCAGTTCGTGGAGTCGCCCGTCGGTCGTACGGATCCCTTGAGGTTCGATGCGGTCGATGCCCTCGGTCACGAGCTCGGTGTTCTCGCGTTGAATCGCCTGATAGAAGTCGCTGGCGATGATCAGCCGCTTGCAGGCCGCGCGGTAGTTCGGACGCAGCTTCTCGCGCAGTACCGGGTCAGTGACATTGTCCTCGAGGTTGGCGCGACACATGTCCTCGATGACCCGCAGCGCCGGGGACTGCAGATCACCGACGACGTTGGTGAAGCCGGCGATCTGCTCTGCAAGCTTCGCGTGGAGGTCGGTGAGGATCTTCCTGTCCGAACGGAAGTGCTCCTTCTCCTCATCGGTGTATTCCGGGTTCTGTTGTGGCATGACCCATTGAGCGGTCCGCTGGAACAACGTGAGGTGCGCGACATTTCCCGCAAGGGCAGTGACGATCTGAATGGCCGTCGAACCGGTACCGACCAGGCCGATGCGCGAACTTTCGAGCGGCACGCTGTGATCCCAACGCGCGCTATGAAACAGTGCACCTTCGAAGCTGTCGATGCCTTCGAAGTCAGGAATGTTCGGGTGGTGCAACACGCCGGTCGCTGCGATGATCACATCGACGACATCGCGGTGGCCCTTGGCCGTCTCGATCGACCAACGACCATCTTTGAACTCACAGCGCGTGACCGCATCACCGAAACGAATCTTGTCCAACACTTCGTACTCGCGCGCCACTCGTTCGAAATAGTCCTGAATTTCAGGACCTGGCGAGTAAACACGGCTCCACTCGGGATTCGGGGCGAAGGAGTAGCAGTACAGGTGTGACGGCACGTCGCAGCCGAGGCCGGGATAGGTGTTCTCCCGCCAGGTACCGCCGACGGTGTCGCCCTTCTCGTAGACGGTGAACTCCGTGACGCCGCGTTCTTTGAGTTTGATCGCACTGAGGATGCCGGCCATGCCCGCACCGAGAACTGCGAACCGCAAGGGACGCGCACCGCCGACCTGAGCACCTGATTGAGCTACCACTCATCTCACCTTTCGAACGTCATGGATTGCGTACGCGACGCGTTGGAACTCACCGCATGTGTGGAACGTTGCTCAGCCGCCGGAAGCGTCTTGGGGTTTGGTCTTCCCCGCGCCGATCCACGGCATCATCGAACGCAGTTTCTCGCCGACCTTTTCGATCGCGTGCGACTGCCCTTGTTCACGCAGGCGATTGAAGTTGGGACGACCGACGCGGTTTTCCTCGATCCACTCTTCGGCGAACGCGCCACTCTGGATCTCGGTGAGGATCTTCTTCATCTCGGTCTTCGTCGACGTGTTGACAACGCGAGGACCTCGGGTCATGTCGCCGTACTCGGCAGTATCCGAAATCGAGTACCGCATGTTGGAGATGCCGCCCTCGTAGATGAGGTCCACGATGAGCTTCACCTCGTGCAGCGTCTCGAAGTACGCCGACTCCGGCTGGTATCCAGCCTCGACCAAGGTCTCGAAGCCGTTCTTGATGAGCTCGACGAGCCCGCCGCAGAGCACGACCTGCTCACCGAAGAGGTCGGTTTCAGTCTCCTCACGGAAGTCGGTCTCGAGCACACCTGCGCGGGTGGCCCCGATGCCTTTGGCATATGCCAACGCCACGTCGCGGGCCGTGCCGGTCGCGTCGACATGGACAGCGACGAGTGCAGGCACGCCGCCGCCCTCCTCGTACGTCCGTCGAACGAGGTGCCCTGGCCCCTTCGGTGCGATCATCCAGACGTCGACGCCGTCAGGTGCAGTGATCTGATTGAAGTGAATGTTGAAACCGTGAGCGAACGCCAGCGAGTTTCCCGGACGGAGATTCGCTGCAATCTCGCTGTCGTACACGTGCTTCTGTTCGGTGTCGGGCAGGAGCACCATGACGATGTCGGCCTCGGCGGTGGCGTCGCCGATCGACAGGACCGGTAGACCTGCCTCCTCGGCCTTGCGTCGCGACGACGATCCTTCGCGGAGACCGACACGGACGTCGATCCCCGAGTCGCGGAAGTTCAGGGCGTGCGCGTGTCCCTGCGACCCGTAACCAAGAACGGCGACCTTGCGGCCCTCCAGCAAGCTCAGGTCGGCATCGGCGTCGTAGTAGATCGTCGCGGGCATGGCTACTCCATCTGTCTTACGGGATTGAACGTGCTGGCATCAGTCAGTGGTACAGGAACCGGTGCTGGAGGGTAGTAACGAGCGGGCCCCAACGTCGAAGGGGCCCTGCAGCGTTACCGATCCCGAGGGTCATGGCGGTTCTGACCGTCATGGTCGTCCTCGGTGAGTTCCACATCCCAACGGTCCAAACAGGCACTACAGCGATAGCTCACGATTTGGCCGACTGCCCAGCCCGTCTCGCAATCGGGCGTCAGGAGGTGGCAGGTCTCACCGCAGTCGACGCAGACGATGGTGGATGGCGGGCGGATCATGCTTCGGTACCCGCCACTCACGCGGATCGTGGCGTGACGGCCCGCAGCGGCGTGCTCGGCCGTCGAGCCAGCCGGGGCAGCGCCACTCTTCCGGTGCGTTGAGACTCCACAATTCCGAACGGCCGGAACAGATCCAGCGCCGCGTCGAGGCTTTCGGGCGTACCGGTGAGGGCGAGTGTCAGGGCATCGGAACCGACGTCGACGATCTTGGCCTCAAAGATCGTCGCCAAATCGGCCACCTGGGACCGGGTCTCGGGCGATGCCGAGACTGTCACCAACATCAGCTCGCGTTCGATCCCCTCTCCTGGAGCGATCTCCTCGATCCTGATCACCGGGATCAACTTGTTCAGCTGCTTGCTGACCTGTTCCAAAGGCTCGGATTCCGCGTCGACGACGATCGTCATGCGGCTGAACAGTTCGTCTTCGGTCGGCGAAACCGCGAGCGAAAAGATGTTGAACCCCCGGCGCGAGAACAGCCCCGTCACGCGTGAGAGCACGCCGAACTTGTTCTCGACGAGCACACTGAAGATGTGATGTGACGATGCGCCACGCGATACCCCCATGTCGGTCATCGTCCGCCCTTTCCGAACTCCGGACCAAGAATGACATCGTCATTACTCGACCCTGCCGCGACCATTGGGTACACCTTTTCGCGGTAGTCGGTTCGAAAGTCGATCACGACTGGACGGTCATCAATCTCGTTCGCCTTCTCGATCGTCGGCAGCACATCCTCAGGTGTGTCGACTCGAAAGCCGACACAGCCCATCGCCTCTGCCCACTTCACGTAGTCGGGGAGATCCGGCGACAGGTACACCTCGGAGTACCGCTCCTCGTAGAACAGCTCCTGCCACTGACGCACCATACCCAGGTAGGCGTTGTTGAGAATTGCGACCTTGACAGGAATGCGTTCGGCCGACGCCGTCACCAACTCCTGCGCGGTCATCTGGAAACATCCGTCACCATCGATCGCCCACACCATGCGATCGGGCATGCCGACCTTGGCGCCGATCGCAGCGGGCACACCGAAGCCCATCGTCCCGAGTCCTCCGGAGTTCACCCACGTGTACGGGTGGTTGAACTTCCAGTACTGGCTCGCCCACATCTGGTGTTGCCCCACACCCGAGGTCACGATCGTGTCGTCGGGTGTGTTGTCGCGGAGTTGCTCGATCACGAACTGCGGCTTCAATGGCCCGTCTTCGGTTGCGGCGTAACGAAGAGGGAATTCACGGCGCCACTCATCGATCTGCGCGTCCCACACTGTGGTGTCCGGACGTGGCGTCCCGACAGTCTCGGCGACAACCGCGGCGATCAGTTCTTCGATGACGAGCCGACAGTCGCCGACAATCGCAACGTCAGCGGCGCGCACCTTGCCCAGCTCCGCCGGGTCGATGTCGACATGAATCACCTTCGCGTCGGGCGCGAACCCGTCCAACCTGCCGGTGACACGATCATCGAAACGCGAGCCCAGCGCGATGAGCAGGTCGCTGCGTTGCATCGCCGTGATTGCCGTGTAGTTACCGTGCATACCCGGCATCCCGAGACACAGTGGGTGATCATCCGGGAAAGCGCCGCGGGCCATCAGCGTGGTGACAACGTGGATGCCCGTGCGCTCTGCCAGTTCTCGCAATGCCGCCGACGCACGTGCTTTGAGAATGCCTCCACCCGCATAGATCACGGGACGCTGGGACTGGTTGATGAGGCGTGCAGCTTCGGCGATCTGTTGAGGATCGCCTTTGGTCGCAGGTTTGTAACCGGGAAGGTTCACGGCTTCGGGCCAGTGCCAGTCCATCATCTGGTTCGAGACGTCTTTGGGCATATCGACGAGCACAGGACCGGGTCGACCTGTGGTGGCGACGTGAAATGCCTCGCGGATCACGGTGGGGATGTCGTTCGGGTCGGTGATCAGCCAGTTGTGTTTCGTGATCGGCATCGTGATCCCGACGGTGTCTGCCTCTTGGAACGCGTCGGTCCCGATCACCGAATACGGCACCTGGCCGGTGATCACAACGATCGGGATCGAGTCCATGTACGCGTCACACAGTGGCGTGACGATGTTGGTCGCGGCAGGCCCACTCGTCACCATCGCGACACCCGGACGACCGGTTGCATGGGCATATCCCTCGGCCATGTGGCCGGCGCCTTGCTCGTGGCGCACGAGGATGTGCCGAATCGACGAGTCGATGAGCGGGTCGTAGACAGGCAGGATTGCTCCGCCTGGAAGGCCGAACATCACCTCTGTGCCTTCCATCTCAAGGCTCTTGATGAGGGCTTGGGCGCCTGTCAACTTCATCGGTTGGCTCCAGTGCGAGTGATCATCGGATGGTGCGGCTCGTAGCGAGTTCTTCTGGTGAAAAGAATCGCTGGACAGCAAAAACCCCTCGCATTGGCGAGGGGCAAAGGAGCGCAACGACGCGGAAGGCGTCGTGCGCTAGGGAACTACGAGGAGGGAACGGAAAAGCTCTGTCATGCGGCCTCCAGTGTGCTCTATCAGCGGCCACGATGCAAACGCGAATGCCTTGATCAGCACTGCCTTCGCACCGTACGCCCGATGTGTCCGGTGTGGCCGGCTCACCGCCCGACAGCGACACGGCGTGTGATCTCGTCGGCGACCTGGTCAACGGGAACCTGACAGTCCGCCAGCCCACTCTGCGCACCGAGTGCCTCTTCGCCACGGGCCTTCTTTCCTTTACCCATGCCCCGCCCCCGTTGTCCTTGCCGGTGTCGTCGGTGTCGTCGAGATGTCACGTCAGCGCAAGCCGATAACCCGCGTGGCCGACAGACTCCACGACAGGTCGGCTCACAGCGTTCTCCAGCTTCGAAGCCAAGTTCTCCATGTGCATCTCCACGAGCGCGACACGCTTCAGGTCTTGGCCCGCGGCTCCAAGCACCTGCTGAAGGAGATGCTCGTGACTTGTCACGGCGCGTGGCGTCGCGCAGAGGCGTTCCAGCAGTTCGAACTCGGTACGGGTGAGATCGATGCGTTGACCGTTGAGAGAGACGGCAGGCCCGGTACGCTCGAGCACCAGGCCTCCCACGTTTACGACCGGCGCCGGATACCTCGGATTCACCATTTGCCTGACGCGCTCGCCGCGGTCGACGTTGCACTGCTGTGATGCGGGCGAGCACCTCGCCAGTGGAAAACGGCTTGGTGACATAGTCATCGGCCCCGACCGATAGACCCATCACGATGTCAGCATCGCCGTCGCGCGACGTGACCATGATGATGTACACGTCTGAGAATCGACGGATCGCTCGGCAGACCTCAATGCCGTCGAGCACCGGCATCTCGCGGTCGAGCAGCACAACGTGCGGCGACCAACGCCGACATTCATCGACGCCCGCACGACCGTCCGACGCCGTGAGGACCTCGTACCCCTGACGCGTGAGCACGCTCTGAAGGATCAAACGGGCCTCAGCAGCGTCGTCAACGACCAGCACACGCACCGGCCCACCGTCCGAGAAATCTGCGTGTCCGCTCATGTCCATATCACGCTCTTTCCGCATTTTCGATGCTTCTATGTCCGTATTTCCAGACCCGTCGCGGGCTCTGCATCCCGTATCGACGTCTGATCAAGTCCCTTGAGGAAGTGGCACCATCAGTCATCGCACCACTCACCGTGTTCCGCAAGCCATGCACGCAGGGTTGCGCCGGTCTGTGCGCACAGCACTTCGACGCCTGCGAGGGACCAACCGTCGCCTTCTCGCGCAGCCACCTCGACTTCCTCGCATCGCTGGGCAAGACCAACAGCTCCGACCAGCACGCTCGCAGAGCGCAGAGCGTGGGCGTTCATCGCCACCAACGACCCATCCCGCGAGCGGTCGGCCATGAACAAGGCAATCGCGCGCTCGGGCAACGCTTCCAGATACACGCGGACCAGTTCAACCACGGTCTCGACGCTCCCGAGCTCTTCACCCAGCACGTCCAAGACGGACCGGTCCACAACAGCAGTGGCGACTTCCTCACGAGACTCATCGCCGGGACGTCCGGCGGCAGCCATGAACTCCATGCCGAGGAATTGCGTGAGTACATCCGCAATCGCTCGAATCGAAACGGGCTTGGCGAGGTACCCGTTCATTCCCGCTGCGAGGCACATCTCACGGTCGCCGTCCATTGCACCTGCCGTGAGTGCGATGACCGTCACAGGCATGCCACCGTGGGCATCTTCGCCCTCGCGAATTCGACGGGTTGTCGCGAGGCCATCGAGAATCGGCATCTCTCGATCCATGAAGATGAGATCGAACCGCTGCTCCTTCATGAGCGCAAGTGCCTCGGATCCGTTGCTCGCTGTCGTGACATTGCATCCGAGGTTCTCGAGCTGTCGTCGAGCAAGGAGCTGGTTGACGTCGGTGTCGTCGACGACCAGGATGTCGGCCCTCTTCGTTTCCGGTTTCGGCGTGAGCGCGTGTGGCGCCTCGACCGTCGCGCCTTCCGTGATTGGCAGTCCCGTTAGCACCTCACACCTCGCGAATCGAGCAGAGAAGGTGAACGTTGAGCCCTTCCCGACTTGGCTTGCTACTTCGAGTGTTCCACCCATCAATTCGGCAAGCCGCCGGCAGATACTCAATCCAAGTCCCGTTCCACCAAAGCGGCGCGACGTCGACTTGTCCGCCTGATGGAACGGTTCGAACAGGAGCTCGAGGTTTGCCGACTCGATGCCAACGCCGGTGTCGCTCACTGCGAACGACACTTCCACTTCGCCAAACTCGCCGGCCAGCCCACCCTCACTTCCTTCGGCGGGCGGCTGCACATCCGTCATGTCCATCCGAACAGCAACGCGACCTTCTTCGGTGAACTTGATCGCGTTGCTCAAAAGATTGACCAACACCTGTTTGATCCGCAGCGGATCACCCCGTACGACCACCGGCTCGGACGGCACATCAACCTGCAGCTCGATGTTCCGGCTCAGTGCCATGCCCCGGACAACCTCGGCCGCTCCACTTACCACCTCACGCAACAAAACTGGCACTTCCTCGAGATCGAAGTGGCCTGCTTCCATCTTCGAGAAATCCAGCAGGTCGTCGATAACGGAACGCAGCGACGACGCAGAGTTGGCAATCGACGCGAGTAACGACTGTTGGTCCCCATCGAGGTCTGTTTGCGCGAGAATTTCGGTCAGTCCAAGCACAGCGTGCATCGGCGAACGAAGTTCGTGACTGACCGCCGCGACGAACATCGCCTTTTCGGCAAGCGCCTGCACTGCCTCGTCACGCCCCGCCGCCAAGCTCGTCTCGATCCGCTTGTGCTCGGTCCGGTCGCGAATGATCCATGCGCTCCCGATTTGCTGGCCCTGCACCGCGATCGGGATGAAGCTCATGTCGGCGATACGACCGTCGGCAAGGACGAACTCCTCGCCCTGCCGAACTTGTCTGGCGTCGCCAATCCTGAGGACGCGCCGATAGAGGTCTTTCGCATCGAGGAAGCATTCGGCGAGACTCATCCCGAGTTCTTCCCGGGACATACCCGAGAGAGCGTCGATCGTGCGTTTCGTGCCGAGAATTTTCCAGAAGGCATCGTTGGCCGAGAGGACCTGCTGGTCTTCATTCACGAAGCACACACCATCGGGGAACGCCTCGACGAGTGCGCCAAGACGCGCGGTCGTCGTGCGAAGTTCTTCGGTGTTCTGGAGCTCCTCGGTCACGTCACGGCAATTGATGAGAATGCCCTGGACGTGTGGATGGTCACTGAGGTTGCGAACCACCGAACCCCAAGACCGCCACGTGCCCGACGCAGCGTCATGGCTTGCCCGCACCGTCATGGTTCGTGTGCGTCCGTGTCCCCCGGTGATCACATCCGTCAGCACTTCGATCGATTCTGCGCGATCGTCAGGATGCACCATGGCGAGGATGTCGCCGTCCGCGTCGAGCGCGGACGTTGTTCCGACCATGCGAGCGACACCATCACTGCCATATCGCCACCGACCGTCGGTTTCCAGAATGATCGCGATCTCGTCGGACGTATTGACCAGCGCGCGCAGCTTGTCGATCTCGGCGTCGTCTTCGATACGCCGAGCGGCGACGACAACGCGGCGCGAGCGTGTCGCCGAAAACGTCACCTCGAACAGTGCGACCTCGTCCGTCTTGCAACGAAAGCTCATACGATCACGACAGACGGTGCCGGTCGTCGCGAGCGAGCGCAACAGGTTCATCACCGACCGACGATCCGCCGGCGTCACCAGGTTCAGAAACGAATCACCATTGGACAATACCCAGCAGCTCGGCTGCGGGCGCGTTGCTGTCCAGGACCGAACCATCGGAGTCCACCAGCATGAAGACTTCATGGGCGACACCAAGCGCAACCGCCCGCCAGTCCTCGACCTTCGAACTCGACGCATGGCCCTCGGACGTGGTCGGGACAGCGCCAGTCTCAGAATCAGATGCTCCCAACGGCACGGTGTCTCCCCACGAGCGCGGCGCGCGGTCGCGCAACGCTCTCGGAAGACTTCGGCATCCGCGTGTCCCGGTTGAGATGCAGCTGAAAAATGGTCAGCTACCGCCATCACGAAGGGTGCTATCAGGACGTAACGCCTCAGAAGTTGGTGATCGCACCCCGCTCTGCGCCCTGCGCAAGTCGGGCATACTTCGCGAGAAAGCCGCTCGTGTAACGCGGTTCGAGAGGCTTCCAGTTCGCCCGTCGCCTGGCCAACTCGTGCTCGTCGACCAACAGGTCGATCGTGTGCGCCACTGCGTCGATGACGATTCGGTCACCATCTACGACGAGAGCAATCGGCCCACCGTCGACGGCCTCGGGCGCAACGTGACCGACGCAGTAACCGTGCGTGCCGCCGGAAAATCGCCCGTCGGTAATGAGCGCCGCATCGCCACCGCGCCCCGCGCCCTTCATGGCGCCGGTCACCGCCAGCATCTCGCGGATACCGGGACCGCCCTTGGGCCCTTCGTAACGGATCACCACGACGTCGCCAGGCCGGATCTCACCGGCGAGAATGGCCGTCATCGCAAGGTCCTCACCATCGAAGACCCGTGCGGTGCCGTCGAAACGAAGCTCGTCGATGCCGGCGACCTTCACAACGGATCCACATGGCGCCAACGACCCTGTCAGTACGGCAAGACCACCTTGTACATGGATGGGCGCGTCCAGGGAGTGCACGACCTCACCGTCGGGCGCGGGAGGGTCGAGCTCGGCGAGATTCTCCGCCATTGTCTTGCCGGTCACGGTGAGCGCGTCGCCGTGGAGCAGACCGGCGTCGAGGAGGTGCTTCATCACGACGGGTACGCCGCCGATGCGATCGATGTCCGTCATGTGGTACTTGCCGTGAGGCTTGGTGTCGGCAAGGTGCGGCACGCGTGCGCCGATGCGGTTGAAATCATCGAGCTCGAGTTCGACATGTGCTTCGTTCGCAATGGCAAGCAGGTGCAAAACGGCGTTCGTGGAACCTCCGAGTGCCATGGTGACGGCGATCGCATTCTCGAAGGCGGCCTTGGTCATGATCTGACGGGGCCGAAGATCAAGCTCCAGCAGGTTGATCACTGCACGACCCGACTCGTAGGCAAATTCGTCGCGTCGCGGATCGATCGCAGACGGAGAGGCACTGCCCGGCAACGACATTCCGAGCGCCTCACCGATACTTGCCATCGTGTTGGCGGTGAACATGCCCGCACACGATCCGATGCTCGGACAGGCGCGCCGTTCGATCTCGCCGAGCTCGCCTTCGGTCATCGTGCCCGCTGCGCAGGCACCGACAGCCTCGAACACACTCACGATGTCAAGCGCCGCTCCCCTGTATTCACCGGGAAGGATTGAACCGCCGTAGAGGAACACCGCCGGCAAATTCAGCCTCGCTGCCGCCATCAGCATGCCCGGAAGGCTTTTGTCGCACCCGGCAAAAGCAACCAGCGCATCGAGACGTTCCGCGTGCATGACGCATTCGACGGAATCGGCGATGATCTCACGGCTCACCAACGAACCGCGCATACCTTCGTGCCCCATCGAGATGCCGTCACTGACGGCGATCGTCACGAACTCGATCGGGAATCCACCCGCGTCGCGGACGCCAACCTTTGATCGCTTCGCCAGGCGGTCCAAACCCATGTTGCAGGGCGTGACTTCGTTCCAGCTCGACGCGACTCCCACCTGAGCCTTGCCGAAATCGCCATCGGTCATACCAATGGCTCGCAACATGGCACGCGCGGGGGCCCGCCGGTACCCGTCGGTGACCTCATGGCTCATGGGCTTCATATCGCTCGGCATCCCAGCGAGGCTACCTCCAGGCCATCCCGAACCGGGAAGCAATTCGCGCTCGGTGTCCCACCCACGGCCGCCCGCACCAGGACATGGCACGGACACGAATCAGTCGGCGAGCGCCTGGTCGAGGAGTCGGTTGAGAAGTTGCGGATTGCCTTGACCCTTGGTGGCCTTCATGGCTTCGCCCATAAAGAAGCCACGCTTCTTCTTCCGGGCCTTCTCATCACCGCCTCGAAACTCGGCAACATCGGCAGGATTCGCTGCGAGGATCGCCGCGATCACCGAAGCCAACTCGCCTTCGTCGGACACCTGTGAGATTCCACGTTCGGCAACAACGTCTCGCGGCCTCGCCGACGTGCGTAGGCACTGCGCCAGAACGTCCTTCGCAAGGTTGCGCGAGAGGGTCCCATCGGCGACAAGCGCAACGAGTTCGGCAACCGCATCAGGAACAAGGGGTAGCACTTCGATCGAGAGACCCGTCTCGTTCAGGTATGCCAACACGTCACCAATTACCCAATTCACGACATCCCGTGGCGTGCCGGCCGTGAGCGCAGCGACGGCCTCCTCGGCGAACACCGCCAAACGCAGGTTGCTCACCAATGTCCGGGCATCGACGTCGCTCATTCCCCAGTCCGCGGTCAGGCGCGCACGCCGAGCCGTTGGCAGTTCAGGGATCGCCGCATTGGCCGCAGCGCGCATCGCATCGCTGGGAGCAACCGGGAGCAGGTCCGGCTCGGGAAAATACCGGTAGTCGAAGGCCTGTTCCTTCGAACGCATCGAATGCGTCTTACCGTCGTCCTCGTTCCAGTGGCGCGTCTCCTGAACAACCCGCTCACCGGCGACGAGCAGCGCAATCTGGCGTTCGACCTCGAAGTTCGAGCGCGTGCCCCAGTGAGCGCAGCGAGTTCATATTCTTGATTTCCGCTCGCGTGCCGTATTCGGTGTCACCGACACGACGGACTGAGACGTTGGCATCGACACGCAGCGAACCCTCCTCCATCTTCACGTCGGAAACACCAATCGCTTCGAGCACCGCCCGCAACTCTGCGACATACGCCCGCGCCTGTTCGGCGCTGCGAATGTCAGGACGGCTGACGATCTCCATGAGCGGAACGCCCGCGCGGTTGTAATCGACCAGTGAGTACTCGGCTTCGTGGATGCGACCACCACCACCGACGTGCACCGTCTTGCCGGTGTCCTCCTCCATATGCGCACGCTCGATGCCGATCCGGACGCCGTCGATGTCGAGCCAGCCATCGGCACAGATCGGCGCGTCGAACTGACTCACCTGATAGTCCTTGGGCATGTCGGGATAGAAGTAGTTCTTGCGGTGAAAGATCGACTCCGCCGGAACCGTGAAGTTGAATGCCTCGCCGATCCGCAACGCGAACTGCACCACCTGCTCGTTGAGGACCGGCAGCGACCCAGGCAGGCCCAGGCACACCGGGCACACATTGGTGTTGGGTTCAGCCCCAAAGGTGTTCGGGCAGGCACAGAAGAGCTTCGTCGCGGTCGCGAGCTCCACGTGAACCTCGAGACCGATCACCGTCTCCCATGCCGTTGCTTCTTCGGAGGCGTGCAGACCCTGTGGCGGAGCTCACGGCGCGGCCTCCTCGATGACACGTGCGGCGCGGAACATCACAGCCTCACCGAAGCCAGGCGCCATGACCTGCACGCCAACGGGTAGTCCGTCACCACCTTCGCCATACGGGACGGACATCGCAGGTATCCCTGCGAGGTTGACAGGAATTGTGCAGACATCATTGAGATACATCGACAGCGGGTCCACGGTCTTGGCGCCGAACGCGAATGCCGTCGTCGGCGATGTGGGCGACAACAAGACATCGAAGCGCTCGAATGCCCGCGCGAAATCACGAATGATGAGTGTTCGCACCCTCTGCGCCTGCGCATAGAACGCGTCGTAGTACCCCGCGGAAAGCGCATAGGTACCCAACATGATGCGACGCTTCACCTCGGGCCCGAAACCTGCGCCACGAGTCTTGCTGTTCATCGCGGCGACGTCCTCACCGTCGACGCGCAACCCGTATCGAACGCCGTCATAGCGCGACAGGTTCGACGATGCTTCGGCCGGAGCAATGAGATAGTAGGCCGAGAGCCCGTGAACAGCGCTCGGGATCTTGACCGCCTCGACGACCGCGCCCGCCGCCTCCAATGCCGCCGCCGCTGCCGAAACGGCTGATCGAACTTCGGGTTGGATTCCGCCATCGTCGGTGAGTTCCTCGACGATACCCACCCTCAGGCCTTGCACGCCGTAGTCCAGCGTCGGCAGGACCGGCACCCAGGCATTGGGAATCGAAGTCGAGTCGGCTGGGTCGTGCCCGGCAATCACATCCAGGAGCAACGCCGCATCAGCCACACACTGAGCGAATGGTCCGATCTGGTCGAGCGAGCTGGCAAAAGCGATGAGCCCGTATCGAGACACGGCGCCATAGGTCGGTTTCACACCAACCACACCGCAGAGCGCAGCAGGTTGACGAATCGAGCCGCCGGTGTCCGAGCCGAGCGCGAGCGGCGCGAAATCCGCCGCGACGGCAGCCGCCGAACCACCACTCGACCCTCCCGGAACTCTCGTGAGGTCATGGGGGTTCCGAGTCGGGCCGAACGCCGAGTTCTCCGTTGAGGAACCCATCGCAAACTCATCAAGATTGGTCTTACCGACCGAGATCGCCCCCGCAGCGAGCACCCGCTCGACAACGGTTGCGGTGTAAGGGGGCCTCCAACCTTCGAGGATTCTCGACGAACAGGTCGTGGGCACGCCCCGCGTGCAGAGGTTGTCCTTGAGCGCAAGCGGCACGCCCGCGAGAGGACCTGGGTCGAGTCCACGCGCGACCGCATCGTCTACGGCCGCTGCCGAAGCTCGCGCCGTCTCGGCCGAGACGAGGTTGAACGCATGGACCTCGGGTTCGAGCGTGTCGATCTTGGCGAGGTGGGTTTCGAGAACGTCGCTCGCGCTGCGTTCACCACGACGCACCGCAGCCGCGAGAGCGAGCGCGTTCACGGCGCATCAAGAATTCTCGGGACGCGGAATCGTCCGTCCTCCGCGCTCGGCGCCGCCCGCAACACCTCGTCGCGGTCAATGCCCGAACGAGGGACATCCGGTCGCAAAACATTCACAAGATGGAACGGATGGGCCGTTGGTTCGACCCCCGTCGTGTCGAGAGCGCTCACCTGCGCGGCATGTTCCAGGATCACCGTCAGCTGACTCGCCAGCGCGCCGACCTCGTCGGCGGTCAGCGAAAGGCGAGCCAGTTGTGCGACATGCTCAACTTCGTGACGCTCGATCTGAAAGGACATGGCCGAGATACTAGAAGGACCTCGTGTCTCCCCTACCTGCGGAGGCCTCTCTCCTAGACTGCGGCAGTGGCGCTGCATATGTTTCTGTCCGAAAGCTGGTTCGGCGCGCTCGAGCGGATCATCGAAGAACACGAGCCACCGACGGATCGGGGTTCGATGGAACTCGCCGACGTGTCGGCCGACGTGACCGTCAACATCGTCGTGACAGATTCACCGACGCTGCCGAAAGGCGAAGCCCTCCCTGGCGCCACGACGGCGCAAGCCCTTCACCTGACGCTGCGGGGCGGTTGCGTCTCCGCCCAACCACGCCATGCGCACGAGGCAGACCTGTTCATCACGACCGACTTCGCGACGGCCAAGGAAGTCGCGCTCGCATCGCACGACAGCGCCGGACTCGATGCGTTTTTCGCCGGTCGGGTCCTCCTCCAAGGAGATCTTGCGGCGCTCTCAGCACATGCCGACGCGATACGCGTCCGCACCGAAGGACCGTTACGCGACGCGATCCGGAACATGACAGCCTGACAAGTCCGTCCAGATTTGCCGACCGCTGGAACCGCGAGCGTTGAGCCTCGAGCGTTGAACACGGCGCCCGGACGCGCAACGACTACGACCCGAGGTGTCGTCGGACCGTAGTCGTCGGCGTGACTCGTTCGTTCAGTTTGGTTGCCTTATGGGCGTTCCTCGCTGAATGAGATCTCAGACCGAACCTCTGGACCAACCAGCACCTCTGCTGGAGCCATCAACGGATCAACCAGCCATTCGGGATCGAATGACGTAGGCGTGACCGGGTACAGCGGTCCAGGGCGGCGAATCGCGGGCCTACCAAAACCGTTTCCTGGCCGTGAAAGTGTCGGGTGAGTCGTGCTTCCGTGCGGGGGTCGTCGCATGGTCAGCCTCCTGCTGCCATCCGGCTACTCCTTTGTTGGAGTAACCGTCTGTCCTATCGGCGTTCTCAGCTGGGGTTTAGTCTCACTGTGCGAGAGATTTGGAACACTCTAAGTGTCAACACGGTGCGTAGCATATGACGGGGGTCAGAAAGTGGCAAGAGCGGTATGACTATCTGTATATAGCCCTAAGTGGTCATTGTGTGACAATGATTCCACTGTGCAATTCCGACAAATTTGGACATATGAATACTCGCATGCGTGGTGGAGTGCGCGCGCTGCCGCGCGAACGCTTTTCTGGTGAGAACTGGGCACAAGGCGCGAAGCATCCCCGATGGCCCGACAAATGACTAGAAGATCTAGCGAGACAGAGCCATGACACGGACTATTTTCGCTTCAGACCAAGATTTCTGCACAAGCGGTCGAGCGTTCTCGATGCGCTTTCGACGACTTTCGAGGGATTTCGCGCGCTCTGTGAGACATGCAGACTCAAAGGAACAGACGCACCGTGTCGCCCTTCTTCCGTTGCTCCCCGCCGCTTGGCGCCTGGGCTACCACTCGCTTGCCTGGGAAGAAATTCGAGACCTCGACAGTGAGACCCAATTCCCGCAGACGTGCGCTTGCCTTCTCCAGGTCTTGGCCCCGTACGTCGGGAACCTCGACGTACTCAGGACCCTTGCTGACATGCACGGTCACATCTGCGTCACGCGGATGCGCGACGCCGGCCGCCGGCTCGGTACTGATCACCAACCCGGCTTCGACCGATTCGCTGTAATCATCGACCCGGACGGCGCCGAACTTCTTCGCGCCGAGCAACTCGACGGCTCGGTCGTATTTCTCACCGGCGACCTCCGGCACGGGAACCGGCGCGGGTCCGGTGCTGATCAACAGCTTGATCACCGAGTCGCGTGGGGCATTGGCACCTCCGGCGGGCTCGGTACCGATGGCCAAACCCTGGGCGACGACCTCGTCGTTTCGTTGCTCATCACGCACGACGAAGCCCCGAAGCTCGAGGATTCCCCTCGCCTCCCCCGCGACCTTGCCCGCCACCTCATCGACCACGACCTGTGGTGGACCGGATGACACCACGAGCCGCACGGGCTCACCGTCGCCTGCCCAATCGCCGGGCCTCGGAATCTGCTCGATCACGATCCCCTTGGGATCGTCTGCCTGGCGCGTGACCAACTCAGCGGTCAGACCAGCCTGTGCCAGATGGGCGGCGGCATCGGTGCGTGCCCTTCCGACCAGCGCAGGCACGACGACACCGGTGATGCCGGCTGCCAGACGACAGCGAGCGCCGCTGCCACGGCCAACACCGATGCGACCGATACCAGCAGGCCTGCAGTGGGAAATGCGCGCCGACGTGGGCGATCGAGGAGCGCGAGGCGTCGGTCGTCCTCGCCACGCTCGCCGGCACCGACACCTTGGCCTGATTCAGGCGCGCCGGCACCATGGGCGCCGGTCGTGTCGAGAACGACCGGCACTGCCGCGACGGTCGCGTCCGAGGATGCCTTGCGTCGGAAATGACGAGCAGCAGGACCGACCGATTCGTCACGGTCGCTGACCGTCACACCCGCACGATCGTCGACCACAAGGGGGTCCTGACCCACCGAACGGTCGACTTCTCGGCGCACCTGCGTGGGGTGCGGATCGACCGCCGGTCCGCCGAGACCGGCAAGCACCAACGCACCAGGAGGAGGCAAAGACTTCGCCGCGTCACCAAGGGCGGCGTGCATCGTCGCAGGGTCGGGATAGCGCTCGTCGGGCTCAATCCGGCCGGCGCGTTCGATGACCGGTCCCAACGGCCCGAGTTCCGGCGGCGCAACGATCGACTCATGGGTTCGAGCGAGGAGCGTACCGAGCGTCGTGTCCGTTACGTTCGGCACGGTGCCGGTAACGGACTCGATCAAGACGAGCGCCAAGGAATACAGGTCCGAGCGGACATCGAGCGCGACACCACGGGCCTGTTCCGGGGAGGCGTAGCGGGCGGTTCCAAGCATCGTTCCCGCCGGCTCGGTCCAGCTTGCTTCGGCCAATGCGCGCGCCAGGCCGAAGTCGGCGACTCGCACGATGCCATGCTCGTCGAAGAGCAGGTTTGCCGGCTTGATATCGCGATGCACGAAACCACGCCCACGGGCGTACTCGAGCGCGGAGCAGACCTGGCGCCCCACCTGGGTTGCCTGGGCCGGCGTGAGTCGGACACCGCGATCCAACATCGCACGCAAACTGCCGCCTTCGAGCAGTTCGAGGACCATGAACGGAACGCCGTCGTCGCCCCAGTCGTAGACGGTCATGACGTTGGGATGGTTCAGCGAAGCCGCAAGACGAGCTTCCGTGCGAAAGCGGCGCAAAAACCCTGCATCCCCGGCAAGACCGGCATGGAGCACCTTCACCGCGACACGACGCCGCAGAATCGCGTCGTCAGCGAGGTACACCTGACCGCTTGCGCCCGCGCCGATCGGGACACGCAGCCGATACCGATCGGCGAGAACCCGGCCCGCAAGGTCGGTGAGGCCACTCACTGCCATACGAACCACGCTACCGGCCCAAGCCTCGCGATGCCGATGTTCCCCTCAATGGCACGAGGAGTTAGCGTCAAGTACGTGATCGGGAACGGCAACGGAAACGGAAACGGCCGAGGTTCGGCGGTTACGAACAAGCGCCTCCGTCATCCGTGGCGGGTCGTCATCGTGGTCGGAGGACTCATCCTCGCCGCGAACCTCATGATCTACACGGCGTTCCAGACCGATACGAATCCGGTCGCAACCCAGGACGCACCCGAGACCATCGAGGGGATCACACCCAATCAGCAGGCCTTGATCCGCCCACAGGACGACATCGGCGTCGATCTTGCCGACACCCACACGGGCGTCCTCGAAGTCGACGGTGTGGAGATTCCCGAAGACCAACTCGTGCGTGTCGTCGAGCTGGGGCAAGTCTCGTTCCGTCCAGGACCGGATCGAGAGTTCGAGCGTTGGAGCCCGGGGCCACACCAGGTCACGGTCACGTATTGGCCCGTCGAGCAATCACGCTCGCTCGCAAGAACCTACAGCTGGGGTTTCCGAGCAGGCTGATCACGCGGCGGTCACAGATACACGATCCGAACACCTGCACTATCGAGCGCGTTCACGCTGGCACAGCGAACGTCGCAGTACCACTCAGCGCAACACTGTTGGTTTGGCGAACACACGAAACCTCCAAATCCACGCGGTGCTCGGCGTCTTCCAGGTACCCGCGTGTGACGCGAGCCGTCAGCGTGAGCGTGTCACCGGGCCAGACCTGGTCGCGGAACTGCACGCGCAGCCGTCGAACGTTCTGCGCTCCGAGATGGTCGGTCAGGTAGGAGCCCATTGCCCCCGCTGCAAGCATTCCGACCGAGAACACCGAAGGAAATCCGGCGGCCTGAGCGAACGGCTCATCGTGATGGATCGGATTGAAGTCGCCCGACGCGCCCTGATATCGCACGAAGTCGGTACGCGTCAACGGACCGATCGTGCGTGGTGCGAACGCCGTACCGACGACCGACGCAGCGCCCAACGCAGTGTCATCACTCATGCGCCGCCTCCGCAGTCGACTGGCCCCGTGTCGGCGGGCGGCCAGTCTCGATCCCAGTCGTTCGCGACTCCGCAACCAATGTGCCCGAGGCATCGCGAAATTCGGTCACGGTCACGATAAAGGTCATCGATCCGCCGCGCTTGCCTTCCTTCTCATAGATGTCCTCGACGTGACTCTGCACGGTCAACTCTGATCCCGCACCTGGGGGCGGTCCGTGAAACACGAACTCCTGTTGACCATGCAACATGCGTGAGAGATCGAGATCCATCCGTCCGTAAACGCCGCCGTTAGGCGGAGCCCAGAACGCCGAAGTCATCAGGAACGTCGGAGGTGACACCGGTGTGGGATCGTCGAGGTACGCGGTGTTGTGCGAGAACGTCGCCCTCGCGAACTCGCGGATCTTGCCTCGCTCGACCGGCATCACAAATGCCTCGTCGCTGAGGCCGATTGCCGACTTGTCAATCATCAGGCTCCCCCTCGGTCTTCACGTCACCACGTTCGAGCAACGCGCCGAACCCCTCTGCATCGAGCACCGTCACACCGAGTTGTTCGGCCTTGGCCAGCTTCGAACCAGGGCTCACGCCCGCGACGACAAAACTCGTCTTCTTCGACACACTGTTGGTGACCTTGCCGCCGCGAACCTCAACAGCGCGGGCGGCCTCGTCACGGGTCATACCCGGAAGCGACCCGGTGAGCACGAAGGTCATGTTCCGCAGCGTTTCATCGCCAACACTGGCGTCGCCGCTGCCAGGCACGGCCTGCGACTCACCTCCAAGATGAAGCCCCGCGTCGCGAAGTTTGTCGAGGACCACCTGGTTCTGGGCGCTCTCGAAGAAATACCGGATCGATTCGGCAATGACCGGGCCGACACCGTCGATCGCAGCGAGCTCCTCTGTCGAGGCTGCTTCGATTCGGTCGAGATGTGCGAAGCTGCGTGCAAGCGCAGCCGCAGCGGCCGGACCAACATGGCGGATTCCGAGACCAACCAGCAGGCGCGCCAGTGGACGCTGCTTACTCGCCTCGATACTCGCGATGATCGCCGCCGCCGACACCCGACCGAAGCGCTCCAGCCCGCTGAGCATTTCGGTGCTCAGCGCGAAGAGATCGCCGACGTCGACAACCAACCCTGCTTCGACGAGCTGAGCGCAGTGCTTCTCGCCCAAGCCCTCGATGTCGAGCGCGGAACGCCCGCAGAAGAACACGATCCGTTGGACGCGCTGGTCCGGGCAGTGCAGATTCACACAGTGATGGTTGGACTCTCCCTCGAGGCGCACGAGGGGCCCCTCGCAGGTCGGACAAATCTTCGGGAACGACCATGGCGTGGCGTCCTGGGGGCGAAGCGCGAGCACAGGACCGACGACCTCGGGAATGACATCGCCTGCCTTGCGTACCGTTACCGTGTCACCGGGCCGAACGTCGCGGCGGGCGACCTCATCCTCATTGTGAAGGGTCGCGAGGCCGACCGTCGAGCCACCAACGAAGACGGGCTCGAGGAATGCGAACGGCGTGGCGCGGCCCGTCCGCCCGATGCTGACCCTGATATCGAGCAACTTCGTGGTTCGCTCCTCAGGTGGGAACTTGAAGGCGATCGCCCAACGCGGCGCTCGCGTCGTCGTGCCCATCTCGCGCTGTTGTGCAAGGTCGTCGACCTTGATCACGACGCCATCGATCTCGTACTCGAGAGCGTGGCGGTGCTGCATCGATTGTTCGCAGAACTCGAACACCCCGTCGAGGGTGTCGAACACCTCGGTTCCAGGATTGACCGGAAAACCCAACCTCCCCAGCCACGAGAGCGTCTCGGTATGGGTCTCGAGATGCGGCCCACCATCACTTCGCGCGACCTGATAACAAAAGACTGCAAGGTCGCGTGAAGCAGTGACGGCTGCGTTCTTCTGTCGTAGCGAACCTGCTGCTGCATTGCGCGGATTCGCGAACAGACGATGTCCGGCCGCCTCCTGAAGACGGTTCAGTGCGCGGAAACTCTCCAGCGGAAGGTACACCTCGCCGCGAACTTCTAGATCTTGTGGCATTACTCCGTCGCCGGCATGCAAGGTCTTCGGTACCGACGAGATCGTCCGCAGCGTTCGCTGTGACATCTTCGCCGGTGATCCCGTCACCACGCGTCGCCGCACCGACAAGTTCGCCATGTGAATAGCGCAACGAGATGGCAAGACCGTCCATCTTGGGCTCACACACGAAACGAATCGGCGCAGAGGTGAGCTTCTCGATACGCACCGCCCAAGCCGCGAGTTCGTCTCGGCTGAACGCATTGTCGAGTGAGAGCATCGGCGTCCCGTGCACCACAGGCGAGAACGTCGCCGAAACCACACCGCCAGGACGTTGCGACGGAGAGTCCACCGTGGCCAGCCCCGGATAGGCCGTTTCGAGGTCATCGAGCTCACGGCGAAGCAGATCGAACTCCGCATCGGCGATCTCGGGACTATCGAGACCGAAGTACTGCTCGTTGTGATGCCTGATCTGCTCGCGCAGCAGTGCAATTCGTTCGGCTGCGTTGCTATCAGCAGCGACTCGCTCAGCCGCGGTCTGCTCGGCCGAATCGTTCACCGCTCATGCTCCGACGGTCAGGCGCGCAGCTGCGACCTGACGCTCTACACGTTGGGCCAGTTCGCGCGCCAGACGCAGTGCGCGTTCTGCCTGCGTGATGCCGTGCCCCGCCAGACCACAGTCGGGCGTCACGAGTGCCTGCATGCGCAGCTGCAAGGGATCCGAGCCGCGTTTGGTCAGCTCACACCAGACCTCGGCCAACGCGCGCCAGAGCGGGTCCACGAGTTCCCCGACCGGTCTGTCGGTTGGCACGGCGCCCCAAGCAATCCAACCGTCCGCATCGAGATGACGGGCCAAGACATCGGCGTCGGCGACCATGTCGGCGCGTACATCCAAGGCAAGGATCTGCGGTCCCGCCTCGAAGGCCATACGCCGATTCCCCGAACCACACACGTGTACACCCGTCAGACATTCCGGCACGGCGAGCACATTGGAGAGGATGTCGATCGCGTCCTCTCGTTCGAGCGGTGCGTCGTCGTCCGTCCAGAGCACCAGCGATGGCTCGTCGAAGAACAACACGAGCGCCGCCTCACCGAGTCGCTCGGCAAAGAGGTCCTCGATTGCCACAACCCACGCACGCGTCGCCTCTGCCGCACGCTCGAAGGCGCGACGCGCCGGCATCCCCGCTCGGTGCAATGCAACGCCGAGCGTGAGCGGACCGACCAACTGCATCTTGACTCGCCGCAGGCTCGGAGACACAAGGACGGCATGATCGAGGAATGTGAGAAGCCCGCCATGAGCCTCGGCATCGAACGTGGCGAGCGGATCCCGAAGATCCAGCACCGAGTCGACAGTGAGCGAGCCGTCCGTTTCGACCTGCACTTCGGGAAGGGCGCGAGCCCATTGCGCGATGAGCCCTTCGAGGGGCGTTCGCTCGGGAAGTTGTGGTGCCGCAGGAAGATCGGGATGCTGAGTGAGCACCGCGTGCGCCGCAGCGTCGGCATCGGTGTGCGGAAGACTCCCGATGCCGGTGGCGAGACCGGCAACGAGCGGCTCCACTGCGAAGCGCTTGGGCATGAGGCCCGTAGTATACGGACACGGCACCGGGTACTTCGAAGGCGATGGGAAGGCTTGCACACATGCTCTGGTTCGCGCGCGTTGCGTGGGCAACGCTGCCGATAACCACAGGATCGACGCTCGCGAACGCGCTCGACGACTGGTCGTCGTCGACACGCAACGTGGCCGGCGCTCTGCTCTGGTTGGCCTTTGCGCTTGGACTGATGGGCGTCGCACTCCCCCGTCCCGAGTCGGTGCTCGGATTGCGTATCCTCGCGCCCCTCTTGGTGATCGTCGAGGTCGCGGCTGTCATTTCCACCGATGATGTCGGCACCGCCACATCAATTGTCGGGCTCGTCGCCGCCTTTGCCGCATGGTGTGCCGTTTCGATGCCACAGCTCGCAGAGGCAGGCCTGAACGCGCTGGCCTACGGTGACGAGCGCAGGTTCCCGCTGAAAGTACCGCCGGCGCTGTTTCTCGGTCCTCTCCCGTTTGCCGTGGTCGCTCTCGGGGCTTCGGTTGCGACCGGTCCGCTTCTCCTCGCGGACGGACGGATCGTCGAGGCCGCACTTGCGATCGCCATCGGCGTGCCCGTCGCCATGTATCTGTCGCGATCATTCCGGAGCTTGTGTCGGCGCATGGCCGTCATCGTTCCCGCGGGAATCGTGATCGCTGACCCAATGACACTCACCGACCCACATCTCTTTGCGGTCGAGCGCATCGCGGGCCTGCGCCGCCTCGAACCTGCGGAACGACCCGATGCCGACACACACGACACCCGATCGGGCGCGTTCGTCGGGTCCTTCGCGCTGGAGCTCAACGCGTCGGCGAGCCTGATGCGCTCGCATCCGGGCCGCCGTGAGGCCACCGCGTTCTCGGCGAGGTCAGTGTGGTTCGCTCCCGTGCGTCCGGCTGCGTTCTTGAAGACCGCGCAACGTCTCCAACCACAGCGTGGCAGGGTCCTCTAGTTCGCTATACCCCCGCCAATCACACGATCGTCGTCATAGAGGACAACGATCTGACCGGGCGCAACGCGCTGTTGTCGAGTTGCGAATCTGACTCGATCACCTTCGAGGCAGCCCTCGAAAGGCAGTCCGTGTGCGCGTACCTGCACGCTGACGACTTGACCGCGCTCGGGCGGGTCGCCGACAAAGGACAGCGCATCGAGGTCCACCCACTCGCGCAACAGGTCAGATCGACTCCCCAAGGTGACGGTTGCACTCGTCGCGTCAAGATCGACGACGAATCGTCGCTCGGTCGCGGCGACGTCCAGACCGCGACGCTGCCCGACTGTAAAGGCGTGCACGCCTCGATGCGTCCCAACCGTGGACCCTCCGGTGTCGAGGATCAAGCCAGGTCGCGTCGGTGTCCTCGACTGGAGAAACTGTTCACGTCCACCCTTGGTGATGAAGCAGACATCCATGCTTTCGGACTTGTCGGCCGTACGCAGACCCAGACGTTGCGCGTGTACGCGCACCTCGCTCTTGGTCATGTGACCAACTGGCAGGCGCGTACGCTCCAACTCGCGCTGCGTGAGCATGTACAGCACGTAGGACTGGTCCTTTGCCGCGTCAGCGCCACGGAGCAGCCGGTAACACTGCGACCCATCACGCGCGACACGCGCGTGATGACCGGTCGCGATCGTCTCGAACCCGAGCGCATCCGCGCGGTCGAGGAGCCGACCCCATTTCATGGTTCGGTTGCATTCGATACAGGGATTCGGTGTTCTGGCGTTGGCATATGCGGCGACGTAGGGATCGACAACCTCGCGGCCGAAGTCGTCACTGAAATTGAAGACGTAATGCGGGATGTCGAGCTGTGCGGCTACACGACGGGCGTCCTCGACGTCGCTCACGCTGCAACACCCCGAGTCGGAGTCCCCACCCCAGAGCTTGAGCGTCACCCCGGTCACGTCGTAGCCCTGCTCGACAAGCAATGCGGCAGCAACTGAGGAGTCGACGCCGCCACTCATCGCCACCAGGACGCGTCCGGGCCACTCCGCCAGACTCATGACGCGCTCGAACTCGCCTCGACGCTGCGGCCTCGCAGGGTCTCCACAACCTGAGGAATGATGGCTATCGCCATCTCGACATCATGTGGCGTCGAGGTCGCGCCCAGCGTCAGGCGGATCGAACTGAGCGCATCGGTTCGCGAAAGCCCCATTGCGGCGAGCACGTGTGACGGCTCGGTCGCACCCGACGCGCACGACGATCCCGCTGCCGCACAGATCCCTCGCTGGTCGAGCGCGACGAGCAGCGTCTCTGCTTCCACGTCGGCAATTCGCAGGGCGATGTTCCCAGCAACCCGGTTTTCCAACGATCCATTCACGACGCAATCGGGAATGAGGCGTTGCAACTCTCCAAGCAACCGATCGCGCAACGCGCCAATGCGAACAATTTCGCGGTCGCGACGCTCGATCGTGACCCGCAACGCCGTTGCCATCGCCACGACACCAGCGACGTTGATGGTCCCGGAACGCATGCCTCGCTCCTGGCCTCCACCAAGAATCAGGGGGTCAAGCGACACGCCCTCACGCACGACGAGTGCGCCCACACCTTTAGGACCACCGAACTTGTGCGCTGAGACCGATACGAGCTGCGCGTTCCGGGTCGCCGTTGCGACATCGAGCCAGGACACCGCCTGCACCGCGTCGGTGTGCAACACCGCGCCAGGCGCAGAGGCATGCATGACCGCTGCGACGTCATCAAGAGGCTGGATCGTGCCGACCTCATTGTTGACCAGCATCACCGACACCAGGATCGTGCGCTCATCAAGTGCTGCCTGCAGCGCGCCGAGATCCAGATGTCCCGAAGGCGTGACGGCGACCTTCAACACCGGAACACCACCATTGGCTAGCCGTTCGCAGGGCCCAAGCACCCCTTTGTGCTCAAACGCCGTCGTGACGACGTGACCAGGAGTCCCGCTGCGGCCGATGGCGTGACTGGCCCCGATGATGGCGAGATTGTCGGCCTCGGTACCCCCGCCGGTGAACACGATCTCCGATGGTCGAGCACCCAGACCCGCGGCGATTTCCTCACGAGCCTCCTCGACCGCCGTCTTGGCCGCACGCGCTGCCGCATGGAGGCCCGATGGGTTCCCAAAGACCACCGTCGTGAACGGCAACATCGCCTCAACGGCCTCTGGATGCATAGGAGTCGTCGCCGCATGATCGAGGTAGATGAACGGCCGGGTTGGAGTCACCCACACAGGCTAGGGCGACCAACCGCTGATCCTTGCCCGGGGCGGCAGCTGATACTCGCGGGGCCCGAAAGCTCCCATTTAGTCCTCATGTCGCCCGCGGCGTGACCCGATAGCTACCGAAGCCCCCAACTCCAGGTCTTGATCCAACACACCGTTTTGCGCTTCAGGGACGATTGCACTTCAGGCATTCATGACACTTCACGGACGAATGACATCCATGCGCCGTGCACTCCAGCTGCCGGCAATGCCCCGCGGAAAATCTGGTCATCGCCGTCGTCGCAGCTGTTGGCATCACCGCAGCGGCTATTCCGCTGGCGATTCGCAATGCGGATACGCCCACGTTGGCCGCGATGGACGTCGCTGGAACCGCCCCTCCGAAGTGGGAAGACGGCTACCGCCACCTCGTCGTGACGTACGACGCCCACGCAAGCGACGACACCTCGAGTCCGGCCGCGGCGCCGAGCGATGCCGGTAGCCAGAAGGCCTCCGACGGACGGACGACCGAGGCCACCGGACGGTGGATCGCCATATCGCAAGGGGGTGTCGATCACCGGATGACCGCCGAGCAGCGCGCCGCGCTCGTCCCATGGATCCGCGTCTACGCCGCCGATACCGACGGCGCCGTGTGGGGGCAACTCGATCCGGCCGCACCGGTCGAGTTGGGTGGCCAGGCGGCCCCAGGTTCGATACAGGGACATCCTGTTGAGCCGGACACCTCGCCAACGCACACGGATCCGGAAGAAATCGCCGTCGAAACCGGCCGAGAAACCGGCGTCAAAACCGACGCTTTCCTCATTGCTCGCAAAGGCCGTGATACCGCGCGCAACGCGCGATCTTCGGGCCTGGTTTCGGCGAAGCACCCCTCACGGGCGAACTCGCAATTCCTCCTGCCCTCGCCGCGCTCACTCAAACGACCGCGGTAGCGCTCGGCGACAACCGATTCTCGTTGCGCACGACACTTTCGGACCATGAACTTGCTGCCATTGGTGTGCACAACATCACGGTCGACCCACCGGCAACGATCATGACCGATCGACTTCCCAATGGGTCGAACGACCCGGCAGCTGCTCGCCAATGGGCGCTCCAGAACACGGGGACCAATGCGTATGACAGCCGCCCGGGCGACCTCGGTCCGACCGTGCTCGGCGCAGATGCCGATGTGCCCGCGGCGTGGGCACGCACGAGAGGCGCCGGTGCGACGATCGCGATCATCGATGCCGGTATCGAACCATCGCTCCCCGATCTCGCTCCGAACCTTTGGCGCAACCCGGGCGAGATCTGCGACAACGGCGTCGACGACAACCGCAACAGCCTCGTCGACGACTGCAACGGATGGAACTTCGCAAACAACACACGCCTGGTCGGTCTGCCGAGTGGGTCGACAACGACGCATGGAACTTCGACCGCCGGTATCGCGGCCGCCGTGGCCGGAAACGACATCGGCATCGCGGGCGTGGCTCCAGAGGCCACGTTGATGATGCTCAATGTGGCGAACACGCCATCGATCCCTTACTCGGCCTGCATACGCGCCATCGACTACGCAGTCGCGAATGGCGCCGACATCATCAACGCCTCATGGGGCGGAACAACTCCGAGTGCCGAACTCGCTGCTGCCATCGCACGAGCGGAGACGGCAGGCGTGTTGTTCATTGCAGCGGCAGGTAACGCAGCTGCCGACACCGACCGCGGCGCCTGGTTCCCGATGAGCTATCCGAACGTGCTTTCGGTCGGCGCCACGACACCGGCCGATTCGCTCGCATACTTCTCCAATCGCGGCGCCAATACGGTCAAAGTTCTCGCGCCTGGTGTCGGGCTCGTCGCTCCCACCAACACCGGATTGATCAGCTTTTCCGGCACCTCGGGCGCGGCGCCACTGATCGCCGGTGTCGCTGCGCTGCTCGCAGTCCGCGGACCCGAGTTCCTCGCCCGCACGCCTGCGCTCAGCAATCATGGACACCGCCGTGCGGGTGCCCGCGCTTGCCGGGCATTCGGCAAGTGGCCGGATCGATGCGGCCGCGGCCCTCTCGACGCTGCGCCTTCCCGTTTCCCTGACATTCGCAGGCTTCGAACGTCTCCGTGCGGGGGCGGCACAGTCCGCGACGATCACCGCCCATGCCGACACCACATCGATACCAACCGGGACAGCACTCACCTATCGCCTCGAACTCGGTTCACTGGCGAGCGGCACGATGTATTCCGTCGCCGATCAACCCATCGTCGTGACACTGCCCGATTCTCAGACGGTACAGCTGACGACCGGAGACGATGGATCTGCCCTCCTGCCTGGCTCGCTCAGCGCGGACAGCGCTCTCGGGACGACAGGACTCGCCATCGGCATCGATACGAATCTCCCCGCCGGCGCATATGCGCTGGCGACATCGCTCATCGACGCCAACACGGGATCCCGCTATGGCGATGCCCAGGCTGTCGTCTTCGATGTGTATGACGCAACCGAAACGCCCTTCACCCGTGCCGCGCCAGCCACAGCACCACAACCCGGATCTGGCACCGCTCCCGGCTCCTCGCGCTCCGTGCTGCCGGCACCAACCGCGACGCCCCGCCTCCTGCTCCCACCTCCCCATCATCTGGCGCTACTCCCGCTCCGACCACGACAGCGCCGAGGGCATCGACGCAGCCAGGAGCGACACCGACCACGGCGCCGGCGCTTACACAGGCGCCAACCTCGGCAGGCTCAACACCGGCAGACCCAACACCGGATCAGCGCACGCCAAGACCCGCACCGACCACAACCGTGACATCAGGATCATCAACGCCGTCTGCGCCGTCCGTCGCACCGGTTGCGGGAAGCTCCCCAGCCGGACCGACGCAACCGCCGCCCCGAGCTCCGAGCGCCGTACACGGAACCCACGGTGACCAAATGCTGACCCTTGCATGGACCCGTGCCGTTGGCAGCGTCACCGGCTACCTCGTGTGGGTGGACGGATCGTTGACACGCATGACCACTGGAACTGAAGTCACGATCACCGGTCTGAGCAACGGACGCGAGTACCGCCTCGCCGTATCGGCGGTCGGCCCAGGGGGCGAAAGCCCACGCAGCACCGACGTCTTCGTCACGCCGCGTAACAGCCGGCTCCAGCGCCAGCACACCGTTGATCGCCGCGCCACGCGTGTACCCCAGTAACGGCTCGACGGCTGGTGGATCCTCCGTCACCATCTCAGGAGCGAGCCTGCCCGCGAACGTGTCGGTCGTTGCTTTCGGCAACCAACTCGTCCCCGTGAGGTCATCCAACTCGCCGACATCAGTCACGGTCATGACACCGCCTCGGGTTGCAGGGACCGTCGATGTAACCCTCTTCGGGAGCGAGAGCTCGATGACGATTCCGAGCGCGTTCTCATATGTCGCAACGAATTCGGCGACGGCCACGACCTCACCAGCAAACCCGGATCCCCCAAACCCTCATCCTCTCCTTTACCTTTATCCTCAAGTCAAGGTTCAGGGTCAAATGGTGGTTCCTCTCCGAACGCCCCGACGACGGCGGCACCGACAACGGCACCAGCACCCGCTCTGACGCCCGCTCCGTCGACACCAAAGACCTCATCGCCGACCCCAACGACAGCGATCCCCTCCACGACACCCGCTCCCACGACGACGGTGAAGCCTGCTCCAACACCACCGGCGAGTCCCCTGCGCCTGAGGGACGTGAGCACAACCAGTTCGCTCCGCGCTCTGCCGGTCAGCCTCCTCGGCGCATACGCCTGCCGGAGCGCTCGCTGCACTGGCGTCATCGTCTCCTAGCACGGCGCTGCCACACCAGCGCCCAGGATGATGGTTGTCACACCCCGCAGCGACAATCAGTGCATGACACAACAACTTCGACTCCTCGATGGCGGCAAGCGATCACAACCGATCCGGCGCAACGCCTGGCAGCTCGACGCCAAGACGCGCCGCATCGGTCGCAACGGCGTCGCGCAGGCACGCCGGATGCTCGAGCAGGCCATGGAAGAAACCAGCGACACCGCGAGCGCACTCCCGAGAACCGGCTGATCCTCGCCCGCGCGCTCCGCGCCAACCTGGCTGACGCGCCGGCTGATAGACCCCGAACTCCTCGCGCAGCACGTCGCTGACCTCGCCCAACGTGGCGAAGTGCCGCAAGGCCTCCTTCATCGGTACCAACAGGTTTTGCGTTCCTCGAGCCGCACTGCGCACGTCTTCGAGCGCCGCACTCACCGCCGCATTGTCACGGCGCGCTCGAAGCCCTGCCACACGGGCGGCTTGGTCACGTTCGAGCTGTGGGTCGATAGCGAAGGTTTCGGCTCGCTCACCCTCGGTCTCGGTGAACTTGTTCACACCGACGATGATCTTCGAACCCGAATCGACGGCTTTGGCGTATTCGTACGCGGCACTCTCGATCTCGTCCTGCATGAAACCCGCCTCGATCGCGGCGACCGCTCCGCCCATCGCGTCAATGCGCTCGATGTAACGCCACGCCTCTTCCTCGACCGCGTTGGTCAGCGACTCGACAAAGTAGGACCCCGCAAGTGGGTCGACGGTATCGACCACTCCGGACTCGTAGCCGATCACCTGCTGGGTCCGAAGAGCCAACTTGGCCGCCTGCTCAGTCGGCAACGACAAGGCCTCGTCGAAGCCGTTGGTGTGTAGCGACTGGGTACCACCCAGGACTGCCGCAAGCGCCTGCATTGCAGTCCGCACAATGTTGTTCTCAGGTTGCTGCGCAGTAAGGGTTGATCCGCCCGTCTGGGTATGGAATCGGAGGAGCTTCGACTTTTCGTCCTTTGCGCCAAAGCGTTCACTCATGATGCGATACCACATTCGCCGAGCTGCCCGAAACTTCGCGACCTCCTCGAAGAAATTGCTGTGACCGTTCCAGAAGAACGACAACCGAGGAGCGAACTCGTCCACGGTCAACCCCGAGTCGATCGCCGCCTGCACGTAGGCGATGCCGTTCGAAAGCGTGAAAGCGATCTCCTGCACCGCGGTGCTGCCTGCCTCACGAATGTGGTAGCCCGAAATCGAGATCGTGTTCCACTGCGGGACACGCTCTTTGCAGTAGGCGAAGATGTCCGTGATGATCCGCATCGACTGACGCGGCGGGTAGATGTACGTGCCGCGCGCAACGTACTCCTTGAGGAGGTCGTTCTGGATCGTGCCACCGATCGCGGTGGAGGAAACGCCTTGCTTTTCTGCGACCAACTCGTAGAAGAGCAAGAGGATCGCGGCAGTCGAGTTGATCGTCATCGACGTGGTGACCTTGTCGAGCGGCAAACCGCCCAAGAGGATCTCCATGTCCTCGAGTGAGTCGATCGCGACACCGACCTTGCCGACCTCGCCCTCAGCGCGGGGATGATCGGAGTCATACCCCATTTGGGTCGGGAGATCGAAGGCGCACGACAAGCCCGTTTGTCCGGCGCCCAGAAGGAAGTGGAATCGCTCGTTGGTCTCCGCCGCCGAACCAAATCCGGAGTACTGACGCATCGTCCAGGGTCGGGAGACGTACATCTTCTCATAGACACCCCTCGTGTAGGGCGCCTCACCGGGCCGACCCAAGGCACTCGCGGGGTCAAAGCCCTCAAGGTCCTCGGCCGTGTAGAGAGGCCGAATCTCGATACCAGAGTCCGTGCGGCGTTCGCTCATGGGTTTCAGGCTATCCGTAGCCCTCAAATGGCCATGGCACAGGGATCGAAATTGGCCAAATATGCTCATGACGGACCCAATGTCTGCCGAAGGGACAGTGATGAAATCCCTTCGGAAGAAAGACCTGCGCGGCAAGCCGGACCGTCCATTACCGGGCCGTGGCACGAGCGCGGGCTTTCGCTCCCGCGGGATTGCGATCGGACTTCTTATTGCCTGCGTCTCGGTCACTACCTTCTTTTGGAACCACTCCACCCGGGTGGCAAAGGAGCTCAACAACGATCACATCGTCGAGGTTGGCGAACAGGCCAAACAGGCGATTGCCAACCGCCTTCGAGCCAACGACGACTTCACCAAAAGTGGCACGTCGGTCCTCGAAGCCGCTGCAGACGAAGGCGACCGGGCGTTCCGAGTCGGTACGGTGACCAGCGCCATTCCAGGGTTGCTCCGGCTGTATCCCGGGTTGGAAGTGGTGTGGGTCGTTGGGCACGAACCTGGGGGAACCCCGAGCATCAAGGGATTCGCGCCCCCGATCGATGGGTGGAAACAGTTCGACCTTGCATCGTTTTCGGCACCTGGCGGCGTGTTCGACGTCACCCGCGACACCGGTAAATCGGCGCTGTCAGACACGTTTGACTTCCGACCTCCCCTGCCCGCCGGCGCTGTTGCGACCGAGGCCAACACGAAATCCATTCGCGGTATCGCAATGTTCTGGCCGGTGTATTCGGGACCTTCAAGTACGGTCGACGAACGTCGTGCGAATCTCTTCGGTTGGCTCGGAGGCATCCTCAGCGCCGATGCCTGGCTCGAAGGGGCCTTCGCCAACGCAACGTCAGTGGGAACCGCTCAGGTCTACCTCGGCACAGGCGCCGACAAGCAGCTGTACGGGTCGTACCGTGCGAAGAACCTGGATATAGCCCAGCGCGACGCCACGGTCCACGCGGCGACGGTCGAGCTGCTCGGCAAGACGTGGACCATCCACTACACGCCGGCGACCACGAGCGAAAGTGGGCAACTCGCCAACGCTCGCACCGCACTCCTGATCATGGGACTCGGGGTGAGTGTTCTCGTCTTCCTGCTTGCGTGGTGGCTGCAGCGCAGCGCGGTCCGAGCGCAGGCCCACCTCGATGACGCGACCCGTTCGCTCCTGGAAAACGAGGAGCGTCACCGAGCGTTGCTACAAGCCTCCACCGACATGATCGTGGTACTCGACAGCAACGGGATCGTCACGTACGCCAGCGCGGCATCGATCACGATCCTCGGTATCGATGCCGCCGACGCGATCGGTCTGAACGCCTTCGATTTCATCGCTCCCGAAAACCAGGAGGAAGCGCTCGGCCGTCTGGACTTCCTCTCCCAGCCGAACGCATTCACCGCCCCGCTGCAATGGCAACTGCAACGGGCCGACGGCACCTGGGTGTGGGTTGAAATCGTTGCGACGAGCCACCTCCACAACTCCGCCATCAACGGCATCATCGTCAACATCCGCGATATCGACGAGCGTCGCCGCACCGAAGCGGACCTCCAGGAGGCGGAGGAGCGGTTCCGTAGCGCCTTCGACGAAGCGCCCATCGGCATCATCCTCACCGATCCGGATGGCAGGACGATGCGTGTCAATAAGGCGTACTGCGACATCTTCGGGCGAACCCAAGCAGAACTCGTCGGCAAGCCGATGGGCCTGATCTTCCACCCCGAGTTCCTTCAAGATCACAGCCCAGATCTCAGAAGGCTGCTCAACGGCACCATCTCGAACTACCGCATCGAACGTCAGTGCATCCACGCCGAGGGCTACACCGTCTGGGTATCGATCAGCACTTCGGTGGTGCGTGGCGCCGACGGGAAACCCCTGTACTTCGTCGGCCAGATGGAAGACATCACCGAACGCAAGGCAATCGCCGAGAGACTCGCACACCAGGCAATTCACGATCCGCTCACGGGCTTGCCCAACCGGGTTCTGTTCATGGACCGCGTGAGCCAGGCACTCATCCATTGCCAGACCAGCGGACTTCGGTGCGTCGTGCTGTTCCTCGACCTCGACCGGTTCAAGTTCGTCAACGACAGCCTCGGGCACGCCGCAGGTGACCGCCTCCTCAGCACCATCGGTGACCGGCTCCGCAACGCCTTGCGCCCCAATGACACGGTGGCGCGCTTCGGTGGCGACGAATTCACCGTGTTGTGCGAGGACATCGAAGACGAGCATGGCGCGATCGACGTCGCACAACGGATCGAAGCAGTCTTCGAAGACATCGTCTCGCTTCCCGATGGTCTCGAAACGTTCGTCACCGTGAGTATCGGTGTGGCGCTTTCCGGAGATAGCGACGAACCCGACACGCCTGAGTCTCTCGTGCGCAACGCCGACGCTGCGATGTACAGGGCCAAGGAGCAGGGACGCAACCGCTGGGCCCTCTTCGACGAAGGAACCCGTCACGCGGCCGTCAACGTCCTCCAGACCGGAAACGACCTGCACCGAGCACTCGAGCGCGACGAGTTCCGCGTCTACTACCAGCCCATCATCGATCTGGAGACTGGCCAGATCAGTGGCTTCGAAGCCTTGGTGCGCTGGCTCCACCCCGAACGCGGCCTCATCCCGCCCGACCAGTTCATCGGGCTGAGCGAGGACACCGGCCTCATCGTTCCCTTGGGGCGCTGGGTCCTTACCGCGGCATGCCAACAGCTCGCCACATGGCAGGCCAAGACCACGGATAGACCACCACTGACGATGTCGGTCAACCTCTCGCCACGCCAGCTCGCCGAACCGAAGTTCCCCGAGCAGGTCGCTCGCATCCTCGAGAACAGCGGCGTGCGTCCCGGAACGGTTTGGTTGGAGATCACCGAGGGCACACTGGCTCGCGACGCCAAATCTGCTGTCAGCGCGCTGCGTGCCCTGCGGGCGCAGGGCGTCCACCTGTCAGTCGACGACTTTGGAACCGGATACTCCTCGATGAGCTATCTCAAGCGCTATCCGGTGGAAGCGCTCAAGGTCGACCGGTCGTTCGTGGACGGGCTCGGCACCGAAACCGACGACACGGCGCTGGTAACTGCCACGGTCAGCCTTGCGCACGCGCTGGGACTGCGCGCAATCGCCGAGGGCGTCGAGACCCCGACACAGTTGGCCGAACTGCGAACCTTGGGCTGCGAGTACGGCCAGGGCTACCTCTTCGGACGACCACAGCCTGCGCAGGCATTCGGCGATTCGCCGTCTTTGGAGGACATCGCATGGGAGTCCATGCGTTCCAACCACTGACACGCTCTGTCTGTCAGTCGGTTCACAACGTCAGCGAAGTTCTCTGCAGCACAACGAACGTTGATCCGGCCTGCAGTTGCCGACCGACAGGCAACGCATGGCTCCGAACGCCGCTTCGACGAAGTTGCGCCTGGTGCGTCGGTGTATATAGGTCCGACGCTGGCACACCCGAGCCCGAACTGCCGAGTCGTCAGACCCCACCGCCCGCGAGGTAGTCGTGCCAGGCCTGAACGGCTTCGGCCTTCGTGAGGCGCTCGATGGCGGCGGGCTCGATCCCGACCTTCTTCACGAGGTTGCGCATGAGGTCGTACGGGATTTCGTTGCCGGCGCCGCGCATTGGCTCCGGCTGCGGCCGGGGTGGCTTCGCTCCCCGTTCGACGCAGGCCCAGAAGTCGGGCTCGCTCACGCGCAGTTCGTCGCGCAGGATGTGCGACACCATGCTCGGGTCGTCGTACTGACCCGTGCCGTGCGAGATTCGAGTGGCGAGCACGGTGCCATCGGAGAGCGCGAGCGTGTAGCGCTCGTGGTCGCCCTGCTTCTTCGTACCGCGAGCGGTGCCCTTCGGTTCCCAACCTTCGGTTTCGACGAACGTGCGGAGCGCGCTGCAGGGCAGCGGCCGCATCACACGCCGAACACGATGGCGCTCAAAGCCGCACGATCGGCTGCGTACGCCACGATGCGGTGCACGACCTCTGCGTTCGAACGGTGATTCGGCGCGTGTCGCAGTTCGGACAGCCACAGGTCCGCGTAATCGATGAGCGCATCAAGGAACTCGTCCTCGGCTTGGTCGAGCGACTCGCCCACGGCGTGAACCGGCACGTCGTCGAGCCAGAGGGAGAACTGGCCGTCGTGCACGCTTGACCGCACAGCAAACGGCGCACGATCGGCGAGAGCTGCGTCATAGGCAGCGCGGGTAACGAGGACAAACGTCTGCTCCTCGCGCTGTACGACCGCGACACCACCGTTGGCTGCCTCGTCGAGCAGGCCGCTGAAGTTGTCACGGGCCTCGCGAGACTTGAACTGGTGGCCGACGTGGAATGTAGAAATGGGTGCGGAGGATTTCGCCATGCTCTGATGGTACCACTGGTACCACTGGTACCAAATTACCTCGTCTCGGGCCCGTGGGGGCTTCCCTTGCAGTGCCACCCTCACAGGAGTCCGTGCGTTCCAGCCACTGACACACTCTGTCGCAATCTGTTACAGTTCTTCACGCGCTTCCCGCCGAGACTTCCCCGCTGACCACTCCCGATCGAGCGCTTCGATCACTGCCGTTCCCCGGCGCTTCTCACAGCGGAGGATTCACGATGCCTGTTCCAACACCGTCGGCACCCGCACCACCCGCACCACCAACGCTCACTATCTGCGCGTGGCCCGACCCCGTCCTCGACACCATGGGTTACGACCCCCGATCGTCCTACGTCGAGACCTTCTGGCTCTCGGCCCTCGGTCCCACCGCGCTGCTACTCCTGCGACATCTCGCCAACCGCTTCGACACCGAGACCGGCATGCTCGAGATCTCGATCGGAGAAACGTCGCGAGTCCTCGGACTGGGCGCACGCGAAGGAACCTCCTCCCCGCTTCGCAAGTGCATCGACCGACTCACCCGCTTCGACCTCGCCTGCAGCGACGGATTGACCACCCACGCGGTACGGCGAAACCTTCCCGCACTCAACCCACGACACGTCAAACGCCTTCCCACCTCCCTGCAGCACCAGCACGAGGCCTGGCTCGCCACCAGCAGTGCCGATGACATCAACGCCGTTGCCGGTACCGTCCGACGGCCGGCATTCCGCCTCGCCTTCGTCCTCTTCGAGCAGGGAAATGACCCGGTCCACGTCGAACGAACGCTGCTCGCGTCAGGCTTTCATCCTGCGGTGTGTCGGGAAGGAACCCGGTGGGCCTACGAGCGCCACAGCCAAGCGCTCGCAGCCCTCGAATCCACCAACACAGCCGCCTGAAACGCTCGCGTCGGCCACAGCCGGCCAGAGATGGGGCCGTGGTTGGGAATAGAAGGGCGGCGCGGTAGCCTTTTCATCTGGACACGCCTCCCACTGAGGCCCCGCAATCGAGGACACGATCATGCCGAGCTTTCGTGAGCTCCTTGCTCGCACCAAGACCGAGATCCACGAGATCGAGCCATCGGCCGCCGAGGCGCTCCTCAACGACGCGCAGTTCCTCGACGTGCGGGAACTCGACGAGTGGGAACAGGGCACGATTCCCGGCGCCGTGTTCATCCCCCGAGGTCACCTCGAAAGTCAGGTCGAAAACAAGCTCTCCGATCGCGACCGCGCGATTGTCGTGTACTGCGCCGGCGGCACGCGCTCAGCGTTCGCGGCGAAGACGCTGCAGGACCTGGGCTACACCGACGTGGTCTCGATGGCAGGGGGTTTCGGCCGCTGGAAGAACGAGGACCGCCCCTGGCACACGCCCACCACCCTCGGCCCGGAACAACGCACCCGGTACCAACGCCACATCCTGCTGCCCGAGATCGGTGAGGCCGGCCAGCAGAAGCTCCTCGAGAGCAAGGTCCTGCTGCTCGGCGCCGGTGGCCTTGGATCTCCAGCAGCGCTGTATCTCGGTGCCGCCGGAGTCGGCACCCTCGGCATTGTCGATATGGACGTCGTCGATGCGTCGAATCTGCAACGCCAGATCCTGCACAACATGGACCGCCTCGGCGATCGCAAGGTCGACTCCGCCAAGAAGACGCTGACAGCACTGAATCCCGACGTCGATGTCGTCACCTACGACGTGCGGTTCGGCGCCGACAACGTGCTGGACATCATCGACGGATACGACGTGATCGTCGATGGCACCGACAACTTTCCCACTCGATATCTCTTGAACGACGCGTCGCTCCTGCGGCGCATTCCGGTCGTGCACGGCTCGATCTTTCGATTCGAAGGCCAGGTCACAGTCTTCGACCCGTACAACGGACCGTGCTACCGGTGCTTGCTCCCTGAGCCGCCGCCACCGGAGTTGGCGCCCAGCTGCGCCGAGGCGGGAGTGCTCGGCGTGTTGCCCGGCATTGTCGGTTCGATACAGGCCCTGGAAGCAATCAAGCTGTTACTCGACCTCGGCGATCCGCTGCGTGGGCGACTTCTCGCGTATGACGCCCTGGAGCAGAGCTTCCGAACCTTCAAGGTGCGGCGCGACCCGGGTTGCCCGGCATGTGGCCCCGACGCCGGACCCATCACGATCGCCGAGTACGACCAGCACTGCCTGCCGCACGCCGTCCTCGCCGACGGGTCCGCGACCGGCCACTGAGGTCCCGTTCAAACCCGTCTTCAGGCGGTGGGCTAATTGTCGGATATTTGCCCTACATCGCCTAAGGACACTGTCGACCATTCCGATATTGGTAGTCGGAATAGTCGACAGAGTAGGTGGCGATGGGTCCAGAGGGGGTTCATGAACTCAGGGCACGCGCATGCCACCTGGCGTTGGTCGGCGCCCTCGCAGTGCTGGTCACAGGCATGCTGATCCTGCTGGGACCGGCTCGGAACTCGCCCGAGACGGTGCAACTTCGTCCGCCACCAATAGCGTCGCCCTCCCAGCCCACGGGTCCGAGCGTTCCCTGAACTGGTTAACCGGACCGCTTCTTGGTGGCCTTGCGCGCGACAGCCTTCCTCACGGAAGTACCGGAGCCCCGCACCGTCTCGACGGAGGTTGGCTTCTCGAACTTGGCGACAACCTCGACGATCGTGCGAAGCCCGAAACCCGTCCCTCCGCGGACGAGGTAACCGTCGTCTGCCGATGCGCGCGCCGGTCCGGCAATGTCCAAATGTGCCCACGGAATATCGCCGACGAACTCCTTGAGGAACAGTCCCGCTGTAATCGAACCGCCGTAGCTCCCCGTACTGATGTTGCGCAGATCTGCGATCTCCGAATCCAGCAACTTGCGGTAGTCCGATGGCAACGGCAGCGGCCACACCGGCTCGCCCGAACGGTCCGCGGCAGCGCGAACTTGCGCGACCAACGCGTCGTTGTTGCCCATCAGTCCGGCGATCTTCTCGCCCAGTGCGACCATGCACGCGCCGGTGAGCGTCGCAAGATCGACGATCGCGTCGGGCTTGGTCGTGGCCGCCAAGGACAATGCGTCGGCCAGGATCAGGCGCCCTTCAGCGTCGGTGTTGAGCACTTCGACGGTCTTGCCGTTGTGGATCGTGAGCACGTCACCAGGCCGGATGGCGGTACCGCTGGGCATGTTCTCGACGAGCGGCGTGTATGCGACCACCTTCGTCGACAACTTCAGCGCCGCGATGGCCGACATCGCACCGATCACGGCGGCGGCGCCACCCATGTCGGTCTTCATGGTTTCCATACCGCTGGCAGGTTTGAGCGAGAGGCCACCGGAGTCGAAGACAACTCCTTTGCCGACCAGGGCAATCGTCGCGCGGGCGCCCGGAGGCGAGTAGGTCATCGTCAGCAGGCGCGGTGGACGCGATGACCCCTGCCCGACACCAACGATTCCACCCAACCCCTTCGCCGACAACTGGCGCTCGTCGAGCACGCTGACGCTCACGCCCGATCCCCGCAACAGGCGCCGCGCCTCGGAGACAAAATCTGCCGGCGAAAGTTCCATCGCCGGCTCGTTGACACGATCGCGTGCCCACTCCGTCGCGGCCGCAACCGCGGCGCCGCGATCAACCGCTGCACTGACCGCAGCACCACCCTGACCGAGCAGTGAGAAGCGCCGCAACGACGTCGCCGTCTTCTCACCCTTGTACTTGAGGAATTGGTAGGAGCCAAGCGCTGCACCCTCAACGATGGCTTGGGCCGCATCGGCTCGGTCCATCGAAGCAGGTGCTGCGTCGAGCAGAGTCGTGACAACGGAGGTGACCTTCGTCGCGTTCTTGACGATCAGTGCCGAGGCACGGCGCAATGCGTCGACCGTGAGCTTGTCCTGTTCGCCCAAGCCGATGAGAAGCACCGACTTCGCGGGAGCCCGACCCCGCCGGGTACCGCTTGGCTCTGACCTGGCTTACCCTCAAAACCGGACCTGGCCATGAACTCTGCGAGACCGGGGATTGCCGCGTAGACGACATCGACTCCCGGCCCCGCAACACCGCCTGCAAAGACCGGCACGGCAAGTAGGTCTGCCTTTGCGGTTCCAACCGAAGCGCTACTGAGACTGAACGAAATCGACATTGCTTTCCTCCTCCGACGAGATGCCAACGTACTGCCCGAAGGCCTGCCACGTGCGTTCCGCCCTCGAAACCCGCGCGCTGGCTGCCGGTAGCGGTCTTCGACGAGTGGCAACTGAAACGGCGTGCCGTACCCGCCTTTGACGGTCACGCCAATGGACCATGTCCACTCGATGAACACCACACGGCCGAAAGGTGCCCAAACACGTGACCCACAGGAAGCGGCGATACCGTCGCTGTGAGACCGCCGGTCACGGCCAAACAGTGACACGAACCCAATACCCATCAGGCAGTCGAAGGCACCCCTGCCCCCTGCCCGGCACACATGCGTCACGGGTGTTCGCGTGCACAACAGAGAGATCCAGGAGGGAAGCACGTTGAAGCGCCCCGCATTGCTCACGGTGCTCGGACTGCTTGTCAGCGTGCTGAGTGTCATCAGCCCACCTGCAGCAACACGAGCAGGCGCAGCGCCCACCGATGCAACGGAATGGGCGTGGGGTTCCAATGTCTTCGGCCAGCTCGGAGACGCCACCACCACCAACCGCAACACACCAACCCAGACCGGTACCGACACCGACTGGACAGCAACATCAGCCGGTTATGGCCACTCCCTCGCCATCAAAACCGACGGCACCCTCTGGACATGGGGCAACAACACCGACGGCCAACTCGGCGACGGCACCACCACCAACCGCACCACACCCACCCACATCGGCGGCGCCACCAACTGGAAAACCATCACCGCGGGAGGCTTCCACTCCCTCGCCATCAAAACCGACGGCACCCTCTGGACATGGGGAGCCAACTTCTACGGCCAGCTCGGCGACGGCACGACGACCGACAGCCGCACACCCATCCAGATCGGCGGCGACAACAACTGGACGTCCATAGCCAGTGGCGCCTACCACTCCCTCGCAATCAAAACCGACGGCACCCTCTGGACATGGGGCAACAACACCGACGGCCAACTCGGCGACGGCACCACCACCAACCGCACAACACCCACCCAAATCGGCACCGCCACCAACTGGAAAACCATCACCGCGGGAGGCTTCCACTCCCTCGCTACCAAAACCGACGGCACCCTCTGGACATGGGGCAACAACACCGACGGCCAACTCGGCGACGCCACCACCACCAACCGCGACAGCACCCACTCAAATCGGTGACCGCCACCAACTGGAAAACCATCACAGGCGGCTGGGGTCACTCCTTCGCAATCAGAACCGACGGCACGCTCTGGACATGGGGTAACAACACCGACGGCCAACTCGGCGACGGCACCACTACAGACGGCATTGCACCGGGCAAGATCGGCGACCTCCACCAACTGGAAAACCATCGCAGCCGGCGATCTCCACTCGGTAGCCCTCAAGACCGACGGCACACTCTGGGCATGGGGCGCCAACACGCACTATGGGCAACTCGGTGATGGTGGTACAACACCTCGCCTCACGCCGGTGAAGATCGGTGCGGGCAGCAACTGGACCTCAATCGCCGCCGGCGCGTACCACGCCGTGGCGCAGCGGGGGCCTGCTCAGGTCCCATCACCTGGTTCCACGGCATCAGGATGGGGCAATAACACCTACGGCCAACTCGGCGACGCCACCACCACGGACCGCACCACACCCGTCCAGGTCGGAGCCTCCACCGAGTTGACAGCCATAGAGGCCGGCTACGACCACTCCTTCGCCCTTGCAAACGATGGCACGCTCTGGGCATGGGGCAACAACTTCTACGGCCAACTCGGCGACGGCACCACGACAGAACGCACCACGCCTACGCAGATGGGCACTGCCAGCGACTGGAAGTCCATCAGCGCCGGTGGTCTTCACTCTCTCGCCATCAAGACCGACGGCACCCTCTGGGCGTGGGGCAACAACTTCTACGGCCAACTCGGCGACGGCACCACCACGGACCGCACCACACCCGTCCAGATCGGCACCGCCACCTGGAAAACCGTCGACGCCGGAGACGGCCACTCCCTCGCCATCAAAACCGACGGCACCCTCTGGACATGGGGCCGCAACGACGCCGGCCAAACCGAAGACGCCACCACCACCGACAACCCCAACCCCACCCAAGTCGGCACAGACAGCGACTGGACGTCCATCACAGCCGGCGACGGCCACTCCCTCGCCATCAAAACCGACGGCACCCTCTGGACATGGGGCCGCAACGACGTCGGCCAACTCGGCGACGGCACCACCACGGACCGCACCACACCCGTCCAGATCGGCACCGCCACCTGGAAGACCGTCGACGCCGGAGACGGCCACTCCCTCGCCATCAAAACCGACGGCACCCTCTGGACATGGGGCTCGCAACGACGCCGGCCAAACCGAAGACGCCACCACCACCGACAACCCCAACCCCACCCAAGTCGGCACCGACAGCGACTGGACGTCCATCACAGCCGGCGACGGCCACTCCCTCGCCATCAAAACCGACGGCACCCTCTGGACATGGGGCCGCAACGACGTCGGCCAACTCGGCGACGGCACCACCACCGACAACCTCAACCCCACCCAGAGTCGGCACCGACAGCGACTGGACGTCCATCACAGCCGGCGGCCTGCACTCTTTGGGTCTGCGAGGTGCGACCGCCGTCCCGCAAACGGGCTCAACGGCTTCGGGATGGGGCCGTAACAGCGACAGTCAGCTCGGCGACGGCACCAGAACCCGCCGCACCACACCCACCCAAATCGGCACCGCCACCAACTGGGCATCGTTGGCGGCCGGGAACGGCCACTCCCTCGCAATCAACACCGACGGCACCCTCTGGGCATGGGGCTACAACTTCGACGGCCAACTCGGCGACGGCACCAGAACCCGCCGATCGTCACCCACCCAAATCGGCACCGCCACCAACTGGAAAACCATCACCGCCGGGGCCTTTCACTCCCTCGCCCTCAAAACCGACGGCACCCTCTGGGCATGGGGCTCCAACACCGAAAGCCAGCTCGGCGACGGCACCAGAACCCGCCGCATCGTCACCCACCCAAATCGGCACCGCCACCAACTGGGCGTCGCTGGCGGCCGGGAACGGCCACTCCCTCGCCCTCAAGACCGACGGCACCCTCTGGGCATGGGGCTACAACATCGACGGCCAACTCGGCGACGGCACCAGAACCCGCCGCTCGTCACCCGTACAGATCGGCACCGCCACCAACTGGAAAACCATCACCGCCGGAGGTGAACACTCCCTCGCAATCACAACCGACGACTCACTGTGGGCCTGGGGCCGCAACGACATCGGGCAACTCGGCGACGGCACCAGAACCCGCCGCACCACACCCACCCAAATCGGCAGCAGCACGAACTGGAAAACCATCACCGCCGGTGACGGACACACGCTCGCCGTCAAGACTGACGGCACCCTCTGGGCATGGGGCTACAACTTCGACGGCCAGCTCGGCGACGGCACCAGAACCCGCCGCTCTGCACCCGTACAGATCGGCACCGCCACCAACTGGAAAACCATCACCGCCGGCAGCGAATACTCCTCCGCTACCAAGACGGACGACTCACTGTGGGCGTGGGGCCGGAACGACTTCGGCCAACTCGGAGACGGCACCAGAATCCGCCGCTCTGCACCCGTTCAGATAGGCACCGCCACCAACTGGAAAACCATCACCGCCGGCAGCGAGCACTCCTTGGCACTCCGAAACTGAAGTAGCCCGTCGGGGCGACAACCGTCAGGTGCGCAGCGGGCTCGAACTAGCGTTCCCGCACGGGACGAAACGCGCCCTCTTGCCAACGCGCAAGCGTGTAGACGAGATCGGCGAGCCGGTTGAGATATGGCACGACCTGGCTGTCCGAACCGAGCCAACCGGAACGGACCGCTGCGACCGCCTCGCGTTCTGCCCGACGAACGAGGGCTCGCGCGAAGTCCAATGCCCCGGCAATTCGGTTCTCCCCCGGCAGCACGAACTCGGTCGGCGGGTCGTAGCGCGCGGTGATGGAATCGATGACAGGTTCGAGCGCGCGGACCATATCCGCAGTCACCAGTGAAACGCCGGGAACCAACTTCGGTCGATTCACCGCCGCAGTCGCGAGTTCGGCGCCGGCGACGAACAGCTCACGTTGGCGCGCAATGACGATCTCATCGAGCTCACCTCCGCGGTCGGCTTCGGAACGTGCGAGCCCAAGCGCGGAGACGGCCTCGTCGACGGCGCCATAGGCGGCTGGGCCTGCGTCGTCTTTGGCAACTCGGCCGCCGTAGAACAGGCCGGTCGTACCATCGTCACCCGTGCGCGTGTAAACCTTCACCGTGCGAACCAGTCTACGGGCCTTGCGCGCCCCTCGTGTGTCCTTGCCGGCCCTTGTGATCATGATGCCGTTCTTCGCCGCGATCGTCGTGGCTGTCTCCCAGCTCGGCACGCAATATCTGTCCTTCGGCGACGACTCGCTCCTCGAAATCAACATCCGAGATGTCGGCCGACACGAGGTGCTCCTCGGACCGTTCTCACGCTTCGGATGGTTCCATCCCGGCCCGGCGCTCTTCTACCTCATGGCACTGCCGTACCGCCTGTTCGGGCGCACCTCAACGGGGCTCGTCATCGGGGCGCTCTGCATCAACATGGCCGCTTCGGGGGCCATCGTGGGACTGGCACGCCGGCGCGGTGGTCAATGGCTCGCCTGGTGGACAGCGGTCGCCTTGCTCTTCTATTTGCGCACTCTCGGCCCGATGCTGCTCCATGACGTGTGGAACCCGTACATCACGATCCTTCCGTTCGTGGCACTGGTGTTCTGCGCATGGTCCATCGCGTGTGGCGATCGTTGGGCGGTTCCGGCGTGGGTCGTCATTGCATCATTCCTCGTGCAGACACACCTTGGCTATCTGCCGGTCACCGCAGCGCTGGCGGGCGTCACGCTCGTCCTCGTTGCGTGGCGCTTCATCACTGCCACTTCGGTCCGTCGTCAGAGCCTGTTGCGCCTCGCGCTCGCGCCGGTCATCACCTCGGTCATCGCAGGATTCGTGGTTTGGCTCGCGCCGATTGTGCAACAGGTCACGCAGTCGCCACACAACATGAGCGAGATCGTTCGCTTCTCGACACGTCAAGAAGGCATCCAGACCGTCGACACCATGCGGATCTTGACCCTGACCAATGTCGGCGACCTTTTGGCGTCGTTCGTCGGGAGACGTCCCGATGTTGCCTTCAACGACGCTCGATATCTTCCGTCATGGCCGGGTGTGCTCACGCTGATGATCCTGATGGCCGCGGTTATCGTCGCCTGGCGCCGCCGAGAACGAGACGCGCTGTTACTTGGGGCGTACACCGCGGTAGTCGTGATCCTGGGTGCGGTGTCGATCAAGAATGTCGTCGGCCTGCCCGCCGAGTACCTCTATCGATGGGTCACCGCCGTTGGCTTTCTCGTCATGGTGCTGACTGGTCTTGTCGCCCAACGGTTCGCGCGCCGAACGCGGGCGCTCGGAGCAGTCGCACTCGTCCTCGCAGTCGGCGCGACCTTTGCGATGGCGCCGCCTCGATTCCCCGATGAGCAACACACCGAGGACGTCGAGACGATCAGTGATGCCATCCGCAACGCGCAACAGAAACGACCCGAACTTGCGGTCAGGATCGAGTATTCGAATCTCGAAGACCAGTTCTGGGCCATGGCCGTCGTCAACCAGCTCGATAAGCACGGCCTCACCGTGCACGTCAGTCCCGGCCTTGCCCCGCACTACCCGAAGCGCTTCTCTGCCGGCTCTGAGCGTGGGTCGTTCGTGGTGACGCTCAGAGCCGACTCGAATACAGACGCCGCGCCGCCGCCCGGCGCCCGTCGCGTCGCACGCACCTCGCGTATTTCCGCCTACCTCTCGACGTCCCGGGGCCGTGCCGCACACAAACCACACGGCCAATTTTCCGGGAGGTCAAGTAGCCTCGGTGCATGTCCAAGTTCCTCGATGCCCTCTCCGAACGCGTTCTCATCTTTGACGGAGCGTTCGGCACCTGGATGCAAGACCGGGACCTCGGACCCGACGATTTCGGTGGCCCCGAGCTCGAAGGCTGCAACGAGATCCTCGTCGCCACTCGCCCCGATCTGATCGCTGATCTTCACAGCGCCTTCTTCGACGTTGGCGTGGACGCGGTGGAGACAGCCACGTTCGGCGCCTTCGGCGTCGTCCTCGCCGAGTACGACATCCCCGAACGCACCTATGACCTCAACGTCGCCGCGGCCACAATTGCGCGACGGGTCGCATCGGACTACTCGACACCTGACAAGCCGCGCTTCGTGATTGGATCGGTCGGACCTGGCACGAAGCTGCCATCGCTCGGACACATCAGGTTCACCGAACTACGGCGACTCCTACATCCCGCAGATGGAAGGACTGCTGGCCGGCGGCGTCGACGTGCTGCTCATCGAGACCGTCCAAGACCTCCTGCAGGCAAAGGCGGCGATCATCGCGGCTCGGCGCGCAATGGGCTCGACGGGCATCACCGTACCGATCATGGTGCAAGTCACCATGGAAACGACCGGCAGGATGCTCGTCGGCTCCGAAATCGGCGCGGCAGTCACCGCACTCGAAGCCATGGGACCCGATGTGATCGGCATCAACTGCGCGACGGGACCCGAGGAGATGACCGAGCACCTGCGATACCTGGCACAGCACGGTCGTACGAGGCTGTCGTGTCTACCCAATGCAGGACTGCCTTCGATCGTCGACGGACACACGCACTACGACCTCACCCCCGCTGCACTTGCGGATGCGCACGAGCGGTTCGTCACAGACTTCGGCCTCAACATCGTCGGTGGTTGCTGTGGCACCACGCCTGAGCACCTTCGTCAGGTCGTCGAGCGCATCGGACGGCGCGCCCCGACACCGAGAACCCCCGAGTTCGAGCCGGGCTGCTCGTCGATCTACAGCCACGTACCGTTTCATCAGGAGCTGGCGTATCTCGCTGTCGGCGAGCGTACGAACGCCAACGGTTCACGCAAGTTCCGCGATGCCATGCTCGAAGGTGACCTCGATCTCTGCGTGCAGATGGCCCGCGATCAGGTGAAGGAGGGCGCCCACGTTCTCGACGTCTGCGTCGACTATGTCGGGCGCGACGGCGCCGCCGACATGGACGTTGTGGCGGGGCGCTTCTCGACGCAGGCAAGCCTGCCGCTGGTGTTCGACTCGACCGAACCTGCGGTCTTGGAGGCAGGCCTGCAACATCACGGTGGAAAGGCGCTCCTCAACTCGGCCAACCTCGAGGAGGGCGACGGCGTCGGCAAACGCATGGACAGGGTGTTCCGTCTCGCCCGTGAATACGGCGCGGCGGTGATCTGCCTCACGATTGACGAGGAAGGCCAGGCCCGCGACGCCGATTGGAAACTGCGCGTGGCGCATCGCATCTACGACATTGCCATCAACCGTTACGGGCTCGACCCGACTGACCTGATTTTCGACCCGCTTACCTTTCCGCTGAGCGCTGGAACCGAGGATCTGCGACGCGACGCCATCGAGACCATCGAGGCGATCCGCAGAATCAAAGCTGAACTGCCGGGCGCATCAACGATCCTCGGACTCTCGAACGTGAGCTTCGGCCTCAAGCCCGCAGCACGCCACGTGTTGAACAGCGTGTTCCTGCACGAGTGCCGTGAGGCCGGTCTCGATGCAGCGATCGTGCATGCGGCGCGCATCATGGCGATGCACAAGATCGACGAACGTGCTCGCGAGGTTGCCCTCGACCTCATCTACGACCGGCGCACGGATGACTATGACCCGCTCACCGAGTTCATGGCGCTCTTCGAGAACGTCGAAGCGGGCGCGGTTGAACGCGAGGACCGCTCCGACTGGCCCGTCGATGAGATCCTGAAGCACCGAATCATCGATGGTGAGCGCGACGGGATCGAAGCCGACCTCGACCGCGCGTTGGCCGACGGGCGTACAGCCCTTTCGATCGTCAACGACGTGCTCCTCGAAGGCATGAAGGTCGTCGGCGAACTCTTCGGCCGCGGCGAGATGCAATTGCCATTCGTCTTGCAGAGCGCCGAAACGATGAAGACCGCGGTCGCGTTTCTCGAACCCCACATGGAGAAGAGCGACGCAGGTGGCAAGGGCCGAGTAGTGCTCGGCACCGTCAAGGGCGACGTGCACGACATCGGCAAGAACCTCGTTGACATCATCCTGACCAATAACGGCTACGAAGTGCACAACATCGGCATCAAGGCGCCCCTCACCGCGTTCGTCGAGAAGGCACAGGAGGTCGGTGCCGACGCGATCGGGATGAGTGGGTTGCTGGTGAAGAGCACGCTGATCATGCGTGAGAACCTCGAAGAGCTGAACGTTCGCGGGCTCCAGGATGTGCCGGTGCTCCTCGGTGGCGCGGCGCTCACGCGCAACTACGTGGAGGTCGACCTGCGCGGCGTGTACAAGGGCCGCGTCTTCTATGGCAAGGATGCCTTCGAGGGTCTGCGAACGATGGACGCTCTGATGGACGGCAAGCGCAACGGCACACTCGATCCGGATTTCGGCCGAGCGCCAGGCGGGCGAAACCTGCCACCGCGCAAGAGCCAACTCGAGGTTGTAGCCGTTGAGGTACCCGAGCGCTCCGATGTCGCGTCCGATGTCGCCGTGCTCACGCCTCCGTTCCTCGGCGCTCGTGTCGCGAAGGGCATCTCCCTCGATGAGATCGCCGGTTACATCAATGAGACCGCGTTGTTCCGCAACCAATGGCAGTTCCGTCCCAACAAGTCCAATGGCGGCGCCGCCGAGACCGACGAGGAGTTCAAGAACCGCGTCCGTCCAACGTTGCGTGACATGTTGCAGCGCGCGAAAAGTGAAGGGTGGTTGGTGCCCGCGGTCGCATGGGGCTACTTCCCCGTCAACGCCGAGGGCGACGATCTCGTGGTCTGGACCGACGACACGCGCACCACCGAACGCTGCCGCTTCCACTACCCGCGCCAGCACAAGGACCGGTTCCTGTGCATCAGCGACTTCTTCAAGCCGGTTGCCTCAGGAGAAGCCGATTACGCGGCCTTTCACGTCTGCACCGTGGGCTCCGCTGCGACCGAGCGCGAACAGGAGCTCTTCGCTGCGAATCAGTATCAGGACTACCTCCTGACACACGGCCTCTCCGTCGAGATGACCGAGGCACTCGCCGAGCTGTGGCATCTGCGCATCCGTCAGGAGTGGGGATTCGCCGACGAGGACGGCCCGTCACTCGCGGGACTGTTCCGCCAGCAGTACCGCGGCTCGCGCTACTCGTGGGGCTACCCGGCGTGTCCTGATCTCGAGGACCAGGCACTCGTGGCAGAGCTGCTCGAGATCGACCGCATCGGGGTCGCGCTCACCGAGGAGTTTCACCTCGTGCCCGAACAGAGCACCTCGGCGATCATTGTGCCCCATCCCGAGGCGAAGTACTTCGTGGTCTGAGCACGGCTACCGGTCCATCACTGCTACGGCGCCAGCACCGCACGCGCGACGAGGTCGACGCCGAAGCCGGTCAGGATCGCCAGGTACAGCAGACCAGTAGCCGACATGACCGCCGAGTAGTACCGCTCGCGTAACGCCAACCAGGTCACGCCGGCAAGGCCGAGCGTGAAGACGGCGCAGGCCACCCAGACCCATCCCAAAAGGCCGTTGTATCCATCGCTGATCGAACCGCTCAACACCTGGGCCATGCCAGGCTTCCAGAGGAACACCACAACCTCGAACGGCCAGACGATGGCGATCGCACGGACGAGTTCCTTGAGCGGGTCGCGACTCAGACCGGGCTGGACGAGATACCAGTGACCCAAGAGCATCGCGTCGCTGATGACACCCAGGAACGCGGCGCCAACGACCAGTCTCAGCAACGCCACGAGGTACGAACCACCGGCATCGTCGGCAGCGCCGAACAAACCAATCACGCCAAGGACGGGTGCAATGACATCGAGCAGCGGCGGAAACGCTGTGATCGCTGCACCCTCTGCATTGGTCGCACTGCGGCGGGGAAGGATGATCGACGCTCCGAGCGCGACGGCTGACGCGAGGAGCATGCCGATCACGCCGACGAGCAGTAGCCACGAGACGGACCCGGCGCCGGTGGCGATCGAGATCGCGGCCAACGCACCGTAGGTGCAACGCAACAGCCAGCCGTAGCCAATGCCCAGGACACGGTGACGTGTCGTGACCCAGCAGAAGAAGAGACCGCCGCAGGCCCACTGCGCCAGGACTGTTTGGACTTCGAGTTTCATGAACGACCTTTCACCGCCACACGCTCGGAAAAATCGCTCATACACGTGCAGCCTACGACGGGGACCGGTATCTTACGATCCGTGACCGAGCGACCACTCAAGCGACTCGCAGCCACCATTCGAAACAGCATCCGGCAAGTGCTCCCAGCCGAGAGACAATCATCCCCACAGCCGAGAATCAGAGACGAACGGAACACTTCCGAACCGGCCGTCCACCGCGAGCGACTCCACATACGGCGCCCCATATTTCGGCGAAGGCAGAGATCCCTTGGACCGCATGGGCTTGTCGGGGTACGAACACTATGACCGTGCAACGAGCAACGCCGACTGCGCAGCGTTTCTGATCTGGAAATGGTTCGATGCGCGCACAACGCTCGACGTCGGATGTGCCATGGGATTTGTGGTCGAAGGGCTCCGTGAACTTGGTGTCGACGCCCAAGGTTTCGATGTCAGCCACCACGCGATCGAGCACGCCGCTGCGGGAGCGAAGGGACATCTGCGGCAAGGCAGCTTGACCGAAACACTTCCATTCCACCCCGAATCGTTTGATGTTGTGTCGGCGCTCGAGACCCTCGAACACCTTCCCCCGGCGGCGATCCCCGGTGTGCTCCACGAGTTGCGACGGATCTCGAGCGGATTCGTGTTCGCCACGATTCCATCGTTCGGACCGAACGAATTCGGCCGCGACGGATGGCTCGAAGGAAAAGTTCGACCTGAGCGACTCGAGCACTACCAATCGTTGGGCAAGTCCTTCGATGGCCCTCTTCCCAGTGCGGACCTTGCCGTCGACACGACGGGCGCTCCCATCGAAGGGCACTTGACGATCGCCTCCTACCGGTGGTGGCAACGCCAATTCGAAGCTGCAGGGTTTGAACGATGCGGCACGTACGAGCGGGGCATCCACCTCGACCTGGCGCATTTCGGCTTGACGGAGTTTTGGAGCCTGTACGTCTTCAAGGTTCCTGGGGCGATCGAAACGGGCGCTCCCGCACGAAGCATCGAAGAGGTCGCGAGCCTCCTGGCGCGTTGGCATCTCGACGAACGTGTCGGCAACCACGACGATATTCGTGAGGCCCTCCAGAGGATGAGACAGCCCTGAGGTGGTTTCCTCATCCGGTCGCGTTATCGAGTCGCAGCCACACCGACCTGTTCGGAATGTTCGTGCTGTGCGGCGCCGACTCCGGTGACCGCACGCTTGGCGTGGTAGCTGGAACGCACGAGCGGGCCCGACTCCACATGGGCGAATCCGAGGCTCTCGGCATAGGCGCCCAACGCGGCAAAGTCATCGGGATGCCACCATTTCGCGACGGGGAGATGCTGCGAAGACGGTTGCAGATACTGACCCATGGTGAGTATGTCCACCCCCACATTGCGGAGGTCGGCAATCGCGCCGTGGAGTTCCTCGACGGTTTCGCCGAGACCCAGGATGATTCCTGATTTCGTCGTGAGTCCAGCGGCCTTCGCTCGGCTGAGCAGACTGAGCGATCGGTTGTATCCGGCGGACGGTCGCGCTGCGCGCTGCAGTCGCGCGACGGTTTCGAGATTGTGATTGAGCACGTCAGGACGTGCATCGAAGATTGTGCCGAGAGAGGCTGCGTCACCCTTGCAGTCCGAGATCAGGACTTCGACCGTTGTTCGGGGGTTTCGCGCACGAACGGCACGGATCGTCTCGGCGAACGTGGCGGCGCCGCCGTCGGCAAGGTCATCACGGGTCACGCTCGTGATCACCGCATGCTCGAGTCCGAGGGTCGCAACAGCATCGGCGACCCGTTGGGGCTCCGCCAGATCGACTGGCTCGGGGTGTCGTGTGTCGACCAGGCAGAAGCCACAGGCACGCGTGCATCGCTCACCGAGGATCATGAAGGTCGCGGTGTGGTCACTCCAGCATTCCGAGATGTTGGGACAGCCCGCGTCCTCACAGACCGTGTGGAGATCGAGCGAGCGCATGAGCCGCTGTGTCTCACGAAACTCCGTGCCAAAGTTCGCCTTGACGCGCATCCACGCCGGCCGACGAGCGTTGGGATCGACGCGGTCACCCGCACCTACTCCAGCTTCGGCGAGGCGGCCAAGCAAACGCACTGGCTGCTCGTTCGGCACGGTCGCTGCACTGCCATCATCGTTACCGGCAGCGCGCGTGAATGCCGAGAGATCCATCCGACGTTCACGCCACGCGATGTCCTGACGTTCGACCTCCGTTGCGCCGAACTCCTGCGCGAAACGCGCAACAACGCTGTCGACGACCGCGCGCATTGCCGGCGGTTCACCAGCGAGCTGCGCCATGGAGGTCACGCCTCGATCGGGATCCCACAGGGCACGATATGGTCGAACATCGCGAGATCCGGATCGACGTTGAGCGCGAAGCCGTGTCGCGTTCGCCCACACGCAACGCGCACGCCGATCGCCGCGATCTTCTTGTCGCCGACCCAGACGCCGGTGAGCTTGGGAACTGCGTGCGCCTGAATATCGAAGTCGGCCAACACGGCAACGAGACACCGTTCGATCGACCGCACATAGGCCACGACATCGACGACGCTGTCACGCCAATGCGGCAAGGTGAGGATGGGATATCCGACAAGCTGACCCGGGCCGTGAAAGGTGACGTCGCCGCCTCGGTCGGCATGGACGAGTTCAGCACCCACTTTCTCGGGCGACGTGAGCACATTGGCGAGATCGGCGCGCCGACCAAGCGTGTAGACCGACGGATGCTCGAGGAGCAGCAGGTAGTCGTCCTGGCCATGGGTGTGCAGTGCACGTTGCAGGTCGTCGGCCTCGGAGTACGGGACCTGGCCGAGCCACCGGACGCGCATCGACCGGCCGGGCGCCGAATTCACCCGAACTCGGCTTCCCAGTCCCGTGACTCGATGATGGTCTTGATGGCGCGTAGAAAGGCCGACGCGTATGCGCCGTCGAACGCGCGGTGGTCCCAGGCAAGGGCCAGGATTCCGGTGTGGTGTATTGCGATGGTGTCTTCGCCATCGGGGCCTTCGACCACGACGGGACGCTTCGCGATTCCGTCCGTCGAGAGGATCGCGACTTGGGGTTGATTGATGATCGGCAATGTCATGTAGGAGCCGAACGGTCCCGGGTTGGTGATCGTGAAGGTGCCTCCGAAGACTTCGTCGGGAAGCAGCTTCTTGGTGCGTGCGCGGGTGGCAAGGTCGAAGACATCGCGTGAGAGGTGCCGGAGGCGCTTCCCGTCTGCGTCGCGCAGCACCGGAGCAATCAAACCCTGAAAGTCGAGATCGACGGCGATGCCGATGTCGACGCCGTGATGAACGACCAGGCTCTGCTCTTCGATACTGGCGTTGACGCGTGGAAACTCGGCGATCGCATCGCAGGTCGCGCGCAGGATGAACGGCAGATACGTGAGGGAGAAGCCTTCCTCGTTCTTCCATTCGTCGCGGTGCGCTGCGCGCACGCGCTCGACACGTTCGAAGTCCACCTCAACGGAGGTATAGACGTGCGCGCTTGTTGCCTTTGACCGCACCATGTGCTCGGCAGTGAGACGCCGGATGCTGTTGAAAGGAATGACTTCATTTCCCCGCGACCCGACAGCTTCTGTTCGCGGGGTGCCGGCAGTGGGAGCCGGCGGCGTGGCCACTTGCGCGACGCTCGGCGGGTCGCGGGTCGGCGTGGTCGGCGTTGCGACCCGTGCCGGCCGTGGGCTGCGTGGCACCGGTGGAACGTTGTCGAGCGACGGCATCGAGGACGTCATTGCGCGTGACGCGCCCACCATCACCGGTGCCGGTAATGGTGTCGGGATCGATCCCATGTTCTGCGATCAAGCGTCGTACCACCGGAGAGGTGACGGTGGTCCCGGCGCCGTTGCCGGTCGGGCCAGGCGTAGGCGCGACCGAGGGCGGTGCTGCCGGAGCTGCCGAGACCGGTGCCGGCGCGGGCGCCGGTCGAGGTTCGGTGGCGGGCGCAGGTGCACTCGGCGCTGGTGCACTGGGAGCGGGCGTTGTGGACGCAGAGCCTGGCGCGCCGAGCACCGCGAGGCGAGCACCGACGCTGGCCGTCTCTCCTTCCGCGACGAGGATCTCGGTCAGTGTGCCTGCTGCAGGTGACGGAACCTCGGAGTCAACCTTGTCGGTCGAGACCTCGAAGAGCGGCTCGTCGAGCGCGACGGCCTCGCCGATCTGCTTGATCCACCGAGTGATCGTGCCCTCGGTGACCGTCTCGCCGAGTTGGGGCATGGTGATGTCCACGGGCGTCCTCCGGTGTTCTTAGGCGTGCAGGCTGCGGCCGGTCAGCGCAAGGGCCGACTCGCCGAAGAGTTCGCTGAGCGAGGGGTGCGGGTGGATGAGGAGCCCGAGATCGTCGGCTGTCGCTTCCCAGTTGACGGCCAGATATCCCTCGACCAGTAGCTCCGTGGCCCACGGGCCGACGATGTGGACACCGAGGATGACACCATCGGCATCGGCAACGATCTTGACGAGACCGTCGGTCTCGCCGATGATCATCGCTCGGCCATTGCCCATGAAGCGGTGCACCGACGTGACGACGTCGTACCCGCGTTCACGAGCCTGGGCTTCGGTGAGGCCGCTGAAGCCCACCTCGGGGTGACAATAAATGCCCCACGGCACCTTGTCGTACGCGATCGGCATCGGATCCTCGTCGAGGATGTCCTTGATGGCGACGATTGCCTCAGCGAACGCCACGTGCGCGAGTTGTGGGGTTGCGACCAGATCACCGACCGCGTAGACACCCGCGACGGTCGTTCGCATTGCGCTATCCACGCGCACGAACCCGCGCTCGTCGAGTTCGATGCCGCAGTCCTCGAGGCCGATGCCTCGAGATCGAGGGGATCGACCCACGCTCACGATGACCTTGTCGACCATCAAGGTCTGCGCGGCACCGGCACTATCGGAGTAGCCCACCACCAACTCTGTGTCGCCTTCGACCGAGCTGAGCGCGACGCCGGTGTGCGCCACGATGCCGCGCTTCTTGAATGCACGCACAACCGCATCGGCAGCTTCGCGATCGACACCGTTGAGGAGTTGCGGAAGCGCTTCGAGAATCGTGACCTCACTCCCGACGTCTCGCAAGAACGAGGCGAATTCGCAGCCGATCGCGCCACCGCCGACGATCGCAACGCGGGCCGGTACCTCTGCGAGTTTCAGGACATCGTCGGAAGAAAGGACACGGATCCCGTCGAAATCGAGACCGGGAAGTGGCCGCGGCGACGAACCGGTCGCCAGAATCAACGCGGTGCCCTCGAGCTCGGTGCCATCGGAGACGCGCACTCGACGCGCACCACCATCGACGACCGAACCCGTACCGGGCACCACCGTGACCTTGCGACCAGCGAGCAGTGACTCGAGACCCTTGGTCAGGCGATCGATCACCGTTTGTTTGCGACGCTGGCTGACACCGAGATCGAGGGAGGGTGTGCCCGCGTCGACGCCGAACTCCTTGGCACTCGCGACGGTTCGCAGCACCTCAGCGGTCTGGAGCAGCTCCTTGGCCGGAATGCAGCCACGATGCAGGCAGGTGCCACCGACCTTGGACTCCTCGACAAGTGCGACATTGAGACCTGCCGCGGCGCCGTACAAGGCCGCCGCATATCCGCCAGGTCCTCCCCCGAGGACGACAACGTCGTAGTGCTCAGCCAGCGGACTCACCCCTTCGTTGTGGCTCGGTGTGCGCGGTTTCCATTCTTGCCCGACGCGACCACTCGATCGGCAACGGGCTCGCTCAAGAGGCCATCCAGATCTGAATCGCGCCCGCCGCGAGGATCGCGAGGCCCACGATCGCGGAGAGGATGAGCAACGTCCGCGTCTTCACCGGTTCGGCTGGCGCAACAGAAACCCATTCGGGTTGAAAGTCATCAAGAGCCGCTCACACGTTGCGTCAACCACGAACTCGGGATGGTTCGGCAGGAATTCGAGGACTGCTTCCATCGGGCCGGGACCGAACTCGGGATACACCGGATGTCCGTTGATGTTCGTGTCCTCAACGATGAGGTAGCAACCGGGCGTGACGAGCGGAGCGAATGCCTCAAGCTCGCCGGCAACGTGTGTCTGTGAGTGATCCGAGTCCAGGATGACCATGACACGCTCGCCCTTACCGATTCCCGCTGCAACAGACTTGACGATCTCCGGATCTGTCGACGAACCCGTGACGAACTCGATCCTGCCATGGGTTGGAAGGCCGGGCTGCGGTTCGAGATCGATCGATACGACACGGCCGTGGTCGAGCGCATCCATGACCGTTGCCAGATACAGGGCGCTGCCCCCGTTGAGGGTGCCCGTCTCGATCACCAGGTCTGGAGCCGTGGACACCAGGAGTTCCTGATAGACCAACAGATCACTCGGATATTGGCGATCCGGTGCCCAAGCCAGCTCGTCCACTTCCACTGCGACTGGAAACCGCTTTGGTACCAGAGGCGATGGAAATCTTCGCTCACTTGGTCAGAGCGCGCTGTGAGCCCCACATCTTCCATCACAAGTGCAGATGCTACGCGACAGGCGGCGACCGAGGGTCGTGCGCCCCGTCCGACCGTCACTGGCTGAACAATTATTCTCCTCGCCACGCTAGAGTCAGCCACTCTCGGGTGCGGCAACGTCCCCGCCCGGACTCGACCAGGAGGACCGTCGACTTGCGTTGCATCGTGACAGGAGGAGCGGGATTCATCGGCTCCCACCTCACGGACGCACTACTCGCCGCGGGCCATGAGGTACGCGTCCTTGACAACCTCAGCACCGGGATAGCGGCGAACCTCGCCGAAGCCGCTCAGTCGGACTCACTTCGAGTTCGTAAATGCGATCTCTTTACCGAACGCAGAACAGCTCGGGGACCTGTTCGACGGCTTTGACACCGTCTTCCATCTGGCGGCCAATGCCGATGTTCGATTCGGTTGGGACCACCCGCGCCGCGACCTGGAACAGAACATCACCGTGACCCTCAACGTGCTCGATGCAATGCAAGACGCGCGGTGTGCGCCGGCTGCTGTTCTCTTCGACCGGATCGGTTTACGGTGAAGCGAAGACGATTCCGACCCCAGAGTCGTGTCCATTTCCACCACAAACTTCGCTCTATGGCGCGTCCAAAGTTGCGGGCGAGGGTTATATCTCTGCATTTGCAGAACACGGCGACATCGACGCAACGGTGTTCCGGTTTGTTTCCATCATGGGTCCGCGATACTCACATGGGCACGTCATCGACTTCGTCCATCGACTGCAAGACTGATCCATCCATTCTCACCGTGCTCGGCGACGGGACGCAGCGCAAGAGTTACCTGGACGTGACCGACTGTGTTGCCGCGATGCTGTCGCGCCTCGAGTGTGCACCGGGTTTCGAGGTCTTCAACCTCGGGGTCGACGATTACTGCACGGTGACCGAATCGGCGACCTGGATTTGCGAACGGATGGGCCTCGAACCTGAGGTCCGTTACGCCGGTGGTGACCGGGGTTGGATCGGCGATAACCCATTCATCTACCTCGATACCACTGCCATTCGATCGACCGGATGGGAGCCGAAATACTCGATCCGCGAAGCAGTCACACGCACCGTTGACTACCTGATCAAAAGGGACCCCGTTTGACAACCGCCACCTTCACGCTCCACCAAAGTGAAGGGGACCGACCGAAAACCTTCTTTAACGACGATGCGCAAGATTGCACGCACGACCGGCGAAAGACATGAAGGAACAAGCCCGCGCCCTTCGCTGATGCTCTTACTCGAACAGGCGGTCGGCGTCTTCGTCCATTGCCTCGAGCGCAGCGGTCATAGCTTGCGCACAATTCCTCTGACATTCCCAGCCAATTGATCGAACACGGTCGGTATTAAGCCGGACTACTGGAACATCGCCCTTCCATCCACGGTCGCCTCCTGTGTACTCGTACTTCGTGTGATCGGAATTGCTGTCAGCAACACCGACGGCCAAATCAGCGATCTCGCGCACGGTGATGTAGTCGCCAGTCGCTACGTTGAAGACATTGAACGGTTGATGCATGCCTTGGTGCGCCAGCAAAACCGCATTGATCACGTCTTGGACGTGGATGTACGACTTGCTCTGCGTGCCGTCGCCGAGAATCTCGAGGCGTGTTGGATCCTTGCGGAGCCGTCGGAGAAAGTCGAAACCCACACCATGGGTCTGGCGAGGTCCTACGACGTTCCCGAACCGGAACGCCAGACCGTGGAAGTCAAAGAGTGCGGCGTACGACGCAATCAACACTTCGCCTGCGAGCTTGCTCGCGCCATAGGTCGAGATCGGGATGAGGGGTCCGTAGTCTTCGTGTGCTTCGATCTCACCGAGTTCACCATAAATGCCACTTCCCGACGCGTAGAGAATTTCGCGCGTGTTCGTGCGGCGCATTGCCTCGACAACGTTGTTGGTGAGCAAGGTTCCCAACTCAAAGTCGATCATTGGGTCCGTGATCGCGCGAGCGATGTCAGGGTTCGACGCAAGATGGATGACCACCTCGTGACCGTGCATCGCTTCGCACAACCGGTCCAGGTCACGGACGTCGGCGTGGACAACCTCGAAGCGGGCATCTGCTCGCGTGTTGCTCAAGGTGCCAACGTCGCCCTGACATGAAGTTGTCGTACACGGTGACCTTGGGTGTAGAGGCCTCACCGAGTAGCCGATCAACGAAATGCCCGCCGATGAAGCCTGCGCCCCCAACGACGAAGTATCGCTTCGGAGCGGGTTTCACAATTCCATTGGCGCCGATCACGTCATCACCTCCGCCGGCCGTACCGCTGCAATACCAGAAGCAGTACGACACGCTTCGACAAGCCGGATGGCCGCCAATGCTTCATCCGGTGTTCCGACCGACGTTGAGGTCTCAGTGGGCCCGCAGAGCAAAGCCGCGAGTTCCCGCTCGAAAACACCGTCGCCATCTGTCTGACAACGAAGCTCTTCCGACTCCGATTGGGTCGAAGCGCCGCGCCAGCCCCACCGCTTACCCCGACGATACGACTGCACTCCATACGAGCGGCCACGCCCTTCGACCACACCGTAGCCAGCTGTACCACGGAGCTCCATCCTAAACGTGCTCTTCCAACGCACAACCGATAACTGCACGTTCGCAATCGGCAGGACAGGCCCGGCAAACAGGAGATGCGCCTCTTCCTCGATACCGGTGTTCCAAAATCCCGACCAGGTTCGCGCACCCACAACCTCGACCTCCGGCCCAGCAATCTGGAGCAGCAGATCGAGAACATGTATTCCGGGGTCGATCAAACACCCACCTCCAGCGCGAACGGGATCGAGTTTCCAGGAACGCTCATCCCCCGGGCTCCCACCGTGGCCAAGCACGACGTCGAGTGATATGAGTTCACCGAAATTCCCGGCACGTACGTCCGCGAGCAGCGCTTCCACGCCATCGAAGAAGCGGTAGTTGAGACCGACACGCAACTGCCCCGGACGTTGCGCTGCTGCCATCAGCGCTAGCGCTTCACCCGCGTCTCTCCCCATAGGCTTTTCGATCAACACCGCAACGCCCGCGGCCAGCAACGATCGAGCAACATCGGGCGCCACGTCATGCGGTGTGGCCACGACGACCCAGTCTGGCGACATTGCAGCAAGCTCGTCGACCCCGGACACGATCGGAACATCGCCTGCGGGCGCCGGGTCGCTTTCCAGGCTGGGATCGACGACACCAACGACCTCTACGAGTTCGCCACGCGCCTTGAGTGAAACCAGTGCAGCCAGCCTCTGCCGACCAATCAACCCGAGGCCTACTACACCGACACGAACTACCACATGTTCTCCCGTTCGTCCTACCGTGAACACCCGAGCGCAATCCGCTGCTCGGTAACCTACCGCTACCGAGCGGTCAGCCATCTCTCCGATCGGGATAGTCAGCGAGCGGAGGCTCCCGAAACCCGATGTCCAGCATCAGCACTTCCGAACCCGTGAACATCGAGTTGCTCCTTCCCCCCGATGACGAACCGAGCCCCGAGGTCTCGATCCTCGTCCCGGCGATGAACGAAGAGCTGACGGTCGGCGAGTTCGTCGACTGGTGTCGGGAAGGACTCGCCGCAGCTGGCGTCGCAGGCGAAGTCCTGATCGTCGACAGCTCGCACGATGCCACACCGAACATTGCTCTCGAACACGGTGCCAGGGTCCTTCGGGTTCCCCGTCGGGGACTTGGACATGCATACCGCGATGCCATCCCTTTCGTGCGGGGAAAATACGTCATCATGGGAGACGCGGATTGCACCTACGACTTTCGTGAGCTTCGCGCATTTCTCGATGCACTCCGTGCCGGCAACGACTTTGTCATGGGGTCGCGTTTCAAGGGGACGATCGAAGCAGGGTCGATGCCGTGGCATCACCGCTACCTTGGCACCCCAGTTACGACGACCATGCTCAATGTGCTCTTTCGCACACACTTTTCGGACATCCACTGCGGGATGCGCGCCGCAACACTCGAAGCCCTCATCGCCATTGATTTGCGCGCGGATGGATGGGAGTACGCGTCCGAGATGATCCTCAAGGCGTTACACCTCAAACTCCGAGTCACCGAAGTTCCGATCCGGTTCTACAAGGACCGCAATGGCCGAATCAGCAATGTCAAACGCGCCGGCCCCCTCACTTCATGGAAGGCCGGATGGGACACGCTGCGCGTCATGTTCGTCAACGGAGCCGACTTTTTCCTCTTCGGACCCGGCCTCGCGCTCGCGCTGGTCGGCACTCTAGGGACTGCGCTCCTCGCGGCCGGACCGCGGGATATCGGCCCGCTGACCCTGACCCTTCATGCTGAGTCAATGTTCGTGACGACCGCGGTAATCGGGCTTTTCAGCCTTTTCATGGGCGTCGTGGCTCGCTGCATCTACGACCCTACCGAACACGCCGCCCAGCAATGGCAGCACCGACTCGCTTACAACCGCGTTGCTTGCATAAGCGGGATGCTCAGTCTCAGCGGACTCGGAATCGAAATCGCGTTTTTGGCGTCATACATTCAGCATGACTATTCGGTGAATCAGTCGATGCGCTCAATCTCGCATTTGGCCATCGCCGGACTGTTGCTTCTTGCTGCGGGCGTCATCGTGTTCGTCTGTACGCTCGTCGTCCACGCTCTTGCTCAGCTCAGGACGAATTCCGCATCTCATTCCGCACCAACGTCCAAAGACTTCCTGATCGCACCCGGGACCGAATAATGCCCCGTGTGGAGTGGGTCGACAACAGCGACAGCGTCACATGCCACCTGGATGGCCGAACGTACTTCACTGATACCTCGGAGCACTTCACCAATGCCGTCCTTCGCCTCCTAGGACTCGACGACGAATCCGGTCGGGACTGGGTCGGCGCGGTAGCGCTCGCTGCGGAGAAGCGCTTCGGGCATCCGCTCTGGCGAGTTCCACTCGATGAGGCACTTGAGCTGCTGGCTCGGGTGTCTGCTGGGCAGAGTCCGACCGCCCAGCTCTCGACCAACGTCACCGCCGCACCGGGACCAACGTGGACTGCGCTTCCGGACACGACATGGGCCGCGTCGATCGGGGATGACCAACGCTTCGCGATGATCGGATCCGCAACCGGCGCACACGCCTGGCTCGTCGACGCCCACACGCTCGAGCCAACGGGCATCGACACCGACTTCTATGAGGAGGACTACTTCGAGGGCGGCGAAACCGAGGTCGGCTACGGGCACTATCTTGAGCAATCCGCATGGCGCCTCGAGAAAGGCGCCCGGCAGGTTCGCCAGGTCGAAGGCCTGGCTTGGTACCTCGGGCGACCATTCGACACCGACGCGCGATTCCTCGACATCGGGTCCGGCTATGGGTTCTTTCGAAAAGCCCTGAGTCAACGCTACCCGGCCCACGCCGGCGTTGAGATCAGCAAGCACGCGTCGACAATCGCCGAGGCGCTCTTCGGATTCGAGTCGTTTGTAGGGACCCTCGAAGACTTCGCGAGAACCAAGGGCCCCGATAGCGGCAGCTTCGACGCTCTGACGATGTGGGATTGCCTGGAACATGTCGTTGACCCTGAGCATCTTCTCGCAACGGCGCGCAGCCTCTTGAAACCCGGAGGGCTCGTCTTCGTACGCACACCCAACCTTCTCGCTGCCGAACGCGAGGTCTTTGGAACGCACTACCACTCGTTCAAACGAGAACACCTGCACATGTTCTCGGCAGCGTCGTTCGCTTCATGCGCAACTGCAGCGGGCCTGGAACCGCTCCTTGCCCTGACCGATTCTCATCTTCTTCAGGGCTTTCTCGGCGCACATCTGAAGACTCTGGCTATCTCCCAGCGTGGCTCCGACCTCCTCGCTGTCGCACAACGATCACCGCAGCTCGCATGAAGAACCGACTCTTGGCTCTTGACCGGCGTTTCGTCACGGCCGCCGTGCTCGGATCCTTGATCTCGCTTCTTGCATTTGCTGCACTTGTCACCGCTGGCACATTCAATCTGAAGGGCCCTACAAATGCGACTGGTGGCGCGACCGCCGCCTTTTACGACGCACAGGCCAAGGCCCTGCTACACGGCGATTGGAACGTGCCACCGGAATCCATTAGTGGCGACGCATTTGTAGTTGCCAATAAGAGCTACGGCTATTTCGGCCCAACACCGGCGCTGTTACGAATGCCTATTCTGTTCTTAGCGCCCCGCGCTGAGGGCCACACCAACGCCATCGCATTTCTTTCCGCGACCACCGTGATCTTGGTGTTCACTAGTCGGCTCGTGTCAATACTGCGCCGCCGAGCGCTTGGGGAACGGGAATGGACACGAACCGAGGCATGGTACCTCGGCGGTTTCCTTGCTTTCCTCGTGCCGGCTACGACCCTCATGTTTCTCGCTTCGTTTTCCTTCGTCTATCACGAAGCAATAATCTGGGGCCTCGCCTTTGCACTTTCGACCTTCTATTACACCGTTCGCTACCTAGAAAACCCTTCTTGGAAACTTGGCAGTCGGGCTATTGTCACCGCATCGCTCGCACTACTCACCCGGCCTTCAACTGGCTTGTCTGCGCTGGCTACGGTGGGTATACCTATCGCAATACTGCTTTTTACCTCGATCCATCCCCGGATAGCAAGACTCAACTTGTCGACCCATTTGCGGCAGACATTGGGCTTGAGAGGGCCTGAGATTAGCCGTAGAACCGGTCTCGCTCTTGCCGGATTACTTTTCGTGCCGGTCCTCCTATCCGCAGCCATAAACCTGGCAAAGTTTGGAAACCTAACTTCTGTCCCCTACACAAAACATCAAGCAATTTCAGCCGACCCCGCTAGACTCGCTCGACTGAACCACAACGGGGGTCTGCTCAACCCAAGGTTCATCCCAACGACCACACTGCAATACTTCAGGCCCGACGCTCTTCGTTTCGGGACAACGCCCCCCTGGATCAGCGTTCGATTTGGTGCATGGAGCAAGCTCGCGGCCGGGTCTCACCACTACGATGGCATCGAAAATCACACAAGCATCCCGGCAACCATGCCCGCCCTAACGGCGCTCGCTCTTCTCGGCACGTTCGAAGTCTTTCGACGTCAACGGAGGAGTCGACGACCAACCCATATACGAATACTTCGAACACCTATTCTGGGCGCAGCCACTGGCACGCTTGTGACGCTGTCAGCCGCCGGAATTACGCATCGATATCTCGCCGACTTTCTCGTCGTTCTCATTCCTCTTAGCGCGGTCGGGCTCGTGCGTGTTATGAGCTGGAACCCCTCGAGGGGGCCACTGCAGGCAGTGGGCATCATCACACTCGTCGTCGCCGCTCTTTTCGGAACAGCATCAAACGTTGCCATCGCTGTCGACTACCAAAATACCTTCAGCGCAGCTCCGCCGGCTGCCCGAATTCGATACGCACAACTCATCAACAACCTTGACCATGTGTTCGACACGGCGAGACCTACCGTGTACCGAAACCCTCGCGGCACACCGCCGGTTGGAGCGAGGGCTGGGTCGCTCTGGCTCCCGGCCGGCTGCGGCCAACTGCTGTGGTCCGATGGGACACGTTGGCTCCCGTTGTCGAGCGCCTCGCCTCCCGGCGCCTTCGAGTTCGACGCAACATTCGAACCGGCTCCTGTCGGTGTCGTCGAGCCAATCCTGGTTCACGGATCACAAGGCGCGGCCGATCTACTGAACGTGCGCCACGTCGACGACGGGTCGATTGTGTTCTTCTTCGACCACTGGGGAGCCCTTCCGATCGATGGAATCCCAGTTGCCGTCGACTTCGAGGTCCCGCACCGCGTCGTCGTCGAATTCAATCCGCAGAGCGGTCGCGTTGTCGTCATATTCGACGGAATTGAGGTGCTCAATACCCCGGCTGCCTTCTACCCCGGTAACGCTGAGGTTGTGGTGGGGCGCAATAATGTCGGCGCAAGCGCGCTGCCACGTTTCAAAGGACGGCTACGCCCGGCCACGGCTTGCTCACCGTAAGCGCCTGAGACACACCGTCGAACATCTGCCGACTAGCCTGCGACCATCACCAGTAGCTTCCTGGATACGTCGCCGCGCCCGAGTAACCCGCCAAGGAGCCCCTAGATGGATGTGTTTGCACGACAATTCCTCAACGACACCGTCGACATCCTCCACCAAGTGTCCGTTGCCGACATTGAAGCCGTTGCCGCAGAACTTGCCGCAACGCGTAGCCGTGGCGGGAGGCTTTCTTCGTCGGCTCCGGCGGAGGAGCGGGTCACGCGTCACACGCTGCATGCGACTTCCGAAAGCTCGCGCAGATCGAGTCGTACTGTGTCAGCGACAATGTGTCAGAGCTCACGGCCCGGATCAATGACGAAGGTTGGGACACCTCGTATTCGGAATGGTTACGAACGTCGCGTTTAGAAGCTGCCGACTGCCTCTTCGTCTTCTCGGTTGGCGGCGGCGATGTGACCCGCAACGTCAGTACAAACCTTGTGAACGCCATGCTGCTCGCTCAGAGAAGTCGACGCATCCATCGTCGGTATAGCCGGACGTGATGGCGGCACGCTCCGCGAGCTCGCGACAGCATCGATCGTGATCCCAACTGCCGACCCGAAAACCGTTACCCCACAAACCGAGGGTTTGCAGGCACTCATGTGGCACCTCATTGTCTCGCATCCGTCACTCGCGGCAGCGACCGCGAAGTGGGAATCCCTCAATGAAGCCATCATTACTCTCTAGCAATTTGGCCGCGGTTTAGTTCCAATCACCGTCGGTCACAAGGTTCTGCAGGTTCCCCGCGTCCGCCTGGCTGATAAGTCGCTGCCAGAAGTCGCTGTTCCGGACAAAACCATCCGTTTCCCGCCACGCGTCCTCATTACCAATATCTCGAAATCGTTCGCCAACAACGAACGCTCCGAGGCGCTGTTTTTCGATCAACGCCTCGACCACCACACTGAGATCAAAGCCGTTCCGCCCGGCAACGACCGTTTCGAACGCCGTTCGCCGAAACCACAACATCCCGTAGTCGATAAACCGATGCGGTGCGCGGTGGGGCGCCCTTTTCATACCTTGTAACGAGGTCACTATCGACATCGACATTGCTGGTTTCCCATCGGTCTTCGTTACACAAGACTGCCATGACGCCATCGATATCTCGCTGTCTCGCCCACGACTGAATCTCAGCGAGTGGGACGTCGAGCAGCGTATCGCCGTACGTCACCCAAAAGGATCTATCAACCCGCGGGAGCGCTGCTGCCAGCGCCCCACCGGTGCCCAGGAGCTCTGCTCCATCGACAACGAACTCGACCCGAAGGTTGAAACGCGAGCCATCACCAACATGAGCCCGCAGCTGATCGGCGCCATGGCCGACCAGCATCAGCACGTGTCGGACACCCTGACTGCGAAGTTGTAAGAGCTTGAGGTCTATAAACGGCCGTCCACCGACTGGAAGGAGCGCCTTCGGCTGGCCCGCACCTGTGAGATGCGCCACGCGTGTCCCCATGCCGCCGGCGAGAACGAACACCGGGTCGATCTGCACTTGGGCGCCCGCCACCGCTACGACACAACCGTCGTTGCGCCCTCGAAATCGAAACCGAATCGCACCTCCTCGAGGCCAAGGTCGGCCATTGCAATGCGCAGATCTGTTTTCGCCTCGGCGAAGAACAGGAGAAACCCGCCCCCGCCCGCCCCCACGAGCTTGCCTCCAGCAGCCCCAGCGTCAATGCCAGCCCGGATCCACCGATCCACTTGCTGATGAATTGGGCCCGGTGCCCGCTCGAACTTCAGCTCCCACTGGCGGGTCATCAGCCACGCGAAGCGTTCAAGATCACCATCCGTGAGAGCCTCAAAGCTTTCACGCCCGATCTGCTTGACTGCGTCAAGATTCTTCTGGACATCAGAGCTTGGCGTACCGGCTCCCAGGTCAAGGGCCGTAAGTTCCTCAGATGCCGACCTTCGAAGACCGGTGTAGAAAAGAACCAGGCCCTCCTCGAAGCGCAGTTGCGCTTCATACGGCATGACAACCGGTGTAACCTTTACCGAATCGTCGCTGCCGAACTCGAACGCCGTGACTCCCCCAATCGCAGCAATGAACTGATCCTGTTTTCCGACTGGCTCGCCGAGCCGGTCAATCTCAATGTGACAAGCGAGCTCAGCAATCTCAATACTCGAACAGACTTGTCGCTGATAGGCCCTCAGCGCTTTGAGAAGACCAACGGCGAAAGCCCCCGACGAGCCCAGGCCTGTTCCCGCTGGAATGTCGGCCATTGACGTTATTTCGACGCCCGCATCGACTCCTTCTACGAGAAGGGCCTCACGGATGATGGGATGCTCGATCTCGCGGGGATCTCGCACTCGTTCGATGCTCGAGTATTTCAGGAGCACTTCGTCGCCGAAGTTGCGGTGCACAGCGATATACACGTACTTCGTTATCGCCGCTGCAACCAAGAAACCTCCGCCCGCCTGGCGATAGTACGCCGGAAGATCGGTCCCCCCGCCGCCCAGCGAGATCCGCAATGGCGTTCTCGTGATGATCACTGCGCGTACGCCTCCTGCACGACAGCGAGTGCTGCAATACCATCTGCAATAGACGCGCCGACCGCGGGCTCCCCAGCTATGGCCGCGAGTACGTCATCAACTTCACGTGCCCATGATTCGTCCGGGCGCGGCCACTCCCACGAGCGCGTCATTGGTGGCCCGAACTCAGGGAGCATCTCATGGATCGTCAAACGTTCCGTACCATACGACCCGCCCAGACCATCGATTTCGAGCTTGGCGCGCTGAGTGCTACCTCAAATGAGAACAGGTTTTTCCATTCGGTCCAAGACGTGTGCAACCACGCAAAGGCTCCGCCTGCCGAACGCAGCGCAAAGAACGCGTTGTCTTCGACATCCATGTCCCAGAACGACGTCCTGAGCTCAGCGAATGCGAGCGAAACGTCGCCAAGAAGGAACCTTGCCAGGTCGATAAGGTGGACACCCTGGTCGAGAAGCTCACCACCGCCTGACGCGATCGGGTCTGCACGCCACTCCTTCTCGTATCCGAGCCGTCCGCCATGGCCGTAGCGAGCGCGAATGTTCATCACGCTCCCAAATCGCCCTGAGGCAACAACGCGCTGGGCTTCACGAACTGCAGGATGAAAGCGGTGGTTGTAGCCCATGCGCACCCACGCGACCATGCCGGCCCACGAGCGCTGCAACCGCGCGCAATTCGTCGACGTTGCGAGAGCCCGGTTTTTCGAGCAAGACATGACTGCCCGCTTCGATCGCCTCGCTAGCGGCAGGAGCCAAACCAAGATGCGTCGTGGCCACGACAGCAAGGTCCACTCCTTCGGCACACGCAGCTCCAACAGACGGGGCTACGACAACGGTCGCCGAGATGGACTCGGCAAGAGCCCGGGCACGACTGATGTCGAGGTCGTACACGGCGACAACCGCTGCTCCAGCGCCCGCAAGCGCATGTGCCCGCTTCGCCCCGATCAACCCACACCCGACAACCGCGGCACGCAGCGTCATCGATTCACCTCGGGCACATCGACCTGAATCTTCGTAGAAGTAGGAAGGCGCTCACTCAGAGGAACGCGAGCCACGCGGGTGACACGTTTCGCGCCGCCAGGCGCCACCGGACCCAGCCGTTCGAATCGGAAGCGGACGAGGGCCACCAACCAAGTGAGCGGGTCTCGAACCATTCGGACCTTCTTGCCATCCTCGAAACCACGTGATTCGTACGAGATTTGGACCTCACGAGGGATATAACCGCGCCGTACCAGCTTGGCGACGATCTCGTAGTCGAAGTCGAATCGGTCTGCATGAAATTCCAACCCATCCAGACACTCGACCCGGAATACCTTGTACATCGTGAATGGGTCACGGAGCTTCGTGCGAAAGGTGAAGTTGAAGAGCGCTGTGAACAACCAGTGACCAACGTTCATCGTGGTACTGGTCACCTTCCGCTCCCCGAATTCGCGGATCGGTTTGCCCTTGACGTGCCGACACCCGAGAACGAAGTCAACCTCGCCAGCCAGAATCGGTGCAAGCAGCGCCGGATAGTCGTCAACGCGATACTCGAGATCACCGTCCTGAATGAGCACGATATCCCCAGCAACATGCCGCAAACCTTCTCGCACGGCGTTACCTTTACCGTGGGCCCGTTCTTGCAATACGAGAGTGACACGGTCGTCGCCCTCATACTTCGAGACCAGGGCTCGCGTGCCGTCAGGCGAGTTGCTCTCCACGATGACGAGTTGGAGATCCACCCCATCGGGTAGCCCGACGTTGAGCACATCATCGATGACCTGGCATATCGTCGCCTTCTCATTGAAGACCGGCAACACAACAGACAGGACCGTGCTTCGGGAGTCGCCAGCAGCACCGCGAAGAGTTTCTGGCAATGGCCCGCTCCGATCGGTCGGCAACCGTTTCCCCTCGCTGCAAGCAACATCTGTCGCGGGCAACTGTATCTGCGGCCATGGCCGTCGTGGGGATTGCGGTCACGGCGATGCCCGCCCAACTGACCCAAGGTCGGTCGATGACCCATCACTATGATCGCCCGCGTGCCAAGAACTCCCATGACTGACGAATCCATCCGAGTAGCCGTTGTCGGACTTTGGCACCTTGGAGCCGTCACGGCGGCATGTACCGCAGCTGCAGGATTTACAACGATTGCCGTCGACGCCGACGCTTCGGTCATCACCAAGCTTCAACAGGGCCAGGCGCCGTTGTTCGAACCTGGTCTCGACGAGTTGGTCGGTCAGGTCGTTTCGGACGGAGTCCTCTCTTTGACCACCGATCGGGCAGCGGTCATAAACGCTGACATTGTCTGGATCTGCCATGACACCCCAGTCGACGACAACGACGAAGCTGACGTCGAGTCCGTCCTCACGGCAACCACGGAGCTGTTCGAGCATCTCAGCAACGGCGCCGTCGTGCTCGTCTCTGCACAGATGCCGGTTGGTAGCGTCGCCGAACTCGAACGGCGGTTCTCGGCGGTAGCAGGCGATCGCACCGTGTCGTTCGCCTGCTCGCCGGAAAATTTACGGCTGGGACCGGCTCTTGACGCGTTCAACCATGCCGAACGAATTGTCGTCGGGACGCGTGACGATCGCTGCCGCCGCATTCTCGAACCACTGCTCAGCCGGTTCTGCAACTCCCTGCTCTGGACCTCCGTTGAATCCGCCGAGATGACCAAGCATGCGATCAACGCATTCCTGGCAATCAGCGTCACATTCGCCAATGAGCTCGCCACCTTGTGTGAACGTGTGGACGCAGACGCGTTCGAGGTCGAAATGGGTCTCAAATCCGAGCCTCGGATCGGGCCGAAGGCATACCTGCGCCCCGGCCCCGCGTTCGCTGGGCGGCACATCTTGCCCGAGACATCAACTTCTTGACTTCAACAGCTGCAGCTCTCGGCGTTGAAGTACCAGTAATCCGCGGCGTATTGCCCAGCAACGAGGTGCACCGTGGTTGGGCATTACGGCAACTCACGGAACGGCTCGGCAGTCTCGCTGGTCGTACCATCGGAGTGCTAGGCCTTGCCTACAAGCCAGGAACGAGCGCCCTCCGGCGGTCGTCAGCGGTCGAGCTTTGTCGATCGTTGCTTGAGCATGGGGCCGCGGTCCAAGCATTTGATCCGTCCGCCGACGCGTTGCCCGGAGCGTTCTCCAACGTGACAAGGACATCGAACGCCATCGACGTCGCAGACGGCGCATCGGCCGTTGTTATCGCAACCGAGTGGCCTGAGTTTCAGCGTCTCGACCCGGAGCAGTTTGTCTGCCGTATGTCGGGCCGTCTCATACTCGACCCGGCGCGGACACTGGGCCCGACCTTCGAAAACCACGACGCACTTGATGTGGTCGTGATCGGCCGAACTCGATAACCAATTCACTACCTAGGAAGGACGGGCGTCGTCAATGTCTCAGGCACTGGCTGGCCGGAATGCGATAGTGACTGGCGCAAGCCATGGGCTCGGCGCGGCCATCGCTCGTCGATTCCTCGACGCGGGGTCTGCCGTGGCGATCTGTGGTCGCGACCCGCACGCACTTGACCGCGCAACATGAGGCGTTACGTAACGACTTTCCTGGTTCAACAGATCGTCTCAGTCCCGACAGACGTGGCGAACGCGGCAGAGGTCGACGTGCTCTTCGAACGGGCACTCACGGAACTCGGCTCAATCGACGTGCTCGTCAATAATGCGGGAATCTACGGACCGATGGGGACAATCGAGACCCTCGACCTCAACGAGTGGATACACGCCATCGAAGTCAACCTCTTCGGCACCGTGGCGTGCTGCATCCGGGCTGTTGAACAATTCAAACCGCGCCAGGCGGGCAAGATCATCAACATCTCCGGCGGTGGCGCAACCAGCCCTATGCCGGGGATCAGCGCATACGCGGCATCGAAGGCAGCGGTCGTGCGTTTCACGGAATCGTTGGCTCTCGAAGTGTCCCCCTATGGAATTGACGTGAATGCTGTCGCTCCGGGCGCGCTCAAGACACGCCTCGCCGATGAGCTGCTTGCCGCTGGGCCGGAAAAGGTCGGTGCCGATTTCCATGAGCGCATGGCGAACCTCCAGGCCTCGGATCAGTGCACCCCGCTAGAAATCGGTGCCGAACTCTGCACGTACTTGGCGTCGGCGGCAAGCGACGGAATTACGGGCAGGCTGATTTCAGCACCTTGGGATCCATGGCCTTTCACCAGCAGCGTTCGATCGGCACTCAATGCGAGCGACGTCTATACCCTTAGGAGGATCGTCCCAAAGGACCGCGGGCTGGACTGGGGAGAACGAGTCTGACGCCAGCCCAGTCTCGCCGGCATTGCGTCGCCTCGACCGTGCCGACTCGAGTCAGGACATCCATGCAGCGAAATCGCCCACGAACTGGGCAACCGCCTCGTCAGTCTTCGGGTGTTGCACCATCTTCGGGAAGAACTGCGGCGGCACAGTCAGGATGTGAGCTCCGGCGAGCATCGCCTCGTTGACGTCCATGAGATGGCGAATCGAACCGACAATGATCTCTGCCGAACTGCCGGCGCGGTCCATCAGTGCCCGCACGTCGCGCACGACGACGCCTGCGTCATAACCCGTGTCCCGAATGCGACCCCAGAAAAGGCTCACATAGCGAGCACCTGCGTTGAGCGCCATGACAGCCTGGTTGACCGACATCGCACACGTAGCGTTCACTGCGATCCCACGCTCGGAAAGAGCAGCAATAACGCGGAGCTCGTCCCAGCCGACCGGCACCTTGATCGTTAGGTGGTCGTAGTCACCGAACTCATGAACGAACTCTTCGGCCTGGCGCACCATGTCGTCAGGATCGGTCGTGAACACCTCCACGCTGAGTGGTAACGGCCTGCCCGCCTTGACCAGGAGATCGATGATGTCCCGGATGTGGTCGCGATAGTCGCGCTTTTCTTCCTTTGCAAGGATCGACGGGTTGGTCGTGACTCCGGTTGCGAAGCCGCGGTCCAGCGCGTCCGCTATATCCGTCAGGTTCGCGCTGTCGACAAACAGCTTCATGCGCCAATCTCCTCTTCGCGGGCAGCGACATCGCGGGTAACAATCGAGTCTATGCAGTCGTCGAGTGCTAGCGCTGAATGGTCTGCGGCGAGTTCTGGTGGCGGCGCGCCACTGCTCGTCCGAGCCCAACTTGCCGTGTGCTCGAGCATGACCGTCTGAACACCGGCGGCTGCTCCAGCAGCAATATCGACCCAGCGATCACCCACCATCCACGAGCCAGTGAGATCAAGATTCCAGTCGTCCGCCGCGCTCAATAACATGCCTGGGCTCGGCTTACGACACACACACCCTTGCTCCGTGTCGTGCTCACAGACATAACAGTCGTCAAGGCCCAGTTGATCGAGGATCTGCTGGTTGATCGCGTGCAAGCACTGACGACGCAAGCGCTCCTCGAGCGACATCAGGCTGGTTGGTCACAACGATCGCCAGAAATCCCGCGTCATGGACACGCCCGACTTGAGCGGCTGCCTCCGGCACGATCACCAATTCGTCGAGCGAACGCGGCGGTGTCAGTAAACCAGAGCGAACCACCGACGCGTTCAAGACTCCGTCTCGGTCGAAAAACACCGCGCGACGTTTCTCGCTTCCGCCTGCCAACTGGGTGCGCATGCGGATTGGCCGGAGGGCCATCAAGCGCCCGACTCCTCGAGAACCGCGCCTGCGGACAAAGCCGTGGCTGCGGGTTTACGTCGCGCTCGCCAAACGACGAACTTGCCACGGATCTCCAGTAGCAGCACGACTGCAATCCCGAGCGCAGTCAACATCGATACCGACATCGCTGCACGAAAGTTCTTCGGCCGGTACTTGAACACGACCCGCGACTCGCCCGCCGGCACGGCCACACCCCGGAACGCAACGTCGGCGGGATGTACCGCGGTTGCATGCCCGTTCACCGATGCCTGCCACCCCGGGTAATACGTATCCGTAAGGAGCAGCATCCCCGCACAAGCAGCCTGGACCTTGAGAACCACCTCGCTGGCCCCATATGACTCGAAGTTGACCTTGTCCGCGCTACCGTCGCACGTCCCGACCTTCGGAAGCTCTTCCGCTTTCGCTTCGACAACCGCCTCGCGGCGAGGATCGAAGCCGCCGACCTTGACACCTCCGTTGACGAATGGAGCCCCACCCCGAGACATTCGGGCTATCGCAGCATCCTCATCAGCAACGCTGTGAAGATCGCGAACTATGAACGCACGTGGAAGCGCATGGCGATTCTCGAAGACACGCGTCTGGCCTGATTCTGATGCTCCCAAGAGCCGGAACTGCGGTCCCGTCTGTTTGCCAGGGCGATCGAATGACATCTCAGCCCAGCCAGCCCAGTCATTCGCGCCTGTCGCCAGCGGGTCGACGACAAGACGCAGCACACCTGATGGACTGCTTGACTCCGGTAGCGCAACGCTCGCCGAGCGCCACTCCGGTCGAACCGGGTCTATGCCCGGGACATAGGCAGCATCCCAAAGGCGCAAAGGCGCCTGGCCCGGGACCGCGTACTCAACGGCAAAGCGCACACCATCGCTAGGAGATGCCAACGAGAATGTTCGAGCGTCAAGCCCATAGGAGAACGAAAACCGCTGTTCGGTCTCGGTAATCGGGACCGGGATCTCAACGGACTCACCGCTAGCGGTGAAGAGCGTCGGCAACGCGCGACCACCCAGCACGAAGGACTCCCGCTTGATCGTTTCTGTTTCAGGTCGCCGGCCAAACACCTCGTCGACCAGCGACGCAGGCCCAGTCGCCGGTCCGGTCAGCACGTACTTAACACCGAGGAGGTCGAACATTGGGTTGTTCTCCACATGGGGAGGGGTTGGACCCTCCTCGCTCGGGTAGTTTCCACCAACGAATCGTGTAGCAATCTGAGGTTCGATAAAAGCCTTAACGAACCTGAAATAACGTCCGACATATAACGCGTCGAGCGTCCGGATGTCTTGCAGGCCCAATGTCGTAGCAGTCTCGGGAAACAGCTTGGCCTCGAGCCCAAATACTCGAGCTACTGGACGTGTTCCCCCTGTGTCGACATTATCGACCTGTGCCGAACGATCAGACAACATGATCGGAAGCCACGACGGCGAGCGATATGGATCTGCTCTTTGCGACAGGTTCGACCTTGGGAAGAGAATAGTGAGCTCGACGAGCACCATACCGGCCGCGACGACCGCTGCGGCCAACGGCAGGCGGCGAGCAGAGTACGCTGCCAAGATAACAATCAACACGGCGCAGAACGCGAGGCCAATGCTCCTCAACACTCGCAGACCATTGGACGCGAGCAACACGGGTTCGTACCAACCAAGCGCGAGTGTTGCAAGGAGTAGCAGGATCGCAATGCCCGCTCCGAGACGCACGCGACTCAGAGCACTCCGCATAATCGCATCAAGACCGATCGCCGCTAGTGCGGCCAGACAGAATGCAATCACAGGGCTCGAAAATGTTGGGGTTAATGCGAGCTCGAACACAGGCAATCGTCCGACGGACTCGTAGCCAGTCATGCCATACATCCGCCAGATGAAGATGGCGGCGATTCCCGCAAAAGCCAGGGCTGCTCTCTCCCTGAGAAATCTCCTCGGCGCGGCAAAAGAGACAACGACTAGGGCGATCGCGCCAGCACCAACCCAATTGCGCGTTGGCGCGAGGCTGGGAACAATCGATCCCAGCGGCTTGCCATTCAGAAATGGCGTGACCCACAGAGGCAAGAGGCGGTAGGAATCTGCTTGCAAACCCGCTTGATTAGTTGCCTTGTGAATGTTGTGTGATAGCCCCTCATATTCAATAAATAGAGCGAGCAGCGGGCTGGCAATGAGCACTCCTAATCCGCCGGCAATAGCGAAACTATATAGTGTTCTCCAGCGCAAACCCTTTGCTACATCTACGACAATTCGATACAGCGCGTACATGACCAACGCCAACCCAATAAAAAAGGTACTCTCAGGCATTCCAACGAGTATCGATCCGCTAATACCAAGACCGAAGATGCAAATACGTGCCCGACTTGGTGACGCGATCAGGCGATCTGCCATCCAAAATAGTACTGGAAGGTAGATATAAGAACGAACGAATAGATTGTTGCTATAGAGTGCAAAATAACCAGAAAGTGAGAACACCGCTACGCCTAAAAGTGCTGGCCCACGACCGAGAGTGCGCCCACGAAGAAACAGGAACATGAAACCAGACCCAAGCCCAAAGGCAGCGAGAAAGCTCAGATCCCAAACCCACGGCGTGGGGTGCAGGTTCACGGCAAGGAGCAACGGATCCGCCACTGCGGATTGGAAGTTCGCAGCGTGAGGTTTCCCAGCCGCCTGATAGGGGTTCCAAAGCGGCAATTCACCTTTCCAAATGAGACGACTCGTGAGTTCTGCCCAAGGCTCGGTCTGCCACGCTGAAGCACCCGGGTCAACGCGATAGGGATCATCCGCACGCAACTCTGGGGCGCCATCGAATTCCTCAAAACCGTTGACACTCACCATTTTCTGCGATGTCCCGAACGTATCGTTCCCGAACAGAACACCGGGGAATCCAAGCAACGGGATCGCGCACGCAAGGAAAAAACATGCGACTTCCAATGCTGATGGGCGCGCCCGTAACCGTTGTAACAATGAGGTCGTGCGGTTAGCGAAAGAGCGTGCGGTAGCTCGGAAGCTCACTGCTCGCTCAGACCTGCTCGCCCAAACGGAGAAGCGAACGACCGAGTGGTTTGGGCCACCGCTCTGAAACGATCCACACGGTCGGTACCTATCGTCATCGCCTATCCCGGTGCGGTCCCGAAGCAACGGCCGCTATGTGCGTGAACGCGGAAACGCCATCAATCTCCATGAACGGCAAGAGCTGCGTCACCTCACAACGGTCGAAGTAACGCAAGAGCGTGGAACGCAACGACTGCGGTGTGAAGAAGTTCACGTGCGTGCCTTCGAGCACGTGCCACGGACTGACGCCTCGTTGACTCATGAGCGGCAGGCAGGAGATGTCCGGCACGGTCATCACGAGGTTGCGACGCGTCACACGCGCGATTTCGCCAAGCGCAGTCTCAGGATTGGGAAGGTGCTCAAGCACTTCGATCATGACGACCGAGTCGAACGAATCATCAGGAAAGGCAAGCTGTTCCGCCGACATCCGCCGAGCGTCGCGACCGAGAGCGCGAGCCAGTTCCACTTGTTCCTGGTCCAGCTCGATGCCAATCCCTTCGCGTCCGGTTTCAACCAACGCCGCCAGATAGGGACCGATCCCACAGCCCACGTCAAGAAAAGACGCACCCACATGGGAGTCGACGAACTCGAATATCGGTTCACATACCACCGGCGACGGCGGTCCGGAGGTGTATATGTCATCGCGGTGAAGAATCGCTCCGCTTGCCCCAGCCCGATCGAGAAGGTCGGAATATGGCAGTTCGTGGGTCTGGGAATTCATCACTCTCGTTTCTCGTTCATCTCTTAGCGAGGGAACGTAGCGCGCGTCAGGATTCGAGCGCGAACGCGCGCCGGTTGTCATAGTTCGGGCTGTAGTACGGATCGTGGTAGTCATCCGTAATGTTCCACCGCGTGCGGAGAAATGCGTCATCGGTCATGGGATGATTCGCGCCTCGCGAAGCACTTTCGTAATGGAACAGCTCAGCGTAGGGCGTGTAGACGAGTTCATATCCGCGTTGGCGAATCTTGAGGGAAAGATCGACGTCGTTGAAAGCCACCTCGAGGCGCTCCTCGAAGCCCCCGACATCAAAGAGCACCGTTGGCCGGAGCATCATGCACGCGGCAGTCACCGCAGCAAAGTTTCGTACGATGCCCCCGGTAACACCTGCGAAGTGCTCGCCGCAGACAACGTGAGAGGGACCGCCGAAGTTGACGTTACCGGCCCCGCCGCCGTACCCGACAAATACCCCTTCATGTTGCGCCAGCCCATCCGGAAAATAGAGCCGCGCACCAACTGCCCCAACCTCGGGACGTTGCGCATGTTCAAGCATCGCCTCGAGCCACCCAGGAGTGATGATCTCGACATCGTTATTGAGATAGAGCAGCTGATCGCAGTCAAGCTGCTCGGCAGCAAAATTCATCATGCGAGCGAAGTTGAAGGCATGAGGAAACCGAAGAACGCGCCCATCGAGCAACGCCAGGTACTCGAGGGTCTCGAGGTCCGTCGTCCCATTGTCGATGACGACGATCTCGTATTGGTCGTAGGTTGAGCGCTGCCGAATACTGTCAATACACGTGCGGAGTAGCTCAACACGATCCCTCGTCGGGATCACAATCGAAATGCGCTGCGCTCGGTTGACCGAGTAGCGAACACGATAGACGCCCGCGCCTCCGACACACTCGACAGCCCCACGTTGACCACGACGCATCAACGCATCGCCAAGCGCACGCTGCGCCGCATCGAGCGCATAGGGCTTTGCCTCGGTCCCGGACGCCGTAGAGCCACTGGCCATTCGCCAGTGGTAGATCGGCTTTGCGATATGCCCAATCCGGTCGGTCAACTCTGTGACGCGCAAGGCAAGGTCGTAGTCCTGGCTTCCATCGAAGCCAAGACGGAAACCGCCGACCTTCTCGAGCAACGACCGACGATAGACCGCGAAGTGCGTCACATAGTTCGCCGACAACAACAGATCCGGAGACCATGCCGGCTTGAATGCCGGGCTGCAAAAGCGCCCGTCGGCACCGATCTTGTCTTCATCGGAATAGATGAAATCGAGTTCCGGAAACCGGTTCAAGAGTGCAACGACCTCATGGAGCGCAGTGGGGTCAAGCTCGTCATCGTGATCGAGTAGAGCCACGAACTCGCCCGTTGCGATCGCCAACGCCGCATTCGACGCTGCCGCAATCCCCTGGTTCGTATCCAGCACAACGATACGGATTCGAGAATCGTGCGCTCGGTAGGCGTCAAGCATCGCAAGCGTCTCGGGATTCGTCGATCCGTCGTCGGCGAGGCAAAGTTCCCAGTGCTCATAGGTCTGCGCGCACACTGACTCGATTGCGGAGTGCAACAACGCGGGGTCCGTTTCGAAAACGGGCATCACCACGCTGACGAGCGGCCGAAACGTGAACCGAGCTTGCTCTGCCGCGACGGTGGCCCGGCGTGCCGGCGTCGCCATTCGGGCACGCCGCCACTCATCGTACGAAGCTGCATCCGCCCCGGGTCCCTCAGGGTGCGCCAGCCCTTCGGTCTGGACAACATCAGGGATGCGCATCGGCGGAGGTGTGCCGCTCTCAGACAATGGGCTTGGACGCCAACGCCGCAATCCCCGCGATGACCATGGTGGGACGAACGCCGTTGCCAACGGGAGACCGGCAACGCGCGGGTCGCTCGGAGCAACCCCAAGACCGACGAGCACCGATTGCACGGTCGCCTGGTACGCATCGGCGTCGAAGGCGCTCGAACCCAAAAGACCCGATGCATCGCGAAGAAGCTCCCAGACCGCCGGTTCGCTCGCCACGCGGTGGAGGTGTTTTGCGAGCTGTACCGGGTCCGACGGGCCGCATTGGAGTCCAGTCAGCGCGAATGCGTCGGCCGTCAGCGCTGTTGCCACAATCGGTGTCCCGCATTCGAGTGCCAACCGCACCGCTGTATATCCCGGCTGTCCGAAGCGATTTGCGATCACCACTACGCGTGCCGCACTCACGGTCGAGCGAGGGTCGCTCCCGGGAGGAAGGAGTTCGAACCTGTCGGACATCGTCATCAAAATGGGCGTTGGGTCTTCAACGAGAACCCGCAACGACATCGACGGTTCGATTCCCCGCAACACAGGGAAGACCTGCTGCGCGCACCAGAGCGCTGCGTCCTCATCGGGCGATGACAGCGCATCCAGCAATGAGCCGACGACAACGACACCGTCGCGTTCGGCGAATGAGCGGTCATCCAGACGCAGCGCCGAGCGGCGCTCGACAATCCCGGGGAGGAGCCGCACGTCAGCGGCGGTACCCATGCGACGAACTTCGCGTTCGTCGACGGGCGAGCGACACAACACCACATCAGCACGTGCGAGGAGCCGACGCTCGATCTCCTCGCGTGCTGCCCTCGACGAAGCGCGCACCATCAGGGTCGCTCGTGGGGAAGACCCGATCGAGCTCGAAGCGTTCACGATGGCCGAAGATCACCGTGTCGACGATGTGGCGAGCGTGCGGCTGCGTTCGCTCGATCAGGTCGGCGAAGCGCTGTGCGACAACCCGGCCGTGATGCACGATGATCGGGAACTGCGCCGCGCGCCGCGAAAACCAGCGGCCCCAATCGCGGGGTCCTGCCACGACCTCGATGCCCTGGGACTGCCACGGCGAAAGATCATCAGGTTCGAGTACCCCCTCGAGAGCAACAAGCGTCACTGCCAAGAGCGGGTCGCGCTCGGCTCAGTGCCACGAGCAGTTCGGAAAGGCGACGGTCCGCGTCGCGCAGGCCTGCCCGAGGAACACGATCGGCGAGGACCAAGACCTCGTCGGTCGCTGTCACCGGGGAGGTCACCCGAACCGACGGCGCACACGACCGGCAACCCGGCGCGCCTTACCCATCGCCCGTCTCGACACGCGTGCAGCCCGTCTGACCTCGGCGAACGTCCCACGGTCGGCATCGGCCGCGGAGGGTTGCAGTTCCGACACTTCGACAACGGGCGCCATGTTCACTGGGCTCCGGTATGACGTTTCGACTGGCAACCGCCTCGAGCTGCAAGGTTCCAATCGCTCGATTCGCCTGATCGAGATAGGGCATCAGGTCACGCTGGGCACGCTGGAATTCGCGAGCCGCCAGCGCAGCGCCTGCCACGCGCTCGGCGCGTACGGCGTCGTCTAATGCCACAATGCGACGACCAAACCGCCGGCGCTCATCGGCTGCTCGTTGCGCCAACGCGTCGTAGGCAACCCGAAGATCGGCGATATACCGACCGATCGCTGCGGCACGGAGCGGCAACAGTTGCTTCTCTCGATGTGGCGCCCGTTCGGCGATGTCAACAGCCAGCGCGTCGAGGCGCTCATCGATCCGCAACATCACCGTCCCCGTATCGAGGACGTGACCCGCCAGCGCCGTCCCCACGACTTCTGGCAACGCCGAGGCTGAGGACGGCAACGCTCAAATCGCCGCACCGCGCAGCAAAATGCTCCGCGTCAGGAGTGACCCAACCTGCAACCACGGCCGGTCGTCCGAGACCCGCAGCGACCGCGAGTGCAGGGCACGCAGCGCCGATCACGACCGCGGAGCCCGCGACACCGGCAAGAAAGTCAGTCGGATCTGCTGCCGAAAGCGTGTACAAGCGCCCATTGGTCGCTCGCGAGACCTCATCAGTGAACTGCGAATCGCGTGAATCGGTTACCAGAGCGACCCACGAAACAAGACCTTGACTCGTTTCGTAGGCTTCCAGCGCAGCAACGACATCGCCGATGTTTTCGCGCATCACCGGATCGTCGAGCAGTGCAACAACCGTTCCTGTGCGCGGAAAGCGGCCCTCGGCCCGGAGAGACTCCAGGCGCTGATGCAACTCACCGCGATCGAAATGACGGGCAGCCAACAGCTCGATCGGAGCGACGTCACCGGAGTCCAGCGGTACGACAAAGGACTCCGACACGAAAACACCGCTCGTGGCGCGTGCGCTCTGGTCGTCGAGCACCACCAAGGCGTCCAACATCTCGGTGAGCTCCACTGCACGTTCGGGTGTCAGGCGATCGAACGCCGCCGCAGGATCTCGAGGCGCTGACCAGCGGGACCGCCCGATCCCCCAGCGCGAACGGACGGACCTCGAGACCGCCGATCCGAGCTTCCAACTCGGAGATGAGGATTGGCATCGAAATCTGGCTGCGAACACGGTGCCCATCGAGATCGCCGAGCACTCCAACTCGGAACGCAGGATCATCGCCGGGCCAGAGCAGGCGGCGCATGACCTCGAGTTCTGAGCGGAGTTCCTCGATCACCGCTCGCTGCGTCGTCTCCCGACGGGCCAACCGGGCAATAGACGCATTGACGTCGTCAGGAACACCGCGGGCCACAAACTGGTAGGTCAATGCCTCGGAGGCCTGCTCGACTTCGGCAACGACCGCGGGATCGAAATCCTCCCGCTGCAACGCGATCTCGGTGTCGAAGACGCCCAGTTCGGTACGTTCGAGGTCAAGGATCACGAACTCGGCATCGGAAAACAGGGAATCGACCGACTCCCGCGTAAACCACCGCAGATGGGTGTCATCGAGCAGGCCTGTCTCGGAATACTCGAACTTGCCATGGAGGAGTGCGAGCCGAACCGACCCATGTGCGACATTCGGGATGCTCACGACGACGTAGCCGCCGGCTTTGAGCACCGAGCGCGCCTGGCGCAACACGCGGGTCGGGTCACGAAGGTGCTCGAGCACGTCACCGAAGACCACCACATCAAAACTCTCAGGACCGAACGCGCTGGCCAAGTCGAGTTCTTCGAGATCCGCGACAAGCACGTCTTCGAGGACGAGCTTGGCTTCGGCAGCCATTTCAGGATCGATCTCGATGCCGACGACCCGACATCCGCGGTCGATGAGCACCTCGCCGAGGTAACCGCCCGCACAACCGACGTCGAGTACACGCTTGTCGAACCCCACGAGTTCGACCATCAGGGTATGACTGCTTCGCTCTGACAGATCGAGGCTGGCGTGATATTTGGGCGCGTTCACGGTACTGGCAGTCTAGGTTCGCGTGGTCCGCGGTGCGTGCATTGCTACGTCTGTGCTCGCGGGTAGTACCACCATCGCAACGATCCGCTGCGTTGTCCCGTTCGCCGTGGGCGAGCCGAAGAATGGCGCGCGACCGAACGGCAGGACCGCACCCAAACTCGTCGCGAGGTAGAACCCGCCGTGACCAACGGCGCTGATGGCCACAACGCCAGTCGACGGATCGCCGTCCTCGATACCGCCGAAACCACCTACGCCACCACCGACGGTCACGGACTCGCCAAAACCGAACACCGTTCCAGCGCGGTCGACAAGTGCGTAGCCATCGGCTCCGGTCACCATCGCGACGACGCCGGCACAGTCGATCCCCGACTCCGGTAGCGACCCAAAGTACCTCGCGTCACCGAAACCGAACACGCCGCCATCGGCGCCGAGCAGGTAGTAGCCCTGACCGGTTGTCGTGGCCGCAATCCCCACAATTCCTGACGTTGCAACCCCCAGCTCCGGTAGCGAACCGTGGTACTGCGCACCGCCGAGACCGAAGACACCACCGTCGTTACTCACGAGCCAACACCCCGACGACGACGGATCGCCGGCCGCGCCCGTCACGGCGCCGGTAGTGACACCCAGCGCGGGAAGGTCCGGGTAGGTCGGAGCCGCTCCGAACGCATGCAATACACCGCTGCGTTCCACAAGCCAGTACCCATCCCCCGCCGCCGTCGCCAGCATCGCAACAACACAATCGGTGACGTACCCGCGCCCTGGCAACGACCCAAGGAAGGGAGCCGCACCGTAGGCGAACACGCCTCCGTCAGCGCCTGCAAGCCAATACCCGCACTCGGACAGCGCCGTCGTGTCCTCATCGCGTAGCCCCGCTGCCCCGAGAAAAACCGCCATGGCTGGCAGTATGGCACGGCCATTGCCGAATTTCGGTGTACCGGAAGGAAGGCGCAATGTCGTCTCAGGGGTGAGCCCGATCGAAACCGCTGCCGTCACGGGCTATTGGACGGTCGCGCGGGATGGCACGCTGTTCGGCTTCGGCGACGTGGAGGTCAACGATCCAGTACGTCACAGCGCGCCGACCGTCGGCATAACCGCCCGGCCCCAAGGTGACGGCGCATGGTGCTTCACCGCCGGCGGCGACGTTCGCCCAATTGGGGACGCACCCGATCTCGGCTCAATGGGCGACAACAGCGCCAACAGCGCCACGGCGCTCACACCGATAGTGGACCTCGCGCCGACACCCACAGGTCGCGGCTACTGGCTCGCCAGCAGCGATGGGGGCATCTTCGGTTTCGGCGACGCTGGATTCTGGGGGTCACTCCCCGGCGATGGCTCCACGGTCGACCACATTGTGGCGATGGCTGCGACTCCCGACGGAGAGGGCTACTACCTTGCAGGCGCCGATGGCGGCGTGTTCGCGTTCGGCAACGCGCGCTTCCATGGCTCAGCAATGGCGGCAGGAACCCCGAAGCTCGCTGCACCGATTGTGGCGATGGGCCTGACGCCCATGGCGGACGGCTATTGGCTGTTTTGTGCGGACGGCGGGGTTCTCGGATTCGGCGCGGCCGGATTCTTCGGCAGCGCCTCGGGAATTTCGCCGAGCTCGATCGTCGACGGAACCGCCGCAGGTTTCGGGTATTACTTGGTCAGTTGCACCGGCGACGTGTTCGCATTCGGGGAAGCGACATACTTCGGTGCACCGACGCTCGGCGCAACGTTGACCAACACCCGGCCCGAGATTGCCGGCATCGCCGCGTGCATCAGGAGCGGCTGGTGATCGCCAGCTCGGCGAATTCGTCGAGCTCGGCGATCGATTCGACGACGACCGCCTGCGGTTGTGTTCTGGCCAGCACCTCGATGATCTCGGGTGGCGTATCGAGACCGGCAACGACAACCGACGCGTGAAACCTGCGCTCCTCGAGCCAAGCGGTGGTATCGCTTGGTGCAACCACCTCGAATCCCGAATCGAAGACTCGTTCGACACCATCGCCGCTCGCCACCGGTGAGGTTTCGTCGAGCACGGTCCACCGGACCAGCGGCGACGCCGCCGCACGTTCCCGCACCGCTGCTGTCTCGGCACCGTCGACTCCGACGACCAACACGCGATCAGCAGACATCCCATCGCGGGCCGCTATCAATCGATGCGGATGCGATGACAGCGCCGATCCCGCCAACCTCGGTAAGGCGCTCAGTGTTCGCGCCCAACGCTTCGCAACAATCGGGCGGTGCGCCTTCATCAATGTTCCCGACGTGCCGACTTGTGTGGACGCCTCGCGGACATGCCGAGCGACCGAACGTGGCTCATACACCGTCCGATACCCCGCCGCCCCCAACGTGAGTCCGAGGTCCACGTCCTCGTAATACGCGGGACTGAACACCGGATCGAATCCACCGACCTCGACGAACGCCGATTGACGGACCAGGAGAAAGCCGGCCGAGGCGTACGGCACATCACGCGAAAAGCGCACCTCGGGATCGGCGAGCGCACCACCGCGCCCATAGGCGATCGTTTCGGCATCACCTCCGAGGACCGAACCCGCCTCTTGGACTGTTCCGTCCAGATCGAGCAGACACCCGGCGACTGCGCCGATGTGGGGATCTCCCTGCGCTCGTTCCAACAATGGTGGGAGCCAGCCCGGCTCGACCAGACAGTCGCTGTTCAACAACATGAGATACGGCGCTCGTGCGGAGAGCGCAGCAAGGTTGTTCCCCACGGCGAAGCCCAAGTTCTGGCCGGCATCGACCACCGTCGCACCGCTGAGGTGCGTGTGAAGGCGATCCGCCGTGCAGTCGGGCGAATCGTTGTCGACGACGATCAACTCATAGGCGATCTCGGTGTTGGCCACCAGCGCTCGCAGGCAACGCTGCACCCATCCCCATTGACCGTACGTGACGACCAAGACCGAGACCAACGGCGTCTCGGCGTCCGGAACAACAATCATCGAATCGTTTGCACCACGAGTTGACCGAGACGCGCGATTTCGCTTTGCAGACGCGTGCGCTCACCGCGGAGGCGCTCGAGCTCGCGCAGCGCGCTTCGGTGTTCGCGCTCCAACTCGGCAAATCCGAGCCCGGAGCGCAGCGCGTGCAACTCGCTCGCCAGCCGGTCGACCTCGTCAGCCATCGCGGCTCGTTCTATGAGGAGCCGCTCACCGCGTTCGTCGTACGCAGCCTGCAGCGACCGATACTGCTCATGGTGCACGAGGGCGGTCGCCCACCAACGCGACGGCACATCCACGGGCTGCGCCAGCCATCGCTCATCTGCGGCCTTCGTGACTGCATCGGCCAACGCGTCGAATGCGCTGTCTGCTCGCGCAGCGGCATCGGTTGGCCCGGCGGCGCTGAGCGCATCCACCGCTGCACGCACCTCCGGCGCGACACGATCCACATCACGGCCGGCTTGGTCGTCTCCCGCGGCCCGCACCACAGCGAGCACATCAGCAACACAGGCATGGTCCGGCAACGAGGCAACAGCGGCGGCTCCGGCGGCCGCACCATGTTCGAGCCAACCCATTGCCCGAACGAACGCGAGACGCTTGTCCAACAGCTCCGGCGAAAACCAACGCGCCGCGAGCCACGGCGTCTCGGCCGGCGGCGACACCACGAGATCGAGATCAGCATCGGCTTGGCATGGCTCAAACGTCTCGACAACCACCGCATCGGGAAGCCGCCGGCGCAGTTCGCGCCCCGCGATCCACGCCAACAGCTCCGCAACCCACCCATCGCGCTCATTTCCGGAATCGCGACGGGCCGACGGTGTGATCAGCAGTCCTATACGCGGACCGATCGGGCTGATCCGTCCGATCTCCCTGCCCTGGCTCACAGGCTCAAAGTACCATCGGCCCGATGGACGAAACACCGACTTCGCCAAGCACACCACCACACCGGCTCCTCAACAAGGTTCGCCGTACCGCGGCGCGTGCGGTCCTTGTGGATGACGAGCACAACCTCGTCCTCGATCTCGCTCAGATCAAGGACCGGCTCGCTGCCTTGGAAGTCGAGCTCGCTGCGTGCGTACCAATACCGAACTGACCCACGCTCGGGCCGAGACGGAGCGCTATCGGCGCGAAGCAGCCGAGGTCGAGCTGCGAACCGGGCACCACACGGACCTCGTCGTCGCCGAACTCTGGCGACGCGCGGAGACCGTCGACGCTCGACATGCAACGGCGATCCAGCAGCTCGTCGAAGATGTCGCGCACCTCCTCGATGCGCCCAAGTAATCGCTCCCGACTGATCGCACACCGATGACCTCGAGTACTGACAACGCGACCACACGTCTTCACCTCGGACTCGTCGGTCCGTTGCCACCGGTGCCATCGGGTCCAGCCGATTACCTTGCCGAGCTACTCCCCGCGTTGGCCCAAAGAGTGCGTCTCACCTGTTTCGTCCCCGACGTCACGGCGACCGACGACGCCCTTCGTGCCAAGTTCGACGTGCAGCCAATCTCGGCACGCGACAATCCCGACGTTGACCTGCTGCACTATCACCTCGCCAACAACGAACACCATGAGGCAGTTTTCGAAGCGGCATTAGTTGGCCCGCCGGGCCTCGCGGTGATCCACGACGGATCCGTGCATCACCTGGCCGCACATCTCATGCTCACCGGTGGCAGTCCCGATCGTTACCGTGAATTCCTGCGCGAAGCGCATGGCGAAGCCGGCGCCGAGCTCGCACAGCTCAGGATCGATGGACACCGCGCGCAGATTGAGCAGTTTCTGTTCGACGCTCTCGGAGCGGTCGTATCGAGACACCACGGCGCGCTGGTTCATAGTCGGTATGCGGCAGATCTCGTGTCCTCTCGGGTCCCGGGCCTGCCGGTTTGGGTCGTGCCCCATTACGCACGTCCGATGGCCCCACCACTGAACAAGGCATCGTTCGGGGTCGATGAGGACGTCTTCACAATCGGACACTTCGGCTTTATCACCGCCCCCAAGCGTCCCTACCTGCTCCTCGACGCGTTCGCCCGGCTTCTTCGCGCCGGACATCGTGCACACCTGCTCCTGGCGGGCAAGGACGACACGTTCGGCCGATTGTCCAACGCGATCGCCGCATCCGGGCTCACCGAACACGTGACCGTGACGGGTTATCTCGAAGCCGCTGAGCTCGAAGGTCTGATTCAGGCAGTCGACACGGTCGTCAGCCTGCGATCACCGCACGTCGCTGAGACGTCGGGAACGCTCACACTCGCATTGGTCGCCGGCAAGCCAGTGGTCGTCCAACAACTCGGGAGTTGGGCCGAGTTGCCCGCCAGCGTTGCCGTGCAGGTCGCCGCCGATGGCGACGAGGCCGCAGCACTCGCCGATGCTTTTGTCTCCTTGGCCATAGACCCTGAGCGCCGACGACGCCTCGGCGAGGCAGCCAAGGACTATGCAACGCACCATTTCGACCTTGACCGTTGCGCCGACGCCATCATCGCTGCCAGCACCACCGCCGCGAGCAGGACAAATGTCACTCCACGCGCGTTCGGACTGGAACGCCGCGAGGCAATCGCAGCGTCGAGCGCGCCGACATCTCTGCGGGCGTTACCTCCCGCGTTTGCCGGAGCGCGCTGTCTCGCTCTCGAGACGACTCCCACCGTGACCGACGCCCTCGCTGACCTGTGGGGCTATGACGTCTCGGCGCACCGGGTAGGCCAACCGCGCCGCGCCGGATCCTTTGACGCAGTGGTGTGGACACCTGCAGCACCCAACATCGTCGCCCTCGATGCGATGCACGCACAACTGAGCGACATCAACCGCCTCCTCGCTGGAAACGGTTGGCTACTCGTGTACGACGCAGAGGAAACAGATACGGAAACTTCCGATTGGTCGCCACCGTGGATCGCGGTGCTTGAACTTGCCGGTTTCGCCGTTCGCTCGAGCACTGCGGGCGTCCTGGCACAAAAAGTCGCGCTTCCCGCGAAGTGGCGCTCCGCTCGGGTATCGCTTGTCTCGTAGCCCAGTCGGCGCACGTCGAACGAACCGAGCCGGTCGCTAAGCTGCGCGAACTCGCCCGGTCCACGGAGGTTCCGCTGCAACTCCAACCAAAGTCGCTGATCGGACGTGCGCGCGAGGTCCTTCCTGAGGGAACAATTCCCGTCGGGCTCGGCCTGTTCATCGCGTCGGCATCGGCCTACGGCGTCGTGATCATCATCAACGCCGTTGTCGGCGACAAGGGTTACGCGGGCTTCGGCGTCTTCTGGTCGCTGATCTTCGTGGTCGGGCCGGGAATCTTCCTTCCGCTCGAGCAGGAAGTCAGCCGCGCCATCGCCCACCGTTCGACCGAAGGAGTCGGCAGTGCGCCGCTCGTGGTCCGAGCAGCAACCGTTGGCGGGATAGCTGCGGTCGTCATCCTCGTCGTGGCCAGCGGGTTCTCGAGCGTGATGATCGACCACCTTTTTCACGGTAGCAACATGCTCCTCATCGCATTCCTGATCAGCCTTTTTGGCTTCTATGTGATGCACCTGACACGAGGAGTCCTTTCGGGTAACGGTCGGTTCGTGCCGTATGGGGTAATGGTCGGAGCAGACGGCATCATCCGGCTGGTCCTCGTCGCCGTGCTCGCCATCGGCGGCGTCTCGACGGTTGGACCATTCGGACTCGCCATGGCCGTCACCCCCTTCCTGGCATCACTGGCCGTCTTGATGGACCGACGAGGCCTCTTGTCGGCCGGGCCGCATGCCGACTGGTCGGAGCTCTCCGCTGCGCTGGGCATGCTCCTGACGATCTCGATCCTTTCGCAAGTCCTTGCCTACCTCGCCCTGATGATCTCGGGCGTGACGGCCAGCTTCGATGTGGCGCGTTCCTTCACCAATGCGTTCTTCGTGGCGCGCATTCCCGTCTTGATGTTCATGGCGGTACAGGCAGCGCTGTTGCCCAAGCTTGCGCGCCTCGCCGCATCCGACGAACACCTCGATTTCCGCGAAGCGTTGCGCCGACTCCTCATCTCAGTCGTCGGCGTCGCAATCCTCGGAACCCTGCTTGCCTTCGCGTTGGGTCCTTTTGTCGGCAGCAAGATCTTTCCCGACAAGTTCGACATCGCCCGCACGGACCTCAGCGTCCTCGCAGCCGGCAGCGGTGTCTTCATCATCGGCCAGACCATTACGCAGGCTCTCATCGCCCTCAAGGCCTACGGCCTGGGCGTGGCCGGTTGGGCGTTCGGTTGCGCGGTCTACCTCGTCGTCACCCTCGTGCTCGATGTCCATGTGACGCTCGAGGTCAGCATCGCGTTCTGCGCCGGAGCGGGAAGCGCAACGGCAGTCCTTGCGATCCTGCTCGCGCAGCGGATGAAGGGTGTCGTACCGGACTCACCTGCCGGGATCTTCGAGGCGATCGAGCACGAGGCCGTCGATATCTAAGCCCTCCACCCCCGTGCCGTGCGGGACGGGAAGGTAGGCGAACAACCGTGCCCCTCGTTGGTGTATATTTGTCTGACTTATCCCTTTTGGCCTATGGCTGTTTGTCTGGAGCCCGACCAATGCAGCCATCGAAACGCCACAGGTTCATTGCAGGTTTCATGGCCTTGCTGCTCGTCGTCGCCCTATGCGGCGCCCTACTTGCCGCAGCGCCATCGGCTAGCGCCACCCCCATCACCCGTACGTGGGTGGGACCGTCAGGAGTCGAACCGGCAACTTTCTCCAGGGCGTCAAATTGGACGCCTACAGGCGTCCCCCAAGATGGCGATTCCCTGGTCTTCGCTGGCACCGCGGACAGCTACCCGGTATACGACGACCTGCCGGGCCTCGCTATCGCATCCATTACTGCAACCGGGCGATTAGCCATCATGTCGGGGAGCATCACTCCACCCAGTCTCAGGATCACCGGCGACGTCTCGTGCGGGTCTACACCCTCCTGCGACATCACGATCTCCGTTCCGGTCGACCTCGGTGTTGGCCAACGAGGCATACACATACCCGCAGGTGGCGCCTTGAGATTTGAAAATGCCTTGACAGGCCCAGGCGGGATCACCAAGACCGGCATGGGCCCGCTGTCGATACCTGGAGCTACAACCTACGAGGGTCACACAATCGTTACTGAAGGGATGGTCTACGCCGGCTCGCTCGGATCCGCGATTGCCGGCACAACCATCCAAGCCGGAGGTGGCCTTACTCTCGGGCGCCAGTACACACCGAGTGCAGAGCCCTTCTCGCTCGCCGGAACCGGGCCACCCAACATGGCAGCCGCTTTGAGCTTTGACGGCCCTGCCACCCTCACTGGCCCCATCATGTTGAATGGCCATGAAGTTGCCGTGTCAGCCGGAGGCTGGCCCAACACTGTCGAGTTCGCTGGGCCCGTTGCCGGCCCAGCGACGCTTCGCGTGACGGGAAGCGGCGCCCTGGTACTCAAAGGAGCGAAGACCTATTCGGGCGGGACCACGACGCTAGGTGCACCTGTTCACGCCGACGGCAGCAATGCTCTCGGGACAGGACTGATTACGATTCTCGATGGATCGCTTCAACTTTCGGCAGGCACAGTCCTACCTAACGCAATCATCGTTTCAAACATCCATCCGCCGAATGGAATCTCCGTCAACATCGATGTTTTGTCTGGAACGGCAACGCTAACGGGGCCTGTCACATTCTTCGGTGACGTTGCCGTCGGCACCGAAAGCGAGTGGTGGCGTTTGGGCGAAACTCTCGTTTTCACCGGAGCAATATCCGGCAGTGGGACACTCTCGCAATCTGGATCGGTCTCCTTCATCGGCAATGGGGTCACGACCTACACCGGCCGCATCCGCGGTACTCGGGAGAATCTGAACCTCAATCGGACCTCGGACAACACGGCAATCGCAGGCGACGTCACGATAAGCACGGCATCGCTGATTCTGGGGAGTGCCAACCAAATCGCTGACACCGCGACAATAACTATGGACGCCGGTAGCGCGATTTTCGACCCACAAGGCTATGACGAAACAATCGCGAACTTGTTCGTCGACGAAGGCACCGTTGACCTCATGAGTGCGCCACTCGGCGCGCAACACTCGGTCTTGAACATTGCCGGGACGTTCAGGATCCGAAGGGGAACGGTCTCCGTGCGTCTTGGCGGAACCAACGCGGGGACAGACAGGCCAGCCCTTCGTGCCAGCTCAGTCCAAATCGGCGACACCACCGTTCCATCCTCCAGCAGCCTTAGGACGTCCTTCACGGACTACCCGGAAGTGGGCCAGTCCTTCATGTTGATCGAGAACACGGGCAGCTCACCGACTAGTGGGAAGTTTGTCAACGCTCTTCCCGGAGTACCCATCAACGTCGCAGACGGCATCTGGATGCAGATGAACTACGCCGGCGGTGACGGCAACGACGTCACTCTGACGAGCGTCAACCCGCCCGCACCACCAGCACCGCCCGCACCGCCCGCACCGCCAGCACCGCCCGCACCGGCAGTTGAGGTTAAGGGTGCGACCGAGACCGGAGGCGGCTACTGGATGCTCAGCGCCGACGGAACCGTCTACCCCTTCGGCAACGCAGTCAACCTCGGACGCACACAACCAGCCATCGGATTCGCCGTCAAGGCCGTCAAGCTCGAACCGCAACCCAGCGGCGACGGCTACAGGATCCTGCACAACAACGGCACCGTCAACGCCTTCGGCACAGCCACATCCGAACCGCTATGCAGCGCCACCGCCCTCGCGCCAGGCGAACAAGCAACCAGCATCTCTACCACACCCACAGGAAAGGGATACTGGATCTTCACCAACCGCGGCCGCGTCCAAACCTGCGGCGACGCCAAACACTTCGGCGACCTCTCAACCAAAACCCTCAACGGACCCGTCCTCGGCTCCGTCGCAACACCATCAGGCAACGGCTACTACATGGTCGCCGCCGACGGCGGCATCTTCGCCTACGGCGACGCAAACTTCCATGGCTCCATGGGCAACACCAGACTCAACGCCCCCGTCCAAGCACTCGTCCCCACAGCCGACAACAACGGCTACTGGCTCGTCGCCTCCGACGGCGGAATCTTCGCCTTCGGAACAGCAACCTTTCGAGGATCCATGGGCGCCACCAAACTCAACAAACCCATCGTCGGCATGGTCCGCAACGGCACCGGCTACCTCATGGTCGCCGCAGACGGCGGCATCTTCAACTTCTCCGACCGGCCATTCCACGGCTCACTAGGAAACAACCCGCCATCACAACCCATCGTCGGCGTCGCCACAAACTGAAACCACAACACCACCAAACACGAGATGTCGCGCCCACCACTTGAGATCAACCACCGATTCCGTATCGGCCAGACCATTGCGCAGGCGCTCATCGCCCTCAAGGCCTACGGCCTCGGCGTGGCCGGTTGGGCGTTCGGATGCGCGGTCTACCTCGTCGTCACCCTCGTGCTCAATGTCCATGTGACGCTCGAGGGCACCGCGATCTAGCGCAGGATCTGATAGATGCGCGAACCAAGCACGTCGACAAAGAGGCGATATCGCGTTGGCATTTGCTGCACGAGCCGGTCCAATGTCCCACCCGTCGCCGCCAGGAGATAGTCGCCGCGCGAGCTTTCCAGCGGCATCTCCAAGGTCGAGACGTCATCGACATCCGGCAACATCACGAGATGGTTTTGGTATCGCCGCCCAAGGAGCGGATATACCCATGCATTCGGGACATCACGCAAACGCGTAACGATCGTGTCGCCGTCGCGGAGGTTGTCGACCCACGCGAATTGTCCGTCGAGCACCCTTCCGATCGTTCGTTCTTCTGCCGGTATCGCCTGGGTGCTCCGGAATTCGGCCCAATCGATGGTCGGTCCGCTCGTATGCCTGCGCGCCGAGGCACCGGTGACGGCCAGCACCAGGCCCAAAGCTGCGAACTGCAGGACGATCGCAAGTTTCCGCCACGAAGTCCGTGCGACGCGTTCGATCATGAATACCAAGGCAAGCGCCCCTACACCTGCGAGCACGACAGTGAAACGTGACCACCAACGCAGCGGCTGCAGCACGAAGATGAGGCTGAACGGCACAACGACAGCGCAGAACAAGTCGCGCCGGCGCTTCAGCGCGTAACCCATGAACAGCGCCAAGGCCGGAAGGCCGCCGTATAACCACGCGAGTCCCAGACCGCCCAGGCGCGAGTCGAAGGTGTATTGCTTTGGTGCGCTCGTCCAGGACGCCCACACCTGCTCGGGCCACGGCCGTCCAACGATCGAAGGCGGAGCCATCCCGGCCAACACCGTTTGCTCCGGCGGACCGATGCCGGAGAACACGTCCCGACCGAGCACGCTCACCGTGAACGGATGAAGTGGGTTGCCATACTCCACCCAAGTACGCGCGTACCAGAACCCGCCGAACACGGGAAGCGGCGCGGCGAACAGCACCATTGCTGCTACAGCGCTACGCCACGACCGTTCCCGACGAATCGCTGCGACCACGACGAGGCCCGCAAGCACTGCAGCAAGCACCCCGACATAGGCAATACCGACCGATTTTGTCCCTACTGCCATTCCCGCGGCCAGACCTCCCAGCACCAGGTCGATGCGCGCAAGTCGCCATGCCTCGACGCGCTCGAGTTCACCGATGCGACCGACCAGACCGAGCTCCTGCAACGCACAGAACCAGAAGGCAAACGCGGCGAGAAACAAGCCTGCCAACGCAACATCGGAATAGGCGACGCTCATCTGCATCACGACGATCGGCGTGAGCACGAACATGCACGCTGCAACGACAGCGAGTGATCGACGGACACCGAGCGCTCTGGCGATGACAGCGACCGCAATCGCGCCCAACAGGGCGAACGGCAATTGCCCCGCATCGGCCAACGTGTCGTTGCCCATCAATACCGTTGGCCACGTGAACACCAATTCGGCATTCATCGGGTAGACGTTCGTGTAGATCCAATAGGGCGTGAAACCGATCCGCTCGTTCTGCACCCAGTGAGCGACCGCGGGCAGGTGATAGGAAAGGCCATCCCACGCGTATGGCGGAAAGACCCACGCGATCGCTGCAGCGGCCGCAGTTTGACCCAGCGCCATCACCGCCAGGATGACCGCAACCGGGTTCTCCCTCAGGCTTCGGCCGAGGACTCGCCAGTCCCGCAGCTGCCCGGTGCATCGCCGCCAGAGCGTCGACCAGACCGACCAGACCTCTCGCCAACCCGAGCGCACAACAACGAGGGCGACAACGGTGAGAGCGGACCCTGTAGTGGTGCCGACCAGCGTCTTGGCGGACAAGCTGTCCAAGACCGTGCCCGCGACCAGCACGACCGCCATGACGTACGCGCACGCGACAACGCCGAGCGCGAGCAGTGATCGGAGCACGCCCGGAAGTCGTAGGCGTGCCACGACGACGGCGCTGACAAACACGACGACCGCCGTGGTCACGATGCACACGATGACGTTCACGACAGGCCAACCTTCACGAGAAGGCGACGTTACTTCCGGCGCCTTTTCAGACAGGGCAACCGGTACGCTGGTCTCTCCCCATGCACACCGGCCCCGACTCCTTTCCCTCGCGCCCTCATGACGCACCGCCTCCCGTCGCCGGCACGAGCGGTGGCGGTGGCACGGCTCTGGCGCTGCTTCGGACCGCTCGGCCGCGTCAGTGGGCGAAGAACGTCCTGGTACTGAGCGCGCCCGCGGCTGCCGGAAAGCTCTTCGACTCTGGCGTCCTCGGACCGACGTGTGTTGCCTTTATCGCCTTCTGTTTCGCCGCGAGCGGGACGTACATGCTCAACGATGTCCTCGACCGCGAACGCGACCGTCTCCACCCGACCAAGCGAGAACGGCCGATCGCCAGCGGTTCGGTCCATCCGGTGCTCGCTGGAATTGTCGGCGTTGTGCTGCTCGTCATGGCGATTGCCATGTCGATTCCGGTCAACGACGGGGCCCTCGCCGCCACAGTTGCAGGTTATGTAACCCTCACCCTCACCTATAGCTTTTGGCTGAAGCATCAACCTGTAGTTGAGCTCACGGCCGTGGCTGCGGGTTTCGTTATCCGTGCGATTGCCGGAGGGTCGGCGACGGGCATCGAGATCTCCGACTGGTTTCTCATCGTCGCATCATTCGGCGCGCTGTTCATCGTGACCGGAAAGCGTCATGCCGAATTGCTCGATCTCGCGCACGACGCCGCTGCGCACCGCGTGGTTCTCGCGGCGTATACGCCGAGTTTCTTGACGTACGTACGTTCCGTGACGTCAGCCGCGTGCATCACTGCGTATTGCCTCTGGGCGCTCGAGAAGGCAGGTGCGGTCACCAACGGCACCGACTACTGGTTCACGCTCTCGATCGTGCCGTTCGTGCTGGCGATCCTGCAGTATGCGCTGGTCATCGAACAGGGAAAGGGCGGGGCGCCCGAAGAGGTCATTCTCGGCGATCGACGACTCCAGGTGCTGGGCGTCGTCTGGGCGGCCGTGTTCGGTATCGGTCTGGCCGTCTCCTAGCCAATGACCCCACCACGTCGTCTCCTCACAGGCTGGTCCCGAACGGCGCCGACAGCCGCATGCGTCGTCTCACCCACCTCGTCCGAAACGATCCTCCCCGTCGTCGCCGACGAGGCAACACCTCGCGGAGCGATCGCCCGCGGCCTCGGACGGAGCTACGGAGACGCCGCTCAGAACGCCGGCGGAACTGTCGTTGACACCACAGCTTGCGCGCGGATCGACGAGAGCAAACTCGCCGACGGCATCCTGCGCCTCGAGGCAGGCGTCAGCCTGGACACCTTGATGCGCCGATACATCCCACGAGGTTGGTTCGTTCCCGTGACACCTGGAACGCGCCACGTCTCGATCGGCGGCGCGATTGCCGCCGACATTCACGGCAAGAACCATCACGTCGACGGCAGCTTCTCCGACCACGTCATCGAAATGACCGTGCATACGCCGACGGGCACCCATTCGATCATCCCAACGTCCGACCCGGAGCTGTTCCGAGCAACAGCCGGTGGCCTCGGACTCACCGGTGTCGTCGGTGATGCGACAATTCAGATGGTACCGATCGCAACATCGCAAATGCTGGTGGATACCGAGCGTGCAGACAACCTCGACGACGTCATGGCGAGAATGGTCGAGGGCGACAATCGCTATCGGTACTCCGTTGCATGGATCGACTGCCTCGCACGCGGCGCAACGTTGGGCCGATCGGTGTTGACCCGCGCCGACCACGCCCCTCTCGCTGCGCTGACCAACGCGTGGATGTCGGATCCGTTGGCATTCGACCCGAAGACCCGCGTGCGTGCACCGAGCGCCGTCCCCACCGGTCTGCTCAATCGATTCTCCATCAAGGCATTCAATGAGCTGTGGTTCCGCAAGGCTCCCCGGTCGCAGCGGGACCACCTCGAGAGCATCACATCGTTCTTCCACCCGCTCGACATGATCGACGGCTGGAATCGCCTCTATGGATCACGAGGTTTTCTCCAGTACCAATACGCGGTACCGGACTCGGAAGCTGAAACCGTGCGGCTGACGCTCGAACGCCTGGCGGCTGCACAGTGCGCGTCGTTCCTCGCTGTGCTGAAGCGTTTCGGCCCCGGGAATCACAACTACCTCTCCTTCCCCACGCCTGGCTGGACATTGGCGCTCGACATTCCCGCATCTATCGACGGGCTCGGCGCCTTGCTCGACGATCTCGACGAACTGATCGCCGGCGCAGGTGGGCGTGTTTACCTCGCCAAGGACTCACGCCTGCGCCCAGAACTCCTGGAAGCGATGTATCCGCAACTCGACCAGTTCCGATCTGTGTGCAACCGCGTTGATCCGCAGCGCCGCATGCGTTCGGACCTCGACCGCCGCCTCGGTATTCGGTAGGGATCCACAATTTGAGCTGTCGAAACCAGCCGGCCCGATGCCACCGATTGAAAGGGAACGCACCATGAAGGACGCTCTCGGCGCCGTGCAATCCATCCTTGTCCTCGGAGGAACCTCCGACATTGCCCGGGCCACGTGTCGCGCGCTGGTCGCGGATCGCACCAAGACGGTGGTTCTTGCCGGCAGGTCTCTCGCCACACTCGATCCGGTGGCCGACGAGTTGCGCGCTGCGGGAGCCGAGCGGGTCGAAACCATCACCTTCGACGCTCACGCGACGGACACACACGAAAAGACCGTTGCCGACGCGTTCGCGTGCGCGGGCGACGGCGACATCGACGTCGTTCTCGTCGCCTTTGGTCTCCTCGGCAAGCAGGAGACCGCCGAGCGTGATGTCACAGCAGCCCTTGATCTCATCGATACGAACTACCGCGGCGTGGTCTCGGTCACCATGCCGATCGTGGAGCGGCTCCGCGCGCAAGGCCACGGCACGCTCGTGCTCTTGTCATCAGTCGCAGGCGAACGCGTCAGGCGCTCCTTGTTCGTCTATGGCTCCACCAAAGCGGCGATCGACTCGTACTACCAGGGCCTCGCCGACAGCCTGGCCGGTACAGGTGTGCACGTGATGATCGTCCGTCCCGGTTTCGTCCACACGAAGATGACCGAAGGACTCAAACCTGCGCCGCTTTCCACGACTGCCGACGCGGTCGCAGCTTCGATCGTGACCGGACTGCGACGCAACAGTGCCATCGTGTGGTCACCGGCACCCTTGCGCCTGGTGATGTCGATTCTGCGCCACCTGCCGCGATCGATCTTCCGCAGGCTTCCCGGGTGACCGAACCCGAAGACGGCCGCGGCCCGAGCGGCACCGGCGCCGCTCGTGACATCGTTGCGGTCTTCGACTTCGATGGCACCCTGACGCAGCGCGACACCTTGATTCCCTTTGTCGCCGGCGTGGTGGGCGCGCCGCGAGTTGCGACGACCGTTGCACGCCAGAGTCGTCAGCTCCTCGCCATGGCGGCCGGTCGCGCAGATCGTGGCACGGTCAAGGCCGCGTTCTTGGCGGCGACCATCGGTGGGCTCAGCATCGCCGAGTTGCAGACGCATGCAGTCAGATTCGCCGACGAGGTCGTCGCGCGAAGGATCCGCCCGGAGATGGCTGCCCGTGTCGAATGGCACCGCGCGCAGGGACATCGCCTGATCGTGATTTCCGCCTCACCCACGCTCTATGTGCGCCCTGCGGCAGAACAACTCGGCATTGCCGAGACACTTGCCACCGAATTGGAGATCGACGACGACCAGCGCGTCACCGGACGCCTCATCGGCGACAACGTCCGCGGCGCCGAGAAGGTTCGCCGCCTCCGCACACTCCTCGGCGATACGACACCGACGCTGTGGGCTTATGGCGATAGCACCGGGGATCGCGAACTCCTCGCGGCGGCGCGAACCACGCGCATTTCGTCGGTCGGCGCGGCGTCAGCGGGGGCTTTCGCCGAGTCCCGCTTTCCGACGCGTAAGGCCCTCAGCCTCGAATAGCGCCCTCAGCACCACCCGAATCGGCTGCCACCTGCCGGCCAAGACGCCGCGCGATCGCCGGCCAGTCATCACGATGCAACGCCGCGATATACACATGCCAATACCGGCCATCGAAAAACTCGCGATCGCGCAAACAGCCCTCGAGCTGAAAGTATCTCCCAAGGCCACTCGAATACTCCGCGAAGTTGAACTCAACTGCTTCGACATAGATCTTGCGGAAGGCCCAACACCGAAACAGATACTCAACAAAGATCGCGACCGACTCCAACGCCCAACCGCTCTTCTCGAACTCCGGCACAATCACCACAGCGAGATACACGATCCCATTGCGATGATCGGCGTTATACGCCGTGACCGTACCGATCGCCATACGATCACTCACCCGCTCCACAACAAACTGAGCAAGCACGTTCTGCCACAACAAATGCGGAAACTGCTCAGGGCTCGGCGTCGTACCCCGCAAACGCCACCGGACAATCATCCGCGGATCAACAGCAATCCTGTACAAGAACTCGTGATCCCCCGGCATCAACGGCCGAAGCGACACCCACTTCCCCGACAACCGCGCAAACGTATCGGCCACACGCGGCTCCGTGACATCCCATACCCGTCAAGATCAACCCGCAACTCGCCACCAACAACACGCACAAACTCAGGGAACAAAAGTGGTCCACTCAACAGCCATCACCTACCGGACACAAGAAATGATCCGCAACCAGGGACGCTCACCACCAACCGCAACAATCGTGGTTGATGTCTCACCGGTTTCTTGCGAGGCAGCCTCTACCACGGTCACTCGCTGACCGCGAAACTTCTCTTCTTCCGTAACGCGTGCAGGACCGAAAAGCTTGTCCTTCCATCCGGGCACCATCACTTCACTGAACTGACGGACATACGCCTGCAACGCCGCGTCGCGATCGCCGACAGCCCGCCCCACGAGAACCACACCCCCTCCCCCAGCTCCGCCACACGGGCCATCCTTTCCGACCAACGCCAGAATCCGCGTCCCTTCCTCGACCTTGGACACCTTCCACGCCATACGAGACGCGTATGGATAAAAGCGCTGGCCCGCAACGGGGACCATTACGTGACGAGGCGGACCCGGCACCCCACGTTCCCAACTCGCCGGAAGGGTCCGCGGCCAATCCGCGGGATCGACTTTCCGATCTGCCGAGTCGACTGTGCTGTCTAATGGCAGTTCCGAAATGGCGCCCCATCTCCGCTTCTTGTCCCACTGCAAAACGGGCGGCTCGTACCGCCTGAACGACAGCGTCAAGCCATTCGCCATACCTCCTGGACCCTTACCAGCCAACGGCCCAATACGTCGACCCTGAATCAACACGACCTTCACGAGACCCACGATGAAAGAACGATCTCGAATTACCCCAATCCCTTCACACCTCAGGTAGCGCTCACTAGCCCACTTAGGAGGACGAGCAGAAACCTGAATCCACGGAAACTGTCGGACATCGTATTCATCTTTGAGATATCGAGGCGAATACACACACTGCGCGGCCGTCTCATACTTCGCACGGCGCGCCTGCTCTAAGTACCTGTTGATCACCCTCACCGAATTGCCGGTCACCCGCAAATGCGCAACCCACGAGCCAGTTCGGTCCACACCATTGATCATCTCCGTAGACATAAGAGGGAACACCGCACCAAGGAGCTCCGAACCCTCCGCGACCGAAAAGCCATTGCCCAACGATACGGCAGGCTTGTCATCACTACCCGGTTGCAACACCCAAACAAAACCCGCGACCAAGACGACAACCACAGCAACAAACAGCACCCACACCCGCTTACCCACAACACTCCCACCCGAACCCTCGACACTACGGAACGTTTACCAAACGTAGCCCGCCGCACGAACCCGAATCTCTAACACCCAGAACCAAGATGGCCACCGACCACAAAAATGCCTTTGGGCAGCACCCGCCTAGGTATTGATCGGATCGCACAGACTCGCATACGACCAGTACATCAAGTGATCTGACGTCCCATCGCCTGCGAACCCTGCGAGCGGGTTGGGCGAAACGTCCCGGGTAGTGCCCTCTTCTTGGAGGAGACACCAATAATGGGGAGCGATGGGGAGAGGACTGACACGCGGGAGAAGAATGTAATCCAGCTTGCTATTCGTATCATCAAGGTCGGGCAGGATGTCAGCATTGTAGGTATTTCCCGAGTAGCCACCTTCACGGTACGACGGCTGGTTCGGCTCCAGGAATCTCAGCCCCTAACTCCTCTATCAACACACAAATCTCCAACATATGAATCGAATCCAACCCCGCACCAGCCAACGCCGAAGCAGGAACGCACCCATCAAGATCAACCCGCAACTCGCCACCAACAACACGCACAAACTCAGGAAACAACACCGGCACACTCAACAGCCATCACCTACCGGGTACAAGAAATGATCTGCAACCACGGATGCTCATCACCGACCGCAACAATTGTCGTTGAGTTCTCACCGGTGTCTACACTTGAGGCTTCTACGACTGTGACACGCTGGCCACGAAACGTGCTCTCCGAAATGCCTACATCGAAGAACCCGTATTTCTCTCCGGGGAACATCACCTCACTGAGCTGCCGGGCATACGCCTGGACCGCCGCGTCACGATCGCCGACAACCTTGCCCACGAGAACGACACCATTACCAGGTCCACAGGGGCCCACGCGCCCCACCACAGCAACAATCTTGGTGCCTTCCTCGACCTTCGCGACCTTCCAGGCTTGTTTGGCAGACCCTTTCGGATAGAAGCGCTGCCCCGCAACCGGGACCACAACTGGGCGAGGCGGACCAGGCACACCGCGTTCCCAACTCCCGGGAAGACTCCGCGGCCAAACCCGAGGATCAACTTTCCTGCCCGCCCGGTCGACGGTGTTCGCCATTGGCAGTTCTGAAACGCCTGCCCACTTCAGGTCGTCGTCCCATATCTCAACACCCACCGGTACACGCGTGACCGTCATTGTCAAACCATTCGCTATACCACCAGGACCCTTACCAGCGACCGGCTCAATACGCTGACCCTGAATCAAGTCGATACGTACAAGACCCACGATCGATCCACGATCGCGAATCACCCCCAACCCTTCGCATGTCAGGTCACGCTCACGACTCCTCTTCGGGAGACGGTCAGAAACCTGGACCCACGGAAACTGGCGGGTGTCGAAGGGGTCTTTCTGAAATGGGGGCGAGAAGACACACTGCGCAGCCGTCTCATACTTCGCGCGACGTGCCTGCTCCAAATACGCATTCATGACCTTCACCGAATTGCCCGTAACCCTGAAATGGGCAACCCACGCACCTCGATCACCAGCCAACGAAAGAGTGGGCTCCATTGGGAACACATCACCAAGAAGCTCTGAACCCTCCACAACTGTGAAGCCATCGCCCAAAGACACGGTTGGCACGCGATCGCGACCCGGTCGAACAGCCCAGGCAAACCCCGCTACCACCACGACAATCACAACAACACAGAGACCCCGCACCCGCCTACGCACAAAGCCCCCTCGGCGAATCAGCACAGACTCGCATATGACCAGTACATGAGATGGTCCGACGTATCATCGCCTGCGAACTCTGCGAGCGGATTTGGCCATACGTCCTGGGTGGTGCCACCGCCATGGGTGATACACCAATGATTGAATGGCGGAATAAGAATATGGTCGAGTTTTTGATTCGGCGTGAATTGTGCGCTGAAGGTTTCCTCTGATCCGCCTTCCTGGTAGGTCGGATAGAAAATGGCCATGTCTTGCGGTACCGCGTTGAAATCTCCACCAGCAATGGTTGGTCCACTATTAGCATTTTTCCAGTCGAGCTTGGTACGGAGCTCTGTGCGCTGCTGGGCCCGCACCCCAGAATTGGGACCCAGGGCAGCGTGGTGCGTAGAAGACGCAAGAAATAGCGGGCTCGCCGCCTGTCCACAAACGTAGCCACGAACGTCGTTTTCACCACCTTGCGTGCTGTAGGCGAATGTCGATGCATTATTGGCGTTGCCGCCCTGCCAGAAGACTGCGTTTCCATGGTTAATGCAGGCACTATTGATGTTCTCGTTGGACCAATATTTCGCGCCGGTATCGCCGATCTGCGGCAACACTTGGTTGAGTTCAGACATTTGTGGTTGGCAGACCTCTTGGAGCATGACGGCTCTTGGACGCGCCGACGAGAAATAGATATAGGCATACGCTGTCTGCCACGGCGCCACCATGTTTGTGCCGCAACGGGCCGAACCAGCCGCACATGTTCCAGGTGAGGACGTTTTGGAGACCACTTGTCGGCTGGGTCAATGCTCGGGTTGCGTTGCCTGATCGTGTGCCCTTGCGAGGTGAGGCCTCTGCAGGCTCTGCGGGGAAGATACCGATTCGTGTCAACGCGCCGGCAACAACGAAAGCCAACCCCACGACAAGGCGGCGTCTGATACCACTCATCTGGCTCTCCCTCGTCAGTTCGGGTTATACCGAGCAACGCCCGGCAAACGAGACGCACCAATCCCGACAAACTCGCTCGCGTAATCCACGATCTCGCTGCCGGTCCACACCGGAGACTCCGCCACCACGTCAACCTGCGGAGTGACCCGCCACGTATTTGTCGCTGGCCGATACGCACGACCAGGCAACAACGACCACGCAGCATCGATCCCCCCGCTACTCGCGACATTGGGGAGCTTGTTCAAGAACACCAACTCTGTACCCGTCCACACCGGCTTGTCGAACACGCCACCGACAAACTCGCCCGCCGGTGGGCCAGGAGGCGCCGCCGCTTCGGACCATGCACCGGAGACGAAATCGAACACGTAACGCTGGCCCGATACCGAACCCACACCACCCGAGCCAACCAACATCGCACTCCGTACCCATACACCACAGATCAGGAGGCATCGTCGGATACTTCACACCACCAAGCGGTCGCCGTCTGAACCCAACCAGCCGGCGCCGGGGCCGACACCGGCGCACCGGGCTTGAGGGACAACACCAACAACGACGGCTGCACCCAGCCCGCAACACCCGGCTTCGACGCGACGACCCCGCCAGGGGCAAGCATCAAACGCCGGGTCCAACGCGAGAACCTCACCACCATGCTCATACTTGCCCGTCAAGGCAACCAGGTCATCACCGACCATGCACGCGTCCTTCGCGTTCCCGGGATTGCCCAAAGACTCCCACGCCAACGTCCGCGGCGAAAACACCCAGTACTCACGCTGGACCTGATTCATCCACCCGATCGAGATCACGACCCGACCATCGGACGTCGTACCCACAATCACCGGATTCGACCAACGCAACGCACCGCATCAGGCAACGGATCAGCCGGCAACGCGGACGGCCGCGCCAACGGCGCAGGCGTCGCCACCTGCTCCCATCGCCCAGTCGCAGGATGAAACACCTCGCAGCCACGCTCCGATCCTCGCGCAGCTCAGAATCGAATCGTCCGGTACCGATAACCGGCACACGTCGTAACGTCACCGGAATCGACGCACCAGCACGCAGCGTCGGCGACAACAACGAACAGCTTCGAACGCCGTCCACGCGACCGCAGCACACGACCGTCAGCACAACGCACCGCAGTCACACGACCGCAGCACCCGAACGCGACCCGAAACCCGTCACCGGCAGAAAACCCGTCTCGGTCAACACCTGCGGCGCCGCGCCCGCCGGACCCGCATCACGATCCACAACACGATCAGCTGTGACCGCACCAACCGCAAACAGCGCTACGCCACATACCGACGCAACAACACCACGAACCCCACCCAGCGACGAGCCACGACCACCCCCGACCTCGACACCACGTCCCCGACAGTGTCCCCCCGAGGAAAAATGTCAAAACCCACTCAGATGAAGGTCATATCAACACACGCGAACCACCAGCCCACGCACCCCGTCAGAACACCGCCAATGAGAACGCTGGTGCTCAAGGGCGATCGGCGATACCGATCGCGAACGTACCGACCGTGGCCTTGCCGAGATTCGGCGCGTCGCCAAACGCATCGACGGTACCGTCAAGGCGCAACAGCCAGTAACCCGCGCCTGACGGCGTGACGGCCATCCCGACAACAGGCAACGACCCGACCGCGCCACCGGACGATCCGAAAAACGGTGCGTCGCCGAAACCGAAGATGCCGCCGTCGCGTGCGACCAACCAATACCCCGCTCCCGAAATGGTCGTCGCCATGCCGACAATCGGTTGTGCGAGCTTGAGAGCTCCCGTCGAACCCATGAACATCGCGTCGCCGAAACCGAAGATCCCACCGTCACCGGCAACCATCCGATAGCCCTTCCCGGAGGGCGTCGGTGAAATTCCCACGATCGGTTGGTTCAACGTCGTCGCGCCCATCGATCCGTAGAAGGTGGCGTCACCGAAGGAGAAGATCCCACCATCACGCGCGACCAACCAATAACCAAGGCCGGACGGCGTCGCAGCAATACCGACAATCGGCTGATTCAACTTCATCGCGCCCGTCGAACCAAAGAATCGTGCATCACCGAAGGAGAAGATCCCGCCATCACGCGCGACCAACCAATAACCAAGGCCGGACGGCGTCGCAGCAATACCGACAATCGGCTGATTCAACTTCATCGCGCCCGTCGAACCAAAGAACTGCGCGGTACCGAAGGAGAAGACGCCACCGTCGAGACCGACCTGCCAGTATCCCCGTGGCGGATTGGCGAGCGCCCCACCTGTATCAAGGCGTCCGTGCACGATCTTCGAGCCGGTCCCTGTGATGTAGTCCGCATTGGTATAGATGCGACCGATCACCGCGTCGGCGCTGCTGGTCGGCGCGCTCGCGAAAATCAGGGCAGCGGTAGCGGCAACGTACGGCGCCGCGGCCGAGGTCCCCTCGCCCGACGCGTAGGTGCCCATGTATGTCGAGGTGATCCCGACGCCGGGCGCCGCGATGTCGACCCACGGACCGTAGTTCGAAAAGCCGGCAAGGTTGTCCGAAGGATCACTCGCGGCAACCGCAACGACCTTGTCGAATGCGGCCGGATATGTCGGCGTCGTCACACCGGATTCACCGTCACCATTACCGGCGGCGGCAACCACCACAATGTTCTTGCTTTGCGCGTAGGTAATTGCGGCCTGCAACGCCGGGCTCGGGCACGGATCGACCTTCAGCCCATCGCACGCACCGCCCAGCGACAAGTTGATGACCCGCACGCCAGCGGTGTCAGCCGCAGCGTAGATACCCTTGGTCACCGTGGAATCGTTACCGCAGCCGTAGTCGTCGAGCACCTTGATCGATAGGACGCGAGTGTTCCACCCCAGACCGGCCACACCGAAACCGTTGTTGGTCGCTGCTGCGACAATGCCCGCCACGTGCGTGCCGTGGTCGACGGGGGCGTTCGCTCCACAAGCTGGAAGGAACGCGCTCGGGGCATAGGTCGGCCCTGTGATCACCTTCCCGACCAAGTCAGCATTCGTGACCGAAACACCCGTGTCCAACACCGCTACCAACACACCTGGGTCGCCGGTCGAGACATCCCAAGCTTGCGCCGCGTTGATCTTCGCCAGCCCCCATTGCTCCGGCAGTGCGAACGGGCACTTCAACACGCATGGATCATTCGGCACCAACAATGCGCGATACACATGGTCGCTTTGCACGGCGCGTACGCCTCGAAGCGCCTCGAGCTCGTGACGGACTTCGTCGACTTGTGCCGACGGCACGTCCAGCGAGAAGGTGGACGGCCCGATGATGCTCTGCACTGACCCATCCACTGCCGCAGCGATCGAATCAGCCGATGTCGCCAGCGCCGCTGCTGATGCAGTGGATGCGAGGGGCCCGCGTCCCTGCGTCCTCGTGGTGACGATCAGCCGCGTCGCACCGGGCTCCGGTGAGGATTCGACCGTCCCGACAGTCCCGACTGTCCCGCCAACGGCCGATGCGGCCTCACCAGGTGCGCTGGCCGCGGCGACTTCGGGATAGGTCAACACCGCCGACAAGCCGCACACGACCGCCATGATGGTCAACATCACGGCGTATCTCTTCGAAACCTGCATGCACGACTTCCAGACGGTCGGATGGCAACGCGAGAACCTAGGTAAGCCAGGCTACAAGGCGTGAGGACGCCTCAGCCGCGTGCCTTCACACGGGCAGCGAAGCCGACCGCCTGCAAACCCTTTCCTGCCGCACTGCCGAGGTAGGGGGCATCGCCGAAGGCGAAAATCTCACCATCGCGCGCGAGTAGCCAGTAGCCGGCGCCAGTCGCCGTCGCCGCAATGTCGATGATCGGCTGAGGCAAGGCCGACGCACCCGTCGAACCAAGGAACTGCGCGTCCCCATAGTTGAAAATCCCGCCATCAGACGCACACAGCCAGTACCCATTCCCCGACGGACTCGGCGCCATCCCAACAATCGGCTGATTCAAACGAATACCACCCGTCGAACCATGAAACACCGCATCACCGAAACTGAACACACCACCATCACGCGCGACCAGCCAGTACCCATTCCCCGACGGACTCGGCGCCATCCCAACAATCGGCTGATTCAAACGCAACGCACCGGTCGAACCGAAGAACTGCGCATCCCCAAAGTTGAAAATCCCGCCATCAGACGCACACAGCCAGTACCCATTCCCCGACGGACTCGGCGCCATCCCAACAATCGGCTGATTCAAACGCATCCCGCCCGTCGAACCGAAGAAGCCGGCGCTGCCATAGCTGAAGACCCCGCCATCGGAGCCGAGCATCCAATATCCAAGCTGTGTGGGATGCCCGACGATGGCACGAATCGTTGGTCGCAGCCCGACCCGACGCGGGTCACCGAGATCAGGAAGGTCGCCGAAAGCGAGCGTTCCGGTCGTCGAGGTAATCCAGTAACCGTTCTCGCCCGCCTTGAGCCTGTTCGCGACCCGTTGGCGGATTTCCGGCAACTTGGCGTGCAGCGGACCGCCGGGACACGCTGTGGAACTGGTGTCACGGTGCCCACAGATGTTGGGGAAGGTGCGTCCGTCGACGTAGGTATCAGCGCCTTGGGGATCGATTCCCCATCGAGCGCATTTCCAGGCCAACACCGACACCAGACTCTCGATCGCAGCTTCGGTGGGCACACCCGACGTAAAGGTTCCCAGCATCGCGATGCCACAACTACTCGTGTTGGTGTGCAGTGCGTGCGCGCCACGTACCTGGGAACCATTGACATCATCACCGCTATGTGGGACACCCGCCGGGTAGTCCCGCGCCCACCGACCCTCATAGATGGTCCCGTGCTGGTCGATGAGCCAGTGATACGCCAGGTCGATGTATTGCTCAGGGTGCGACGGCCGGGTGTGGTCCGTATAGATACTCCGCACGACAGCAGCGGGATCCGTCGGCGAGTTCGGTGTCACCGTGTGGTGCACGATGAGCTTCGTAACGCTGAGCTCGTGGACCTGGCCGGGCCTACGCAACAGCTCGTTGGCCCCCCACTCGGCGCGCGTCCTTACCGTTGGTTGAGGCCAGTCAGGGCGGCGCAGCGCCCGCGCCCGAGCCGAACTGCGATGTGCGCTGCGAGCACGCTCACCGAGGCCGAAGGCCGGCACAACGCCACGGCCGAATGGACCCATCAAACCTGCTACGCCCATTCCGCCGATGGCTCCGGCGCGAAGCAGGTCGCGTCGCGTCACGCCACGGCTGGCAGCAGCCATCTCCTCGGTTGCTTCCGCGAGTCCTGAAGGCGCATGTCCGCGAACTTTCGGATGAACAACCGCATCCCACGTGATCAGAGTTCATGAGACACCGACGATCCCGATGACGCGACCACGAAAGGTCGGTACCACGTCACCGATACTTCCCATCTTCGGAGCGTCGCCGTAGCTCGTTACCGCGCCTGAAACTGTCACGAGGACATATCCGGATCCACTCGATGTCGGCGTCATTCCAGCGGCCTCCGACGAGCCTGCTTCAAGTCCTCCAGCAACGGTTGCGTCACCAAAACCTGCAACCCTGCCGTCCTTGGAAAGGATCCAGTAACCGTTGCCCGACGGTGTGACAGCCATCGCTACTGCCGTTGCTGCCTTGGACTTACTCGGTGCCGCTCCCCGGAACACGGCGTCGCCGAATGCGAAGACTCCCCCGTCGGCTGCGAGCAGGAAATATCCGCTCCCCGACGGCGTTACCGCAATGTCCAGGATCGGCTGGTTCAAACGCATACCACCCGTCGAACCACGAAACACCGCATCACCGAAACTGAACACACCACCATCACGCGCGACGAGCCAGTAACCGTTTCCCGATGGCGTTGGAGCCATGCCCACCACCGGCTGGTTCAAACGCATACCACCCGTCGAACCACGAAACACCGCATCACCGAAACTGAACACACCACCATCACGCGCAGCGAGCCAATAGCCGCCACCTCGAGGTGTCGGAGCCATGCCCACCACCGGCTGGTTCAAACGCATACCACCCGTCGAACCACGAAACACCGCACGACCGAAACTGAACACGCCGCCGTCGTCGCCAATGAGATAGTAACCACCGAGAGACTGACCACTTTCGGCCGCACCACCGATCGTGAACCAATCCGACTTCAACCCGAACGTCTCACGAAAGGTCTTGCCACCGACCTTGACCGATCCCACCGAGCCGCGCACGACCATCGAGGTCACGCGCCCTCCAAGATCACCGAAGCCGTTGCGTCCGGTGATGTCGATCCCTGCAAATGCGCCGATTGTGGGGTATCGGTCTTCGATTGCCTGTACCGGAATCGTCGCCGTCCAATTGCGATTTGGATTACCCGCTATGTCGTCGCCTTCATCGATTACCGGCGCCAGGAATGGTTGGGAGGTCGAGCCGGAGCGCTGTAGCCACCTGTGCTCGCCGAATACTCGGCGAAGATCGGCGACCCGTTTGCCGTGAGCACCATCCCGGCGGTCGCACTCACCGCCGCATCGGTGTTGGCGTATTCCACCATCGTCGTCGCTCCCCCTGCGACGAGTTTGCGTCCGCCGTAGGACTGGCATGTGCTCGAGCAGACGTCATAGGTATCGCCCACATGCGCTGCCTTTGACGCGAGCGTGTACGAACGCGCGGCGATCGCCTGCGCGCTCAGCGCCGCCGCACCGCCGGACGAACCCCAGGAGGGCGACATCTCCAAAGCGATGACGCTGCGGATGTAGGAATCGACGCCGAGCGCATTCACTGTCGTGTGCCGCGTGCCATTCCATGCCGCCCAGACATCGCCACGCAGCCAGCGATTTCCTTCGGGCAGTACCACTTGCAGATTGTCATCGAAATTGTCCGACTGCGGAGCTCGCGCACGGAACAGGACTGGGCCCTTCACGCTCGGCGTGATGACCTGCCATGGAGCAAAAGCCGGCGCACACTCGATGCGGTAGTCGCCGCCACCCAGTGACACCGCTCGAGCGAGCACGCACGAGGCACTGTTTCCCACAATGGTCGCGAACCCGGCCAAGACCTCGAACCCGGCGCCCGTCAGCGCAGCCCCAACCACGGTGTCGGTCGTGTCCTCTGAATCCATGCGCACCCGCACCGACTCTCCCGAACGCTGGGTGATCGCGCTTCCTGTGTAGTAGTGGAGCACGATCTGCTCCGCGGTCCAGCCCCTTTTCGCGTAGCCATATGCGCCCCACTGGCCGAGACCGCGACCGTGCCCGTAGCCGTGACCACTCACTTGCAGCACCGCATCCGCCGCGACCGCTGCTCGGCCTGCTGTCGCACCGCTGAGCTGGGCGATCCGGACCGACTCGGTGTCCGTCGTATTCGGCAGCGCCACGAGGGCCACCGCAAGAAGCACGAGACACAACACACGCCCACGCCGAACGCGCCGAACACGCCGTTCGCGACGTTGGCGGCGTTCTCCCGGAACTCGCGTCCGCTTCGATCCTGTCCGTTGCTGCATCCCTGCGTCCCGAAACCCCGCACTGCGTGATTGGGATCGGAATCGATCCCACCTTCCGAAACAATCGGCGTAACGCGGGAAAGGCGAAGCCATTCGCGGAAACGCTCAGGGAATCAATCCCCTGAGCGTTTCCAAACGGGTTATATGTGGACATACTTGTGCTCGGTTAGGGACGGACACCCATGTCCACGGCACGGTTGAACAGGCCGAGACCACCGTGAGCACCGTAGAAATACGCATCACCGAAGCTGTAGACACCCCCGGTGCCGGAGAGCAACCAGTAACCGTGGCCCGTGATGGTCGGACGGATCTGCATGCTCCGCGGCGGGAAGCAGATCCCGGTTCCCGGCACGCTGCCCTTGAACGGGACGCCGAAGCTGAAGACGCCTCCATCACCACCGAGCATCCAGTAGCCCGCGCCCGACGGGCTCGGAGCGATCGACATCACCGGCGCGTTGAGTTTCGCTGCACCCATGGAGCCGAAGAACACGGCATCGCCAAAACTGAACACACCACCATCAGCGCCGAGCAGCCAATAACCCTTGCCCGACGGCGTCGGCGATATGGAGATCACAGAGCCGTTCAGTTTCGCGGCGCCCATCGACCCGAAGAACTTCGCGTCACCGAAACTGAAGACGCCACCATCGGAGCCGAGCAGCCAATAACCCTTACCCGACGGCGTCGCCGTCATGCCGATGATCGGACCGTTCAAGGCCGTGCCGCCCATCGACCCGAGGAAGGTCGCGTCGCCAAAGCTGAACACGCCGCCGTCAGCGCCCAAGACCCAGTATCCGCCACCGGTCTTGGTCGGCACGATGTTGACCATCGGCGTCCTGATGCCGAGCTTGGCGGGACTCCCGAAGTCAGGCACCGCGTACGGGTACACATTGCCGTCAACACTCAGAATCCAGTAGCCACTGCCGGATGCCTTAGACGCGACCGATTCGGGATTCTTCGAGCGTGCGCACATGTCCGCCGGAATCGGGTCTCCGCCACTCGGCGGCGCCGCGAGGTGCAGCGGCCCCTTTCGGAACATCGGCCACGACGGCTTCTTGGCGGGTTTGGGGATGTTGTACGCCGAAATCTGCGTGCTGTTCGCCGGCGTACTGAAACCGATCGTGATCAGCTTCCAGCCGTGCGGGCCGAAATCACCGACGGCCGGCGCGTTCTCGAAACTCCAGAAGCGCTCGATCGGATCGTGCAAACGCGCGCCGTCCTTGCCCCTGAAGACGTGAAACGCCCACCCGTTGCCGACGGCGACATCCTGGTAGCCGTCGCCGTTGAGGTCAGCGATTATCGGGCTCGTATGGAAAGCCGTCGGAACGCCGGAAGGGCCGCCATCACCGGGTTTCGCCCACATGAGGGTGCCGTCACCCTTCCATGCGTAGAGCCACCCGTTGCGACTGCCGATGACGACGTCGTCAACGCCGTCCTTGTCGAGGTCACCGATCGCAGGTGACCCCCAGTTGATGCCACCTGTCGTGACCGGCCAACCGGGAACCGGCGAACCGTCGTTGAGGTGAAATGCGAAGACCTTGTTGTGGTCCGAACCGCCACCGCGGGCCTGGTAGAAGTCGCCGGTGCCGACGACCAGTTCCATTCTTCCGTCGCCGTTGATGTCGCCGATTGCGGGACTGGAATCCACGACCTCATTGGGCCGCTGCTTCCAGAGTTCCTTGACAACACCGTTCTGCCAGTCGAGCGCGCGAACGACCCCACCCGCCCAGTTCTCAATGTGACCAGTGCTGGCATCACCGCCGGTGAAGATCTCCATCCGCCCGTCATCGTCGACGTCGTACAACGCGGGCGAGGACCACACCGTGTCGTCGTTGAAGAACGGGAAACCCGAAATCATTCCGCCATTGCGATTCAGCGCATAGATATTCCAGTCCCACGCGCCGAATACAACGTCGAGCTTGCCGTCACCATCGACGTCCCCGATCGAAGGACTTGCGTAGACACCGTCGCTGTAGCCGTCAGGAGTGACCGACATCGTGTTGGTGTTGAAGCTGTCCTTGGTCTGAAAGCGCCACCGAACGGAGCCGTCCCTGTTGAATACAACGACACCACCATGCTGCGGGTACCTCCATGTGGACCCGACACCGACGATGATTTCCACGGAGCCGTCGTTGTCGAGGTCCGCGACCGCGGGCGTGCTGTCCACGGAGGTGGCGCCGCCTTTGACGATTGCGGGTTGCGGCCAACCGGGCAATGCGCTGCCGTCATGCTTCAGGACATGCACCCAGCCGTCCTGGGTTCCGAACGAGATCTCAGGGATGCTGTCGCCGTCGACATCGGCGATCGTCGGCGATGAGGACCGATCCCAACCCGGGAGCCCCTTGGACCAGACCGGCGTCGGCGTACTCGTCGTCGCGCCAACCGACGCGGCGGGGATAATGCTCGCCGCGCCAAGGAGTGCCGCGCACACCGCCGATGTAGACAACAGACGAATCGCTCGAATCATCGTTTCCTCCGTATTGGGAACTTCGGAACAACATCGACGTCGACGCTCGCACGCTGAAGCAGGGGTTCGGCGTTAATCCCTTCTTTTTTGGATCACAATGCCGAAGGAGGTGAGCACGAAGCTCCCTAAATACACCTTTAGGTGCGATTTCGACCAGGGCGGCGCATCGATGTGTCGGTCATGCACGCCGGCGCCCAAGGCAAAGGTTGCCTCGACTCCGTGCCCCTCAGAACGCAAGTCGCCCACCAGTGCCTCCACGTCCTTCCGACGGTAGACAACGGTCGGACCGCGCTCGATCGTCCGAATGTTCGAGCTGACGTTGAACTCCGTTGTGTGCACCGCGATTCCGCCAGGCTTGAGGCAATCCAGCGACGACCGCACGAAGTCCCACCCGGCATCGAGGCTACCCAGGTGCTCGAGAGCACAGGACGACCACGTGAAGTCGAAGTCGCGCACATCGCTCGGTATGGCACGCATATCGAGCGGACGAAAACCCACGCGCTGCGCAAAGTCCTCGGGCGGGCAGAGCCCCCGATCGTTCAGCGATGACAAGTCGCGTGCGTGCTCGCCCATCAACTCCCAGTGGTCCGCGAACTTGTCGTCCGACGCAAGGTCCGTCGCGAGGATGTCGCATCCCTGCTGCGCCAAGTACGCAGTGATTGGCTCGGTCCCGACGCCGAAGCCCAGACCGGTCCGCCCCGGTGCGACGCAGCCTCGTTCGGTGAGCGCCTGAACGATGTAACACCACTCCCATTGTTTGCGATGCATCAGCGGCCGCTCATCGAGGAGTGTCGCCCACCGTTGGTATTCCGTCGACTCGAGCTGAGACTGGGTGCACGCCTGCGAGATGACACCAGGGAACGTAGGCATCGGCGTGTTCACCGGCTCCCACGCGGGATCGTAGGCAGCGGGCGGGCCGTCCGAATGCCTGCCGATGAGCCGGCGCCCGAACCCGAGAACACGCTGCGCGAGTGGTTGAGTCATGACACCTGGGGGATCGAGGGATCGACGGATTGGCGGGCGTACCCTACAGCGCGCCCTATTTGGGGTCGCGTCGGGCGTTGCGTCGTGCGATGAGGCCTTCGAGAAAGCCGACATAGCGTGCCATCACGTGATCCCACCGATAGTGCGCATCCACGTACGCCGCACCGCGCTCGGCAAGCCTCGACCTGTGTCGCGTCGACCCCGACAAGGTGTCGAGCGCCACTTCGAACTCCCAATAGCTCTCATACGCGAGTCCCCCGCCAGAGCGTTGGACATGTTCGCGTGTAACCGCACATCGCCCATTGACCAGCACTGGTACACCTGCGTTCCATGACTCGATCAACACGATCGAGAATGACTCGAAAGCCGAGGGCGATACGCACGCGGTCGCACCCCGCAACAAACCCCATTTGGTGTCCTCGTCGACAGCACCTGTGACCACGATGTCGCGATGCTGCGGCGGTTGATGCACAACCGGTCCAGCGAAAACGAGCGACAGCGGACCAGGGTTACGAGCCTTGTACTGCGCGAAATAGTGCGCCAGTGCCTTGGTTCCTTTGCCGTCGTCGACTCGCCCGAGGCACAACAAATATGAACGATCACCGAGATCGAATTGCGCACGCGCCGCAGCAGCGTCGCCCGGCTGAGCATCGGCGCCGAGACCCATCACGATCTGGTGGTGGTGCGCGACCGGAAAAACCCGCTCGACAAAACGTCGCTCGTGCTCGGTATGGAACACCAGACCCGCCGCGTCTGCGAATACCGAGCGAAAGCACGGCAGATGGATCGGTGCCTCGTCGTGCGCCGCCGCGTGCAGGACTGCACGGTCGCCGACCTCGCCGATTCCGACCACGGTCGGGTGATACAGATATGGATAGAACGCGACAAGGTCCGCATCGCTGGCACGGATCGCGTCGATCAATGGCCACGACACTGGTCCCTGACGCTCGATCCATTGGCGCTCGGCGTCGGGTGACGCCAAGTGCGGCGCGCTCAGGATGGGCGTCGAGAGTTCATCGAATGCAGGATCACGTCCCGACGCGGGAAAGCGTCTGACCATCACACCGTTGACGTCGCTGTCACCGCTCGGATACCAGTTGGCCCAGGTACTCGAACTGCGCGCGCGCAGGTACTGAGCGCTTCGACCGTCCAATCCGGCATTGCCGCGAGGCGCTCCGCCAGCATGCGGGCGCCATGCTCAGCACCTCCGATGACCTCTTCGCCATATCGGGGAGTCACGAACGCGATCTTCATGTCACGACTCCGGTTCGCGTTCTCGCCGTGCCGAGTTTGCTCGCAATGGTGTCGATCAGCGTCGTAGTCGTCTGTGCGAGCGAGAAGTCTGCGAGGCGCCGCGAGCCTGCACGCACCAACGCCGCGCGTAGCGCATTATCGGTCGTGATGCGATGAATCGCCGCTGCGTAGCGATCGGCCCTCCCTGAGCGCAAGAGCACTCCAGCGCCGCCGAGCGTCTCAGGAACCGCGGCCGATGCACGCGCCACGATCGGCACCTCGGCGTGCATTGCCTCGAGCAACGGAACACAGAATCCCTCGTGTTGTGACATCGACACGAACACATCCGCGCCCTGGTGATACGCGCCCAACTCTCCGGCGTTCACCGACCCCACGATTTCGACCGCGTCGGCGAGACCAAGTTCATACGAGAACTGTTCGATCGCATCTCGATAACGCTGCGATGAAGCGCCGCCAACGAGACGCAACCTCGCCATCGGGTCATAGAGTCGCCGATACGCGGCCAACACCTTCACCAGGTCATGCTGCGCCTTGTTCGGAGCGAGACGACCGACGAACAGGATGTCGATCCCTCCGCGCGCCTTGTCCTGAGCGAGTTGGGCCCTGCGCTCCTCGTCGACCGGATGTTCCAATGCTTCCCCATCGAGCAGGATCGGGACAACCGCCGTGTTCGTGTATCCCATTTCACGGAGCTCAGCTTCGTTGAACGCAGAATCCGCGATCGCGAACGTGGCGTGCTGCGCAAGCTGCGCAAGCTGATGGCGCCCCCATGCCAAGCCGTGCACGAGATCCGGCTCCCACGCCGCAAACCATTCCGGCGGCGTGATGTTGTGGTAGTCGACAGCCTTGTTCTCCGAACGCGCCATGACAAAGTCGGCGACCGGTGAACCGATTGCCATGTGATAGAGCAGGCAGTCGTCAGGATTCGCGGGCACCGTTCGGCCATAGTCGCTGTAGTGGCGAGCGCTGTGCGCCATTGCAGGGTGTATGTGTTCTGCGAAGATCTCCGAGACATAACCGTTTTGACGCAACGCCCGTTGCACCGCCATGGTGTGATTCCCGACGGCTCCGGGCTCGAGCGTTGGAACGAACTGATGGACCGTGCTCATCGCGTACGGTCCATCAACGCTCCGATCGCCGCTTCGAGACTGCCGCGCGTGCGCGACAGATCGAAAGACGCAAGGCGCTCAGTTCCGGCCTCGACCATCTGGGCGCACAACCGCGTATCGCGAAGGACTCGATCGACCGCTGCTGCCATCGTCGAAGGTTCCTTCGTCCGTAGAACCAATCCTGCGCCGGCAAGCGTCTCGGGAACTGCTGTCGCGCCGTAGGCAACGATCGGGACCTGGTGATGCATCGCCTCCAACAGGGGGACGCAGAAGCCCTCATGTTCAGAGGCGGAGACGAACACGTCGGCAGCTTGAAAATATGCCGTGAGCTCGTCGGCAGTGACGGATCCCACGAAGTTGATCGCATCAGCAAGGCCCAGCGCGCCTGCGTAACGACGGATCGTGTCGCCATAAGCATGCGACGAATCCACTCCTACCAGGTGCAAGCGCGCCTCGGGGTCGTACACCTTTCGGTAGAACGCGAGAAGCTTGACCAGGTCGTGTTGCGCCTTGTTCGGCGCGATCCGCCCGACAAACAGTAAGTCGGCGCCACCGCTGCGCTTTGCCGCGAGCAATCGGTCCAGTGTCGCTTGATCGACGTCGCGCCCAAAGGTCTGAGGATCGAACATGATCGGAACAACCGATGTGTGCTCATAGCCAAGGTCGTGCATCTCCTGCGCGTTGAACGCCGAATCGGCGATGACAAGATCCGTACGCGAACGAAGGCGCTTGAGCTGGCGACGCCCCACCGTGAGCTCTACAGCAACGACCGGCTCCCATCCGGCGAAGAACTCCGGCGGCGTGATGTTGTGATAGTTCATGATGACGGGCTCGGGTCGAGTCGCGAGCCAGTCGGCGAGTGGTGAGCCCGTCGAGGCCTGGTACATCAGCCAGGTCGCACCACTCGAACCAGTACCACGGAAGCTTCGGTAGTCACGTGCGCGCGACCGGACGTCCGGGTGACGGTTCTCTGCGTAGATCTCCGATTCGAATCCAAGTTCACGCAGTGCGTCCTGCAGCAACAGTGCATGGCTACCAATTGCGTCGCGCGGCGCAATTGTTGGCAAGAATTGATGGATCGCCGCCATCACTCGCGAGCACAGGTCCCGGCAACGAGATAGCTCGGCGCGCCGAACAATGCTGCGCTCAACCGCGCAAGGTTGGCATTCATCACCCTCGCCACCTCGTCGTTACCGGCCACGGGCACAAGCGGCTCGAGCGCTGCCGTTGGTTCGAGCTCTGTGCTGATATCAATCAGTCCACGGACGGCGAGAAGATGCTCCCAGGTACGTGCATGCAACGGCCGGACCGGCATGAGATCAGCCGCGATCGTGGCAGCATCATCTGTGATCCCAGGCATGCTCGGTGAACGACTGACGACAACCACACGTCCGCCAGGCACGACCCGGGACGTAGCAAGATCGACGAGCTCCAACAACGCGCCGACGGGCATCCGCTCGATACACCCGACCAACACCACCGCTCGAAGCGCTTGCGGTGGCACGCGCCGGAGGTGCGTTCGCGCATCATCGGCGCGTACCTCGAGGCCGGCGTCAACCAACTCATCGGCCGTATCGACATCGGGCTCCACGCCATAAACATCGAGCCCCGCCGCAGCCAACGATGCCAAGAGCTGCCCACCGCCGCATTCCACAACCGCGATGCGGCCCGGAACCTCGGGTCCGCCCGTCAGGCTCGCGCGAACCCGATCGGACCACAGCGACAGATCAGACTTCTCCACCGCCGCCAACTCTTCCAAAACGTGTGGATCGGCGGCCGGGACCGCTGCTTCCAAACGGTCCACGCGCCGTCCCAACAACTTGAGCGCTCGTGTGATCGTCGATGCGAAAGCTGTGACATTCCGCGCAACGTAGGCAACGATGAACCCGGTGAGCTTGCGCAACACCTTCTTGATGAAGGTTCCAGCCGGTAGACGTGAGGCAACTGGCGCGTCGGCATCGATCAACGTCAGACGTTCGGCCCGTTCGAGCACCGAGTCGAAATCGTCGGACACACTCGGCGGTGCAAAACGATTGAACACCGCCTCGAGCTCACGCTCGAAGTCAGGGGGAATGTCGCCGCTCTCCCGACGTTCGCGAACTTCGGCATCTATCTCGGCGAGTAGCCGCTTGTGATCAAGCGCACCTGTGCCGCCCAGCCCAGTGCCACTCGCCCCGGTGCCGCTCACCCGACTGCGGTGTCGGGCGCCGCGACGCCCTGCTCGACTGCGACGGTCATGGCCAACTGCACTCTGCCCTGCGTCGAAGTGGGATTCATCACCTGGAACGAACAGCACTGCTCGCGCCAGTCATAGACGATGCCCCAGTCTGTTGAGGAGATCCCCAGGCTGATCGGGTAGCTACCGTCGAGCAGGGGTATTCCCTCGAATCTGAACACGACTTCGCCGACGCCGAGAAATGGCCCGGTCGGAGCACCCAGCAACGCGGACGAGGTGGAGTAGACAACCTCGCCATCGTTGTCGTACACGACAATGCCAAACGTTGCATCGGGAATTGTGTCGAAGGCCTCGTACCCAAGCCGCACCGTGAGCGGCTCACCCGGAATCAGGTAGGGACGGTCCAGCACCTCACGCTCGACGGTGACATAGGTGATCTCGACGGGCTTCGTCGTGACGGTGATGCGCGTGCTCGCCTCGGCGTCACCGCCGGCATCGCCTGCATCGCTCGCATCGCCGTCGTCAGCCGCTTCGGTCGCGTACGCGTCACCCTTCAGGAGATGCTCGCGAAACGTGCGGACTGCTTCGCCCGGCGAACCCTTGAAGACCATGTGACCGTGATCGAGCACCGCGGCGCCGACGCACACCTGGCGTACAAGATCGGCGGCGTGTGTCACGACGACGATCGTTCGACCGTCCTTCTGGAACTCCTTGACGCGATCGAGGCACTTACGCTGAAAGGCCTCGTCCCCGACCGCCAGCACCTCGTCGACCAGCAGAATGTCGGGATCAACATTGACCGCCACTGCGAATCCGAGGCGCACGTACATTCCCGAGGAGTAGTACTTCACCTGCGTGTCGATGAACTGTTCGAGCTCGGCGAAACCGACGATGTCATCGAATCGGCGGTCGAGATCGCGCTTGGAGAATCCCAGAATCGCACCGTTGAGGTACACGTTCTCGCGACCGGTGAGCTCCGGATTCATGCCGGCGCCCAGTTCGAGGAGCGCTGCCATTCGCCCGACCGTGCGGATCTCGCCGCTCGTGGGTTGGAGAATCCCGGCGATGCATTTGAGAAGCGTCGACTTCCCCGACCCGTTGTGGCCGAGCAAACCCACCGTCGTACCCTGGGCGATCTCGAGGTCGATGTTCTCGAGGGCCCAGAAGTCGGTGTACTCACTACGCCCAAAACGGATCAACGTCTCCTTGAGCGACGTGTGCTTCTCCGTGACCAATCGAAACTTCTTCGAAACCCCGCGAATCGAGACAGCGTTTGCCATGTCTGCTAGAGCTCCTCGGCGAAGTTGCCCTCGACGCGACCGAAAAACGTCAGCGCACCGATGAGAATCCCGAACGAGATCCCGAAGACCACCATCAAGTGCCAGACATACCACCAGTGGTTCGCGTCGGACGGCAGGACGGCGGTCACAGTCCGTACGCCGTCGATCACGGTGACAGAATCGACCTTCCCGTAGATCGCGCGCTGAAACGCAAGTGCAACCCAGACAATGGGGTTCAACTTGTAGAGCGTTGCGACAATGTCGCCTCGCGTGGCGACCGTCATGTACGGATACACGATCGGCGTCATCCACAGCCACGCCAAGAGCGTGAGTTCAATGAGATGTTGCGTGTCGCGTAGGTAGACATTGATACCGGCCAACAGGATCCCCAACGCTGCCGCAAAGACCAGCAGCGCGATGAGCGCGGGAATCAGGATCCACAGATAGCTGTAGGCAACCCCCCATCGAAACGCCAGCAGGGCAACCAGCATGACCACCGACTGCAGGCAGAAGTGCACGACACCGGCGCCTACCGAGGCAATCGGCAGGATCTCGCGCGGAAACGCAACCTTCTTGACGATGCCCGCATTCGCGACCACTGAGCCAGTGGCGCCACCGATCGAGGCGCTGAAAAGATTCCAGAGCAACAAGCCCGACATCAGGAAGATCGGGAAGTGATCGATGCCGTTGGGAAGAAACTTGGTGAAGACAAGCCAGTAGACGACGAGCGTCAGCGCCGGGTTGAGCATCGACCAGACGAAGCCGAGCACGCTGTTCTTGTAGCGAACCTTCAATTCCGTCCCGACGAGGCGGACCACCAACTCGCGAAAGCGCCAGAGCCGGACCAGGCGAGCGAAAGGCCCCAGGCGCTTGGAGATCACAACCTCTTCACGGGTCTCGCCGGCCCGCTGCGCACCTGCGCGGGTCTCGCCCGCGAGCGACGTTCCCCCCGCAAGGGGAATGCCCGCCTCAGCCGGACTCATCAGTGCTGGTTCCTCGCCATGTCGGTCGCCACGTGACCGGTCATAGTAGGTCCACCATCACTTGGGAATCGAAGACGCGTGGCGCAACGGCGTCGCGCACCTCAGCCCCACTGACCGTCGCGCCCGAAAGCGACCTAAAGACAGCCATGATCCGCACGGTCGACCCAGTGATTCGGCCGAGCGATGAGGATGATTCTGGTATCGCCGTCCTCGAACCCATCACGCTTGAGGTCATCCGCCAGCCCCTCTCACATCTCGGCGGTCGCGGCGAAGGAGCCCACCGCGATGTGGGGCAAACCGGCGTGGGTGGCTGATAACCGTCACACCCTCCTGGGAGAATGGGGGTATGGATATCGGGGCCGTTCGGTCGTTGGCGCAGTTGGGCGAGCAGTTGCATGACCTGGTGGGCGGCTTCGAAGCGGCGCTCTGTGATGGGCGTTTGGCCAAGGAGTACGTGGAGGCCTTCGCCCGGTTGGAGCGTCTCGCTGTCGCAGGCAAAACGTTGGCATTCGCTCAGGTTGACCGGACGCGCGCCTGGGCACACGGTGATGGTGCGTCGCGTTCGACTGCTGACTGGCTCGCAGCCCAGACCGGCACGTCGCTTGGTGAAGCAATCCGCGAGACGAACACCGCACGGCGGGTTGATGGGCTTTCGGCGACGAAAGCGTTGTTGCGCGATGGGCGCTTGTCAGGCCAACAGGCCTGCGAGATCGCCGATGCGGCAACCGATGCGCCCCACGCCGAAGAACGACTGTTGGCACTTTCACAATCAGCCACGTTCGAGGCGTTACGCAGGCAGGCCCGTCACGACAAAGCCGCGGCAGCCCAGGACCGTGAGCGTGCGGAGCGACAACATTCGTTGCGGCGAGCGCGTCGCTGGACCGACCGTGAAGGCATGCGTTGTTACGGCATAGCCCTGACTCCCGGGCAGGCCGCGAGATTCGAACCGACCTGGGACCGGTACTGCAACCAAGTCGGTAACCAGGCACGAAAAGCAGGACTCAAAGACCCGGGCGACGCGTACGCCGCGGACGCGCTCGTACGCATGGCCGAAGCAACCCATGAAGACCGACCCGCCGGTGGCGGTACAAGTTCGGGTGTACGGGCGCATGCCCTGTTACGCATCGACGCCACAGCGTTGCATCGTGGGCACACCACCGCCGGTGAGACCTGCGAAATCGCCGGCATCGGACCCATCGACGTCGCGTCCGCCAAGGCGCTCCTCGGTGATGCGGTTGTCGACATTGTCATCACTGACGGTGTCGATGTCCGGACCGTTGCGCACGCAGGACGGACAGCCAACCGACACCAAAAAGCTGCGCTGCTCGCCAACTGGGAATGCGAAATCCGAGGCTGTTCCGCGACACGGAACCTCGAGATCGACCACATCGTTCCGTATGCCGAGAGCGGCATCACCGACCTCGAACACCTCGGACCCAAATGCCGATGGCATCACCACCTCAAAACCCACAAAGGCTGGCACGACAGCTCCACGAGGCCCAGACGGCAAACGAACACTCATCAACCCAAACCGGCCCGACCCAAACGGACCCGACCCACCCGGATGACCCGCCGGTGCGGAACAGAGCGGGGCCAACAGAGCAACCGGACCCGTATCCCGGCGCAGCGTCAATGGGCGCCGCCTCTGGCAAGACCGCACCGACATTCCTCTGCGTCTAGCCTGACCATCAGCGCGCTGACGATCCACGCGCTGACCAGCCAAGCGATTGCCCTGCAGCGAAGGAGCCCACCGTGCGCGTCGCCATCGACGTGACGCCGCTCGTCGGCCACCGCACCGGCATCGGCCAAGCTGTCGAAGAGATCACCGCAACGCTCCCGACACTGAACGATGCTCCCGAACTCGTGCCGTACGCGCTCAGCCTGAGAGCACGCCGACACCGAGCGACCCTGCCACCGAACACCCGTTTCCTCCCCATCCCCGCCCGCGTGCTCCTTCGAACATGGGGTCGTACCGACTGGCCGCGGCCAGACCGCTGGCTCCGCGGCGCCGACGTGGTACACGCCACGAACTATCTGGCTCCCCCGAGCCAACGGCCTACCGTCGTGAGCGTCTACGACTGCTCCTTCCTGCATTTTCCCGAGTCGTGTTCGGCAGACGTGCGCCGTTTCGAACCCGTCATTCGACGCTCCGCTCGCCGCGGCGCATGGATTCATACGAGCTCGGAATTCGTGGCCAACGAGATCCGCGAGTTCTTCGGCGATGATCTCGTCGACGCTTCCCGTGTCGTCGTCGTCCCGCTTGGCGTACCACCGCTGCGCATCACCTCGTCGGCGGCGTCCGCAACTCCACTCGACAGTCCAACTCGCTTCGACGGACGGTATGTCCTTGCGATCGGGACACTCGATCCACGCAAGAACCTCGATCATCTCGTGCGTGCCTTCGGCGCAATCGCCGAGACGGTTCCCGACCTTCGCCTCGTCCTCGCCGGCGCCGATGGGCTGGGACGGCCCGCAATCGACACCGAGCTCGCAGCACTACCGCAACACATCGCGGCGAGAGTCGTGCTCACCGGCCCCGTCGACGACGAACAACGCGTCGCCCTGCTCACCCATGCATCCTTACTGGCGTACCCGTCGCTCTACGAGGGATTCGGCTTTCCCATCCTCGAAGGAATGGCGAGCGGCGTTCCCGTTGTCGCTTCCACCGCCGGCTCGATTCCCGAGGTCGCCGGTGACGCTGCCCTTCTCGTCGACCCGCACGACGACAACGGTCTGAGCGCTGCACTGTCAAGCGTTCTCGGCGATGACGAGACCCGGCGTGACCTCATCGCCGCCGGACGGGCCCGCGCCGCGACCTACACGTGGAAGGCCACGGCATACGGACTGAACGCGCTCTACCATCTCGCCGCCGCGACCACCTCACGATGACCCCCTCACGATGACCACCTCACGATGATCGATCCTCTGCACGTCGCCATCCACGTGGGCCAGTTGATCCAACCTGTCCCCGGAGGCATCGGTCGCTACATCCGCGAGCTGATACCCGCGCTCCAAACGGCCGGTGCAGAGATCTCGACCTTCGCCGCGGGCGACAGCGCCGGCACGCTTGCTCGCGACCTTCCCAACTTTCACGACCTCGGGCGTCCCGCCGGGTCCTTGCGCTATGAGCTCTGGCACCGCCTCCGCCGGCCCCGGCTCCACATCGGCGACGGCGCCGACAATGACGTCGACATCGTGTTCGCTCCGAGCCTCGCAATACCACCATCGGGAACACACCCACTCGTCGTGACCATCCACGACGTCGCGACACTCCACTACCCGCAGCACTTCACCAAACGCGGCGTGCGCTTCCATCGTCGCGGACTCGATCTGGCGCGCCGTCATGCCTCGGCGATCATCGTTCCATCAAACTTCGTCCGCACCGAACTGATCACAGCCGGGTTTTCACCCGAACAAATCCACCAGATTCCTCACGGGGTACGGATCGATCCAGCGCCGAGCGACGACACGATCAGCCGAGAACTGCACGGCGCCGGAGTCGACGGACCCTTCGTCCTATTCGTGGGAACCGTCGAACCACGCAAGGGCGTCACAACACTGATTCGCGCGACGCGTTCGGCACGCGTTGCCATACCCGAGCTGCAACTCGTCATCGCCGGGCCGCGCGGCTGGGGCACGATCGACGGCGTCGAGGACCTCGAAGAGCCCTGGATCCACGAACTTGGCCACGTCGAGGACACACGACTCGACGCGCTCTACCGTCGTGCCGTGCTGTGCGCGCTGCCATCGCGATATGAAGGCTTCGGCTTCCCGGTCATCGAGGCAATGGCGCGGGGCTGTCCCGTCGCGGTCGCCAACACAACCAGCCTGCCTGAAACCGCTGCGGGCGCAGGCCTGGTGATCGACGTCGATGACCACGAAGCTTGGGCCGAAGCAATCACCCGGGTCACACACGACACCACCTACGCGGAGAACCTCCGCAGCCTCGGCCTGGCCCGAGCTCGTGAACTCACCTGGAGCCGCACAGCCGCCGCACACCTCGACGCCTTCCACGCGGCCTACCACGACGCATTCAGAGAGCGGCCGCGCCGATAACGTGACGCAAGTGCGCATCCTGCTCGACGTCACCGCCGTCCCCGATCGTCCGGTCGGAGCAGGCGTCTACACCGCTGCACTCGCCGGCGCCCTTGCGCAACGTCAGGACGTCGACCTCCACCTGCTCGCACGCATCAATGACGGGGAGCGCTGGAGGACCATCGCGCCAACAGCCACGACACACCCGCACGCACCCACCCGGCGCGTCGGGCGACTCGCCTGGGAACAAGCGTCGGGACCCAAGCTGGCGCGTGCGATCGCGCCTGACGTCTGGCACGGCCCGCATTACACCCTGCCCCTGCGGCTCGCCGTACCCTCGGTGGTAACGGTGCACGACCTGACCTTTTTCGATCACCCCGAATGGCACGAACGCTCCAAGGTGTTGTTCTTCCGGCGCATGATCCGTGCATCGACGCAGCGTGCAGATGCAATCGTGGCGGTCAGCCAACACACTGCGGACCGCATTGCCGCAGTGCTCAACCCGACCGCACCGGTGTTCGTCGCCGCACACGGTGTCGACCACGACCGATTCCATGCCACGAACGTCGGGAATCCTGATGACCTCGCCATTCTGGCCGCCATCGGTATCGGACCGCCCTACTGCGCGTTCGCCGGCGTCTTCGAACCGCGGAAGGGACTCACCACACTGGTCGAGGCATTCGCGCGGGCAAGCACCGCACACCCGGATCTCCGGCTCGTGCTTGCCGGCAGCGACGGGTGGGGCTCACGCGAACTCCTCGCGGCCATCGAACGAAGCGGCGCTGCCACGCGCATACTGCGCCCGGGCTACATACCCTCCGCAGCGTTGCCTGCATTGTTCCGTCAAGCCGAAGCGGTCGTATACCCATCGCTCGAGGAAGGCTTCGGCCTTCCCGCTCTCGAAGCACTCGCATGTGGCGCTCCGTTGATCACCACAACCGGTTCGGCGATGGCCGAGTTCGTCGGCGACGCGGCATCGCTCATTGCGCCCGGCGACATCGACGCGCTGACCAAGGCGCTGAACGGCTTGCTCGACGACGAGGCGCTTTCGGCACGCCTTCGTCACGCCGGTCCCCCACAAGCCGGCGCCTTCACCTGGTCTGCATCAGCCGAGATCCACATGGACGCATATCGGCGCGCCGCAGGAAAGCCCGAATGAGAGCCGCAATCACGGGATCAACCGGCTTCGTCGGCGCATTCCTCGCAGCGCACCTCATCGACGAAGGCGACGACGTCATTCGTCTCTCGCGCCGCAATGGATTCGAACTCGGCGACGCGAAGTCAGTACGCACCAGCATCGAGGACTCCGCTCCCGACGTCATCTATCACCTCGCTGCATTGACCAATGTGGCCGAGTCGTGGGCCGATCCCGCGCTCACCACGCGCGTGAACGTTGAAGGCACACGCAATCTGCTCGACGCAGCACTGCGCTCAAAGGTTTCGCGTGTGATCATCGTCGGTAGCGCCGAGCAGTACGGATCCGTCGATCCTTCCGACCTGCCGTTGCGGGAGGATGCTCCGATGCGGCCGATCACCCCCTATGGCGAATCGAAGGTCGCGGCTGAACAGCTCGCCGTCGATGCTTTTACCGAGGACGGTCTTCCGACACTGTGCGTGCGCCCGTTCTCCCACACCGGTCCGGGCCAGACAGATCGCTTTGTGGTACCCGCGTTGACCAAGCGCATCATCGACGCGACACATCACGCAACCCCTGAGATCAAGGTCGGCTCGCTCGATCCCGTGCGCGACATCCTCGACGTGCGTGACGTGGTACGCGCCTACCGTTTGCTCGCCCTCACCGGCGTTCCGGGCGAGGCATACAACGTTTGCTCAGGGATGGGAGTAACGATCCGGGCAATTGCCGAGCGGCTCCTCACCCTCGCGCACAGTGGGGCGCAACTCGTCGTCGACCCCGAACTGGTTCGCCCAATCGAAGTCCCCGTGCTCATCGGTGACGGTTCCAAGATACGTGCGGTGACCGGCTGGGCTCCGCTCATCTCACTCGACGAGACGCTGAGGGACCTCATCGCCCACGGCACACGCACGGCGCCGTGATTACCTAGGGCACGCGCACGTCGCTGTGATCGCCGATGTGCATTCGCAGGGCGCGGGGTTGCTCCTCGGAGTGCGTCACACGCGCACCGCGCCCGATGAGGCTGTCGGTGATCCGTGCCACGCCCTCGATCGTCGAGTCTTCGAGAAGAACCGAGTGCTCGATCTCTGCCTTGACGAGACGCACGCGCGGACCGATCGACGTGAACGGTCCCACGAAGGATTCCTCGATGTGCGCTCCCTCGCCGATCACCACTGGCCCACGGATCGTGCTCCTGATGACCGTTGCGCCTTCGGAAATCACCACCTTGCCCACAACGCGTGACTCCTCGTCGACGGATCCGCGAACGTCACGTTCGATCTCATCGATCACAATGCGGTTTGCCTCGAGCAGGTCGAGCAACTTGCCGGTGTCGACCCATGGCGTGGTCAACACGTGCGGCAGCACCGTCGAGCCCTGGTCCATCAACCACTGAATCGCGTCCGTAATCTCGTATTCGCCACGCCCCGAAGGTGCGATCGCTCGAACGGCCTCGTGGATCTTCGGCTCGAACAGATACACCCCCACGAGCGCCAGGTCGCTCGGTGGATCAGCAGGCTTCTCGACAAGACGCACCAACGTGCCATCACTGGCCAGCTCTGCGACACCGAACTGCGACGGGTTCTCGACCTTGGTGAGCAACACCATCGCATCGGGACCGGCCGCGTTGAACTGCTCAACGAAGGCCGTAATGCCGCCGACGACGAGGTTGTCGCCGAGATACATCACAAAAGCCTCATCGCCCAGGAAATCCGCCGCGATCATCACAGCGTGCGCAAGACCTCTCGGAGCGTCCTGACGCAGGTACGTCACCTCGAGACCGAACTGGCTGCCATCACCGACAGCGGCCTCGATGTCGGCGGCGGTGTCGCCGACGACAATGCCGACCTCCCGAATCCCGGCAGCGGCGATCGCTTCAAGGCCGAAAAACAGGATCGGCTTGTTACACAACGGCACAAGCTGCTTGGCACTTGTATAGGTGATGGGACGCAGACGAGTTCCTGCGCCGCCTGCCAGTACGAGAGCTTTCATGGCGCGAGACGGTAGCCGACAGCTTTACCAGTGAATTCCACGCAGCGGCCAGCGCTGGGCCCGGCGGCTAATAGACCTGACGATCGAGCCAACCGAGCAGTGCCGCGATGGCGCGCGGTTCGTGACGCAGACGGTGTCCGGCCTTGTAGACCATGTGCATTTCGGCAGCCGGCCCACCGGCATCGGCAAGACGGCGAGCATCCGCCAGCGGCACGACCTCGTCATCGGAGCCGTGCAACACGAGCAGAGGACGCCCCGAAAGTCGACCCGCGTCGGCAACCGGATCGAGGTCGGCGACCTTCTTCGCCCAGCGAGAGACATCTGGCGGGAAGTTCGGATCGTTGGCCATTCCAACACGGCGCACGTGACGCAGGAAGAGCCCGGGATCCCGAACCCAGTCCTTGAAGGAGCAGTACGCGTTGAGAACAGCCACACCGCGCACTCTCGGGTCCGTCGCCGCGCGCGTCAGCGCGAGCGAACCTCCCATGCCCGCACCAACCAGCCACACGCCCACGACGTCGCTGCGATCGCACAGGGCGTCGATTGCAGCGCCGATATCGGCAAGCCACCCCTCGACCGAGAAACAGCCTTCGGAGCCACCCGAGCCACGAAAGTTGAACGCCAAAGCGAACCAGCCGCACTCCTTGGCGATGCGATCGGCCAACTCGGGAAAGGTGGCGCCGGAGATCGCTGCGCCCCGAGGGCTGCTCGGGAATCCATGGCACAGGACGACGCCCGGCGCGTTGGTCACGCCCGTTGGTCTGGCAAGGTGCGCGCTGAGCTTGAGGTCATCCGAAAGGATTGCGTCGTCCACGGCGCCATTATCCTTCCATTCCATGACAGGCTCGATACGAACGGAGAATCCGCCGGTGGCAACGGTTCGGGCGTTCAAGGAATGGGCCGCGATCGTGCATGCGTTGCTGTCCGGAGAACAGATCGTCGACATCCGCAAGGGAGGCTTGCGCGAGGACGGCAGACACTTCGACATCCAGGCCGATCGGTTGTGGCTCTACCCCACAGCCGAACACCAACGCCCCGAACTCCTCAAGGCCGCCTACCGCCATTGGACCGATCTCGCGCCCGGATCGGTCGTTGGTCAACCGATCACGATCGCCGGCTGGGCCGACATCGTCGGAACCGCGACGATCACCGAGCCCGAAGAACTCGCTGCCATCGACTCCAAGTTGATATGGGCGCTCGACTACGCATCCACGCGGCTCAAATGGAAACGTCGCGATCCACTCCGGGTACTCGCCTTGCGCGTGCATCGCCTCGCCGACCCCATTACCGTCCGATGGGACGACCGATATGGAGGCTGCACGTCATGGGTCTCCTTGGACGGGCTCCCCGAGGATCCCACGACCGTCGCAAGCCAACCGGCGCTGTCCGACATCGCGTTCGCCACCAAGCTCGCCGGAGTTGCATCGTCGCTTCCCGGCGGACTGACCATGCGCTGAACCCGGCCAACACAATGTCGCCCAACACAATGTCGCCCAACGCGGTGTGGGACGCCCCGAAGAGCGCCCCACGCCGGTACCGCGGTGTTGCTGTTTGTGTCGTTTCGTTCTCAACAATGAGCTGTCTTTTCACCGCCCGTGACCTGCGGGAGGGACGAGTTCCCGATCGGGCAGTGACGGTGCGGCGGTGGATCTCCGCCAGACAATCCCAGCTCGCGGACCTAGCGGCCGCGCACCTCCAGCGTCCCACACTGTTTCTGCATCCGGTGGACCACCTCCTTCCTCTGGTGCTTCCTTTTTACCAGATTTCGAGGGGCCCCCGGCAAGTTTTAGCCGGGCGTTTTCAGTCCTACTCCCCGAGCTCAACCGCCGGTCCGATAGCGCCGATCGCGCGAAGGTAACGAAGCTGAATCTCGATGACGGAATGCACCTGAATCGGAAGATATTCGATGCCCATGCCGGCGCAGCGTTCCATCACATAGTCGACAAGTGCGACTTCATCCACGACGAGCGCGCCGTGCACTCCGCCCTCTTCGCCCGGTAAGCGGTCGGAGGGGACCGATGCGCTCGCTGCCACGCCATGCTGGTCGAAGAAGTCCATCTCGAACTCGAGGATGCGACGCACATCGGCGGCATCAAGGGTCGAAGCGACCATGTCGGGTAACTCGTCGACCACCCGTTCATACGCTTCCACCGCGTCGAAGACCGGAGCAAACGGATCTGCCGCGAGACGAAGCGATTCACGGCGCACAATCGCCATGGCAACGGCAACGACGGACGCCACGGCCACCACCGCAACGATGACGACGACCGGGCTCACCTGCCGCAGCGGTCAGGGTCGAACCCGGCAAACCGGCGATACCGGCGACGGGGAACCAAGCGACGCGAAACCTAGATACCGATGCGCTGAGCGAGGAGCTCGCGATGGTAGGTGGCGTCACCGAGCAGGATCTCACTGCTCTTGGCACGCTTGAAGTACAGGTGCGCGTCGTGCTCCCACGTGAAGCCGATTCCACCATGGATCTGGATGTTCTCGGCCGCCGAATGGAAATAGGCGTCGGAGCAGTAGGCCTTGGTCAGTGACGCGACGACGGGCAGCTCGTCATTGTCCTCCGCCGCCGCCCAGCTCGCGTAATAGGCGGCAGATTTCGAAGACTCGACTTCGAGCAGCATGTCGGCGCACTTGTGCTTGATGGCCTGAAAGGATCCGATCGGGCGGCCGAACTGCACACGGTCTTTGGCGTATTGCACGGCCTGCTCGAGCACGAACTGGGCACCACCGACCATCTCGTTCGACAGCAGCACACCAGCTTGATCGAGGGTCTTGGACCACGCTGCCCAGCCGGCACCCGGCGTGTTCAACGCAGTCGCCTTGACACCGGCGAACTCGAGGCGTGCCTGCTTGCGCGTCTGGTCCATGGTGGACAAAGCCGTGCGTGTGAGACCTGCAGCATCACCGTTGACCACGAAGAAGCCCACGCCGTCCTGGTCGGAGGTGCCTTCGAGGCGAGCGACAACGAGGATGGTGTCGGCGATGTTCCCATCGAGGACGAACATCTTGTGCCCATCGAGGACAAAACCATCCCCGTCGGGACGTGCGACAAGCGTGATGCCGGGCGCGTCCCACCGGCCGTTGTCCTCGGTGAACGCGCACAGCGGCGATGCGCTCACCTGCCGCAATGCCAGGGAGCAACTCGGCCTTGGCAGCATCAGAACCGGCGTTGAGGATCAGGTTGGCAGCAAGACCGACGGTCGAGAAATACGGCGCGCACAGCAGCACGCGGCCCATCTCCTCGAAGACGATTCCCAGCTCCACGAAGCTGAAGCCCTGGCCACCGTATTGCTCAGGAATGTGAAGACTCTGCAATCCGAGTTCGCCGGCCATCTGCTTCCAGACGGCTTCGTCGTACCCGGCGGTCGTCTCCATGAGACGACGAACCTCGGTCGAGGGCGACTTGGCCTCGAGGAACTTGCGCACCGTGTCGCGGAAAGCCTCTTGGTCTTCGGAGAAGGCGAAGTTCATGGCGTCCTCACTCGATGATGGCCCTGGAGGACAAGCCTGGACGGCGGGCAATACCCACCGGCTCTCCCCCCAATGGCGAGCAGGCCCTGGACCTTACCGGACCGAGACAGCCGATTCCACCTGGTCCGAGGGAGTCCCCACTTCGCGGGCCAGCGAATGCAATCCTCATTGTGTGAAGTGGGCATTGCGCGTTCGTGTCGCCGTTGCGGCGGTCCTCCTCGTCTTGGGCGGGATCGCAGCCGTGCTGACCGGAATTGGCCAATGGGCCGATAGCAACGTGCTGTCGACCAACGGCTTTACGTCCAACGCAAGCGCGACGTTGGAACGCCAGCCTGTTCAGGACGCCATTGCACGTTCCATCACCGGCCAGCTCGAGGTCGACAGCTGGGCGGCGCCTGAAACTCGCAGAGCCCTTCGTCCGTTCGATTGTCGAGAGCATCGTGACCAGTGATGCGTTCCACGAGGTCTTCAGCAGCGCCGTCTCCACAACCCATCGCGTCTTCGTGACGCGTAGCGCCGAAGCGGTCGTCCTGAATCTGACCTCCACCATCGACGACATCAGGGTCGTGCTCCAGGAGGTCTCCCCCGGGCTCGCAGAAGACCTCCCCAAGGGCAAGGACCTGCGCATCACCCTCGCGAAGCGCACGCAACTCCCGTTGATCTGGGACTGGGTCCACACTGCCAATCGGATCATCGACTCCCTGTACCTCGTGGCAATCGCCCTCATTGGCTTGGGACTCCTGATAGCGCCATTCCGCTGGCGCTCACTCGCCTTGCTCGGCTGGTCGACCGCAGCCGCCGGCATCGTTTGCATGCTCGCACTCACGGTCACACGCCAGGTCCTCCTCAACCGCGTTCCCGATCCCGTATACCGATCAGGTGCCGGATCCGCCTGGAATGCGATGTCACGTGAGCTTTTCGTCCTTACGATCGTGCTGTGCGCCGTTGGGGCCGCCACAGCGGTCCTGGCGCGCTGGACCGACAACAACGGCGGTACCGCTGTCTACCCCGTAGCCGCAAGGCGCGCTCTGCACAGCGCGCGCGACGGTTGCTGCCGAGGGTGTCGGGATCGGCGAAGCCGAACCTCTGGTCCCAGCGCTGACCGGTTTGGCATCTGCGGCTCTGCGCTGGCGCTTGCCCGCACCAGAACGAAATGTTCGCTCGGCGCACTGGTGGCGCGCATTCGGGCTCGGCACGGCTGGAGCACTCGTTCTCGGCAACTCGGGCTTCGTGCTTTCGGCGATCATGAACATAGCGGCGATCATCGCCTTGTACTTGGCTGCCACCGAAGGCATCGCCTCGTACCGTGCGCCACGCTTACCGACGCCCGCTCATCCAAGCGTCAGGACCGACACGCCTCGTTGAGCGCCGCTCTCGCGCTCAACGCTGGTGATCGAGGGGAAGCTGCCGCCCAAGACGCCGAGCAATATCGGGCCAATTATCCCGATGCAATGCCGCTATATAGACATGCCAATACTCGCCATCGAAATACTCACGGTCACGCAAACAACCCTCAAGCTCAAAGAATTTTCCGAGACCACTCGAATACTCCGCGAAATTGAACTCTTCCGCTTCGACATAAATCTTTCGAAAGTCCCAACACCGAAACAGGTACTCGACAAACACGGCGACCGATTCAAGCACCCAGCCGGTCTTCTCGAACTCCGGCACAATCACCACAGCGAGATACACAATCTGATTGCGATGATCCGCGTTATACGCCGTCACCGTCCCAATGGCCATATGGTCACTTGCCCGCTCCACAACAAACTGGGCCAGGACATTCTGCCACAACAAATGAGGGAACTGCTCAGGCGCGGGCGTCGTCCCCCGCAACCTCCAACGCATAATCATCCGGGGATCAACAGCAATCCTGTACAAGAAGTCGTGATCCCCAGCCATCAATGGGCGTAACGACACCCACCGACCCGCCATCCGCGCGACCGTATCCACCGTCCGCGGCGCCGGAACATGCAAACCCAAACCAACCGCACTATCACTCACCCGAAACGCTCCGCCGACGCAACACGCCACCCGTCCGACCACAAAACTGATCAAACAAATCACCAAACGTCACAACATGACGCACCGCGTCCTCAGGAATCTCAGCCCCGAACTCCTCCATCAACACACAGATCTCCAACATGTGAATCGAATCCAAACCCACATCCGCCAACGCCAGCTCAGGGACACAATCACCAAGGTCCAACCGCAACTCGGCAGCTACGACACTCATAAAATCGGAGAATCCGACACCTTCACCCACGCCACACCCCTACCGAACACAAATCGACACACGCAACCACGGATGCGTATCACCAACCGCAGTAATCACGACTTGGTTGTCCCCGCTTTCACCGTCGTAGGCCGAAATACGTGTAACCCGCTCACCACGAAACGTGCTCTCAGTAACCGTGGGAGGTGTGAACCACCTTTCCGGTCGTCCCGTCCGAGGATCTCTGAAACTGCCCAGAGTCTTCGTATCGATCTGCTTGAAATACGAGTCCAGGACCGTGTCACGATCGCCAACCACCCGCCCAACAAAAACCCGGTCCGCCGAGACATAACCACAGTCGGCCCCCTCCATCGCCCACTCCACAACCTCGGTACCTCGTTCAACCCTGATGACCTTGGAGGGTTGGATGTCGCCAAAAAATCGTTGGCCTGGCAGCGGAGCACTCCCCACCTTCGGTCGGCCAGGCGCACGCGCAACCCACGACCGAGGAATATCCCGACGCCACCCCTCCGGCACAGGCGGAGGCGGTGGGTAACGATCGCCGTAAACTGGTGTCTGACCACTGCCCACCACGAGCGTCGCCGCATTCAGACCTCTAAAGCCCGGCGACCTTCTATAGCCCGACATCGACCGCCTCACCGACAGGCGAAAAGACTGAGGCGAACGGCCTGGCTTAGACGGCAGGGGTGGATTCTTCAGCTCCCCGGTCGCGTCACACGACAAAAGAGTCGGCTTCCAACCATCAGGCCCCTCGCCATCCAACGAAACTTCAACCGTGCGTGGATCTCTAGGGTCTTTGAGCGGTTTCGGCGTGACATACCCAACTTCACATTTCACAGCCGTTGAAAAACCTGCTGCGCGCGCTTGGCTCAAATACCGGTCCATCACCACCACCGGATTACCCGTAAGCACCAAATGAGCTACCCAACCATTCCAGCCACCCGACCTCTCCCCGGGAAACACCGTCCCGGCAAGCTCAGTGCCCTCCGCCACCGTAAATCCATCACCCAGCGCAACGACCAGTGCCGCATCGTCAGCACCCCCCGACGGGTACCACCTAACGGCTGCTACCACAACCAACAACGACACAACTAACAAACACACCAAGACCATGACCCACGACCGACGACCACCAGGAAAGACCTTCAACACACCCACCATCCCGCAGCGCTACTCACCGGGCGACCGTAGGAGACCCGAAGATACCCCGCAGCCGTCAGCAAAGATTCGCGTACCCCCAATGCATCAGATGATCCGATGTGCCTTTGGTGGGGGCTAGTGGCCCATTCCATGCGTTTACGTATTCACTCGCCCACCACGCTGTCGCACACCAATGAATTGGCGCCTTGAGAGCCGGCACATCTTGCCCAGGCAAGAACATGAAGTCGATCTTCTTTCCCCTTAAACCGCCAACAGGCAGAGGATTAGGGGCTAAGTCTCGAGCGTCGTAGGTGTATGGGCTGCTCCCTGGCGCGGTATCCGCGTAGCGCCCACAGAACTCGGGTTTGACTTCATCCCAGACCAAATTGAAATCACCCGCGCCGTAGGCCGGGCCTTGGTTCGCATTCTTCCAATCCAGCATCTTCCGAAATTCGGTCAATTGCTGGCGGGCGTAGACATGCTCTCCTCCGTTCGGCGGGACGGTCGTGCTAGACAGATGCGTGGAGCATGCCAGGTACAACGGAGCCGGCGCGAGACCGCAGACCCATCCCGCCAAAGGCGCCACGCCTCGTTGAGCGCCGCTCTCGCGTCACACCCCTACCGAAGACAAATTAATACACGCAACCATGGGTGCGTCGCACCAACCGCAGTAATCGCGACGCTGTTGTCCCCGCCTTCAACATCGTGAGCTGAAATCTGCGTAACTCGCTCACCACGAAATGAACTTTCAGTAGCCGTTGGAGGCCGGAACCATCCTTGCCGGCACGTTCGTCTCACGAACGAAGACGTCGGGCATTTCCATCGTCGTGAGCTGCTTGAAATACGAGTGCAGGACGGTATCGCGGTCGCCAGCCACCCGCCCAACAAATTCCCAACACTGCCCTTCAGAGTTAGCGACGACCTCCAGCTCACCCGCCACAATCTCCGTACCTTTTTCAACCCTGATGACCTTGTAGGGGAAGTGGTAGCGAAGGAACGGTTGACCTGGCAGCGGAGCGCTCTTTACTCTCGGTCGGCCAGGCGCACGCGCGACCCACGATTTGGGGATGGCCCTCCGCCACCCCTCCGGCAGGGCGGCTGGTACGCCATCGTCATATACCCGTTCGCCCACTGGTTCAACACTTGCCACCCCAAGCGTCGCCATATTCAGACTCGGAGCACCAGGCATCGACCGCCACACCGTCATACGAAACGACTGAGACCGACGGCTCCCTTTAACCCCCAGAATAATGCTGGTGCGCTCCCCGGTCGCCTCACACATGAAGCGCGTTGGAATCCCACCTTCAGGCATCTCCTCATCGAACGACACCTCGCCGCCGAACCCACCTAGGCGCTGGCGCGTTGGCGATACGTCGTAGAAAATCGAACATTTCACCGCCGTCGAGAAACCCGCCGTCGCGTGCTTGGTCCAAATAGCGGTTCATCACCACCACCGGATTACCAATCAGTACCAGGTGAGCAAACCAACCATTCGGCTCGGTCCCGGGAAACACAGTCCCCGCAAGCTCCGTGCCCTCCGCCACCGTGAATCCATCACCCAACGAAACGACCAACGACGCATCATCGAATGGCACATCGTCGTCGCCCCGAAACGAAAACCACCCAACACCTGCCACCACAACCAACACCAACACCAACACCAACAAGCACACCAAAACCATGACCCAGGACCTACGACCGCCAGAAGAGACCCTCAACGCACCCACCATCTCCATCGCTACTCACCGGGCGACCATACGAGACCCGAGAGGATACCCAGCGACCGTCAACGAAGGTTGGCGTACCCCCAATGCATCAGATGATCCGATGTTGCGTCGCCAGGGGCCATTAGCCCGTGCCATACGTTCTGACGCTCCCCATGCCACGACAAAATGCACCGATGAATTGGCGCCTTGAGGGCGGGTACATCTGGTCCAGGCACCTGGATATAGTCGAGCTTTTCTTTCGGTCCAGTACCGTAATAAGGAGGCAAGTTCATGGCATGGTACGTGTGGTAACCAGGCCCTGGTGCGCTATCGGCATAACGCCCAAAGAACTCGGATTTGAAGTCATACCAGACCATATTGAAATCACCCGCTCCGTAGGTCGGACCTTGGTTCGCATTCTTCCAATCCAGCAACTTCCGAAATTCCGTGACTTACTGGCGGGCGATGATGCGCTGACCGTCGACCTTTCTATTCGTTAGATGCGTCGAGCATGCAACGTACAGCGGGGTCAGTGCTTGCCCGAATACCCAACCTCTCTTGTCAGCCTCGTTCGCTTGCATTCCTTCTGGGTACCTGCCCGTGTCGAAACGACCTGAGCCGCCTTGCCAGAAGACTGCATTGCCGTGGTTGTCGCACTCCGCTGACGCGTTTTCATTGGACCAGTATTTAGCGCCCGTATAGCCAAGTTGTTGCAGGTGACTGTTGAGGCTCTCCATCTGTGGCTGGCAGACCTCTTGCAAAGTAATCGCCGTGGGGAGCGGCGAAGAAGCCTCGACGTAGTGGATCAGGGTGTCCCATGGGTGGAACATGCTGGTGCTTTCGCACGCCGTGCCACCACGCATGTTTCAGTTGAGCACATTCGGGAGCCCAAGCGTTAATGGATTGGGTCGGCCATATTCGGACCGGCGTAGCGCGCCTTGTGACCGCGAGCCTTCACGCGGTGATGCCTCAGCCGGCTCCGTCGCCGGGAAGATCCCGATTCGCGCGAGCGCCCCAGCCAGCACGAATGCCAGGCCAATGACAAGGCCGCGTCTGATACCAATCATCTTGCTCTCCTCATCAACTCGGGTTAAACCGGGCAACACCTGGCGCCGGTTTGGTGTCATGTGCCGCGAAGTCGCGGACATAGTCCACGATCACGCTGCCCGTCCAGACTGGAGAAACCGGAATCAAATCGACCTGGGGCGTAACCCTCCAGGTATTCGCGGCCGGCCGGTACGCTCGCCCGGGCAACAGATTCCGCGGTGCCCGGCGACTGAGGGGCTTGCCGTACCCAGCAATTCGTTCAAGAACACGAGTTCACGACTGGTCCACACCGGATCGCCGAAGATCCCGCCGATGGGTTCACCCGCTGGCGGCGCTGGCGGCGCTGGCGGCGCCTGCGCCTGCGACCATGACCCCGCCACGAAATCGAACACATGGCGTAGCCCCGTCGCAAGAGTCGACCCCACCCGAACCGATCAACATCGCGCTGTCACCCATACACCACAGCTTTGGAGGAAACATCGGGTACTTCACGCCAGTCAGTGTCTTCGTTGGAAACCACCCGCCTGCGGGTTTCACACGAGCAGCACCAGGCTTGAGTGAATGCACCAACAGCGTTGGCTCCACCCATCCATCAACGCCGCCAAACACGAACAGCTTCGAACTCGTCCACACGACCGCCGGGTGTGACCGCGGTCCGAAACCACCAACCGGTACAAACCCCGTCTCGACCAACACCTGGGGCGCCGCTCCAGCAGGTCCGGCATCACGATCGGCGATGCGATCCGCAGCTACCGCACCAACCACAAACAATGCCAACGCAGACACCAACGAAACAACACGCCGAACGGCCATGGCAAGGACACCGAAACAGCCGCGCCGTGACCCGGCGCAGCAGAGGTCCTACGCTGGCGGCGTGAGCCAACCGCCGCACTACGAGACGGCTGATGCCAGGATCGACAAGCTCATCGTCGGCCCATTCGACAATGACGTCTACGTCGTTCGGTGCAAGCAGACAGGCGACGCCGTGCTCATCGACGCCGCCAATGAACATGAACTGCTCCTCGAAGTGAGCCGCACGTCCGGTGTGCGCCGCGTCCTCACCACGCACGGCCACGCAGATCACATCGGCGCAGTCACCCAACTTCGCGATGCCGGTATCGACATCGGGATCGGCGAAGCGGACGCGGCGATGCTTCCGACCTATGACTTCGTCATCAACGACGAGGACGTGATCGAAGTCGGTCGACTTCGACTGCGCGCGGTCCATACCCCAGGACACACTCCGGGTTCGGTGTGCTTCCTGCTCGAAGGACACGCGATTCTGATGACGGGAGACACGCTCTTCCCCGGAGGACCGGGAAACACCTCGTTCGCGCACTCCGATTTTGCAACGATCATCGATTCGATCGACCGCAGACTTTTCACCCTGCCGGGCGACCTCGTTGTCCTCCCCGGCCATGGCCTGGACACCACACTCGACACGGAGCGGCCCCAACTCGACACCTGGATCGCCCGAGGCTGGTGAACGTGCCGACGCCCGACCGCGAAGCGTTGTTGCGGCGGTATGCAAACGCACGCGCCTTCACAGACGCGCTTTGCGCGCCACTGTCGCCTGAAGACCAAATGGTGCAATCGATGCCCGACGCCAGTCCGACGAAGTGGCATCGCGCCCACACGACCTGGTTTTTCGAGACGTTCGTTCTCGCTGCCGCCGATCGAAACCGACGACCCGTCGACGAAACGTTCTCGTACTTGTTCAACTCCTACTACGACGCTGTCGGCGCACGTCATCCCCGACATCAGCGCGGCCTGCTCACACGGCCGTCCTCGTACGAGGTCGGCGACTACCGCGCCGGGATCGACCGCGACATCGCCGAACTGCTCGCGACGGGCTCAGCCGCAACCATCGCCGAGATCTCCGGCCGCATCGAACTCGGAATACACCACGAGCAGCAACATCAGGAGTTGCTGCTGATGGACATCAAACATGCGTTCTCGTGCAACCAATTCGACCCGGTCTATGCGCGTGCGCAGACAGGACGAACAGGTCAAGCAGCCGAAGCCACGGGCACGAAACCAACGACATGGGTTGATGTTCCAGGGGGTCAGTGCAACATCGGCGCCAATGTCGGCGGCTTCAGCTTCGATAACGAAGGGCCACGACATCGTGTCCTGCTCGAGCCGTTCCGGCTGGCCGATCGACCGGTCACCGCCGGCGAGTGGCTCGAATTCATGGCCGATGACGGATATTGCCGCCCCGAGCTCTGGCTCGCCGATGGGTGGGCAGCGGGTCGTCGCTCACAAGTGGAATGCCCCGCTGTATTGGCGACACGATGGCGACACGTGGTCACTGCTCACCCTGCATGGGCGTCGGACCGTCGATCCCGATGAACCCGTCGTCCACATCAGCCAATACGAAGCCGACGCATTCGCCCGATGGTCCCGCGCACGACTCCCGACCGAGTTCGAGTGGGAACACGCACAGACCTCACTACCAACCGCCGCTCCAGGCATCCTGCTGACCGAGGACGACCCAGAGCGTCAGGAATTGCATCCCCGCGGCACGGGCAGCCAAGACGGCCTTCGTCAAATGCTCGGTGACGTGTGGGAGTGGACCTCCAGCGCGTACCTGCCATACCCGCGTTTCCAACCCGCTCGCGGTGCGCTCGGCGAATACAACGGTAAGTTCATGAGCAGCCAAATGGTGTTGCGCGGCGGTTCGTGCGTGACCCCTGCCTCGCACATCCGCGGCACCTATCGAAATTTCTTCCCACCTGGTGCACGCTGGGTGTTCGGTGGTGTTCGCCTCGCCCGAGATTCCTGAGTTGCGCTTCCACAGCGCCAAAGCGGGACCCGACCTCCCCGGGAGACTCCATGCCACTACACCCAACGGATCTCGTCATCGATGTTCATATCGACCGCGACGATTTGGTCGAGTCCCTGGGCGCCGATGTGCGTGCCGGCTTCGCGGCGTCTCCGAAAGATCTGCCACCCCGGTGGTTCTATGACGACCGGGGCTCGAATCTGTTCGACGCGATCACGCGCCTGCCCGAGTACTACCAGACGCGAGCGGAACGTTCGATCCTCTTACGAGTCGCCGACGAGATCGCAACCATCAGCGGTGCCGACACACTCGTCGAACTCGGAGCCGGCACGGCCGAAAAGACGAGGGTTCTCCTCGCGGCGATGGCACGCCAATCCGTCTTGGCGCGTTTCGTGCCATTCGACGTCAGCGAAGCGACGCTACGCGCCACAGCCGCGGCCATTCACGAGGAATACGACATCGCAGTGCACGGAGTCGTCGGCGACTTCGACCGGCACCTCGACCGTATCCCTCGTGGGGGCACGCGCCTGATCGCCTCTACTTGGCGGCACCATCGGCAATCTGCTGCCCCAACGCCGTGCCGAGTTCCTCTCCACCATTGCCGAGGCGATGAACTCCCTCGACACGTTCCTCGTGGGGATCGACCTCGTCAAGGACACCGAACGTCTGGTTTCAGCCTATGACGACGCTGCAGGCGTTACCGCTGAATTCAATCGAAATGTTCTTCATGTCATCAATACCGAACTCGGCGCCGACTTCGATGTGATGCAGTTCTCGCACGTCGCGCGCTACAACCATCAAGAGGAACGCATCGAGATGTGGCTCCGCTCGTTGACAGATCAGATCGTCAAGGTTCGGGACCTCGATCTCATCGTGGAGTTCGCTGCGAACGAGGAGATCCGTACTGAAACCAGCGCGAAGTTCTCGCCAGGTCGCATCAAGCGTGAACTGTCCGACGCGGGCCTGCACATGGTCCGCCTTTGGACTGATGATGCCGGCGAGTTTGCACTCTGTCTTGCGCGTCGGGAATTCGACCCCGATCACGGCGACGGGGTCGGGCCTACAACGTAGGTTTGCGGGCCGTACGCGCAATGGTAAGACCCTCTGGCAACCCGATGACCTCGAGGTGCTCGCGTTCCATCTCGATCGACAGGTGCCCGCCCATCAGGGGGATTTGTTCCAGGCGCAACATGCCGATCCAGTCGGGGATGGCCGGTGCGAGCTGCAACTCCGAATTGCGGATATCAGGCTCGAAACGCAGCATGGTCCGCAAGAACAGCAGCGGCGACGCGGCGGCCCATGCCTGCGGCGAACACGACGTCGGGTAGCTCACCGGATAGGGATACTGCGACCGGTTCAAACCTGCGAAGAGTTCGGGCATCCGATTGCCGAAATGAGCGCCTGCGGCAACGAGTCCCTCCATCACACGATGCGACTCCTCGATCATGCCGTACCGCATCAGCCCTGCAGCGCAGATCGCACTGTCATGAGGCCACACGCTGCCGTTGTGGTAGCTGATCGGGTTGTACCCGACCATGTTCTCCGCCAACGTCCGCACACCCCAACCGGAGAACATCTCGGCGGAGAGGAGGTGCTTGGCAACAATCGGGGCCTTCTCCTCATCGACGATGCCGGTCCAGAGGCAGTGACCCATGTTCGAGGTGAGGGCATCGAGCTGACGCTTGTCGCGATCGAGCCCCAAAGCGAACCAGCCGCGCTCCTCGATCCAGAAATCGCGGTTGAAGCGCGCCTTCAGGTCGGCGGCACGAACCCGGAGCGTCTCGGCCAGCACATCATCTCCGGCTTCGGTCGCGAAATGGCCCCGAGCGATGAGCGCCGCGTACACGTAACCCTGTACCTCACAGAGCGCGATCGGCGCCTTGGCGAGCTGTCCGTCGGCAAATCGCGTTGAGTCCCACGAGTCCTTCCAGCCCTGGTTTTCCAACCCACGGTCGGTTGTCCGCTGGTATTCGACGTAACCGTCGCCGTCTCGATCGCCGAAGGTCGTGATCCACTCGAGCGCCCGGTCGGCAGCAGGAAGCAAAGCATCAACCTCAGCTTGAGAGTTACCCCATCGTCGCAGCTCACCGAGCAGCATGACGAACAGTGGCGTTGCGTCAGCCGTGCCGTAGTAGACGCGGCCTCCACCGAGGGACAGCTGCGCAGTCTCGCCGAAACGCATCTCGTGGAGAATCCGTCCGGGCTCCTCCTCGGTCCGCGGATCGACGTCGGCGCCCTGATGACGAGCAAGGGTCTGCAGCGTGCCGAGCGCGAGATCGGGATCGATGAGCATCGCCATCCACGAGGTCAGCAACGAATCTCGCCCGAAGAGCGTCATGAACCACGGTGCACCTGCCGCGACAACTGCTCGATCAGGATATTCCGGATCGAACAGGCGGAGTGCGGCCAGGTCCTCGGTCGAACGCCGGAGCAGAGCAGCGAACCCAGCGTGGTCGGTGGTCGTGATGGGGAGATTACGTCGCCACGCCTCGAGTCGCTCGACCGGCTTCGCTACGGCGACTGCCTCACCGCAGAGATATCGCGGGATGATCGCCTGCCCATCGATCACCGGCGTCACCTGTATGCACGCGGTCCACTCGCCGCGGGCGGGAATGATCACCTCATACTGGGCAAGGTTTTCACTCAGTTGGGGCGGCGGCGAAAAGTCGATGTGAACGCCACGACGAAAGGCGCCACGCCGATAGGTAAACCCGATGCGACTGTTCTCGCTCTGGATGCCAAGTTCACCGATCTTGGTAACACGACCTTCCTTCACCTCGAAGAGGTCCGCGAAGTCTGAATTCACTTCGATCTCGATCGAGCAGAACGCCGGCTCCTCTCCAAAGTTGCAGATCATCACGTCCTCGCGCATGCCGCGCCCGATGTAGCGGTGACGAAAGATCATGAGGTGTGAGTCCGCAGCCCCAGCGCGAGGATGATCACGCGAGACGAACGAGCCGCTGAACGGGTCCGGGGTCGTCGCTGCGAGCGCCTCGGGCCACTGCCCGTTCACGCGCAGCTGGAGTTCGGAGAGAAAGCGCGTGTCACGGAAGAACATGCCGTGCGGGAGTGCCGCCACCATGTCGCCCGATCGCGCGAGATATGCAGAAAGCGGACCCTTCGATGAGCGTTACCGGCGCGCCATCCGCCGATGACAGCGAGGCACTGGCACTGGTGGTCCAAGGCTGAGGCATTACCGCCAAACGCTAGCCCTCACGGGCAGAGTTCAACTGACTGCGTGACGTATCTTTTCGTCGGCATGCGCATCGCACAGATTGCTCCCGTCTGGTTCGCCGTCCCGCCCAGCGGATATGGCGGAATCGAGCTCGTGGTCTCGTTGCTTGCCGACGGACTCGCCGAACTCGGCCACGACGTCACGCTGTTCGCGAGCGGGGGATCTCGCACAAAAGCCCGTTTGGTGTCACCGTTGGCCGAGCCTCCGGACCCCAGCCTCCTGGGCTCGGTTTGGTACGACACAGTCCACGTCACTGCCTCGTATCTCCAGGCCGATGATTTCGACGTGATCCATGACCATTCCGGGATCATCGGCCCCGCGATCGGCGCCGTGCGTGGAAAGCCACCGATCGTTCACACCCTGCACGGCCCGTGGACCGACCAGGCCCGCCAGTACTACGGCCTGCTCCACGAACGGCTCAGCCTCATCGCGATTTCCGAGGCGCAGCGCGACGACAATCCCGACATCACCTATCGAGGTGTGATCCACAACGGCATCGACTTGGATGCGTACGAGTACCGTGCCGAGAAAGACGACTCGCTCGTCTATATCGGGCGCGCCAACCCGGACAAGGGTCCAGCACGGGCGATCGAGATCGCACGTCGGGCCGGTCGGCCGCTCACGTTGATCCTGAAACGAAATGAACCGCCCGAACGCACCTACTACCACGAGATCATCGAGCCGATGCTCGGCAGCGACATCACCGTTGTGGCAAACGTGTCACACGCAGAGAAGGTCGAGATGCTGGCGAGGTCGAAAGCGATGATCTTTCCAATTCAGTGGATGGAACCGTTTGGGCTGGTCATGACCGAGGCGATGGCCTGCGGTACCCCCGTCATCACCACCAACTGGGGCGCAGCGCCTGAGCTCGTCGAGGACGGCGTGACGGGTTTCCGACGCGACAGCGACGACGATCTTGTCGAGGCCCTGACGCACATCGACGAGATCTCGACGGCGGCGTGCCGCGACCGCGTCGAGCAGTACTTCTCCGACCACGCCATGGTCAATTCCTACCTCGAGGTCTTCGAGCAGATCGTCGGCTGACGACGCAATCGGCACGACGCCGAGCGCGTGACAACTATTTCCCCTATGCCGATAGGTGGAATTATGCTGTTGACATGAGCGCCGCCGAAACATCACCCGAGAGCCCTCCCCTCCTCGTCATCACCGATCTCCACGCCGCTGCCGTCACCGACGATGCAGCACCAACCGAGATCATCTCCGGCCTGTCGCTGACCGTCAATGCAGGCGAGGTCCACGCCATCATGGGTCCAAACGGATCCGGGAAGTCGACCCTCGCCAATACCCTCTTCGCCAGCCCCGCCTACGCGGTGACCGCAGGGACCATCGAGTTCAAGGGCGTTGACATCACGGCCAGCTCCACGGACGAACGCGCCGCGGCTGGGATGTTCCTGGGGTTCCAACACCCCGAGGAGATTGCAGGCGTGAGCGTGCTGAGCTTCCTCCGCCAGGCGATGTCGCGACGCACGGGTATCGAGGACTTCTCGGTCCTCGAGGTGCGCATCAAGCTCATGGAGTGGACAGCCAGGCTCGGCATGGACTCTCGGTTCACCGAGCGTTATCTCAACGAGGGATTCTCCGGTGGCGAGAAGAAGCGCAACGAACTACTCCAGATGGCAATGCTCCAACCCGACGTTGCGATTCTCGACGAGACCGATTCGGGTCTCGACATCGACGCTCTCCGAATCGTGGCCAACGGCATCGCCGAGATCCGCAAGGATCGCCCCGCGCTGGGCATCGTCATGATCACGCATTACCAACGAATCCTGGACTACCTCACACCCGACGTCGTTCATATCCTCCTCGACGGGCGAATCGTGGCGACTGGCGGACCGGAACTCGCTGCCCGGGTCGAGACCGGCGGCTTTGAGACCTTTCGCGCGGCGGCCGCTTCCTGATGGACGCCAACAGCGTGGACAGCAGCGGCCCAGGCCTCACAAGCACTGCAATTGCAGCGATCAAGGCCGACTTTCCGATCCTTCAACGTCAAGTAAACGGTAAGCGTTTGGTCTACCTTGATTCGGCAGCAACCTCCCAAAAGCCCCTACGGGTCCTCGATGCCATGGACACCTACTACCGCATGCGCAATGCGAATGTCCACCGAGGTGTGTACACCGTCGCTGAGGAGGCAACCGCGGCGTTCGAGGCGGGGCGAGTAGCCGTCGCGCGATTCATCGGGGCATTGGATCCCGCCGAGGTCATCTTTGTCCGCAACGCCACCGAGGCCATCAACCTCGTTGCCTACTCGTGGGCGCGCGCCAACCTGATGCCGGGTGACGCGATCGTGCTCACCCACCTCGAGCACCACGCCAACATCGTCCCCTGGCAGATGCTTGCGAGGGAACGCGCCGTCGAGATCCGATGGATCGGGCTCACCGAGACCTATGAGCTCGACCTCCACAATCTCGACGAATTGCTTGATGGGGCTCGCCTCCTTGCATTCAGCGCGATGTCGAACGTGCTTGGGACGATCACCGACGTTCCAGCCCTCGTCAACGCCGCTCATCGCGCCGGGGCCCTCGCACTCGTGGACGCATGCCAGGCGGTCCCGCACCTCCCCGTGGACGTTCGGACATGGGACGCAGACTTCGTCGCGTTCTCCAGTCACAAGATGCTTGGCCCAACCGGCATCGGAGCACTCTGGGCGCGCCGTGCGCTTCTGGAGGAGATGCCACCGTTCCTCGGCGGAGGCGAGATGATCCGCGACGTCCGCCTCGACGGATTCACCACCAACGACCTTCCCTGGAAATTCGAAGCGGGAACGCCGGCAATCGCGGAGTCCGTCGGATGGGGTGCCGCCGTCGAATACCTCGAGGAGGTGGGTACTCCCGGCCATTCGCCAACACGAACGTCACTTGACGGGCTACACACTCGACCGCCTCGCGGAGCGTTTCGGCACGAACCTGACGATCTACGGACCGCGCGATGTCGATCGCCGCGGCGGAGCAATCTCGTTCTTGTTCGACGGCATCCACGCCCACGACATCTCCCAGGTGGTCGACGAAAGCGGCATCTGCGTACGGGCGGGACATCACTGCGCAAAACCACTCATGCGAGTGCTTGGTGTCCCGGCAACCACACGGGCTTCCTTCTACCTCTACAACGACGAAGCAGATGCCGACGCGCTCGTTGACGCGTTGATCAAAGCCGAGTCTTTCTTTGCCATCTGAGTAGGATCGATCACAAGATGCCTGGCCTCGAAGACCTCTATCGAGAGATCATCCTCGACCACTACCGCGCCCCACGCAATCGCGGGGAGTTGCCGGTACCTCCTGCCGTGAAGGTCGAAGGGTTCAACCCCCTCTGTGGCGACGAAGTTGTGCTGTATCTCACCGTCGACGATGGCGGAACGATCGCGGACGTGAAGGTCTCCGGCCAAGGCTGCTCGATCAGTCAAGCTTCGTCGTCGATGATGACCGCCGCGATCAAAGGCAAGTCCGTGGCCGATGTCCGCAAGCTCGTGCGGGCATTCAAGGCGTTGATGTCGATTCACGAGTCGAAACTCGGCGCCGATGGCGACACCGAAGCAAGCACCGACAAGGCATCCGGCGAATCCGACCTCGCCGATGTCAGGCTCGGGGACCTGGAAGCGATGCAGGGCGTCGTCAAGTATCCGGTCAGGATCAAGTGCGCAACACTGGCCTGGAACGCCCTCCTGCAGGCCCTCGATGAAGCCCGCGCTTAGAAAAATGGCACCTGACCAGGGTTTCTGGCTCCCTTCCCCGGGGATTTGGAAACTCGCGTCAGGAGGGTGCTCCAGATGTGGGAGACTTTGAAGCCGAACAAGGAGTGGGAATGGACTCGCAACTGCTCGAGATTATCGACGAAGCCCTCCACCGTTTCGGCGGTCGCGACCTCATCGCGAGTACCGAGGTGATCGACTTGTTGCTTGATCTTCGGACACAAGCAGCCAATCGCGATCTCGCTGCGCTCCTCGCGAGCGACCCCGCACCTGCTGGCGTCTGACCCAGCGGGGCCACGCGAGGTATGAAGATTCGCTTGTCGTGTCGCGCACGATAGGCTCCGCAGCGTTGTTGCTTTCCGCGTTGTCGGCATGCAACAGATGCCGGGTGCCACGCTAGGAGCAGTGCGCTGCGCAACGTCTCGAACGTCCGAGTCTTCATTGGCGCGATCGCCGCGGCTGTCCTCGCCGTTGGCGCTCTCGGAGCTGGAGCAACGCTGCGACGTTCAGACAATCCGACACGAACCGCCGCAGAAACTCGCGTCGCGGTTGCCCGCGCCGCCCGCGACCTCGATCGACATCGAACCAGCGATCGAGCCCAGGCGCGCGAGACCACGACAACGACACCTGCCACGACTACCACCACGACCGCGCCGGCCGCTGCGCCCATTCCCGACATCGAGCCAATACCGGCTCTCGCTGGTGGAGCACTGCCTCCGCCGCGAGCCGGTGGCGTTGGTCTCGGGGCGTTCGGCTTCGACGTCCTCGCTTACGAAAAGCGCCTTGCGGACCTACGTTTCGACCCAGGCGCCGTCGACGGCCGTTTCGACACAGCCACCAAGTACGCCGTCGAAGCACTCCAAAAGCTCCTCGGCGGAACGCGCACTGGTCGGATCGAACCGGGTGAGGTGTTCGCCTTGACGCATTTCGACTGGCCGACGCCGATGGTCCTCGAAAACGCTGAGCCGAACCGCGTCGAAGTCGACGTCGCCCGACAAGTTCTCGTGCTGTATGAAGGCACCCGCGTCCGCCTCATCGCCCCTGTCTCGACGGGTACCGGAGAGCGCTATTGCTACACGCCTCGAGGCCGGCCGGGGCTGCGCGCATGTGAGTACGCATACACACCTTCGGGAAAGTTCGCGTTCTACGAGTACCGCAATGGTTGGGACCGCTCACCACTCGGGCGCCTTTACAACCCCTACTACTTCAATGGCGGCATCGCCGTACACGGCTACCAACAGGTCCCTACCAGGCCCGCTTCACATGGTTGCGTGCGCATCCCGATGCACACGGCCGAGTACTTCCACACGCTCATCACGCCGGGAGAGCCGATCTACGTGTTCAATGGCGCAGCGACGAAAAGCGCCGTCCAATACTCACGGGTCGCACCGCCACCGCCACCACCGCCACCACCGCCACCGGCCGACCGCCGGCCCCACCGGTTCACCACCGGCGCCCGCACCACGCACCACCGGCCCCTCCGCCCGCACCGCCGGAACCACCTGTGACATCACCGCCGGCGCCAACATCTGAGACCCTCGGCTAGCGCTACAAAGCCGGGAGGTCCCTCGGCTGGGCGACGCTACGCGGCGTCAAGGGACGCGATCAGACCTTCGTATCCGGACACCTCGAGCTCATCGGCAATTTCGGGTCCCCCGCTGGCAACGATCCTGCCGCTCGACGAAAACGTGGACGCGATCAGGTCGCAACTCCGTGAGCAACCGCGCATAGTGGGTGATCGCGAGGACTCCGAGATCGTCCTCGGAGGTCATGGCCTCGATCCGTCGGGACACGTCACGGAGCGCATCGACGTCGAGACCCGAATCGATTTCGTCGAGCAGCGCGAACTTCGGAGCGAGAACGGCGAGTTGTAGCGTCTCGCACGCGCTTCTTCTCACCACCCGAGAACTCCACGTTCACACCGCGGTCAAGGAATTCCTCACGCACGGCAAGGCGCAGTGCCTCTGTACGGAGGCGCTCCGTGAGGTCGCCGAGATCGATATCGCGCGCACGCCGAGCGGCGGCCAGGAGGTCGTAGACCTTCACTCCCGGAATCTCGGTCGGATATTGCAGAGCCACGAACAGTCCCATCGACGCGCGCTGCCACGTCGGAAGATCAAGGAGCTCCTCGCCGTCGAGCATGACCGAACCACCAAGCACCTCGTAGTCGGGATGACCCATGAGGACGTGTGCCAGCGTGGACTTTCCCGATCCGTTGGGACCCATGAGTGCATGGACCTCACCGGAATGGATTTCGAGATCAACACCACGAAGAATCTCGGTTCCGTCGACCGCAGCCCGCAGCCCGTTGATTGCCAGCACGCTCATGACCGAATCCTCACGTCGGCTTGCCTTGCACGTTGCCGTCTACCGCTACGAACACGTCATCACCAGAAAGTCGAACTCGAAAAACCGGGACAGGTTTCGTCGCCGGAAAGGTCTGCGGCCAGCCCGTATCCAGCGAGAACATCGAGCCGTGCTTAGGACATTCGATCTCGTGGTCCTCAACGTTGACCTCGCCCTCCGAGAGCGAGAAACGGCCGTGCGAGCACGTGTCTCCAATCGCGCGGAGGTCTCCGTCGAGGTTGACCAGACAGACCGGCTGGCCGTTGATGTCGACGCGAAGCGCTCGCCCAGGTGGCAGCTCCCCCACCGTGCAAACACGCACTTCGTCGTTCATTTCCGGGCACCGTGACCAATCGGTGCTCCGCGGTGTTCGATCTTCTCGATAACCGTGCGGCGTAACGGCGCCACCAACGCCGGGACAGGCAACTGGTTGAACACATCATCGAAGAACCCCAGGACAATGAGTCGCTCAGCCTCAGCGGGTGGAATCCCACGACTCTCGAGGTAGTAGAGCTGATCGTCGTCGATCGGTCCGACGGTGCTCGCATGCGAACACTTGACGTCATTCGCTTCGATCTTCAAGTTCGGTATCGACTCAGCGCTCGCCCCTTCGGTCAAGACGAGATTTCGATTCGTCTGATACGCGCGCGCACGTTGTGCAGCGGGGCGCAGGTGCACCATGCCCGAGTACACCGACTGTGCACTGTCCTCGACGGCGCCCTTGAAGAGGAGATTGCTCGTCGTGTTCGGAGCAACGTGATCCTGGAGGGTACGAAAGTCCAGCATCTGCGTCCCATCGCCGTAATACACCGCCAGAAGGTCGCTCTCGGCACCGCTCCCGTCGAGCCGTGACTCGCAACGCAGACGTGCGTAGTCGCCACCAAGCGCAACTGCCGAAGAGCGAAGCGAAGCGTCGCGACTGATGTGGGCGCGCTGCAACGCAACGTGAGTCGTGCCTGGCCCGTGCTCTTGCACCGAGAGATACCGGACGTTGGCGCCGTCGCCGATCGAAAGCTCGATCACCGCGTCGACGAGGTGGTCCGAGCCAACCGAGCTACACCGATCCACCACGGTGACCTCCGACATCGACCCTGCCACCAACAAGGTATGTGGGAAGGTCGCGAGTTTGTCACCCTCGCTCCAATGCAGCACAACGATCGGGTGTTCGACAACAACACCGGGCGGCACACGAATGAACGCACCGCTCTCCACGAACGCATCGTGCAGTGCAGTGAACGGGTCGGTCGACGCATCGGAACAGCTGCCGAAGTATTCGGCAATCTCGGGATCGTCGCACTCCGCGATTCCTGCGACAACGACACCGAGCGCCGCAACTGCGGGATCCAACTCGCAGTGGACGACGCGGCCGTTGCGCACGACGACCAGGCCGCTGCGCGCACCGGCCTCAGCTGCCATCGGTCCGCCGCCGGTACTACGGAGAGGATCTCCAATCTCGGCGCCGGCTGGACGATAACGATCGAGGTCAAAATCATCGATGCGGCTGTAGCGCCAAATCTCTTCTGCAGAGGTCGGCCAGCTCATCGAAGCGAGTTGCTCGCTTGCTGCGGCGCGTCGGTCCACGAGCCAGCGCGGGCCACTGATCGATCGTGCAGCTTCGGGGGTAAATGCGGTCATCGACAGAGCGAGCGAACGGTCAACCGACCGAGCCCTCCATGTTCAGCTCGATGAGTCGCGACAGCTCCACTGCATACTCCATCGGCAACGTCTTGGTGATCGGCTCAATAAAGCCGTTGACGATCATCGCCGTCGCCTGCTGCTCCGACAGTCCCCGACTCATGAGGTAGAAGATCTGGTCATCACCGACCTTCGACACCGTTGCCTCATGACCGATGCGCGCGTCCTTCTCGGCAACTTCCATGTAGGGATACGTGTCCGAACGACTCATGTCATCAAGGATCAGGGCGTCGCATCGGACATGGCTCTTGACGTGGTGTGCACCCTCATCGACCTTGACGAGACCTCGATAGGTCGTGCGCCCGCCATCTTTGGAAATCGATTTCGAATCGATGATCGACGTGGTCTCCGGGGCGGCGTGGGTCATCTTCGCGCCGGCATCCTGGTGTTGGCCGGCGCCGGCATAGGCCACCGAGAGGACCTCACCGTGAGCCTTCGGACCAGTCAGCACAACAGCGGGGTACTTCATCGTGAGCTTGGATCCCAGATTGCCGTCGATCCACTCCACCGTCGCCTCCGTTTCGGCGCGGGCACGCTTCGTCACGAGGTTGTAGACATTCGGCGACCAATTCTGGATCGTCGAGTAGCGGATACGCGCGCCGGGCTTGGCGATCAGCTCGACGACCGCCGAGTGCAAGGAGTCGGTGCTGTAAACCGGCGCCGAACATCCCTCGATGTAGTGCACCGATGAACCTTCATCGGCGATGATCAAGGTCCGCTCGAATTGTCCGGCGTTCTCTGCGTTGATGCGGAAGTACGCCTGAAGCGGCATGTCGACATGCACACCTGGCGGAACGTAGATGAACGACCCACCGCTCCATACCGCCGAGTTCAACGCGGCGAACTTGTTGTCACCCGGAGGAATGATCGTGCCGAAGTACTCGCGCACGAGATCCGGATACTCGCGCAGTGCAGTGTCCATGTCCGTGAAGAGGACACCGAGGCCCTCGAGATCTTCTCGGTTCTTGTGGTAAACGACTTCGCTCTCAAACTGGGCGGTCACCCCGGCGAGGTACTTGCGCTCGGCTTCAGGGATCCCGAGACGCTCATAGGTGGTGCGCATTTCCTCGGGCAACATGTCCCACTCGGAGACCTGCTTGTCGATCGGCTTGAGGTAGTAGTAAATGTCGTCGAAGTCGATGTCCGCCATGTTCTTGGCGAACCAGTCCAGCATCGGCTTGCGCTCGAAGCGCCGCAACGCATTGAGACGGAAGTCCGTCATCCACTGCGGTTCGCTCTTGTTGTGCGAGATCTCCTTGACGATCGTCTCGTTGATGCCCTTTTTTGGGATATAGACGTAATCATCAGTACTGTCGGCCCAGCCGAGCTTGTAAGTGCCGAGGTCCAGATCATGCACAGCCATGCGATGCTCCCGCAGATTCAAGACGGCCGGGGGGTCCCCGCCGAATTTCCACTACGTCGATAGTAACAATTGCCTGGACGGTCGGCAACGCAAGGCTAACGGCGGGCCAGCGCCTTCTCCACCTTCCCGGAAATCACCGGCGAGGTTGGGGTTGCCGCGGACCTGGCGGTGGTTGAGCTGGTCGGCGACCTGCCAGCCGGGGATTCGCCAGCGGCGTTCGGCGACGAATCCGCGGATTGGTCGATATCGATCCCCGCGGCGTCCAAAGCGGTCCGGAGACGCACAATCAGGCCGTTGAGAGCATCGGTCGCCGCCTTGTACCCGCCGAGGTCGAAGTTCTCCTGTGCCGTGCGCTGATCGGCCTGCACCTTCGCGATCTCACTCAGGATCGACGCAAGGTCTGTTCCGGGTTTCGACGGAGTCTCCGGAGTCGTCGGCTCGCCGGGGGTTGCCGGGTCGGTCGGGGTTGCCGGGTCCGGCTCGGTCGGCGTTTCGACACCGAAGATCTCATCGAGGCCGGCCTTGACGGTCTCCGCCGCGACCGGAGCGCGGCCTGGCACGTACACGACGACGAACTCGAAGCGCGGATAGCCACCGCTTGCTTCCCGCTCCACGTAGTACGGCCGGAGGTAAACGATCGACTTGTCGACGGGCATCAACTGCAGGCTGCCGGCGACGAGCTTGGAACCTCGCTGGTCCAACAACGTCAACTTCGGCGCTAGCACCGCATCACTGTTGATGTCGTTGTCAGCCTGGGCCGGCCCCAGCACCGTGCGGTCCGTCGGCATCACAAAGGACTGCAACTTGCCATATTCATCCGGATCGGACTTGGCGACCATGAACGACGCGAGACGCGTCTGCTTGTTGTCCCGAGAGATCGGCACAAATGGCCGCAGCATCAGAAAACTTTCGTCGCTTCTCCCCGGGCAACCTGATGTAGAGGTAGTAGGGGTCCATCCTCTTACTGTCGGAGCTCGCGTCCTGTGGCACCGCGGTGGTTCCCGTCCCGCTGCCGGTCGGTTGGGTGGGAACACCTACCGAGCCTCCGGGCTCGGGCGAGATCAACCAACTCGCACTCTTCTGATAGAAGCGCCGAGGTTCTGTGACGTGGTACCGCGAGTACATCGACGTCTGCACTTTGAAGAGGTCCTCGGGATAGCGCAGATGCTCACGCAGCGCCCGAGGCATCTTGTCGAAATCGGTGAACAGACCCTTGAAGGCCTTGCGATACGACCGGACCACGGGATCCTTGGGGTCGATCACATAGAACCGCACCGTACCGTCGTAGGCGTCGACGGTCGCCTTGACCGAGTTACGGACGTAGTTGAAGCTGCCCGCGAGGCCGCCCTCACCCGACGTTGTCTGGCTGTAGGGGTAATGGTCCGTGGAGGTGAAGGCATCGACGATCCAGGTGACCCGACCATCGCTCACGACCGGGTACGGGTCCTGATCGAACTTCAGGAACGGCGCCAACTTGCGCACGCGGTCCATGATGTCGCGCTGAAAGACGATCTTCGTGTTGGAGGTGATCTGGTCGGAGATCATCAGGTTGAACTGCCCGAACCGCAACGCGAAAGCCATCCGACGTAGCGGGCTCGAGAGCTTCACGCCGTCTTCACCGGCATAGCGCGTACGAGCATCGTCGAGACCTTCACGAGCGAAGTTGAACTCCGCCTGTTTGGCGCCGACGAGGATGTGGCCACCCTGGCCTTCGCCGAAGTAGATCTGCGCACCGCGTGCGGAGGGCTTGATCGAGCCTTGTTGTGGGATCCGATTGGCAAAGTACTCCGGGTTGCCGCCGGGCGCCTCGTTCGTCGGCGAGGCGATGATGCCGTACCCATGTGTGTAGTTCAGGTGACGGTTCGTCCAGCTCTGGCTGGGCAGATCAGCACTGTTCAACTCGCGAGCCGAGATCAGCACCTGCCGGGTCTCCCCCGCCACGTTGTATCGGTCGACGTCGACATCACCGACGCGGTAGAAGGTCTGATATCCCTCTTGCGTCACGAACGACGGCGAGATGACCTCGGGATCCCAGAGTCGGGCATTCTCGATCGTTCCGCGGTTCTCGTTGATCTGATCACCCGAGAGATCCCGCGTGTAATCAAAGGTCGTTTCGGCCACCTTGTCGAGACCGAAGGCCGCGCGAGTAGCGGTGATGTTGCGTTGAATGTACTTCTGTTCCTTCGCGAACTCGTTGGGCTCCACCTGGAACTTCTGTATGGCCGCCGGGTAGATCGTGCCCAAGACGATTGAGATGAAACCCCAAAGACCCACCGCAATGACAGGCAGGACCCACCCGCGCCGCCAGATATTCCAAACAAACAACAATGCCGCCACGACAGCGATGAACGTCAGGAGTTGGATCGCCGGCAGTTGGGCCTTGAGATCGGTGTAGCTCGCTCCCTTGACCGGGCCACGATCCGACAGCGCCAGGTCGTAACGACTCAAGAGATAGTCAGCGGCTTTGACCATCGCCATGAGCGCCAGGATCACCGATAGGTGACCCTTCACTTGGGGGGTAACGCGCTGATACGGCATCTGGAATCGAATGCCGCCGTTCAGGTAATGGGCCACGGCCGTCACCAGGAGCACCATGACCAGGGAGATGAATGCCCAATCAACGATGAACTTGAGGAACGGCAACTCGAAGATATAAAAGCCGATGTCCCTTTTGAACTCTGGATCCTTGACGCCAAAGTCAACGGAGTTGCGAAACAACACCCACTGTTCCCAGTGCGACGAGAGCCCGGCACCGGCAAACAGGGCGAACACGGCTGCAACCCCGGCGCGAATGCGCCCGGTGTATGGGGCGACGGCTTGCTGATATCGCTCGATCATTTCGTCTTCGGGGCCAACCGCACTCAGGCGTGCCGAAAGGCGATCGGCGATCACGAGATTCACGAAGAGGAACACGAAAAACACGAGCGTGAAGACCAACGCAGGCGCAATCTTCGCGCCGAGCAATTGCTTCCACGTCTCGTCCTGCCCAACCGAATCGAACCAGAGGTAGTCCGTGTAGAAGTTCGACAGACCGCGAAGACTCAATCCGAGGACAGCGACAACCGCCAGGCCTGAAATCAGCCACACGCGACCCCTGGGAGGCCCTTCGCGCGTTGGTGTGTTCTGTATACGCATCGACTGGAGGCTAGTGCCGAACCGCGCGAATCCCACGGCAGGCGGACGCGGGCCATTGGCGCGGTTGCGCGCTCATCACGAACCGACGGCGTGAAGGTGGCTGCTCTTCGCAGGCGCCCCGACGGCGATGACCAGACAACGACACCCCGCGTGACTCGGGGGAAGTGTGTGACCCGAAGGAAACCGCTTGCCTTTCGGTGTCGGTTCGAGGGCATTGTCGTCGCAGTCCGGACAGCACCCGTCGGACACCGTGACCCAACGCAACATCGACCCTTCGGGAGCAGCCGAGTCCACTCCACGTGCATGGGCAGCAACGAGGATGTCCGCGACAGCCGTCTCGAGATGTTCCGAGCGCCACTCGCGGTACCGAGCACCAATGTGTTGGGGCAGGTCGTCGAAGTCGCTGACCGGCAACAGGTCGTCCATCGCTTGGCTTCGAACTTCGAATGCTTCGGTGAGACGCTGACGCAATGGGGCGACCAAATGCTCGGCGAGTTGCATTTGCAGCTGATGCGGCGCCGGACCTAGCCCGGGCGCGCCGAGAGCGAATGCCGCCGTGACGAACGGCCCGATCGTCGTCGCCCATGCTCCGATCTGCGTGTCCATCGGAGGCAGGATCGTCGTCGCCGTCGGCGTGCCCTTAGCCGTGCGGATGGCATCGAGCACCTCGTTTTGCTCGTTCTGAAGCTTTCGCTTCGCCTGGCGCATCAGGTCGCGCTCGATAGGCGCAAGTCCTTCGGCCCGAGCGGCGTGCAACGCGTGATCGCTCGTGTCGCGCACTGCCGAAAGCCGCGTCTTGTGTTCGGCCTGGGTGGGCTCCTCGGACAGGACGAGAGCAACGCCACCCGAACTGGCCGAGGCCGTCGGCGGGGCCTTGGGCGAGCTCACCGGACGCGGAGGCGTCGGCGACGTGCGCTCTTGCTGCGGAGGAGGCTTCTGCGTCGCCGATTTCGAAGCGTGCTCGGCGAGTGCGACACGCGCTTCTTCGACGGCCTCGTCACGGGCCGAACGGATCATGGCGAACAGCTCTTCGACGTCACGCTTGGTGCTGGACTTCGACGGGACCGGATCATCGGCCGCGGACACGGTTTCCACCAGATCTCCTGTCTCGGACTCCTCGTCAAGAATGTCATCACGGGCCTCGTTGCCGTTTTCACGCGCTTCAACCGGCTCTGGTTGGCCGTTGTCCGCGACGTCGACGACGTCAGCAACGACAACATACGGGGCAATGGAGTGTTCGAGGTCGGACCTGGGATGAGACGCAGGACGATCGTCACGTTCCTCTGCCAACGCAGGTTCGGGCATTTGGTCCAACCGTGGCGACGCGTCAGCGATAGGCAACACCGCGGCCGCCGGCGGCGCGACGTGTACGTCAGCCTGCTGACCTCGGACCGGTACGGTCGCCTGCTCCGGTGCGACAGGATCAGCAATTTCTGCAGGCAGCGGAGGCAGCGGCACCGCTGTCACGGACACATCGACAGCATTGAGCGCATCAGTCGCATCGGTGAGCGTGTCCTTCACAATCTTGTATGCGTCGAGCAGACGATCGCGTCCCGTGCGCAACTCCTCGACCTGCGCTTGCAACGCCACACGACGGCGACCAAGATCGCCGAGAATCTTCTCGCGCACAGCCTTGGCCTCGGCGACCATTTCACGGCCCTGCCTGCGCGCATCGTCGATCTCGGAAGCAGCTTCGCTGGTGGCGCGGCTCCGCTCCTCGGCAACAAAGGCCTCGGATTCGGCACGAATCGTGGCCGCATGTGTCTCGGCGGCAACTCGCACCTCCTCTGCGCGCGTCTCCGATGAGATCCGCAGTTGAGCGGCCACGGCTTCGGTTCGCGCTACGAGCTCGGCAACCTGCGTGTCGGCCCGGGCCAGCATCTCCGCCGAGGCAGTCTCGGCGGAGACCCGTACCTGGGCCGCGGTCGTCTCGGTAGCGTGACGGAGATCCGCCGCTGCCGCTTCGGCCTGAGACCGAATTTGCGCCGACGTGGTTTCGGCATGTTCCAAGATTGCCGCTGCTTTCTCCTTACCGAGGCGAATTTCTTCGGCCTGCAATCCCTCGGCCGCACCACGCACGCGACCGGCCTCGACCTCGGCCTGCTCGACGAGGAGGTCGGCTCGAACCTGCGCCCTGGCGCGGATCTCCTCTGCAGCCTCCTGGGCGGAGCGCAGCACGCGGGCCGTCTCGTCACCGAGGGCGCCGAGCAATTGCTCCTCCGTCAGAGGAACCGGCTCACGCAATTGCCGCTCGAGGTTCTCGACCCGTTCGATGAGCTGACGCTCGCGCGCGGGCATACGAAAGGTCATCGGCAACGCGCTTCAAGAAGCTGCGAACTTCGGATTCGGAGATTCCGCGAAATGCGGAGCTAAAGCCGCGCGTCGAGATTTCTTCGGGCGTCAGTCGCGCGGCAGGTGTTACGCGTCGCGAACTTTCGCTCTCAGCCATCTACGCCTCCGGTTCAAGATTGAAATTACACCTCTGTTACGAGGTGACGCGCCCATCGTATTGGCCGCGGACCCATCCATGCAGCACAGAGCCCGTTATGGCAATTCTCGGCGCAATTCGTCCACTGGAGCCACCTTATCGCCGCCCCTTTTCTCCAATGCACGCAATGCATCATCAAGTGTATTGACTCCGACAACCACCATGTTACCGGCGCTTTTCCGCGCAAGTTCGGCTTCGGCTTTTGGGACGATCATGATCTTTGTACCGGCGCGCCGGGCAGCGATCGCCTTCTGCTCGACACCACCAATTTCGCCTACATGTCCATCTTGCTCAATTGTCCCCGTAACCGCAACACTTTGGCCGCCAGTGATGTCTCCTGGCGTCAGGAAATCGACAATCGTCAACGCAAAAGCGAGACCGGCGCTGGGCCCACTCACGGCGCCCACATCGATATCGACGTCAACGGGCATGTCGACCTTCGGGTCCAGCGTCCGGATCTCGATGCCGAGCAGCGCCTGACCCTGATCACCCCTGCCCGTGAGGATCTCGGCCGTTCGGCTGGTGCCCTGACGCTCGAAAGCAAGGCTGAGCGAATCGCCCGGCTTGTGCAAGGCCATGATCGAAGCCAGGCCCTGCACGGTGTCGACGCGGTTGCCATCGATCGCCGTGATCGCATCGCCGATCTCGAGAACCCCCTCGGAAGCAAAGCCTTTCGCCACATTGGCAACGACCACTCCGGACCCACTGATCTTCACCGTGTATCCAACGCGCTCGAGCGCAACCTTCTGAGCAATGAGTTCGGAGTCCTCCATCATCTGCACGTTGACCTTCGCGCTGTCCTCACGGTTGCTCGGCCCGAACACCTCTTCTTCCTTGAGGATCTCGGAGTCACCGTCGAACCAGGCCTTGGCCAGGCCGAAGATGCTCGGCCGCGAGGCTGTGACCTTGACCGTCAGAAACGACAGGGCATCGGCGTGTCGAAATGTTCTGGCCCCGGAGATTTCGATGATGTCGGCTACGACCGTGGCATCACCAGGGGACAAAATCGTGTAGGGCAGCCGGATGAAAACCCCGGCAACGACCGAAAGGCACAGCACCCCGACAAAGATCGCTGACGAAACCGCCCAACGGCCCGCCTTCCGCCGGCCCTGCGCGGGCGACGTCCGTGGGGCCAGCTCGGATGGGAGGTCCGGAACCAACAAATCGCCCGCGGCCGTGCCCGCCGGCTCTGCGCCGTTGTCGTTTTCGCCGTCGATCGTCATCCCTGCTCCGCCACCGTCGAAACAACAAGCGTGCCACGCCTGGGGAGCCCTCGATGACACGCGGGGTCGCAAGGGTCAGCTCCGCTCAGAACCGGCCCCCACCTGCCGATATTCCCCGACGTGACCCAGCTTGAGGAACAGGAGACGACCAAGCCGGTCATCATCTCCACGCGGCGCTCCTCCGACTCGCCACTCGGAGCCAGCCGAGCGGCTCTCCTCGACGAGTTCAGCCCGCCGCCTCCACCCCGGCCCAGCCACACCATCATCGCTCGCTTGACATTGCTCATATCAGCGGTCGGACTGAGCTGCGCGGCTCTTGTCGTCGCAGCCATGTTCATGATGCTGATCGCTGTGGATCAACTGCGCTGAAGCGCAGTGGGCGAACCCGTCAGGCCCCGGGCGGTACCGCTTGATCCGACGCCTCGACCGGATCTGACGCGTCTACGCCACGCTCGACCAGTTCACCAAAGACGACATAACGGTATTTCGCACTGCCGGGTGGATGACACGCAAAGAGCGTCAGGGTGTGCCCGGGACGCTGGTCGACAATGCGTACTGCGTCGGGCGTCACAATCTCGTGGTTGGTCACGCGGTATTTCGCAGATGATCCATCGTCCATTCGAAAGATCACCTCGTCGCCCGAGTCGAGCTGGTCGATGTCACGAAATGGATGCGTGTGCGTCACTCGGTGGCCGGCGACGACGACGTTGCCAAAACCACCCGGCCTCGGCGTCCCTGGCCAGTGTCCAGGGCCCCGGTCCAGGACGGTCAGCCAGATGCCCTCGTACATCTCCTCGACCAGCCCAATCCGCGGGATGGCAATCGTGCCAATGCGGTTGACCGGGACCTTTTCATACGGGTTCTTCGGCGGATTCTCGGGTTGCAGGAGCGCCTCCATCACCGAAGACGGTGCGGTGGCGGGTCCATCAGTCGTGGTTGGCGCCGTTGTGGTCGGCCCCGTTGTGGACGGAACCGTCGTCCGATCAGATTGGGAACCAGCTGCGACGAGTGTCGGATCATCGTTCGCCGAGCGTGTGGAATCGTCCCGATCGAGACCCGTCCAGGCGCCAACGCCGATCGCGACGACAGCGGCCGAAAAAACGAGCCTCCATACCTGTGAGGAACGCTTTGATCTCATCTGCTGCGAGCCTTCAATCGCGAACACCCTCACCGGGATCGGCATACCGTAGGTCTCACTGTAGGGTCAGTCGAATGGCCACAGAACCCACGAGATCCAGCGTTGAGCTGCGTTGCCCCGACGCCGTGACGCGTGCAACCGCGGCCACCACCGCCGGACTCCTCGGACCTCTTGACCGTGCCACCAGCGGCGAAATCGCGTCAATGGCATCCTCCGACCCGGACCCCAGGGTTCGGGCGGCCGCATTGAGTGCGCTGTGCCGAAACGCGAGCCGTGCGGTTGCACGACGTGCCTGGCGACAAGCGAGCGGCGACAGCGCCGCTGGGGTGCGCCGGCGTGCCGCCGAGCTGGCAGCGCGCCACGTTGGCGTCGCCTCGTCACGTGCACTGGTGCTTCTTCTCGATGACGCAGACGTCACCGTTGTCGAGGCGAGCGCGTGGGCACTTGGCGAGTTGGGCCCTCAGGCCCGCGCCGCGGGTGCCGTACCCGTTCTGATTCGCCTGACGTCACAGCACGCCGATCCGCTCGCGCGTGAAGCAGCCGTGGCTGCGCTGGGAGCCATCGGAGACGAACGTGGTCTCGGAGCGCTGCTCGACGCATGCAGCGACAAGCCGGCCGTGCGACGGCGCGCTGTTGTGGCGCTCGCTGCCTTCGATGGACCTCTCGTCGAGGCGGCGCTCGGCGCGGCCCTGGACGATCCGGACTGGCAAGTTCGTCAGATCGCCGAGGATCTCACGCACCCGGAACGCGTTATTCCCGGTTCGATCCCATGAACATGTCGCGAACCGTGTCAAAGGAATCGAGGCAGCGTCCCGCACCGAGCACCACGCACTCGAGTGGCGCTTCCACAAGATGCACCGGTAACGCTGTTTCCTTCGAGATTCGTTGATCCAGTCCACGCAGCAGGCCACCGCCACCAACGAGATGTACTCCCTGGCTGATGAGATCCTGAGCGAGTTCGGGCGGCGTTCGCGCGAGCGCGCTCACGACCGCTTCGCAAATGGCACTGACCTGCTCGTCAATAGCTTCTCTGACCTCATCGGCATTGAGAATGATCGTCTTGGGAAGGCCCGTCATCAGATCGCGGCCACGCACTTCGGCCTTGTACTGATCATCGGAGGTCGGGAAGGCCGAGCCGATGGCAAGTTTGATCTCTTCAGCGGTGCGTTCACCGACAGCGATGCCGTATTCTCGGCGAACATGCGCCTGGATCGCGGCGTCGATGTCGAAGGACCCGACACGGACCGCCTCGAGTGCCACGATGCCGCCGAGCGAGATGACTGCAACCTCAGAGGTCCCACCACCGATATCGACCACCATGTTGCCGAGCGGCTCATGGATCGGCAACCCTGCTCCGATGGCGGCGGCCATGGGCTGTTCAATCAAATAGGTGGTCGCGGCACCAGCACGACGAGCGGCGTCGAGCACCGCTCGTTGCTCCACGTGTGTAATGGCCGACGGGACACAGATCAAGACCCGCGCGCGATACAAACGCGAGACACCCGCGCGTTGAAACAGCAACCGGATCATCCGCTGGGTGACTTCGAAGTCGGTGATCGCCCCGCCGCGCAGGGGCCGAACGGCGACGATGTAACCAGGCGTGCGCCCGATCATCTGCCAGGCCTCGTGGCCCATCGCGAGCACATCCTGGGTTCGACTGTTGAGCGCGATCACCGTCGGTTCGTTGAGGATGATCCCCTGGCCGCGCGAGTACACCAAGGTGTTCGCCGTGCCGAGATCGATCGCGAGGTCTCTAGCCAGGGTCTCCAACCCCCGACTGATCAACGTCGGTCCGTCCCGCCCGCCGCGCCGGCGCACGCGAGACCGGAGCAATCGCGTGCAGACCTTTCTCGAACTCGCCGATGCTGTGTGACATGCCTGTGGGCCGCCGATGGCGCAACAGGACGAACGCGATCCCGAGTGCACTGAGAACGATCGCTGCCACCAGATATTCCATTCGCGCCCTTTGTTTGTCTATTCCACTACCGCACGGATCGGCCGCGCACCCAACGCCCAATCGTCACCGGCGCCCCAATGCTCGCGTTTCCAGATCGGCGCTGATTCCTTGACGGTATCGATACAGAAACGTGCAGCGTCGAAAGCATCCGGGCGGTGGGGACTGGATACGACGACAACGACGGACGGATCCGACACTACGAGATCCCCGATCCGATGCAGGACGGCGACCCGCTGGAGCGCCGGCCATCGCCGACGCGCCTCGCTCACAATGTCACACAAGATGCGTTCGACGGCTTCTTCATAAGCTTCGTAGCTGAGCCCGACGACGCCATCACGGCCTTCGGCATGGTCTCGAACCACACCAACGAACGACACGACCGCGCCCGACCCTGGAGTCGATGCCCAAAGTACGGGAGCCTCAAGCGGAAGCGGATCGGGGGAAAGCCCAACCCAATCGTCTCCGTCCCCAGGATTCATCACAGCGCCAGTCTAGGAAGATCATTCGCTCCCCGGCACGGTCGGCCCCGGAGGAAGCGCGAGCGTGAAGGAAAACGTCGAGCCAACGCCCGGTTGACTGTCGACAGTGACCGTGCCGCCCATGGCTTCAATGAGGCCCTTGACGATGTAGAGACCGAGACCGGTGCCTCCGACCGCGCCTTCGCCACTCGCTCGCATGAACTTCTCGAAAATCCTTGCCTGCTCATCGTGTGGAATCCCTATCCCGCGGTCACGCACGCACACCAGCACTCGGTCGGCGTCATCGACGGCTGTCGCCTCGATGTCGACCGGACCGCCGTCGGGCGAGTACTTGACTGCGTTGGCAACAAGATTCAACAGCACGCGCCGAACGAATCCAGGGTCTGCTGAGACGCATGCGAGCTCATCGGGAACCGTCAATCGAAACGTGTGCCCGGTTGCGGCCATGGCGGCGTCGGAAACCACTTCTTGGGCAATGCTGCGAAGCTCGATGAGTTCCAAGGCGGGGGTACTGCGCCCGCTGTCGATCAACGAGACGGCAAGGAGGTCTTCGATCAGCAGACTCAGCCGGTCGACTTGACGGTTGATGACCTCAACGGCATGTCGGGACTGCTCAGGTGTGACCTGCGGCGAGACGAGCGCGCGTGCAAAGCCCCGCAACGCGGTGATCGGTGTTCGAAGCTCGTGGCTCGCTACCGCGATGAACTCGTCCTTGACCTCCGATATCCGTTGCAGATCAGCGATCGTCTCGGCGCGCAGTGCCATGACACGGGAATGCTCCAATGCCTGTGCGAGTTCAGCGGCCATGGAGCCCAAGAGCACGGCATCGTGATCGCCGAATGCGTTCCTGCGGGTCGAGGACACCACGATCACACCCAAGCTCCCGTCGGGCGTGCGCAGCGGAGCAGCGAGTTTCGTCTGCACGAATGGCTCCCCGCTGATCGTGGGGCCGAACTGCTCTCGGCCGTCCTGCACCCGGGAGATGACCGGCTGGTTCCGAACAAACGACCGGGCGCTCACGCTCGTGCTTATTCGGTCGAATCCGCCGCGGTACACCGGACCATCCGATGGGAGCGGGTCGGGCTCATTCGTATACCCCTCCCATGCAACAGGAATCAGTCGGTCATGGCTGGAGTCGTGCAACAGGACCGTGACTCGCTCGAAGCCGAGATCGTCATGGACCATCTGCGCCATGAGCTCTGCCGCCTGCAGCTGCGTCATCTCCGGGGCGGCCAATGCGAAACGGTTGACGACCTCGGCTTCTGCCAGTCTCCGCGCCACCAGATTCCAGGCTTTGTCCAGCCCGCGAACAATGCCTCCAACGCCAAAACTCGTCACCAGAAAGATCGACGAGCGAAACAGAAATGCTCGCCACGAGAAGGGGACGTCGTAGGTGACGCTTTCGTGCGCCATCCAACCCGCCGTCGTCACCGACGCGCCGGCAGCGCTGACGATTCCGCCGAGCACCGTCCAACGAACGGACGATTCCACGACGATGAGCACTCCCGCGCTCCAAATACCGAGGTACCCGCCGTTCGTGTCAACCAGCAGCATCACGGCGAACACACTCAGGTCAACCACTGTGAGCACGACGGCGAGCAGGTGGAGCTGCCGCAAGGACAATTCGCGTCGCAAGCACATCACCGAGATGAAGCACGACAGGAAGAACACGGCTGCGGCGACCAACGACCACTCGTAATAGGGCTTCGACCAGCGCGCAACCTCGACGGTGATGATGGGAAGCCCAGCGACGGAACGGAATCGTGAAATGACGCGCTCAACCTCGGAACGCCGAGGGACCTCAGTGCCCGGCTCGGAGAACGCTGGAGTGAACATTTCGAGCATGGTCTGTCATAATCCCACGTCGGGCGACGTTGCGCCTTCCCAGAGTGGATTCCACGACATCATCGGCACCATGAGCCTCAGGGACCTCGCCTGCACCACCCGGAGGTGGTCCGCGGTCGGTACATGGCACACCGTCGGTACACTCCGCCACCGTGACTGCTCCGGGCCCCGGCGAACCCAACATGATTGGCCGTGTGCCTGATCCGCTCGATCGTCTCTGGCTCCATCCATCGGAACTGTCTCGCCGATCGATTGCGCCAACCAGCGACCCGACAAGCGCATTGAAAGCCGAATGCCACACGTCGACCCGACCGACACCGTCACGTCGTCGTCGGTCACGACGTCACCGCGTCGTCGTCATCGGCGTCGGAACCGGATCGGTTCTCGTCATGGCATCGCTCTTCGCCGTGACGGTCACGCTGGTCTCGAACCGAGACGGATCGTCTCACGCCAGGCAGCGACGGTCGAAGACCATCGCTGCCGCGCCCGTTGCCCACATCCGCGCACTCGAGCGCGAAGGTCGCGACGACGATCACACCGAGCCTGACGACCGTGAACATCACCGGGCCATCGGGCACACGGAGCGCCTCAGGTGTCTGTCACCGGCGTCATTACGTCCTGATGAGCAACAGCGCGCTCGGAGACGCCAAGTCCATCGCGGTCGGCGAACTCAACGGCAACGTCGAACTCCTTGGTCGCCACGATCGTCGGGCGCGATCCTCTCCACGACCTCGCCGTGTTGAAGGTGAAGTCGTGCCGTGGGCTCGCAGACGGCGCCGCTGGACCAGCCCCGAAGATCGGCCAGCACGTCGTGGCGGTGACATCGTCGATGTCGCGTCTTTCACCTGCCGCGCCGATTTCCGGCGTCAACGTGCTTGCTGAGGCTCCCGGGGGCCAGACACTCGCAGGTCTGCTCGAGATCGACACGACGGGAATCGCCGCGGGGAGCGCACTCGTCGACCGTGACGGACGGATCGTCGCGATCATCGCGGCACGCCAAGATGTCGGCCGCTCGGTTGCCCTGCCGTTCGCGGTACAAACGAGCGTCGCCGAGGATCTCATCGTCAACGGCACGGCATCGCACGGTTGGCTCGGCGTCGACCTCGTCGACCCCGTCGACGCCACCAGGGATGGCAAAACCGGTGCGCTGGTCACTGCCGTCGAACCCGACAGCCCCGCCCACCGGGCCTCCATCGAGCCAGGCGATGTCATCGTCGCAGTCGACGACACAAAGATCGCTGGAATGGCCGACCTTCTCAAGACCATCCGACAACGTCGCGCCGGAGATCGCATTTACGTCTCGCTGCTACGGGGATCGAAAGCCGAACGAGTATGGGTGGACCTCGGCGACTACAGAGCGCTGGCACCGGCTGGCCCATAGGCGCCGGTGACTGGTGTCGGGTCGCCTGGAGGCCGGACCTCGGCCCAGACTCGGCGGTAGCGCAATTTGATGCGATACTGGTTCGCGGCGACCATGGGGGACAATGAACATTCAGGCTGACCGCATCGAACGACCCGATCCACTCGAACCAGCAGACCGCGAGCTACTCAACGCCGTGCAGTGGGATTTCCCCCTCGTGCCGCGGCCCTACCTGGCGCTCGGCGAACGGCTGGGGATCTCCGAAGACGAGGTGATGACGCGCATCACCCGCGTGAAAGACCTCGGCGTGCTTCGTCAGCTCTCGGCAATCTTCGACACCCGGGCCCTCGGCTACAACTCATCGCTCGTCGCAGCACAGGTCGCCGACGATCACATTGATGCGGCCGCCGAGGTGATCAACCGTCACCCGGGCGTGAGCCACAACTACAAACGGAACCACCCGTACAACCTGTGGTACACGATCGCGGTTCCTCCCGGGGAGTCGATCGATCAGCACCTCGACGTGCTGCATCAGAGTTCCGGGTCGCTCCTGACGCGCAAGCTTCCGACCCTCAAGCTCTACAAGATCGGCGTGAAGCTCGACATGACCGGCGCTACCGGCGCCGATGCGAAGGCCGAGGTCCTTGACCATGAGCGACCCGAGCGGCGTGCCGAGATGGCGGCGCCGGAGCTTTCAGCGCTCGAGATCGCCGCGATCAGCACCGTTCAGGAGGACCTCCCGGTCGTCGAACGTCCTTTCGCAGCGCATGGCGCAGCGATTGGTTGTGATGAAGCTTCGGTGCTCGAGCTCATCGCGTCGTTCAAGGAACGCAAGCTGATGCGCCGCTTCGCTGCGGTGATGAACCATCGCAATGCCGGCTTCAAAGCGAACGCCATGGGCGTTTGGGCGGTTCCGGAGGACGAGCTCGAACGGATCGGTCCGCAAATGGCCGGCTTCGCCCGTGTGAGTCACTGTTACAAACGCCCGACGTATGAGGACTGGCCGTATTCGGTCTTCACGATGGTGCATGGCCAGAACGCACGGGAGTGTGAGGAGACCATTGCGGCCATCCAGGATGAGACGGGCGTGAGTGAGTATGCGTTGCTGTGGTCGATCAAGGAGTACAAGAAGGTGCGCGTTCGCTACTTCACTCCTGATTGGCAAGCCTGGTCGAGCGAGAACCTCGCTCCCGCCGGCGCCGCATAGTTGGTGCACTGCGCGTAGGCAACACCAGCGTGGTTCGTGAACGAGTGTGGGGCACGGCCGAAGCCATGCCCCACAGTCAGGTGTTCGCAAGCTGGCTGTCACCAGCCTGATCAATCGGTCAGGTTCTAGGTGGTCACCTTGCAACGTGATCCCGAGGTCCGCAAAGCAGCTGGGACGATCTGGAATCCAGCCTTGTTGATCCGCTGCGTGATCTCGGTGAAGTTGTTGGTACCGCTGAACGGGTCGGCCTTGTGCTTCGTGGTCGCGATCCGACAGAGGAACCGTGTGTACTCGCGAACGGAACCGCCAACGCCACCCGAAGGACCCGTGACGTTCAGATCGGTGTTCGTGCCCGAGATAACCGGTCCTGGGTTGCCGCTGAAGTCACATGTACCCACCACGGTCTGAGGGCAATCCGCATCGACGTTGCGAGTCACGTGGTAAACGGTCCTGCCGATCGGATACGTGTTAGCCAAGACGTTCGCTGTACTCGGCTTGATGTTCTTGACCGGAGCGGGCTGAGCCTCAACGGCAACGCCAGCGCGGGTGATCTTCCGCGTGAACGGGTACCCGTTGAACACACCGAAGGAACCCCACCAGATCCAGTTCGCCGGGTTGTCGACCGAAGCCGCCGCGCCGCTCAACGCTACGGGGTCGTTCACCAGAGGCTTGATGTCGTTCTCAAGCGGCGTCGCGCCATTTGCGAGCTTCCGCACGCAGCTCTGGGCATTCATCGTCCAACCCGAGGGGATGACGATCGTGACGTTGGCTTTGATCCAGTCATGGAACGACGCATAGGTACCTGCGTTCGTGTTCATGCTCCAGGGCACGATCGGACCATTGGTCGACAGCGGGATACCAGCCATGGCGGGAATGTCGTTCCACTCCGTGTAATCACAGTTATAGATGTGGAACAGGTCATCGGCGGTGAACAACTGGTTGCCCGCCGTGCTGAGCCCTTCGACCTGAGACGGCCGGTTGTTCGGGTCGCCCGAACTGTCGAACAGCGCGACCTCGATACCGTCCTGGGCAAAACCCCAGAACGTGTCAACCGCCAACTCGTTACCACCGACTGCGTTGCCGCCTGTCGTCTTCGGTCCTCGCGACGACCGTGCGAAGTCCGCATTCGGGCCAACGGTCGCCGTGTAGCCGGCGATGGCGGGCACAGGGTTGGCAGTACCCGGGTAGGTCACCGCCGAGCCGGACGAGAAACCGTTCATCGACGCGATACCGGCCGACGAGCCCACCGGGTTCGCCTGTGCGACCGTGTCGTGCTGCCAGTTCCCTAGGTCATTGGTCTCGGGCGAACCCGTGAGAATGCAGGAGTTGAGCGAGGCGCCAACTGAAGTGCTCACACTGCATCCAGCCGCCAACGACGCCTCGTTGTAGAGCTCGGACAGCAGAAGCTGCATCTTGTACGTGGTGTCGGAACCACCACCAACGATGATGTGCGGGGTGCCGTCGAATCCGTATCCGGTGGGGGGAGTCGCGCCAGCCGGTAGCGCAGCTACCAGTGGCACTGTGATGGTCGCCGCCCCGGCGGCCATCACCTTCCACAATCTGTTCTTCATGACAAAGATCTCCTTGGTTTGAGTGTCTTGAAACAACGAATGATTAGGAGGGACAAGGTCTTCCAGGGGATGGTCCTCTAGAAGGTGGAGCCGAACTAGGCGACGACCGAACCCGCCATGCGACGCTTGCGCACGATGAGAAGACCACCACCGACGGCAAGCGCCGAGAGAGGAAGCAACACCGCGAACGGAACTTCCGGAACCTCGGGGTCAGGACCGACACCAGCAGGGGTCAATCGGTAGGGCAAGAAGCCTTGATCCGCTGTGACTGCCAGGGTGAAGGACGTAACCCGAACCTTGCAGTTGTCCCACACGGGAATTTCGGATTCGTTGGGGAGGGTCTCGCCGGGAGCCACGCACTGGAAGACGCCTGAAGGGCTGTCTCCCCGGAACATGGGAAGCCGGTAGTTCTCGTTTGCCACGCTGAACGTAAAGTTTCCGCTGGCGTCGACAAGCCCACCTGACGGCGAAGTACCTGCGTCGCAATGCTCAATCGGGTCCCAACCCGCTGCAGCTGGGTCAGCTCCGTCACAGATTTGCGCAAAGACGGTGCTGCCGGCGGGGAAGCCCGATGCCGTGAAGTCGAAGGATGCCGGCGTCCAACCGGCTGGCAAAGGACCAGCCCCGTCGGGGTCGGTTGGGCTGTTGGCGACCAGGTAGGAGCCACTTGCATCGGGAAGAGGTGAAGAAACCGTGCCTGCGAACGCGGGCGCGGTCGCCATGAACAGCGAACCTCCCGCGATCGCCATGCTCAGTAGGAATTTACGCATACCGTTGTTTCCCTTCTCATCGTGTCATCGTGCTTGGGAGTTTCAGACAGAAGTACGGGAATTGCTTTCAGGTCCGTTACCAGCGCGAATGCTGCGCCACGGCCATTCAACGCCCTCGAGAGACCGCGTAGAGCGCTGCGTAGCTCCTGTTCCTCACTGCGTCGCCGACCGTTCATCCTCCGATCAGACCAACTTTCGGTTGGCCTCCGGGGAGGTTCGATCAGTGGGTTCGATCAGCGGATTGATCAGCGCAGTGGCGGGAGCAAACCGTCGAGCCCAAGCGCGATCGCGAACACGCCGAGGAGACCCAGCGGAGCGACGATCAGACCCGTCGCCAGAAGATTCGCCCGCCCCTTCAGATACCAGACGGCAACACCAGCCGCGAGAAGCGCCCACATCCCGAGTGCCAGCCACTGGTTGAAGATCGGCGACTCACCGGGCATCCGGGCAGGCGTTCGTTTTCCAGTCGCCAGTTTGCCGGTCGGGCCCGATGACGCAACGACTACGAGACGATCGGTCGAGGTCCATCCGCCCCGCCCAGTGACCAAGGTCAACCGGCGGCCGGTTGAGCGCGCGAAGGGTCGAGTGTCGCCACCACGCACGCGTTGCACCGACTCAACTTTGAATATGGGCACGCGCGTCACCGTTCTCAGCTTCACAGCGATGAGGTCGCCGACCTCGAGTTCGCCGAGGCGGGCGAAGGGCGAGCCCCAACCCTGACGATGGCCGCTGACGATGCTGTTTCCGACCTGCCCCGGTAATGGTGTTCCAGGTCTATGCCCGGGACCGCCACGCAGTACAGCACTCGTGTCGCCTTCGGCTACGACGAGATTGACGTCCAACTTGGGAATCTGCAGCACGGCGATCGCCTCGCCGACCGAAGGCGCCGCGCGAGACTTGGCGTAATCGACCGATCGCTGATGCTGGCGCGCCCGGTACATGATCGCGGCGATCGGTCCTTCGAAGATCATGACGGCCGATACCACGGCCAAAACAACGACGATCACACCGGCCGCAAGCTTGCGGCGAGACCGGCCCAAACGCTCCAGAACCCTCAACCTCTGGTTCAGCTCAAGACTTAACCCAGGTATTTCGCTGCTGAGATCATGTCGGTTGGGTGACGAATCAAGCGCCCCATCCGCACCCTGCGCCGTCTTCGTGAGAGCCGTCATGGTGAAGGACGTGTGTTGCCGGCGAACAGGCGACGGAGAACCCGCCGACTACCGAAGTATGCGCCGGCCCCGAGAAGAAGGGTCACCGTCACGTCGGTCGTGATCGACTTAGCCGGCTGGTCGAGTGGCAACGCGTCAACAGCGAGGATCGAGGCAATCGCCCTCGTCCGGGTGGTTGCACGCCTTACTGTCGCATCCGCATCGGCCGCAGCAGCGGTGAACGCAACGGCGGCTTCAGCCGGATCGGAAAACGACAGGTCCGGCAACGCAACGTCACTGCCCGAGACTTCCACGTCGGAGTCGGATACCTCCGGCGTGCCCACGGTCGCAGTCGGTGACGTTTGTGACGTCGGCGCGCTCGAGCTGGTGGTTTCCGATGTCGACTCCGATGTCGACTCCGATGTGGACGGCGACGTCGGCGATGTCGACTCCGATGTGGACGGCGACGTCGGCGCGGTCGTCGAGGTTGTCGTGGTCGTCGTCACCGGCTTCGACCGCTGTGCAATAGAGCATTTCACCAACTGCGGTTCCCAGTTGCTGCAGGTACCAGGTCGCTGCCCTTCACCGCCAGACGATCGGTACCCTGACAGTTCCCCTTCACGACCGCATCGGCCGCGTCGAGCGCCTCGCGGACCAAGGCGTCCGACAGACGCCCGTCATTGACGGTCGCATTGACGCTTTGGCCTTCGGTCACGACGTAGCGGATAAAGGTGGCAACGGCGTTGGTCTTGTCGATCGAGAGGCCACTTGCCTTGACATAGATCCTCTCGACCCAGGTCAGGGGGTACGCACCGGACACCTTGTTGGTCAGCGTGTGCAGTGGCTCACCGCTTGCGGCAATCGCCTTCGTGATCGATTCTGGACTGGGCGCGACCCACTCGCCACTGGCGTTGCGCACCTCGATGAATGCAAGCTTCGCGGCGGCATCCTTCGTGGCGCTATTTGACTGCAGCGCATCTGAGACCCTCGACTTCGCCCACGGCGGGCTGGGCGCGATGCCTCCGTTGCTTGAGGTAACGGCTGCCTCCGGAGAAGATGCCTCGCTGGAGCCCAAGCGTGAGCACTTGCGCAAGTGCCCCTTGGCGCGTCTCTCCAGGAGCGCGCGGGAGTCTCTCCCCGATCGGCTCCCACGTTGTGCTCGCGTCGGCAACGAGGCCCTGCCATACGTTCGGAGCTGCCTTCTTCACATACTGCTGAAGGAAGAAGTTGGTAGCCGACGCATCAGACCGGTGGAATGGGGTAACCCTTCCGCCGAAGAACTCGACGATGTCGGGGAGGCCCATCGCCTCGAGCACGCCGGCACAGTTCCAACTGTTGAGATCTTGGCTGCCGGTGACGCCGGAGCCGGCTGGCGGGGGACAACTCCCCGACGTTGACCATGTCATCGCTGCCAGCGTCTCATCGGGTACACGAATCGGGCCGTTGTACTGCCGCACCTCGAAGCAGTTCTTCTCCTCGTTTCCGGGGAGATCGGGATCGCAGACTTGCACGTTCGAGGCAAGACCGCCGCCGGACCCCGGGTTCGGTGGCGTGTAGAGCAGGAACGCCAACGCGGTCGCGTGGATCGGAGCCGAGATCAATCCGTCCCTGCCGCCTGGGACCTTCGCGAGCTCGTCGTCAAGGAACGGCGTGCCGGAAATGACGAAATCGCCGGCGCCGTCGACGAACTGCTCCCTTGCAAGTTGGTCGCCATCGGCACGGTAGCCAAGGTCCATGAACGGCTTGCCGGCCTCACCATAGAGCGCGTTCTGCCACGCGGTCATCTCGCCGAACGGACCCCAGGATCCAAGCCCCTCCAGCGTGAGCAATGGAACGGGGATCACCTCTTGGGCCGAGACCCGCGACCTGGTCCCGAAGACCCCAACCGCCATGAGCAGGGCCACAACCAGAAGCTGGCGAACCGGTACGCGTCGGGCCGACACATGCCAAACCGAACCTCGACTGCGCGCTCCCGTCATGCCTGTGCCTGTCGGCGCATCGTGAGCAGCATCGCCACCACCGCAGCGGCGGCGATCCCCTGAAGGAACACCCAGATGCCGTTGCCTCCGCCGTCGCTCTTCGGTGGAGCGGTCTTCGCGCTGGCAAGCTCCGTGAGCAACGCGTCCTCTTCGGCCGACACGCCCCCCGCAGTAGCAGCGCTTCCATCGCCGGTGCCATCGTCACCGGCTCCGGGATCCTGGCCGTCGACGGCACTCCCGTCCGCAAGCGCTTCGGCCGCTGTTGCGGCATCCCCCGTACTACCCGTTGCAGCGTTTCCGGCCGTTCCTGCTTTGGCGCCATTCGCCTTCGACCCTGCAACGGTGGACCCCGAAGCCCCAGCCGCACCAGGATTCGCGGCCTTCGCACCCGGAGCGGCGGCCTTCGAAGTCGTCGGCGTAGCCTTCGTACCCGGAGCAGCCGATCCTCCGCCACCGGAAACCACAACTGGCGGAGGAGGCGGCGGTGCTCCCGCAACGGGGCATTTCGCCGCCGTCGGCGCGCCGGGAATCTTGACGATCTGCGATACCGCCAAATCCACGAGCACCGTCGAAAGCCGCGCGTAACGCAACGACGGCGCATCCACCTGGCCCTTACTCACCGCGTAACACAGGAACTGCGCGAGCGTCGCCCCCTTGCCGGCGTCGAAGCCACCCGTCGGGGCGACGATGTACGAGTAGGTCGACGGGAAATATGCCCTTGGATCCTGTCCCGTGAAATCCAGCTTGAAGGTGCCGTCACCATTCCCCTGCGCGTATCCCAACGCAACCGTCACGTTCTCCTCGTCGGGCTGCGTGAACTTGCCTGCGGCATTTTCGAGCGAAGCCGTCGGAAAGTTCCGGACCTTTGCGTATCCGGCAGCGGTGTAGGTGATCGTGAACTTGCCGCCTTGGGGATCCGCCACCAGATTCGTGACACCATCACCTCCCGGCGCCGAACGCATATTTCCGGCGCCGCTCTGACGAACGGGCCAGCTCGAAACCGGCTCGCCGGCCTTGAAGTCCTCACCCACCGACTCGCTCGACATCGCCGTCCGGAACGCCGACCAAACGGCGCTCGCAGCGGAGATGCAGAACTCGGAGAGGACGTAGCTCTCACCCGCCCCATCGGCGCGGACGACTGGAATGATGTCCTGGTTGAATCCGGCGAGACGTGGGTTGACGGCGACAATCTCGGGAGCGTTCCACTTCGTGATCGCGCCGGTGAAGATCTTGCATGCCACCTGGCGCGTGAGTTTGAGGTCGTTGATTCGCGCACCAGATGGATCGACCAGGTTGTACATGAACGCAAGACCACCCGCAGTGACCGGCACGTAGGCGAAACATTGGTCAAGTGGCTTCCCACCGCAGCGTCCGCTCTGAAGGGCCGGCTTCTCTTCTTTGATGAATTGGATGTCAGAGCCGCCGTAGTCGATGTTGCCGCTCATGAACTGCGATCGTCCCCATGACGAGCCCTGCGCGACGTAGTCGAGCTTGAGGTTGTACGGGGCCTTCGCCGTGTCAGCGCGCCACTGATCGATGATCAACGACGAGAAACTCGAACCGCCGCCCGCAATCTGCGAAGCGCCGACTGCAGGCGTTGCCGGCACGACGACGCTGACGCACATGAGCAAGACACATCCGAACGCGGGCGCAATCCAAGACCCACGACGCGAACTACGAAGGCACATCATCCAAACCGTCCTGTCACGTAATCCAAAGTCCGAGAATCCCGAGGCGCTTCGAACAACGTCTTCGTGTCGCCAGCCTCGATGATCCGGCCGGGCGCCCCGTATTCCTCAACGAGAAAGAAGGCGCACTTGTCCGAGACCCGGGCGGCCTGCTGCATGTTGTGGGTCACGATGACAATCGTGACGTCACTACTGAGCTCCTTGACGGTCTCCTCGACAACTCGCGTGGAAATCGGATCAAGGGCCGAACACGGCTCGTCCATCAACAACACCTGCGGCCGAACCGCTAAGGAACGCGCGATACACAGCCGTTGCTGCTGACCACCCGACAAGGTCATGCCGCCTTCGTCCAGGCGATTCTTGACCTCATCCCAGAGGCCCGCTCGCGTCAGGCACTCCTCGACGAGCAGATCCGGCTGAGGGGTGGACAATCGCGCGAGCTTCAAGCCTGCCAGCACGTTCTGGCGAATCGACATCGATGGGAACGGATTCGGCTTCTGAAACACCATGCCGATCCGCATCCGAACCTGGGTCGCGGAGAGCGTATTTCCGTAAATGTCGACCCCATCGAGTTCGACCGAGCCACCGATCTTCGCGTTAGGCGTGACCTCGTGCATCCGATTGAGAATGCGTAAAAACGTCGACTTCCCACAGCCCGACGGGCCGATGAGCGCCGTAACCTGCCTGCTCTCCATAGCAAGACTGCAACGCTCGAGCACCTTGCGCGACCCGAACCACGCATTCAGGCCAACCGCTTCGAGAGCCGCGGGCTTCTGCGCTGTGACACCGAAATGCCCGTTCGCTTCGGGCGACGCAGTCACATCGTCGGTTGCGATGAGATTTCCAAGTGCTGTCATCGGGCTCTCCCAAGCTTCTTCGCGCTTCGAGTCGAGGCATACCGCGCAGTCGTAAAGAGCACGAGCACCATGATCACAAGGACGAGCATTCCTGCCCATGCACGGTCGTTCTGCGCGGTATTCGGCACTCGGATCAGCTTGTAGATGAACAGCGGCAGGTCGGACTGTGCACCACTGAAGGGATTGAGATTCACCGAGTCCGAACCGAACGCAGTCAAAAGCATCGGCGCGGTCTCCCCAATCGCCCGTGCGACACCCAGAATCACCGCGGTCACAAGCCCGCTCAGCGCCGTCGGCACGACAATGCTCATCACAACTCTGAGCTGCGTCGCACCGAGTGCCATCGAGGCTTCACGCAGAGAGTCGGGGATCGTGCGCAGGATCTCCTCGGAGGTCCGTGTGACGGTCGGCAACATGAGCACAATGAGCGCCATCGAACCGGCAAACCCCGTAAACCCGCGGCCGTCAACCCAGATGGAGAAGACGAACAACCCGGCGACAATGCTCGGTAGTCCGCTCATCGCGTCGGTGATGAATCGCACGGGCCGTGCAAGCACCCCGCCGATCTCGTTGAGATAGACCGCGGTCAGAATCGCGATAGGGACAACCACCACGGTCGCGATCCCCACCTGCTGGAGGGTTCCGATGATTGCGTGCAGCGCGCCACCGCCCGAGTCGAGCGGTCCAACGGTGCTGAGATCCTCGGTGAAGAAGCTAGGGGACAGTTTGGGTAGACCCTTACCCACGAGGAACACGAGCATGTAGGCCAATACTCCGATGATGATCGCTCCCGCCGACCAGACGAGCGCCGTCACCACACGATCCAATCCGACCTCGATGCCTTCACGTGCCCACGCGATGACATAGGTGAGTGCGATGAACGCGCCGAACCACCACAAGGTGCTGCCAAGCAAAGACTGATGATCGTTGAGGATTCGAACGATCATCGCGACAGCGAGCCCGCTCGTGACAGCGAGCCCTGTCTCGATCACACGGTCGACGTCGACGACCTGCAATCGTCGGGGCTTGTCATGCTCCGGATCACCCGAAGGATCATCCGAAAGCGCGACAACACTCAGGTCGGCCGGCTCGCCAACCTCGCCGTTCCGACCATCTGCCTCGACCAGATCAACGACAACCGCGTCACGGGCCCGCAGTGTTGGCACCGTCTTCGTCGGAGCGGACGTCGTTGGAGCGGACATCGTCGGTGTCATGACCGAGAGCACTGCGAGCGCCGCCGTATACGAACCCCACGCAGCTGCAGCCACCCCGAGCGTGTTTCCCCATCCGATGACACCGACGAGGAATTCCACAACTGCCAGTGCGACCGCGACCGCCACTGCGTAGTGCCACCACTCCCGCGTTTGTGGCGCACGGGGTGGACCGCCCGTCTGCCCTGCACGCGCCTGAGCAGCGACGGGTCGGCTCCGTTCGCGTTCCTGAGTACTGGTTCTCATGATGTCCGAGCCTTGTTCACGATGCGCTGGGCCGCGAGGTTCACGGCCAACGTCAACAGGAACAACGCCAAACCTGCTGCTGCGAGGCCACTGCGCTCCAAAGATCCGGCTTCCCCGAACTTGATCGCGATCAGCGCGGCGATCGATCCCGAACCCGTTTCCAGCACGTGCAGGTTCGCTTCGAAGACAAGGTTGATCAACAGCGCAACGGCAATCGTCTCGCCGAGCGCGCGTCCGAAACCAAGCAGGATGGCTCCGACGATGCCGCTGCGCCCGAACGGCAGGATCACCGTCCGAGCCATCCCCCAGCGCGTGCCACCTAGCGCGAGCGCGCCCTCACATTGCTCGCGTGGCGCGCGTGCCATCACCTCTCGTGCCACAGACGTGATGATCGGAACGATCATGAACGTCACGACCATGCCGATGATGAAGCTCGACTGATTGAGCGACGCATCCGTACGGTCGAGCTGGAAAAACGGAATCACCGACATGTGCTCGGCGAACCAACGCGACACGGGAAGCAACTGGTTCTTGAAAGTGAAGAGCCCCCACATCCCAAAAAGGAGGCTCGGCAGTGCCGCAAGGAGATCGATCACCGAAGTGAGGACCGCGCGCACGCGCGCCGGCGCGTACTCGTTGATGAACAGTGCCATGCCGATTGCGATCGGCACCGCTACGAGTAGGGCAATCGTCGCGATGATGATGGTGCCGACCAACAGCCCGAAGACACCGAACTTGCCGACACTGGGATTCCAGACCGACTCGGTGAGGAATCCGACGTAACCGCTTGATTTCAGCGCAGGCCGTGCTTCGTTCGCGAGGTAGAGCAACGTGAGCGTGACCAGTACGAGACACACCGACGCCGCTGCCGTGGCGACCGCCCGAAAAGCACGGTCCCCCTTGGAATACGTGACTTTGGGACGGACCGCGACATCACCCGCAGGGTCGTCATGGAGCGGCGTTGGTGGCATCAAAGCCGTCATCGCTCACCTGCCCCGGATGCCGCGACGGGCAGAACGTCGTTCTGAGTGAGGTCGAGCATCGTTGCATCGAGGCGTACCGAATCGGTAAACGCTTTGGGGAGCGGCGGCGGCATCTCGTCGGGACCAAGGAATCGGTAGCCGATACCACGCACGGTCAGAATCACGGAGTGGCCCAATGCGTCCGTGATTCGCGCACGGACGCGGCCCACCTGTACGTCGAGACTCTTGCTCTGAACCTCGGAGCTCGAATCCAGCCCGTCGCCTGTCCAGAGCTCTCGCAACAGTTCCTCGCGCGTCACAACAGTGCCCGCTCGTTGGATGAGTATCGCCGCAATGTCGAACTCCCGACGGGGCATCGGGATCGTGGCTCCGCGCACCTGCACTCTGCGTGCGGCCAGATCAAGGACGACAGCACCGACTGAAACACGCTCGCCGCCGTCGATCGGCTTCCTCTTTGGGGCACGCCGCAACAGCGATCGGACGCGAGCGACGAGTTCGTACACGCCGACAGAATCAGTCAGCGTGACGTCAACACCACAATCCAAGACGGCGAGAATTTCGCTCTCAGTTGCTTCACCGTGCAGCAAGAGGATCGGCGCCACCGAACACTCTCGCAATGCAACGCAAAGCCTGCGAGTATCGCTGTCGATTCGCGCACTCTCGACGAGGAGGAGACTCGCGTCGAGCGACGCAAGGGTCTGAAAGATTCCGTCATCCACGAGAAACGCTGCAGCATCAATACCCGATTCGCACAGGACCGCCGGCGAACGCATCGCAGCACTTGTACCGACAATGACAACGCATGGACTCACGAACCTCATGCCTCCCAGCCTTGATGTACCGAAGGTACAAAGCCCAGGTGAACGTAGGGTGAGCAGAAGGCGACAAGTGCGGGTGCAGCACGCGAACGACGACTGACATGTGCGCGCCCTCAACTGGCTCCGACAGCAGGCGGAAGCGAGCGCGCGCGGACTGCGCGTTCGGAGTGTCAGCCGCGAACGATGAGAACTGCGATCAAAATGATCACACCAGCAATCTGGATCAACACCGAACGCGGAACTCTGCCGCGAACACGCGAAGCAACCGACGTGGTCGGTTCGTCCCAGAAGTCTGTCGGGAGTAGCTCGTCGACGCACTCCGGTATCGGCCGTCTCCGAAACTCGCATTTGAGAATCCCCCGAAACCGGGACTGCGGCATCGGCCGTCTCCGACCTCGTCGTGCCCTGCACGGGCACGGACACCACCGGGGTCACAAATTCTGGAGTCGTCAGCTCATCAAGCGCTGCGGGAACACCCACCCGCTGCGATGCAGCCTCCGGAACTGCCGTGTCCATCACTCCTGAAAGCCGAGCTCTGAGAACGCGAATCTGCTCGAGAGCATCATCGGTTGCACCAACGTTGAGCGTTCTCGGCGCACCGACGCCATTCAGCAGTTCAGCATCGACACGGTTGAACGGGCGAGTGTCGCCACCCCATCCCTGCATCAGGCGATCGAACTCCGACCAATCGGAATCGCCGTCTCCGTTCACGTCGCGCTGGTACCCAAAGGCTGCACCGCAAGCGAGCTTTGATCTTCCCGCAACTGCGTGCGAAGTGCATCTGCCTCGGCGCGCGCTCGTTCGATCGTTGCGTCCGCCTCTCGCTGCGCAACCTGCAGCAGCGCTTCGACCTCGAGGTCGACCTCCGCCGCGAGCTCAACGACAACACGCTCAACCTCGGTGATCGCGAACTGCCAATGGTCCCAGTTCTCGCTGGCCTGACGCTCGAGCTCTTCCGCGTGATCCGTGAGCACTTGAAACTCTTGCTCGGCCTCGGCAATCAACGCATCGACAGCTTTCGCATCGAGCATGCCGCGCATGACGGGTGCAGGAAACGGCGAGTCGCTCATGTCGCCGGCTCAACAGCGTCGAAGCATGCATTCCACCACGCCTCGCGCCGCTTCTCGCGTTGGCGGATGGTTTCGAATTCATCATCGTTGTCGCCGGGATCAACGCGGATGTCAACCACGAGCTCCGTCTCCGCCTCGCCTCGATGGGCAGCGAAAGCGGACTCGGTGACAGTCGTCCGGGTAGCACTCGAGGTCGCTCCGACAGCTGCGGCGGCATCGTTCAGGATCGCTCGGGCCGCCTCTTCGGACTCTCGCAGGATCGCTCGCGCCTGCTCCTCGCCGGCACGGCGCCGATCTGCAATCCGCCGCGCCGCCTCGCCGACAAGGTCCGACAACTTCTCGGACCAATCGCTACTCGCCAAAACACTCTGGCGTGCAGTTTCGATCCGGAGGCGCAACTGCTCGAACTCTGCTGTCACCTCGGCGAAGAACTCCGCAATGACACTCGGCTCATAGACCGCGATGGCCTCGAGGTCCTCTTCGAAATTTGGCGTGCTCATGGCCGCAAATAATACCGACGCTACCTTGCCAACAACCAAACGCAAGGTGAATTACAGATTGCGTCCCATGATCTTTCCCGCCAATAGATCCAACACCTTGTCGTTTCTCGGCACCTACGACGCAGATGGCGACGCTGATGACGAAGACGAGAGCCCATGGGTGGTCTTTTCCCAGTATGACGGTGCAGTCACCAGTTGAATCGCCGCCTTGACCGCAGCGATCGACATCATCATCCAATAGATCGGCACCGCAAGCGCCGCGAAAATCAGCTCGGGCTGGCGCGAATAGCGAACGCTGACCACTGTGAGATACGCGATCGTAAAATTGCCGATCGCCCAACACGTCGCGCCCATGTAATAGACGGGTCCGGGGAAGATATCCCGAATAAGGGATGGCTGTCCGACAAACCAAAGGATCGTAAGAGCCCAAAAAATCGGGTTGAGGAGCGCGAGGATGGGCGTGCCGCCGACGAACAGGTTGAACTGGGCAAACGCCTTCCATCCGAGTTGGCGCTGCGTCCGTCGGGGGTCACGCATATGGACGAGCCATGTCTGGAGGTAACCCTTGTACCAACGTGACCGCTGCTTGACCCAGTTGACAAAGTCGCAGTTCGCCTCCTCGTACGTCACCGAGTCGAGGACCTTGACAGTCCATCCTTCACGTGCAAGACGAATGCCAAGGTCGGCGTCTTCGGTCACGTTGTGCGGGTCCCAACTGCCAAGAGCCTCAAGTACCTCGCGTCGGAAATGGTTCGACGTCCCACCAAGCGGAATCGGCGCGCCGAGTGCACTCAGTCCCGGAAGGAAGAGCGCGAACCACATCCCGTATTCGGTCGTGAACCATTTGGTGATGAGGTTCTGTGAAGTGTTGTGATACGAAAGCCGCGCCTGAAAACACGCAACCTCCGGAGCAGCATCGCGGAAGGCTGCGACCGCCCGTCGGAGCTGCAACGGGTCGGGAAGGTCTTCGACGTCGTAGATTGTCACGAACTGCCCAACTGCCAGACCGAGTCCGTAGTTCAGCGCTTTCGGCTTGGTCCGTGGCTCGGAGGGCGGTACAAGCACAACGTTGATGTAATCGAGCGCCTCAACACTCAATGCCGCGGCGATCGTCTCCTCGTCATCCATTTCGAGCAAGAGCTGCACGTCCAGCCGGTCGCGGGGATACTCCATCGCATCGATGGAGTGCAGGAGTTCACGGACGACTTCCGGTTCGCGAAATGCCGGAATCAGGACGGTGTAGACGGGAAGTTCGCTATCGGGGATCGCCCGGGCATCCTCATCGGAAATCGTGATGATGTTCGACTTGTGCAACGACACATAGAACAACAGCACGCGGTACATAACAGCCGCGAGATACACAAAACTGATCACGCCCATAATCGCGACGAGCATCGGGATCGTCGCCACGACCAGCAGCGCCACGACCAGCGCCGCGACGGCGAACATCAGCCTTCGGCGAGCTGGGTTCTTCGTCGGCGATGCCGACAGCTCAGGGTAGACCCGGAGCAGCGAGTCGATGCTTCTCTCGAGGCGATCGGCCGCATCAATGTGATCGAGTTCGACGAGCTTCACAGACGTCCTTCCGGTCCCACGGTTCCGGTTCCCGCTTCGGCACTCTCGGCTGAGGCCGAGATCTGACCGTCAACGAGGGCTCTCGCGAACTTGACAAGAAACTCCTCGGTACGCCGCTGCGACTTGGATACCTGGGCCTTCGCGTCGGCGCTGCCCTTGGCCTCGGCCGATCGGGAGCCCAATGCCGCTGACCCGTTGGGCTTGGCCGCCGGTAGGTTCTCACCAACGGAGGCACCATCGAGCACCAACAGATTGATCCGCTCGTACCGAGTGCCCTCATCGTCCTTCACCGGCCAGTACCAGTAGAGGTTGGTCCAATCGGACTTGAGCTTGGTGTTCGTGTAGCTCAGTACATGGCCGATGACACCGCCGCCGAGCTTCACGGACCTCGTGTTCCCAAGTTTGTAACCGTGGAACTGGTAACAGGCTTCGATGCCATAGGTGGAGAACGAGTTGAGGTCCGACGTCTTGATCACATCCGCGATGATCGCGGAGGACGACACCAGCTTCGGCGTCCCGACACCACTCATCTCGTATACCCAGCGGGTCCACTTTGCATCGTTGCCGAAAAAGCGGCTTGCCCACGGGTACGACGACTGGGCATATCGGCCCCACCCGTCGGGCCTGCTGGGATTCTTGGTGAATGCCTCGAGCTTGGGAGCGCCGAGGTCGCTCGCAACCAGGTCATAGGAGCGAAACCCGGCATTCGCCGTTGCGAGCAGCAGCCCAGCAACCAGCACAACCGTCAGGGCAAGCCTGGCGCGCGGCACGGCTTGGACAAGCGTGCTTGCAGGCCGGCCCCGGCCGCGCGTGCCGCTTCGATCATCTCCCGTCCATGGCAACTGAACGGCTCGGAACTTGAGCCGAAACGCCTTCATCAGGAGCAGCATCACGCCAGTACCCAGGTTGAAGGTGACGAGCCCAAGGAACGGATGGAAACCGTTGATCGCCACACCTTCGCCCCAAAGATTGCCCACGAGGAAGATGACCAGGATCCGGAGCACGTTGAAGCCCCAAATTGCGACGAGACCGGTGGCAAACCAGGCAACTTTGTTCCACAGCTTCCCGAGCACCAGCGGCGCAAGTGCGCACGCCATGATCAGGAAGCCCACCACGCTGTTCACGCCTGAGCACGACGAGGCCACGCTGACCACGAATCGCTCGGGTCCCGAACCGACGTCGAACAGCGCGCCGGTGCCGCCCGCCTGCGGGGCAGCGATATCGAACACACGCAACCCGGCGCGAATGCCGACCAAGGTCAAGTCGGTGAGCGGCCCGAGATAGCTCAGCAATAACCAGCGATATGGCACCGGGAAGGCGAGCACGAGAAACAAGACGGCGAACTTGAGTCGCCATAGGGTGCGCACACCGAAGACCAACGCAATCGACCCGGCCACGAACAGCGGAAACGACATCAGATCGATGCGCCAAACCCAGAACATCGTCGAGAGCCGTTCGGGCAACAAAAGGTTGATCGCCAATGCGGCCACAATGAACGGGAGGCCCACGATGTAGTCGAGACTGCGATCGTGAATCGCGGGCTCGGCGCGCACGGGCCTCGCGTGGAGCACGGCGATACCAACGGCAAGGATGGGTACCAGCCCGAGGTATGCAAGCGGGCTGTCGTACTTGAGGCTGCGCATCAAGGTGCGCAACGAGTACTGATAGGCCACCACAATCGTGAGCATGGTGATGCCGATGCGCACGACAGCCACGCCGGCCGTGCTCGCGAAGTACGAGCGTAGGAGGCTGCCTGTTGCGGCTCTCCCTCGTGGCCGCGGAGTGCGGCGACGAGGGAGAGCCTGTCCAACAGGTCCGGGCGATAGAACTGGACGATCGAGCGTGTCTATGACACTCATTGATGGATCCTCAGTGACAGACGCTCATGGACGAGACCTGCTCGCACGTGAGTAGGTCTGGATGGATCAAGCCGGCGAGCTGAGTCCCCGACGCTTACGCCACGCCACCGCACCAAGAGCAGCGCCTGCGAGGACGACTCCTGAAAGGGGCAACAACACCGAACTCGCGACTTCAGGCACGTCGGGCGGGGTTCCCAATACGCATCGGAAGATGCTGGTGTCGGCGAACCTGCCTGAGCCGTTTGTCTTCTCGTGCACCACGCGGCCGCAGATCTTGGCGGTGGGAATGGCGTTGAGCTTGACCGTGAAGCTGAATTTACTGCCACCAGGGACCGCCGTGAAGGCTGCCGCGTCGTTGTAATAGTTCACGTACGGCTCCAGCAGGCCCAGCTTATTGTCGTTGTTCTTATCGACAAATGCGCAGTCCCGTACGCCATATGTTCCTGCCGCACGAGTGGAAACAATCGTTACCGTCAGCGTCGCAACACCGTTCTGGTCTGTACGCACAACCTGTCGTGTCGGGACTTTCGCCGATGCATGCGCAAGGAGGACCGCTTGGCAACCCAACCAAGACCCATTGCCGGTCTTTGCCAAGGCAGGACTTGGAAGGAGCGTCGCGACCCCGGCACCCATGACACATCCGGTGACGACAAGTCGGCGAGCCCACGTCAACATGGCAATCCCCTAGCTACGTGAAGATCCAACATGGCCATTTTCCTATCTCCTCGAATGTTCCCGGTTTCGTTGATCTTGAGATCAAGATCACCCGGGCCACGATGACCTGCGCCGACTTTCCATGCAACGCATGGCGCAGGGTTCCAACGGGAATTCGTCGCCGCGAAAGACTCCCGTCGCCGACTGTCTACGTGTGGGTTTCATAAGCAGGTCCGCTCAGCAAACGGGCGAGAGCAAACAACGATCAACGTGTCGGACCGACATCACCACCGCGCCCGCGCTTCCGACGCTTTCGCCACGCTGCAGACCCGATGGCAACACCGACGACAGCGGCTCCTGAAAGGGGCAAGAGCACCGCGCTAGCGCTCTCGGGAACAACGGGGGGTGGATTCACCGTGCAGACAAGCTTGCTTCGCTCGAGGTAGAACCGCCCAGTACGCGCGCGACGCGCATCGAACGGCCACAGATCCGAGACGTCGGGGCGGCGTCGAGCGTGACCTGAAACGTAAAACGACTGCCGCCCTCGGCCGCCGCGAAGACTGCTCCTTCGTTGCGATAGCTCACAACGGTCTCGTTCGCGTCCAACCGAGCATCGCCGTCGAGATCAGCGAAGGAGCAGTCATGCAGGAGGTTCGAAGCCGCCGCGCGCTTGGACAGAACCGTGATTTGCATTGAAACGACGCCGCCAGGTCCATCGGAACGAGTGACCTGTCGTGTCATCCTTCCAGGCGGCGACGAATGCAGAAGGATTCGACAACCCAGGCTTGCCACGTGAGCAATCTGGTGAGTCGGTCCCGCCAGCGTGATGTCGCGGGGCAATTCCACGCCTGCGCCGGGCCCCGCATCCGCATCGGGCCCCGCATCCGCATCGGGCCCCGCATCCGCATCTGCTTCGGGCCCGTGACCAGAGTTCCCGGCGCCGCCAGCTTCACGCTCGGAGCTCACACCGGCGACGTCGACTATGGGACTCTTCTGGGACGACGCGCTCGCCTGCCCCGGTCGCGCACGGGCTGCAATGTCGACCGGCAATGGTGCGATGGTGGTAGTCGACGCCCCAACCGAGGCGATGTCCGGCACCGGTTTCGCTGTCGTCGCTGTCGTCGATGTTGTTGGCGTTGCCCGTTGCGCCGAGGTCAGCCTGGTTGAGGAGGTCGAATCGAGGTTGAGTAATGCGAGCGTTGCCGCAACCGCTCCGAGCGAACTCACAACCACCACAACTCGCCGCGTCCAGATCACAAGAGCTCCTCTGACGCGCACGGCAGCTGCAGAGCTCGCCGCACACGACTCATCGTTGCAGTCCATCGCCGGGTCCAGGGTCCAGCACCAGGTCCAGGGTCCAGCCGCCCAGGTTGGCGCGCTCCAACCCGACTACAACAACGTGGCATGCGCAGTTAGACGAGAGTTCTTCGATGCATCATGTTTTCGTTGCTTCCTGTCAATGTGTAGCCATCGCGCCGCTACCCAAACTGGCGAGCAACGTCGGCGGAACTCGGCGGCTGCGGCCGCGCGGCACCAGCGAGACTCGTCCGGAAAATGGACGAGATCTTGACCTGCTCACCGGTTCTCGGAGCGTTGACCATGCGCCCGCCGCCGATATACATACCCACGTGATGGAGGTCGTCGTAGAACAGCACGAGGTCGCCCGGACGAAGCGCGTCGATCGCCACCTTCGGAAACCTTGCGTACTGCGCGGCCGCATAGTGCGGCATGACGACGCCCGCTGTCTTCCACGCCATCATCGTCAGGCCGGAACAGTCGAAAGAATCCGGACCTGCCGCCGCGTAAACGTATGGCTTGCCAACCTGGTCCAGCGCATATCGCACCGCCTGTGCTGCCTCGGCAGTCGGAGGCGTTAAGTCGTCGGCGTGGTACGTGCGAGCGGAAGCGTCAACCAGACTGGCCCGTTCTGCGTCATCGGATCGCTGCTGAATGAGGGCCGCCAGATCTGCCTTGGTCCCCATGAATATCGACCGAAGCAGCGTGTCGGCCTGCTCCACCTGACCACGAGCGACAACGATCTCGGCTGCCCGGTCCTCGATCTGCTGCCTGGCCGCCACGACGGTGGCATGCGCACGGACGAGCATCGCCTGTATGCGCTCGATCTCCCGCGCCCGCGCTCGATCATGATCGACAAGCGCCGTGCCGTATCGAATCATCACGGCAGTGTCGGGATCCTCAATATCCGAACGCTCTGCGATCTGGGTGTGCCCCGCGCTTGTAGAGCACCGCCGCCCTATCGTCGGCATCGCGCTGCAGAGCGCGAAGCCTCGTCCCCTGCTTGGCGATGCGTGCCTCGTACTCAACGACTCGTGCCTGAGCATCGTCACGTTCGATCACCGCAGCGTTGTAGCGTTCGGTGAGTTGCTCGACCACAGTGGCGTTGTTCTCCATCTGCGTCTGGAGCGCAGTCGCTTCGGCGATCAGGTCATCGATCGGCGCAGCGTCGGCGCCATGCCATGGAACGCCAATGAAACCGAGGGTGGCGACGAGGCACACCCATCGGCGCGGCGACAGCCCAATCAATAGTTCGCTGGGAACGCGCGGCTGAGTTGATGGAAGAACGGGAGCATCAGCACGATCAGCAGTATCCAACCCAGGCCGAAGGAACGGCGCGGTGATGCGCCACGCGTAAATCGATAGAGGCCCACGTATCCCGCGACCAGCACGAAGCCCCAGAACAACAGGGGAATCCACACGCCATCCTCACCGAACCAGGCCGGTACCTCGGAGGCGATCTTGGCACTGCGAGGACCCGGATCTTCTGAGGCGGTTGCAGGAACTTGGTCATCGTCAAGCGTCGCCCAGACGACGTACTGCTGCTTCACACTGTATTTCGGATGCGCCGATGTGAGAGTCAGGCGATCATCGCTCCGATCGGTGAACATGTGGTGGTCACCGGAGCCCACCACCGTCTGTCCACGTACCCTGTAAACGAATGTTCCTTGCAATGTCGTGACCTCGATGCGGTCACCGTTGGTCAGTTGGTCGATCTGAGCAAAGGCCGCGCCCGCCCCAACGCGATGAGCGGCAATGACGGAGTTACCGGGTTGACCGGGGAGCGGGGTCGACGCGAAATGTCCTGGGCCCTTGCGCAACGATGAGCCCGCCGTACCCTCGACGACAACTTGATCCAGGCCAATCTTCTTGATCATGAGACGCGCCATGGGAGTGCCACTCTCCACAGCCGCCGGAATTGGCGTGGCCGCGGGGTCCTTCACGCCCCCGGCCGGAGCAACCGGAGCGTTCTTCGCTGCTGCATTTTTGGCTGTTGAAAGCCGCGCGGCGAACTCCCGCCGGGCGTCGCTCTGCGAACCAGATGCACCGAGGCCGGGGACCGTGACCTGAAAGAGAACGAAGAGGAGAGCGATAACGATGACATCGCGAACGACAAGACCGACGTTCCCCCAGTCAATTCGTTTGCGCGTGTGACCTGACGACCTCTGCCGTGTCGCTGGAATCGCGGCAGGGGCCGGCGCTGTTTCCGGCGGTGGCGGCACAGACTGGGTCCGGACCGGGTCCTCGGGCGGTGGAGGCGGAGTAACCAGAACCTCGGCCGGGGCGGGCGAAGAGACGCGGGCCCCGTGCGGCGGTGCCTGGGGGGCTCGGCGCTCAACGGGTGGGGTAACTCGTTGTCTTGAGACCCGACCCGCATCGTGCGTGAAGATCGGCAACGACTCGGTGGGAACCGAACCGTCACCGCGGATCTCGGCCAGCAGCAAGGCGACCGACTGTTCGGCGCGACGAAGCACCTCGTCCGGCCCAGAAGGCTCCGTGGTGGTGTCGGCGGGGAATGGCTGTGATGCGTGCGAGGTCACTGTCACTGCGGCGGCACGGTAGGCGCTCCCGGTGAACGACCCTACAGGCCATCACGAACGTAAAGGAAACGCAACATGAATTTCCGGTTCTGACAGTCTTCTCTTTCCCTCAAGTAACGACAAGATGACGAGCGGGATACCAGCACCCGAACTCATCATGTCGATGGCCGTCCTGCCTTGACCTCCAGCAGCGACCGCGTGATTGTGAACGCAACATCGCGCCGGAGCAGCAGCGGAAGGGCTGGCGTCAGTGCTCGTGAACCTCATGTTCGTTACCCAAAGGGCCGCGCGCCCATGCAGCCCGTCGCGCGGAGCGACAAGCGGCCCCGGTAGCGAACCTCACGACCTGGCGGTCCTTTCCGCTGCGCCCGGCGCACAAGCTTGCAGCAACCGTCGCCGTCACGATGACCGACCAGGACGCCGGAGACGGCGGAATCGCGACACTCGTACGCAACGAGATCGACGATCCCATCACGACCAGTCCCGACGGTCGCGCCGCAGGCGTGGAAGCGGGACCGCGCGACCAACCGGCAGCGGCTCTCCTGGCATCTCCGAATGCCGAAACTGCGTCGACCCCACATGACGGAGGGACGCGTCGTCTTCCTTCTCGCCCTCGTCGCATATCTCGTAGTCGGCGTACGCCTCGCTTTTTTCGCCGACGTCATACACGGGGATGCTCTGTCGCGTGTCGGGAATGCCTACTACACGCTGTTCAGCCGGGATCCGCACCTCGCTGCGGTCGGCTTCGTCTGGAATCCGCTCCCATCGTTGGTTCTGATTCCCTTCCTGCCGCTCAAGTTCTTGTGGCCCGACCTCACGCGCATCGGATTCATCGGGAACATCGAATCTGCAGTGTTCATGGCCGCTGCTGTCGCCGTGCTTCGCGGGTGCCTTACCGACATGCGCGTGCGACGCGACACACGGCTCGTGATCACGGTGCTGTTCGCGGTACACCCACTGATCCTGGTGCACGGTGGCTACGGAACCACCGAGGGCATGTTCGTCTTCTTCCTCCTCCTCGCGTGCCGGTACCTGATGCGCTGGTTCGACGACGACTCGCTCGGCGGCCTCATCGGCGCGGGCTTCGCGCTCGGCGCCGCGTACATGACCCGCTACGAGGCTGTCGGCGCCGGGTTCGCGGCGGTGGCGGTGGTCGCTGTGGTCGCGTACCGGCGCGCGCTCGGGGCACGGAAGCAACGCCGGCGAATTGCGTTCGCAGAAACGTGCGTCGTCGCGATCCCGTTCGGGTTCTCGATGGCCGCCTGGGCCGGTACCTCCTGGTTGATCGTCGGATCACCATTTGCGACCCTGACCTCGCAATACGGCGCCTCGAGCCAGATCAAATATGGGCAGGAAGGCTTGGTGGCCGCCTACGGCGGCGACAATCTTGCAACGCGTGCCGAGCTCGTGATCCGACAGCTCTTCGCCCTGGAACCCTTCGTGTTCCTCGTCGTTGTGATCGCCGTCCTGCTCGCCTGGCGGCGCGGCGACAGCAGGATTTGGGCGATCCTGACACCGCTGGGCGGCACGGCCGGATTCATGTTCCTCTCGCTCAGCAGCGGGCGCCTGTTCCCGTTCCTTCGCTATTCGATCGCAGTCATTCCGCTCACCGCACTCCTCGTTGGATATCTCTTCTCGGCTCCGCTCCGAAAGGGTCGTGCGACCGCGGAGCAAAACGCCGCATCGGATCCGGCCCAAGCACTGCTGTACGCGCTGCCGCTCTTCCTCTCGATCGTTGTGCTCGGCACGGGCCTCTTCGGCGCCGTCCACGGCATCACCCACGGTCTAGGAACTGAGGAGGCCGCGCCGCTCCGCGCGCTGATTTCGACCCGCAACCCGTCAAACAACGAGCTTTGGGGCCCTGGATACTTCCAACACGATCGAGCCGTTGCTCGCTACCTCGACTCGCTCGACCTTCCCGACGGTGCGGTCCTCAGCGATGTGGCATTTTCCTACGCAATCGTTCTCACGTCGGAAAACCCAAGACAGTTTGTCGTGACCTCTGACCTGGACTTCGATCAGGCTGTTGCCGATCCAGTGCAATTTCGTGTCGGCTATGTCCTCGTGCCGTCACCCCGAATGCGCCCCGTGGGACGCGTTCAATCTCGGTGCGCCGACCTTTTACGGAAACGGTGACGGGATCGCGACACTCGTGAAGGAATGGCCAGAGGCAACACACCGGTGGCGTCTCTATCGCATGAACCCTGATGGCCCCGCCGACCCCGACGTTCCGGCCGACCCCAATGGCCCAGCCGACCCCAACGGCTCATAGGCGACTGTATTTCGAAGGAGCGCTGATGCGACGCGAAATCTCCAATCCGATCCGGAAGTTCATCGACGAGGCGCTTCCGCCTCTGTTGCGCGACAGCCGCCCGTTCAACTACCCGATGTTCTGGTATTGGTTCGAGGGCAAACATGTCGACGAAGCAATGCGGTTCAAAGATTTCGCCTTCGACCTGAGTGACCGCGAATTCCGAGAGTTCTACGATCGCATTCAGTGCCGCGCCAGTCGCCGCCCAACGGACTGCAACGAGGCGAGCCTTGCCTGGGTACTGCAGCGGCTTGATCAGCGCGCAGGCATCGATGATCGACATCGGGTGCGGACGCGGCTATTGGCTCGATCGGTGCGCGGACCTCGATATCGAGCGGTTCGGCTATGACATGCACCTCCCGAGATCGAACGGACGCTTCCTCGGAGTGCAAGGTGACGTCGAACAGCTCCCATTTGCGAATAGCGCATTCGACATCGTGACGTGTTTCCATACGCTCGAGCACTGCCGCAAGCTTCCGGCTGCCATCGCCGAGCTGGAACGAATCACCGAGCGCCAGCTCTTCGTGATCGTGCCGAAGCAGCGGTACCAACACCACACGCCAGACCTACACCTGCAGTTCTTCTACTCGGCGCGCTACCTGCAGTCCCTCTTCTCGATCGCTCACTGCGAGAGCCAAGAGGTGGACGGCGACCTCGTGCTGATGGCCACGAAGCGTTAAGGACCCTTAGACCTCGTCCGGGATGACGAGCGTACGTTCGCGGACTGCGTCGTAGTGCGCCGCACGCAGGTCGACCACCGGATTCGGATCGACGAGGAGCACGCGGCGCAGTCGACGAACCTCTCGGAACATGGCGAGCCCATCTCGCACGGGGCGCACACGACTCGAGTCGCAGTGCTGCCAGGCCACCGGTACGTCAACCACGTTGTATCCGGCACGCTCGGCGCGACACAACACCTCCACGTCGAATGCGAAGCCCCTCGTCTCCAGCCTCCAGAAGACACGCCGGGCCGAATCGCGGGTAAAGGCCTTGAGGCCACACTGCGTGTCCTTGCGTTGCGTGAGACCTGCGGATCGCACGAGGAAATTGAAGATCCGTCCGGAGAGTTGCCGCAACCGGGGTTGCGGCGTGACGATGACACTGTCCTCGAGACCGCGTGAGCCCACGGCGACATCGGCGCCGCGCTCCACAGCTTCGAAGCACCGATCGATCTCATCGGGCGCTGTCGAGAGGTCAGCGTCGGTGAAGGCCACCACCCGCCCCCGTGAGGCGAGAATTCCTGCCCGCACAGCGCCTCCCTTACCGACGTTGCGATGCAGGCCCAACACGAAACCCGGTAGTCGGTGGGTCACCATGGCGGCTCGCGCGATCGCGGCGGTGTCGTCATCGCTGCCGTCATCGACGAAGATCAGCTCGGTCAAGGGGTCGTTCAGCTTCGAGTGGGCCAACGCGGCGATGGTCGCTTCGATACGAGCCTGCTCGCGGTACATCGGAATGACGAGCGTCCGTGCGGGGCCGTCGACCCATACCTCAACGAGCGACGCATAAGCCATCTCGGTGAGCGGTTCCGCCGTAGTCACTGCGCCTCCAATGCCGGTGTGACGTTGTGTAACAACACCGACAATCTCTGACGCAGGGGCGCTGGTCAACGGCTTGAACCGGGTTGGCGGCCGCTGTTCGAACGGTTGTAGCCACCTCGTTACCTGCCGTATCGAATTGGGGCCCTTTTGGCGCTCCCTTGTTACGGACGCCCCGATTGGCCGGCAAGGATTGGAAGCACAGGATCCCCTGGGCCGACTTCGAAATTGTCCGTCGCCGAACCCCCCTGGGCGCCTGAATTCCAGTTCCAGACCATCGTGCCCGCCACGCCTGCTGCTCGGGTCGCTTGGAGCTTGGCTCCCACGACCACAGCGCGGTGCGCGAGCGTGGCGGCCCCGCCGAGGTCTTGGAGCGGACGGATCCCCAACTCGCCGACGATGAGAGGCTTCCCGAGCAGTGCACATTGGAACAAGCGCATTCCCAGCCCGTTCCATTGATCACCGGCGATGGCCGACCGCGGTTGGCCGTAGTCGTGGTACTCGCAGAGATCAACCACATCGAGCGAATGAAGATCCGAGTATTCGGTGTACACCGCTCCACATTGGCCGCCACCGATCACACCGACGCTCACAAGATGCTGCGAATCAATGCTCTTGATGAGCCCACCGACGTCGCTCACAAAGGACCGCAGGATGCCCGAAGCGTTCTCAGCACATTGCCCGTACCGTTCGACCATGACCTCGGGCTCATTCACGAGTTGCCAAGCGAGAATCGTCGGGTCATTGCGGTAGCGGGTCACAATTTCTGCCACCCACTCTCGATAGGTTGCCGGCAACCCACTTGGCTTCTCCGTGCGGTACCGGTCGGTGTACCACGACGCATCCTTGTATTCGCCAGGCTCGCACGCACCCCACTGGTCGGCCAGGGTGACAACCACGTGCACGTTTCGCGCCCGAGCAGCATCCAGGGTCGCATCGAATTTCGACCAATCACGCTGCCCGTTCGTGGTTGCCAGACTCTGAAAGAACCACGCTCGCATTGCGCCCGCGTGCGAAGCATCCAACGCTTCACCAAGCTCGGGTGCCCCCATCGTGTACCAACAATTGTCGCGACTGTTGGCGTTGTAGATGTTGAGTCCGGTGAATTGCCAAGGTCGACCGTTCAGCACGAGCTGCGATCCTGCTCGACTCACCCAACCCTGAGCCGACGATCCGGAGGTGATCACGGGGCGCACGCAGCCGCTGGACAGCACCACGACCGCGACCACGACCGCGAGTCCAAGTCCTGAACGGGTCAACCGAGCCATATAGCGGATATCGGAAAGCTGCCTCAGCGCTTGAATGAACATTGTCCGGCACTTCGCGTGCCGTATGACCATCGTCATGCGCAGGTGAGGCCGTTACGGGCCAACAGGTAGCTCACACCACCTGCTCCGCCTCAGTGAACAGCGGCTCGTCCAAACCGGTGCGGGTGGCGGATAACCGTCATACCGCCCTGGGAGAATGGGGGCATGGATATAGGGGCCGTTCGGTCATTGGGCGAGGAGTTGCACGCTTTTGTGGGCGGTTTTGACGCCCGTGTGTGCGATGGGCGTTTGGCGAAGGAGTATGTAGAAGCGTTCGCTCGGTTGGAGCGTCTCGCGGTCGCGGGCAAGACGTTGGCGTTGGCGCAGGTTGATCGGACGCGGGCCTGGGAACACGGTGATGGTTCGTCGCGTTCGACTGCTGACTGGCTAGCAGCCCAGACCGGTACGTCGCTTGGTGAAGCAATCCGAGAGACGAACACTGCACGCAAGGTGGACGGGCTTTCGGCGACGAAAGCGTTGTTGCGCGACGGGCGCTTGTCTGGCGAACAAGCGTGTGAGATAGCCGATGCCGCTAGCGATGTGCCCCACGCCGAAGAACGACTGTTGCGACTTTCGCAGTCCGCCACGTTCGAGGCGTTACGCCGCCAGGCCCGTGAAGACAAAGCCGCGGCAGACCAGGACCGTGAGCGGTCGGAGCGCCAACATTCGTTGCGGCGGGCGCGTCGCTGGACTGACCGTGACGGGATGCGCTGCTACGGCATAGCGTTGACTCCCGGGCAGGCCGCGAGATTCGAACCGACCTGGGACCAGTACTGCAAACAAGTCGGTAACGAGGCCCGAAAGATTGGCATCACAGAATCAGGCGAGGTGTACGCCGCGGACGCGCTGGTCCGGATGGCCGAAGCAACCCATGGCGACCGACCCGCTGGTGCCGGTTCGGGTGTGACGGCACATGCACTGTTACGCATCGACGCCACAGCGTTGCATCGTGGCCACACCACCGCCGGCGAGACCTGCGAAATCGCCGGCATCGGACCTATCGACGTCGCGTCCGCCAAGGCGCTCCTCGGTGACGCGGTCGTCGACATTGTCATCGCCGACGGTGTCGACGTCCGGACCGTCGCGCACGCCGGAAGGACAGCGAACCGACACCAAAAAGCTGCGCTGCTCACCAACTGGGAATGCGAAATCCAACACTGCAACGAAACACGCAACCTCGAGATCGACCACATCGTCCCGTATGCCGAGAGCGGCATCACCGACATCGAACACCTCGGACCGAAATGCCGATGGCACCACCACCTCAAAACCCACAAAGGCTGGCGTGACAGCCCACGAGGACCAGAAGGCAAACGAACACTCATCAACCCAAACGGACCCGACCCACCCGGATAACCACCCGCAGCTCTGACGAGATCGAAACAGCGTTGAACCCGGCCGCCGGCACCGTTCAATCGGTAGTAACCGGCCCATTAGCCCGTCGTACCGATGTGGGGCCGTTGAGTTCCTCGCCGACTACGGACGCCCCGACATGCCCGCAAGGATTGGAAGGACCGGATCACCAGGGCTGATTTCGAAACCGTCTATCGATGACTCATCCTGGTTCTCGGATTTCCAACGCCACACGATCGTGCCCGCCACGCCTGCTGCCCGGGTCGCTTCGAGCTTGGCTCCCACTGCCTGCGCGCGGTCCTCGAGCGTTGCATCGACGCCGAGATCTTCGACATGGATCCCCAACTCGCCGATGATCAGCGGCTTGCCAAGCGCCGCGCACTGATCCAGGCGCTCTTGCAACCCATTCCACTGATCACCCGGAATGGGAATCGTGGGCGAGCCGTAATCGTGGTACTCGCAGAGATCCACAACGTCGAGCGCATGCAGGGCTGCGTAGTCAGTACCGCTCGCTCCGCACTGGCCTGTGCCGATGACGCCGACGCTCACGAGATGCTGAGAATCGATGCTCTTGATGAGCCCACCGACGTCGCTCGCAAAATCGCGAAGGATGCCGGCAGCGTTCGGCGCGCACTGGTTCTGCGATACATCCTTGACTTCGGGTTCATTGACGAGTTGCCACGAAAGAATCGCCGGATCGTCGCGGTAGCGAGTCACGATTTCCGCCACCCACTCCCGATACGTTGCCGGCAACCCTTCAGGCGTCTCCGTGCGATAGCCATCGGTGTACCACGAGGCGTCCTTGATTTCGCCGAGATCACACGCCCCCCACTGGTCGGCCAGGGTCACGACCACGTGCACGTTGCGTGCCCGAGCAGCCGCAAACGTTGCATCGAAACTCGACCAGTCACGCTTACCGTCGGTGGTCGCGAGGCTCTGAAAAAAGAAAGCGCGCATCGCACCCGCGTTCGCCGCGTCAAGTGCGACACCAAGCTGGGGCTCATCCATCGTGTACCAACAATTGTTGCGGCTGGTTGCGTTGGGGATGTTGAGTCCGGTGAACTGCCAGGGCTGACCGTTCAGCATGAGCTGCGTTCCGTCGTGGCTGACCCAACCCTCAGCCGACGATCCAGAAGTGCTCGCAAGCTGAGCGCCGGGAACCTCAGCCGACAATCCAGGATTGCTTGCGGGGCGCGCGCCCCCGCCGGTGAGTGCGGCACCCGCAACGATCACCGCTGCGAGTGCAATACCCGGAAAGGTCGACCGAGTCATCCACCCAATGCGGCGACGACGCGTCAGCAAGTGCATGAACATAGGCCGCATTTTACGCTGGATATCGGGGTAATCCCTGAGTGCACGCATGAACATTGGTCGTACTTTTGGGTGCGCGAAACCCACTGCCGCGCGAGCTCGCGCCTCGAAGTTTCGACCATCAAATCAGGCCACCGCGCCAACGTGGCGAGGCTCGACTCGCTCGGATATTGCTACAGCCCAGGGGGCGGATTCGCAGCGAGTTCCTCTGGCGAAAGGGTGGTGGTGTTGAACCAGCGCCAGTTGTTTTTCACCAGCTTGAACCGACCGATGCTGGCCCCGATGTTGTTCGGCCATGGCGCCGTGAGGTTCTGCCAGAAGTCGATGCCGGCACCCATCAGCAGGTGCTTCGACCAAAAACCGCGGTCGTCTGGACCATCCGGGTCGTCGAGAATCAGACGGGCCTGGAACGCCCCGTACATCCCCGCGACATCATCCGGATCGATCGAGCCACGAGGGTTCCAGAAGTGCCAGGCCGCCCTGCCAGCCGAAAAGTCGAGCTTGCCACTCACACCCTCCGGCTCGGACCGCGCGTCCACAGGTTTTGACACGTCCCCGGAAAAGTCCTCCCGGTATGCAGCTCCGGCTTGGGGTCCCGACGTGACAGGCACCCACTTACCCGTCCGTTTCGAGAGCAGCCACGTTGTCATCTCCCGCACATGAACCCGGGTGTTGCTCAAACCAGGGTCGAGCCCTGCAGCTGCTGGAGCGCCGTCGACGAACAACACACCCCAAGTCACCGCGGCTGACATCCCGCGGTTGTCGTGACCGCCCTGGATGACCGGCCCACTGTCCCAGTCGTAGCCATTTGGCAGCGGGAGTTCGCCCTCATGTCCGACGGAGGATTGATCGGCAGCGACCATCGCGACGCGCTCCGCTGCAGTCAGGACGCGACTGGTCACTTGATCGAGCCCGGCTGGGACCAGAACCGGCGGACCGGTCGTAGTCGTCGGGGGAACTGTCGTCGTGGTCGGGCCGGTCGTGGTTGTCGGAACGGTCGTCGTCGTTGGCCGCGTTGAGGTCGTCGGAACCCTCGTCGTGGTCGGGCCGGTCGTGGTTGTCGGAACGGTCGTCGTGGTTGGCCGCGTTGAGGTCGTCGGAACCCTCGTCGTGGTCGGGCCAGTTGTGGTCGGGCCGGTCGTTGTGGTCGGGCCAGTCGTGGTCGTCGGATCGGTTGTCGTGGTCGAGTCGGTCTCGCGCGCCCCGTCCACAACGGTGGTCGTGGTCGACCGCCACGAACGACGGCGCCGGATTGCCTTGCGGCGCTTTTTGAGCGCTTCCCTGGACCTTCGCGCCACCGTAGCTTTCGAAGACTCGGGCGTCGGAGCGCCCTGCGGAGCAGCTCCCGCCGACGGCACGGCTGCGCCGCCCGACGTTTCATTCGTCACCGAACCCGGAGGCGGGGCGCTTGCATCCGGCGCCGAAGGCGTTGCTCCAACAGGCGGCTGCGCGGGAGGACCCGAAAAAAGCGCCGCCGCCGGCGACGCGAGCACCACCTCGCGTGGCGAAGCATCCTGCGATGCAATCCCGGTGGGAGCCGTGGCGAACAACCGAACACCGCAGGCGCCCAACACCATCGACAACAGCACAATCTGGCGAAGGCGCGAGTTGACGACCGTTGATGTGTGTCTGGGTTTGGTACTACGCATTGTGCTCCTCGGACGTAAACCTATTGGTTCGCACCATATGGAGCTACTTGATCGTACATCCGAACATTCGACAACATCTAGGTGACAAACGAACGACGATTCGGAACATTTGCACTAGCTCACGGGCAACGACAGCCGGCGCGAGCGCGCCAAACCTACCGATAGATCTGATTAGCGACAAAACACGCAGCTAGCGCGCGCGGCGGTACCGAGCGACGGCGGCCGCCGTCGCTGCGATCAGTGTCGCCACCGCGGCACCCGCGGCGAGGCGCGAACGCCGTGTGATCGGCGTCGCCACGAGGAGCTCCTCGTTCGTTGCGGTCGGTGACCAGCCTTTCGCCTTGAGCCGGTCGTTCGCGACAACCCAGGGGAACTCGCAGTACGGCAACGACGCCAGGGCTCGCCTGCATCCGGCGAACGCATCACCAGCACGGAGCACCCGAGCGACGAACGAAACCGGGACGCGCACCACGAGTTTGCGACCAACCAGTTCGTGCGCCTCGCTCGTCGATATCCATCCGTCGGCCGCCACGTTGTAGACGCCGGGTAAATCCTCGAAAATCGCGAGCTCAATCGCAGCGACGAGATCGTCGACATGAACAAACTGCAGACGCGGAGCGACGCCGCGGAGACGAACCAGTGACTGTCCGCCCGTAATGGCAGCGAGGGCACTGTGAGTGCCGGACCCGAGCAGCTGGGCGGCGCGAAGACTCGTAACGCTGACACCGGAGCGGTCCTCACACCACTCACCGAGCAGACGTGCGGTCTCCGCTGATGCGATCGCGCCGCGATGGCCGCTGTTCGGACGCAATGGTGCGTCCTCCGTGAGAGGGACAGGGTTGGCAGGCCATGCGCCATAGACCATTGCACTCGCGACATGGACCACCTTGGCAACCCCAACCGACTCCGCCGCATCGAGAAGTCCCCGAACACCAGCCGGATAGGTCGCAGAAATGTCACTGCCTCCCATGCCTTCGCCGAGGTCAGGATCGATGTGCACGACAACGTCGACGCCCTCGAGGATCAACTTCAACTCTGCGTGGGCAAGATCGGCCCGATGGAACTCCAGGTTCGGGATCCATTGGATCGGCTCATGCGTGTCGATCCCGACGATCCGACCAACGCGCGGCCCAACCCTCGCGAGTAACCGCTGACCGACCACGCCCGAGACTCCGGTAACCGCAACGTTGACCACCCCGATAGATTGGCCTGGTGAGCGATAATCCTCAACCTGGGGACGAAAACAGCCCATCAGAGGAACCCGGATTGGGGCTCCCGTTCGACTTCGCGGGTCTCGACATGTCCCAGCTCGTCGGGATGCTCCAGTCGTCCGGCCCATTGAACTGGGAGGTCGCACGGCAGGTCGCGTCGCAACTCGCGCTCACCGGGAGCACCACCACGGCAGTGGATCAACGAGACAATGATCAGCTGGCGGAGCTGGTCAGCGCAGCGCAAACGCTCGTCGTCGCCGAGACCGGGCTCGTGGCCTGCTTTCGGGCGCCCATCCACACCATGACGCGACTCGATTGGGTCGAACTCCAAATCACTGCACTGGCGCCCGTCTTGGAAACCATGGCGACCGCTCTCGGCAACACCCTCGGCGACCTCGACATCGAGATGACGGCTGAGCTCGGCGATGGGCCCGCCATCCCGGGGCTCCCCAACTTCGAGATGTTCTCGGGAATGTTGTCGATGGTGGCACCGGTCCTTCTTGGCGTGCAGGCCGGCTCCCTGATCGGGTCGCTCGCACAGCACACGTTGGGAAGGTACGACCTCCCGCTACCAGCGGCTGACGAACCAAGCCTCTGTTTCGTGGTCGGCAACATCGACGAGTTCGAAGCGTCGTGGGAGCTCGACAGAGCTGACCTCCGCTTCTATGTCGCGCTCCATGAGGTCGTTCACGTTGCACAGCGTTCGGTACCGTGGGTCACTCGGCGACTCAACGAACTGACCACGCAGTACGTCGCCGGCTACAGCCTCACCACCGACGATCTCGAAACCAAACTGGCCTCGAGGCTCGAGACGATCAATCCGGAGGACCCGGATTCGATGCGAGCGTTCGCACAGCATCCTGAAGAGATCCTCGCCGCGCTGCAGACGCCATATCAGGTGGAGATAATGGCGCAGCTCCAGCTTTTCAACGCCACGCTTGAAGGTGTCGCCAATGCGATACTCGAACGCGTCGGCCAACGGTTGATACCGACGTTCTCCCGAATCCATGAAGCGATGAAGCGCCACAGGGTCGTTCGCGGCGGTGCTGAGCGGTTCGCGGAAACGCTCCTCGGATTGAGGATGGACGGTGTTCACTACGAACGCGGCGACGCCTTCGCCGCAGGTGTCGTCGAGCGAACCGGTAGCGAAGGTTTACAGCAGCTTTGGGCCAGCGAGGATCGACTCCCCACGCCGGCGGAATTCGATGCGCCAGGACTGTGGTTGGCGCGCATCGAACTCATCGGCTGAGGCCTGCGACCACGCACGTCTCGGCGCTATTGACCCTTCGCGCGCGCGGAATGCAGACCGCCGACATACCAGAGCCCGGTCGCTCCCAACACGATCGCCAACAGGAACAAGCCGACGCGAGCGCTCATCACGCTGTTGGGAACCGCCACCGGGACGAGGGCACCGACAACCCAGACGAGCTGAAAGCGCGTCTCGAAGCGAGCGAAAGCACGACCACGTTGATGTTCGGGTCCATCGCGCTGCAACAGGCTGTCGAAGCCAACACGCCCTGCAGCGGCACCGGCAGCGATGGCAAATGCAACCATGAGTTCCGACATCCGCCCGATAGACCGCGCGCCCAACAGGGCGACAAGCGCCGGAACGAGGAGCGACCCGGCCAATACCAGTTCCTCACGCACATGCTCACGCAACACCGGACCGCCCACAATTCCTAACAGGCCGCCAGCGCCACTCGCTATCAAGACAGCCCCGAAGAACCATGCGGGTTCGTCCGCCTCCTTGAGGGCGAACGCCAACAGGAACGTGAGAAATCCAACACCGCCGCGCACCACCGACATCGCGGTACCGGCTGCGACGATGCTCCGCGCATGAAGCACCGCCCACTCCTGTGGGGTCTCCACGGGGGCGACCCGTCGAGCCTTCGGTATTCGCATCGCCAGAGGAAAGGCGATCATGAACATGATCCCGCCGAGTACAAGCGCGTAGCGGCCGTCAAACACGCGCAACAACAGCGCGGCGGGAAGGCCACCAACCGCGGCGCCGCCGACACCGATGAGGGCCAGCCGGGAGTTCGCGCGAAAGAGTTCCTCTTCACCGTCGATCACCATCGGGACGAGCGCGCTCTTGGCGACGGTATGACCCTTCGCCAGTACGAGGAAGAGGAACGCCAGGGGAAAGAGCAGGAGCCCATCGAGATGCCAAGCCATGAGGAAACACAAGACCGCTCGACCTGCGAGACCAAAGGCTATGAGCGTCCGCCGTCCGCCACGCGTGCGGTCAAGCGCCGGCCCGATCACCGGCGCTACCAGCGCAAAAGGTGCAACAGTGACCAGTAGATACAGCAGGACTTTTGGACGCGACTCGCCCGGATTGAGGGTGAAGAACAACGAGCCGGCCATGGCGACCGTGAGGCTGGCATCGCCTATCGCACTGACAGCGTGCACGATGGCGAGACGCCGAAACGGGCTCGACTCGGTGGCGGTAGTCAGGCGGGCCATGCCGACCGGAGGTTACCGCCCATCGTTGGGCAACGCGCCCTAAGATCGCTCAGGGCACGAAGCTCGGTAGTCGATACCCTTTTCGCATGGCGATCTCCGAGTCTCCCCACACGACCGGTACCGAACTGGTGATACCGCATCAAGTTGGGCAAAGCGTTACACCCGAGAGCGCCGAGCGCTTTCTCAATCGCGAGCTGTCGTGGCTCGATTTCAACGCTCGCGTGCTCGCCCTCGCCGAGGACCAAACCCAGCCGGTCCTCGAGCGCGCGAAGTACTTGGCAATTTTCAGCCAGAACCTCGACGAATTCTTCCAAGTCCGCGTCTCCGGATTGATGGAGCAGATCGTAGCCAAGGTGCGCGGGCTCTCTCCCGACGGTCTTGATCCAAACGAGCAGCTCAGCGAGATTCGTTCGCGCGTTTCCGAGCTGACGGCGCGCCAGAGCACCGTGTTCCGCACACAGATCGTTCCGGAACTCGACGCAGCCGGGATCGAGTTCGTGCAAGCCGAAACGCTCGACGCGGCCGACCGCGCCTACCTGCTCGACGTGTTCGTCGATCAGATCTTTCCGGTCCTCACGCCACTTGCCGTCGATCCCGCGCACCCCTTTCCATATATCTCGAATCTTTCCCTCAACCTTGCGGTCGTTGTCCGCGACCCCGAAAGCACCGAAGAACGCTTCGCTCGCGTCAAAGTCCCGCCGCTGCTGCCTCGCTTCATCATGCTGCGCGACGGCCAACATGCCGCACCCATCGAACAGGTCATCGCGTTGCATCTCGACCACCTGTTCCCCGGGATGGAAATCGTCGGCCACCACCCATTCAGAGTCACGCGCGATGCCGACTTCGAGTTGGACGACGACGCCGACGACCTCCTCGAGGCGATCGAATTCGTACTCCGACAGCGCACGAAGTACGGGGAGGTGGTGCGCCTCGAAGTCGACACCACAATGACCGGCAGGCGCGCTCGATCTCCTCGTCCGCGAACTCGACCTGTCGCCCGGCGATGTGTACGTCGTGGACGGACTCCTCGACCTGGGCGGACTCTGGGCGCTCCACACGCTCGAGCGTCCGGATCTCAAGAACAGTGCCTGGACACCGCAGACCCAACCAGTATTGGCACGGACCGAACCCCCTCCGGACTTCTTTCGGGTACTCGAAGCCGGCGACGTCCTGGTACATCACCCGTACGACTCGTTTTCGACGTCGGTCGAGGCGTTCATCGAACAGGCCGCGCGCGACCCCAAAGTCCTCGCGATCAAACAAACGCTGTACCGCACCGGTGGCACCACCAGCCGTCTCGTGCAGTCGCTCCGGCGCGCCGCAGAGTCCGGAAAGCAGGTCGTGGTCGTTGTCGAGCTCCAGGCGCGTTTCGACGAGGAGGGCAATATCGAACGAGCGCGCGTGCTCGAAAAAGCCGGCGCGCATGTCGTCTACGGACTAGTCGGCTTGAAGACGCACGCAAAGATCATCCTGGTGGTTCGACAAGAAGCGACAGGAATTCGCCGCTATTGCCACGTCGGTACCGGGAACTACAACCCCCACACCGCTCACATCTATGAAGACATCGGGCTCTTCTCTGCCGACCCAGATCTCGGCGCCGATCTCACCGAGCTGTTCAACCACCTCACCGGATACGGCCGCCAGAAGCAAATACCGACGGCTCCTGGTCGCACCCGGCGGACTGCGGACGGCTCTCCTCGATGAAATCGCGCGTGAGGCCCATCCCGATGGGCGCATCCTCATGAAGATGAACAGCCTCGTCGACCCTGCGATGATCGACGCGCTGTACCGAGCCTCTGAAGCAGGTGCAGACATCGACCTCATCGTTCGAGGCGTGTGTTGTTTACGTCCTGGCTTGCCAGGTCTTTCCGAGGGGATTCGGGTACGTTCGATCCTCGGTAGGTTCCTCGAGCACTCCCGAGTATTCCGGTTCGGCGCAGACCCCTCCACCAACCGGTACTACTTCGGCTCCGCCGACCTCATGCCTCGGAACCTCGATCGTCGCGTCGAAGCAGTCGTTCCCGTCACGGATCCACACCTCCGATCGCGCATCGACGAGATGCTCCTCCTCGAACTCGCCGACGATGTTCTGGCCTGGGAACTCGCCCCGGATGGCGTCTGGCACAAGGCACCGACCGTGGTGAATGTCGATTCACAAGAACGACTGCAGGCACTGGCCGTGAATCGGGCCCACGGCATCCGTACGGGCGAGACACGCCTTGGCGCGCTCTAGAACACACGAGAGTGACGTGGCAGGAATGTCGCACATCCGCGCTGCAGGTGGCGTTGTTCGACGTCTGACTTCCGAGTTCGGCTGCCTCCTTGCCCTGGTGCATCGCCCCCGCTACGACGATTGGAGCCTTCCGAAGGGAAAGCTCGATCCTGGCGAGGAACTGAGCGACGCGGCGCTGCGCGAGGTGCTCGAGGAGACAGGCCTCGTCTGCCGGCTTGGTCCTGAATGCGGTTCGGTTCGCTATCGGGATCGCTTGGACCGTCCAAAGACGGCCGTGTATTTCTTGATGGACGTCGTCGAAGAATCAAGCGACCACCGTGTTCCCAATGACGAGGTCGACGAGTTGCGCTGGTGCTCGCCCCAAGAGGCGGTCGAACTCTTGACCTATCCGCACGACCAGGACCTGATCGCCAACCTGCGACCCGAAGCCATAGGGACTGAGCCGGTATGACAACCGTCCACCTCATTCGTCATGCGAGCGCCGGAAGCCGCTCGCACTGGCACGACGATGATGAGCTTCGTCCGCTGACAGACAAGGGCCGCCGCCAAGCCAAGGCACTCGCCACCGTTGTCAATGACGGCACCGTCACGCGAATCATGTCGAGCGAATTCGTGCGCTGCGTCGAGACGCTTGCGCCACTCGCAGATGTCACCGGGCTGCAAACCGAGATCCACGACGCTCTACGCGAAGGCGCCTCTCTGACCGGCACCATGAAACTGATCGAAGCCGAACACAGCGGAACGACCGTCATCTGCAGTCACGGCGACGTCATCGGCGGCGTGATCGACCACCTTGCACGTGCGGGTGTCGATATCGATCCCCACGGGGGATTGCAGAAAGCTTCTCGCTGGGTTTTGGACGTCCGCTCAGGTTCGGTGATCTCGGCGACGTATGTCGCGCCTCCGGCCTGACGGGTCAGCAGAGCTACTCCGGCGGAGGATTGAGCTGAAGCTGTTCGGGTGTCAGCGTCGTCGTCGTGTAGTCACGCCAATCGTTGCCTGCGAGCTTGAATCGTCCAATGCTGGCGCCGAGATTGTTCGGCCAGGCTGCGCTGAGGTCGGCCCAATAGTCGATACCGGCACCGACCAGGAGACGCTGGGACCAAAACGACCGGTCATCAGGGCCAGCTGGATTGTCAAGGATGAGTCGCGCCTGGAACGAGCCGTACATTCCGGCGATGTCATTGGGATCGAGTACGCCCCGAGGACTCCAGAAGTGCCAGGCGTGCCGACCGGTGCCGAAGTCCAACCTGCCGCTGACACCCTCGAGCTCCCCACGGACGTTCATCGGCCATGACACGTCGCCGGAAAAATCTTCCCGAAATGCTCCCCCCGGTTGCGTTCCGTCCGCGACGAGGACCCACCGACCGGTGCTCTTCGAAAGGAGCCAGGTCTTCGTCGCGCGCACCTGGACACGCGTGTTGCTGCGCGCTGGGTCCTCTGTCGTGCCGCGGTCAACAAAGACAACACCCCACGTCGTGGCAGCACGCATACCACCGGCGTCGTTGCCTGATTGGATGACCGGCCCAAGCTGCCAGTCATATCCGTCCGGCAATGGTTTGACACCTTCGTCGGGAAGCGCCTGGTCCGCAATTGCGTTCTGAATGCGCGCGAGGGCACGCGAATACCAGTCGGCCAACCGCGCTCGGATACGACTGGTGGAACTTCGGGCGGCGTCTGCTGGCGGCGAATCGTCGAGCGGCCCCGGTGACGATGACACCTGCGTGAGTGGCAACGTTGTCGTGGTAGGCGCAACACTCGGCGCCGGCGCGGCGAAAACCGGCGTGAGTGCTGGCGTGACTGGCGGCGCCGGAGTGACGGGCACGTCCGTGCTTGGAATCGATTTGGTGGCGGTTCCCAACGGTGTCGCATCGTTCGGAATCTTTTCGTGCGTCCGCGTGAACATCGAGAACGGTCCGACTGCGACCATCGCCGTCGAACAGAAGCCCACGAGGCCGACAATCCGTCGTCTTCGGCCCCGGCGTCGGGCGCTGCGAGAACAGCCGACGCCGGTGATGCTGCGCTTCCGGAACACCATTCCACCTCGGGGGTCGCCAACAGGAGCCGCGTTCAGCGATACGACGGTCTCGTCCAGAGCAACGCGGTGCATCGCATCTGAAAGCTGGCGAACCATCGTGAGTTGCCGAACCCTACACGGAACGGATGTTCCTGCGCTCTTTCGACGTTCTCGGGCGTTTCAGGCTCGATCCGTGCTCTATCCGTGCATACAACTGAGTCCCCCGATATCGGGCGCATCTCCCCAGGTCGGAGCCCCATGAACTCGCGATGGGGTCATATGCCGCCCGACGTCGCATCGATCGTCCAGTTAGCCTCCGCTCATGCGCGTACTCGTAACGAACGACGATGGGGTCGACAGCGCCGGAATTCGCGCGCTTGCCGTCGCGCTCCATGCACACGGCCACGACATCCTCGTCGTCGCACCAGATCGCGACCGCAGCGGCGCCAGTGCGGCCATCGGCCCGCTGCATCGTCTGGATTCCCTCCCCGTCGCCGAACACACTTGGCCCGAGCTACCGGACGTGCGGGTCTCCGCGATCGACGCGCCTCCGGCGACCGCAGTCTTCGTGGCGTGCCTCGGCGGGTTCGGTCAACCCCCTGACGCCATCGCATCCGGCATCAATCCCGGCGCCAACGTCGGGCACCTGGTCCTGCATTCGGGAACGGTCGGCGCAGCACTCACCGGCGCAGGCCTCGGCATCCCTGGCATTGCCGTCAGTCTCGCAATTCGCGATCAGCCAGCGATGTATGAACCAGCAGCGACATTGGCGGGCTTCGCGCTCGACTGGGTCGTTGCACCACGGTCGCACAACACGCATCCACCCGTCCTCAGTCTGAACGTCCCGAACCTCCCCTTGGACAGAGATCGCGGGCATTCGCGAGGCACGCCTTGCCGCCTTCGGCGAAGCATGGGTTGCGATGTCCGCCACACGGGAAGGCGGAGATCTGAAACTCGAGTTCAAGGGGCAGGCTTCCGAGCCCGAACCCGGGACGGATCGTGCGTTCCTTCGCGATGGCTTCGCGACGGTGACTGCTCTCATGAGCGTCGAATCGACGCCGGCACCTGGCGCTGCAGATCACATTGAAACGCGATACACGCGTGCGTAGACGGGTGCATCGTCGCGTAGACTCCTCCCGACAGGTCCGTTGCTCGTCGCGCGAGGAGTCCCCGTGAGCGTTGAAGTCGGTTCGGCCGCACCCACCTTCACCTTGAAAGACCAGGAAGGCAACGAGGTCTCTCTCGCCGACTACCGCGACAAGAACAACGTTGTCGTCGTGTTCTACCCATTCACCTTCACGGGCGTGTGCGAGGGTGAATTGTGCGAAATTCGTGACGACCCATCTGCGTATGACTCCTCCGATGCGGTCGTCTTGGCGATCTCGTGCGATACGCGTCACGCTCAGAAGATGTGGTCCGAGCAGCAGGGCTTCAAGTTCCCGGTGCTGAGCGACTTCTGGCCCCACGGTGACGTCGCCAAGGCATATGGCGTCTTCAATGACACACTCGGATGCGCGAACCGCGCGACCTTCGTCATCGACAAGGCAGGCAAGGTCGCGGCAACCTTCGCATCGCCGAACCTCGGAACCCCCCGGGACAAGGCCCTCTACACAGCGGCGCTCGCCGAACTTTCCTGACTACCCTGCCCGTCGTGAACACGTCCCCGATGAGATCGTCACCATGAAGTTCTCCGACATGCTGGGAAGCGACAGCGACGAAGGGGGTGACAACGAGGACGACGCGGACTACAGCGACGAGGACACCACGCCCGGCGCTGGGTCCGACGAACGCACCGCTTTCGATGAGCCGGAGCATGCGGTAATTCCGGCTGAGGCCCTGCCGGATGACGTGTTTTCGGCGTTGCTTGCCGAAGCAGACGAGGTCCACGTCGAAGGCGGATCCGCTATCGACGAAGTTGCAACACCGCCGAGCGCGCCTCGCACCTCGGCGGAGATCATGTCGACCCCGGTCAACGACACCCTGCTGCCGAGTCGCAAACCCAAGCGTCGCTAGCGCCGGGAACCTCGCCGGGAAGCGTCACCTGGCATCGGCTTTTTCGTAGCGGTAGCCAACCCCTCGCACGGTGACAATTCTGGTCGGATTGGCAGGGTCCTGCTCAACCTTCGAGCGCAGACGCTTGACGTGTACGTCGAGCGTCTTGGTGTCCCCGTAGTAGTTGGGTCCCCATACGCGGTCGATGAGCACATCACGCGTCAGGACCCGCCCAGCGTTGGCCAACAACATCTCGAGAAGCTCGTATTCCTTGCGTGGCATCGGCACCAACGAGTCCCGCACATGAACCTCATGGCGACCCGCATCGAGCCGGACCTCGCCGACAACCAGGAGATCCTCGGCCTCGACAACAGTGCTTTCCTCGACCGGAACACGCCGCAAGGCGGCACGCACCCGAGCCACAAGCTCGCGGAGGCGGAACGGCTTGGCGATGTAGTCGTCGGCACCGACTTCAAGACCTACGACCGCATCGATCTCGGAGTTTCGTGCTGTGACCATGATGATGGGCACCCTCGAACGTGAACGAATCTCACGGCAGACGTCGATACCGGTCATCTTCGGCAACATCACATCGAGCAGGACAAGTGCCGGCCGCGAGGAATCAAAACGCTGGAGCGCCTCGATGCCGTCGGCCGCAACCTCGACCGCAAAACCCTCGCGCCGTAAGGCAACGGCGAGAGCCTCGCGGTAGGACTGCTCGTCGTCGACAATGAGGATCGTGACTGGCTCAGACATCTCGTCTCCTAGGCAACACAAGGCGGAAGGTCGATCCTTCGCCTTCCAGCGATTCCACCGTGACCGTTCCACCGTGCGCCTCTGCGACATGACGGACGATCGCAAGTCCAAGACCCGTACCGCCCGTCGAGCGACTACGCGCCCGATCGACGCGGTAGAACCGCTCAAAGATTCGCTCGAGATCCTCGCTCGGAATCCCCATGCCATGGTCACTGACCTCGATAACCACGGCATCACCATCCGAAACGGCTCGTAGCTCGACGCGACGGCCTGCTTCGGAATACTTCACTGCGTTGTCCAGCAGGTTCGCGACCGCACTCGTGACAAGCCGGCTGTCGGCCTCGATCACCAGATCGGAACCGAGGTCCTTCGAGTCGATCAGGATTTCGTGCATCGCCGCCGCTGAACGAACTCGATCGACCGCCGAGCGCAGAACCGTCGATACCTGGACGGGCGCACGCTGTCGAAGCTCCTCACCCTCGATCAGGCTGAGGTCGAGGAGGTCGGCAATGATCCTCTCCAATCGCTCCGCTTCGCGTAGCACCTGTACTGTCAGCCGGCGCGATTCCTCAGGGTCACGGGAATCCGCGAGCGTCTCGGCAAGCAGCGCCAGAGCACCGACAGGTGTCTTCAGCTCATGGCTGACGTTGGCGACAAAATCGCGTCGCACATTCTCGACGCGACGAGCTTCGGAGATGTTGCGCACAAATGCTGCGGCGCCGAAAAGCTCACCACCGACCTGCAACGGCGAGGCTCGAACGTACAGCACCTCACGCGGAGGTCCGAACAGATCCAATTCACGCGCTTGGGACTCGCCCTCGAGCGCCAACCAGATGAGTTCGTTGATCGCCCGTTCGACAATCGCATCGGAATGCCGGGCCCCTGAAAACCGTGCGGCTGCTTCATTACCGAACACCTGTACGCCGGTTGCATCGACCACGACGACGCCATCGTCGACCTGCTCCAGAACAGCGAACATCCGGTCCCGGCCCGACCGCGCACCCGCCAACTCGGTCAGCGCCTTCTCGAGATCCTTCTCGGTCCGTGACGTGACCCTACTCATTGCACACCCCTCGCCATGGTGGCATAACCGCTATCCGAAGCGCCCGGTGATGTAACCCTCGGTCCTGGGATCCGTCGGTTGCGTGAACATCTCCTGCGTCGGCGCGAACTCGACGAGCGAGCCAATCCGTCGATTGTCGTCGGTCACGTCCGTGGTGAAGAACGCAGTCATGTCGGATACACGCGCCGCCTGTTGCATGTTGTGCGTCACGATGACGATCGTGTAGTCACGCTTGAGCTCTTCCATGAGGTCTTCAATACGTGCGGTGGCAATTGGGTCGAGCGCCGAGCAGGGCTCATCCATCAGGATGACATCGGGTTGCACGGCAAGAGCGCGTGCAATGCACAAGCGCTGCTGCTGACCACCCGAAAGTGCCAAGGCGCTCTTCTTCAGTTGGTCTTTCACTTCGTCCCACAGCGCCGCACGTGTCAACGCTTCCTCGACCGTCTCGTCAAGGTTGACTTTGAGCTTGTTGATACGCGGCCCGTAGGCGATGTTGTCATAAATGGACTTGGGGAAGGGGTTGGGTTTCTGAAAAACCATCCCGATCCGGCGGCGCACCTCGGCTGGATCGACTCTCGGGTCGTAGAGATCCTCACCGTGATAGCGCAATGAACCAGTCACTCGCGCTCCGACAACAAAATCGTTCATGCGATTCAGACACCGAAGAAAGGTGCTCTTTCCGCAGCCCGAAGGACCAATGATGGCCGTGATCTCGTTCGTGGCAAGGTCGAAATTGACGTTGTGTAACGCCAACGTGTTGCCGTAGTACACGGCAACATCACGAATCTCGAAGATCACCTCAGCCATGCGGTCGCCGCCCGGCGACACGGTGCTGCCCACCGTCGCCGCGTCGGCCTCGCCGCCGAGGCGAACCTTGATGGACGGATCGCTACTCACGGTGCCGTCTGCCGAAGCTGTCATCGCCATCTCATTCGGGTCCTCGATCACGGTCATCTTCCACCTGCCCTCCGAGCAAAGACCGAGGTCACGAGCCGAGCCAGGATGGTGAATACAAAAACGATCCCAATGAGGGTAAGCGCTGCGCCCCATGCACGTGCACGGGGACCAGGAAATGCCGATGTCGCATTGCGAAAGATCTGGGCCGACAACGCCGTGTTGGGACCGCTGAACAGGTCACTGTTGATGGTATTGACCGCCGCGATGGTCACAACGAGCGGAGCGGTCTCGCCGGCGGCACGAGCGACTGCCAAGAGCGCGCCACTCACGATGCCCGGCGCGGCAGCGGGAAGAATCACGCCTCCGATGGTCCTGGCTTGACGGCCCCCCAAGGCGTAACTCGCCTCACGAAGCTCGTTCGGCACCAAACGCAGCATCTCCTCTGCCGTACGCAGCACGACTGGAAGCATCAAGCACGCAAGCGCAAGCGCTCCCGCAAAGCCGGAAAATCCGTTCCGAGTGACGAAGATCGTGAAGATGAAGAGTCCCATCACGATCGACGGCACCCCGGTCATCACCTCCGAAAGGAAACGGACGACACGCGCAAGCGTGCTCTGCCCGCCATATTCGTTGAGCCAGATGCCACCAAGCACGCCAAGCGGGATCGCCATCAGCGCCGCCGCACCAGTTATGAGCAAGGTGCCCACAACGGCAGGTCCCATTCCAGGACCCACCGAGCGCGAGACGATCGGGATGTCGTTCGTGAGGAAATCGATACTCATGATGCCGGCACCCTCGGCGATGACGTAGCCCAGGAGAAAACCGAGGGGCACCAGGACCACGACGACCGAAACGCTCATGGTAACGGTCATCATGAGATTCTTCGCTTGACGCCAGCGGTGCCCGTCGAGTTCGGATTCGCCGCGATAGATCGACGGTCGCGTCGTCCCTGTAACGAGTGGCGCTGTCACCGCGGGGCCATCACTTTCACGATGGTCTCCCAAGGCGACGCTCCGAACGGTTCGCCACGCCGCGGGCCAACATGCCGATGACGATCGTGACGGCGAAGAGCACGACACCAAGACCAATCAGCGCCGCGCGAAAAGTGCCGGTTGCCTCACCGAAATTGTTGGCGATGACGGCCGCCATCGTGTCACCGGATCCGAACAGTTCAGCGCTGATCTTCGGGGACGATCCGATCACCAGCGCAACGGCAATCGTCTCACCCATTGCGCGCCCGAGACCGATCATCGTTGCCGCGACCATGCCATTCCTGCCATGCGGGAAGACCGCTCCGCGAATCATCTCCCAACGCGTCGCACCGAGCGCGAGCGCCGCGTCTTTCTGCGCACGCGGAACCGTGTCGAAGACCTCACGGGTGACCGCTGCGATGATCGGCGTGATCATGAGTGCCAGGATGATCCCAGCGGTCATGAAACTGCGCCCGCTCTGATTGCCGGTGAATATCGACGACAGCACGGGAATGTCCTGAGTCGCCGACTCGATCGTCGCGTACCGATCCGCTATCCAGGGAGCGAGGACCGATATCCCCCACAGGCCATAGACCACCGACGGAACGGTCGCCAGCAGGTCCATCACGGCCAGCATCGGAGGCCGGAGCTTCTTCGGCGCCACCTCTGTCATGAACAACGCAATGCCAACACTGACCGGAACTGCCATCACGAGCGCGATGCCCGAAACGAGAAGCGTCCCGAAGACGAACGCAGCGGCGCCGAAGTGGCCGGCCGCTGGATCCCAATTGTCGGAGAAGACGAAGCTCAGACCCTCGGCCGTAAAGGCAGGCCAGGCTTCGTGTGTCGTGGAGACGGCGATCAGACCCAGGACGAGCAGGACGGCAAGGCCACCAAGAAGGGCGATGTAGCGAAAGACACGGTCGCCGAAAGCTCCGGGCGGCCGAACTCCCGCCACGAGACTCGAGTGGGTACTCACCGTTTTTGTTGTCGTCGTCATCTGGGGTGGGCCTGACGTCGTACAGAGCAGTTCGTGTCGGACACCGCCAGTCGCGGTGTCCGACACGAAACTACCGAATGGGAAATCGCTGGTCGTAGCTCTGCCTTACTCCCCGATGACGAGGTCGTCGAGCTGTGCCTCAGCCTTGGCCCGCATAGCCTCGGGGAGCTTCGCAAAATCGGCATCACCCGCGAGGTCTTGTGCGTCGGTCAGCACGTCGAGGAGGAACGCCTTGAGCGCGGCGCCCTTGGCGGCATCGGTCTGGTTCTTGTAGACCATGATCCAGGTCGGCGACGTAATGGGATAGGCCTTCGCACCCGTCGCATTCAAGGGGTCGTAGCTGAGATCGTCAGCAACTTCTGCAGCGCCAAGCGCAATGGTCGCTGCATCGAGGCTGGGCTCAACAAATGAACCAGAGTCGTTCTTGATCGCAGCGACGCTGAGCTCGGCGGCCATCGCGTCCGAGAAGTCGACATAGCCAATGGCACCGGCGGTGTCGGCAACCAGTTGTGCGACACCGGAGTTGCCGTTACCTGCCTGAGTATCGCTCGGCCATGCGATCGTCTTGTCACTCCCGAGCGTCCACGCCCGGCGCCGCGGCCTTCAGGAACTTCGTGAAGTTACCCGTCGTGCCCGATGAGTCTGAGCGATGGACCACGACAATCGGGTCGCTCGGAAGCTCGGCATCGGGATTGTCCGCCTTGATCGCCGCGTCGTCCCACGTCTTGACCTCGCGCTGGAAGATCTTGGCGATGGTGTCCGCGGAGAGGTTGAGCTCGTCAAGGCCATCGACGTTGTAAGCCACCGTGATCGGCGCTCCAACCGTCGGGAAGTACAGGAGTTCACCACCGGTGAACTTCGGCCAGGTCCTCAGGCTTCGGAAGCGCGTCCGTCCCTGCGAAGTCAACCAAACCCGCTTGAAGATCGGTCTGGCCCTTGCCGGAACCGCCACCGGCGTAGGTCACCGTGACAGCAGGCTGAACTTCCTTGAATGCCGCCATGGCGGTCTCGTTGAACGCCTGCTGGAACGTCGAACCCGAACCGAGGAGGGTCGCCGAAGCGAGCTTCTTGGCATTGGGCACCTCCGCCTTGGGCGACTTCTTGTCGGAGGCGTCGGTGTCGTCATCGCTACTACACGCGGTCGCCACGAGCGACACTGCGAATGCCGCCATCACGATTCGGCGCCAGCGTCGAGGGGTCTTGATCATACGGAGTGCCTCCTAGGACACCGGCACATCTGCCGATGCGGGTTTCGGAACGGCCACGATCGTATGGAGCGGCGCTGGCCATCTGCTGACCAGAAGATGTTCAATGGGTAAACAAAGTCAGAACGTCAGGTAACCAGGGTCGCGGAGCGGGCCCGAGCGGCCGCTGGGCTCCCCCAATCAACAACAATGGGCTCCGAGGAAAATCCCAGCTCGGACCTAGATGCCCGAGCTGGAGCCCAACGAGCGGAGCACGAACATGACCGACGCCGTAGAAGCACGCAAGACATTCCATGATGCGCTCGAAGAAATGCGCACCGACGTCATCCGGATCGCCGCGCTCGTGACCGAGCAGATCGGCGCCGCGACGCACGCTTTGCTGAGCGCGGACCTCACCGCAGCGGAACGCATCATCGAGAACGACGCTCCCATTGATGCGCTCGCCCAGGATCTCGGCGACCGCTGCTACGTGATCCTCGCCCGCCAACAGCCCATGGCGTCGGACCTTCGCACGATCATGGCGATTCTGCGCATCATTCCAGATCTCGAACGCAGCGGCGACCTCATGAAGAACGTCGCCAAGGCCACGCGGCGGCTGTACCCGCTGGAACTCGAACCCAAAATCCGCGGCATCATCTCGCAGATGGGTTTGCAGGCAACGAGGCAGATGCGCCTCGCCGTCGACGCCTTCGCCGATGTCGATCCTGCCGAAGCGGCGGCCCTCGCAGACATGGACGACGCAATGGACGAACTCACGAAGAGCCTGTTCCGAGCGATCCTGTCCTCACTCACGCCCGACGAGGGCGAGCTCCAAAAGGCTATGCAGCTTGCCCTGGTCGCCCGCTTTTACGAACGCGTCGCAGACCACGCCGTCAATATCGCCGACCGGGTGCATTTTCTCCTGCACGGCGTGTTGCCCGAGATCGACATCGCCTGAGCACACACCCGCGGCGAGCGGGCGCTCCAAACGGTCACTCGGCTTCGTCGTAGCCCAGATCCCAATCGAGGATGAGACGTTCTCGCTCGGCGTCACGCACCACACGTTCACGGTTGCGGCGGAACTGCGGATCATGCGGGGGCAACAGTTGCAGCCGCGCCAAGGCACGCTGACGAAACTGGTCCACGAGGTTACGGTCTCCGAACACGCCGACGACGTCCCAATGTGGCGCCACAGGCCCCAGGTAGACGATCCGCACGTGGCCGAGTGGAGGCAACTGCTCAAGTTCGTCAGATTCAATAGCCATGGTGACCTCCAAAGATGGCGTACAACACGCCTGGCGAACCCGCCAGGCTACCGGGCACAGTTGCCCGATCCGGGCACCAGGCCACGACGACTACCACCGACGCTCACGTCTCGTCGGGCAAGCTGCCAAGCGTCGCCGTGACTGTGACCGGCGTACCCTTGCGGTCGAGTTCTACCTTGATCTTGTCGCCAGGACGCTTGGACCGTACCGCGGAGCGCACGTCGTCCGCCCCGTTGGTCGCCCGACCTGAAACCTTGGTGATGATGTCTCCAGGAGCAATACCGGCCTCGGCTGCCGGCGTACCGGGATCGACGGTGCGGACCAGCGCGCCCTCATCGGTCGTCAGGTTCAATTCCTTGACCAACCGTGGCGTGAGCGTCTCGGTCCGAACACCCAGGAATGCATGCTGAATGGTCTTGCCCTGGCGGAGATCCTCGATGATCGGGCGAGCGTGCGAGATGGCGATCGCGAAATCCAGGTTCTGATTCGTGCTGGGATCAGCGATCGCGGTCACGATCCCGATCACCTCGCCGGAAGAGTTCACCAACGGACCGCCCGAATTACCCCGGTTCACCGCCGCATCGGTTTGAATGACGTCTTCGATAGTGATCTGCGTCTCGCCGATGAAAATCTGACGATGCACTGCCGACACGATGCCGCGCGTCACGGTCGGACCACCCTCCAACGCCGCGGCATTGCCAATCGCCAAGACATCGTCACCCTGCACGACCTTGTTCGAGTCGCCCATCACGATCGGCTGAAGGTTCTTGGCATCGACCTTCAGGACGGCGATGTCGTTCGCCTTCGAACGCCCGACAACCGTTGCGGACTTCGTCGTACCGTCGTTGAACGCGATCTCAATCGTCTTGGCGCCATCGATCACGTGGTTGTTGGTCACGATGACACCATCGGCAGAAATGACGAAACCGCTACCAGCTCCGGTGAGCCCGGGTGCGGAGTCGCCAGAACCGTCGTCATTCCTGAGACGGTCGAACAGATCACTCGAGGGACTCTCACCGGTAACTTCGATCGCGACAACGCCCGGCAGCGTCTTCGCGAGGATCTCCTGCGTCGACCGCGGCTTTGTGATGACCGACGTATTGACGCCGGCTATGCCGGGGTTCTTCGGCGTGTCATCGTCCTTGGTCGCTACGAACACACCTGACGCCACCATCGCTCCGACCAAGCCTCCGGCGACAGCAGCGACGAGGGTCGACCGCAAGCGCCCCACCGGCGGCGGTGCCGGCGACGCAGACATGCCAGGCACGTACAGCGGTGCCCCCAGATCCGTAGGCGCTCCCGCCGTTGGGACTTGTTCCGTCGAGACCACGGATTCGATGGTCTCGACGGGCTCCGTGTGTGGCGCATCGTCGGACGGGGAATCAACGACTGGTGAAGCAGCCGGCCACACAATCGCGGAGGCTGACGTCGGCTCCTCGCTCTCGGGAGCGGCGCTCGGCGTTGGGTTTCCCTGGTCGTCACTCACCGCAGTACCTCCATCGCGAACTATTCGGACTATCCCAGGATGCCTCGACAACCTGAGGAAGGATCCTGAGGGTCCTGAGAACGTGCTGAGAATGCCCGGAATTCTCGCCGGAAACCACAGGGAAGGAACGGGGCTGTCCTAGCGTTCAGAGTCGTGATGGACATGCAGACTCCCCCTGAGGTCGAACAGCCCTGGATGGCTCAGTCGCTGTGCCGAGACCTGGATCCCGCGATCTTCTTTCCTTCCGACGGCGTGGGCGTCGAGATTGCTCAACGCACCTGCGCACAATGCCCCGTTCGGGAAGACTGTCTCGAATATTCCTTGACGTATCGGATCGACCACGGCGTCTGGGGTGGGGCCTCCGAACGTGAACGGCGCCGCATTCTGCGCAGCCGACGACTCACACCGACCGGCGCCTCCTCCTGAGCGACACGCCAGACAGCCCAAGCGTGGGCACGGCTAGTCCTGCCGCGCCTTGCCTTCGTCGTCCCCGCCTTCTGCGATGCCCTTCTTGAATTCCTTTTGGGCCTGACCGAGCGAGCGTGCAAGCTTCGGCAGCTTCGTGCTGCCGAAGAGCAACAGCACGACCGCCAAGACAATCAAGAGTTCCGTGGCTCCAAGATTCATCGCTGTCCAGCCTTTCGCGGGAGAGCATCCAGGGTACTCCGCAAAGGGAGCATCCCTCGGCGGCAGGTGTCCTAGATCGTCAGTGCCTCCGCAGTGCCTCCGCTGCTGCGTCGAGCAGATCGAGCGATGCCACTTGGAAGGGCACGGCGCCGAGTCCGAGAATCAGGGTCTCCACGCCGAGTTCCGCCCACAGCTTGTGCCTGCTCCTGAACCTGTTCGACCGTACCGACGAGCCGCCCGACTCTCCATTCGTCGAGACTGACGCTGCCAAGCACACCAGGGTTGACGGACCGCAGATACGAAAACCGCGCTGCGAGATCAGCTTCGTTTTCGCCGACGAGCGCGTACAGTCCGAGCGATCGCCATACCGTCGCCGGATCTCGTCCGATCCGTTCACATGCTCGATCAAGAACTTCGAGGCGCTCACGATAGGCCGTCGGCGTCCATACCCAACACGTGTTCCAACCATCGGCGCACTCCGCTGCCAGTGCCAGGAGGCGGTCGCCCTTTCCACCGACGAACACTGGGGGTCGCGGCTGCTGCACGGCGGGCGGACGATTGATTGCTTCCACGGCACGGTGATAGTGCCCGTCGTAGGTCAACGGACCCCCGTCGATGAGGCCTACGCACACTTCGACAGCCTCGCGGAGCCGGGCAAGACGTTCCGCAGGTGGCGGGAACGTCATGCCGATCGCTTCGTAGTCCGGCTCGTACCAACCAGCGCCGAGGCCCACATCGAGGCGCCCGTCACAAATGCGGTCCAGTGTTGCCAACGCCTTGGCCAACACCGCTGCTGGGCGCAACGCTTCGAGCAGTACAAGCGTCCCGAGACGAATAGTTCGGACATCTCGAGCAAGCGCCGCGAGGGTGACGAGCGGCTCGAGCACGCCCACGCGATCGGGACTTCCCCCGTACTTCGCGAAATCCAAGAAGAGGTGGTCGGAGAGCCAAAGGGAGTCGACGCCGCCCGCCTCAGCCCGGCGAGCGTGTTCCACCACCGTGTCGTAGGTGATGCGGCTCTTCCCTGGAACCGACGAGTCGTACTGGGGAAGGGCAACACCAATGCGCATCATCGGACCTTACGCGACCGACGCCGTAGCCTTACCGTCGTGCTCGAGTGTGTGATGAACGTCTCCGAAGGTCGCGAATCCCTCGAAGCCCTGACCCGGGCCGCGGGACGATCATTACTCGACCTTCACGTTGACAGCGACCATCATCGTTCCGTCTTGACTCTCGCCGGTCCGGGCATCTACGACGCCGAAGCCGCCGGCGCGCCAGGTGACGATGGCCGCAGCGGCGCAACTCGACCTTACCGACCACGACGGCGTCCACCCGCGACTCGGTGCAATCGACGTGGTCCCCTTCGTGGCACTGGCGCCGACGGACCGCGGTGACGCTATTGCCGCCGCACACCGCTATGGCGCATGGATCGTGCAGCAATTGGGCGTTCCCGTGTTCTTCTACGACATGGCGTCGCCGACCGCTGTGTCCCTCCCCGAGGTTCGACGCAACGCGTTCGGATCGCTGGCTCCCGACCTCGGGCCGGCCCATCGCCATCCGCGCCTTGGAGCCGTGAGCGTTGGCGCACGCGAGGTACTCGTCGCGGTGAACTGCGAGTTGGACGCTGGCGACGTTGCGCTGGCTCGTCGAATCGCACAGTCGATACGCGAACGAGACGGAGGACTTGCCGGCGTGCGAGCCCTCGGCATGCTGCTGGAGTCTCGTTCCCGTGCGCAGGTGTCCATGAACCTCATCGATCTCCAAGAGACCGGGTTGGAACGCGCCTGCGAGGAAGTCCGGGCGCATGCCCGGGCGGCGGGCACGGACGTCGTCGCGGTCGAACTGGTCGGTCTCATCCCCGAGGCAGAGCTGCGACGATGCTCGTCGTCATTCCTTACTTGGAGTGGTCTCCATTCAGACCAGGCCATCGAGGCCCGCCTCGCCTCGGTCGCCGCCGGCGGCTCCGTATCGGCGACCGAGGGGGATTCCACGGCCTCACTGCCCCACGCATGACGATCCTCGCACCTGCGTCGGCGATGGATCAGGCACTGGCGGTGCTGCGTCGGGCAAGCGCACGCTGCCGACGCAACCGTCTTCGCTCCCGCTCGGAGAGCCCGCCCCATATTCCGAACTTCTCACCGTTGATGAGTGCGTACTCCAGGCAGTCGAGCCGGACCTCGCATCCGTTGCACACACCCTTGGCCTCGCGTGTCGACGCACCACGTTCAGGAAAGAAGAGATCGGGATCAACTCCGAGGCAGTTGGCGCGTTCCTGCCAGGTACGAACTTCTGGTGCTGGCGTTGTGTCCGCAGAGACGAGCATGAGCTCATGCATGTGGCGGACCCCCTCTCGTGCGTAGACATTGACTCGTGGCCTAGGAGTGTTGACATGCGCTGAAATCACCGTCGTGTAATCATCACGATGGAATTACAACAGTGTCACTATGACCCCCGCGCTCGGCGCGCACAAGTAGAAGTTTTGAAATCGCTCCGACGATGCGTCCGGTTCATTCACACTTGATGCGATTTGGCATTGCGCGCGACGGCACAACTTTGGATCAAGAGGTCGGACTTTCAGGCAGTTGGCGTGTCGCTCTGGCGAATCCGCAACGCGCCGGCCGCTCCTCGCGCAAGCACTTCGCGTATCACACGCACCAGAAGATCAGCCTCAAAGGGTTTCGTGACGTACTCGTCGGCGCCGAGCTCCTTGGCACGCGCCATGTCCACGGGACTGGACTTCGCAGAACACACAATGACATTCGGGCGCAACGATCGGCCGGCGAGCTCCGCGAGCACGAACCATCCGTCCAACACCGGCATCATCACGTCGAGCAGTACGACGTCTGGAAGGTCTTCGTCAATGCGACGCAACGCCGTTTCGCCATCGGAAGCAAGTAACGGCTCGAAGCCCTCCGCAGCAAGGATCATCCGGAGCGTCAACAGGACGTCGGGTTCGTCATCGACGATGAGCACCTTCGGCTTATCGGACAACGGATACCTCCGGCGCACTGGTCGCATCTACGGGGATCGCGACACGAAACGCAGCGCCACCACCAGGTGCTTCGTCCACCCAGATGGTGCCTCCGCATGCATTGGCCAGGCTGCGCACAATCGAAAGACCCAGACCCAAGCCAGGCTTGTTCCTGGTCGTATCGGAGCGATAGAAGCGGTCGAAGATCTGCAGTCTTTCGTCGACCGGCACTCCACCGCCGTGATCCAGCACCGAAATCAGCACCCTGTCGGACTCCGCTTCGAGCACGACGCGCACTGGCGCAACGCCGTACTTGTGCGCGTTGTCGATGAGGTTCCCGACGATGCGTCGTACAGCTTCGGGATCGACATACACCGGACACGCGTCAGGACCTTCCACGTCGACCGGCCGACCGGCAACATGGGAGTCGAGAGCCACGAGCCGAATCAGCGCTGCTAGATCGATGCAGGTCGGCGTGGGAGCCGAGCCCGGCCGTTCCATCTGGGCCGACTGCAGCATTTCCTCGACCATCTGGGTCAGCCGTTTCGACTGCCGGTCAATCACGGCAAGTAGCTCAGCTTGCTGATCGAGATCGCTCACCCGACCGAGCGCCGAAAGCGCGCCGCGAATGGAGGTCAGCGGCGTTCGCAGCTCATGGCTGACCGACGCAACGAACTGGCTCTTCATCCGGTCCAGCTCCAGAAGTTGCGCGACATGCTCACGTTCAGCCTCGTAGAGATACGCATTGGCGATCGCAGCAGCAACAGGCTCGGCGAAAACTGTGAGAATCCGAAGGTCACAGTCACTGAACCTGCGGCCAGGCCGCGCGTTGACGTTGAGGACACCCAGCAACTCACCTCGGTTCACCAAAGGCACGACCATCGCGCTCGCAACCGGCAGAGCTCGGCGCTGGTGGCCAGGGAACTCGTGGTGGACGTCACCGTTCAGCACAACGGGTTGACGCGTCCGAGCGACCTTGCCGGCCACGGATTCGCCGAGCTTCGCGCGTGCATTGCGTGCCAGGTGCACTGCCGAACACCGCCACGGCGCGCAGCTCCTCGTCGCCTTCGAGCAACATGATCGAGCCCTCGGAGCTGTCGAGTATCTCCAGCGCATACGACAGGATGACGTCGAGCACTTCCTCCAGTTCGAGCACGGAATTCACGGCGCGCATCGCGCCGAAGATCGACTGCAATTCGTGAAACTCGCTCGCCAGTGAGGCACTGTCCTGCTGCGCCTCGAAAAGCAGGCCACTCAATCGGTCGAGATGGATCTCTTGCTCGACTGCGTAGACGCAACAGCCAACCGCAACGGCAAGGAACACGACTCGAACGGCCGTGGTGTCAATCCACGCTCCGTCGCCACCTGCGGACCATGAGATCAGAATCGCCACGGCGGTCAGAGCGACCAGGGCAATGCCAGCGAAAACCCAGAGTTGAACCCGACGCCGAGATACCTCGTCCATCGAGACTCGCGCGGGGTTCGAGAGGCCGACCCGCTTGGCCTCTCGATAGATCCTGTCCGACATGTCGAGCTGCACGGTCTCCACAAGACCTCCGACTAGATGTATCGGAGACCTGGGCGGCGGTCTTGAATGAGACGCCTGAACAGGGATAACGGCCAGAGCCCGACGAGCTCCGGGCCCGAATTCAGCCGGCTCTGCCCATCCGCCGGTGCTCGAGGAAGTCGACCAGGACGTACTCGCCCAGGTTGTCATTGGTGGTGTAGAAGGACCGGCCTCGGTTGATCCGCATCATCCGATCGACGAAGGACCGCAGATAGGGGCTCTCGTCAAGGACGAAGGTGTTGATCCGGATGCCCTCACGGGTGCAGCGCATGACCTCACGCAATGTCTCGGTGATCGTCTCAGGAGTCGACGGATAGCTGAAAAATGGGTAGCCGTCAGCTGTGATGTGGGCCGTGGGCTCACCATCGGTGACCATGATGATCTGCTTGGTGCCCGGACGGTGAGCCAAAAGCTTGCGCGCCAACATCATTGCGTGCGCCATGTTGGTACCCCATTCGAAGTCCCAGGACAGTTCGGGGAGCAATTCGGGCTTGACCTCCCGAGCGACACGGCCAAAACTGACGAGCCCGAAGTAATCACGCGGAAACTGCGACGTGATGAGTGACTGCAACGCGATGGCAACCTTCTTGGCCGGCAAGAAGTTGTCACGCATCGGCATCGACATCGACACATCGAGCAGCAACACCGTCGACGACCGTGTCGCCGTTTCGGTGCGCTCGACCTCGAAATCCTCTGGCAGGAGGTGTACGGGCGTGCCCATGCCGGACCGTCGGATGGCGTTGCGAATGGTCTGCTCGACGTCGAGATTGAACGGGTCGCCGAACTCGTAGGGCTTGTCCGCGTAGCTGCGCTCGTGGCCAAGACCATCTCGCGAAATGACGTGGGTACCGGCACGATCCATTTCGAGCTTGCGGTAGAGATCACCAAGTGCCTTGCGTCCGATCGCTCGGATTGCCTGCGGCGTCATCTCGAAGCGGCCTTCGCGCTGTTCAATGAGGCCTGCTTCCTCGAGGGTCTTGGCCATAGCCGCCAGACGCTCGAGCGCATGCGCGCCATCCTGACCAAGGAGCTCACTCGCGCGGTCCAGATCCACCTCGGCGAGCTGGGACGGTTGCGTCGCCGAACTGAGCAGGTTCTCCAACTCGTCAAGATCCCCGAGGGTTTCGAGCAATCCGGACATTTCCGCGAATTGCATCGGATCCTGCCCACTGAACTGCATCTGTTGATCCCAACCCAGTTGCGGGAAGGCCGACTGGAGATTGCGCGCGAGCTCGTCCATCTGCCAGCGGAGGTCCATGTCTTCGAGCATCATGTCGGCTAGCTGCTGCAACTCCGCTCGCTGCTCGGGCGACATCGAATTCATCAGCGCTTGCATCTGAGCCATCGAACGTGCCATCTGTTCGAGCAGCTCGTCGAGGCTACGCGGGTTTCCAGGGAAAAAGTCGCCGTAGCGTTCCATGAAACCTTGGAAGTCCGACGGCTCGCCACGCTCGCGCTGACCAAGCATCTGATTGAGTTCGGCGAGCATGTCCTTGACCCGGTTCATCTGTTCCGGCGACACATCCGACATCCCTGCCGACATGCGATTGAAGTAGCTCTGCATGAGGTCGCTGCGCAGCTCCTCCATGAGGTCATCGAAACGTTTGCGGGCCTCACCGTCCAGGAAGTCATAGTTCCCGGAGGTCATTGACCATCCCGGCAAGGTCAGGCGAGATCTCATCGAGTCGCTGATGGTGGCGGCGTGCCACCTCCTCGAATGATCGGCGGTGACCGGTATCGTCGCCGTCCTGCGCATCTCGGATCTGACGCTCGATGCCAGCGCGCTCCTGTTGGATGATCTCCCGAAGTTGCGTTGCGACGTCGTCATACACACCGCCCAGATCGCGGCGTTCAAGTTCGGCGCGCCGGCGTTCGCGAAGCCGTTCGAGCATTTCACGCAGACCGGCGAGCTGCTGACCGTCGACGTCGCGTATGCCCTGTTGCATCACCCGACGCAGCGCCGAGTTCACATCTCCGTGATAGAGCAGCTCATCGGACATTTCCGCCATCAGCGCGTCGGCATCCAGATCGAGCCCGACCTGAGTCCCGTCCCACCGCGAGTACACGAACCGTCCCCTGGGCACGACACGAGGCTAGCCGCCTCACCGAACGCCGAGTCGGGCACGGTTCCACTCCGAGGGCACAATGCGGGCATGCCCTTCGCCCGCCACCACGGTCGTCATGCGTCACGCGCCCTTGCCTCGGTGTCTGCGATTGCTCTCGCCCTCACCAGCATCGCAGCCTGTTCGGAGAGTCCGAAGTTGCCCGCACCGCCCAAGGCGTTCTGCGATGCGGCCAAGGTCTACGAGGAAGCGATCACGACGAAGACCGTTCCGGTCGCCGATCAGGTTCCGATGGTCGCAAAGATCGAGGCGTCGGCTCCTGCGGACGTCAAGGCCGACGCGAAGACTTTCCTCGACGCCTTGCGCGCATTCGACGACGGCGACAAGTCGGTGATCGATGACGGCGCCGTCAAGGCGGCAGCTGACCGGGTCAACCGTCGTTACAGCGTCGGTTGCGGAGTGTTCAAACGCAAGAGCCCTGTGTAAGCCGGCTATCAGCGGGAGCGGTACACGCCGCGCCCATCGATGTCGTCCTTGTTCAGGCGCTTGGACAAGTGCAGGCCTTCGAGCACGAACTCCACAACGCTTGCCAGCTCGGCAGCGGTATCGCCGACATCAAGGTCGGCGATCGAGGCACGCACACCGGCCAACTCGGGAAGCACCGCCTCGTACTCCGAAGCCGGCACGTCCTCGCCGGTGTGCACCACGAGGCCTCCCTCGAAGGCCGTGATCACCGCGCTCAACGTCTCGGGCTGCACGCGAGCGCGAAACACCTCGAGCACTGCGGAGCGGACGATGTTGGCAAGGACTTGTTCCTCACGACCGTCATCCATCGTGTCGAACTCGACCTTGCCGGCGGTCGACGCGACCAGGGCGCCAAGGTCACTGACCCGCGGTACGACAACCGTGTCCCCGTGCTGGAGCGCACGTCGTAGCGCACTTGCCACGAGGGTCTCGTAGTTGGCAACCGAAAGTCGCACTGAGACACCCGATCGCTGGTTGACATGCGGTGAGCGACGGGCCAGCTGGGAGATCTCCGCAACGATCTCGCCCATGAACGTTGGCACACGTGTCTCGATGCCGTCATTCACGAAGAGGTTCGCTTCCTGGGAGATCACCGAAACCTCGGTCTCAACGTCGAGCGGATAGTGCGTACGAATCTGCGCGCCGAAGCGATCCTTGAGCGGCGTGATGATCCGGCCACGGTTCGTGTAGTCCTCGGGGTTCGCGGACGCCACCAACATCACGTCGATCGGAAGGCGAATCTTGTAGCCCCGGATCTGAACATCACGCTCTTCGAGCACGTTGAGCAACCCGACCTGGATCCGCTCGGCGAGATCCGGCAGCTCATTGATTGCGAAGATGCCTCGGTTCGTGCGCGGCACGAGGCCGTAGTGGATCGTCATCTCATCGGAGAGGTATCGACCTTCGGCGACTTTGATCGGATCCACCTCGCCGATCAGATCCGCAATCGACGTGTCGGGTGTTGCCAGCTTCTCGCCGAAGCGACGGTCACGGTGTACCCACTCGAGTGGCGTCTCGTCGCCGCGGTCGGCGACCAACACGCGGGCATGATGCGAAATGGGATGGAACGGATCGTCGTTGATCTCACTGCCGGCGATGATCGGCGCCCACTCATCCAACAAGTTGGTCAAGGAACGGATCACTCGCGTCTTCGCTTGCCCCCGCTCGCCGAGGAAGATCACATCGTGGCCGGCAAGAAGTGCGGTCTCGAGCTGCGGCAAGACGGTGTCGTCGTAGCCGATCACACCATCGACGATCGGCTTTCCCGCGGCGATCCGCGCGATCGCATTACTGCGCATCTCGACTTTGACCGGACGGGAGGTCCATCCGGACGAACGGAGATCACCGAGCGTTCCAGGCCGAGTCATCCTTGGAGGCTACAGCGCGAACCCGAAGTCCGCCTCCCAAGCCGGTACGGTCACCCGCCCGGGTTTTGCAAGACTGTTCGCCATGACCGTCCGCTCCATTCACGACACTCGTCCTGCCACTGATCTCAGCGGGACGTGGCGGGCGCACATCGGACATGGCGATCTCCACCAACGCTTCGTCGAGACCGATTTCGACGATGACTCCTGGTTGGAGGTCGAGATCCCAGGGCATTGGCAACGCCAGCACGACCTTGCGACCTCCGACGGACCAATCCTGTACCGGCGCACGTTCGAGGCGGCTCGGAACATCCCGTGCGGGGGACCGACGCTTCCTGAGTCTCGATGGGGTCGCCTACTACGGCGACGTCTGGCTCGACGGCGAATACCTTGCGACGACCGAGGGCTACTTCTTCCCACACGTCCTCGAGGTCACGGAGGCCCTCGCCGCGGCAGGTGAGCACCTGCTTGCGATCGAGGTCGCGTCTCCCCGTACAACGCAAAAATCAGCTCAGCGCGCACTGACCGGGGCCTTCGGGCAGGGCAATCATCTCGATTCAACATGGAACCCCGGCGGGTTATGGCGACCGGTGCGTCTACTGCAAACGGGCAGCGTTCGAATTGCCGGACTGCGTTGTCTCTGCACCGAGGCAACCGACGACCGCGGCGTACTCGAATTGACCATCACGCTCGACGCCGGAAGCGAACCTTTGCCGACGCCGATTCGACTCATCGCAATGGTTCGAGGCCCAAACGGGGAAGCCCTCCTCGATACCGAACGCGAAGAGACGCTGGCGATGGGCCTCAACGAATTGTCCTGGACACTGAAGGTCGCCAAGCCACCGCTTTGGTGGCCCCGCAGACTCGGCGATCAGCCGCTCTGCCGTTTAGAGGTACGTGTCACCATCGGCGGCGACGTCAGCGACACTCGTGTCCTCGAGACGGGCTTTCGCGAAGTCCAAATGCACAGATGGCGCTTCTCGGTCAACGGCGTAGCAGCTGTTCGTCATGGGTTCGAATCAAGGTCCGACCGCGGCAGCGCTCGCCGAGGCGACGGCGGAGGATTTTCAACGCGACGTACAACTCGCGCTCGACGCCAACCTCGACATGCTCCGCATCCATGCACATGTCAGCAGCCCCGAAATGTACGAGGCGGCCGACCGCCAGGGCCTCCTCCTTTGGCAGGATCTCCCCATCCAACACGGGCTCATTCACAGTGTCCGCAAACAGGCGCTCACCCAAGCACGACGCCTCGTCGATCAACTCGGTCACCATCCAAGTGTCGCCTTGTGGTGCGCGCACGACGAACCCGTACCCATCGACTTCGAGGCCCATCAGCGCGTATCGGTAGCCGAAACGCGCCCGCGCCGGGGCAGCGCTGCTCATGCCTTCATGGAATCGCGATCTCCTCGACCACCTCATCGTGAGGGTGCTCCGGCGGGCAGATCCGACTCGTCCGGTCGATCGTCATTCGGGGGTCCCTCCTGGGCTCATGCACGCCGGCACGGACTCGCACCTCTATTACGGCTGGCACCACGGCACAATCGGCGGCCTGGCCCGCGCCCTGCGCCGTGTACCGACCCTCGGGCGATTCGTGAGCGAGTTCGGTGCGCAGGCTGTTCCGCCAAATGCCGAGTTCATGGCACCAGAGAGGTGGCCGAACCTCGACTGGGAATACCTTGCGCTCCATCACAACTACCAGCGCGAACAGTTCGAGCAGCACATCCCGCCGCAGGATTTCGCCACCTTCGATGCGTGGCGCGATGCATCCCAGCAGTACCAGGCCTGGCTGATACAACTCCAGATCGAGGACCTTCGGCGCATCAGAAATCGCCCCACCGGGGGCTTCTGCCACTTTTCGTTCGCAGATTCCCACCCATCAATCTCGTTCGCGGTGCTCGATCACGAACGCGCCACCAAACCGGGATATGGCGCTCTGCGCCAGGCATGCCGACCGGTGCTCGCAATGCTCGAGCCGCGTTTCGGTCACCTCCATGTCGTCAACGAGGAACGTTTCGCGCTCAATGGCGCAGTCGTGACCGTGGAGACGCCGGAGAGGACAATCCGCTTCGGAGGTGACGTCGAGGCGGACGAGATCACGTACATCGGAACCATCGAAGACGAAGTGCAGCAGGCACGGAACGCCAGACCCACCGGCGAAAACGGCGAGATCGTCGTCACGGTCTCCCACCCCGACATCGGAGAGGTCCGCAACGCCTACGCACTCGGCCTCCTCGCCCTCGTGGGTGGGCACTGAACAGCTCACACTCCACTGAAGCGTCCCACCATTGTCGACCCGATTCGGATCCCTTGACCGCGCCGGAAGTAACGTGCGCCGACCGCGCCGGAGTGGGAATCCTAAGGAGGACGCCTCGGTGACATCAGTGTTGGAAAACGATCAGAACTCCGCGACGCCGAAGCGCCCGCAACGACCGGCACCGTGGCCAATTGCCTTCTACCGCTCTGCCGTCGGCAAGAAGTGGATCATGGCCATCACCGGGTTCATGCTCCTCGGCTTCGTCCTCATGCACATGGTCGGCAACCTCAAGGTGTACCTCGGGGACATCAACGGGCGCCACGACATCGATATCTACGGCGAGTGGCTCCGGACCGTCGGTGAACCGGCACTCCCACGATCCGTTTTCTTGTGGATGATGCGAATCGGCCTCATCGTGGCTGGTGCACTGCACATCCACTCGGCCTACTCACTCACAATCATCAATCGCAAGGCCAGGCCCACGAAATACCAGGCACCTCGCGACTACGCGGCGGCCAACTTCGCCTCCCGCACGATGCGTTGGTCAGGCGTCATCGTCGGCGCGTACATCATCTACCACCTGATGGACCTGACGTGGGGCGTCGGTGGCGCGGACTTCAAGCGCGGCAACACCTACGACAATCTCGTACACAGCTTCGAACGACCCGCCGTAGCCGCCGTGTACATCGTGGCCAACATCTTGCTGTCCATTCACATCTTCCACGGCGCATGGAGCATGTTCCAGAGCCTCGGCTGGAACAGCCCTCGTTTCAATCCTGCACGGCGGTGGTTCGCGACCGGCCTCGCCGCCGTGATCCTGATCGGCAATGTCAGTTTTCCGATCGCTGTTCTGACCGGCGTCATCGACTAGGAACGGGCAGGCATGAAGATCGCAAGTGAGCCACTCGACGGACGGGTACCAACAGGCCCGATCGAGACCAAGTGGTCAGAGCACAAGTTCAACGTCAAGCTCGTCAACCCGGCAAACAAGCGCCGCTTCCACGTCCTCGTGGTCGGCAGCGGTCTCGCCGGCGCGTCTGCGGCAGCGACACTTGGCGAGCTGGGCTACCAGGTCACGATGATCACCTATCACGACAGCCCGCGACGAGCACACAGCATTGCCGCGCAGGGCGGAATCAACGCCGCGAAGAACTACCACTATGACGGCGACAGCGTCTTCCGTCTGTTCTACGACACCATCAAGGGCGGCGACTTCCGCGCCCGAGAAGGCAACGTTCACCGTCTCGCCGAAGTCAGCGTCGACATCATCGACCAGTGCGTCGCACAGGGCGTTCCGTTCGCTCGCGAATACGGCGGCCTGCTCGACAATCGATCGTTCGGTGGTGCCCAGGTCTCCCGTACCTTCTACGCGCGTGGTCAAACCGGCCAGCAACTGCTCCTGGGCGCCTACCAGGCCCTGATGCGCCAGGTGCATCTCGGCAATGTCGAACTCCACACGCGTACCGAGATGCTCGACCTCGTCACGCACGATGGCCGCGCCGTGGGCGTGGTGACCCGCAATCTCGTCACTGGCGAGGTTCGCTCGTTCTCGGGTCACGCCGTGGCGTTGGCAACAGGTGGTTACGGGAACGTCTTCTACCTCTCGACGAACGCCAAGCAGAGCAATGCCACCGCCATCTGGCGTGCCCACAAGAAGGGCGCCTACCTGGCGAATCCCTGCTTCACGCAGATCCACCCCACCTGTATCCCCCGCAGCGACGACTTTCAGTCGAAACTCACACTCATGAGCGAGTCACTCCGCAACGACGGGCGGGTGTGGGTGCCCCTCAAGGACGGCGACACTCGCTCACCCGATCGCATTCCCGTCGACGAGCGCGACTTCTTCCTCGAGCGGCGCTACCCCGCCTTCGGCAACCTGGTGCCGCGCGACGTCGCGTCACGCGCCATCAAACGCGAGGTTGACGCTGGTCGTGGTGTCGGTCCGCAGAAGAACGGCGTCTACCTCGACTTCGCCGAAGCAGTCGAGCGCCTCGGCCATGACGTCGTACAAGAGCGCTACGGCAACCTCTTCGAGATGTACGAACGCATCACCGACGAGAATCCCTACCGGGTTCCCATGCGGATCTACCCGGCCATCCACTACACAATGGGCGGCCTCTGGGTTGACTATGACCTCATGAGCAACGTGCCTGGACTCTACGTTCTGGGCGAGGCCAACTTCGCAGATCAAGGCGCCAACAGACTCGGCGCGAGCGCGCTGATGCAGGGTCTGGCTGATGGATACTTCGTACTTCCCGCGACGATCTCGAACTACCTCGCGCCCCAACTCGGACAGAAGCCCGTGCCGGTGGACCACGAAGTCTTCAAGACTGCTGAGCAGAACGTTCGCGAACAATCGCGCCAGCTTCTCTCGATCAAGGGCACGAAGTCGGTGGACTGGTTCCACCGCGAACTCGGAAACATCGTTTGGGAGCACTGCGGTATGGAACGAAGCGCAACCAGCCTCGATACGGCTTTGGCCGAGATCCCCGCGCTACGCGACGAGTTCTACAAGGACGTCAAGATCTTGGGGGACGGCGAGTCCTTCAACCAGTCGCTCGAACGCGCTGGACGCGTCGCCGACTACCTCGAGTTTGCGGAACTGATGGTCTACGACGCTCGCCAGCGCAATGAAAGCTGCGGAGGACACCTTCGGGTCGAACACCAGACCGACGAAGGCGAAGCCATGCGCAACGACGACGAATACGCGTATGTCGCCGCATGGGAATCCAACGGCGTTGGAGTTGAGCCCACCCTTCATAAGGAGCCGCTGCAGTTCGAGCACGTGCATCTGGCACAGCGCTCGTACAAGTAGCGGATACCAGTAGAGACGGGGAGCGAACCGTGTCGATGCACCTCAAGCTGCGAATTTGGCGCCAGGCCGGACCGAACGCGCCAGGCAAGTTCGAGGATTACGAGTTGTCCGACGTGAGTCCGGACATGTCGTTCCTCGAGATGATCGATGTACTCAACGAGCAACTCCTGAGCCAGAACCTGGAGCCCGTGGCCTTCGACCACGACTGCCGGGAAGGGATCTGCGGCTCATGTTCCATGATGATCAATGGCCGAGCACACGGGCCAGAACAGGGTACGGCTACGTGCCAGCTCCACATGCGCAAGTTCTCCGATGGAGCCCAGATCACCGTCGAGCCGTGGCGCGCGCGTGCGTTTCCGATCGTGCGTGACTTGGCTGTCGACCGAAGCGCGTTCGATCGGATCATCGAAGCCGGTGGCTATATCACCGTCTCGACGGGCAGCGCGCCGGACGGCAACCTCTTCCCCATCGCCAAGGAGGTCGCCGACACCGCCATGGACGCGGCACAATGCATCGGCTGTGGCGCCTGTGTCGCAGCATGTCCGAACGGCGCGGCGCAGCTGTTCACTGCTGCCAAGATCTCGCATCTCAACCTTCTGCCACAGGGTCAAGCCGAGCGATACGAACGTGTGACTGCGATGGTCGACGAGATGGAACAACATTTCGGATCCTGCACGAACCACGGCGAGTGCGAAGCCGCGTGTCCGAAGGAAATTTCCATCGACTTCATCGCATTGATGAATCGAGACTACGTCAAGGCGCAGTTCAAGAACCGGCGTCTACTGGGCCAGCATTCCTGAACAACCTGGCGCAGCACCCACAGGCCGGGACCACGGCTCCCAAAGGAGACGCGCTATGACCGGAGCGCTTGACGGGATTCGGATTCTCGATCTGTCATGGGGCATCGCCGGCCCGCTCGGCGTCCTCCTGATGGCCGAACAGGGCGCGGATGTGATCAAGGTCGAGCCGCCCGGGGGTGACCCCTTCCGCTCCTATCAGGGCTCAGCAGTTTGGAACCGCAGCCGCCGGAGCGTCACCGCCAACCTCAAGACAAGCGATGGCCATGCCGCCTTCATGAAGCTGGCCGCAACTGCCGATGTGGTCGTCGACAGCTTCCGACCGGGCGTCATGGAACGGCTCGGCCTCGGCCAGGAAACCTTGCGCCGAGCACTCCCGCGCCTGGTCACCTGTTCGGTTCCCGGGTATCCGCCGGGCCATCGATTCGAGCAACGCCCAGGGTACGACGCCCTCGTGCAGGCCAGCTCCGGCCAACAGTGGGAACAACCCGGCTGGCGTATGGGGCCGATCTTCCTGCACATGCCGATGCCGAGCATGGCCGCAGCGTTTCTCGTACCGGCAGGCATCACCACGGCGCTGATCGTGCGTGAGCGAACGGGGCGTGGCCAGCACGTCCAAACCTCGCTGTGGCACGCATCGTTCCTCTACACCACCCAGTTGTGGCAGCATTTCGCAACGACAAAGGCCAGCTTCCACGCCATCATGGCCAAGACCTATCCGCCGGGCGTGCATCAGAGCTACGTCTACGAATGCGCCGACAAGGAATGGCTGCACCTTTCCTTGATGAGCGGCCTCACGCCCCTCGCGACGATCGAAGACGTGCTCGGCCTTCCGCCTGCCCCATCACCGCTGGAGCTGTTCACAATGGCCCCAGAGGACGCCGAGAAGTTTCGCGCCGCACAGCGGGAGGGTTTTAAGAACCACAACCGTGACGTGCTCGTCGCGAGGTTCCAAGCGAACAACTTCGCAGCGGAGGCGATCGTGCCGATGGAAGAGGCTCTGCGGCGCCCACACGCTCAGCTCGCGGCGAACGACATGGTGGTCGACATCGAAGATCCAGAACTCGGCCCGACCACACAGATTGGTATCCCCATCAATTTGATGGGCACGCCCGGAGCGATACGAGGTCCGCAACCTCGCGTCGGCGAGCACAACAGCGAGGTGTGGGGGGCGTTGGGCTACTCCGACGGCGACATCGCCACGCTCACCCGTCCTGAAACCGTGGAGGCCCGACGGTGAAGACGCAGACCACCCTCGACGAGGAGGGACTTACCCCGCACGCCCTCGAAGGCATCGTCGTCCTGGACTTCGGTCAGTACCTCGCCGGCCCATTCGCTCCGATGATTCTGGGTGACATGGGCGCGACTGTCATCAAGGTCGAGCCCCTCACGGGCGACGGCATGCGGGGCGCGGGAAAGCCGTTTTTCGGATGTCAGCGTGGAAAGCGCGACATCGCGCTCAATCTCAAAGATCCCACTGGACTCGAGATTGCACACCAATTAATCGCCCGCGCCGACATCGTGCACCACAACATGACCAAAGGCACCGCCACCAAACTGGGCATCGACTACCCACGCTGCAAAGCCACCAGGAACGACATCATCTATTGCAATACCTATGCGTATGGGCTCAACGGTCCACTGTCGCATTTCGGCGGACTCGACCCGCTGTATCAGGCAGCCACCGGTCTGGAGTATGAAGCAGGCGCGACGCAGGAGGGAAACTCGCCGTTGTACCTGCGCTTCGGCATGTGCGACGCATCCAACGCCATGCTCTCGGTGGTAGCGGTACTCATGGCCTTGTACCACCGCGAACGTACCGGTGAAGGCCAAGAGGTCTGGACATCCCTCCTCGACGGTGGCGCCGTCTTCGCGTCCGACGCAATCCTCGTCGACGGCTTGCCCGCAGATCGGCCGCGCCTTGACGCAGGACTACATGGCATCGACCCGTGCTACCGCCTCTACGCCACGCAGGACGGCTGGATCCAGATCGCTGCGGTGAAACCTTCCGAGTGGGTGGCGCTCTGCGCTGCGGTTGGCCAACCGGAATTGGCAACCGATCCCCGCTTCGCGGACGCGATGCACCGACGCGAACATCGTCATGAGCTCGACGCGATTCTGGAAGAGCTGATGGCGACGCGCACCTCGATGACATGGACGCTGCTGTTCGACGACGCAGGCGTCCCGAACGAGGTCCCGCTCGATGCGCGTGGCGGGCAGGCAATGCTCTACGACTCCGACAACGTCGCGCTCGGCCTCACTGCCGAGTACCAACATCCGACGCTCGGATTGCTGCGTCAATTTGGTTCGATGATCAACTTCTCCGAAACGCCCGGCCGTATCGCCGGTCCCCCGCCGCTGCTCGGCGAGCACACCCGAGAGGTCCTGCGGTGGCTCGGCCATGATGCCGCCCGGATCGACCAGCTTCGAGACGCCGGCGTCGTTGCAGAGGTCGACGAGCACTACACACAACGCTGGGCGTGGTGAGCGCACCTCGCCGCTCGACGATGGTCACCCACTTCTGCGAATGGGATCCGGAAACAGCGCCTCGCCGACCTTGGTGATTTGTGATCCGCCAGCGTAGATGAGATCCAGCAACGCAGTCTCGCGACGATGCGCGAATCCCGGGTATCCGCAATTCACAGACCGAGTCGTTGATGACCGCGCCGAGGTGCTGAAGCTGGCTGCGAATTTCAATCAGATCGACTCCTGAGTTGTCCAGCAGCATCGACACCGCCTCGAAGCGTCGGGCGTGGTCAAGTGCGACGGCCGCGTCGGCTGCGAGATCCGAAAGCAGCTCGACGTGGTGGCCCTCGAAGCGCATCGCATCGGTCGCGCCGAGCGTGATCGCTCCGAGCGGCTTACCGCCGAACTCGAAGGGCACGCAGATCACCGAAGCGACCGGTACTGCATCGACTGAGGTCGGCTGCAAGGGAATTGTGCCGCCCATCAGGATGGGCTCGCGACCGAGCACCGCCCGCAGCACCAGGGAATCTTCGAGTAGCAGTGGCGCGCCGTCGGTAGTGCCGAAGTTGTGCACGACGGCTGGACGGAGTTCGCCTCCCGTGTTCAGCAGGACGATCGATCCGCGTTCACCACCGACCATTCGGATTGCCTGATCCAGGAAGGTTCGGAGAACCACGTCGAGGTCAAGCGACTGGTGGAGCAGGCGCGCAGACTCCGCAAGTGACGCTCGAACCACCAGGCGCTCGCCAAGGCCGGAGTCGAGATTTCGCAGATCTTGCCCGAGGTTCGCAAGCCGCTTGAGCGACCGTTCCTTGTCCAACACGTACACCGCGTACGCCGCGGCAATCGCGATCATGGTCAGGCGCGCAAGCGCCGGATCGAGCCATGAGTAGTTCTTGACACTCGTCCAGACGTCATTGACAACTGTCGAGAGCAGCAGACCCACGAACACGATCAGGGCAACTGCGCCGATCTGGGCACGGCGACGACGAATCGTGAGGTCCGACGGTTGGATGCTCGCCCTGATACCCGCATTTCGCTCGACGCGACGAATCTCGTCACGGAGTTCGTCGAAGGATTGCGTCGTCGTTTCCACTACACCTCCATCCTTGGCAAGAGAACAGCGAAACGGTCAACCAAGTATCGGCCGCCGGCGTACATTCCTTGACCCTGCATGCCTCTCAGCGGTACGAGGGCTCCGCAGGAGACGGTGACAGCGGCGCCTTCTGACGAAGCGCCACACGACACAACACATCCAGTGCGTCCAGCGGACCCATGAGTTCAGCGCTACGCGATCCCTCCAGCAGCAGCGCCTCGATCGTCCCGGCAAGCTTGCCGACCTGGAGGAAGCCGTAGAGGCCCGCGCTGCCCTTGAGCTGATACGCAAGGTCGGCCGCGGCATTGTTCGGCCCGTGAACTGTCGAGGTCACCAAGGCACACGACCCGGATCGCATCTGCTTTGGCCGGAAGGCTCGCCACGTATTCGTCGCGCAACTCCTCGAGAGTCACGTCATCGAAAACATCAGGCACCACGCAACTGGTATCGGCGCCCTCCAACGAAGGTTGAGGGGCAAATCGGGCGCTTCTACGCGGCGAACGCCAGAAGCGGCTTTGTCGCTCAGGTCATCACGCCGGCGGGCCGAACAGAGCTTGACGAAAGCGACGGAACACGTGACCATCCCACGACGATGACTCCTTTCACCCTGTCTTGGAAGCCCGACGTATTGGGCCTCCCCTACGAGGCCACGACCCTGGATCTCGGTACCGACGAGGACGGTCCCGCGATCGCAACACTGATTCGTCGGCGCGCACCAGAACCGGTCCACCGCGCGGTGTTATACGTCCATGGGTTCAACGACTATTTCTTCCAACGACACCTCGCCGACTTCTACGTCAGCCACGGCTTCGATTTCTATGCCCTCGACCTCCGCAACTACGGCCGATCGCTCCTCGCTCATCAGAGGCCGAACTTCACGCGATCCCTCGACGTTTACGATCAGGAGCTCGATCGAGCTGTCGAGATCATTCGCCACCTCGACGACCACGACACCTTGTTGGTGAACGGGCACTCGACAGGTGGTTTGATCACCGCACTGTGGGCGAATCGCCGACGCAGAGACGGCGTTGTCGATGCGCTCTTCCTCAACAGTCCCTACTTCGAAAACAACGTCGCGGCGCCCGTCCGCACCATCGGTAGTTACGTCGTCCCGCTCGTTGCACGCATCAACGGTGACCTGATCATTCCGACGCCGTTCTCGACGTTGTACATCGAGAGCATCCATGAGTCTCTGCGTGGCGAGTGGGCTTTCGATTTTGCCTGGAAGCCCCGCGGCGGCTTTCCGGTCCGTGCCGCCTGGCTCGCTGCAATTGTCCGTGGACACAAGCAGATTGCGAGGAGCTTGGCGCTCGAGATACCGATACTCGTGATGAGCGCTCGCGACAGCTTTTCGCCGAAGAGATGGGATGACCGAATCATGGGTTCCGACATCGTGCTCAACGGTGACCGCATTGCCATGCTCAGCGGACGACTCGGATCGAACCTCACCACCATTCGCGTCGATGGCGGCATGCACGACCTTGTCCTGTCGGCAGGTCCGGTCCGTTCGAAGGTGTTCGCCGACCTGGAGCGATGGCTTCGGCTCGCTCTGCCGGTCGTTCCGTGACGCGCCCAGCGGCAACGCCGCGAGCTGTCGCCGCCGCGCGTGGCGATACCCCATGCGACCTCCTCATGGCCGGCGGATCCGTATTTCTGCCCACCACGAAAGAGTGGGTCACGACCGATCTCGCCATCTGTGACGGGGTTGTCGTCGGATGGGGTCCACGAGACGCGCTCGACACAGTGGAACTCAACGGCGCAGCGCTCACGGCGGGCTTTGTCGACGCACATATGCATCTCGAATCCACCAAACTCTGGGTCGACGAGTTCGTCCGGGCCGTGCTCCCGCACGGCACCACAGCCGTCGCTGCGGATCCCCACGAGATCGCCAATGTCTTTGGGATTCCCGGCATCGCAGCCTTGGCAGAGGCCTGCGCAGCGCTCCCGTTCACATTCGGTATCTGCGCTTCCAGTTGCGTACCGGCTTCACCCTTCGAGAGTGCCGGAGCAGCGTTGTTCGCCGATGACGTGAGGACGCTCCTCGATGACCACGGCGCGATCGGTGTCGCGGAGGTCATGAACTTCCCAGCGGTGATCAGCGGCGACCCCGACATTGTTGCGAAGATCAACGCCGCTGGACATCGACGCGTTGACGGTCACGCGCCAGGTCTTCGTGGCGTGCCGCTCGATGCGTACCTGAGTGCCGGAGTCGAATCGGACCACGAATGCACCCTGCTGGTCGAAGCCGAGGAAAAGCGACGCAAGGGGATGTGGGTCTTCATTCGCGAGGGATCGGCGAGCCGGAACCTCGCCGATCTCATCCCCATGGTGCTCGAACATGGAACCAGCCATGTGGCGCTCTGTACCGATGACCGCGAACCTGAACTGATCACGACGCATGGCCACATCAACGATTGCGTTCGACTTGCCGTCCGCCACGGTGCGCGACTCGAGGACGCACTCGTACTCGCCACCTGGAACAGCGCTTCCTACCACGGTTTTCACCACCTCGGCATGTTGGCACCGGGTTATCAGGCCGACGTGTTGTGCTTCGATGAGCTCGCGTCCCTGAAGCCCGCACGTGTGTACCAACGCGGCAACCTCGTCGCGCAGAATGGTGCGACGATTGCCGGCGCCGTACCGGCGAGCCCCGCTCCGCCATGGATGCTGAACTCGGTACGACTTGGACATGCACCGGTCGCCGACGAACTCGATCTCGCACCACCGCAGAGCGGTCGCGCACGAGTAATCGGCCTCATCCCAGGCCAGATTACGACAGCCCACTTGGAGATGGACGTGACGTCATCGGAGGTCGACGTCGCACGGATAGCCGTCCTGGAACGGCACCACGCCACGGGTCGGGTCGGACTCGGTTGGGTCAGCGGCTTCGGTATCGAGCGGGGCGCATTCGCGTCGACCGTGGCGCACGACGCGCACAACGCAATGGTGGTCGGAACGCGTGATGGCACGGGGCCGCCGGACATGGCGGTCGCCGTAGCCCGTCTCGCTCACCTGGGTGGCGGACAGGTGGTCGTGTTCAATGGGCAGGTGATCGCCGAGATGGCGCTTCCGATCGGCGGGCTCATGGCACCCGGCGATGCCCACGAGGTCGCGAGGTGTAGCGCCGTCGTCGCCCGTGCAGCATGTGAGGCACTCGGCGTGACGATCGAAGCTCCATTCATGCACTTGTCATTCCTGGGTCTCTCGGTCATCCCTGCGCTTCGCATCACCGATCTTGGTCTCGTCGATGTCGACAAATTCGCGCTCACCGACGTTGCGCTCTAATCTCGGGATTCCGACAACCCGAGGAGTCCAATGAGCAATCCCGTAGTGCCGGAAATCGAGCCACAAGAGGCACTGCAGCGCATTGCCGGCGGAGCGTTCCTCCTCGATGTACGCGAGGGCCATGAGTGGGCAGCAGGACATGCCGAGCCTGCCGCATGGATCCCCATGGGAGAGGTCCCCGCACGGATCTCGGAATTGCCCACCGATCGAGAAATCATCGTCATCTGCAGGTCGGGTGGGCGCTCCCGCAAGGTGGCGGAAGTGCTCAGAGGCGCCAACCTGCAGGCGCTGAACCTCACCGGCGGATCCCTTGCCTGGCATAGCGATGGTTTGCCGTTCATCACCACCGATGGCCTACCTGGAACCGTCTCGTAGCGCAACACTGCGACGTACTCAGAGCATCGTTGCCAAGAACAGCGCCACGAGCGCGCTCAGGCCCGTCAATGCGCCCCAGATCGCTCTCACGCGTGGCGATTCCACTCTGATGTGGACGAACGCAGTCACTCCTGAAACCGCGACCGTCGCGAGCTTGACTAGTCAGCGTGCGTCCATAGGCAGTGTTCCAAGACGGTTCGACCGCAGCGATGTTCCAGAGTCCGCTCGCGATCAAGACCGCGAACGCAGGCCAGGCGATGCGATTGAAACGCCGCGCTGCGGCACGGGGAATGTCGGAGCCATGTGCTCGCAACACCGGAACGAGCCCGGCCAAGGTCAACTGGCCGCCAACCCAAATCGTCGCGGCCAATACGTGAACGAAGAGTCGAAACGTGGAACTCGTGACGGGCAGCACAACGTCTGCCACGCTAATACCCTGGGTCGATTGAGCACGAGACGCCACGAGCCACCGGTAACGTCAAGGAATGGAGTTCAGCCGATCTGCAGCGCTGCGACGTCTCGAGGGTGAGACCTTCGATGTACTGGTGATCGGCGGTGGCGTGACAGGGGCCGGCATCGCGCTCGACGCCGCGTCGCGTGGATTTCGCACAGCACTCGTAGAACGCGACGACTTCGCCAGCGGCACCTCATCGAAATCCTCGAAGCTCGTTCACGGAGGGATCCGGTACCTTCAAGCAGGCGAGATCGCCCTCGTCTACGAGAACCTGCGCGAACGACAGCTGCTCTTGCGAAATGCGCCACATCTCGTCACCGTTCTCCCGTTCCTCGTGCCAATTCTGAAACAGGGAGGTGTCGTCAATCGGCGGATCGCACGCGCCTTCGGGGCTGCCATGTGGGCCTATGACCTCACGGGCGGAATGCGTATCGGCAAGCTGCACCGTCGACTCAGCGCCGCACAAACGATCGAACGCTTCCCCTCGCTGCGTCGCGAACAGGTCGCCCATGGGTACCTGTATTACGACGCGCATGTCGACGACGCACGCCTGACGCTCTCGATCTGTCGCACCGCGACGGAGCATTACGACGCTGCGATTGCCAACGGTGTCGCCGTTGAGGAACTCACGAGCGTCGACGGGCGCGTCAACGGTGCCCGCGTCAGCGCAGACGGCAGCACCGTTCACGATCTCGGCGCGGATGGTGGTGAACGCGACCGGCATCTGGTCCGACGAAGTACGCGCGATGCCGCGGACTGACGGGCGGTTCCCGGCACCGGCTGCTTTCAGGATTCGGCCGGCGAAGGGAATCCACCTCACATTCGACCGTCGTCACTTCGGCACGGACATCGGCGTGTTGCTTCACGCAGCAGACGGCCGCCCGATCTTCGTCCTCCCCTGGGAAGGTCTCACCTATGTCGGCACTACCGACACCGACTATGCCGGTCCACTCGTCGATCCGCAGTGCACTCCCGAGGACATCCGATATCTGCTCGACGCGGTCAATGCGACCCTCCTCGATCCTGTGACCACTGCCGACATCCGGGGCTCGTGGGCAGGGCTACGCCCGCTTGTCGAACAGACCCAAACAACATCACGCGCCACCACTACGAGGTCAACGCGCACGGCTGACCTATCGAGACGACATGCCGTTACACAGAGCACCGACGGTCTGATCACGATCACGGGCGGCAAGCTCACGACCTATCGCAAGATGGCACAGGACACCGTCGACCGAGTCGCGCTCGCTCTCGGATCAAAGCGGAAGTGCCGAACCAGGACCCTGACACTGATCAACGCGACTACGGACCGGACTGTCGCACCGGCACGTCTTCTCGAACGCTACGGCAGTGCCGCGGCCGACGTTCTTGCACTGGGAAACGCGCAACCTCATCTGCTCACGCCGCTCGTCCCGGGCCTCGACTATCTCAAGGCCGAGGCCGTGTACGCAGCTCGTCATGAAATGGTTCGCACATTGGATGATGTCTTGACGCGCCGAACCCGTGCCCGAATACTGGCACGTGACGCCTCCGCTCTGGTAGCGCCCGATGTCGCAGCACTGATCGGCGCGGAGTTGGGTTGGGACCCCGCTGTATGCGACGCGCAGGTCGACGCCTATCGCGCTTCGATTGCACTCGAACGGGCCGCAACCGGTTTCTAGCCGCCTACGGCTCAGTCACGCCCTGCCACCGTGTCGACCGCCCCTGATGGCCACCACTCGGCCCAGCCACTACCTACACCATGGGCGTTTCGTACCTGCACAATGCTCGCACCACTCGTCGCTCGGGCACTCCTGGTATGAGCACCGGAGCGAAGGCCCACCACGGACGCGTGCATCACGTAGTCGCCATCAAGCACATAGCGGGCCGACACCGGAAGACCATCGGCACCGATGTCGGTGGCAACATCGACGTTCAGGAGAGGCCGTTGCTCCCCGCCCGACCAGAACCACCCCCATGTCTCGCCACCACGCTGCTCGATCAGCGACGGCGACATCGTCACCGATCTGCAACGAAGCCCGATGTGCGCCGGCAGCGAGCGCCGGCTCGACACCCCACGAATGCGACCGGTGCCCACGACCGCTGAAGTCGATCGAATCGGCGCCAAGCAGGATTTCGCCGAATACAAGGCCGGGCTGGTCGGATGTGTCCTCACCCTCAAGCGAGTTCGAACCGGCAGGCGAGGTGGCTTCCCATTCCAGGTCGAAGCCAACGGCAACACGCTCACCGAACTCACCACGAAAGGCATCTGCCGGATCGTCCAGGCGAACACCAAATGCCTCGAGACCCATCGACCAATGCTCGAACGGCGTCTCACATATCAGGTCCGACCAGAGGCCGTCGCCACGAACCGACAGCGACGTGCCCCGTGGCAGAGCGAGATCGAAGTCGCACACAGAGATCAACCCACGTCCGACCTCGACGACGTGTACCCAGAACCAGGCCCGCTGCTCAGCTGGACGGAGCTCCATGCGCAGTGATGCACCCAAGCCTGTGTCACCGGCGAACTCAAACGAGAAACGCTCGCGCCACCGCTGATGATCGCCAAAACCATGGCGCCGATCATCGGCGCGCATTGCCGTCGCGGGCTATGGGCTGCCGGTCAGGAGGACTGAGGATCAGCCCGCGAACTGTGCAACATCGGCCTGCTTCGCACGCACGGCCTCGGCCGCCTCCGCAAGGTTCTTCTGCTCATCGCCGGCCAGCGGCAGCTCGACGATCTCCGACACGCCACCCTTACCCAGACGGGCAGGCACACCGAGATACACGTCGCTGATGCCGTACTCGCCGGTGACCCACGCACACACTGGCATCTCGGCATTGGTGTCCTTCGCAACGGCCTCGACCATCTTCGCCGCTGCGCTGCTCGGTGCGTAGTACGCAGATCCCGTCTTGAGAAACTCGACGATCTCGGCGCCGCCATCACGGGTCTTGCGGACCAACCATTCAATGGCTTCGGCATCGGCAAGGTCGCTCAAGTGCTTTGCCATTGACCTTCACGAGGCTGGGTACCGGCACCATGGTGTCGCCATGACTACCGAGGGTGATCGCCTCGACCGAGCTCGGCGACACACCAAACCGTTCGGCGACGAAATGCTTGAAGCGCGCCGTGTCGAGCATCCCCGCCTGTCCGAAGACGCGCTCTTTCGGAAACCCACTCACCATCGACGTCAACGCTGTCATTTCATCAAGCGGGTTCGAAACCACGATCAGCACTGCGTTCGGCGAGGCTGCAGCGAGACTGCGCGTCACGCCGGCAACGATCCCGGCGTTCACTTCAAGAAGGTCCATCCGGCTCATACCCGGCTTGCGCGGCAGACCTGCCGTGATGACACACACGTCCGAGCCGGTCGTTGCGTCATAGCTGTTCGTACCGGTGATTCGCGTGTCGAACCCTTCGAGGGAGCGACTCTGCATCATGTCCAGCGCGAGACCTTGAGGCTTTCCCTCGACGATGTCGACCATCACCACTTCGTCGGCATAGTTCGCCTCGGCGATTCGCTGAACGGTTGTGGAACCATAGAAACCTGCGCCGACGACGGTGATTTTCATGGGTGCCTCACTACGTGGGAGTCGATGATGAACTGACGTTGTGGCCGTTGGTGCGCACCGCTACGGTCACATCGCCGAGGCTACCCAAGCCCCGTGACAGTGCTCGAAGCGGTCCTCATGCCCTCAGGATCGGCACATACCGGCGAGCAGCACCTCGCGGGCCTCGGTCAGTTCGGCGATCCGATCCGCTGCCCCGGCCGCTGCCCCACCATGGTCAGGATGGCATTCCCGGACGAGGCGACGGAAGCGTTGGCGAAGGTCGGCCATGCTGATGAAACCGCCACGAGGGTCGGCGCCATAGCCGAAGACCTCTCGGGCCCAGCGCTGCTCAGATGGCACGCCATCCCAAGCGTCGTCGGTGAGGTCGATGTGTTCCCAATTGATTTCGTGCTCCCAATCGATTTCGTGTTCCCCATGACCTCCACCGGACCTCCCGACTCCGACCGTCGGGGGTCCTGTCCTCGCCCAAGCGTGATATCGCCGACGAACGATCAGGCCTTCTGCGGCTGCGCCAGGCGCACGCAGCGCCGTCTCAATGGCTCGCAGTGCCGTCGAACGGGCGCCTCCGGCCATACGAGCGGCCGCCATGATCGCTCCGAGAATTTGCGGGACCGGGGCTCCATGGCAGTCCAGCTCCAAGACGGCGGCCCCGCCATGCGCAACCTCGATGCCTACCTCGTCGGCAGCGATGATTCGATGGCGCGACCGATCCAGACCGTGTGCATCGAACTGCAACCTATGCTGGAGCGCAATCCGCGGCATCGAAAGCTCACCGCTCCCAGCGATCAGGAGCAGGTTCCTGATTTCGGGAAGCTGCTCGCTGCTCACGCCTTCGACTCCGGCGCCACTGTCGTCACTTTGCGAGAGGTCGGCAGCGAACTCCGCGACCACTGCGCCCAACAGTCGCGCGCCGTACGCACGTCCGCCGGTTGGAATTGCACACGGTCCGAGCGCGACACGACGCGTCGGGAGACCTCGCCGAGTATGCGAAATCAGCAGGTCGGCGTAGAGCACCGCTGCCTCGGGTCTACAGACGATCCGCGACCGCCGAAGCGAACTCCGAGCACTTGACCTCCGTGGCACCGTCCATCTGCCGGGCGAAGTCGTAGGTCACGATCTTCTCGGCGATGGTCGCCTCGAGCGCCCGCACAATATCTGCGGCCGCTTCGACCCATCCCAGATGTTCGAACATCATCACACCGGAGAGCAGCACCGAACCCGGGTTGACCTTGTCCTGGCCGGCGTACTTCGGCGCAGTGCCGTGTGTGGCCTCGAAAATTCCATGACCGGTGACGTAGTTGATGTTCCCACCGGGCGCGATTCCAATGCCACCAACCTGCGCCGCCAATGCATCGGAGAGATAGTCGCCATTCAGGTTGGTTGTTGCGATGACATCGAAGTCGGTCGGTCGAGTCAGAACTTGTTGGAGCGTGATGTCCGCGATCGAATCCTTGACGAGAATCCTCTCACCCGGGTCACCACCGCAGTCGTCCCATCCGACAGCAACATCGGCGAACTCTTCGCGCACGAGGTCATACCCCCAGTTCCGGAAAGCACCTTCCGTGAACTTCTGGATGTTGCCCTTGTGAACCATGGTGACCGAGCTACGACCGTGTGCCTTCGCGTATTCAATGGAGGCACGGATGAGACGCTTCGACCCAGTCTCAGAGATCGGCTTGATTCCAATTCCCGAATCAGAGCGAATGTCCCACCCGAAAGTCTCCTTCAGCAACGCGATGAGTGACGCTGCCTCGGGTGTTCCCTCTTCGACTTCGAGCCCCGCATAGATGTCTTCGGTGTTTTCACGGAAGATCACCATGTCGACCAAATCTGGACGCTTCACGGGTGACGGAACCCCGGTGAACCAGCGCACCGGGCGCAAGCACACGTAGAGATCCAAGATTTGACGCAGCGCGACATTGAGGCTGCGGATTCCGCCGCCTATCGGTGTCGTCAAGGGGCCTTTGATGCCGATCAGGTAGTCGCGAAACGCGTTGACAGTGGCGTCAGGTAGCCAGTTCCCCGTCTCATCGAACGCCTTCTGCCCGGCGAGTACTTCTTTCCATTCGATGCGCTTGCCGTACTTGAGGGCAGCGCGGTCAAGCACCAGCTTCGCTGCAGGCCAAATGTCGACACCGGTGCCGTCACCTTCGATGAACGGGATGATCGGATCATCGGGAACGCTCAGAACACCGTTGGCGATCGTGATCTTCTGAGGCATTGACGCTCCTTGTTCTCGAACGATGTGTCAGCGAGGTTGTCTCATCGAATGATGGCTACCAGCAGGGCCACGATGCCGTAGACGGCCGCGACGGCCCCAACCATGCGCCAGCGATCCGAGTGCGCCCGGGCCGAATTCCGACCGCCAGTTTGATATAGCCCGCAGGCCGAGCACCGATCGGAGCCGGCTTCCAGGAGTGTTCCACACAACGAACATGACCCTTCGGTGGCTTCCGAGCTCATCGCGCCACCCGGCGCTCGGCGGCTGCGACGGTGTTCTCGAAGAGCATTGCGATCGTCGTCGGCCCAACGCCACCGACTCGGGGCGTGATCGCGCTCGCGACTTCCTCGCAGCTCTCGTCGACGTCGGGCAGGAGGCGTCGCCCCTCGTAGCGCACACCGCCACCGACGACCACGACGCCAGCAGTCAGGTGCTCGGGCTGCAAGATTCCCGGAACACCCGCAGCGGCAATGACAACGTCGGCACGCCGGGTGAATTTCGGCCAGTCGGGAACTCCGGTGTGTACGACGGTCACTGCAGCATTGGCCGTCGGACGCTTCTGCGACAACAACAACGCGAGAGGACGCCCGAGGGTCGTACCCCGCCCGAGAATGCAGACGTCCTTGCCCGAAATCACAATCCCGTAGTGGGCGAGCAACTTCTCGATTCCTGCCGGAGTACACGGCACGGGACCAGGCATTCCCAGTGCGAGGCGACCCATGTTGAGAGGATGGAGCCCATCGACGTCCTTGTCCGGATCGATTTCCATCAGCGCGGCATCGAAGTCGATCTGCGGCGGCGTCGGGTGTTGGACGAGGATCGCGTCGATCCCAGGATCGACGTTGAGGTCGTGGATCGCGCCAACAAGGTCGGCCTGAGATGCGTCAGCGCTCAAACCGATGTGACGCGAGACGCAGCCCAGCGCGCCGGCCTTGGCCTGTTTCATGCGGACGTAACCGATACTGGCGGATTCGTCGCCGACCAGAATCGTGCCCAAACCTGGCGTATGCCCGCGCTCGATCAGGGCAGCGATGCGCACGCTGAGCCCGGCAAAGACGGCGTCGGCGACCGGAGCTCCGGCCATCATCAGCGGTGCCATCAGTGTCGGAAATGACGACGTCCGGTGAAGACCATCGCGAGACCATGTTCGTCGGCCGCCGCGATCACCTCCTCGTCGCGCACGGATCCACCGGGTTGGACCACTGCGCGCACACCCGCCGCCGCCACCACGTCGAGTCCATCACGGAAAGGGAAAAACGCGTCGCTCGCCGCCGCACCGCCGAGAGCGCGGCCCTCGGCTTTACGCACAGCGATTTCGGCCGCGTCGACACGACTGGTTTGGCCACCACCGGCGCCGACCGTCTTGCCATCAGCGACGAGCACCACCGCGTTCGACTTCACGTAGGCACACACACGCCATGCAAGCTCGAGATCACGCCACTGCGCGTCACTCGGCGACACTCGGGTGACGACCTTCCACTCGGAGCGATCAATGGAGAGCACATCCGGCTCCTGCGCGAGCAAGCCGCCGTCGATGGACCGCACGTCAACCGGAAGCTTGCGCGGCGCGGACGCCTCCAGCACACGCAGACTCTTCTTTGCCAACAGGATGTCGAGCGCCGCCGGCTCATAACCTGGAGCCACGACAACCTCGGTGAAGACGGGCGCCAGCGCCTCGGCCAACGAAACCGTCACGACTCGGTTGAGCGCAACGATCCCTCCGAACGCAGAGGTCGGATCACATTCGTGCGCGCCTCGGTAGGCCGCGGCGATGTCGTCGGCAACCGCAGCGCCACATGGAGTCGCATGCTTGATGATCGCAGCGGCAGGGCTATCTCCGAGGTCATGCACCAAACGCCACGCCGCCTCGGTATCGAACAGGTTGAGGTACGAAAGCTCCTTGCCACCATGCTGGACAGCGTCGTCCCACCACCCGCGCTGCGAAACCGTGCGGTACCGCGCACCGCTCTGGTGCGGGTTCTCCCCGTAACGAAGGTCCTGCGCCTTCTCCAGTGCCACGATCAGGTGCTTGGGAAGGACGGTGTCGCCCTGCATCCACGACACGACCGCTGCGTCGAACGCGGCGGTATGTGCAAATGCGTCGAGCGCACAGGACCTCCGTGTGGCCAGGGAGATCGCGCCACTGTTGGCCCGCATTTCGGCAAGGATCGGCACGTATTGCGCCGGATCGGTGATCACCGTCACCCAGGCATGGTTCTTCGCGGCTGCGCGCACCATGGTCGGCCCGCCGATGTCGATCGTCTCGATCCCGGGTTGTGCTGCAAAGGGATACAGGTTCACGACGACCAGTTCGAACGGCGCGATTCCGGCACGCTCGAGGTCCGCTCGATGCGTCGGCCGGTCGAGGTCGGCGAGAATTCCGGCGTGAATGGCCGGGTGCAGGGTAACGACCCGATGGTCCAGCATCTCTGGCGCGCCCGTCACCTCCTCAACGCCGACGACAGGAATCCCGGCGTCGGCCAAGGCCTTGGCCGTCCCGCCGGATGAGACAAGCTCAACGCCCTGCTCATGAAGCGCGCCCGCCAGCTCCACGATGCCGGTCTTGTCGAATACCGACAACAACGCGCGCCGAACCGTTACTGCGCCTGACATGCCTGGTGATCTCCTTGCGATCTCGCGGGGCGGAGGGAGGCGGCGACAAGTTGATGCAGGACCGCTGGATACAAACGCCGTTCCACGGTTTTGATGCGCTCGTGCAGCGTTTCGACTGTATCGCCAGGTTCCACCTGGACCTCTTCTCGAGCCAGGATCTGGCCCTCGTCGACATCGAGGGTTGCGAGGTGCACGGTGCAACCCGTGACCGCGACGCCCGCCTCCAGGGCGTCGCGCGGGGCATTCCACCCCTTGAAAGCCGGGAGCAACGACGGATGGGTGTTCACGATCATCCCCGGAAAGGCCTCGTGAATCGGGGTCTCCAGAATCGTGCCGAAACCCGCCATGGCAACGAGCTCGATCTCGTGTCGAAGCAACGCGTCGACGACGTCGGTTGTATATGCAAGACGGTCGAACCGCGGACCAAAGGAGGTCCGCTCGACCAACTCGACCGCGACCCCGTGCTCGGAAGCGACGTGTATCGCGTCACACGGCCGGTCCACGACAACGAGCGTGACGGGTAGGCCGCTTTCGAGTATCGCCGCCAGGATCGTCCCACTCCCAGACGCCAGGACAGCGATGCGCACAGCGGCCAAACTAGCCCACCCACGTACGGTACAAGCGGAGGAACCTCGGCGCCGGTGCTTGCAATGGCGCCCCTGACGTGCTCAGCTTCGATATCGGCCGCGACATTTCTTGGAGGTAATCCGTGCAAGACAAGCAACCCACGCCGGGCGAGATCACCATTATGGCCTCGGGCGCTGTGGCATTCATTTTTTCATTTGTCGCTTGGTACGGGTACGGCGGCATCGCCTCCTCAAACGCCTGGGACACCGGAGCATTTCCGGTCATGACCTACCTCGGGATCTTCGGTCTCATCATGGCCGGACAGGTCGCAGCGACGAAGTTCGGAAACCTTTCCTTGCCTGATCGCGTCATGTCGTTCACCTGGACACAGATCCACGTGATCATGGGCCTTTTCACGACGTTGTTGGGCGTCGGATTTCTCATCACCAGCGGCGACGGCAAGAAACTCGGCCTCTACGTCAGCGCTTTCGCCGGGATCGGCCTCCTGGTGGGCGCAATTCTGCTGCAGAAGGAACGCGACGGCACCGGCTCGTATTAGCCCGCATCACCACCAGTCAGCCGCACCACCATGCAGGCGTCTACATCGCACCGACGATGTCGGCCATCAGGTCACCGGCTTCGGTCGGATTCAGACCGACCTTGACGCCGGCTGCACGTAACGCGTCCATCTTCGCCTGCGCGGTGCCCTTGTTGCCCGAAATGATTGCGCCTGCGTGACCCATCTTCTTCCCTGCAGGAGCGGTCACGCCGGCGATGTAGCTCACAACCGGCTTACTCATGTTTGCCTGCGATGAATTCCGCCGCTTCTTCTTCGGCAGTCCCACCGATCTCACCGAACATGATCACAGCCTTGGTTTCGGGGTCCGCTTCGAACGCCGCCAAGCAGTCGACGAAACTGGTACCCGGAACCGGGTCTCCGCCGATCCCGACACACGTCGTGACACCGATGCCCTTCTGCTGCAGTTCTGCGAGCGCCTGATAGGTCAGCGTTCCTGAACGGCTGACGATACCGACCGGTCCACCACCCTTTGCGATGTGGCCAGGGGTGATACCGATGTTGGCTTCGCCAGGAGTGATGATCCCAGGGCAGTTCGGACCGAGCAGACGCACCCGTGGGAAGTCACGCTTGAGTTCGTTGTAGAACGACGCCTCATCGTGGGCAGGTACGCCCTCGGTGATGACGATGACCAGTTCGACTCCGCCACGAGCCGCTTCGAGTACCGCGTTCTTGACACCTGGAGCCGGAATGAAGATGCATGAGGCGTTCGCACCCGTTGCCTTGACCGCTTCACCGACATTGGGGAAGATCGGAATGCCCTCGACGTCGGTAACGGCCATCTTCGGATTCGTTCCCGCAACGACGTTTGTGCCGTAGTCACGGTTCATGAGTCCGTAGAACCTGCCCTGGGAGCCGGTCAGACCCTGGTAGACGACCTTCGTGTCTCTGTTCACGAAGATGCTCACTTGGCAGTCCCTCCTGCAAGCTCGACCGCAGCGCGTGCAGCTTCGAGCATCGTGGTCTTCATCTGCAGCCGTTCTGACAGATGGGAACTCAGGATCGCCCGACCCTCGTCGGCATTGGTGCCATCGAGGCGTATGACGATCGGCGAGTCGATCTTCACCCGTTCGAGCGCAGTCACGATGCCGTTCGCGACCTCCTCGCCTTTGGTGATGCCGCCGAAGATGTTGATGAAGATCGACTTGACGTTCGGGTCGTGATTGATGACCTCGAGCGCTCCGGCCATGACCTCGGCACTAGCGCCACCACCGATGTCGAGGAAGTTCGCCGGTGATCCGCCGACCTGGTTGACGACATCACACGTGCTCATCGCCAAGCCGGCGCCGTTGGCAATCACGCCGACGTATCCCTCCAACCCCACGTACTGGAGGCCTTTCGAGTGTGCCTCCTGCTCGCGGGCGTCGCGCACCTGTGTCTCGTCATACTCCTTGTAGTCAGGGTGACGGAACACGGCATTGTCATCGAGGGAAACCTTCGCATCGAGTGCGTGGACCCTGCCGTCGGGCGTGAGGATCAACGGGTTGATCTCCACGAGGTCCGCATCGCCTTCGGTGTAGGCACGGTAGAGCTTGCGCAGGATGTCGACGGTTCCCTCGACGGCTTCGGGATCGAGGTTTGCTGCTTCAACCCACGCGCGCGTTGCCTTCTCGGAAAGCCCCTCGACCGGGTTGATGTGAATCTTTGCGATCGCGTCGGGGTTCTCTTCTGCGACCTGTTCGATTTCGATACCGCCTGACGACGACAGCATGCCGAAGTACTGCTTGGCCGATCGATCAAGTGTGAAGCTGGCGTAATACTCCTTCGAGATGTCGCTTGCGTTTTCGACCCAGATCACGTGCACGGTGTGACCTTTGATATCCATCCCGAGGATGTTTCCTGCATGCATGCGAACCTCGTCGGCGTTATTGGCCAACTTGACTCCGCCCGCCTTGCCGCGGCCACCGACCTGGACCTGCGCCTTGACGACGACCGGGTAGCCGACCTTCTCTGCAGTCGCCACCGCAGCATCGACGGTTGTCACCGCGTCGCCAGCCGATACGGGAATCCCGTACCGCGCGAAGAACTGCTTGCCTTGATACTCGTATAGGTCCACCGGAACTCCTCGTTGGGGACAACAGATGTATGAACAAACGCCTGAAGAACCGTCGCGTCGAAGGACCGTGACTTCGGGCGTGTGTGTTACGCGCTCAGTTGCGCCTCACGGTCATCGAGCGCCTCGGCTGAGCCACTCGGCAATTGACTGCAACGTCGCCCCAGGCGTGAAGATTGCCGCCGCGCCCGCCTCCTGTAGCGCAGGAATATCCTCGTCAGGAATGATCCCGCCGCCGAACACCAAGACCTCGGGAAGGCCCTTGGCGCGAAGCGTCTCGATGACACGCGGGAAGAGCGTCCGATGCGCCCCCGACAGGAGCGACAAACCAACCGCGTCGGCATCTTCCTGCAGTGCTGTTTCCGCTATCTGTTCGGGCGTCTGGTGAAGCCCGGTGTAGATAACCTCAAAGCCGGCATCACGCAGCGCTCGCGCAATCACCTTCGCTCCACGATCGTGACCGTCGAGACCCGGTTTGGCGATGACGACGCGAAAACGCCGTTCCATGGATTACCTCCGTCGCAGGCCGCCCAGTTCGACGCTCAGGCTCCCGACCAGCCCCGCCATTGTACGACACGTGCCGAACGGCGGTCACATGCTGGCAAGGCGCCGCCGGCGACGACTGGACATCCCCCCTCAGCCGTGACTACACCCTGACCCATGGGAACTGAAGCACAGGAACAAAATGGCCCGCCGGCGACTCGGAGAAGGCTCACCACACGGGCTCTGAGCGACAACCAGCTGCTCCTGGCAGCAACGCTCGCTGTCCTGTGCGCTGCGGCATTGGTGGTGCTCATCATGTTCATGGCCACCACCAGCAATTCCCCGACCAAAACCGTTCCCTTCACGGCCGGCTCTGCCAAGGAAGTCCGCGTCGGCCTCGAGGAGGGCGGACCGTATTTCATTGCCGACCCGTTCGGGAATCAGACGCGGGTTCTGGTTTGCACTTGAAGATGACGCGATCGTCGCGCTCAGACAACACGTGTCCGATGACAAAGGTTGCCTCGTGCGATGGAACGGCCGCGTCGATTCCTTCGTCGACTGCGACGACGCGAAAATCGATACCCGTCAGCTCGATCGATATGCGACCAGGGTCGTCACCTCCGGAAAGCGCAAAGGTGCTCTGGAAGTCGATCTGCGCAATGTCAAACAGGCCCCGGCGTGACGTACCTGGTGACGACCTCGCGTAGCCGGGTCACGTGCACCTCAAAGCTTGCGCAACGGAGCCCAGGCAAGAAGTAAGCGCTTTTCACCGACACCGCGGAAGCGCACAACCGCCTCCGCTTTGTCACCTTGACCAATGATGTCGAGGATCACGCCATCACCGAACTTGTCGTGCCCGACATCGTCACCGACGTGCAGACCCAACTGTTCGGCACCACGTGCTCCTGAAGGCACGGTCGAGCGTGATGGCGAGCCCGTCCGACCACCACTGCTGATGGCACCCGATGCAACCGCATCGCGATGCCCGCCCATCCCAACGCCGCGAGGGCGCGAGGAACCCTCGAAACGAACCAATGCGGCTGGGATCTCCTCGAGAAAACGACTTGGGGGGTAGTAATCGGTGGCGCCGAACAACGATCTGCTCCACGCATGGCAGAGATACAACCGCTCCCGGGCTCGTCGTCAGACCGACATAACACAAGCGTCGCTCCTCCTCGAGTTCATCGGGATCACCAACCGAACGTGAATGCGGAAAGATCCCGTCTTCCATACCGGTGAGAAAGACCGTTGGAAATTCAAGCCCTTTGGCTGTGTGCAACGTCATCAACGTGACCGTGCTCGTCTCGTCCGCGTCGTCCAGGTCGGTTACCAACGAGATCGCTTCCAGCATCGCCTGCAGCCGTGCTCGACCCGATGGGACGCCAATCGTTCCGTCGTCGGCGGGCGTTCCTATCCCTGCGATTGCAGCGAGGCCGGTCAAATCCCCACCGTCGAGCTGCTCATCGAAGGACCGCGCAACACCAACGAGCTCTTGGAGGTTTTCGATCCTCCCCAAAGCTTCGATCGATCGCTCGGCCTCGAGCTCTGCGAGATAACCCGTCTTCTCGAACATCGCCTCGAGAGTCGCCGCAACCCCTCGGTCCATCTCGACCTCGAGTTCGTCCATGGCATCGAGCAATTCCCGCATTCCGGACAAGGCTCGGCCCGTGACACCAGCATTGGCCCCGTCGGCCATCGCGTCACGAAATGACGCACCCATGCCCTGAGCAAACGCACTGACCTTGTTCACGGACATGTCGCCGACACCACGTTTGGGAGTGTTCACGATTCGACGCCAACTCACCTCGTCGTCGGGATTCACCAACGCGCGCAGGTACGCCAAAGCATCCTTGATCTCGCGCCGGTCATAGAACTTCGTACCACCGATGACGCGATACGGAATGCCGCTGCGCACGAAGGCCTCCTCCACGACGCGGCTCTGCGCGTTCGTCCGGTAGAAGACGGCCATGTCACCGTACGCGAGCCCCTCCGAATCGGTCAGGCGACCGACCTCACGAACAATGAAACTCGCCTCGTCGTGCTCATCCTCAGCTTGATAGCGCACGATCATCTCGCCGCCGCCCTGCTCCGTCCACAACTGTTTTGGGCGACGACCAGGGTTGTTGGCGATCACTGCGTTCGCGGCGTCGAGAATGCGCTGCGTCGATCGGTAGTTCTGCTCCAAGACGATGACCGACGCGTCGGGAAAGTCCTCCTCGAAGCGCAGGAGATTGCGAAAATCCGCACCACGGAACTTGTAGACGGACTGGTCCGCGTCGCCGACGACCATCACATTGCGGTGCTCGGAAGACAGCAACCGGACGATTTCCCACTGCGCGGCGTTAGTGTCCTGGAACTCGTCGACGAGGACATGAGCAAAACGCGAACGCCACCGCTCCAGGGCAGCGGGGTGCTCTCGGAACAGACGCACGCACAGGACCATCAGGTCGTCGAAATCAACGGCCGATGCATCTGCCAGGCGGCGTTGGTACTCGGTGTATACCTCGGCGATCTTGCGTTCCGGTGGAGTCATGGCCTTTGCCATCGCCTCGGCAGGCATGACCAGGTCGTTCTTCAACGCCGAGATCGCCGCCTGAAGCTTGCGCGGCGGAAACCGCTTGGGATCAAGATCCAGATCCCGTCGGACATAGTCGGTCAAGCGGACGGCATCGGCCTGGTCGTAGATCGTGAACTGCGGGCGATACCCCAGGAGCGTCGCTTCGCGCCGCAAGATCCGCGCACAGGCCGAGTGAAACGTCGAGACCCACATCTGCCGAGCAACCGGGCCAACCAGTGCTGCGACGCGTTCCTTCATCTCGCCGGCAGCTTTGTTGGTGAACGTGATCGCCAACAGGCCCATCGGCGACGCACGGCGCGTGCCGATGAGATACGCGATGCGATTGGTCAGCACTCTCGTCTTGCCCGAACCGGCCCCAGCGACAACGAGCACGGGTCCGTCACCTGCGAGGACCGCATCGCGCTGGGCGGGATTCAGCCCCTCGACCAATGCCGAGACGTCGTGACTAGGACGACCCAGGTCACGCGCTTGGTCATCGCCACTGTCGAGACCTTCGCGGTCGTCGGCATCATCAAGAGCAAGGTCGTCGTCAGCCACTGCGGGGTTCGTCACCCACACATCCTACCGACGCAGCACACGCACGTCGTACATACGTTCGGGTTTCAGCTCTCCAAACGCCGTTGCAAAAGATCAAGCGCGAGTTCGACGGTACGGTCCTCTGACTCGAGGTCAATGGCGCCATCTTCAGACCAGGAACGAAGCAAGCGAGTGCCGTCCTCGTTCAACGACACGGTGAACGAACCAGTCTCGGCATCCACCTCGAGCGCGTAGTAACGCTCCCAGTCCCTGTCGAGAGGCGGAACCTCTGGTGAGACATCCTTGGGAACGCGACGGAACCGCATGCGGTCCGTATCGAAGAGCCAGATGCTGTGTGACGACAGAATGCGTTTCATAGATGGAACGCCAGAGGGTAGTCGGTTCCCTCCCAAATGCAATATTGCAGTGTCGTGGCTTATGCACCACTGCCACAGACAAGGAGGCCGGCGTCACGCATGATGAGCGACGCATACTCCCCAAGCTGAGAAATTCGCTGTTGGCGCCTGTCTCTCATGGCGCGATCTTTTTGCCGAACAGCCTCGGCAACACCGGGAAGGAGCTTCGCTGCAACGCCCAGCGATTCGATGGCCTCCTTCCACTGAAAGACGTATTTCGGGGCCTCGATCGCCGCCAGGGCTCGGATTTCCTTGTCGATGATGTCGCTCCGCTTTTCGAATGCGGCAAGCCAACGTTTGCGCTGGGCGTCATCGACGACGAGGGGATCGCCCTCAGGCAGCGGTATGCGACTTTGGGCAGCCTCGGCCTGCGCACAGGTCCTGTCCGCAATCGCAACAAATTCAGCCCTCGTCAGCCGCTCCTTGTCGGTGTCGTCACGACGCGTCGCTATGTACACGCCACTGCCCAGAAATGTCGACAACACGACAACGGCCACAACAATGCGGGCCCGCTTGGTCACCCTTCGCTCACTCCCACTCGATAACACGGGAGTTCCGCTCGCTCCCGGCGCCCTACGGCGCCTTCGCTCACTCCCACTCGATAACGCTGGAGTTCCGCTCGCTCCCGGCGCCCTACGGCGCCTTCGCTCACTCCCACTCGATCGTCCCGGGTGGCTTACTGGTCACGTCATATGCAACGCGGTTGATCCCCGCGATTTCATTGATGAGACGCGACGCGATGCGCTCCAACACGTCGTACGGCAATCGCGCCCAGTCGGCGGTCATCGCATCATCAGAGGTGACTGCGCGAATCACAATTGGGTAGGCGTAGGTCCGGTCATCACCCATGACGCCAACGGTTTTGACACACGGCAGCACAGCGAAACTCTGCCAAATCTCGCGGTAGAGACCGGCGCGCTTGATCTCGTCAATCACGATCGCGTCCGCCGCCTGAAGAATCGAAACGCGCTCCGCGGTGATCGCACCGATAATCCGCACCGCCAAACCGGGACCCGGGAACGGCTGGCGCCACACAATCTCCTCGGGAAGGCCAAGCTCGGATCCGACTGCACGAACCTCATCTTTGAAGAGGTGTCGCAAGGGTTCGACGAGCTCGAAAGTCATGTCATCAGGCAATCCACCAACGTTGTGGTGACTCTTGATGTTGGCGTTGTCCCCCCCACCCGATTCGACAATGTCGGGATAGAGCGTTCCCTGTACGAGAAAACGCGCATCCCCCAACTCCGAGGCGGCCTCTTCAAAAACGCGGATGAACAACTCACCGATTGTCTTGCGCTTCACTTCGGGATCGAGGATGTCGTGCAGAGCATCGAGGAATCGATCGCCGGCCTTCACGTGCACCAGGTCAATCTGAAACTGCCGACGGAACGTCTCCTCGACCTGATCTGCTTCATTGGAACGCATCAGGCCGGTGTCGACGAAGACGCAGGTGAGCTGGTCACCGATCGCCTTGTGGACCAGCGCCGCAGCGACCGCGGAGTCGACGCCGCCCGAGAGCCCGCAGATCACGCGTTCGGACCCGACCTGCGCACGAATATCTGCCACGGCGACGTCGATGATCGAAACGTGGGTCCACGTCGGACGACAGCCCGCAACCTCATACAAGAAGGCCTTCAAAACTTGCTCGCCATGCTCGGTGTGCGCGACTTCGGGATGAAACTGCACCCCGTAGATCCGTCGGCGATCGTCACCGAAGACCGCGACCGGCGTCTCGGGCGTGGAGGCGAGGACAGCACAGCCCTCAGGCGCACGGGTGATCGTGTCGTTGTGGCTCATCCAAACGGCCTGGCGTTGCGGTAATCCGGCCAAGAGCCCCGGTGACCCACTCAGCGACAATTCGGTCCGCCCGTACTCCGCACGGCCAGTCTTGGCGACTTCACCACCAAGCTGCGATGCAATCAACTGCGCGCCGTAACAGATTCCGAGGATCGGAACGCCAGACGCGTAGATCGCAGGATCGATCGTGGGTGCACCCTCGACATGAACCGAAGCAGGACCGCCCGAGAACACGATCGCAGTTGGCTCGAGGGCCAGCATGTCCGCAACGGGCATCGAACGCGACACGATTTCGGAATAGACCCGCGCGTCACGAATCCGCCGCGCGATCAACTGCGCGTACTGCGCTCCGAAGTCGACAACGAGGACACAATCGTGCCCTGGCTCGCCACCGCCCGTCATAGGAGGCTCCCCTTGAGTTTGATCAAGTCGCGCGCTATCGGCCCATGCCGATGCCCTGCGCACGCTGCAACGTCTTACCTTCAGTCTGCAGCGACGGAGCGATCATGACTTCAGCCTTCTGGAACTCCTTGACCGTCTCGTAGCCCGTTGTCGCCATCGACGTGCGCAGTGCACCGAAAAGGTTGAGCGTGCCATCGTTCTCGTGCGCGGGCCCGACGAGGATCTCCTCCAACGAAGCCTTCAAGCCTGAGTACACACGCGCGCCACGCGGCAGGGTCGGATGAAAGGTCGCCATGCCCCAGTGAAAACCCTTACCGGGGGCTTCGTAGGCACTGGCCAATGGCGAACCCACCATCACAGAGTCCGCGCCACACGCAATGGCCTTGGCAATTTCACCACCCGTTCGCATCCCGCCATCAGCGATGACGTGCACATACACGCCGGTCTCATCGAGATGGCGAATACGGGCACCTGCCGCGTCGGCAATGGCCGTCGCCTGCGGTACACCGATTCCGAGCACACCACGGCTCGTACACGCCGCACCGGGACCAACCCCTACGAGCACGCCCACCGCCCCCGTACGCATGAGGTGCAATGCCGTCGAATACGACGCGCAGCCACCCACGATGACGGGAAGTTCGTACTCGCGGATGAACTTCTTGAGGTTGAGGGGTTCTGATGTCTTCGAGACGTGCTCCGCAGATACGACCGTTCCCTGGACCACCAGAATGTCGAGCTCAGCTTCGAGAACAATCTTGGAGAACTGCTCGACACGTTGCGGCGTCAAGGACGCGCATGCAGTCGCTCCCGCTGCTTTGATCTCCCGCACCCGCTGACCGATCAGTTCTTCCTTGATCGGCTCCGCGTAAATCTCCTGCATCCGCCGTGTTGCCTTCTCGCTCGGCAGCGCGCTGATCTCCTCGAAGAAGATCTCTGGGTCCTCGTAACGTGTCCAGAGACCCTCAAGGTTCAAACAACCAAGACCACCAAGATGCGAGAGCTGCGCAGCAATCGCGGGAGAAACCACACCATCCATCGCGGATGCAATCAAGGGCAACTCGAAATGGAACGCGTCGAGATCCCACGAGATATCGACATCCTCGGGATCGCGCGTCCTGCGCGAAGGCACGATCGCGACGTCGTCAAAACCGTACGCACGGCGGCCCGATTTTCCGATCCCAATCTCGACTTCCAAGGAAGCTCCCGATTCTCACGATGGCCAATTGCCACCAGGCTACCGTTCGATTCGCCCTCGTCGTCGGTGCACGTCATTTCCTGAGCTCCGAGATGGTCATCGCGAGCCGATGTTGCGACTATCGCTCGTGACGAACGGTCAGTGCAGCGAGGAGGTCCGTGAGGATTCGAGCAGTCGCACCCCAGACGGTTTCGTCCGCCAACTCGTAGAAGTGGACAGGGTGCTCGTCCGCTGTTGTGGCGCCCGTCACGGCCTGTAGGTCCCAGATCTCCTCACGGAAGACATCGGCGTGGAGGAGTTCGGCGACGGAGACGTCGAAAATCGCGTCGACCTCGCGCGGATCAGGCGTAAGGGTCGGACGACCCTCGAGTAACCCAACGAACGGGGTGATGGTGAACCCGGACGCGATCGTCGGCATCGTTTCCAATTGGGTGACCACCTCGACGGCGTCACGCGCCAGCCCGATTTCTTCTTCACATTCACGCAATGCGGCGTCAAGAGCGTCGACATCAAATGCTTCGACCTTGCCGCCGGGAAACGCGACCTCGCCTTGGTGCGAACGCATCGTGTCGGGACGCTTGGTCAGAATCAGACGCGTTTCGTCGGCCTCCTCGAACATCGCGACGAGCACCGCTGCTGCCCGACCGCCCTCACGTACCCATGGAAGGGCGTTGCCGGCCTTGGAAGCGTGAGAGCGGGCCCCGCCGACCGATGGAGGCGGGAACCGCTCGAGGCGTTCCCTGAGTTCGGAAAATGACAGGACACGATCCGGATCAGGCAGGTGGGCCCACGGGCTTGGACCACCGGGTCGCGACCGCGCAGGACGCGGGATCTTCTGCTGGCCACCCCGCCCCATGCTCATATCAGCCCTTCATCGCGCAGAAGCCCGTTTCGCCAGGACTCGCATCAACAGCGCAAACCTCTTCGAGCCCCGGACGCGAAGTGGCGGCGCTCGAAGCGCCGCCACTTGCACGATTGCCCGACACGCCACAAAGGCGCTTTGATCACTTCTTCTTTGACTTACCGGCATCGATCTTGGCCAACACATCACGGCTGGAAAGGATCAAAAGATCCTCGCCATCGACCGTGATTTCCGTGCCGCCATACTTGGAATAGACGACGACGTCACCCACAGCGACGTCGACCGGGATGATCTCACCGGTCTGGTCAGAGCGACGGCCCGGACCAACGGCGAGAACCTCGCCCTGCTGTGGCTTCTCTTTCGCAGTGTCGGGGATGACGAGACCGCTGACGGTCGTCTCCTCGGGCTCCGCGGTCCGGACCACAATCCGGTCCTCCAGTGGCTGCAAACTCATCGGAACGCCTCCTCGACGGTGACGATGTGGACCGCCCACGTGGGCGGACTCGGGTGCTCGATCATTAGCACTCATCGGGTTCGAGTGCTAACGCCAAGGTACCAGCGCGTCTGCCACGTCGGCAAGCCGCGGTCGTCACGGATCCTTTGTCGATCCCTTCTGGGGCAAGCTTTCTGTCGACGGAAGCGCCAATCCGGGATCGGCCCCGCCCGCGAGCGAAGACGGGCCGTGCATCCGGAGTCTCCAGAACGCTGCCGCCGCGATCATGGCCGCATTGTCGGTACAGAGCGCCGCCGGTGGCAGAAACGCTGCGCGACCCGTTTCCCGGGCGGCATCGGCCACACGCTCACGAAGGCGTTCGTTCGCGGCGACACCCCCACCCAGTACGAGAGTGGGTGCATCGACTTCATCGGCAGCGGCAAGAAGTTTTGTGACCAACACGTCGACCACAGCCTCCTGGAAGGACGCCGCAATGTCGACCAGCTCGTGGTTTGGATTGCGGCGGACCTCGGTGATCACCGCCGTCTTCAACCCCGAGAACGAGAAGTCGTACCCCTGGTGCAACATCGGGCGCGGAAATGCGATAGCCGCCGGATCACCAGTTCGGGCCAACCGATCGATCTCGGGCCCACCGGGATAGCCAAGCCCGAGAAATCGTGCGACCTTGTCGAATGCCTCACCTGCCGCGTCATCCACGGTCTGGCCCAAGACTCGGTAACGACCGTGGTCTTCCATCACCACGACCATGGTGTGCCCACCAGAGACCAACAACACTGCGAGCGGCAACTCCAGATCGCCCATCTCCAGCCACGACGCGTACAGGTGGGCCTCAAGGTGGTTGACCGCTATATACGGAAGGTCGCCGACCAAGGCAATCGCCTTCGCCGCACTGACACCGACGAGCAGCGCGCCGGCGAGACCCGGACCGTGGCATGCGGCAACGCCGTCAAGCTCGGCGATTTCAACATCTGCAACCAGCAAGGCTTCTGCGATGACGGAGGTGATCAACTCGACGTGCGCGCGACTCGCAACCTCAGGCACGACGCCGCCGTAACGTTCGTGCAGGTCGCCTTGGCTTGCCACCACCGACGAGAGAACCACGCGTCCGTCAATGACGACGGACGCGGCAGTCTCATCGCACGACGTCTCGATGCCCAGGATCGTGACCGGACGGCCAGCCCCCGTGGCGCCGGCGGCGCTGCTCACCATTGCGCAACGTTCTCGAAGGATGTTGTCCCACGCACCCTGCACTCAAGGTCTGTGAGGAGCTGACTGTAGGTATCGGTATTCACGTCATGTACCCACATCACGAGCGCATCCTCATCGGTGTCGGCGTAGTAGCCCTTCCTCACCCCGACGGGACGGAAACCAAAGCGACGGTAGAGCTCTTGCGCGCCCTGATTCGACATCCGGACTTCGAGGGTGAGGTTCGTGGCGCCTCGGCCGATTGCATCACGCGCCAAGGCAATCATCAACCGGATCGCGACATGGTGCCGATGCCACCGCGGGTCTACCGCGACCGTCGTGATGTGCCCATCATCGAGCGTCATCATTACCCCGCCGTAGCCCACGACCTCGCGACCGATGCGCGCAACAACATACGAACGCGTCGAACGCATAGCCATCTCGCTGAGAAAAAGCGACATGCTCCACGGTCGCGGATACACCTGCGCCTCGATACGAAGGACAGACCGCAGGTGCCGTCGGCGCAGCTCCGAGATCGTCACATGTGACAACTGGGTACCGGGCTGTGCCGCCATCACCGCGCCTGAGACTCCCATGCGATCTCCGCATCGCTCTTGCGAAGATACAGCGGGTTCAGCGCAAAAGGCGCAAGAAATTCCTCGCGTTCAAAACGCGAGTACGCCAACTCGATCAGCGCTGCCACGCTCGGACGACCAAGCTCAGCGCCGGCGACCTCGACGTGCTGCAAATGCTCGAGCTCCTCACCGAGCAAACCGGCGCCATCCCCAGCAACGAGGACATCCTCACCTCGCGCGATCAACTCGGCAAGCAACGCTCCCGGAACACCGACCTCGTACTCCGAGACGCGCTGGATACCCCCGGGCACCGGTTCGTACAGCGCGTAGAACACCTCTTTGCGACGCGTGTCGAGCACAGCCGCAATCAGCCGATTCGCATGCCGCAGCGGGAACGCGACCAGATCGAGGCTTGGCATTCCGACGACCGGAACGCCCAACGACTGCGCCATGACCTTCGCAGTCGTGACGCCAACACGGAGCCCCGTGAACAGGCCCGGCCCAATCCCTACGGCCACGCCGGCCAGGCGCGAGAGGCGTATTCCCGTCTCTTGGCAGAGATACCGGATCGCCGGGGCCAATTGTTCTGCGTGACGTTGCGGCGCGCCCGGCGCCCGACCAAGGCAAACCTCTGCCAAGATCGAACGGCCCGAACCGATGGCAACGCTCACGACGGGCGTCGACGTGTCAATGGCGAGCAGCAGCATCCAACCCACCGATCTGCGCGAGCCGACCAAGCCGCTCAACCCAGCCCGTGCCCACACCCGCAAAGGTGATCAACCGTTGATGCTCATCCTCACCAAGTTCAATGCGGACTTCGAGATACGGCCCGGTGAGTTCCGAAACGATGGCATCACCCCACTCGATCATGGTCACTCGCTGATCATCGATGATCTCGTCAAAACCGATTTCGCGGAGCTCGGCGATTCGACGCACACGGTATACATCGAGATGTGCAAGGGGGAGACGGCCGTGATACTCACGGACAATCGTGAACGTGGGACTCACAATCGCCTCGGATGATTCCGAGTTCGGTCGCAACACCCTTCACAAATGTCGTCTTACCGGCCCCGAGGTCACCTGCCAGTACGACGACGTCACCCGCCTGCAGCAACGCGCCCAGCCGGGCGCCCAGCGCGATGGTGTCCTGCGCCGAGGACGTGGCGATCCTCACGAGCCAGCCCCTCCAGCTTCGAGCAACTCCCTCTTGATCAGCACAAAGTCCGCACGCGCCTGCGCGAGCGCAGCACCCCCGCCTCGAAGCACCGCGGACGGGTGCAACGTTGGGAGCAGCACTGAACCCGAACCGTAGGGAAACCTCTGACCGCGCACCTTGGTGATACCAAGCTTGGTATCCAGCAACAGCTTCGTTGCGAAATTGCCCAGTGTCACGATGACGCTCGGCGCGACAAATGCGACTTGCGCTTCGAGATAGCCACGGCACGCTTCAATTTCGACGGGTTGCGGATCGCGATTTCCCGGTGGTCGACACTTGACCACGTTCGTGATGTAGACGTCAGCGCGAGTCAGCCCAATTCCTTCGATGAGCGCTGTCAGAAGGCGGCCTGCACGTCCCACGAAGGGTTCGCCTTGCAGGTCTTCATTCTCGCCGGGGCCTTCACCGATGAACATCAATGTTGCCGACGGGTCGCCGACGCCGAACACCACGTTGTGCCGTGTCAGGGCCAATGGGCATCGAGTGCACGTCAACGCTTCGGTCCTCAGTTCCTCGAACGTTCGGAATGCTGGACCATCGAGCTGCGCCATCATCGGCTCAACTCCTTGTCAGACGTAACGGCGGGGCACACGTGGACCGATCTGACACACGATCTCGTACGGGATCGTCTCGACGAGGCGTGCCCACTCGACTGCCGTGATCTCCTCGCGTCCCTGCCGTCCCAACAGCACGACCTCATCCCCGACCGCGACATCGTCGTCGCCCATATCGACCATCAGTTGGTCCATTGTCACGGTTCCCGCGATTTGCCGACGAACACCACCAACCAACACCTCACCTCCAGCAGCGCCGAGTTTCCGGGGTATGCCATCGGCATACCCGACTGGAACGGTTGCAATGTTCGACGCGCTCCCGAGCTCATAGCGAAGGCCATAGGAAATTCGCTGACCCGCCTCGAGTCGCTGCACGTGCGAGACGCTGGCCTTCATCGACAACACCGGCGCCAGCGGGACGACGTTGCCGAGCTCCTCAGCCGGAGCGATGCCATATACCGCAATCCCCACCCTCACGAGGTCATAGCGAGACTCGGGAAACACCAAAGCTGCCGCAGAGTTCGCAGCGTGCACGATTCCCGGATTCACCTCGGATTCCTCGAATGCAGCAAGCACCGAATTGAAATGCGCGAGCTGTTCAGCGGTGAAATCGTTGTTCACCTCGTCGGCAACCGCGAGATGCGTACACACTCCAGCCAGACGTAGCCCTGGCTCCTCGTTGATACGTCGCGCCAACTCGAGCGCGTGGGCCGGCCGACAGCCGACCCGATGCATACCGGTATCGACCTTGAGATGAACATCAAGGGGCGCGACCCGTCCACATTCAGCCATGGCCTTCGCGAGCGCGTCGATGCCGCCATCGGTGTACACCACCGGTGTCAGATCGCGCGCGATGACGGTCGGCGCCGCAGTCGGCGCAGGTTCGGAGAGCACCATGATGGGAGCTCTGACGCCGGCGTCGCGAAGTGCCACACCCTCCTCGACGAGGGCGACGCCAAGCCACCTCGCTCCTGCGTCGAGCGCAGCGAACGCCACCGGAACTGCGCCATGGCCGTACGCATCGGCCTTGACGACGGCCATCACCGCCGCTGGAGCGACCATGTTCACCATCGTTGCGACGTTCGCTCGTACCGCGGAAAGGTCGATCTCGCTCCACACCGGACGGAACACCAGTGCAGGGTCCATCTCGAAACCCGACGCCGTGCTCGACGACGCACTCGACACTGCGTTCGAGGGCGGGGCCAGGTCGGGCTGCGACGCGCCAGAGAAAGGCCGCTGCGGAGTCGGTGATGTCGGTGTCACGCCTTCTCCACGGTCCGACGGACTGAAGCGATCGCGCCAACGAGATCGCCGGCGATGAGTCCAGTATGTCCTGCCACGTCGGCGGCCCGACTATGCAGCCAGACACCCCCGGCAGCGGCCTCGAAAGCAGGGACACCCCGGCTCAACAAACCTCCGACAATTCCCGCCAACACGTCGCCCGTGCCGGCGCTCGCGAGCCATGGGCCTCCCCCGAGATCGATCACCGCTCTGCCGTCAGGAGCCGCAACGACCGTGCTCGGGCCCTTCAACACCACAACGCTCACAGCAGACTGTGCGAGGCTTCTGGCAGCGGTGAGGCGGTCCTGACCAGGCGACACACCCGCTAGGCGTTCGAACTCGGCGTGATGGGGCGTGATGATGGTCCTCAAGCTGTCGCTGCCTTCCGGACTCGTCCCCCGAGCAACAAGCGCGTTGATGCTACCCCCGAGGGCATTGATCCCATCTGCATCGAGCACGACCGGGGAACGAACAGAGTGGACCAGACGCCGCACCACCTCGCCGACATCGCCGCCGACACCCAGTCCAGGCCCGATCACCACCGCCGAAAAGCGATCTGCCATGCCTTCGATTTCTTCGACCGCCTGAGCGGCAACCCGGCCCTCCGCATCGACCGCCAGCACCCTCGCGATCAGCTCGCTGCCGGCCAGCTGTGCGGCACTGCTCGCACCCGGAACAGCACACCACACAATTCCAGCTCCGGTCCGCAGCGCTGCACGTCCGACGAGCAATGGCGCGCCCGTCATGCCAAGTGAACCACCGACCACCAAGGTCGCCGACGACCACTTGTGCGCGGTGTCGCCGCGCGGCGGCAACCAACTGCCCAACTCGGTCCCATCAAGCACCCCCACACCTGGAGTCTCACTGCCGTCGTGATCTTCGACGTCGATGCCACCGTCGACAACGTCGATGCCGATGTCGACAACGTCGATGCCGATGTCGACAACCTTGACGTCGCCCGCAAGAGCACGCCCGGGATATTGGCAGAGTCCCGTCTTGAGCGCAGCGAGGCACACAGTCATATCTGCGCGAAACGCCGGACCATTCACCGCACCGGTCGTGCCGTCAACACCCGAGGGAATGTCAATCGAGACACGAGCCGGACCATTATCGACGAGGCTCATCTCGGCGACCCACGCAGCATCGCCAGTCAGTACGCCGCGCAGCCCCGTGCCCATCATCGCATCGAGCACCACGTCCGCCAGCCGAATCGCGCGCGCGGCGTCGCCCCGGTCGATACCGCGCTCAAGGTGGAACTCGTCAACGCGCGCGCCCCACCTTCTGAGCAGTGCCGCGGCGATTACACCGTCACCGCCGTTGTTGCCTTTGCCACACACCACAACGACGCGCCGACCGTAGGTGCCGCCCATGAAGCGACGTACCTCACGGGCAACGGCATGACCGGCCCGCGTCATGAGAACGGTCTCGGTTGTGCCCGCCAGGATTGCTCTCCGATCGGCGGCCGCCATCTGCGCCGGCGTCAGTACCGGTTGCATCAGAACGCAGACGCCGGCCGCTGATCGAGGTCCGCCCGGTTCGAAACTCCCACAGCAACAACGAACGCCGCTGCCGTTGAGTGTGTATGGGTCAACGAGAGCATCCAGCGCTCGATTCCGCAGGTGCTTGCAAGGATCTGTGCTCGACCAGACAGCGCAATCGAGGGTGCGCCTTCGTCGTCACGCAGGACTTCGACAGCCCGAAATGGAAACGCACCAATCCCAACGCCGAGCGCCTTCATCACCGCTTCTTTAGCACCGAAGCGCGCCGCAAGGTGGGGTGCAGGATCACGATGACGCGCCGCGTATGCGCGTTCCTCATCCGAGAAGAGGCGCTGCTCGAGTCGCGAACGGCGCGTGAGCGCGTCACGCATTCGTTCGATATCGACGAGATCGACGCCGATACCCAGTATCTGGCCGCCGAGCGAGTCTCCCATCCGCTGCATCACGAGAGGCTCGACTTTCTCGTCAGGTGGACCGCCAGTGCTGCGCAAGCACGACAACAGGCTCGGTCAGCAACGCGGCGAGGTCGATAGTGCCGAGCACATTGTCATCGAAGGTCGGCTCATTCTCTGTTACCGCATCGCGTATCGCCGCGTAGCGGCTGCGATACCCCTGGAGCACCGATCGCGCCACCGACGGCTCAAGGCGTTCGCGAAGGTCGAGATGCAGCAGCGTAATACCGACGGTCTGCGCGGCTTTCACCTCGGGAATGATCAACACCGTGCGTCCGTCATGGCCTCGGGAAACTGTGACTTCGCGCTCGGTCGCGGCACGCCGTTTCGTCCCTCGGAGGCGCGGATCCCGATCGGTCCGAGAGACGAGGCTCACTGACTCACCACCGCGATCGACAACTCGAATCGTCGCGGCGTCTGTCGCAACGTCGCCATCGACCAGATATCGCGTGTAACCGCTGACGCGTTCGACAGCCGGGTCCAGATCGACCAGCGTCCGCAGTGCGCGGTAACTGAGGTTGTCGCGCTCTGCCCCTGCCGAGAGCACCTCCGACACAAGCCGGACTCGCAACAACGTCTCGTCGCTGCGCGAAATCCCGACCGTCACAGTCTTGGCCTGATGCTTGATCGCATCCACGGGCCGCGTCAACTCTTCAATGCCGCGCGTGAGCGCGGAGGTGAGCGCATCGATGATGACCCCGGGGGTTCCGACGACGCCGTACTCGATTTGGTAGCTCTCGAGCGGCGCGACCCCGATGGCATACCGAAGCAGCGACGCGAGCTTGACCGCGGTACTCGCCTCCAAGTGCCCGTCGTAGATGTTCGCTCGCAAGCCTTCGAAAATCCGCTCGGTTGGCTGTACAAGCACCGTGGCAAGTGCACGCACCGCAGCGTCGCTATCGGTGGTGGATCCCAATGCGCCTTCGATGGCAGCGCGCGCTTCACGCATCGGCAGCGCCGACGCGTCGATGGCAAGCGCAGCTTCATAGCCGAAGAGATGTCCGACCATCGCTGAAAGCACAAATGCAAGCATGGGATGAACCGCAGGAACAGTGAGCATTTCCAGGGCCGCCGAGAATCGGTCTTCGCCATCGCTGGCAACGACGACCGGCGCCGCCTTGTGCGCACGGTAAATCGCGACTTCTTTGGCGACGTCGTCCGCGTTCGACCCCGAAAGCCCAGCGGCACACACGAAAATCAGGGGTTCAGAGGATAGGTCAATATGCTTCTTGTCCTCGGTGACATCACATGCGATGGACTTGTAACACAGCTCCGAGAGTTTGATCCGTACTTCTTGTGCCGCGACCTTGTTGGGCCCATTCCCCACTACCGCCCAATACCGACGGTGTGGAGCAACGCGACGGGCTGCTTCTGCGACCGAGGAGCGTCGTGCGAGCACAACCCGCATGACGTCGGGCAGTTCCAATAACGATCGCAGCAGCTCGTCTCGTGTGTGCAGACCTGTCATCGCCGTTGACGATTTCGGCGATTGCCGACGCAAGAAGGAACCCAGCTGCCACCTGTGCGTAAAACGCCTTCGTTGACGCAACGCTCATCTCGACATCACGGCCGTCAGAGGTGTAGAGCACACCGTCGGCCTTGTCGGTCAGGTCACTGTTGCGACGGTTGACGATGGCAATCACCAGCGCGCCGCGGCCGCGGACCAGGTCGACCGTCCGGTTGGTATCGGTCGTCGTGCCACTTTGACTGATGGCGATGATGAGGGTGTCCTCCATCGTGTCGCCCATCCCGAAGCCCGAGAGTTCCGTTGCTGCAAGCGCCTGGACGATCAGTCCCGGCGCAAGCACCTCGAGAGCTGATGCGAGGCTCTGGCCGGCCACGGCCGCTGTACCTTGTCCGATGACGAGCACGCGCCGGATCGCACCGGAGTGGAGCCCTTCACGAATCGCTCGTGAGAGCACTGCTTCGTCGAGGTCCACGTGAAGATGCCCGTCAATCGTCACGATCTTTCCGCGGAGCGTCTTGCGGAACGAGTTCGGCGCTTCGGTGATCTCCTTCAACAGGAAATGCGGGAACTCGGCGCGATCGATATCTCGCGTCGTGATCTGCGCAACCTGGATGTCGTCCTCAGTGACGGGAAGTAGCGTCCCGTCATAGGACAGTCGTGTGATCCCCTCGATCGTTCCTGCGCCCGCAGCGTCCAGGACGACGATCTGCCCGCGACTGGCGCTGACGTTCTCAAGGTTCGAAGGCGTCTCGCCGTCCATCCGGAGATACGAAGTTGTTTCCTCGACGAGTCCATAGGGCTCACTGGCCACGACGAAGCAGTCCTCGGCGAGACCGATATACATTGCCTGACCGCTCCCGCGCAGAGCGAGCAGGAGCTGGTCGGGCGCCGCCGACGGCGCTGATGGCAACCGCAACGGAACCTTCGAGCTGCACCGCCGTGGCTCGTAAGGCCTCCTGCAGCGCCTCGCCGTCGGCAATGCGGCGCGAGACCAAAGCAGGGATCACCTTCGCGTCCGTCGTAATCTCCGGAGCGATCGCAAGCCCTTCGAGCGCGATGAGGTCGCCGTAGTTGTCCACGTCACCGTTGAGAACTCCGAGGACATACGGGCCCTCTGGACGGCCCACCTCCTCCGAGTTCAAAGGGTGAGCATTCGCTTCTGACGTGACGCCAACACTTGCCCAACGGGTGTGGCCGAGCACGGTTGCCCGTGCAGCACCCGAACTCAGAGCCTGGCGAAGAAGCTCATCGGTCTTGATTGCTTCGCGAAGAGAAGCTGTGTTGTCGCCCAGCTCGCCGATTTCCGCCGCAGCTTTGTAAACGAAACTGAGCAGCCCTCCGGGAGTGCGGACAGCACGCGAACGGAACTGCGCGTCGTCGCCACGCTCTGCCAACATCGCGCGAATGGAGGCGTCGTCGAGATCCAGACCGTGGTCACGTACGAGCAGATGCAACCCAGCCGAATCGCGGCCGCGCACCTCGAGCCGGTCCAGCGCGGAAAGCGCAACTTGCACAGCAACGAACGCGTCGATCATCCCATCGTTGGCGCCGCCTCCGGCAAGGTCACCAACCGCCTGAGCGTTGCGCACACGATCCCGAGCGATTGCCCACGCGGCGTCCTTGACCCTGATCAGCGCTGCCGTGACAGCCTCGAGCTCGCCCGTGGAAAGACTTGCAGCCAAGCTGTCCAAGACCTGGTCGAGCGTGTCGATGCCCTTGTGGATACGCGTGCTGCGCGACTCGATCTCATCGAGCAGACCGGAGCACCGTAAGAGCGCTCCGACGCCGGGAGCGCCACGGAGTTCTCGATCGACGAGTTCGAGATGCACAGCGCAGGGCGTCAGATTTTCGACAGATATGGTCCCGGCCTCGACAGCTTGGCTGATGAGGTCTTCCGCGAGGCCCAGCTTCTCGAGAAGAAGCGCGGGCGCGGGCGCGGCCCGGTTACTGGGCCGTCCAACGACAGCAATAATTCCACACATAGGAATACGAGTTTAGGAGCACTTGAGACCACCGAAATCCACGGCCACCTACGCCGAAATGGGGTCATTCTCCGGCTCGAACAGGCGCTCCCGGCTCACCTACACGCCGATTCCACCACGGCGGCGAGTTCATCGGCGATCCGCCGGGCACGCTCGGGCGTATCGGCCTCGACCATAACTCGCACGAGAGGTTCCGTTCCCGAGGATCGAACGAGCACGCGACCCTCGTCGCCTAGCTCGGCCTCTGCCGACTGGACCGCGGCCCCGACCGCAACGGAACCCTCCAATCCGGAGCGATCCTGTACCCGAACGTTGACGAGAACTTGTGGAAAGACCTGCATGGCCGACGCCAGCTCCGACATGCTGGCGCTGCTGCGCGCCATCACGTCGAGGACCGCCAATGCCGTGAGGGTGCCGTCGCCAGTGGTGGCCAGATCAGCCAGGATCACATGGCCGGACTGCTCGCCCCCGACGGACAGCCCATGTTTGCCAATGGCCTCCAGAACGTTGCGGTCACCGACGGCTGTTTCGAACATCGTGATGCCGTGCTGTTCCAACGCCCGACGAAGGCCAAGGTTGGACATGACCGTCACGGCGATGGCATTCCCCTTGAGGCGACCACGGCCGAGCAGATCCAGGGCCAGGATCAACATGAGATGGTCGCCGTCGACGAGCTCGCCGTGCTCATCAACCGCAATGACACGGTCCGCGTCACCGTCGAACGCGAAGCCCACATCCGCGCCGAGTTCGCGCACGCTGCGCTGCAACGCCGCAGGGTGCGTCGACCCACAGTTCTCGTTGATGTTCACGCCGTCGGGTGACACATTCAGCAACGTAACGTCGAGCCCGAGTTCCCGAGCCACGCGTCCGGCGGTCCCGTATGCAGCACCATTGCCGCAGTCGAGGACCACTTTGAGTCCGTCGAGGCGTCTTCCTTCCAAGGAGCTGATCAGATGGACGCTGTAGCGGTCAACGGATCCGGCAATACGCGATGCAACGCCGACATCGGCACCAGAGACCGCGACTGATCCCGCCCCGTGCTCGACGATCGCGAGCAGTTCATCCTCGATGCGGGATTCGAGTTCGTCGGCAATCTTGTGACCACCCGCGGCGAAGAGTTTGATGCCGTTGTCCGGAAATGGATTGTGGCTCGCCGAGATCATTGCCGCCGGAGCGCCGAGCGCTGCCGCAAGATGCGCGAGTCCTGGAGTCGGCAAGACACCCGCGGACTGCACGTCGACACCTTCGGCACACAGTCCTGCTGTGAGCGAAGCCTCGAGCAACGTGCCCGACCGGCGCGTATCGCGCCCGATCAGAAACGGCACCTTCGGTGCCAACACCCGCCCGACCGCTCGACCCAAAGCCGTGACGAGTTCACCCGTGAGGTCGACGTTCGCAACGCCGCGAACGCCATCGGTACCGAAACGCAGCGACATTGCAGGCCGCTGGGAACTACCGCTTCGAGTACTGCGGGGCCTTGCGGGCTTTGTGAAGTCCGTATTTCTTCCGCTCGACGCGTCGCGCGTCTCGCGTCAACATCCCCGACTTCTTGAGGACCGGTCGAGTGTCGACGTCGAGCGCCACAAGACCGCGAGCGATGCCGAGACGAATTGCTCCCGCCTGGCCGCTCACGCCGCCACCCCCGAGGGTGGCATCGACGTCGTACACATCGGCGGTCTGTGTGAGCCGGAGCGGCTCCATCGCAATGACCTGGTGCGTCAGAATCGGGAAGTACTCTGCAAAGTCACGGCCGTTCACCGTGATCTTGCCGGTGCCGGGGCGCAGTCGTACGCGTGCGACCGCAGACTTACGTCGTCCCGTGGTCTGGATGAGGGGCTTGGGCACCGAATACGTCCTTCGAAAATCTGCCGTCAGCTGACGGCGCGGCCTGATGCGAGCTGGCGCGGTTGCGGCTGCTGCGCGTGATGTGGATGGGTGGGACCAGGGTAGACGCGCAGCTTCTTCATCATCTGACGGCCGAGCGGACCCTTCGGAAGCATCCCCTTGACTGCAAGCTTGATGACCCGCTCGGGATCACGCGCCATGAGGTGCTCCAACGTCTCGGTCGTCAATCCGCTCGGGAAACCCGAGTGGCGACGGTAGAGCTTCTGGCGATTCTTGCGAGGTGTGATATCGAGCTTTGCAGCATTGATGATGACAACATGATCGCCCGTATCGACGTGAGTCGCGTAGATCGGCTTGTGCTTACCACGCAGCAATGTGGCGGTCTGTGAGGCAACTCGACCGAGGATGGCCCCCTCGACATCGATGACGTGCCAGGCGCGATCGATGTCAGATGGCTTAGGACTGAAGGTACGCACGGAATCCTCGGGAAGATGGGCAGCGATGAACGGGCAAGACTAGTTCCCCAGCCGCCACATGATGCAATGAGACGCCTTTCGTGGCCGGCTAAATGACCGCTGCGCCGATCATCCTGCCAATGCCGAAGGTGATCGCCGCCACGGTCATACCTATGGCCAGCATTCGCAATCCGGCCTTGGCGGCATGACGGGCCGTGAAGATCGACACGACCGCACCAGCAGCGAAAAGAGCGACCGCGGAGGTCAGTGCAGAGAGCACGAACGCGGCATTTCCACTGGTCACGATGTATGCCATCACGGGGAAGACCGCGCCAACGGCGAAGGCGATGAACGACACGATCGCGGCCGCCCATGGCGATCCGAGGGCCTGGGGATTGAGGCCGAGCTCCTCACGGGCCAACGTGTCGAGTGCCACTTCCGGTTTCTTCATGATCCGGTCAACCATCGATCGGGCAGCAACCTTGTCGATGCCCTTCGCTTGATAGATCAGCTCCAGCTCCTCGCGCTCCTCCTCAGGAAACGCCGCGAGCTCGTCGCGCTCGATGCGAATCTCTTGTTCGTAGAGCTCGCGTTGGGATCGCACGGACACCCACTCGCCCGATGCCATCGAACATGCACCAGCGACAAGACCCGCCAGACCTGCCAACAGCACGAACTTCTGGTCGGTCGTCCCCCCTGCAATTCCCATGACAAGCGAGAAATTGGACACGAGACCGTCGTTGATGCCGAAGACCGCTGCGCGGACGGCGCCGCCAGCTCCAGCTCCGCGGTGGCTCCGTTCGCTGGCGGCAATCCGCCCACCCTGGGTCTCGATATTCGTCAGCGCCGCGACGATGCGTCCATGCGACTGCTCCTGTGCTGCCATGCTGTCGGGCGCTTCATCGAAGTCGTCATAGACGGTTGCGCCGTCGACTTCCATGCGCAGCACCATGGGAAGCACGGCGTTCGTTCCGATCAGTCGTGCCATCAAGCCAATGGCGCGAACCCGAAATGGCGTATGTGGCCTTCCCAGTTCGACGCCGGCGGCGCGTAACTCCTCGGCCCAATGGCGGGCGTGTGCTTCCTCGGACTCGGCCAGCGAGGACAAGACCTCTTGCTGACGCTCCGAGCTACGCGCGGCCAAGGCGCGGTACAGCGCCGCGCTGGCAAGTTCGCTCTCCCAAAGCTCGCGGTACTGGCGAAGCTTCGGATCTTTGAGTACCGAGTGACGGACCACCCCGAAAAGCTACAGCCGATCGCGGCGCGTGCGACCGTTACTTCGCTACTCGGCAGGAATCGCCTCCCACCACTGACACCACCAATTCCCTCCCACGAGGATGCGGAGCTGCGGATGCCAGCAGTACGTGAAGTCAGAGTCTGTATCGAGGTAATACAGGCAGTTGTCACAACGCTCGTCGCCTGACGGGTGACCACGAAGCACTGCCCGCTCTATGAAGTGCTGCAGAGCGATCCAATTCTTCTCGTCGATCTCTTTGGGCTCCGGCGGCGGGATCTCGTACTCAGGCATGCCCCCAAGGCTACCGAGACCTCATTACCGGAGCGAAAAACCACCTGTGCGATCAGTAGCCAACCTCGCGAAGGCACAGACCATGAGGTGGAGCGACCTGTCCGGCCACGGATCGGTCGTGGGAACGAAGAATCCTGACCACATCGCTCGGACGCTTCTTGGCGCTGCCCACCTCGACGAGCGTGCCGACAATCGAGCGCACCATCTGCCAACAGAACGACCGCGCACGAATCTCGAAATATAGAATCCCATCGCCTCCGTCGCTCCACTCCGAACTCATGACCGTCCTGAGGAGGGTTGAGCCTTCAGGACCCTTGCGACACAGCGCAGAGAAGTCGTGCTCGCCGATGAACGGATCGGCGCCCAGCCGTAACAACGAAAGGTCGAGCGGCTTTGGGACCCACCACGCATACCGAGCGAGGAACGGGTCGGGGACTTGCCGGTTCACGATGGTGTACCGGTAGTGCCGCCACTTCGCCGAGTGCCGTGCGTCGAACGTCGGATCGACCAATGCGGCGTCACGCACGACGATCTCAGGACCGAGCATCACCGCGAGCGACGCCTGAAGGCGGGTGAGATCCACGTCATCGTCGGGCTCCAGGTCAAAGCTCACGACCTGACCCCACGCGTGCACACCCGTGTCGGTTCGACCGGCGCAGGACAGCAAGACTTCGCGGCGCAGCACCCGACGCAGCGCGCCCATCAGTTCTCCGGCGACAGTCCGGACCTCGTGCTGTGCCGCGTAACCATGGAATCCGGTGCCGTCATATGCAACAACGAGCTTGACTCTTGGCATCACAAACGCCGCGCTCGCCCCGCTGGGCTCTCGATCACCAGGAGCTGTTAGACAAGCTCGATTCGAGCCATCGGCGCATTGTCGCCTGGGCGCGGTCCAAGCTTGAGGATTCTCGTGTAGCCACCATTGCGATCGGTATACCGGGGCGCGATCTCGGTGAACAGCTTTGTTGTCACACGCTGGTCGTGAATGGTGGCGATGACCTTGCGCTGCTGGTGCACGCCGCCCTTCTTCGCCTTGGTGATCAGCCGCTCTGCGTATGGGCGGAGCGCCTTTGCCTTGGCCACCGTCGTCGTGATGCCCTCAGCCTCGAAGAGGCTCGCAGCAAGGTTCGCCATCATGAGCTTGTGATGTGCAGGACTGCCGCCGAAGCGGGGGCCTTTGGGAGGTGCCGGCATGACTACTCCTTCACCCGCAGCGCGAGACCACGCTCATCAAGCTTCTGCAGAACCTCGTCGAGTGACTTCGAGCCGAAGTTCGTGATCGCCAACAGATCGTCTTCGGTCTTCTCGACAAGCTGGCCAATTGTGTCGACCCGGCCGCGCTTGAGGCAGTTACGAGGACGTTCGGAGAGATCCAGCTCCTCGATCGGGAGCTCAAGGTCAGGCGAACTCGACGTCATCGGCGAAACCTCGCCGAGCTCGAGACCCCGTGGCGCAGCCGAAAGATCGGCGACGAGCGATACCAGGTTTCGGAGGGTGTCCCCCGCAGAGGCCAACGCCTCCCGAGGCGAGATCGAACCGTCGGTCTCCACCTCGACCGTCACCTTGTCGTAGTTCGTTGCCTGTTCGACCCGTGTCGGTTCGACGAGGAACGAGACGCGCCGCACCGGCGAAAAGATCGCGTCGATCGGAATGACGCCGATCGTGGCGGTACGCATGTTGCGCGCGGCCGAGAGATAACCGCGACCCTGCTCAACGGTGACGTCGAAGGCAAGGCGCCCCTTCTCGTTCACCGTCGCGATCAGCAGCTCCGGGTTGAGGATCTCGACGTCGGCGGTGGTCTGGATATCGCCGGCAGTGATCTCTCCTGGCCCGCGACGATCCAACCGCAGCACAACCGGTTCCTCGGAGTAGCAGCGCAGCACGAGGTCCTTGATGTTCAAGATGATGTCGGTGACATCCTCTTTGATCCCGGGGATGACATCGAACTCATGCAAGGCGTCATCGAAACGTACCTGCGTTACCGCGGCGCCCGGGATCGATGACAGCAAGGTTCGTCTCAGGCTGTTGCCGATCGTGTGGCCGAAACCAGGCTCGAGCGGCCCGATCACGAACGACTGGCTGTGGGCGTTCTCTTCGCCAGCTTCAATCTCAGGGCGTTGGATGATCAACATGGATTGCTCACTTTGCTGTGTCGTTTTGCGCTGTGTCATGTACCGCCGCGCCGCCAGTCCCGTCCGGGACGTCAGGATGCGGCGGAGCGGGTAGCTCGACTACTTCGAGTAAAGCTCGACGATGAGTTGCTCGCGTACGGGCACGTCGATCTGCTCACGGATCGGTAGATCACGGACGGTCACTGTGCCTTCACCGGGACCCTTGTCCATCCACGCTGGACTGATTCGCCCAAGGGTGTCGATGTTGTGACGGATAACGATCATGCTGGAGGCCCGCTCGCAGAGTGATACCACGTCGCCTTTGCGAAGCCGGTAGCTGGGAATATCCACGCGCTTGCCATTCACGTTGATCAGTCCGTGGTTCACGAACTGACGAGACTGTGGGCGAGTTGAGGCCCAGCCGGCACGGTATACGACATTGTCAAGGCGAAGTTCGAGCATCGCGAGCAGGTTCTCACCCGTGATGCCTTTTTGCCGGTTGGCTTCGACGTACAGGTTCGAGAACTGCTTCTCGAGAACACCGTAGATCTGCTTGGCCTTCTGCTTCTCGGCGAGCTGCACCGAGTACTCCGAAGGTTGCCGACGCCGACCACGACCGTGTTGTCCCGGCGGATACGGACGCTTGTCGAGGGCACGAGCACCCTTTTCGTTCTCGAAGATGTTGATTCCGAAGCGTCGCGAAAGCTTGACCTTCGGTCCTGTATAACGCGCCATGAACTCGGTTCTCCCTCGCGCCTAGACCCGGCGCCGCTTGGGCGGGCGGCAACCGTTGTGCGGAATCGGTGTGACGTCCTTGATACCAACAACTTCGATACCGGTGTTCTGAATCGAACGGATCGCCGTTTCGCGTCCAGACCCCGGTCCCTTCACCACGACGTCAACGCGGCGAATGCCGTGCTCCATGGCCCGTCGCGCCGCAGTCTCGGCTGCAAGCTGCGCCGCGAACGGTGTCGACTTCCTCGACCCCTTGAAGCCGACGTTCCCCGATGACGCCCATGCAATCGTGTTGCCTTGCTGGTCGGCAATCGTGACAATCGTGTTGTTGAATGACGACTTGATATGCGCCACGCCGTAGGCGATGTTCTTGCGCTCTCGACGCTTCGGGCGTCGACCTCCTGCCGCTGGCTTCGCCATAGTCCCCTTGGCTCTCTTTCGCGTTCGATCTCAGTGAATGCGTACGCCCGTCCAGACGAACGTGTGCCGCTTGGGCTATTTGCGTGCGCGCTTCTTGCCCGCCACGGTCTTCTTCGGACCTTTTCGGGTTCGTGCATTCGTCCGCGTCCGTTGACCTCGCACGGGCAGACCACGGCGGTGCCGCAGGCCCTGGTACGTGCCGATCTCCATCTTGCGCTTGATGTGACCAGACACCTCGCGGCGTAAGTCACCTTCGACCTTGACGTTGGCATCGATCCAGGCACGGATTCGACCAACCTCTTCGTCTGTGAGATCACGCACCCGCGTGTTCGGAGAGATCGCCACCGCATCACAGGCAGCCTGCGCGGTCGAACGACCCACTCCAAAAATGTAGGTCAGTGAAATTTCCAGCCGCTTCTCGCGGGGAACGTCTACTCCGGCGATACGCGCCATCGTGCCTCCTGGGTCCTAACCCTGTCGCTGCTTGTGGCGCGGATTCGTACAGATGACGCGGACAGACCCGTGTCGTCGAATCACCTTGCACTTCTCACAGATCTTCTTGACGGAAGGCCGTACCTTCATTCCGAACTCTTTCTGTACGGGCTCAACATCAGCCCGGCGTCATCGATGACCGCATAGTGTCTTTCGTTGCTGGCCACTTACTTGTACCGATACGTGATGCGCCCGCGACTGAGGTCATAGGGCGTAAGTTCCACCTGGACCCGGTCGCCCGGGAGGATGCGAATGTAATGCATGCGCATCTTTCCGGAGATATGTGCCAAAACCTTGTGCCCATTCTCGAGCTCAACGCGGAACATGGCATTGGGGAGCGGCTCGACGACAGTCCCCTCGACGAGGATCGTGTCGTCCTTGGGCTTTGCCAGAAGAATGCACCACCTGCGAAACTTGCGCGATTGAAGCGCGCCCGAAGAACCTGGGGCGACCCATCACGATACACGTCGAAGGGCCCCTGAGACAATCCGCGAGTCAGGGAAGCGTGAGGATCACCGGCCCGTGACCAGTCAAGGCAATCGTGTGCTCGAAGTGCGCAGAGCGCCGCCCGTCAGCGGTCACCACGGTCCATTCGTCATCGAGAACCTTGGTCTTGTCGGTGCCTAGGTTCACCATGGGTTCAATTGCCAGGACCATGCCTTGCTTGAGCCTTAACCCCCGGCCCGCTGGGCCGTGGTTGGGAACACTTGGTTCCTCATGCATAGCGGTCCCAATGCCGTGTCCTGTGTAGCCCCGGACAACTGCGAACCCAGCTGACTCGGCCACACGCTGGACCTCGGCGCCGATGTCGCCGAGACGATTGCCATCGCTGATGGCAGCGATGGCCGCCATCAGCGCAGACTCCGTGACGTCGATCAGTCGCTGCGATTCAGCATTGATGGTGCCGACACCGACCGTCACCGCCGCGTCCGCATGCCAGCCTTCGACTATCGCCCCACAATCAAGTCCCACGATGTCGCCCTCGGCCAGGACGACCTTCGGGCTCGGGATGCCATGGACGACCACGTCATTCGGCGACGTGCAGATGACAGCCGGAAAACCGTTGTAGTTCAAGAAATTCGAACGCGCCCCACGCCGCTCGAGCACTTCGCGCGCCACGAGGTCGATCTCGGCAGTGGTGACACCCGGCTTGACGACCCGGCGGCATTCTTCGTGCATCTCGGCGACGACGCGTCCAGCACGACGCATGATCGCGATCTGCGCAGGGCTCTTCCGTGCGCTCACGGCGTGGACAACGAAAGCCGACCGACAGCCGCGATGAGCCGGCTGAACACGGCATCGCCGTCACCGACCCCGTCAACGGTGACGAGCAAGTCCGCGCATGCATAGAAATCGAGCAGTGGAAGCGTCTCGATGTCGTAGATCTCGAGGCGCCGCAAAACCGCAGATTCCGTATCATCCTCGCGTTGGATGACATCGGCGCCACACTGGTCACAGATCCACGGCCGTTTCGGGGGAAGATTGACGTGATAGGTGGCGCCGCAGTCGACGCACACGCGACGCCCGGAAAGGCGATCCATCACGATTTCCGTGGGTACCTCGAGCTGAATCGCCAAGTCCAGCCGATGAACACCGAGCACCCGGTCGAGCTCGCGAGCCTGCACCGCAGTTCGAGGGAAGCCATCGAGCACGAACCCGGCGACGAGGTTGTTGTTGTCTGCGAATCGCTCCTCGACAACCCCTACGACGATCTCGTCAGGTAGGAGCTCGCCGCCATCCATGTACCGCTTGGCCTCGAGCCCGAATGCGGTGCCCGCCCGCGCCGCAGCACGAAACAGCTCACCCGTCGACAGGTGCACGATCCCAAAATGTTCGGCAAGGCGACCGGCCTGCGTGCCCTTCCCGGCACCTTGTCTGCCGAGCAGCACGACTCGCGCTCCCCTAGCCACGCGGTGCTCCGCGGGCCACACGGAATAGGAATCTCGTCATCGTTATGAGGCCAGAAAGCCTTCGTAGTTTCGCATCATCAGTTGACTATCGATCTGTTTCATTGTCTCGAGTGCCACGCCGACGGTGATGAGGATCGCGGTACCTCCAAACGGGAAGTTCGCGATGTTCCACAAGCGGAACGTCAAGAGTGGAGCGAGCGCAATCAGCGCCAGGAACAGTGACCCAGGCAAGGTGATGCGATTCAACACCTTGGAGAGATACTTCTCGGTTGGTGGTCCCGGACGAATACCGGGGATGAACCCGCCCTGCTTGCGAATGATGTCGGCCTGCTGTTCCGGGTTGAACGCGATTGCCGTATAGAAGTACGCGAAGAACACGATCATGACGGTGAACAGGGTCATGTAGACAACACTGGTCGTGCCCTCGCCCAACAGATACTTGTTCGTGATGTCCTGCATCCACTCGTTGTTCAGCGCCGTTGCGATAAGGGCCGGGAACGAAAGGATCGAGCTCGCGAAAATCACCGGGATCACACCCGACTGATTGACCTTGAGCGGGATGTATGTGCTCTGACCACCGTACATCCGGCGCCCAACGACCCGTTTTGCGAACTGCACAGGTATTCGCCGCTGCCCTGACTCGACGAAAACGATCGCCGCGATCATCCCGATGCCAATCAACAGGATGGTGAAGAACTGAAACTTTCCTACCTGGGAGTAGATGACCGAACCCTCCGAAGGCAGCCGTGACACCACGGACGCGAAGATCAGGATCGACATGCCGTTACCGATACCGCGCTGGGTCACGAGTTCACCCAGCCACATCACAACTGCCGTTCCTGCCGTCCACGTCAGAATGATCATCAGGGCCCGCGGAGCACTGAAGTTGGGGATCAACTCCATGTTCTCAGGGAGCTGGGTACCGAACAGCGTCGGATTTCCGGTCTTCAACGCAAAGACGAACCCGGTGGACTGCACAAGTGCCAACGCGACCGTGAGATAGCGGGTCCATTGCGTGAGCTTCTTCTGACCGACCTGGCCTTCTTGGCGCCATTGCTCCAACTTGGGGATCACCACACCCAACAACTGCATGATGATCGATGCCGTGATGTACGGCATGATGCCGAGAAAGAACACCGCGACGCTGGTAATCGCACCGCCGGAGAAGAGGTTCAAGAACGCAAGCACGCCGCCTTTCGTCGCGTTGTCCTGCAGATTCTTGATCTGTTCGAAGTCGACGAACGGGACTGGCACGTGTGTACCGAGCCGGTACACCGCGATGATCCCCAGGGTGAAGAAAATCTTGTTCCGAAGGTCGGGAACCCGGAACATGTTTCGCAGACGGGACAACATTGGGTTTACCGCCTCCTGACCCGGTCCTGGAAGGCCCGAGCCTACCGGTTCGTCAGTGCGTTCCCACGGGCAGGTGGACGCCGGTCGCCGTACGGCGACGACAACACTTCGACTGTTCCGCCGGCCGCCTCGATCGCTGCGGTGGCAGCACTCGAAAAGCCATGCGCGCGTACGGTCAAGGCCTTGGCCAGTTCACCACGCGCGAGGACCTTCACGAGTCCCTGCTTCGCAACCAGGCCCTTCCCACGCAACGACTCCGGATCGACAACGCTGCCAGCCTCGAAGTCGGCCAACGTGTCAAGGTTGATCACGACATACTCGACGCGAAATGGGTTCTTGAAGCCCTTGGCCTTCGGAGTACGACGAACCAAGGGTGTCTGGCCGCCTTCGAATCCGGGCTTGATGTTGTTACGCGCGCCCTGACCCTTCTGGCCACGACCAGCAGTCTTTCCACCCTTACCCGCTATACCGCGACCGACCCGTCGGCGCGCTTTCTTGGATCCTTCGGCCGGCTTGAGGTCGTGGATCTTCATAGTTCCTCTACCTTCACGAGATGCGCTACGCGCGCGAGCATCCCGCGGATCTCGGGACGATCAGGCTGAGACACCGTGTGGTTGATGCGCTTGAGACCCAGCGCGCGGATCGTGCCGCGGTGCTTCGGCTTCGAACCAATGACCGAGCGCACCTGCGTGATACGCAGTTCCGTTGCCATTACTTGACCTCAGTCGGTGCCGTCTTACGTCGGTTACGTTCGCGGTACGCGCGCAACATGCCCGGTGTCGACACCTCTTCTTCAGAAAGGCCGCGCATCTTTGCGATTTCGTCAGGCCTACGGAGTTCCCGCAATCCGTTGATCGTCGCGCGGGACACGTTGATCGCGTTGGACGAACCCAGCGACTTTGCGAGCACGTCGTGGACACCGGCAGCCTCGAGAATTGCTCGTGCCGCACCACCGGCGATCACACCCGTTCCAGGCGACGCCGGCTTGATGAGGACCCTTGCCGAGTCGTGCCGACCGACAAGTTGATGGGTAACGGTTGAGCCAGCCAGTGGGACAGCGAAGACATTCTTACGCGCCTCCTCCATTCCCTTTTGGATTGCAGCAGGCACCTCCTTTGCCTTGCCATATCCGAGACCGACATTCCCCGCGCCATCACCTACGACCACGAGGGCAGTAAAGGAGAATCTCCGACCGCCCTTGACGACCTTCGCTACTCGGTTGATTGCGATCACTCGCTCTTCGTACTGGCCTTCGGCCATGTCCGATCCTCTCCGCTACCTAGAACTCGAGCCCAGCTGAGCGCGCGCCTTCGGCGACGCCCGCAACACGACCGTGGAACTTGAATCCTCCGCGGTCGAACACGACCGTGGAAATCCCCGCTGCTCGCGCGCGATCGCCGACAAGCTTGCCAACGTGCTTCGCCGAGGCCACCGACGATGCAGAACCCGCTGTCCCGCCGGCCTCCACAGTCGACGCAGCGGCAAGCGTACGCCCATTGACATCATCGATGACCTGGGCATAGATGTGCTTGTTGGACCGGAAGACCGCAAGGCGCGGCCGTTCGACCGTTCCACGGACCTTCTTTCGGACACGACGATGACGCCGGGCCCGGGCTTCGCTTCTGCTCACACTCATCGTGTCTTCATTTCCTTACCTTGACTTCGCCGACTTCCCGGCCTTGCGCAACACGCGCTCGTCGGCGTAGCGAATGCCCTTGCCCTTGTAGGGCTCGGGCTTACGGATCTTGCGGATATTGGCGGCCACCTGGCCAACGAGCTGCTTGTCGAAGCCGCGAACAATGATCTTCGTCGGGGTCGGGACCTCGAATGTGATTCCTGCTGGCGCCACAAAAGGCACCGAATGCGAGTAACCGACCTGGAGCTCGATCTTGTCGGGGCCCTGCGCCTGGACGCGGTACCCGACACCGATGATGTCCAGTTCGCGACTGAATCCTGTCGAGACGCCGGAGACCATGTTGGCCACCAGCGAACGGGTGAGACCGTGCAGCGATCGACTCATCCGCTCGTCGTTGGCTCTGGTCACCACCAACTCGTCGCCCTCGCGGGCAATCGTAATCTGCGTCGGAGCAACGTGCTCGAGCGTGCCTTTGGGACCTTTGACGGTCACATGCACACCGTTCAGCGTTACGTCGACGCCACTCGGTACTGCAATGGGCTGCTTGCCAATACGAGACATGCTGTCAGTGCTCTTTCGTTACCAGACCTGGCAGAGGATCTCGCCGCCCACGTTGCGCTTGCGCGCCTCGCGGTCGGTCATCAATCCCTGATTGGTGGAAAGGATCGCGATTCCCATGCCCCCGAGCACACGCGGAACCTGGTGGGCCGGCGTGTATACACGCAGTCCAGGTTTCGACACGCGCTTGATACCGGAAATCGTGCGTCGCCGATCCTGCGTGTACTTGAGCCGGATCGACAGCTTGCGCCCAGGGCGCGTGACGTCGTCGTCGACTGCAAAATCGGTGATGTATCCCTCGCTCACGAGGATCTTCGCCAACGCCTCCTTGAGTTTGGAGGACGGCATCACGACGTCGTCGTGGAACGCGGTGTTCGCATTCCGCAGACGCGTGAGCATGTCGGCGATCGGGTCGGTCATCGTCATCGCCGGACTCCTCTCACCACGACGCCTTTGTCATGCCCGGCACTTCGCCGGCATGAACCATGACCCGCAAACAAATTCGGCACAGGCCGAAGCGCTTGTACACCGCGCGCGGTCGCCCGCACCGGCGGCAACGGGTGTAGCCGCGCACCTTGAACTTCGGTGTGCGCTGCTGCTTTTGAACCAACGCCTTCTTCGCCATTGATTACCCCTGATTCGTGGCGGGACGCCGGAACGGAAATCCGAGCGCTCGCATGAGGGCCCGGCCGTGTTCGTCGGTCGTGGCCGTAGTGACGACAGTGATGTCCATGCCCCGGGATGTATCGATCTTGTCGTAATCGATCTCGGGAAATATGACTTGTTCGGTGACGCCGAACGTGTAGTTGCCACGTCCGTCGAAAGAATCGGGATTGAGCCCGCGAAAGTCGCGGATCCGCGGAATCGCCAGACTGACAAGCCTGTCGTAGAACTCCCACATCCGTGCGCCCCGAAGCGTGACCTTGGCACCGATGGCGTTGCCTTCTCGGAGCTTGAACCCAGCAATCGACTTCGTAGCCCGCGTCACCATCGGCTTTTGGCCCGTGATGATCGTGAGGTCATTGATCGCACCGTCAAGCAACGACGCCTGTTGGGTCGCACGACCGACGCCGCAGTTCAAGACGATCTTCGACAACGTCGGGACCTGCATGACATTGGTAACGCCCAACTCCTGCTGCAACGAGGAACGGATCTCCGCGTCGTAACGAGCCTGGAGGCGCGGGCGATCCTGCTTGGTCACAGCCATCAAACACCACCCCCACACTTACGACAGATCCGAATCTTGGTGTCGCCGTCGAACCGGTAACCCACACGGGTCGGACCGCACTTCGAACAGAGCAACGCCACGTTCGAAACGTGAATCGGCATCTCCTTGTCGATAATCCCGCCCTGGGACATCGCTCGGGTCGCCTTCTGATGCTTCTTCACCACGTTGATCAGTTGCGGACTCGTGACGATGACGCGGTTACGCGAGAGGAATACCGCTGTGATCTCGCCTTCCTTGCCAATGTCCTTGCCCGCAAGCACGCGCACACGGTCACCTTTGCGGAGCTTCACAGTCACAAAACCTCCGGCGCGAGCGACACGATGCGCATGAACTTACGGTCGCGTAACTCACGGCCAACCGGGCCGAAAATTCGCGTCCCTCTCGGCGTGAGGTCATCTTTGATCAACACAGCCGCGTTCTCATCGAACCGGATGTAGCTGCCATCTTGACGACGCTTCTCCTTCTTGGTCCGAACAACGACGCACTTGACGACGTCGCCCTTCTTCACCGCCGCGCCAGGCTGCGCGTCTTTGACAGTGGCGACAAAGATGTCACCGATGCTGGCGTAACGACGCCGGCTCCCGCCGAGGACCTTGATACACAAGACCTCGCGCGCACCGGAGTTGTCCGCAACCTTGAGCCTGCTCTCCTGCTGAATCATGACGGCGTGCTCTCCTACCGGGCCCGCTCGAGGACTTCGACAATCCGCCACCGCTTCAAACGGGATAGCGGCCGCGTCTCCGCGATCAACACGCGGTCACCAACACGTGAACTGTTGTCCTGGTCATGGGCATACAACTTGCGGGTGCGCTGCATCGTCTTGCGGTATCGACGGTGACGGACACTGTCGATGACTGCAACGACCGCTGTCTTGTCCATCTTGGTCGACACCACGAGACCTTCACGGGTCTTGCGCGAGTTCGCCCGCTCCGTCGCAGTCTCATCGGTCGTGACTTCGTCGGCCATGGTCATCCCTCCGCTGCGGCTTCGGCCGCTGCGATCTCACGATCACGCAGAATCGTCTCGATTCGCGCAACCTGGCGGCGCACTTCCTTGATACGGGCAAAATTGTCGAGCTGGCCCGTAGCGTTTTGGAACCGCAGATTGAACAACTCCTCTTTCGCCTCGTTGCGACGATGTGCGAGTTCGACATCGTTGATCGAGTGCAGTTCCTTGGCGGCCGCTGCCATTACGCCTCTTCCGTTCTGAGGATGAACCGCGTCTTCATCGGGAGCTTGTGCATTGCAAGACGCATCGCCTCACGCGCCGTGTTCTCGGGAACACCCGAGAGCTCGAAGAGCACTCGGCCAGGCTTCACGACCGCAACCCAATGTTCGGGGTTTCCCTTGCCCGAACCCATCCGCGTCTCAGCAGGCTTCTGCGTAATGGGCTTATCGGGAAAGACATTGATCCAGACCTTCCCACCACGCTTGATGTAACGAGTCATCGCGATACGGGCGGCTTCGATCTGCCGGTTGGTCACCCACGCGGGCTCGAGAGCCTGAATGCCATAGTCACCAAACGTGACACGCGTGCCACCCTTCGCGGCACCAGTCATACGGCCCCGCTGGACCTTCCGGTGGCGAACTTTCCTCGGCATCAACATGATCAGGCCTCAGTCTTCCGCGTGGAACTTGGGAGCTTCGTGGTGCTCGCGGGTGCGACGCTCGATCTCTTCTTCTTCTGCGAGAAGTCGTTCCAGTTCGGGATCCGCTTCTTTGACAACGGGTGTGGCGTCCACCACCAGGTCCGAGGCAGCCATTGCCTCGACAGACACAGGTTCTGCAGCAGGAGCTGGACGACGACGCCCACCGCCGGCGCTGACGACCCGTCGTGTCGGGCCACCCGACGGTTCACCAACAGCCATCGCAGCCTCACGGCTGATCTTGTCCTCGACGGCCGTCTTGTAGGGGAGGATGTCGCCCTTGTAAATCCACACTTTGACACCGATGCGACCGAATGTCGTTGCTGCTTCAGCTGCGCCGTAATCGATATCCGCACGCAGGGTGTGCAGCGGCACGCGCCCTTCGCGGTACCACTCCTTGCGGGACATCTCGGCGCCACCCAGGCGACCACCACACTGCACCCGGATGCCCTGAGCCCCGGCCTTCATCGCCGTTTGCACGGCGCGCTTCATCGCGCGACGGAAGGAGACTCGCTGGCCGAGTTGGTCCGCAACGCCCTGGGCGATCAGCGTTGCGTCAAGCTCAGGTTGCTTGATCTCTTGAATGTTGAAGTGAATCTTCGGGTTTCCCGTGATCTTGAGCAGACCGGCACGCAGCTTGTCGGCCTCAGCGCCGCGCCGCCCGATCACGATTCCCGGACGAGCGGTATAGACATCGACCCGAAGCTTGTCGCGAGTGCGCTCGACTTCAATACGGCTGACGGCCGCGCGTGCCAGCATCGTGCGCAGATAGTCGCGAATCTTCCAGTCCTCGATCAACGAGTCCGTGTATTCCTGCCCCGTAGCGAACCACCGCGACTTCCAGTCGGTGGTGACTCCAAGGCGGAAGCCATAGGGATTGACCTTCTGACCCATTACTCGCGCTCCTCAGCAGGCGTGGCCTCGGCGACCGGGACCGTTTCCTCGGCGACCGGGGTTTCGGCCTCGTCGATCACTTCCGGTGCCTCGTGTTCGTCAACATGGTCGTGGTCGTGGTCGTGGTCGTGACCATCGTGATCGTGGTCGTGGTCAGGAACTGCGACACGACGACGTCGACGAATCGGCGTGCGCGTCTTACGGCCAGACGCCTCCGCCGACTGTTCCCGGCGGGCGCGTACCACGAGCTCCTCGTCGCTGTAGCGGGCAAGGATGATCGTGACGTGACAGGTGCGCTTGCGGATCTGCGTACCCCGGCCCCGTGCGCGTGGACGCCACCGTTTCGCAGTAGGACCCTCGTTCGCGTAGGTGCGCACGATGTAGAGCTCGTCGGCCACGAGGTTGTCGTTGTGCTCTGCGTTCGCAACTGCCGAGTCGAGCAGCTTCAAGACGTCGGTTGCCGCATCGCGCTCGCAGAACTGCAGGACTCGACGCGCCGCCTCGACGTCAAGTCCACGGATCAGGCCGAGAACCTCACGGACCTTGTAGGGCGAGGTTCCGAGGTTGCGCAGACTTGCGCGGGTCTCGGTCATCGCCGGGTCGACTTCTCTTGGCCCGCGTGGTACTTGAACGTGCGGGTGGGGGCGAACTCGCCGAGTTTGTGACCCACCATCGATTCGGAGACATAGACCGGTACGTGTTTGCGCCCGTCATGGACCGCCAAGGTGTGGCCGACAAAATCCGGCGTGATCGTCGAACGGCGCGACCAGGTCTTGATGACCTTGCGATCGCCGGCCGCGTTCTGACGATCGATCTTCACCTGCAGGTGATCATCGACGAACGGACCCTTTTTTAGGCTACGGGGCATCTGTACTACCTCCGGGAACCGCGACCGCGGCGGCGGCGAACGATCATCGAGTCGGACTTCTTGCCCTTGGTGCGGGTACGGCCCTCGGGCTTACCCCATGGCGAAACGGGGTGACGTCCACCGGAACTCTTGCCCTCGCCACCACCAAGTGGGTGGTCGACGGGGTTCATGGCCACACCACGAACGTGCGGTCGCTTGCCCTTCCAGCGGTTGCGGCCTGCCTTACCGATCTTGATCAATCCGGCTTCGGCGTTTCCGACACTGCCTACCGTGGCGCGACAGTCGATGGGTACCCGTCGCATTTCCGACGACGGCAGGCGCAATGTCGCGTACAGGCCCTCTTTTGCAACCAGCTGGATCGCGGCCCCCGCACCCCGGCCCATCTTGCCACCGCCGCCTGGCTTGAGTTCCACGTTGTGGACGACCGTACCCACCGGGATGTACCGCAACGGCAAGGCATTGCCTGCACGGATCTCGGAACCTTGACCGTTCTGCAGCATGTCACCAACACCGACACCCGCCGGGGCGAGGATGTAGCGCTTCTCGCCGTCGAGGAAGTGCAACAGCGCGATCCGCGCGTTGCGGTTGGGGTCATATTCGATGGCAGCGACCTTCGCGGGCACGCCGTCCTTCTCGCGACGGAAGTCCACCACGCGGTACTTCTGCTTGTGGCCACCACCGCGGTGGCGCGCGGTCATGCGTCCGTAGGCATTCCGGCCGCCGGTACGCGCCTTCGGCTTGACGAGGGAACGCTCAGGCTTGTCTTTGGTGATGTCTGCAAAGTCCGAGACAGTCTGGAATCGACGCCCCGGACTCGTCGGTTTACGTTTCCGAACACCCATGACCGTCAGCCTCCGAAGATCTCTATACGGTCGCCGTCTCGCAGTGAGACGACCGCGCGCTTCAGGTCGGGGCGCTTACCCCAGCCACCCGTGCGACGGTTGCGCTTGCGCTTGCCAACTCGATTCATGGTGTTCACGTTCGTGACCCTCACGCCGAAGATGGTCTCGATTGCGTGTTTGATTTCGATCTTGTTCGCATCGGGCGCGACGACAAAGGTGTAGATGTTCGCGTCGAACGCTGCGTAGGACTTCTCCGACACCACGGGGCGGACAATGATGTCGCGCGGGTCACGACTTCTCACCGTGTGCCTCCAACCTTGCTCAAGCGGGCAGTGGCGGTCTCGAGCGTCGCTGTGGAAAAGACAATCCAGTCGTTCACCAAGACGTCGTACGCGTTGAGCTCCTCGGGCAGGATGATCTGCACACGCTCGCCCAGGTTTCGGAACGACTTCCACACGACGGCTTCGGTTCGATCCAAGACGATCAGCACCCGCGGCGCACGAAGGCCCTCCGGCCGCAATCCAAGCTTCTGGAGAATCGTGATCGCGGCCTTCGTGCTGGGAGCCTCGATTCCCCAGCTCTCAACGATCATGACCTTGCCCTCACGTGCACGATCCGAGAGCGCCGAGCGCAATGCCAGGCGGATCATCTTCTTGGGTGTGCGCTGCGAGTAATCACGCGGCTTGGGCCCATGAGCCACGCCACCGCCGCGCCAGTGCGGCGCGCGTGTGGATCCTTGGCGAGCACGACCGGTACCCTTCTGACGCCAGGGCTTCGCGCCACCACCGGCCACTTCGGCACGGGTCTTGGTGCTGTGCGTCCCGGCACGCGCTGCGGCGAGCTGCGCAGTGACGACCTGGTGGAGCACCGCGAGGTTGGGTTCGATACCAAAGATCTCGTCGGAGAGATCTGCCGAACCAGCACTGGTTCCGGCCACCGTCTTGATGTCGACCGCCGTCACTTGGAAGCCGCCTTTACTGCGTTGCGCACGAACACCAACGCACCCGTCGCGCCAGGGATCGAGCCCTTCACCAGGATCAAACCTCGCTCCGGGTCACCCTGGACAACCATGAGGTTCTGCGTCGTGGTCTTCACATCACCCATTTGCCCAGCCATCTTCTGTCCCTTGAACACCCTCGCAGGCGTCGCACACGCACCGATTGACCCCGGCGCACGGTGCTTCTTGTGGTTACCGTGCGATGCGCCTTGACCCTTGAAATTGTGGCGCTTCATACCGCCGGCGAAACCCTTGCCCTTCGAGACTCCGGTGACATCAACCCGCTCGCCCGGCCTCGAAAAGATCCGCCTGGATGACTTGACCAACCTCGAAACCACTCAGGTCGCCGACGCGCAGCTCTGCGAGATGCTTGGACGGTGCAGCGTTGGCCTTCTTCAAGTGACCCAGTTCAGGCTTACTCAGCCGAGTGGCCTTCGTCTCGCCGAAAGAGAGCTGTACCGCCGAGTATCCGTCGCGCTCGGGCGTCTTGAGCTGTACGACGCTGCAGGGACCAGCCTGAATAACCGTGACCGGCACCAACCGGTTCTCGGCGTCCCAGACTTGGGTCATACCGAGCTTGCGCCCGAGGATTCCCTTGCTTGGCATGGCGGCTGCGTCCTTGTGCTCTACGAGATGTGCTCGACATGTTGCTAGTGCAGGTGACTCACGCGAACGCTCCGCCGGCAGAGCGCCGGACGGAGCGTCAAACGGTTGTGCTGCGCAGTCCCGCAAGCGCGGCGTACGCAGACTTCAGTTGGCGAACAGGAAGGCGAAACGGTGAAGTCGGCTATCGGTGCCGGCGACGCTGTTTGTCCCGGGCACGAGAGGGGGAACTCTAGCGCCGGCGATCACCACGTGTCGAGGCCGGCGAAGGAGAAACTACCTAACGACGTCCTACACCTGCCCGAGCTTGATCTCGATGTCGACCCCAGCGGGAAGATCCAACCGCTGGAGCGACTCGACGGTCTTGGACGTGGGCTCCACGATGTCGATCAGACGCTTGTGAATCCTCATCTCGAGGTGCTCCCGAGAGTCCTTGTCGACGTGGGGCGAACGGATGACGCAGTAACGGTGAATCTCGGTCGGCAACGGTACGGGACCGCGGATCTTGGCCTGCGTGCGCAGGACCGTCTCGACAATCTTCTTCGTCGATTGGTCGATGATCTCGTGGTCGTAGGCCTTCAGCCGAATACGGATCTTCTGGCCTTTGTCGTTTGCCATGGTTTGTTGTTCCCTCTACTACTTCAAGATCTTCACGACACGACCAGCACCCACAGTACGCCCACCCTCACGGATCGCGAACCGCAGACCATCCTCCATCGCAATCGGCGCAATCAACTCCACCGTCATCTCCGTGTTATCACCCGGCATCACCATCTCCGTACCCGACGGCAACTCAATCTTCCCCGTCACATCCGTCGTCCGGAAATAAAACTGCGGCCGATAATTCGAAAAGAAAGGAGAATGACGACCACCCTCCTCCTTCGTCAAAATATAAACCTGAGCCTCAAAATTCGTATGCGGCGTAATACTCCCAGGCTTCGCTAAAACCTGACCACGCTCAACATCTTCCTTCTTCGTCCCACGCAACAACGCACCAATATTGTCCCCAGCCCGACCCTCATCAAGCAACTTCCGGAACATCTCAACACCAGTACACGTCGTCTTCGTCGTCGCACGAATACCAATGATCTCAACCTCATCACCAGTATGAACAATCCCCTGCTCAACCTTGCCCGTCACAACCGTCCCACGACCCGTAATCGAAAAAACATCCTCAATCGGCATCAAAAACGGCTTATCCAACTCACGAACAGGCTCAGGAACAAACGAATCCACCGCCGCCATCAACTCCAAAATCCCAGCAGCAGCGTCCTTATCACCATCCAACGCCTTCAACGCCGACACCCGCACAATCGGCGTATCATCACCAGGAAACTCGAACGCCGTCAACAACTCACGAACCTCGAGCTCCACAAGCTCCAACAACTCTTCGTCCTCAACCTGATCACACTTATTCAACGCCACCACAATCGACGGCACACCCACCTGCCGCGCCAACAACACATGCTCACGCGTCTGCGGCATCGGACCATCCGTCGCAGCAACCACCAAAATCGCGCCATCCACCTGCGCAGCACCCGTAATCATATTCTTGATGTAATCCGCATGCCCAGGCATATCCACATGCGCATAATGACGATTCTCCGTCTCATACTCCACATGCGAAATATTGATCGTAATACCACGAGCCTTTTCCTCAGGCGCCTTATCAATCTGATCAAACGCCGTCGCCTTCACCTTCGGATTACCCTCCGCCAACACCCGCGTAATCGCAGCCGTCAACGTCGTCTTCCCATGGTCAATATGACCCATCGTGCCAACGTTCAAATGCGGCTTAGTCCGCTCGAACTTCTCTTTGGCCATGGAACCCTGTACTCCTTGTGTGAATGAACGGTGGTGTGGACGAACAGCTGCCGTGTCGACGCCTGGAGCGAGACGAGGCAGATTAGGCGGTCTTACTCACCCCTGACGCGAGCAGTGATCTCCTGCGCGATCGAGTCGGGCACTTGCTGGTACGAATCGAAGTGCATCGAGTAGGTCGCGCGCCCTTGGGTCCGAGACCGAAGGTCACCAACGTAGCCGAACATCTCCGCCAGCGGCACGAGCGCGCGAATAATCTGCGCATTCGAGCGCTGTTCCATGCCCTCGACCTGGCCTCGGCGTGAGTTGATGTCGCCGATGACGTCACCCATGAAGTCATCAGGTGTCACGACCTCGACCTTCATGACCGGCTCCAACAAGGCGATGCCGGCCTTACGCGCTGCGTCCTTCAGAGCCATCGACCCGGCAATACGGAATGCCATCTCCGAGGAGTCGACCTCATGGAACGAACCGTAGGTCAGTGTGGCCCGAACATCGACGAGCTGGTAACCAGCGAGGACACCACCGGCCATCGCCTCGATGATTCCGGCATCCACCGACGGGATGTACTCCTTGGGAATGACACCGCCCTTGATTTGGTCGACGAATTCGTAACCACCGCCGGGTCCCGTGGGCTCCAACTTGATCTGGACGTGTGCGAACTGACCACGACCGCCTGTCTGGCGGACGTAGCGGCACTCCACCTTCTCGATGGGCTTGAGAATCGTCTCGCGGTACGCGACCTGAGGCTTACCAACGTTGGCGTCGACGTTGAACTCTCGCTTCATCCGGTCGACAAGAATCTCGAGGTGAAGCTCGCCCATACCGGCAATGATCGTTTGGCCGGTCTCGTCGTCGGTGTGAACCTGAAAGGTCGGGTCCTCGTCGGAAAGCGATCCGAGGGCCCTGCCGAGCTTGTCCTGGTCTGCTTTGGTCTTCGGCTCGATGGCAACCGAGATGACCGGGACCGGGAAGACCATGCGCTCGAGAATGATCGGGTGCGCACGATCGCAGAGCGTGTCACCGGTCGTTGTCTGTTTGAAACCCAGTCCCGCGACGATGTCTCCGGCGAATGCCACTTCAACGTCTTCCCGCTGGTTGGCATGCATCCGAAGAATCCGACCGATGCGCTCCTTGCGATCCTTGGTGGAGTTGTAGACCTCGGCGCCCTTCTCGATCCTGCCTGAGTACACCCGGAAATAGGTGAGCTTGCCGAAAGGGTCCGCCACAATCTTGAAGGCCAGCGCCGCAAACGGAGCATCTGGACTGTGGTCCCGAGTCAGTTCGCCCTCCCCCGACATGGGCGTTCCTGCGACAGGGGGCACGTCCAACGGCGACGGAAGAAATGCAACGACCGCATCCAACATCGGCTGAACCGCTTTGTTCTTGAAGGCCGAACCGCACAGCACCGGGACGAACTCGCCGGCAATGGTTCCCTTCCGGATGGCGTGTTTGATCTCCGCGACGGTCAGCTCTTCGTCAGCGAGATACTTCTCCATCACGGCGTCATCCGCAGCCGCGATTGCGTCAAGAAGACGCGCCCGATAGTCAGCGGCCTGATCGGCCAGCTCTGCAGGAATCTCGCCAATGGTGAAATCCTGACCCTCGGACTTGTCGTCGACTGGCCAGGTCACAGCCTTCATCGTGACAAGATCCACAACACCGAGGAACTCGCTCTCGGATCCGATCGGCAACTGGACGACCGCGACGGTCGCCGCGAGACGGTCCTTGATCATGTCGACGCAGCGATAGAAGTCAGCGCCGATCCTGTCCATCTTGTTGACAAAGCACATCCGCGGAACGTTGTACTTGTTGGCCTGGCGCCAGACAGTTTCGGTTTGAGGCTCCACACCTGCGACGGCATCGAAGACCGCGACCGCTCCGTCGAGGACCCGCAACGACCGCTCGACCTCGACGGTGAAGTCCACGTGCCCGGGCGTGTCGATGATGTTGATCTGGACGCCATCCCACTCGCAGGTGGTCGCGGCGGAGGTGATGGTGATGCCGCGTTCCTGCTCTTGGGCCATGTGGTCCATGACCGCGGCGCCCTCGTGCACCTCGCCGATCTTGTAGGTTCGACCGGTGTAGTAAAGGATGCGCTCTGTCGTCGTGGTTTTTCCAGCGTCGATGTGCGCCATGATGCCGATATTGCGGGTTCGCTCGAGCGGGACCTCTCGAGCGGTCGGCACCGTCTTGTCGTCTGCCATGTTCTGCTTCTTCTCTACTGCTCGAATTTCGGTGGTCGGCGAAAGACGCCGGGTATCAGGCGGGCTGGACGCACATTGCAGACGGCCTACTCGCTCTACCAGCGGTAGTGAGCGAACGCCCTGTTCGACTCGGCCATCTTCTGGAGGTCCTCACGGCGCTTGTTCGCTGCGCCGATCCCGTTGCTGGCATCGAGAAGCTCGGCTGCGAGGCGCTCAGCCATCGTCTTCTCGCGACGCTGGCGCGAATAACCGACGATCCAACGGATGGCCAGCGTGGTGGCACGTCTGGGTCGCACCTCGACTGGGACTTGGTAGGTCGCGCCACCGACACGTCGGCTTCGTACCTCCAGAGCCGGGCGGACATTCTCCACCGCGCGCTTCAGCGCTGGTATCGGGTCCGCGCCGGTCTTGCGCTCGATCTCTGCGAGGGCGTCGTAGACGATCTTCTCGGCGACCGAACGCTTTCCGTCCAGTAGCACCTTGTTGACCAACTGCGTGACAACGACCGACCGGTGAATCGGGTCGGGCATGAGATCGCGACGGGGTGCCGGTCCCTTCCTAGGCATGGTCAGACCTTCTTTGCGCCGTAACGGCTGCGAGCCTGCTTGCGGTTGGCGACGCCACCGGCATCAAGCGCCCCGCGCACGATCTTGTAACGAACACCCGGCAGGTCTTTGACACGGCCCCCGCGCACCAAGACGATCGAGTGCTCCTGAAGGTTGTGCCCGATTCCAGGGATATACGCCGTGATCTCAACGCCCGTGGTCAGCCGAACACGGGCGACCTTGCGGAGGGCAGAGTTGGGCTTCTTCGGCGTGGTCGTGAAGACGCGGGTGCACACGCCACGGCGCTGCGGCGACGACTTCAACGCCGGAGTCTTGGACTTCTCCGGCTTGGTCTGACGACCCTTGCGGACTAGCTGGGCAATCGTGGGCACGCTGCTCCTTGAGGACTCACTGAGTAATGTTCGGACTTCACGACAACGGATGACGCTATGAACGCTTGTTTCTGACACAGCGGCAGCCGACGATTGTGCATGCGCGCCCGCCCTCGCAATTTGAGGGCATCGAGCCAGTCGGCAAGGATACGGATTCTGGACGCTTGAGGCAACTAGTCCCGGTCGCGACGACTATTCACCCGCCACTCCGCTGATCGATCCATGACCCTCAGGAGACGCACCATCGGGCTCGCTTACTACGACCTCGCCTGGCGCGCTGACCCCAAGCACGGCCGCGATGTCATCGGCGCCGATGGCGTCACCGGCAGAACTCATGGTGAAGAACTGCGAACCCGTCTCCCCGCCTGCCCCAGCGGCGCCGTAAGCCTCTCCTGACATTCCCGCACTCGTGTCACGGAGCCAGTCTGCAAGGTCCACATCGCCGTCACTCTCGGAGGAATAGAACGGCAAGGGCTGATAGTCGGGAGCGGTCAACTCGACATCGCGGTATCGCAGCATGCCCGTGCCCGCAGGGATGAGCTTGCCGATGATCACGTTCTCCTTGAGACCGTAGAGCCCGTCCTTGCGTCCCTCGATAGCTGCCTCGGTGAGCACCCGCGTGGTCTCCTGGAAGGATGCTGCCGAGAGCCATGAGTCGGTCGCCAACGACGCCTTCGTGATACCCATGAGTTCTGGACGACCCTCCGCCGGAGCAAGACCTTCTTCGACCAGCCGACGGTTGGTATCTGCGTAGATACGCGAGTCGACCTTCTCGCCAGGCAAGAACGCGCTGTTCCCCGAATCGGAGACGGCAACACGGCGCAACATCTGGCGCACGATGAGTTCGACATGCTTGTCGTGGATCGAAACGCCCTGCTCGCGGTACACCTTCTGCACCTCGTCCACGAGGTACTGCTGGGTCTCGCGAATACCCTTGATTTCCAGGATCTTCTTCGGGTCCAGCGGCGTCTTGACGTCGCCGACGAGGCGATCCCCGGCGGCCACCTCTTGGCCGTCGACAACCACGACATGGGCACGACGCGAGATGACGTGTTCCTCTTCGGTGCCATCGTCGGAGATGACGACAACGATTCGCTCGCCCTTCTCGTTCTCCCCGATGCGCACGACTCCAGAGGACTCCGCCAGCGTCGATGCACCCTTCGGCGTCCGTGCCTCGAAGAGCTCCACGACACGTGGGAGGCCGTGGGTGATGTCCTCACCCGCCACACCACCGGTGTGGAACGTACGCATCGTCAGCTGTGTTCCGGGCTCGCCAATCGACTGCGCTGCAATGATCCCGACGGCCTCGCCAAGATCAACGAGTTTGCCGGTTGCAAGCATCCGTCCGTAACACAGCGCACAGATTCCGACGAGCGAGTCGCAGGTCAGGACCGACCGTGCACGCACGCGTGTGACGACCGCGTCGACGGCCAGCCGCTGCTGCAACTCATCGTCGATTTCGGTGTTGCGCTCGACAACCGTTCCGTCGTCGAGCGTCAGGTTCTCGGCCAGGTAACGCCCAAGAATCTTGGTCTCGAGCAAGCGGTACAGATCAGGATCGTCGGAGATCCCATCGAGCCAGATACCACGCGGGCTGCCACAGTCGTGTTCGCGCACGATCAGTTCCTGCGAAACGTCGACGAGACGGCGCGTCAGGTATCCCGAGTCTGCAGTTCGCAACGCCGTGTCGGCCAAACCCTTCCGGGCACCGTGGGTCGAGATGAAGTATTCGAGGACCGAGAGACCCTCGCGGAAATTGCTCTTGATGGGTCGGGGAATGATCTCGCCCTTGGGGTTTGCGACCAGACCACGCATACCGGCGATTTGACGGACCTGCATGATGTTTCCACGGGCACCGGAACCAACCATCATCTCGATGGGGTTGAACTGCTCCGCAGCCATCGCGGCTTCCATCGCGCGACGAACCTCGTCAGTTGCCTCCGTCCAGATTTCGATTTCTTTCTGGCGGCGCTCGTCGTCGGTGATGACACCCCGCTCGTATTGCTGCTCGACCTTCTCGGCCTCGCGCTCGTGCTTGTCCAAGATCGCCGCCTTCTCGACGGGCGTCTTGACGTCGGAGATCGAGATCGTCAGGCCCGAACGCGTCGAGAAGTGAAAGCCCAGGTCCTTGAGCTTGTCGAGGCTCATCGCCACGTCTGCGCGGTCGTACTTGTCGACGAGCTCGCCAACGATCTCCGTCACATCGCGTTTGCGCACGATGCGGTCCTTGAAGGGAAAGTCCTTCGGGAACGCGTCATTGAAGAGCAGGCGCCCGAGTGTCGTCTCGATCAGGACGGTCCCGGTCTCCTCGTCACCCATCCGCTTGAGAACCGGGCTCTCGAGGTTCTCCTCGGAACGTACAGGGAACTCGGCGATTGGGAAGCGACCAACGGGCATCCGAACCTTGATCTTGGCGTGCAATGCCAGGCCGCCGTCGGCGCCGTTCGAGAATCGCTGGTCATAGGCCATGATGACCTCATCCAACGAGGAGAACAGACGCCCTTCGCCCATTGCGCCATCTTGGATTTCGGTCATGTAGTACGCACCGATGACCATGTCCTGGGTCGGAACAGTGATCGGACGGCCGTGCGCCGGCGAAAGGATGTTGTGCGCCGACAGCATGAGAATCCGTGCTTCGGCTTGCGCTTCGGCCGAAAGCGGAAGGTGCACAGCCATTTGGTCGCCGTCGAAGTCCGCGTTGAATGCGGTGCAGACCAACGGGTGAATCTGGATTGCCTTGCCCTCGACAAGAACGGGTTCGAAGGCCTGGATACCCAGCCGGTGCAGCGTTGGTGCACGGTTCAGGAACACAGGGTGTTCCTTGATGACTTCCTCGAGGACGTCCCACACCTGCGGGCGGGCGCGCTCGACCATGCGCTTTGCCGACTTGATGTTCTGCGCGAACTCCAGATCGACCAGACGCTTCATCACGAACGGCTTGAAAAGCTCAAGGGCCATCTGCTTGGGCAGACCACATTGCTGGAGCTTGAGTTGTGGACCGACGACGATGACCGAACGGCCTGAATAGTCGACCCGCTTGCCGAGCAGGTTCTGACGGAAACGGCCCTGCTTGCCCTTCAACATGTCGGACAGACTCTTGAGTGCCCGGTTTCCGGGTCCCGTCACGGGGCGACCACGGCGCCCGTTGTCGAAGAGCGCATCGACCGCTTCTTGGAGCATGCGCTTCTCGTTGTTGATGATGATCTCGGGTGCCCCAAGATCCAGCAGACGCTTCAAACGGTTGTTCCGGTTGATCACACGCCGATAGAGGTCGTTGAGGTCGGAGGTCGCGAAACGACCGCCGTCGAGTTGCACCATCGGACGCAGATCGGGCGGGATCACCGGCACAGCGTCAAGGACCATGCCCATCGGCGAGTTGATCGGCCGGCCGTCCTCACCCTTGCGGTTGAATGCCGAAACGACCTTCAGACGCTTGATCGAACGCGCCTTGCGCTGCCCCTTCGACGTCACGATCGTCTCTTTGAGGAAGATCTCTTCCTCGTCGAGCGCGAGGCGTGAGATGAGGTCCTTGATTGACTCCGCGCCCATCCCACCTGCGAAATATTCCTGGAAACGGCCGGTCAACTCACGCCACACACGCTCATCGTCGATGAGCTGCTTCGGAGCAAGACCTCGGAACGTGTCCCAGACCACCTTGAGGTTCGTGATCTCCAGGTTTCCGCGTTCGCGGAGATCCTCGATTTCCTTCTCGGCGAGCTTGCGGAGCTTGTCCAGCTCGGCCTTCTTCGCGTCGCGACCTTCACCTTCGGCAAGTTCTGCCTCAAGAGCTTGGAAACGGGCCTCGATCTTGAGGTCACGCTCGCGCTCGATGTCTTCGATCTCGGCGCGGATGTCACCCTCGATCTTGGCGAGGTCGTTGTGACGCTTGTCCTCGTCAACCCAGGTGATCAGATGCGCGGCAAAGTAGATGACCTTCTCGAGGCTCTTCGGCGCAATATCGAGGAGGTAACCGAGACGACTCGGCACACCTTTGAAGTACCAGATGTGCGTGACCGGCGCGGCCAGCTCAACGTGGCCCATACGCTCGCGACGAACCTTTGACCGCGTGACCTCAACGCCACAGCGCTCGCAGATGATCCCCTTGAAGCGCACGCGCTTGTACTTGCCGCAGTAGCACTCCCAGTCCTTGGTCGGCCCAAAGATCTTCTCGCAGAAGAGGCCGTCCTTCTCGGGCTTCAACGTGCGGTAGTTGATCGTTTCAGGTTTCTTGACCTCACCGTTCGACCACGTACGGATTTGGTCCGCAGTGGCGAGCGAAATGGACAGCTGGTCGGAGTCGTTGACGTCCAGCAAAGTGTCTCCTACCTAATCGCTCGAAGTGTCCGGTTAAAGCGCCGGCTCGCGGCGCCGTGCTGCGTCTTCCTCGTCGGTGCCCTTTTCAGGTCGAGAAAGGTCGATCCCGAGTGATTCGGTCGTGCGGAAGGCGTCCTCATCGAGTTCACGAATCGCAACCTCTTCACCCGCAGCGTTGATGACGCGGACGTTGAGGCACAGTGCCTGCATTTCCTTGATGAGCACCTTGAAGCTCTCGGGAATACCAGGTTCGGGAATGTTCTCGCCCTTGACGATGGCTTCGTACACCTTGACGCGACCGAGCACATCGTCGGACTTGATGGTCAGTATCTCCTGCAGGGCATAGGCGGCGCCATAGGCCTCGAGGGCCCAGACCTCCATCTCGCCGAATCGCTGACCACCGAACTGTGCCTTACCACCCAGCGGCTGCTGGGTGATCATCGAGTACGGACCCGTCGAGCGAGCGTGAATCTTGTCGTCGACGAGGTGGCTGAGCTTCAGGATGTACACAACGCCAACGGTGATGGGGTTGTCGTAGGGCTCGCCGGTGCGGCCGTCGTACAACGTGGCCTTCCCATCGCTGCCGACCAAACGGCTGCCATCGGCACCGTCGGGATGCATCGAGTCGAAGATCGATCGAATGGTTCCGTGCGGTCCGGCGTCCTCGGTCTCGTCCCAGTGGGCGCCGTCAAACACCGGCGTGTTGACCCAGACCGCGGGCTTGGTGACCGTGCGCGTCTTGCTGAGCTGCGCAGGCCTGGCAGGTTGGCCACCCCATCCATGCTGCGCCGCATAACCAAGGTGGGCCTCGAGAACCTGACCCACGTTCATTCGGCTTGGGACGCCCAAGGGGTTCAGGACGATATCGACCGGCGTGCCATCGGCAAGGTGTGGCATGTCCTCGACCGGAAGAATCTTGGAGATGACACCCTTGTTCCCGTGACGACCTGCGAGCTTGTCGCCTTCGGAGATCTTTCGCTTCTGCGCGACGTACACGCGAACCAGTTGGTTGACGCCCGGCGGAAGCTCTTCGCCATCTTCTCGGGAGCGAACGCGTACCTCGATGACCTTGCCATTCTCACCGTGCGGAACCTTCAGAGAGGTGTCACGGACCTCGCGAGCCTTCTCGCCGAAAATCGCCCGCAACAGGCGCTCTTCAGGTGTCAGCTCGGTCTCACCTTTCGGCGTGACCTTGCCGACCAGAATGTCGCCCGGACCGACCTCGGCACCGATACGAATAATCCCCCGCTCATCGAGGTCCTTGAGAATCTCCTCGGAGAGGTTCGGGATGTCTCGCGTGATCTCCTCGGCACCGAGCTTCGTGTCACGCGCATCGATCTCGTGCTCCTCGATGTGGATTGATGTGAGGACATCATCACGAACGAGACGCTCCGAAAGGACGATCGCGTCCTCGTAGTTGTGGCCCTTCCATGGCATGAAGGCGACCAACAGGTTCTTGCCGAGTGCCAATTCGCCCTGGTGGGTCGAGGGACCATCGGCGAGCACATCGCCTTCTTCAACCAGATCGCCGGCCTTGACCAACGGCTTTTGGTTGATGCAGGTGCCTTGGTTGGAACGGCGGAACTTCGACAGCCGGTAGGTCTGGCGACCACCCTGGTCGTAGTCGACCGTGATCGCGTCGCCAACCACTTCGATGACACGACCCTCACCAGTGGCGAGCACCAACTCGCCGGCGTCGCGGGCAGCAGTCCCCTCGACGCCCGTACCGACAAACGGTGCGGTCGCCTTCAGGAGCGGGACGGCCTGACGCTGCATGTTGGCGCCCATCAGCGCACGGTTGGCGTCGTCATGCTCGAGGAACGGAATCAGCGCCGTCGCGATGGAAACGATCTGCTTGGGCGAGACGTCCATGTAGTCGATCTCGGCCGGTGAGACGTACCCGATCTCGCCACGACCCGAACGCACCAGCACACGGGCGTCGAGGAATTTGCCGCCGTCGGCAATGTGGGCATTCGCCTGTGCGATGACATAGCGGTCCTCGTCATCGGCTGCGAGGTACTCGATCTCGTCTGTTGCGACACCGTCGACAACCTTGCGATACGGCGTCTCGATGAAACCGAATCGGTTGATCCGCGCGTAGCTCGCGAGGTAACCGATCAGACCGATGTTGGGTCCCTCAGGCGTCTCGATCGGGCACATTCGACCGTAGTGGCTGGGGTGCACGTCACGAACCTCGAACCCGGCTCGCTCACGCGACAGACCCCCCGGCCCAAGCGCCGAAAGACGACGCTTGTGGGTGAGTCCAGCAAGCGGGTTGGTCTGGTCCATGAACTGACTGAGCTGGGAGGATCCGAAGAACTCCTTGATTGCGGCGACAACCGGACGAATATTGATCAGCGTCTGCGGCGTGATCGCCTCAACGTCCTGCGTCGTCATGCGCTCGCGCACGACCCGCTCCATGCGCGACAAGCCAACACGCACCTGGTTCTGGATCAGCTCACCGACCGAACGCACCCGGCGGTTACCGAAGTGATCGATATCGTCGGGCCAATAGTCGGGCTCGGTCGCGTGGAGCTTCACGAGGTACGAGACGGTCGCGAGAATGTCGGCCTTGGACATGGTGAAGTCCGTGCCGTCAGGCTCGGCCAACCCGTAGCGGTCCAACGGAAGCAACGCGTACTCGTCACGCAGCTTCTTCGAGACCTTGTGACGGCCCACCTTCGCCATGTCGTAACGCTTTGGGTTGAAGAAGAGGTTCTCGATCAGGCTTCGCGCCGAATCAGGCGTCGGCGGCTCGCCCGGGCGGAGCTTCCGGTAGATGTCGATGAACGCCGCGTCGGCACTATCGGTGTTGTCCTTCTCGAGCGTGTTCGCAATCGACTCGTACGGACGACCCTCGGGGTCGGTGATCAGATGCAGAAGTTCCTCATCGGTTTCACCAAAGCCCAACGCCTTCAGCAGCACCGTCACGGGTTGCTTGCGCTTGCGGTCGACACGGACGTAGACGACGTCCTTCTTGTCGATCTCGAACTCGAGCCAGGCACCGCGCCCGGGAATCATCTTGGCGTCGATGATGTCCTTCTCAGGCGAGGTCTTGTCGGGGTTCCGGCCGAAGTAGACACCTGGCGAGCGAACGAGTTGGGACACCACGATGCGCTCGGTGCCGTTGATGATGAAGGTTCCACGAGCAGTCATCATGGGGAAGTCGCCCATGAAGACCGACTGCTCCTTGATTTCACCTGTCTGAGCGTTCATGAACCGCGCCGTCACAAACAGCGGACGGTGGTAGGTCAGATCACCATCGCGGCACTCCGCTTCGGAGTGTTTGGGCGGGTCGAAGATCGGCTCCGCGAGTTCCAGCTTCAGCTGGCCGGTGAAGTCCTCGATAGGTGAGACATCCGAAAGGACTTCAGCGAAGCCCTCCTCGAGAAACCAGTCAAATGACTTGCGTTGGACCGCTATCAGGTTCGGGAGGTCGAGCACCTCGCGAAGTTGGCTGAATGAAAAACGATCGCGGGACGCGAGACGAGCCAACGTGACTCCTTGGAGAGAGAGTTACCCGTGAGCAAGCGCGCGCGGGACAGGTCACAGGGACAGACAAAGGCGGGCGCACGGAAGGACAGGCACGGCTAGCCGGAGTCTAGCCAATGGCTAGCCCGGCTGCAAAGCACACGCACATCAGACATCAAGTAAACCTCGACGTCGGTGTCGAGGTGCCGTTCGGCAACGGGAGGATACGGCGCGCCCTCGGGGTGGGTCAAGGCTCTCACGAACCGTTTCAACCAGCCACGGGAGCGAATCCCGACCTACTCAACGCCCGAAGTGCGCCACTACTTCAGCTCAACCGTTGCACCAGCAGCTTCGAGCTGGGCCTTTGCCTTGGCAGCGTCCTCTTTGGAGACCTTTTCGAGAACGGCTTTCGGGGCGCTGTCCACGAGGTCCTTCGCCTCTTTCAAGCCAAGGCTCGTGAGTGCGCGCACCTCTTTGATGACCTGGATCTTCTTGTCGCCGGCCGCCGCGAGTACGACGTCGAACTCGTCCTGCTCCTCAACGGCCCCGCCAGCGTCACCGCCACCCGCAGCTGGTGCCGCAGCAACCGCGACAGGCGCTGCGGCGGTGACGTCGAAGCGTTCCTCGAATGCCTTGAGGAAGTCGGACAGTTCCAGCACGGTCCAGCCCTCTACTGCGTCCAGCACGTCGCTGGGACTCAACTTCGCCATGATTCATGTCTCCTTGTACTTGATCGTGCGATCGGTCAAAAAGGGCAGGGTGGAGCTAGGCGCTCTCGGCCTCGGTCGCTCCGGTGTTCTCGGCCTCAGCAGTCTCGGTCTCAGCAGTCTCGGCGTCTCGGGGGTTTCGGCCACGACAGCATCGGGCGTTCCCGCTTCGGCTGCGGGCTCGGCTTCACCGGCCACCTCCGATGCGGCTTGCTCGGGGCCTCCCGGGCTCTCGAGCACTTCCCCCGCCGCAACTCGCTTGTCGAGCAGCGCCTTGACGGCGTAGGCCATCTTGTTCTGCAGAGCACCGAAGACTCGGGCAGCCTTGACCAGCGGAGCCTGGAAACCGCCAGCCATACGGGCCAAGAGCACCTCGCGGGGCGGCAGATCGGCCAGCGCCTCGACGTCACCTGCAGTAGAGGACGGCGGATCCAAGCAACCCACCCTTGACTACCAAGGCAGGAGAGGCCTTGCTGAACTCGCGCAAGGTCTTGGCCGCGATCGCGGCATCGCCGTTGACAAATGCTATTGCCGTCGGGCCCTCAAGGAGCCCCAGGATCTGGGGAACCCCAGCTTCCTCGGCGGCGCGGCGGGCGAGGGTGTTCTTGAATACCTTGTACTCGGTTCCCGCCGGACGCAGCGCGGTACGCAGCGCAGCGATCTCCTTGACCGTCAGGCCGCGGTATTCGGTGAGCACCGCTGCATCAGCGGCACTCAGCTTCGTGCAGATCTCCTGGACAGAGACTGCCTTCTTCTCTCGGGCCGCAGCCCCACCGCCGGCTTTCGCCATTGGATACTCCTACCGCTCAGCGGGACAGCAGGCCGAAGCCATTTGCCCCCGACAACGAAAAACGAGGCACCGCAGATACGCGAGGCGCCTCGTTCACCGCGTCCCGCAAGGGGAAGTGGCAGGAGTCGCCTCGTCCGGCGGGCAGCTGCCCATTATCAAAACGAACCCGCGAGGAGCGCGCCTGACCGGAAGTCTTCGGCGTTGCAGTTGTGAATCAGCAAACCCTACTCGCGAGCGGCGCCGTGAATCGACTCGTCCAGCAGGTCACGCGTGCGTGATGAATCGACGCGGACACCCGGTCCCATCGTCGAAGAGGTACTGACCCCGCGCAGGTACCGCCCCTTGGATGCCGCAGGCTTGGCACGGAGAATCTCATCGAGCACCGCGCCATAGTTCTCGGTCAACGCTTCGGGAGTGAAGCTCGCCTTGCCGATCGGAACGTGCACATTCCCATAGCGGTCCGTGCGGTACTCGACCTTGCCGCCTTTGAAGTCCGCGACCGCCTTCGCTACGTCGGTCGTGACGGTGCCGGTCTTCGGGTTCGGCATCAGTCCGCGGGGACCGAGCACTCGACCAAGCTTCCCGACCTGACCCATCAGGTCCGGAGTTGCGATCGCGACGTCGAAGTCCAAGAACCCGCCCTCGACACGCTTGACCAGGTCTTCAGCTCCGACAACATCGGCGCCGGCATCGGTGGCGTCCCGAGCTGCATCACCCTGGGCGAAGACGGCGATGCGTACGTTCTTGCCGGTTCCGTTCGGGAGTGACACCGTGCCCCGAATCATCTGGTCGGCCTTGCGGGGGTCCACCCCGAGCCGGAAGGCGACCTCGATGGTCTCGTCGAACTTGCGTGTGGCGGTGAGCTTCACCAGCCGCATCGCAGCAATCGGGTCGTGGAGCTGTTCGGCGTCAAATTTCCGAGCAGCGTCGACGTACTTCTTTGATCGCTTCGTCATGTTCGCTCCTTTGAGCTCCCTCGGGATGTTGGTCGGGCGCTATCGGGTGGCGAGGTCATCCATCCGGTTCGACCATTCGTGCTGCACGAAACATTCGGTTCGACGCCAGGACGGCAATCCGTCCGAGCGACGATCCGTTGGTTGTCACGCTACTCCTGGATTTCGATTCCCATCGAGCGAGCGGTTCCGCGTACCTGCGCCTCAGCGCCTTCGATGTCGACCGAGTTGAGATCAGGCAACTTCGTCTGCGCGATTTCGCGGAGCTGCGCCGTGGTCACGGAGCCCACCTTCGTCAGGCGGGGGTTGGCAGAGCCCTTCTCCAGCTTCGCCGCCTGACGCAGCAACACGGGCGTCGGGGGAGTCTTGGTGATAAATGTGAATGATCGATCCTCAAAGATCGAGATCTCAGCCGGAACAACCGTGCCCCGCTGCCCTTCGGTCGCAGCGTTGTACGCCTTGCAGAAGTCCATGATGTTGATGCCATGTGGACCGAGCGCCGTGCCCACGGGCGGTGCAGGTGTCGCCTGGCCCGCCGGGATCTGAATACGCACGACCGCAGCCAGTTTCTTCTTTGCCATCTTCCATACTCCGTTCGCTGCGACACGAGGTCCGCGCCGCGAATCGTTATCAAGTGATTCTGACAGCGCGCTCCACGCGCTGAAAGTCCGGTCACATGCAGACGCCGGACATCGCCATACCGACGGGCTAGAGCTTTGCGACCTGCCCGAACTCCAATTCGACGGGCGTCTCACGCCCGAAGATATTCACGAGCACCTTGAGCTTCGACCGGTCGATATCGATCTCGCTGATCGCGCCGCTGAACTCTGCGAACGGTCCCGAAACCACGCGAACCTGCTCGCCCACCTCATATTCGAGGCGCGGACGCGCCTTCTTCTCGACGGCGCCATCCTCGGTCTTGCCCGCACCGAGAATCGCCTCGACTTCTTTTCTCGACAACGGCGAGGGCTTGGCGCCGCTCCCGACGAATCCCGTCACTCCCGGGGTGTTGCGTACGACGTACCACGAGTCGTCGTCGAGATCCATACGAACCAAGAGGTAACCGGGGAAAACCTTTTTCGGCACAACAACCTTACGGCCACCCTTGAACTCGATGACGTCCTCCATAGGGATGACGACTTCGAAGATCCGCTCCTCGACGTTCATGGAGCGAACGCGGCTCGCAAGGTTTTGTTTCACCTTGTTCTCGTAGCCGGCGTAGGTGTGCACGACGAACCACCCGCCTGGGCGGTCGAATGGGCTGGGCTCCGGCTCCTCGCCCTCTTCCTCGTCTTCGGTGTCGAGAAGATCGAGAAGCTCGGCCGACCCGAGGTCACCCTCGATGGGGGCAGCCTCGAGCGTGACCTCGTCGAGAGCGACCTCGGCACTGCCTGTGAAGGCTAGGCCTGATTCAACGTCATCCGTTGTATCGCCGAAGGAGTCACCAATGTTCGAAACCATGCTGAGTTCAACCGCCGTCAGTCGTAGAGGAAAAGCACCAGTTCAGAGGACAGATAATCGAGGCCGAAGATCAACGCGCCGAGAACGACCACGGCAATGAGCACCACGATCGTCGAGTTGACGACCTCGCGCTTGCTCGGCCACGCGACCTTGCGCAGTTCGCCACGGACCTCCGTTGCGAACTGCCGCGGCCCGACACGATCACTCGCCGGCGTCGGACCAGGCCGACGGTCTGGCGCGCGAGGACGCTGGTCCGCACCCTGCTTCTCCATCATTCGCTTCGTCTGCCGGTTCACCGACCAACCTTCATCTGGATCTTGCTAGCAGGGCAGGAGGGACTCGAACCCCCAACCGCCGGTTTTGGAGACCGGAGCTCTGCCAAATTGAGCTACTGCCCTCCGGGCGCGCGAGGGCCGGAAGGTGCCGAGAATAGCCGACCGCAGCGCTCAAGACCGGGCCGGCCGTGCAAGCGTGATCTGCCAACGGTCACAGCCCGCTCGCAGATCACTGGTTCAGCTCGCGATGCGATGCTGCCTGTGGCGTGAACGTGCGATCATCACCGCGGCCGCTCCTGCAGCGACGGTGGCGCCGCCGATTGCGCCGGCATAGGCAAGCCGCTTGCCCGAGAGCGCCGAACGCAGAGCCCTGCGCTCGGCGACGAGTTCGAGAGCAACCAAGGTATCGGCGAGTAATCCTGCTGGTGCCTCGAAGCTCCGGCTCCGCAGCATCTGCAGCGCACGCAGCAATTTTCGATACCGGGCCAGCTCCGCTTGGCAACGTAGACAGCTCTCGAGATGCTCACGCGCCGCTGAATCAAGCGACGACCATGCCGTCGGAACGCCTCCCTCGGGCACTGGCACCTCGGGGTCTGCCAACTCGGGCAGCACCGCTGCCAAATCCTCACATCGCATGAGCTGACCGGTCCTCGTCGTCAAAGAGATCGTCGCGGAGCTGCTTCCGGCCCCGATGGAGCCGAACCTTGGCAGCCGCGACCGAGATCCCCAACTCCTCGGCGATGGCCTCGTGGCTCATGCCGTAGATGTCCTTGAGTACCACGACGGCGCGGAGCTTGGCCGGGAGGCCATCGAGCGCAGCGCCAAGCCTGTCCGCCAGCATCGAAGAGGCCGCCGCCCGCTCAGGGTTCCCCGAGATTCGCTCGTCCGCGACGTCACGCTGATCGTCGATCCTGGCGTGACGATCCCGGCCACGCTTGGCGACCTGCGTGTACGCCGTATTGGCGGTGATTCGGTACAGCCACGTGGACAGCGACGATTCACCGCGAAAGCGGCGAATTCCCTTCCATGCCCGGAGATACGTCTCCTGCACCACGTCGCGCGCGTCCTCTTCATCTGCCGTGAGCCGCATCGCCAGGCTGTACATGTCGACGTAGGTCTGACGAACCAATTCCTCAAAAGCGGATTGGTCGCCGGCCTGCGCCCTGGAAACGAGTTCGGCTCGGTCGTCTGGATCTTCCGGTGGCCCGGTTACCAATTCGACTCCCGACACACGGTATTGGTTACGCGCCAGTTAGCGGGTCTCGCGGTGCAGCGTGTGCTGCCGCTCAAACCTGCAGTACTTCTTCATCTCGATCCGCTCGCGGTCGTTGATTTTGCTCTTCATCGTGATGTAGTTCCGCCGCTTGCAGCCCTCGCATGCCAGCGTCACCTTGATCCGCTTCTCGTTTGCCATGGTTTGTTGTTCCCTCTACTACTTCAAGATCTTCACGACACGACCAGCACCCACAGTACGCCCACCCTCACGGATCGCGAACCGCAGACCATCCTCCATCGCAATCGGCGCAATCAACTCCACCGTCATCTCCGTGTTATCACCCGGCATCACCATCTCCGTACCCGACGGCAACTCAATCTTCCCCGTCACATCCGTCGTCCGGAAATAAAACTGCGGCCGATAATTCGAAAAGAAAGGAGAATGACGACCACCCTCCTCCTTCGTCAAAATATAAACTTGAGCCTCAAAATTCGTATGCGGCGTAATACTCCCAGGCTTCGCTAAAACCTGACCACGCTCAACATCTTCCTTCTTCGTCCCACGCAACAACGCACCAATATTGTCCCCAGCCCGACCCTCATCAAGCAACTTCCGGAACATCTCAACACCAGTACACGTCGTCTTCGTCGTCGCACGAATACCAATGATCTCAACCTCATCACCAGTATGAACAATCCCCTGCTCAACCTTGCCCGTCACAACCGTCCCACGACCCGTAATCGAAAAAACATCCTCAATCGGCATCAAAAACGGCTTATCCAACTCGCGAACAGGCTCAGGAACAAACGAATCCACCGCCGCCATCAACTCCAAAATCCCAACAGCAGCGTCCTTATCACCATCCAACGCCTTCAACGCCGACACCCGCACAATCGGCGTATCATCACCAGGAAACTCGAACGCCGTCAACAACTCACGAACCTCGAGCTCCACAAGCTCCAACAACTCTTCGTCCTCAACCTGATCACACTTATTCAACGCCACCACAATCGACGGCACACCCACCTGCCGCGCCAACAACACATGCTCACGCGTCTGCGGCATCGGACCATCCGTCGCAGCAACCACCAAAATCGCGCCATCCACCTGCGCAGCACCCGTAATCATATTCTTGATGTAATCCGCATGCCCAGGCATATCCACATGCGCATAATGACGATTCTCCGTCTCATACTCCACATGCGAAATATTGATCGTAATACCACGAGCCTTTTCCTCAGGCGCCTTATCAATCTGATCAAACGCCGTCGCCTTCACCTTCGGATTACCCTCCGCCAACACCCGCGTAATCGCAGCCGTCAACGTCGTCTTCCCATGGTCAATATGACCCATCGTGCCAACGTTCAAATGCGGCTTAGTCCGCTCGAACTTCTCTTTTGCCATCTCAGCGTTTTCCTCGTGCTCGGTTTTCGGATCTGACGATATGCCACCGGTGCCTGCTGTGCTCGGGTGTCGCTGGCGACCGTTGATGTTGTAGCGGGGGCGGGAATCGAACCCGCGACACCACGATTATGAGCCGTGTGCTCTAACCAACTGAGCTACCCCGCCGAGAAGAATGGCTCTGACGCACCCATGCGACCCGTGGAGCCCCGTTACGGACTTGAACCGTAGACCCCTTCCTTACCATGGAAGTGCTCTGCCAACTGAGCTAACGGGGCGACGGCCCAGAGGATAGTAGGGCAGCCGCCCGCGAGGTGGGCTGGAATACCGGGACCGTCCGATAACGTGCGCGCATGAGCGTCACCCTCCGTCTCGCCGAAACCCGCGACGCCGAAGCAATCCGCGACATCTACAACGCTGAGGTGCTTGGATCGACCGTCACGTTCGACATGGTGGCCCGCACCCTTGACGACCAGGTCCGCTGGCTGGCAGCCCACTCCGGCGGCCACCCAGCAGTCGTCGCGACCGATGAAACCGGAACAGTCCTGGGATTCGGATCACTCTCGCCGTATCGATCGCGCCCGGCGTATTCGACGACCGTGGAGGACTCGGTCTACGTACACGCTGACGCTCGGGGAAATGACGTCGGTCGGAGCATTCTGACGGAACTGGTCCGTCTCGCACGTGCGCACGGATTCCATTGCGTGATTGCGCGAATCGTCGGAGGTCATGTCGCGTCGATCGCTCTGCACGAGAAATGCGGATTCACGCAGATCGGCCGTGAGCGTGAGGTCGGAAGGAAATTCGGCCAGTGGCTCGACGTCGTCATGATGCAGCTCATGCTCTGACCTTGGCCCGCTCGACACCGGCCCGCCACAGCGCGGGCCGGGACGGCCGGCGAGTTGCGTGCCAGGACAGTGGCGAAGAGCCCGAACACACGCGAATTGGGTGGGCCGGGCTGGATTCGAACCAGCGTAGCTTGCGCAGCAGAGTTACAGTCTGCTCCCTTTGGCCACTCGGGTACCGACCCCTGTGCACTGCCGATGCCATCGGCACCATCCGCAGCGGCGCGTACAGTAGCAGCCGGTTTCCAGCGAACGACTTGTCCGAGGTGACGTGATGCCGACATTTGACGTTGTATCCGAGATTGACCGCCAGGAGCTGCGAAACGCGGTGGACCAAGCCAACCGGGAGATCTCGACCCGGTTCGACTTCAAGAACACCGACAGCTCAATCGAGCTCGGTGACAAGACCCTGACGCTCGAGGCCGACAGCGAACAGCGCCTCAAGGCGCTCACCCAGGTACTCGAGGAGAAGCTGGTGAAACGCCAGATCTCACTCAAGACACTGGGCTATGGCAAGATCGAGGACGCTTCGAAGGGGCGAGCGCGCCAGGCCGTCACGATCAACGTCGGGATCTCCTCGGATAAGGCCCGCGCCATTGGGAAGGTCATCAAGGACATCGGAATCAAAGGGCTCCAGCACCAGGTCCAAGGCGATCAGCTGCGCATCACGAGCAAGAAGCGCGACGATCTTCAGACCGCTATCGCCGCCCTGAAGGAACACGACTTCGAGATCCCGCTCCAGTTCGAGAACTTTCGCGACTGAACCGGCGCGCCCGACTCGGGTGGACCCGGGCGCCAGGCCAATCGCCGAGGGGAGGTCAAACCTTCGAACGGAGCCGTTCGATGCGGGCCGCTGTTGGTGGGTGGGTCAGGAACAGGTTGGCGAACGTCGCCTTCCGCCCTGTCAGTGGGTTGATGATGTACGCAGTGGCCTGCGCTTGGTTGACGTTCATCGGGACTCGGTTGGCGTAGACCTCGATCTTCTCGAGCGCACGAGCCAACGGCTCGCCATCGCCGATCAGGGCCTTCGCCGAACGATCTGCCTCGAACTCGCGCGACCGGGAGAGCGCCATCTGCAAAAGCATCGCTGCGACAGGGGCCAGGATCATCATGAGCAGCATGCCGATCACGTTGTCGTCCTCGTCATCGCCACCACGCCCACCGAACATGGCACCCCACATCGCCATACGTGCTGCCATCGTGATACCCATTGCGACAGCAGCCGCGACCGAACCGATCAGGATGTCGCGGTTGCGAATATGACTCATCTCATGTGCCAATACGCCACGCAATTCGTCACGGTCGAGGACACCCACCAGGCCCTCGGTAACAGCCACCGCCGCGTGTGCGGGATTCCGGCCCGTGGCGAAAGCGTTCGGCTGGGCTTCGGCACACATGTAGATGCGGGGCATCGGAAGCTCTGCTCGCTCGGAAAGATCCCGAACAATCGCATAGATCGCAGGCGCCTCGGCCTCGGTTACCGGCTGGGCACCCGATGACTTGATGGCCAGCTTGTCGGAGAACCAGTACGAGCCGCCCACCATCACAAGGCCAAGCAGCAATCCGAGATAGAGACCCCCAGTGCCGAAGAAAGACCCGACCCCCATGAAGAGGGCACCGATGCCTGCTAGCAAAACGGCGGTCTTCATCGTGTTTCGCATCATGGCGCTTCGCTTTCGTGAATGGCAGCTGTCATGTCGTGCAGCCCCCTATATAACACGAGTCTGACCAGCCGCATTCCTCACCTATTCGCAACCTATTCGTAGTAGCCAGAATGGAAGTAGATACAGGGGACCCCTTCGGAGCGGAACATTTCGACGTTGCGACGGTCGTCTTCGATCGCCAGCCTCACATCGAAGCCAAAAGCCCGAAGATCGACCAACGACGCGTGCTTGAAATCCCGGGCCATGTCGTAGTCACCATAGGGACGGGTCAGGAGAAGGTCCCACCGGATTTCGTAGTGCCGCAGCCACGCCTCCGTCAGATGGTGCACCCGCTGAGGACGAGCCGTGAGCAAGACAACCTGGAGCTCGGGATCGAGCAACTCCAGCATGACGTGAACCTCATGGATGACAGGGTCATCGCCGCAGGCGTCGAAGAACTCCCGCCATCTCGGCGAAGGCAACTCCAGATAGTGCTGGCGACTGGCAGCGTCGCTCAGCACCCCGTCGATATCCACGACAACGCAAGGCCCTGGAATGAGAGGGTCCCGAAACCATGTCCAGTGCTCCCGCTGTGGCATCACTCGTCGTCGCCACCCGCGCTGCTCGCGAGGTACCGGGATTTGATGCCGTCCACGATCGATGGGTCGGCGAGCGTCGTCGTGTCCCCCAGCACCTTGTCCTCAGCGACGTTCCGCAAGAGTCGGCGCATGATCTTTCCGGACCGGGTCTTCGGGAGATCTTCGGTAAAGAGGATGGATTGCGGCTTGGCGATAGGGCCGATACAGGACCCTACGTGCTCACGCAGGGTTGCGACGAGGCTGTCGGAAGGCTCATAACCCGAGCGCAGAATCACGAACGCACAGATTGCCTGGCCGGTCATGGGATCGGTCTTGCCGACAACCGCCGCTTCGGCAACCGACGGGTGGTCGACCAACGCCGACTCCACTTCGGTTGTCGAGATGTTGTGCCCGCTGATCAACATGATGTCGTCGACGCGGCCGAGCAACCAGTAGTAGGAGTCGTTGTCTCGACGAGCGCCATCACCGGCGAAGTACAAACCCGGAAACCGGCTCCAATAGGTCTCAACGTATCGGTCTGGATCTCCCCAGATCCCCCGAAGCATCCCCGGCCAAGGCTGCGTGAGAACGAGAAAGCCCCCGCCCGGAATCTCAACCGACTGGCCCTCCTCGTCGACGATGTCGGCACCGATACCCGGAAGCGGACCGAAGGCACTCCCAGGTTTCAAGGTCGTGACACCGGCGACCGGCGAAATCATCATCCCACCGGTCTCGGTCTGCCACCACGTATCGACAATCGGGCACCGCCCACCCCCGATGTGTTCGAAGTACCACTCCCATGCCTCAGGATTGATCGGCTCACCGACCGAGCCGATCAGCCGCAACGAAGACAGGTCGTGTTTGTCAGCGTATTGGGGCCCCCACTTCATGAACGTCCGGATCGCCGTCGGGGCAGTCAACAGAATCGTCACGCCGTACTGTTCGACAATCGACCAAAAGCGGTCACGATCAGGAAAATCCGGAGTCCCCTCGTACAGCACGGCCGTGGCGCGCGAGGCCAACGTCCCGTAGACGACGTACGAATGGCCGGTCACCCAGCCACAATCCGCTGTGCACCAGAAGATGTCATCGTCGGCCCGGGCGTCGAACACCAACTGATACGTCGAGGTGACCTGCGTCAGGTAGCCCCCCGTGGTGTGCAGAATGCCCTTGGGCTTCCCCGTCGTCCCGCTCGTATACAAAATGAACAGCGGGTCCTCGCTATCCATTTCCTCCGCCTCGCAGGTCGTTTCCTGCCTGGTGACGAGGTCGTGCCACCAGATATCCCGGCCAGGGACCATATCCACCGGCTGCTTGGTACGTTCGAGCACCAGCACCCGCTCGATCGACGGCGTTTGCGCGACCGCCGCGTCGGCGATGTTCTTGAGTTCGACGATGCCACCGCGGCGCCAGGATCCGTCACCGGTGACCAGGACCTTGGCCGTTGCGTCGTTGATCCGATCACGCAGCGAGTCCGCGGAGAACCCGCCGAAGACGACCGAGTGAACTGCGCCGATACGTGCACAGGCCAACATCGCGATCGGGAGTTCGGGAACCATCCCGAGATAGATCGCCACGCGGTCGCCTTTCGCGACTCCAAGAGATCGCAGCGCATTTGCGGTCTGGCATACCTCCGAGAGCAGCTCCTCGTAGGTCACCGCGCGCCGGTCCCCCGGCTCGCCTTCCCAGTAGTACGCCACCTGGGCGCCATGGCCGTCGCGAACATGGCGATCGAGGCAATTCTCGGTGACATTGAGCTTGGCGCCCACGAACCATTCGGCATAGGGCAATCGCCAGTTCAGAACCGTGTGCCAAGGGCGGCGCCACTCCAGGAGCTCGCTTGCCTGGCGGGCCCAGTAGGCCTGGAAGTCTTGGCCTTCGATGTAGCGCCGCCGGTCGGCGTCAGCCTCGCCCGGTCGTTTGAACTCGGCCGGCGGCGGATACGACCGACCTTCGGCCTGCAGACTTTCGATCGGCATCTCCGACATCAACGTCTCCCTCACCCGGTTTGCAAACGGGTTCAGGCTACCGCCCTGACTTCTGCGACGCCCGGGCCGTTCTGCCTACCGCAAAGACTTCGACGTGATGTGCTCCAAGGCCGGGTTCGGCGCGTAGCGCCCCAGCCTCTCCAATCCTGCTGCGCGCGGCCAATGCCTCGAGATCGCCGATCGCCGCGCGTTCGTCCCAGACCTTCCGTCCCTCCGCGAGAAGCTCCTCGAGGCCGAGCTCTTCGATCCAGTCGGCCTGAGAACCGTCCCACACCGACACAAGACCCGCCTCACGGGCTGCGCGACGCAGGGATTCGAGGACGACATCCGCTGTGATGTCCTGCTCCCCGATACTCATGAGTGGACTCGCGGCCCGGAGGTGTCCGCGATAGGTCCGCAGCCAGCCCTCAGCGCCCCTCGTGATCAACTCCTGCGCAGGCGCGGCGTAGTCGATCACGACTACGAAACCATCGGTGAGCGAGGCGCTCGCCTCACTGAGCCACGGACCGATGCCACGCTGCACCGGAACTCTCGAACCGATCGGCGCGCCTGGCGCGAACTGCTCCACCTCCGCGACAAGATCGTCCGATGCCGGTACCAGGATTTCGCAGAACTCTGACGGGGTCGCACCGCTGATCCCGACTCGCACTTCGGCCCATCCCGAGGAGGTGTGCTCCACCACATCGAAAGGAAGGTTGTCGAGCAGTTCATTGGCAAGGACAACCCCGACACAATCGACTGTCGGTAGGGCCTCGATGGATGTCAGCAGCGGACCGATTCCCGTGACGCGTTGGGGATTCTCATCAGCCTCGTCGGACGCGCCCGTTCGTACAGGCCCGAGAACGTCTTCTAGGGGCTCGACGGGCAGGATCGAGCGTTGCTCGTCACGCAGCACGGCGGAGCGTTCGACGAGGACGTACCGCAAGGCCTTCGCACACCGTGGCGACGCCTGCAACACCGAACGCGCCAACGTGCCCCGACCGGCTCCCGCCTCGATCACGACGAAGGGATCTGGGGACCCCAGCTCATCCCACCAGCGGTCGATCGCACGGGCAATCAGGATCCCGAACAGCGGGCCCACTTCAGGACTTGTCAGGAAATCTCGTCCCGAGCGACCGGCGCCACCACCCGTGGCAAAGAACCCGCCCTCAGGGTTATAGAGCGCGACCTCGACCAACGCGGAGAACGGGACCGGACCCGCGCGCCGAATCCGTTCGGTCAGGAGATCAGCTAGAACTTCGCCAGCTCCCCGACACGCGCAAGGACTTGTGGATAGACACCGATGACGAGCGTCGCTGCCGCGCACAGCCCGATCGCAGCCGTGAGCGCTGCCGGCGTCGGAATCGCCGAACGCTGGACGCTCGACTCCTCGAACCACATCTTGCGTACGACTCCGACGTAGTAGAAGAAGGCGATAACGGAGTTGATTGCTGCAATGCCAGCGATCACCGCACCGGCAGTGGTGCTCGCGGTGAGGGCCGCTCGGAACATGACGAACTTCGCGAACCAACCCGCAACCGGCGGGACACCGGCGAGCGACACCAAGAACCCTGTCATCAACACCGCCATGACCGGATCAGTGTGCCCAAGCCCTGCGTAGGAATCGATGTCACCAGAGTTGGTACGACGGGCAACAGCGATCACCACAGCGAAGGCACCCAGGTTCATTGCGGCGTAGATGAACAAATAGATCACGACCGCCTGGATCGTGTTCGCCGCTTCATTGGTATCGACGTTGCTCCCCAAGACCGCAAGCGGCACCAGGATGAATCCACCCTGCGCGATGGACGAGTACGCCAGCATTCGTACGACGTTCGTCTGACGCAAGGCCACCAGGTTGCCCAACGTCATCGAGGCAATCGCGATCGCCCAGAGCGCCCACTGCACCGGTACCCAGGCATCGACGTCGCCGTGGTGTGCGAACGCCACGCTCGTCACGGTGAGTGCTGCGACGAAACCACCTGCCTTCGAGGCCACGGACAGGAACGCGGTGACCGGCGTTGGCGCGCCCTCATAGGTGTCCGCGGTCCAAAAGTGGAAGGGAACAGCACTCATCTTGAATGCGAACCCCCCGAGCGTGAGGAACATCGCCACGACGAGCAATGGTTTCGGATCGGCGCCGTCGACACCACGTGCGATCTGTGTCAGCAGGGTGGAACCGGTCAAGCCATAGACGAACGACATGCCGTAGAGCATCACGGCCGAGGAGATCACGCCTATCAAGAAGTACTTGATCGAGGCCTCATTCGACTTGGTGTCGTGCTTACGCCACCCGGCCAGCACGAACGTCGGGATGGAGATCGTCTCGAGCGCAACGAAGATCGTGATGAGATCACGTGCACCACTCATAACAAGCATGCCCAGAACCGACGTGAGCATGAGTACGTAATACTCACTCCGGTAATAGTCGCCATCAGCGATGTAATCGAACGACAACAGCAACGTGACATAGGTAGCTGCAAGAAACAATGCCTCGAACGCCAAGGCATAGTTGTCGATCACGAATGCACCGCCGAACATCACGCGGTCGTTGCCATCGAGGGCGAGTGACGCAACAGGAATAAACGCTGCAAGCACTCCCAGCATCGCGATGCGAGGCGTGCGCGAACCCTCACGGTCCGGCCAGATCAGATCCGCGACCAGTGCAACGACGATTGCCGCCGCGAGCACAATCGCCGGCGCGAGTGCGTGATAGTCAAGCGAGGGGTTCACGGCGTCAAATTCCGAGCATCCGTGTCACGGCCTTGTCGGTCAGATCGAACATCACATTCGGTACGACGCCCAACACGACGATGAGCAGAATCAGCGGCGACCAAGCGATCCATTCCGGCCCGTGGACGTCATGGATGTGCGCGTCCTTGAACTCGTCCTTCGGTGTCCCGAACGCGACCTTCTGCAACATCCACAGGAGATAACCCGCAGCTAGCACAGTCCCGATAGCAGCGACGACCATGAACGCGCGGAACGTCGCTTCGCTCAAGCCGTCAGCCGGCTGGTAGGCGGCCAGCAACGCCGGGAACTCGCCCCAGAAGCCGGCGAGGCCCGGAAGACCAAGCGACGCCATCGCACAGAACCCGAGGATCCATCCAAGATGTGGCGCCTGGGTGAGGAGCCCACCGAGGCGATCCATCTGGCGCGTGTGATAGCGCTCTTGCACCGAACCGGCGACGAAGAACAACATCCCGGTGATCAGTCCGTGCGCGACCATGCCGAAGATCGCAGCGTTGATGCCGAATGACGTGAGCGTCGCGATACCCAGCATCACGAAGCCCATGTGCGCGACGGACGAGAACGCGATCAGCCGCTTCATGTCGGTCTGCGCAAGGCAACCCAACGCACCGTAGATGATGCCGATCACGGCAAGGAGCCCGATCCATGGCGCCCAGCTCTCCGCGGCGTCGGGCAGCATCGGGATCGCAATGCGGATGAATCCGTAGGTGCCGAGCTTCAGCAGGACCGCAGCCAAGATCACCGAACCGACCGTCGGAGCTTCGGTGTGGGCATCAGGTAGCCACGTGTGGAACGGAAACATCGGGACCTTGATTGCAAAGCCAAGGAACATTCCTCCGAAGAGCAAGAGCTGTGTTCCATGCATGATCCCCGCGCCGTCCAGGCTCGAAAGCGTCTGCATGTCGAAGGTTTGCTTTTCCGAAAGGAAGTACAAGGCCACGAAGCTCACCAGCATGAGCGCCGAACCGAACAAGGTGAACAGAAAGAACTTGATCGATGCGTATTCGCGGTTAGGTCCTCCCCACACGCCGATCATGAAGAACATCGGGAGCAACACAACCTCGAAGAAGATGAAGAAGAGGATGAGATCCTGGGCAACAAACGTGCCGATCATTCCCGTCTCGAGCAGCAGGATCAGTGCGAGAAACGCCTTCGGGTTGTGCGGTTCGGGAAAGTGATCCCATGAATAGATGATGCACAGCACAACAATGAATGCCGAGAGTAGGAACAATGGCAATGACATGCCATCGATGGCTACGTGATACCGAGCGTTGATCATCGGAATCCACGACTTGTCGACTTGCTGCTGCAGCTGGCCGCCGGTGTCGTAGTCGAACTTGAACGCGACGGCGATCGTCACCGCGAACGTCACGAGGCTCGTGAGGAGCGCAATGGCCTTGATCAGCTCCTCTTCCGCTTTGGGTATCGCGAGAAGGATCGCCATCCCAGCGAGCGGGACGAAGACTGCAAGCGACAGTCCCCAATCGTTGATCCAGTCCATGAGCAGTTGTCCCCTTACGTGCTGATCCAGAGCGCAAGGCTGAACAGCCCTACGGTGGCAAACATCATCAATGCGTAGCGCTGCACGCGCCCTGTTTGCAGTCGGCGGAGCAACTCGCCGGCGTGGCCCGTTTCCTTTGCGATCCCGTTGATCGCGCCGTCGACACCTTTCTGGTCGACAATCTCATAGGTGAAGCGGCCGATTCTGCGTGTCACGCCACCGACACCCTTGACGAGCGCGTCGATGACGTTCTGGTTAACCCAGTACGCGGCCCTGGCAAAGGGACCTTTCACCGACCCCACGATCACGTCGGTGTACAGCACGTCGAGGTACAGCTTGTTCACAAGCAGCGACTTGCCCAGTCGGGCGGCAGCATTGCGTTCCGAGAGATTCTCCAGGAACCGAAGCCGCCCCGTGTAAAACGCAACCGCAGCTGCGATACCCAACAACGCGATCGATACCGACACGACTGCCAAGAGGAAATCAGTTGATCCGAAATCCGGATGGTGCAATTCGGGGAAGCTGGCACGTTCGCCGAGTTCGTGCAACAGCTCTTTGCCGGGCTCGAACCAGTGCTCGAATCGGGTGATCCCAAAGGCAACGGCGTTGACGAACCCTGATACCACTGCGAGGCCCGTCAGGATGATCAATGGCACCGTGATCCGCTTCGGGGACTCGTGAGGGTGCCCGTGACCCCGGTACTCACCGAAGAAGGTGAGGTAGACGCAGCGCGTCATGTAAGCCGCCGTCATGAAGGCACCGATCAGACCGACGACGACGAACGCATCGTAGGAGTTGTGGTGCGCCCCAGCGAGGATCTCATCCTTGGACCAGAACCCCGCCAGCGGGAAAATCCCGGCGAGAGCCAACGTCCCGATCATGAAGGTCCAGAAGGTGACGGGCATGTGCTTCTTGAGGCCGCCCATGTCGTGCTTCATATCGAACGAGTGGTGCGATCCCGAATGGCTCACCGAACCTGCGCCCAAGAACAGATCGGCCTTGAAGAACGCATGGGTAAAGAGATGGAACACCGCGGCAGTCCATGCGCCCACCCCAAGGCCCATCACCATGTACCCAAGCTGACTGATCGTGGAATACGCCAACACCTTCTTGATGTCGTTCTGCACGAAGGCCAGAGCAGCACCCACGATCACGGTGACGCCACCCACAAGCGCCACCAGGTTGACACCCCCGGCATCGATCGAAAATCCCGAGTAGAAGACGCCGTAAAGCCGCGCCACGAGATAGACGCCGGCCACAACCATCGTCGCGGCGTGAATCAAAGCCGACACCGGAGTCGGGCCTGCCATGGCATCGGGCAACCATGTGTGCAACGGGAACTGGCCGCTCTTACCGATCACCGCAATGAACAGAGCGACTGCCGTGACGAGGACCAGCGCATGGCTGACGTCACCGTGGAGAGCGACCCGATTGATCGTGGCAATGTCGAAACTGTTTGCCATCCAATAGGTCATGGCAATGCCGATGAGCAGGCCGATGTCGCCAGTCCGGGTGGTGAAGAAGGCTTTGAGCGCAGCGTTGGAGTTGGGCTTCTCCTCCCACCAGTGGCCGATGAGCATGAACGAACAGACGCTGGTGCCTTCCCAGCCGAAGAGCAATCCGAGGGTCGTGCTGCTCGAGACCATGAACAACATCGAACCGGTGAAAAGACTCAGCGCTGCGAAATAGTGGGTGTATCGGCGATCACCGGCGAGGTACTCGGTGGAGTAGATGTGGACGAGCAATGACACGGTCGTAACGACGAACAGCAACACGACGGCCAATCCATCGAGCTGGATGCCAACGTTGAACTGGCGAAGGCCGCTCTGCCACCACGTCGTGGCGTGGACGATCGGCGATGTGTCGTGATCCTCAGCCCGAGAGATCCACTGGATGAGGACGATGACGCTGAGCACCCAAGCAGCGGCAACACCCACGATCCCGATCTCGGAGCCCTTGTAGGGCAGCCGCTTGCCGAACAACAAGATCAGGACAAACGACACGGCCGGGAGTAACGGGATGATCCACGCGTGATCGAGCATCGTCGCCGTCAGCCCTTGAGTTGGTCGGCCGCGTCGAAATCGACACTTCCGAGATTCCGGTACATGAGCAGGACGATTGCGAGCCCGACGCCGACCTCCGCAGCCGCGATGGTGATGACGAAGAGGGCGAAGACCTGGCCACTCACGTCATGAAGGTACGCCGAGAACGCCACCAGGTTGATGTTCACAGCGTTGAGGACCAGCTCGACGCTCATCAGGACCAACACGCCGTTGCGCCGCGCCATGATCCCGTAGATACCTGTGCAGAAGAGGAACACGCTCAGGATGAGGAAGTTGTTGAGCATCATGAGCTGCTACTCCTTCCGCGCCAGGACTACAGCGCCGACAAGCGCGGCGAGCAAGAGCAACGAGACGGCTTCGAACGGCACGAGGTACTGGCGGAAAATCGTGTCACCGATCACATTGCTCGTGCCCTGCGTTCGAAGGCCGCTGTCGATGACGATCTGCTCGGACTCGAATGCGTCCACGAGCAAGGAGACCAGCACGCCCAGCAGAAAGAGCGAGGCAACCGCAGCAGGCCAACGCTGCGCGTTGTCGAGGTCGCTCGACGCCCTCATCGGCGCCCGCGTGAGCATGATCCCGAAGAGAAACAGGATGACGACTGCGCCGATATATACGAGAACTTGGACCCAGGCCACGAACTCCGCGATCAACAAGATGTACTGCGCAGCTGCTCCCGCCAACACCACGACGAGATACAACGCGGCATGTACGACATTGCGCGATCGAACAACACCGATCGCGGCGAACGCCATTGCAACTGCAACGATCCAGAACGCGACCGTCTGTGCGACGAAGATCCCTGCGCCCAACATCACTTCTTGGCCTTCTTGACCTCTGCGCCCAATTCAAGGGGCTCGGCCTCAGGTACGAAGTTCTCCCACTCACCAAGTGTGTCCTTGTCGTGGAGCAGCTTCGCGATGCTGAACTCCGAATACTCGTACTCGGGGCTCCAGTGCAGTGCGTCGAAGGGGCAGACCTCCACGCAGATCCCGCAGTACATGCACAACGCGTAGTCGATATCGAAACGGTCGAGCACGCTGACGGTGCGCTCGCGTCCGCCCTCGCGGCGAGCGGGACGCTTCTCCTTGTGCCCTTCGATGTAGATGCACCAGTCGGGACAGCTCCGAGCGCACAGCATGCAAACGGTGCAGTTCTCCTCCTTGAGTGCGATGACGCCACGCGCGCGGGGAGTCGGGTCTTCGCGTTCGTGGGGGTACTGCACCGTCACAGCAGGTGTGAACAACGCCTTCAGCGTGATGCCGAGGCCGCCGACCATCCCGGGGAGCTTGCGCTTTTTCGGCATTACAGCGCCACCTTCAGGACGCCGGTGGCAACGATGTTGACGAGGGCCACCGGGATAAGGAACTTCCATGCCAACGACTGCAGTTGGTCTTCACGCAATCTCGGGTACGTGAAACGCGCCCAGAACATGAGAAAGGCGATGAGCATCAACTTTGCGAACAAGACAATCGGCCCGACGACATTCATCATCCCATTCGAAAGGTCGACCCATGGGAGCGACCACCCACCCATGAACAAGGTGGCGCCGAGCGCAGCGAAGGCAAAGGCCGTCCCGAACTCACCGATGAAGAAAAAGAGGAAACGAAATCCGGTGTATTCGACCATGTAACCGGCGACGAGCTCGCTCTCGGCGACCGGCATGTCGAACGGGGTCTGGGTCAGCTCAGCCTGTGCTGCCACCATGAAAATCATGAATCCAACGAACTGGGTGAGGATGTAGGGGTTGCCGATTCCGTCCCACCCGAAGATCTCTCCCTGACCCTGAGCAGCAACGATCCCTTGCAGGCTCATCGTCCCGGCCTGGACGACAACACCGACGACGGCAAGCAACAGCGGCAGTTCATAGGCGATGAGCTGTGCAGCCGCGCGTAATGCGCCCAGCAAGGCGAATTTGTTGGCGCTTGCCCAGCCGGCCATCAGCACACCGATGACCGACAAGCTCGAAACGGCAAGTGCATAGAAGACACCGACGTCGAGATCGCTGACCGACACCTTCGGCCCGGCTGGCAAGACGACGAAGATCAGGAACGTCGAAATGACGACGATGACCGGCGCCATCGCAAACACCCGGCGATCTGCGTCCGCGGGGGTGATGTCCTCCTTCTGGATGAACTTCAGGCCGTCGAACACCAGTTGCAGTGTTCCGTGCGGACCAGCTTCCATCGGACCCAGCCGGCTTTGCATGTGGCTCATCATCTTGAGCAGAAAGACATAGCCCAGTACCAGCGCGGCCGTCGGAACGATCAACAGGATCACGAGGGTCTTGATCCCGAGGGTCCACCCCCATCCGATGTCAACCGCCAAGCTCATCGGTCGATGTCTCCCAGGATGAAATACAGGCTGGCCAGGATCGTCACGACGTCAGGTACGTACACGCCCCGGAGAAGCCAGGGCAAGATCGAAACATTGCTGAACGACGCCGAACGAATCTTGACGCGGAAGGGGCCTGTCGCGCCCTTCGAGATGACGTAGTAGCCCATCTGACCCAGCGGGTTTTCCGTCTCGACCCATGCTTCGCCTTCGGGCACCTTGATGATTCGAGGCACCTTGGCCATCAACGGGCCGCTCGGCAGGCGCTCCAACATCTGCAGAACCATGAGGCACGACTCGCGCGTTTCCTGGAGCCGGACCCAATAGCGAGCGTAGGAATCGCCGTCGGGGTGGGTCCAGACCTTGAAGTCCAGATCGGAATACGCGAGGTAGGGCGAGCCGTCGCGTCGAAGGTCCCAGTCGACCCCTGATGCGCGCAGATTCGCTCCTGACACCCCGTAAGCAGCGCCGAGGGCGCCGGGGATGATCCCAACCGAGCGAGTTCGAGCCTGGAAGATCTCGTTGCCCAGCACGAGGTCCTCGAACATGTCGCAACCCTCGAGGATCTTCTTCATCACCTGTTTCGTCTCGGCCATCCAGCCCCACGGCAGGTCCTCTTTGACGCCACCGATCCGGTTGAAGTTCGGGTGGAACCGACCACCGGTGACCGCTTCGATCAGGTTGAGGACAAGCTCGCGGTCACGGAATCCGTAGAAGGCCGGTGTGATGGCGCCAACCTGCAGCGCCATCTCGCCGAGGAACAGGTAGATGGTGGCAACCCGGCTCAGCTCGGTGAGGATCGTCCGAATGTACCGGGAACGCTGCGGCGCTTCGATGCCCATGAGGCGCTCGGCCGCCTCGATGAAGGGGACCTCGTTCGCGAAGCTCGACAGCCAGTCGATGCGGTTGATCAGCGTGGTGATCTGCGGGTAGGTCCGGAATTCGGCGAGTTTCTCGTACCCGCGGTGCATATAACCGATGGCAGGGTCCGCGGAGATCACGCGCTCGCCGTCGAGGCGCACGACGAGACGAAGCGTTCCGTGGGTTGCCGGATGCTGAGGCCCCAGGTTCAGAATCATGTCGCCGGAGTCGAGTTCGACGTTCAGTTGCGAATCCGCGAGAAGACCCTGCGCGGAAACCGATTCGCGCAGCTCGGCGAGGAGGGCGGCGTTCGGGTCCGGCGTCATTCACTCTCCCCTTCCGAGTCGTCGTCATCGGCGCCCGGCATGCCTTCGACGTCGACCAGACCCGGCCACGGCTTCACGACGCGGGCCAGGAGCGGGAAGTCCTTACGCAACGGGTGACCTTCGAACTCCGATGGTAAAAGAAGTTTGCGCATTCCGGAGCGACCGACGAAATCGAAGCCGAACATTTCCGAACACTCTCGCTCGTGCCAGTCTGCACCGGGGTAGACCTCCACAAGCGACTCCACGACGGGGGTGGCCTCGTCGACATCGGCTTTCAAGACAACGCCGTGGTGCCTCGACGTCGACTGCACGTAGGCAAAGACCTGGAAACGCCCCGCAGACCCTGCCGCACCGAATGTCATCTCTGTGGGTTGTACGGGAGCGGACGTGTCGCTCGCGGCGTCGGCGCCGCCTTCCTTCGGCGCCGGCATCCAGTCGATACCCGAAACGAACGAGAAGAAGTCACAGGACAGCGCGTCGCGCGCGACCCGGGCCGCGAGCGCCCACGCGTCGGGACGCACGCGTACCACGGCGACGCCGAACGACGCGGCGGTCTCGACGATCGCGTCGCCGAGCTCGGCGTCGAGCCGGGCCAGAATCTCCGCAACCACGGAATCGTTCGGCGGAGCATCGGGCTCCGTACCAGCAAGGTCAGTCAACGACAATCGGCTCCCCGCGCCAACGCTGGGCAAGTTGATCGTTTCCGAGCCCCTCGTTCTGGATGCGCTGTTGCAACAGGACGACCGCCTGGAGAAGGGCCTCGGGTCGAGGTGGGCAGCCCGGCACATACACGTCGACGGGCAGGATCTGATCGACGCCCTTGGTAACCGAATACGAGTCCCAGTACGGACCTCCACAATTCGCGCACGACCCCATGGAGATGACGTACTTCGGGTCGGGCATCTGGTCATACAGACGTTTGATCGCCGGCAACATCTTGTCGGTCACCGTTCCGGAGATGACGACCAGGTCAGCCTGCCGTGGGCTGGCAGGAAACGGGATCACGCCGAGCCGCATCATGTCGTAGCGCGGACTCGCCAATGCCGCCCCCATCTCGATGGCACAACAGGCGAGGCCCCATTGGAACATCCAGAGGGAATACTTGCGGCTGTAGTTGAGCAACCAGTTGAGCCCTTGAAGGGGACCCTTCGACAGCTTGCCGCTCTCGATCAAGCCCACCGGAGGACGCCCTTTCTCCAGGCATACAACAGGCCGATGGACAAGATAACGATAAACACAACCATCTCGACCAGGCCAAACACACCGAGTCCTTCCATCACGACCTTTGAACCACCAACCATCACAGAACGATCGTCGAGGTTCGTCGCCCATGGAAAGATGAAGACGGCCTCCACGTCGAAGATGACGAAGAGGAGCCCGTAGATGTAGTAACGAACGTTCGCCTGACCGAAGCCACTCACGGGATCCGAGCCCGCTTCGTATGCGATGTACTTCTGTGCCTGCGGACGGTTCGGCCGCAGGAGGCGACCCGCCCCCAGCATCGCTGCCACCATGAGGACCGCCGCAATCGTGAAGGCGGCGACGGCGACATACTGGTGGTAGTAGTCAGATGTTGCGGAAGCCACAACGGGCACCACAGGCTGCGACTGCAACATCGTCACGCGCGAACCCTCCCGGCCTGATTCCCGAAATTACCGGCGGAGTATACGTCGGCGCGTTTTTCCGACGGCGAACTGTGTCCACAGGTGAACCCGTGGCCAGCGAGAGGCCGGTCAAGCGCCATCCGGGACAAAACCCATAACTTGATTGCTTTCGTGCCGATACACACAGGGAAAGGATTGACCATGCGCACGAACCCCGACCGCCAAGGCAACCCGGCCAAGGATCCACCGCGCACGGCCTTCGTCCTTTCGGGCGGAGGGAACCAGGGCGTATCGCAGGTCGGCATGCTCCGAGGGCTGATCGAGCGCGGCATCGTTCCTGATGTCGTCGTGGGAACATCGGCTGGCGCCCTCAATGGCGCCGCAATCGCGGCCAAACCTTCGATGGAAAACCTGGACCGACTCCAAGAGGTTTGGACCCAACTGGAATCCCACCACGTCTTCCCGGGAGGCAGGCTTGCCCGGACGTGGAACATCATCCGCCGCGACACCCATCTGTTCCGGAGCGACGGTCTGGCCGACCTCATCGAGAGGGCCCTGCCCGTCGAGCGCTTCGACGAGCTCGAGGTGCCGCTGCGGGTCGTCGCCGCAGACACCGATACCGGCGAAGAGGTCATCTTCGCTCACGGTCTGCTCAAACCCGCCTTGTTGGCCAGCGCAGCGCTCCCTGGCGTCTACCCGCTGGTGCATTACGACAATCGCCAACTGATGGATGGCGCTGTCGTGAACACGGTTCCGCTTTGGCACGCGCTTTCAGGCCCGGTCGAGCGCGTCTACGTGTGCAACGTCTCAGGCGCCGTGACCGACCGACCTGCCCGATCGCCGCTCGATGTGGTGCTGCGTGCATTTGCCATCTCGCGTAACCAACGCTTCGAACTCGAACTACGCCACGTTGATCCAAGCGTTGAAGTCATCGTCCTGCCCCGTCCGATCGACGCGCGCGATGTCTTCGATTTCAGTGGTGCTGCTGAGCTCATCGAGGACGCACACCGCCTCACGAGTCGCGCTCTCGACTTGGCAACCGACGCCGTCACACGCCGCTATCGGCGGCGCTGGTTCCGCCGCCCTGATGTCGCCTGAACAACCAAAGGTTTGGGCAAATCTGTCGCCGTAGTTCCGCCACTATCCGAACAACAACGTTGCGTCACGCGCCCAGTCGAGAACGCTGCCAGGCAATACGCCGAGGAGCAACGTCGCGATGACAGCCACGCCCAGCACAAGGCCGCTCGCGGCGTCAACACTGTGCGGCAATGGGTCGGACCCGTCGGCCGGCTCCGTCATGAACATGAGCACCACGACCCGCAGGTAGAAGAACATCGCGATCACCGCCGAGAGCACGCCAACGAGCAACATCGCATACTGGCGCGATGCTGCTGCCGCAGCGAAAATGTTCAGCTTCGCGACGAACCCTCCCGTGAGCGGGACGCCTGCCTGGGCGAGCAAGAAGAACGCCAGCATGCCGGCGAGCACCGGAGAACGTCCTGAGAGCCCTTGGTAGTCACGCAGGGAGTGTTGACGATCCCCCCGGCGGCTGACCACCGTAACGACACCAAATGCGCCCACAGCCATGACCGCATAGGTCAGCAGGTAGAACAATGAGGCCGCCACACCACGAGCCGTCGTCGCCTCCAGCCCGATGAGCACATAGCCGGCGTGTGCGATCGACGAATACGCCAGCATCCGCTTGATGTCATCCTGAAGCAGCGCCGCGATGCTTCCGAGGAGCAACGACAGGGTCGCCAGCACCAGAATCACGGGTCGCCACTCGAGTCGGTACAGACCGAACCCACTCACCAAGACCCGCACCAACGCTGCGAAGCCCGCTGCTTTGGTGGCAGCCGCCATGAACGTCGTGATCGGCGTTGGAGCGCCCTGGTACACATCGGGCGTCCACATGTGGAACGGCACGGCTGCGACCTTGAATCCGAGGCCGACGATGAGTAACGCGATGCCCACGAGCAGGGACCCCTGGTCGAACATGCTCGTTGTGGCCAGGTGGCCGGCGATGCTGGCCTGTGTCGCGTTGCCGACGAGCCGGGTGGCACCCGTTGCCCCATAGATCAAGGCGATGCCGTAGAGAAGCACTGCGGATGCGAACGCACCGAGCAGGAAATACTTCAGTCCAGCTTCGGAGGAAGCGACCCTTCGCCGATCGAACGCTGTGAGCACATAGAGCGGGATGGAGAGGACTTCGAGCGCAACGAACACGACAACAAGGTCGTTCGCGGCGGTTATTGCCACCATTCCAGCGGCCGAGAGCAACAGCAAGGCAAGGTATTCGGGCGCCTCCAGACCTTCGCGGCGTAGGTAGGTGATCGACAAGAGCACAGCGGCAAGCGCGCTGCCGAGCACCACAGCAGCCAGAAAGACCCGAAAGCCGTCGATCGCGACCATCGCATTGAGCGCCGCGTACTTGCCCTCGTCGCCGATCACGTTCCACTGCACCGCGAGAAAGGCACCGCCGCCAGCCAGACCCGCAATGGCGGTCATCACCGACATCGGAAACACGGCCGGCGAGTTTCGAAGCACCGACCGGATCATGATGATCAGCAGCGCAGCCGCGCCGAGAGCGATCTCCGGAGCGAACGCCAGGACGTCGACGTGAGGAGTCACCACGCGCTGGACGATCGTATCGACGGCGATCACCGAGACTCCTTCTTGCTCGAGCAATCACCGGCAGTGGATCCCAGCGCTGCCTTTGGTTGCTGGTAGTCGCTCTTCTGCTCGACGTGGCAGATCAGCGACTTCACACTCGGTTCGATCCGATCCAGGACCGGCGTGGGATACACGCCGAGGAAGAGACTCATGCCGAGAAGCGGCACCACGCAGCACAACTCCCGAAAGCTCAGATCATCGAGTCCCCGGTTCGCTTCCGACGGCTCACCCGTGAACGCACGCTGGAACGCCCACAGCAGATACACCGACGCGAGGATCACCCCAAGCGCGCCCACGATCGCGTAGGGCCTATGTGAGAGGAAGGTTCCGAGCAGAGCGAGGAACTCGCCGACGAATCCGGACAGGCCTGGCAGTCCGATCGACGCGAACATTGCGATCACGAACATCCCACCCAGGACGGGAACCGATTTCCACAAACCGGAGAAGTCGTCGATCTCACGCGTGTGTCTGCGCTCGTAGAGGACTCCGACGAGGAGGAACAGCGCACCGGTCGTCAGACCATGGCTGATCATGGTGAAGACGGCGCCGTCGAGACCCTGCACGGTCAGTGCAAACGTTCCAAGGACCACAAACCCGAGGTGCGCCACGGACGAGTACGCGACAAGGCGCTTCAAGTCGGTCTGCATCGTCGCAGCCACTGCGCCGTAGATGATCCCAATCGTCGCAAGCACCATCAGCAGTGGGGCGAAGCTGACCGCCGCACTCGGGAACAACGCAAGGGAGAAGCGAAGAAAACCGTAGGTCCCCATCTTGAGCATCACGCCCGCCAAAATGACCGAACCTGCGGTCGGCGCCTCCGTGTGCGCGTCGGGCAGCCACGTGTGGAGAGGGAAGAGCGGAACCTTCACGGCGAACGCTGCGAAAAATGCCATGAACAGCCACTTCGCCGTCGCCGGGTCGAGACCTTCGGGAGCCCAACCGACGAGCGTCCGCAGGTCGAAGGTCAGCTCGCCGGTCTTGGCCTGGTACAGAAATGCCAACCCGAGCAACCCGGCAAAAAGGAACGCCGAGCCCGCCATGGTGAAGATGAAGAACTTCAGTGCTGCATAGATGCGCCGACCATGGCCCCACCCGCCGATGATGAAGTACATGGGCACGAGAACCAGCTCGAAGAAGACGAAGAACAGCACGATGTCGAGAGCAAGAAACACTCCCATGACCGCGCCTTCGAGAACGAGAAGCCACACCGTGAACGACTTGACGCGTTCGCCGAGATTCGCGGAGGCCAGCATCCCGATCGGGAACAGCACCGCAGTGAGCACGACCATGAACAGACTGATGCCATCGACACCAACCGTGTAGCTGATACCCAAACCCTTGATCCACTGGTGCGTTTCGGTGAACTGATAGTCGGCGTTTGCGCGTTCGAAGTTCCACAGGAGGTACCCGGCGAACCCAGTCGTCGCAGTGGCAAAGACGTACCCGACAACGCGTGCGTATTCAGGCCGGTGCGCCGGTACAAGTGCAGCGATGAGCGCCCCAGCCAATGGAACCAAGATCAGGAATGTCAACACGGGAAAATCCGATGCCGCGACTGCCTCGTGCATCACCGACCTCGCAGACCCATGTAGAGCACGATCAACGTGGCGCCGAGAATGATCGCCAGCGCATAGGTGCGAACCAAACCTGTCTGCACCTTGCGAAGACCGCGCGACGCCGAACTGAAGATGGTCGCAACACCATCGACGGCACCATCGATAACGCGCCGATCGACGATCGTGCTGACAAATGCAAACACCCGACGACCAGGACCTGCCACCGCTTTGGCCACTCCTTCGTCGACGAACCAACCGTGAGCGAACAACCCTGCGGCAGGTCCGAGGCGCGGCGGCAAGGGATCACTTTCGGGATCGGGAATACCACGGCGGTACATCGAGATCGCGAGGATGATTCCTCCAAGGGCAATGGCAACCGCCACGAGCGACAGACTCAGTCCTTGCACAAACGACGCGTGATGCTCGGGCTCGCCCAGCACGGGTTCGAGCCATCGCGTGAGGAGATCAAGCTTCTGATCGGCAAACGGAAGGTTGATGAAGCCGCCCAACAGAGCAAGCCCTGCGAGCGCAACCAACGGAAATACCATGGTGAACGGGGACTCATGCGGATGAACCCCACCATGGCTGTCGCCATCGTCACCTTGATGCGCATGGGCCGTGGACGCACCGCCGGGCTCTGCATGATCGTCGGCGGCACCGGCAACGACCGGGAGTAGACGAGCAGCAGGATCACGCCAGCGCGCGTTGCCATGAAAGACGAGGTACACCTGACGGGTCATATAGAACGCTGTCATCAAGGCCGTAAGTGCACCCACTGCCCAGAGGCCGTATTCGTGTTCCACCCAAGCTGACGCCAAAATCTCGTCCTTCGACCAGAAGCCCGCAAACGGCGGAATGCCGGCAATGGCCAGCCAGCCGAAAAGAAACGTTCCGGCTGTGATCGGCATGACGTTCCGAAGTCGTCCCATCCAGCGCATGTCCTGTTCCTCGCTCAATCCATGAATGACCGAGCCCGCACCGAGGAAGAGCAGCGCCTTGAAGAACGCGTGCGTGACCATGTGGAAGATCGCGGCACTGTAGGCACCAACTCCGACCGCAAGGAACATGTAACCCAATTGACTGATCGTGCTGTACGCCAAGACACGCTTGATGTCGTTGGAGACCAGGGCAATCGACGCCGCGTACAAGGCCGTCAGCACACCCACCCACGCAACCACCGATGCGGCATTGCTACTCAGATCAAGGAAGACGTGCGACCGACACATCACATAGACGCCGGCCGTGACCATCGTCGCCGCGTGGATCAAGGCCGAGACCGGCGTCGGTCCCTCCATTGCATCCGGTAGCCAAATGTGGAGCGGGAGCTGCGCACTCTTGCCCATCGCGCCGACAAACAACAGCAGGGCAACGCCGGTCGCCGCCGCAGAGTTTTCGCCTCCGAACCTGGCCATCTGAGCAAAGACGCTGTGATCACCGGCGTAGTCGAGTGTGCCGACCTTCGCGAAGATCAAGAACATCGCGAGCATGAACCCGAAGTCACCAACACGATTGGTGATGAATGCCTTCTTGCCGGCAACCGCAGCAGAGGGGCGCTCGAACCAGAAAGAGATGAGCAGGTATGAGCAGAGCCCGACGCCCTCCCAGCCCAAGAAGGTCACCAGGTAGTTCGAGCCAAGCACGAGCACCAACATCGATGCTGCGAACAAGTTGAGATAGCCGAAGAAACGTGAAAACCGTGGGTCACCGTGCATGTAGCCGATCGAATACAGGTGGATCAGCGAACCGATACCGGTGACGAACAGGATCATCGTCGCGGAGAGCGGATCGACGAGGAACCGGAGATCGACCGAGAACGCACCCGAGTTGATCCACTGGAAACCGCTACTGAGTTGTTCCCGATTCTCTTCGCCGAGGCTCAGAAGTGCGCCAAACGTGATCAGCGACCAAAGAAAGGACAACGAGATCATGCCGGTGGCGAACCAGCCTGCCTTCGGTTCGCCCATTCGCTTCCCGACCAGGAGGACGACAAGCGCACCCAGTAATGGAAGCGCCGGAATCAGCCACGCCCAATCGAGCACACGCGTTGCACTCATATCCGCATCTCCGAGCTTTGCACGCCGTCAGCCCTTCAGCAGATCGAGGTCGTCCGCGGTTGCTCCCTGGCGACGCCGGAAGATTGCCACGATAAGCCCGAGCCCAACGGCAACCTCTGCCGCAGCGACGACGAGCGTGAAGAACACGATCACCTGTCCGCCAACATCGTCGAGCATCTTCGAGTAAGTGACGAACGTCAGGTTGACTGCGTTGAGCATCAGTTCGACGCACATGAACATCACCAAGACGTTGCGTCGAACCAGCATGCCCACGGCGCCGATCGTGAAGAGACCGGCTGCGACGACGAGGTAGTAGTTACCCGTCACAACGACGTCGCTGCCCAGAACGTCGGTCATACCCTCACCTCTTCGGAATCGACTGCGTCGGTGGACTGCGAGCTTCGCTTGGCGAGGATGACCGCGCCCACCACTGCTATGACCAAGAGCGCAGCAGTCAGTTCGAACGGCCAGAGATAATCGGTGAACAACGTCTCGGCCACCGCCTCGACGTTGCCCCGTCCGGTCTGGCTGAGTTCCGAAGTACCGCGAAGTTGGCCGGTCGCCCAGTGACGGCCGCTCAGGAACACGATCTCGAGAAACACGACCAATCCGAGCACCACCGCTACCGGACGTTGGTACATGACAGGGTCTCGCAAGGTCTCAGGCTTGTCGACCCCGAGGAGCATGATGACGAACAAGAACAACACGACGATCGCGCTCGCGTACACGATCACCTGAACTGCTGCGACAAGGTGCGCTTCCTGCATCACGAAATAGACGGCGATCCCCAACATCGCAGTGACCAACAGGAGCGCCGAGTAGACCGGGTTGCGTGCAAAAACCACACCAAGCGCGCCGCCGAGCACGAGGAGCGATGCAACCACGAAGACCGCCAACGTGACCATCAGCGCCTCCTTCCGTGCAGCGGCGGCGGCGTCGCCTTTCCGGCCACAGGCGACGCCGGTGGGGCACCGTCTTCGACATCGGGAAAGTCCGACTGTCCCAGCTCCGATTCGCGAACACCAAAACCCAACTCCGAAGACCACGCGGACGCGACCCTCATACGCGGCTTGTCCCGAAGGCGCAGTCGCGCGCATCCATGCACTGGTGTGATCGTCTTCGTGACCCTCCCAGTGCTCCCACGGAAGTCGCTGTGCGCGCCCCGTGTCATCGACGAGCAACTCCTCTTTGGTGTAGATCGCATCCGCACGGTTCGTGAACGAGAACTCGAAAAGCTTGGTCTCGGTGATTGCTTCGGTCGGACAAGCCTCCACACAAAGATCGCAATGAATGCAACGCAGGTAGTTGATCTCATAGACGAATCCGTACCGCTCGCCCGGTGAAACAGGGGCATCGGGGGGATTGTCGGCGCCGCGGACATAGATGCACTTGGCAGGACAGACACCGGCGCAGAGCTCACAACCAATGCACTTCTCCATGCCGTCCTCGTATCGATTGAGGACGTGACGCCCGTGAAGGCGCTCGGGCTTGTCCCGCTTGTGTTGCGGGTACGGGTTTGTGACCTTCGGCCGGAACACCTGCCTCAGAACGAGTCCAAAACCCCTCGGAAGTCCCATCAGCCTTCTCCACCCACTCGGCCGCGCCTAGCCACACCGGCACTCATCGGATTTCCTCGAGTCGCTCGCCCTGACGAGGCATACAGAGGTAGAGGACCACATAGATCGCTACAGCAGCAGCGCCGGCGATGGCACCGGTTGCCCACGGATTCCAACCTTCGTCACGTCCAACGCGCACGACTGCAGACCACATCACCCAGAGGAAAGAGACTTCGATCAGAAACTTCCATCCGAAACTCATGAGCTGGTCGTAGCGAAGACGTGGCACGGTTGCGCGAATCCAGACCGTTCCATAGAGCATCACGAGCAACTTGGCCATGAACCAGAACACCGGCATCAGCCACGCGTTGATCACACCCTGATCCGGCAACGCGCCGATGAGTGGACCCGATGGCCCGCCGAGAAAGAGGGTCACGGCGATCGCCGACATCGTGATCACGTTCATGAACTCGGCGAGAAAGAACACGGCGAATCGGAAGCCTGTGTATTCGGTGTGAAAACCACCAACGAGCTCCTGTTCAGCCTCGACGAGGTCGAACGGAGGATGGTTGGTTTCTGCGACTGCGGCAATGAGGAAGATGGCGAACGCCGCTATCGCCGGTAGCCAGTACCAATCCCTTGTGATGGACTCGAGTCCCGACCATGCCTGGTGGTCCACGATCGCGCGCGTCGAGAGCGTGCCGGACTGGATCAGCACCCCGACGATGGCCAAAGAGAACGCGGCTTCGTAACTGAGTAGCTGTGCGCTTGCCCGCACTGCACCAAGGAGGGGGTATTTCGAGCCCGACGACCAGCCCGCCAACATCACGCCGTAGAGCCCGATGCCGGACATCGCCAACAGGAACAGAATGCCGATCGGCGGATCCGCCAACTGCATCTGCGTCTTGTGTCCGGCGATTGAAACAACGCCACCGATCGGGATGATCGAGAACGCGAGGAACGCGGGCATGATCGACAGGTACGGCGCCAACTTGAAGATCGGCTTGTCTGCGCTCTCCGGGATGGACTGCTCTTTGAAGATGAGCTTCATGCCGTCGGCAAGCGTTTGCAGCATTCCAAATGGACCGGCCATCGAAGGACCGATCCGGTTCTGCATGTCGGCGATGACCTTGCGCATGAACCAGATGTAGAAGATCACCGACACCAGCAGGAGGGCGAACACCGCGACCGCCTTGCCTGCGACGATGAGAAACACCGTCAGGTCGACGTCGCCCCCGAGCAGGGGATCCGCACCGATCACATGCATCACGTCTCGGCCTCCACGCGTACGTCGATGACGGGCGCCGTCACATCGAAGAGATCGGTGGTGATGCCGTCATCCTGGCGGAACGCAAGAAACGCCGTTCCCGCAGCCGTTGCATCGTCGACACGAGCCGGAAGCGTCAGCGTCGTTCGCGCCGAGGTGACCTTGACCTTCGCGCCGTCGACAACGCCGAAGCGTGTCGCATCCACCTTGTTCACCAGCAGCACAGGCGGCTGAGCAAGACCGGCGATCGATGGCGATTCAACGACAGAGCGGGCGTTGTCATACAACGTCCGGCCCGTGATCAGGCGTAAGGCATTCGGATACATCGGCGGGACGACCGCCGTTGGGACGTGGGCAAAATCCCAGACGTGGAGGGCTAGCGCCGGAAGCGGCGGCGTGGCAGGCGGGTGGAGGCTCGTCTCATCGCCTTCGGTCCCAACCTCTTCAGGTGAGACCACTGCGCTGTCCAGAGGCTCCACAACGACATCACGACCCGACGGAATCGGTTCCCATGACACCTCGGTCAGGATCTCGTTCATTCCGAACTGCACCTCGTCGCCGTGCTCGGCGAACGGCAACACAACGCCGTCACGGGCCCGAGCGAGCAGCGCAGCATCGACCCCGGCAAATGCCGGCGCGACTCTCGCCAATTCGTCCTGCACCTCACCCAGGGATTCGATTCCGAAATCGTGACCAAGGCGCAGTGCTAACTCGGCGGCAATTCGCCAGTCGTCCATCGTCGTGCCCGCGGGCGACAGCTTCTGATTCAAGCGCTGCACGCGACCTTCGACGTTCGTCATGGTTCCGGCCTTCTCCGCGAACAGCGTCGTCGGAAGGAACACCTCTGTGTCGGTCGAGGACGGTCCTTGGAAAGCTCCGACCGTGATGGTGTCGACATTCGCCAGCGCCTCGCGCGCCAACACGCGGTCCGGAAAGTCCTCGAGGAGGTCTGCACCGAGCGTCACGAGCAGCTTGATCGTTCCGGCCTTTGCACCTTGGAGAATGCCCGTAGTGTCGAGCCCGACGCTCGGCGGCACGTGCCCCCACGCCGCTGCGTACGCCTCGCCACCGGCGACAAGCGCGACGCGACCGGGAAGAAATCCCGGCGCAAGCCCGGCATCGAGCGCTCCGTGCACGTTGCCCCGCCGCAATGCCGACAAGAACCGCACGTTGGGGCCGCCCGCCAAGGCCGCAGCAGCCTGAACTGCGACATCGGATCGCTCTGCAAGAGAAGGGCGCCCGAGGATCACGACGACGTCGCCATCACGACCGGCCAGGAGCGCTGCCGCCGCATCGATCGCGGGATAGCCGCTGGTCTCGCCGCTCATGGCCGCGCTCAGCAGCTGCGTGATGGACGGAGCTTCGCCGGGCAGATGACGCAAGCGCGCCGACGCGTACGGCGTTAGCCCATTGTCACGGGCCGCAATGTCGATCAACGGCACTCGGAGTTCGGTGGCGGCCCGCCGTGCGCGCAGGTACAGCACGGGCAACTCTTCTTTGAGATCGGGCGCCAAGACGATGATCGCTGCGGCACGATCAAGGTCGGCAATTCGTGCCCGTCGCATGCCCAGCACCACATCGGCGGGAAGACCGTCACCGAGTTGTGCATCGACGTTGTCGGTCCCGACAACGCCCTTCATCAAACGTGCCCAGAGGTACGCATCTTCGTTGGTGCCGCGGGCTCCACCGATCAGCGCAACCGCCGACGGACCATGCGCGTCAACAACCGATCGGATCTTCGATGCTGCCCGATCCAGAGCCTCGGGCCACGAAACATCGACGAGCGCGCCCGCAGCCCGCACTTTCGGCGCCGTGATACGTGCGCTCGAGTGCACGTACTCGAACCCATAGCGACCCTTGTCGCACAGCCAACCATGGTTGACCGGCTCGGAATCGACGCCGAGCATCCGAACCAGACGGTTCGAAGTGGACTGCAGAGCCACGCGACAACCAACCGAACATCCAGTACATGACGATTCGACGGTCGTGAGGTCCCATGGACGCGCCTTGAATCGGTACGGCTTCGCTGTGAGCGCTCCAACCGGACAGATCTGAACCGTGTTGCCCGAGAAATAGGATGCGAAGGGTTCGTCGGGAAAGGTCGCGATCTCCGTGCGCCCACCGCGCTCGGTGAATGTGATCAGCGGGTCGCCGGCGATCTCATCGGCGAAACGGGTGCACCGCGCACACTGAATGCAGCGTTCCCTGTCGAGCAACACAACGTCGGAGAGCGCGATCGGCTTCTCCCAGTGCCGCTTCTCCTCGACGAAACGCGACTCGCCGGGACCGAACGCCAACGTCTGATCCTGCAGGGGGCATTCGCCGCCGCGGTCACAGACCGGGCAGTCAAGGGGGTGGTTGATCAGCGAGCAGCTCGAGGACGCCGTCCTGGGCTTTCGCCACGTTGTCCTTCTCGAGGTGCACGGTCATGCCCTCGGTCACCGGGGTCGTGCATGCGGGGGGCAGACCGCGCACTCCATCGATCTCGACCAGGCACATGCGGCACATGCCGACGGGCTTCATTCGCTCGTGCCAACAGAAGCGCGGGATGAACACGCCCGCATCCTGCGCAGCCTCGATGAGCAGCGCTCCTTTGTCGGTCTCGATCTCTTTGCCGTCGATCGTGAACTTCACTCGATCGGTCACGATGACGCTCCCAGTAGGGGCGGGCTACACAGCGCAAGCACGTCGTCCCGAAAATAACGATTGAGACTGACGACGGCACTGACAGCACTCGGCCCGAGCGGACAGATCGTGGTCTGGCTGAACGGTGCATTGAGGCCCGGACAGATGCTGTCACCTACGTCGAGCAGCATGTCCAGATCCTGCGGTCGCCCCAATCCGTGCGAGATTCGGTACAGCACCTTTTCGATCCAACCCGTTCCTTCACGACATGGCGTGCACTTTCCACAACTCTCATGCGCGAAGAACTTCGCCAAGCGCCACCCCACGAGCGTCGGATCGGTCGTCTCGTCGTAGACCATCACGGCACCCGAGCCGAGCATGACGCCCCACTTCGGACCCACGACATCCATGTCCAGCGGAGTGTCAAGCGCCTCGTCCGTACCTGGCATCCACTGCGATGATGCGCCCCCGGGAATCAGGAACTTGATCCCGCGGCCTTCACGAATGCCACCGGCAAGGCCGTAGATGAGGTCACGAAAGCTCATCCCGAGTTCGACCTCGTAGTTGCCGGGCTTGTTCACATGACCTGACACCGCGAAGATGCGGGTCCCGGTCGAGCGGTCGACGCCCAGGTTGGCGTACTCCGCGCCGCCCATTCGCACGATGTGTCCGACTGTCGCAAGGGTTTCGATGTTGTTGACGACGGTCGGCTTTGCGTACAGACCTTCGACAGCAGGAAAGGGCGGACGAATACGCGGCATACCCCGCTCGCCTTCGAGGCTTTCGAGCAGTGCCGTCTCCTCGCCACAGATGTACGCACCGGCTCCACGGTGCACGACAATCTCGAGGTCGAAACCGGAGCCGAAGATGTTTCGGCCGAGAAATCCCCTGGACTCGGCGTCCCGAATTGCCTGCGTCAGCCGTTCGTATCCGAGCGCGAACTCACCTCGCAGATACACAAACGCCTGGTTGCATTCGATCGTGTACGCCGCGATCGCGATGCCCTCGACAAGCTGGTGCGGATCGTGTTCGACCAACATCCGGTCCTTGAACGTCGAAGGCTCGCCCTCGTCACCGTTGACGACGAGATAACGCGGATAGGAGCCCGCAGGCAAGAAGGACCACTTCGTCGCGGTTGGAAAGCCCGCGCCTCCCCGTCCACGAAGACCAGCCGCCTTGACCTCCTCGGCAACCGCGGCGCGGTCCATTCGAAGCGCCTTGCGAAAACTCTCGTAGGCGCCCGTGGCGATCGCCGCTTCGACAGTCCAGGAATCATCAGGGCGTTCATGAAGGCGGGCCGTGATGATTCGGGTCTCGCGCACCTCGTTCATATCCGGGCACCACCTGAGACGCCGCGCGCATGACGGGCACCGGACTTGTAGTCCTCGATCAGGTCGACTGCATCGTCGGGTGCAACACGCAAGTGGTACTCGTAATTCACCTGCAAGCACGGAGCACCATCGCATGCAGCCAGGCACTCGACCTCTTCGACGGTGACGTCCTTATCGAGGGCATACCTGTCGGACAGGTGGTCGTAGAGCTCAGGTCCGCCTGAACACCAGACACGTGACGTTGGTACAGACCGAGACGAGCAGCTTTCCAACGGGCTCACGTTTGAACATCGTGTAGAAGGAGCAGGTCCCCTGCACCTCGGCTGATGTGACCCCCACGAGCGTCGCGATTTCGTCCATCGCTTCAGGGCTGAGCCAGCCGTCGATGTCCTGCGCAAGATGCGCCAGCGGAAGGATCGCCGACTTGGGGCGCGGGTATCTGGCAATGATTTCTCGTGCCTGGCGAAGGTGGTCGGATGAGAACGGCATTGCTAGCGGTCGACCTCTCCCATGATCGGGTCGACACTGGAGACAATGGCCACGGCGTCCGCGACCATGCTTCCATCGACCATCGGTCCCATCGCCTGCAGGTTGTAGAAGGACGGCCCGCGAATGTGTAACCGCTGTGGCTTCGCCGTGCCGTTCGAGACGAGATAGCAGCCGATCTCGCCACGTGGCGACTCGACGCAGGCGTAGGTCTCGCCAGCTGGAACCCGGAACCCTTCGGTGAACAGCTTGAAATGATGGATCAGGGCCTCCATCGACTCATCGATCCGCGCACGCGGCGGTGGCGTGATCTTGCGGTCCTGAATGCGGTAGTCGCCACCAGGAAGGTTCTTCACGCATTGGCGAATGATCTTGATCGACTCGAGAATCTCGAAAAGTCGGATGCGGTACCGATCGAAGACGTCACCATTGCCGGTGAAGATCACATCGAAATCCACCTGGTCGTACGCCAAATACGGCTGCGCCTTGCGCAAGTCCCACGGAAATCCGGTGCTACGCAGAATTGGGCCGGTGATGCTGTGCGTCATGCACTGCTCGGTTGTGATCACGCCCACGCCGATCGTTCGTTCCATCCAGATCGGATTCGTGGTGAGAAGCGTGTCGTATTCGGCGACACCGGCCTCCACGAGGTCACAGACACGCAGAACCTCGTACTCCCAGTCGTCGGGGAGATCAGCCGCGACGCCACCTGGACGGATGTAGTTGTGATTCATCCGAAGCCCGGTGATGATCTCCAGCACACGAAGCACCTCTTCGCGCTCGCGCCATCCGAAGATCATCATCGAAACTGCGCCGAGGTCCATACCGTTGGTCGCCTGGAACAACAGGTGCGATGAGACCCGGTTCAGCTCCACCATCAGCATCCGGATCCATTGCGCACGCTCGGGCACTTCGACGTCGAGAAGTTGCTCGACGGCGAGGGAAAACACCAACTCGTTCGACAGTGGTGATGCGTAGTCCATGCGGGTGACGTTGGTCGCGCCCTGCACGTACGAGAGCTCTTCACCGGTTTTCTCCATGCCCGTGTGGAGATATCCGATGACCGGCTGCGCGCGAACGACGGTCTCGCCGTCGAGTTCCATCATGATTCGCAGCACACCATGGGTGGATGGGTGTTGCGGTCCCATGTTGACGATCATCGTGTCGCCATCACGATCGGTTTCGGGCCATTGGCCACTCGTGATGACGAGTTCCCTGGGCCGAAGTTCCTGCGAACCCTCGCTGGTCTGACGCTCCAACTGGCGCTCGACCTTGTCGGCATCGAGGTGCTCTGTATTGGTATCGAACGCTCGTGTTGTCATCGCGGACCTGGACTGCCCTTGAAGGTCACCGGGACGCGAGCGCCGGCGCTGTCTTTACGGAGGGGATGACCAACCCAGTCATCGGGCATGAGGATACGAACGAGGTCAGGGTGGCCTTCGAAATTGATTCCGAAGAGGTCATAGACCTCTCGCTCGGCAAAGTTGGCTCCTGGGTACAGACCAGTAAGGCTCGCCACCGTCGGATCGTTCGCGCTCACCTGGGTGACGACCCGCATGCGCCGGTTCCTCACGTGCGACAGGAAATTCGCCACCACCTCGAACCGTTCGAGCTCGACACCATCGACCACGAACCGATCGGGGCCCAGGAGATGATCGACGGCCGTGACATCCATACACATCGTGAACTCGTGCGAGTCGCGGAGGAACGCAGCAACGTCGTACCAATCCGAGCGAGCGACGAAGACAACGGGCTGGCCATGGGATCGCACGATAACGCGCACTGGAAAACGTCGCGACGAGCGCCGCCGCAACATCGTCGTCGGGTGGTACCGGTGGGAGGTCCTCGGTGTTCGGGGGTGGGAACTTCGGCGTCAGTCATCGTGCTCGTCTTCGATTCACTTTGCCAGAGCTGAGGAGCCCGAAGAACCTGCCGCTACAGCCTCGATACCGGCGCCGCCATGAACCGTCGATTCCCGCCGCCGGAAAATCTCACCGGTCTTGATCTGCGCATGGAGCGTCAGGATCCCATGCATCAATGTTTCCGGACCTGGAGGGCATCCCGGCACATAGACATCGACGGGAACAATCTGGTCAACACCTTGCACAATGGCGTAGTTGTTGAACATGCCGCCGCTGCTCGCACACACCCCCATGGAGATGACCCACTTCGGTTCGACCATCTGGTCGTACACCTGTCGCAGGACCGGCGCCATCTTCTGGCTGACTCGACCCGCCACGATCATGAGGTCGGCTTGGCGTGGACTAGCTCGGAACACCTCCATCCCGTAGCGAGCCAGGTCGTAATGCGCGCCACCTGCGGCCATCATTTCGATCGCACAGCAGGCGAGGCCAAACGTTGCCGGCCAGCAGGAATTGCGCCGCGCCCAATTGACGACGTCCTCGAGCTGTCCCGTGAGGAAGTTGTGCGAAACCTGATCGAGACCCATCAGACGGCCGCCGCCTCGTCGCTCATCGCCGGTGCGGGGTAATCCTTCGGGTTCATACGCTCCGGAGGTTTCGACGTTCGTTGCACGGCCGCTGCCGCACGCGAACCCAACTCCTTGACGGGCCCCCACTCGAGCGCGCCCGTGGACAGGAGGTATGCGAACGGCACGAGTAGTACCAGCAGGAACACGCCCATCACGGTGAGTCCATAGACCGACAACGACCGGAACACCGTGGCGAACGGAAAGAGGAAGATGATCTCGACATCGAGCACGATGAAGGCCATCGCAACGAGATAGAACTTCACCGGGAACCGTTCGGCGGGCTCACCTTCGGGGACAATCCCGCACTCATACGGTGCCTGTTTTGCAGCATGCGGCCGTTGCGGCGCCACGAACAGGGACATCACCACAGAGCTGAAGACGAAACCGAACGCGACGACAAACAGGATGAGGATCGGCAGGTATGCAGTCACTGCGCCTCCCTGAAGTCATGCGCTGCGGACACGGTCAAGAACAGCGTGGTGCATTCGCACCACGCTCGGCAACAAACGTCGGCATCACAAGCCGGCGGATCAGTGGTCGCCACACCACTTACGGCGAGCCGACCGCTACGGCAGGCTACCCGAGACAGCATCGCGCCTCGCAAAAGGAAGTTGGCGCAGCATGACGATTTTCTTCAACGCTCCGGGACGGCTGCAACGAGTGCCGCAACGGCTCGGTAGGCGGCCTCGGCCGGGCCCAACTCATCCGGGCGCAAGAGGTTCGCCATGATCCGCAACACCCACTCCATCAAGGGTCGCGAGTGCATACCGACGCGGGTGAGCTCCCGCATGACTGCCGGGTTTCCGATTGCCTTGACGAAGACTCGTGCGACCCTGAAATAGAGGCCGTATATCGCATCGAGTTGTTCCTCGTAGGTGCGCAGGGCGAGTCCGTCGCCAGTCGACAGCGCCAACTCGACGGCGCCGGCGGCCAGTCGCCCGGTCTCATAGGCGTAGGCGATCCCCTCGCCGTTGAAGGGGTTGACAGATCCGGCGGCATCACCGACGGCAAGCCATGTGGGCCCACTCTTCGGCATGACGGATCCACCGGTCGGCAATTTCCCGCCCGTCGGCGGGCCGCACGACGTTTCCGGACAAATCCCCCAACGTTCCGGGGCTGTTGCCACGAACGCGTCCATCAGGTGGGACGTGTTGATCGACTTCCAGCCGTGGAAGGTGGAAAGCAGCCCGACCCCGACGTTGACGGTCCCGTCACCAACAGGAAAGATCCAGCCGTAGCCGGGAAGGTGGCTCCCTTCTTTGTCTCGTAGGTCGAGGTGACTCTCAATCCATGGCTCATTATGGAAATTACTGGTAAAATATCCTCTGACCGCCATACCCAGGGGATATGAGCGATCCCGCGCCGTCCCCAGCGCCCGGCCGAAGCGCGAATTCGCACCATCGGCGACAAGTACGTACCGGGCACGAACGCGCTCGGTCACGCCGGACTCGTTCCGCTTGACGACCGCGCCCGTCACCAGTCCTCGTTCAACGACAGGCTCGATCGCCTCGGCGCCCATCCAGAGCGACGCGCCCGCCTTCACGGCACGGTCCGCCACCATCTGGTCGAGATCACGACGCCGTACGACATACCCGTATGACGGGAAGTCCGGGTGTTCGGGCCACCGGAGCTCGAGTGTCACGCCGTGGGCGATCGATCGGAGCCCGTCATAGCGAAGGAACTGCGCCAGGTCATCGGCCAAGCCGATGTCGTGGAGTTGGCGCACCGCACGAGGAGTCAGGCCGTCACCACAGGTCTTGTCACGAGGGAAGACCTTCTTCTCCACCACCAACACGCGACGACCACGTTCGGACAGCCAGAATGCCGCGGCCGCTCCTGCTGGCCCCGCACCGACGACGAGCACGTCATATCGCTCAGCGGTCACCCTGGAATGGTGACACAGGGAAGGGCACGCCAACCTACCGGCGCACACGTCATCTGCACGCGCCGGCGGCTACTCTGCTGCGACCAACCACGAGCATCCTGCTCGATGTGTCGCCAGCTGATCTACCGTGTTAGAAAACGCGTGCAAACGGTTCCGTCGAAGGTAGGAACCTCAACGACGCGTGCCGGATGGCACGAACACCGCGCTCGTGATCGAGCATCATTGCGACGGAAGGGCAACGGCTCCGATGTACCACTGGCTCGAGGAGCAAACGAATTGGGGTGGCTGGACCTCCGGCGGCCGGTTCTTCACGAGCGTCCTCGTGACCATCCTCGGCCTGGCCATCGTCTTCTACTACCTCAAGCGCCCGAAATCGGAGCTACCAGGGACCTGGGCTCAGGCACTGCTCGGATCCGTTGGAGCGTTCGCCCTGTTCTTCCTCGGTTACGGCGTGGTCCCGAGTGAGTTCATCATCTGGGCGAACTCCTACTGGGAGCTCGGCGACAAGAACTGGCTGATCATCAGCAGCGCGAAGAACATGCCGCTGCTCGGTATCGACTGGCCGCTCAACGTTCCGTACTTCGTACTCGAGGACACCTTGGTCGTCCTCATCTATGGAATCGCTTTCGGGCTCAACCTCTACATCTTTGCTGCTTGGCAGAAGCGCGGGACAACGCCGGCAGATGCCGCCGGAAAAGCCCCGAAGCGCCGGTCTCGGTTCGGCCGTCCGTTGAAGATGACGGGGGCCTAGAACACCATGGCCAAGACCGACGCGAATCCACCGATGCCTGAATTCGCAACCGATTACCACCTCCAAGAGGTTGACCCCACCTATCTGACGGCTTCTGTGAAGCCGAAACAATTCCTTCACATCGACCAGGCTGAGTGCATCATGTGCGAGGGCTGTGTCGATATCTGCCCCTGGAAGTGCATTCACATGGTGTCGGTCGATGCCATCGCAAGCACGGCCAACACAACGCAGCCCGGTGACGATCCAACCGAGACTGTCGCCTTCATCGTCGACGAGGACGTCTGCACGAGATGCGCCCTGTGCGTCGATCGCTGCCCAACGGGTGTCATCGTCCTCGGGAAGCTCACCCCCAACACGCCCATCGGGGATCCACACCAGCGCACCAACCGCCATGGCTACAGCTATGGCGTCAGATTCTGAGAAGCATCGCAACCAGGTACTGAGGAGAACAGTTCGTGGCCAAGGGCAACGGCGAACACGGTAACGGCGAACATGGCGTCGGCAAGGCGCTCGACACCTTCGACGAGAAGGTGCGCGGCTCGCAGGCATGGAACGCCATTTTCCGTCCCGGATCGGTATACCGACGCGGCTACACCGATAGCCCTCGTAACCGCTCCTACGTGATCATGAACAACGTGCTTTACCACCTCCACCCCGTGAAGGTGAAGCGCCACGCCGTCAAGGTCTCCTACACGCTGTGCCTCGGTGGTCTCTCGTTCTTCCTGTTCATGCTGCTGACGGTCACCGGTATCTTTTTGATGTTCTATTACCGCCCAACCGAAGCATCGGCGTGGTCGGACGTCCGCGTCCTCGAGACCATGACCGCACTCGGTTCATTGGTGCGAAACATGCATCGATGGGCCGCGCACCTCATGGTGCTCTCGGTATTCCTGCACATGGCGCGCGTCTTCTACCACGGCGCCTACAAAGCACCCCGCGAGTTCAACTGGGTCATCGGTGTCATCCTGCTCACGCTGACCCTCTTGCTGTCGTTCACGGGATATCTCCTTCCCTGGGACCAGCTCGCACTCTGGGCGGTCACCGTCGGTACGAACATGATGGGATACACACCCGTTTTCGGAAGCTCGGTGAAGTTCATCCTGCTGGGTTCCAAAGAGATCAGCGGCGATACCTTGTTGCGCTGGTACGTGTTACATGTGCTCATGTTGCCGTTCGTGACCATCATCTTCATGGCCGTGCATTTCTGGCGCGTTCGTAAAGATGGCGGCATTTCCGGACCCCTGTAGGCCCAGGAGCAACGATGGCAGAGATTCCCGATCACCTCCTTCAACGCAGCGCCGAACGGAGACGTCAGCTGGGCCTTCCGGTCCCAGGTGACGAAGGCGCCCCCGTTGCCGCCTCCTCGGAAGCATCCGCTGAACCAACCGCGGCCGCACCCGAGGAAAGCGTGTCAGGACCGGCCGCAGCCGAGGTTCCCAGCGCTCCTGAACCGGAGAGCGTGGGCGGTGTTCCCGCACACCTTCTGGCTCGTTCCCAGAAGCGCAAGGCTGCGCTCGCAGGTGGAGAGGCTGCTCCCGCCACAGCTGGCGCCGGAGCGGTAGCAACAGCGACCAAACCGATCCCGACTCCTTCGGGGACCGGTCCAGGCGGTCATACCCAGCGCCTCTTGACTGTCGTGAAGTCAGGCTCGATCCAGCAGACCAAGGCCGAGGCGCAAGACAAGGTCCACACCTGGCCGCACCTGTTGGTGATGGAGTTTGCGTCCATCCTTGCGATCTGCGCGCTGCTCATCGTCTTCTCGGCTTTTGTTCGCGCCCCGCTCCTGCAACTGCGTGACTTCAACAAGACGCCCAACCCCTCGAAGGCGCCGTGGTACTTCCTGGGACTCCAGGAACTGCTCACCATGTTCCAGCCGATGGTGGCAGGCGTGACGATTCCCGGAATCGGCATGTTCATGCTGATGGTGGCGCCATTCGTTGATAAGAACCCTTCCAACAAGCCATCCGATCGCAAGTTCGCGATCTCACTCTTCACTATGTTCATGATGTTCTGGGCCGTACTCGTCATCATTGGATCGTTTTTCCGGGGACCGGGATTCAACTTCGTCTTCCCTTGGAAAGACGGCATCTTCTTCGAGCTCTAGGAAGCCTCTCGCTATGTCAACTGCCCTTGTCGTGGTCGCCATCGTCAGTGTTGTCACTCTTGCGCTGATCTCGGTGCTCGTTTCCGCGCGCCGACGCGCCGCCACTGGGCTACTGACCCGGGAGACCGTCGCCCGTGACGCTGCGAGCGCATCAAAGATGGCCACCGACAGCATCCCGGGCTCCGACGTCGAAACCCTCGGGGCCGAGGCGCGCACTCGCTCCGAGGACGCCCGAGGAGGCCTGACCGGACGCCGGGACCGGACGCCGGCCACCCTCACGCCCGCTGACCTCGAAGTACTCGGCGAGACCCGACGCCAGTTCCTCAACCGAGGAGCGTTGGCGGGGACGCTCCTCGGGGTTGGCGCATTCGGTGCCAGCGTGCTGGCGTTCATGACGCCTGGGAAAGCATCCGGCTCCGGCTTCGGTGGCGTCGTCAACATTGGCACCCTTGCCGAGATTGACGACATCATCGACAACAAGAAGCAACCCTTTTACAACGCTGCTGCGAAGACCTACGTCGTCAAGTTTCCAAAGGCCGACATCGCAAAGGCCAAGGCCCTCGGTTCCTACAAACCGATTATCGGCGGCATCGAAGATGGTTACGTTGCACTCTTTCAAAAGTGCGTACACCTTGGATGCCGCGTCCCCTTCTGTGACACGTCGCAGTGGTTCGAGTGCCCATGCCACGGATCCAAGTACAACCGCGTCGGTGAGAAGCAGGGAGGTCCCGCACCACGTGGCCTCGACCGCTTCGTGCTCACGATCTCCGGCGACACCATGAGCGTCGACACCGGAAACGTGATCTTCGGACCGCCGATCGGTACCAACACGACCGGCCAAAGTCCTGAAGGGGCACCCTGTGTGTGATGGCACGCCCAGACGAGGTGGAACCCAAACCTCACACCACGCACGAACGTGTTGGACTTCTAGCCGGGAATCACTCATGACACTGCGTGCAGCGCTCATCGTCTTGAACATCCTGGCCGCCACCGTGGTGGCGGTGGTCGGCTCCGCCATGATCATTTCGCGGCGTGCGAAAGAACGCATGCCGTTGAACCTGGCGGCGCCCCAAAACGACGAACTCCTCGAGACCCGCAAACTCGAGCGCGTGCTCGGTACCGCCCTGATCCTCAGCGTGGTCATCGCCTCAGGCCTGGTCATGTACTGGATCTTCGAGCCGAATCGCCAGGCCGACGCAACTGCCGGCTTCGACAAACGCGCTGTTGAACGTGGCGCGATCCTGTTCGCGACCAAAGGAATGAAGGAGTACGACGCGACCCGCTCATTGCTGTGTGCTTCGTGCCACGGTGCTGACGCCGGCGGAGGCAGCACCCCGTTCGTCATCGCTTCCGCAAGACCCGAGTTGCAAGGCCGGCGACACACGCGGCATCTGCCTTCCCCGTCGTGTTTCCTGGAAGGCTCCGGCGCTCGACACCGTCTTTTTCAGGTTCCCGAGGCGCAAGGCTGATTGCACCGGCCTCGAGAAGATCGACCCGACCAACTCGGACTGCACCACGGAGATCTCCCACATCATCGCCTTTGGTCGTCCTGGTACGCCGATGCCGGCATGGGGAGTCTCGAGCGGCAAGGGTGTTCTCAACGAACAAGGCATCAGCGACCTCGTTGCCTATCTCGAGAGCATCCAGCTCTCACCCGAGAAGGCGAAGGCACAGGTCGCCAAGGACGTCACCACGCTGCGCGATGACGCCAAGACTGCGCTCAAGACCGCACAGGAAAACCTCGCTGCGGCCAGAGCCGAACTGGCGAAGACCACGGACGTCGACGACGACCGAACCGAGGCAAAGATCGATGCGCCGACCCTTGCCGACCGTGTCGCAGCGCAGGCGAAGGTCGACGCCGCACAGCTTGCGCTCGTCAATTCGCAGGCCTACGCCACCAAGATCTCCAGGGCCTCCGAGGGCGAGTTGCTCTTTCTCACGAACTGCGCCCGATGCCACACCAAAGGTTGGTCCTTCAACGACCCAGCGAATCCGGGTACACCGTTGCCCGGCACGGATGGAAGCTGGAGCGTTCGGGCCCAACCTGACCGACATAGGACGTCAGTTCCCGAATCCGGCAACGCATGCACAGTTCATCTCCAACGGCTCCCAAGCCGACCAGCAATTCGGGCTTCGTGGCGTCGGAACCGGGCGCATGCCTGGGTTCGGGTTGCTCCTGACGCCTGATCAAATCCAAGCAATCGTCAATTACGAGCGCTCCCTCTAAACCTTCGCGGAGAGAACGGACCCATGCATTTCCTGCTCCTCGGTAGCGGCGAGATCGCAAACCGCAGCCTCTGGTACCCGTCAATCCTCGGTGTACTCGTCGTTGTCGCCGCGATCGTGCTGTTCGTCGGCTCGGTCTATCTGCTCCTCGCTACGAGCCTTGGGGCACGCCTCGGTTTCCTCGTGGCTGCGGCCTCCCTTTCGGGCTTCATGGTGGTCTTGTCACTGCTCTGGTGGACGACGCAGTCCCCGCTCAACACCTTCAAGGGCCGTCTCCCCAAGTGGGAGCCGATCGCCGTTCTCGATCGCCTGTCGGACTCCAAGATCGACGACGTCGCCACCATCGAGGAGAAGGGGACGAAGGTCGACGTCACCGAGGCAGCCAACATCAAGGCAGCAGTCGACGAGACATTGGTCCTGAAGGAGGCTGAGCACGGCGTGTCACCGAGCCCATTCGCCGAGGGTAAGGGCTTCACCTATACGGATCCGACGATGTACCTCGTTCCGGAGACCTATCAGGTTGGAGGACGCGACACCGACGGGATCAGCAACGTCATGACCCGCTTCTTCCACCCGCCGCTGTATTCGGTCGCCAAGTTCTGCACTGCGACAGACGTCAGCATGGACGCGACGGGCGTTCCCTTCGGACTGCCACCAGGGGCATACGACTACGACACCAAGACCGGCAAGTACAAGATCAAGGCAGCCGAATGCGAGCAGGGCACAACGAAGTACGTCGTGCTCGAGCGTGACCTCGGCTCACTGCGTGTCCCACCGATGATGACCTTCATCATCTCGTCGTTGCTCTTCGCCTTGAGCCTGCTCGGTCTGCATTGGCGTGAACGTGACGAACAGCAACGTGCCGCGATGGCGTCGGGCGCTGTACCTGCGCCGGCCGGAGCCTGAGGAGTCTTGCGATGAAGTCCGTGAACGTCGTTTCCAGGCTGGTGCGTCACGCGCGCCTTGTCGGATTGCTCTTGCTCATCACCGCCGCCACGGGCTGTCGTGATGGCTACCTCGTCGACGCTTCATCACCGAGGCACGAGGGAGAAGGCGGGCTCGCGTTCGTCCTGATGGTCTGCATGATCGTGATCTTCGTGGTGCTCATGTTCTGGCTTGACCGTGTGCGGAGCCGACGCATGGACGCCGACAGCGACGAGTAGCAGCGTTTCCTCAGGCCAGTGCGGCTGCGACCTCGGCGAGCACCTCGGCAGTGCGTTCTAGGTCGGAGCTGTTGTGCGCCAGGCTTGGGAACAGCGTCTCAAAGGCGCTGGGGGCGAAGTAGACGCCACGGTCGAGCAGGCCGTGAAACAGCGACGCATACCGCACGCTGTCCGCCTCGCGAGCCCCGGCATAGTCGTGAACCGGATGTTCGGCAAAGAATACGCCGACAAGCGTGTGGACACGTGTGACCTGGATCGGCACAGCACTCGCTGTGAAAGCATCACTGATCCCGGCAGCAAGGGAGCCGGCAATCCCCTCGAGTTCGCCGTAGCGGTCATCGGTGAGCTCTGACAATGCTGCGAGGCCCGCAGCAGTCGCCAGCGGATTCCCCGAGAGTGTTCCGGCTTGGTAGACCGGTCCAAGTGGTGCGAGCTCATCCATGATCTCGCCACGTCCACCGAGCGCAGCGAGCGGCAGCCCACCTCCAATAATCTTGCCGAGGATTGTCAGATCGGGAGTGATGTCAAAGCACCCCTGCGCGCCGGCCCGCGAGACCCGAAACCCGGTGATCACCTCGTCCAGGACGAGCAGTGCGCCATATTGGGTGCATCGACGACGCAGTCCATCGAGGAAACCCTCATTCGGCGCCACAAGGCCCATGTTCGCCGCGACCGGCTCAACGAATACTGCCGCGATGTCATTGCCATGAGCGGCGAACGCCGCGTCGATCGACGCTTCATCGTTATACGGCACGACGATGGTGTCGCCTGCCGCACCCTGCGTCACACCGGCTGAGCCCGGGATCCCCAGCGTTGCCACGCCACTACCCGCGGCTACCAACAGACGCGTCGGCGTGGCCGTGGTAACAACCTGCGAACTTGACGATCTTGGAGCGCCCCGTCACCCCACGAGCCAGCCGCAGTGCGGTCATCGCTGCTTCGGTGCCCGAGGAGACCAAACGGACCTTCTCGATCGAGGCAATCGCGTCACAGATGACTTCTGCCAGCTCAACCTCACCGGCAGTGGGAGCGCCAAAGGAGGTGCCATCGCTCGCCGCCCGCGTGATGGCCTCGACGATTTTCGGGTGGGCATGTCCGAGGATGGACGCGCCCCATGACTGCACATAGTCCAGGTACCGTTTGCCGTCAGTGTCGGTGAGGTACGCGCCATTCCCGGACTGCACGAAGAATGGTTCGCCGCCAACCGCGTTGAATGCCCGCACCGGCGAATTGACCCCTCCGGGAATTCGCGCCTGGGCCCGAGCGAACAACGAAGCGCTCACGTCCGTTCTGCAAATTCGCGGGCGAAATAGGTCAGGATGAAGTCGGCACCAGCACGCTTGATCGACAGCAGGTGCTCGAGCATTGTTGCCTCAGCATCGAGCCAACCCATTTCTCCCGCTGCTTTGACCATCGCGAACTCACCGGAGACGTGGTACGCCGCAACCGGAACGTTGCATGCGTTCCGGATCGCGACGATCACATCGAGGTAGGAGAGTGCCGGTTTCACCATCACCATGTCGGCACCTTGTTCGATGTCGTGCGCAACCTCGATGAGGCTTTCTCGACCATTTGCCGGATCCATCTGGTACCCACGACGGTCACCGAACTGGGGCGCGCAGTCTGCAGCGTCGCGGAATGGTCCGTAGAGCGCCGACGCATATTTCGCCGCGTAGGCGAGGATCGCCGTTTGATGGTGACCCGAGTCGTCAAGCGCCCGACGGATCGCACCAACCTGGCCGTCCATCATCCCCGACGGTGCGACAACCGCTGCTCCGGCGGCTGCTTGCGCAACGGCAATCGCGCCGTATCGATCGAGCGTTGCGTCGTTGTCGATGCCGCCCTGTGCGTCGAGCACCCCGCAATGCCCATGATCGGTGTACTCATCGAGACAGGTGTCTGCCATGACGACCATGTCATCACCGACCTCCTCGCGGATGTTGTGCAGCGCGACCTGCATCACGCCATCGGGATGGTCCGCCTGCGAACCGTCGCCATCCTTGCGATCCGGAACACCGAAGAGCATGACTGCAGGAACGCCCAAACCCTGTAGCAGCCGCACCTCCTTTCGGAGGCTCTCCTGGGTGTGCTGCACCACGCCAGGCATCGATGCAACTGCGACAGGTTCACGAATCCCTTCACGCACGAAGAGGGGCGCGACGAGATCGTCGACCGATAGGTGCGCCTCGGCGATCAGGCGACGTAATGCAGCCGTTCGACGAAGCCTCCGAGGCCGCTGGCGGGGAAAGCTCACCGCTCCAGGGTAGCGAGCCCGGCGCCTGCATCGAAACGGTGGAGCACCTATGCTCGGACCGATGGAGGGCGACGCCTGGCTCGAAGGTCGGCGCCGAGCCGACGGCGTCACCAGGCTCGTCTCGTTCAATATTCGTAATGGCCGGGCGATCGATCTCCGCCACAACTGGTGGCGCCGCCGCTCTGCGGTGCTCGAGAGCCTGCAACGCCTTGCCCCAGACGTCGCTGGCATTCAAGAGGCATACGCGTTTCAGGCGGACTGGTTGTGTCGGCGCCTCCCCGGGTACCGAAGCTATGGCGTTGGTCGCAACAATGGCGAACGTCGCGGCGAACAAGCCCTGGTGCTGTTCCGACTTGAGAGCTTTCGGCTCGTGCACGGCGAGACACGCTGGTACGGCAACGACCCGTCGACGCCGGGGTCGCGCCTCCCAGAGGCACGGTTCCCGAGGGTCGCCGCGTTCCTGGAGCTCGAGCGTCACTCCGATGGAGCAAGGTTCCTGTTCGTCAACACGCATCTTGACGAGCGCGATCCCTCGGCTCGGTTGCGGAGCGCGCAGCAACTTGCGACGTGGATCACGGACCAACCGACACCCACCGCAGTACTCGGCGACCTGAACGAAGACATCGATGGCCCGGCGCTGCAGGCGCTTCGCGAGACAACGCAACTCGTCGACGCTGTCCCGGCCGGTTCCGGGGGCTCCAACCATGACTTCACGGGACGTGCCGACGGCCGTCGGCTCGACCACATCCTGGTTCCGGAGTCGTGGCGCGTGCTGCACGGGGGTGTCGACCACCGAACCAGTGACGGGCGGCTGGCGTCTGATCACTGGCCGGTCGTGGCAGACGTGATCGACGAACATCGGCCCGTCAGACTGATCGAGTGTCAGTCTCCCAGCACGCCGCGCAATCCCGTCCCCCGCTCTCCGACGATAGGCGGGTCAACGCCCCGCTCCCACCATCGGCGCGCGAACAACCGCCAACAGAGCACGAGAAATCCAGCGAAGAGCACCCCACCGATCGTCGTGCGCAGCAACACTTCGAGAAGTGAGGCGCTCGAGAGGTCGTTGGCCCGGCCAATGTACTCCGGGCCTCCCCACCTCGGCTGGAACGGCGTCCGTTCGTCGAAGCGTGCGATCAAAAACCAGGCGGTCATCCGACCTGCGCCGTAAAAGAAGAAGCCCTGGTACACCAACAACAGCGCCCGCTCGGGCAGGTGTAGGTGACGGTGAAGCCAGCCCCAAGCCCGAGGGTCTGCCGGAATCACCACTCGACGGAAGTAATCGCGCGTCAGCGCGATGCGAGCAAAAAGCAGCGTGGCACACATCCAGAAGAAGTCCCAGACCCCGCCAAGACCCGAGTAATACGCGGCAGCGTCTCCGTATCGGCCCTCAGCGGCCGCGTGCTTCCACATACTGATCGTGACCGGTTCGATCGAGAAGGGAAAGAACGGCATATCGCCGGCCGTATCGCAAAAGTCCGTCAGGACGTGTGCCCACTGCCCGATCAAGATCCCGATCGCCCAACTTCGACTCTTCGTGATTCGCAGGACCAGCAAGGAAAACACGACCCCGAAGATCAGCGAGTGACTGAACCCGACACCGGGAAAGCCCCTGTGGAATTGCGCAGCGTCATCCGGGGAGACGTGATACACGAAGTACTTGGTGAACAGATCCGGCGCCGCAGTGCCCAGCACGAGGCCGAAGAAGCTCGCCTTGATGCCGGTCTTGTGCTGGAGGAAGTAGTTCTCGAATTCGTGAGCTGCCCAGCTCACGTCGAGCCTCGCAACAGCTTCCGAAACAGGTGCGGCACGACATACATCACGAACAACGGGTAGAGCGGACCGACGATCCAGTTCAAGAACACGGTCTTGAACTGGTACCCCAAGGCGACGTAGGAGAGGAACGTCAGCAACCAGGCCCACCACGGCCATGGCTCGGGACTACTCGCGCTCTCCGCAGCTCGTGTGCCCAGGTCACCTGTGTTCACGTGAGAATGCGGTCCAAACGTGGAGCTGCACGATTGCGCTGGATCGCAGGCACGTTCTCGGTGTCGGGTGTCGCGACATCGATTCCTGGAGCTGGGCCGAGCACTTCCAACGGGTCGAGGTCGAGGGACTCGATGAAGGCCTTGTTACGCAGCCAGGTCCGCTGCGCCCGTTCGAGGCGGGTTATGCCCCGCCGACGGTCGGACCAACGCTCCCAACCATTGACGGCAAGAATGGCTGCCCCGACAACGTTCGCAGCGAGAGCATCCGAGTTCGAAACGCAGTTCATACACATTCGAGCGAACCCTACCATCACGCCATTCCCGGCGCGACCCGGTAACGCCGCCTGGCCTAGGAAGAACCGAGAACTGACATGAGCTCCGCGACGAGGCCATCGATCGTGTGCACCGAAGCCTCCGCGTCGACGTGAACGCCGTGTTCTGCTGCCGTTGCCGATGTGACGGGACCGATGGATACGACCTTCGGTCTCGTGCCGGCCTGGCGAGTCGTACTCGGATTTCCGAAGATCTCACAGAAATTGACCACCGTTGACGACGAGGTGAAGGTGATGGCGTCCACGTCGCCGTTCCTCACCCGCTCGACGACCGCAAGGTCGGGCTTGGCGCTGACCGTGCGATACACCGGAACCACGGCGACGTCATAGCCCGCAGCTCGCAGGCCTTCAGGCAGCACATCACGTGCTTGTTCGGCGCGCGCGAGGACCACGCGCTCGCCTTGACGCTGAGGGACCGGGAACACTTCCAGAAGCGACTCTGCAACGAAGCGCTCGGGAACCAGATCGGCACGCACGCCATAGGAGAGCAAAGCACCTGCCGTCCCGGGACCGATCGCTGCCACCCTGGTGCCGGCGAGTGCTCGGCTGTCAAGACCAGCCATGCGCAGACCGCGCTCGAAGAACGCCGTGACACCGTTGACGGAGGTGAAGACCAGCCACGACAGACCATTCAATTCCGGCAGCTCGAAGCCGACCGGTTCAAGGGCAATCGCCGGTGCCTCGATGACTTGGGCACCAAGTGCGCCGAGCTTGGCGGAGACGCTGCTCTGCTGCTCACGCGCACGGGTCACCACGATCGTCCGACCGAACAACGGACGCTGTTCGAACCATGCCAGGTCCAGTGCTGCGACCTCACCGACAATGATCGCCGAGGGCGAACGAACCCCAGCGTCTGCAATCGTCGCGAGTGTCGCTCGCACCGTGTGCTGATCGCACCGTGTGCCATTGCGGACAGCGGCAACCGGCGTTTCGGGCGAGCGACCGGCGTCCATCAGCCGGCGCGCAACCACGCTCAGATTGCCCACACCCATGAGAATCACGAGCGTTCCGCCAATTCGCCCGAGTGCTTCCCAATCCACATCGGTCGTGCCCTTGGCAGGGTCTTCATGGCCGGTTACCACGGTGAAGTGCGTAGAGACCCCTCGATGCGTGACCGGGATTCCGGCATATGCAGCGGCCGCAATCGCGCTCGTGATGCCGGGGACGACCTCGAAGGGCACACCCGCCGCAGCCAAAGCCTCTGCCTCCTCACCCCCTCGACCAAAGACGAACGGGTCTCCACCCTTGAGGCGCACGACCCGTCGTCCCGCCCGGCCGTGCTCCACTAGCACTGCGTTGATCTGGTCCTGGTTCATCTCGACAGCGCCCGGTGCCTTGCCGACTGAGATCCGCTCAGCACTCGCTGGCACGAGTTCGAGAAGGACCGGGTTCGCGAGCCGATCGAAGACGACCACTTCACAGGTTCGCAACAGATCGGCGCCCCGCAGAGTCAAGAGGCCCGGATCACCCGGACCTGCTCCAACCAATGCGACGGTCATCGAACGTCCTCCAGCAGCGAGCGGCCCCCGTGCGTGTCAAGCAACTGCCGCGCCGCGTCTCGTCCGACCGCTGTCGCATCGTCGCCCGTCACGCACGCTCGCAGTACAACCCTTCCATCAATCGACGCGATGAGACCCTCGATCGTCACCACCCCATCGGCAGAGACGGTCGCGTACGCCCCCACAGGCTGGTCACATCCACCTCCGAGCTCCGCAAGGAACGCCCGCTCTGCGATGAGTGCCGAATGTACGACACGGTCGTCGATGGCACCGAGAAGCGCCAATGTGGCGACATCGTCGGAGCGACACTCAATCGCCAGCGCCCCCTGGCCCACCTGGGGCAGCATCACTTGTGAGTCCAAGACGTCCGCCGCGCGGCTGACCTCACCGAGCCTGATGAGGGCTGCCATCGCCACGACAATGGCGTCGAAGCCTGGCGCCTTCTCCAATCGCGTACCAAGATTGCCGCGGAGCTCGGCGAATACGAGATCATCGCGAAACGAAGCGAGTTGCGCACGGCGGCGCACCGAACCGGTTGCGACAACAGCTCCGGTAGGAAGGTCGGCGAGTGTGCAACCCACCAGGGCGTCACGAGGATCAGCACGCTCGGGTACTGCTGCGAGGACAAGACCCTCTGCGGTTTCACTCGGTAGATCCTTGGCCGAATGCACAGCGCAGTCTCCGCGGCCCTCGAGCACAGCGTCGGAAACCTCTTTGACGAAGACACCGACCCCGCCGAGCTGGTGCAGCGGAGTGTCGGATCGCTGGTCCCCTGTGGTCGAAACGATGACGAGTTCGGCCTCGGTATCAAGCAGCGAAACAACTCGATTCGCCTGCCAACACGCCAAAGAACTGCCTCGGGTTGCAACCCGGAGCGCACCCGCCATCAGTGTTCGGTTTCGGGGAACTCGTTCGACAGATCCCATCCGGCACTGGATTCGGCATTCCCCAACACATCAGGCAGGGCGAAAAGCTCGACCAGGGCGTCTGCGTACAACTCGCCGCGCACGGTTCCGGCCGCGTCCTTGACCCGCACCGTTGGCTCATGCAGCAGCTTGTTCACGACGCCCTGGGTAAGGATGTCGAGCAGTTTGCGTGTCTCTGGCTCCAGGGCATCGAGCTTGGCGCGGTGGCGATCGAGCTCGGCGTCACGGATGTTCTCTCGCGCGCGCTCGCAGCGCTGAGATGAGTGGCGCGACCGTCCGGGCCGAGCGTTCTGTGCGGTAGCGGTGGAGTTCCTCGGCGATGATCGCGCGCACCTTGGTGACCTCCATCGCGCGTTGCTGCATTGAACACGCCGAGAACGCCTTGAGGTCGTCCATGTCCAACAACTCGACGCCGAAGACATCGCGGACACCCGGGTCGACGTCGCGTGGAACGGCGACATCGACGATCAGCATCGCGCGGCCCTTTCGCTCCGCCATCAGCAACTCGATCTCGCCACGCTCGATCACGACATCGACCGCTCCAGTTGACGCCAACAGCACGTCGGCATCCACCAGGTGACGGCGAACTTCGGTAAGGGGAATGGCTCGCCCGCCAATCCGTTTCGCAAGCGCTTCGGCGCGTGCGGGAGTCCGGTTCGCGACAATCACCTCGGAGACGCCCGCACCGGCGAGCGCAACCGCCATTCCTTCGCCAACCTCGCCGGCGCCGATGACCAACACGCTTCGATGCTCGAGCGTCCCAAGCTTGTTCTTCGCGAGCGCGACAGCGGCCGAGGACACAGAGACGGCATGACGCGAGATGTCAGTCTCGGTACGTGAGCGCTTGCCGACCTCGAACGCCTGCTTGAAGACGCGCGACAGTGTCTGGCCAATCGTGCGCGCTTCTTCGGCGGCACGCCACGCCTCACGTACCTGACCCAGGATCTCACCTTCGCCCACGATCATGGAATCGACACCCGCGGAGACACCGAAGAGGTGCGTAACCGCGGCATCGTCATGGAAGGTGTAGAGATGTTCACCAACCTCGACGATTCCATCACCTGCTCGATCGGTGAGAAACTCGCTGACGTCGGAAACGGCGGGGTGAAAGTGCGTGCTTCGAGCGTAGATTTCGGTCCGGTTGCACGTCGAGAGCACCACCGCTTCGTCGAGATGATCACGAAGGGCAAGCGAATGCAGCACCTTCGGAAGCTGCTCATGCGTGACGGCGAGCCGCTCGAGCAGTCCGACGGGCGCTGTGTGATGGTTCACACCGACGACGATTAGAGACATGAGTTCAGCAGCTCCTTCGCCGCAACGACCTGGCCGGACTTGACCAGGTCGAGGATGCCCGAATCGAAGGCAACCCTCCAATTGGCGTCCTCGCTCGAACGCCCGCTTGCACGCAGAGATTCCCGTGCCTCGGCCAGGATCTCCAGCAACGCCTCATACTCCGGACCCAGGTCCCGCTGGATCCGTTCCTTCAACCAAGTCGCCAAAGCCGGACTCCGTCCGCCGGTGCCGATGGATACGACGATATCGCCTCTTCGTACCACCGACACCAAAGTGAAGGAGCAGTGAGACGGGTCGTCAGCACTGTTCACCCAAATTCGGCGCCGTTCACCCTCCTCGAAGACCGCCCGATTGACGCTTGGGTCGTCCGCCGCGGTGTATGCCAACCAGCAATCATCGAGGTCGGAGCGTTGGAACGCTCGGTGCTCCACCGTGAGACGACCCATGTCAGCAGAGGCCTGGACCTCCGGGCCGACCTCGGGAGCGACCACGCGCACGACCGCGCCGGCTTCGAGCAATGACGCAATCTTACGTGCCGCGACGGTCCCAGCGCCGACAACGAGCACCTGTCGGCCCGACAGAATGAGGTTGACGGGCTGTCCCGTTGCGGGGCGACGCCGCTGTTCCGCTGAGAACACGTCTCCATGAAGAGGCGGCACCTCCGATGCGGTCGGGTCAGACGAAGTTGGGCCCGAAGAGGCCGGGGGGCGGTTCAAGAGGCGCGTTCCTGAACCGCGTGCTCCACGACATCGGCGTCGTCATAACCGTCCCGTCGAAGCTGGTAGAAGCTCAGAATCTGCAACTCGCTGGCCAGATCGACCTTGCGGAGCGACACGTGTGGCGGCACCGTGACGACGGCGGGCGCAAAATTGAGCACCGACGTGACACCGGCGGCAACGAGCTGATCGGCAACATCCTGGGCCACGCGTGCGGGCGCGGCGATCATCCCGATCGCGATCTGGCGTGCCTTGACGATCGCCTGCAGGTCATCGAGCGCCTCGATCTTCAGCGCACCCACCTGACGTCCGACCTTCGCGGGATCGGCGTCGACCAGCGCCACGATTCGAAAGCCACGCGCGCTGAAGACGTCGTAGTTCGCGAGAGCGTGGCCCAAGTTGCCCATGCCCACAACCACAACGGGCCAGTCATGCGTGAGTCCCAACTGGCGAGAGATCGCCAGCAAGAGATGCTCGACGTCGTAACCAACACCACGCGTCCCATAGGACCCGATGTACGAAAGGTCCTTGCGGACCTTTGCGGCGTTCATGCCGGCCATCTCTGCAAGGCGCTCGGATGAAACGGTGCCGATTTCTCGGCCAGCCGTATCGAGCAGTCGCGCGGTAGTACAGCGGCAGGCGCGCGACGGTGGCTTCCGGAATCCTCCTCGGGCCAACGTCGCTCACGTCGCGATTGCCTTCCGTCGACTCACAGGTGCATTGTGCGGCCACTTTACCGGGCTTGTGCATCGAGTCACAAAGTCTCGATCGGAGAAACGACGGTGACGCCTCACTCGCCAGCGGCCGTCGAGTACCCCTAGCCTCGCCAAACATGGTCTCCAGTCTGGCGTTCTTCGCGACGGCCGTCTCGACACTCTTCGCCCAGGCGACAGCTGTTCGCTTTAGCCGGAAACGCAAGCCCCACGAACTGGCATGGACTGCGGCCCTCGCCATGTTCGCGCTTGCCGCGGCGATGCTTGCCATGGGGGAGACAACGGGCTGGGACGCCGGAACCTTTCGAACCTTCTATCTTTTCGGGGGCGTGCTCAACGTGGGGTGGCTTGCCCTCGGGTCGATCTACCTCCTCCTTGGCCCAACGGTGGGGCGCCGATGCCAAGCGGCGCTGCTGCTGTACTCGGGATTCGCCGCTGGGGTCATACTTGTTGCGCCGATGGATCCGGTCGCCGCACGCGGAATTCCCGTCGGGAAAGACGTGTTCGGCGCCCTTCCACGTGTTCTGGCCGCTGTCGGGAGTTCCGTGGGTGCGGCGGCGATCTTCATCGGCGCCGCCTACTCGGCGGTCCGCTTCCTCAGGCACAGCGCCAACCACGGATCGGGCCGAATGGCGGCATCGAACGCCCTCATTGCCCTGGGGACAATCGTCTTGTCCAGCGGAGGAATCGTGCAGGGTTCGGTCGGTCACGACGAGGCTTTTGCGATCACGCTCGCCTTGGGCATCAGCGTCATCTATCTCGGCTTTCGTGTCGCCGCCCTCTCGACCTCTGCGGGACCGGCTCGGATCACGACACCGATCGACACTTAAGCACACATTGCGGCGACGTCCCCAAAAAATCTCACGCTGCGCGGTCAAAATTCCTCAAGAGTGGACATTCTGCTTCCGATGTAACGCTGTCACGAGAAACCACTCGGATTTCCCTCACGAAGCGAGGACAAACAAGGATTGGCGATCCCGCCGAGCACCTGGTTCTCCAGGCGCTGCCGGCGGGATCCGCCGCAAGTTCGGGGTCCCGGGAGCGCAGCCGTGGACGTCATCCCGTCGCCGTCGGCCGTCCCTCCCGGGCATCGACGGATGATGGGTGCCTCCCAGCCCGCCCCATGACCGTCCCGGTGCCACTGGGACCCCGATCTTTCGCCCTTCAAGCGGCTTCGCGCACTATCCGATGCGGAAGACGAACTGCCCCACCGCGGCCAGCAGAATTGCGAGAAGCAACACCACCAAGGCCAGCGTCGTTCCTGGTCTCACTCCCCGCCTGCCAGCGTCCCGACAGGGGCGAGGGTATAGCCGGAGCCCACTCCGAGACCGGTCAGCGCTGCTGCCGACGAACGGTCGAGTGCGAGGGACACCAACCCGTACGAGTCGACCACGACCACCAATTCGGACGGGCGCGCCTCGGCATAGGTTTCGACCCAGCGAACACGATGCGTCTCACCGCGCAATGTCAGTTCCAGGCTTGCCCCGACTTCGCCACCCTGGGCACGCAGGTCCTCGGTTCCAAGATTCAGCTGACAGTTCCCGAAGTGATCGACCCAGAGCACCTCGCCCACGATCGCTCCATCGATCCGAAACTCCGGCAGTGGGATCGTCCCCGGCATGAGAAGTACCGGATCGATGAGATCGCCCAGCTCCGTCATCGACACTCCCGACGCCAAGTGCCCGACGACCGGCGCAAGCACGTCACGCCCGGCGAACGTGGCGCCTGGGGTCTCGAGGTGGTAGTCGGCGTTGGTGAGATCCACGACCCGCTGAGCTCCGCCCAAGACAGCAACGGCCGGCGCAAGAATTCCGTTGTCAGGCCCCACCAAGAGCCCATTCTCCACCTCGACGGCAACGAGACGGCGGTCGGTGCCGACTGTCGGGTCCACGACTGCCAGCACGATCCCCGCCGGCAGATACGGCACAGCGCGCGCGAGCGTCAGGGCGCCGGCGCGTACGTCGTGGGCCGGCACATCATGGGTGATGTCGAGAATTCGAATATCGGGGGCATAACCGAGCATGACGGCCTTGCAGACGCCCACGAACTCGTCACGCATGCCGTAGTCGGTGAGAAACGAAACCGTTCCATACACATTGGCTTCAGCAGTCAATTCGCTCCTCGAGTCGAACGGCAGCGACACAAGGAAGGTGCGCCGCGCGGGCGCGAACCTACAGGCGCGAACCGCAAGGGCTCACAACGATGACCGACGTGCAGCGCTATCCGGCTTGGGTGTAGCGCGCCGCGAGGTAGGCGTCGACATCGGTCGCGCTGACCCGAAATGACCGCCCAACGCGAACCGCCGGGAGATCACCGCCCTTGATCAGGCGGTACACGGTCATCGATGACACCCTCATATGATCGGCGACTTCACGAACCGTGAGAAAGCGCGCCTCTGAAAACGTTTGAATCAATGCCGCCAGCCCCTTACTCCTACCCACGGCGATGGTACGCCTCGGGGGCAAAGTTGTCCAGGCCGCCGTTTGATGCGGGTGGGAATCACACGAACATCTCGGCCCACTGCAGCAACAACGCGTATGCCTGCGGCGGGCACGCAATGTCAACTGGCACGATCGTGACCGGATCCCCGCGGCGCTCTGCCCAGCCCAAGGCGAGCTGATCCAGGTCAGCAATGGCCACTGTTGGGATGCCCGCACCAACCGCACAGGTCGCAAAACCCGAGTCGGCGACGACCAGGTCCGGACGCGGGAGCCAGAACAGCAACTCTTCTCCCGCCTCGATCGCACGCCCCGAAAGGAGGTCGTCGCAGTCGGTCATCACCGCTACACCTTCGAGCCACCACAGCCGACGCGCACCGTGCTTGCCGGCCATGAAGGAGGAGCTCTGCGCCGATGCCAGGACGTTGGCACCTGCACGACCGGCGCGTCGCGCGAGAGCCTGATACAGCGACAGCAGTGATGCAGGTCGGCCCGTCGCAAAGGCAATGCGTCCTCCCGCGCGCGGCAACCGCCTCGATTCGCTCGATCCCCATACGCAGACGCGCCCCGGTGACATCGGGATCCAGCACGCACCGGTGTGACGTGAAGCGCAGACCCCAGAGCGCCTCGGCGACATCGACGATTTCGTCGAGACCGAGACCGATCACAGGATCAAAACCCCACCATGTCGGGCGGTCCCCGTCGCGCAGCCGCCGCATGATGCTGGTCAGCTCGGCCCGCCCGATCTTGCGATGTGTGCCCGTGACCCCAGTCCGCGTGACCAGTTCGCGGAGCGCCGCTGGCGACGACGCCTGCGCTGATTGCTGCGCGCCGGATGCCTCGATCGGGGTATCCGTAAGACGGGGCGGGCGGCGCGAAGCGGGCCGCCGCGTCACCTCAGGTCACGTCCTTGTGACCAAGCTCCTCTGATCGGCGCGTGGCAGCGGTGACCGCGTCCAACACCGCAGCGCGGAGACGGTGGTCTTCGAGGACGCGAAGCCCCGCAGCCGTAGTACCGCCCGGTGAAGTCACAGCGGCGCGCAGGACTTCGGGCCGATCCTCGCCCTTGGCGAGCAGCATGGCCGATCCAAGCAATGTTTGGACAACCAACTTGGAGGAGACGTCGCGGGTGAGGCCCACAAGAACTCCGGCCTCGATGAGCGCTTCGGCGAGGAGGAACACATAGGCCGGCCCCGAACCCGAAAGACCCGTCACCGCATCGAGCGATGTCTCACCGACGCGCACGACAACGCCGACTGCGCCGAGGACACGCTCTGCCATCTCCAGGTGGAGATCCGTCGCAAGGGTTCCGGCCGCGATCGCCGCGGCACCCTGACCGATGAGTGCGGGGGTATTCGGCATTGCGCGAACGACAGGGCGGCCCGGAACAGCGGCCTCGACCGAAGCGATCGTGACGCCCGCTGCGATGGACAGCACAACAGTGTCTTCACCGAGGGTCTCGAGGCAGCTGGCGAGAACCTCACCCACGTCAGCGGGCTTGACTGCAACCACGACAATGTCGGCATCGCCAACTGCCCACGCAGCACTCGGCACGACCCGCAACGCCGGGTGGATCGCTTCGAGGCAACGGCGACGGTCCGCATCGAGTTCTGCGACCGAAAGGTGATCCGGCGCAACACCTGCCTCGATCAAACCCCCGATGAGCGCTTCGCCCATTCGTCCGCCGCCGAGGAGTGCGATTCGTGTCATTGCATCAAGCTACCGGCAGTACAGACGCGCGATGAGGCCCGTGGAACCCTCGCAAGAACCGTGCACTTCCCCGAACACGACCCCGACTCCAGTTCCCCGGGCCTCATCAAGAGCGAGGTCCGTCGACCCCGACACCCTCACTATAACAGGCTGACACATCTTGATGCAACTTAACATGCCACTCAAAGAGGTTCGGTTGCGTAGGCCAGGTTCACAACCGTCCGAAACCAGGTTTCGGTCAGCTCATAAATCTCCCCGATGACGTGATCCAACTCCGCCTCGCTCAAGTACTCGAGCGCGAGCCTCCCGGCAAGGTAGATGTCGCCATCGGGACCGATGGAAAATCGCACTGAAAATGTCTCGTGATTGCGACGCAACAGCCACCGGTAGAGCTCCGCGTGTCGCTTCGGGGAATCGCGACGCTCAGGGGGATCCGGCAGGAAGTAGACCTCATAGCGAAGGGTCCGGTCGTGCAAGTCGAAATAGATCGTGGCCGCATCGCGACCATCGCATCCGAAACGCACATACCAACGCGGGATTTCCGGGTCGTATTCGACGTGTTGCACCCATGCCTCGCCGGCAATCGGACCTTCAAGGTACGCAGCGATGAGCTGCCGCGCGTCGTCCACGATGATGGACCGCTCGTCTTTGCGGTCGGTCATCGCGGTCGGTCATTACCCATGGTCAAAGCCTGTCCTCGTGGCCCTCGGTCACGGCCCGGCGTGTGCAACACGGCTCGCTGCGAGCTTCCCATGATCGCGGCTTCAACTACAACGCACGAGCGTACGCGCAGCGAGGTCGCCGTACAGCCTGCGTAACCGAGCCGCCGTCACGCTCCACGCGTATGCCCGGGAGGCAGCCTCTGCGGCCGAGCCCATTGCGCGTGCGCGGTCGGTGTCCCTGAGCAACTCGCCAACAGCCGACGCATAGCCTCCTGGCGAGCGCCCTTCCACGAGCACGCCGGTTACTCCGTGATCGACGATGGTTCGCAGCCCTCCGACGTTCGCCGCCACAACCGGTATCCCACACGCCGCCGCTTCGAGCGCGACGAGCCCGAAGGACTCCGTGTGCGATGGAACCACGCACACGTCGGCCGCCCGATAGAAATCGGCAAGCCTGTCATGGGGCTGCGGCGCAAGAAACCGAACGCGCGTCTCGAGGCCTAACTCCCGTACGAGAGCCACGAGCGCGCGGTACTCGTTTTCGCCACCTTCTCCGCTCGGGCCGCCGACAATCATCAGTTCGGCGCGCGGATCGTCGATCTGTTCGAGGCAGCGCACTGCAAGGTCCGCGCCCTTCAGCGGTTGGATACGTCCAACGAACAGCAGCTGTCGCGCGCCTTCGCCGATGCCCAGCCTTCGACGCGCAGCGCTTCGTGAACCAGGACGGAAAAGCTCATGGTCCACACCGGGCGCGACGATCTCGACGTGTGACGGCATGGCATCGTAGAGATCGACGAGTTGACTGCGTTCCTCATTCGTCGCAGCGAGGAGCAGATCAGCACATCGGACAACGTCTGCTTCATGACGTGCGCGTACGGTGGGATCTTCGCCGAGACCTGCCTCGGCCTTCACTCGATCAAGCGTGTGAAATGTCGCGACGAGGGGTACGTCAAGGATGTGCTTGAGCTTGTGCCCCACCGTTCCCGATAGCCAGTAGTTCGCGTGCAGGACGTCATAGGAAACGTCGCGCATCAACCGCAACGTTGAATCCACGAAAGGGTCGATCAGTTCGACCAGTCCCTCCTTCGGCACGTGCCGTCGAGGTCCTGCGCGGACGTGAAGCACCCGGAACCCTGGCTCGACCTCAATCACGGTCGGTTGCGATAACCGCTCGGCACGCGTGAAGACGTCACATTCGACACCGGCACGCGCGAGATTCGAAGCGAGCGCAGCAACGTAGACGTTCATCCCCCCACCATCGCCGGCTCCAGGTTGCGCCAGCGGCGAGGTATGTACGCTCAGGATGGCGACGCGCCGGATTGCCACAGCTCTAGAGCCTACCGGCACCGCGCAATTTCGGCTTTTCGGGCTCGTCTGCGACCAAAGGCGTCAGACGGGACCGGCTGCCCTTGGCTCACGCTGAAAGGAGTGATAGACCTCGATCAGCGCCTGCTTTTGGCGCTCGCTCAGCGTCTGGTCGGCGGCGATCGAGGATTCGACGTCACGGCCCGGCTCATCGAGGATTCCCGCTCGGACATAGAGCGTCTCGGCTGAGATCCTGAGCCCTCGGGCAATCGACTGCAAGATTTCCGCGCTGGGCTTGCGGAGCCCCCGCTCGATCTGACTCAGATAGGGATTCGAGATCCCCGCCAGATCACTCAGCTTGCGCAACGACAATCGGGCGCCGCGCCGCTGTTCACGAATGAATCCGCCGAGGTCTCGTAGCCGCGTCTCAAGCGCTTCCGAGTTCAACGAGGACATCGGTTCTAGTCCTGATCGACCTTGTGGCGCGTCGCCATCTCCAGGTCCAACTCGTCGAGCACACGGTGTAGGCGGCGACGCGTCTCCGAGGTCTGCGCTTCAAAATCTCGAAGCTGCGCCAAGGTCGCGGCCAGCTCACTCTCGGTAAGCGTCGGCAGGTTCGCCAACGTCGAATCCGAAACAAGCCGCTCAAGACCCCGCGTCCATTCGATGTCAGGAGAAGGGGCGAACTCGGCGGAAACCCTGGCGGATTCACTACCGGACCTGGCGAAATCGTCGGCAAGGATACGCGGCAAGGCCGCTATGAGATCACCAACCGAGCCACCGTTCTTGCGACGGTCGAACTCCGCAGAAACGATCTCGATACGGGCTTGCGAGAGCCGGCGAACAAACGAAAGCTCGTTCTCAAGCTCCCGGCAGACCTTTCGTCGCTCGGCCAGATTGTCGGCGGTCGCCCCCGCGATGTCGGCCAAGAACTCCGCGTCCAGGACCTTGTCCAGCCGTCGGCGCGGGTGAATCGGATCGTCAGTCATCGAAATACAGCGTAGTTGCTCAGCCGAAGCGGTATCTCACGCCTCCGCCCCTGTCCCGAGGATCCAGCCTGGCGCGCAACGACCTAACACGCAGCTCGCAACGTCGGAAAGGGATTGACGCGTACGCCGCCACGGCGAATCTCGAAGTGGGTGTGGGCCGGGCCGTTCGAGGCGTTGCCCGAGTTCCCCGTCCGCCCGATCAGCTCACCTTGGTCGACTCGCCGTGCACCACCGACGATCGACTGGAGATGCGCGTAGTAATACGAATACCCGTCGTCGCCCTGAAGGATCAGCGCGGTGCCGCCGAGACCGCCACTTTGGGACGCCATCGAACCCGACACAACGGCAACGTTGGCCGACCCTTTTCCTGCGAAGAGGTCCGTTCCCTTGTGCGACCGACCGCCCGAACGCGGCTGACCCCAGTCGTTCGTGAAGGCAGCCGCCGAAACCGGACAGACCCAAGCTCGTCCACCCGTATTGACGACTTGGCTTGAGACGTCGGCTCGCGACCCGGGTCGACGCACGTGCCGATGCCTCTCGGCGGAGCCGAGCCTGGAGATTGCGCTGTGCGGTCACCGTCGCGCTGAGCCGACCATCGAGTTGACGTTTCACGGCCCGTAGGTCAGCCAGCGCTCGCCGTTGCTCCTCCTTGCGCGAGGCGACTTGACCACGTAGCCGCTCGAGATCTTCGGACAAGGCCGCAAACCGCGATGCCGTATCAGAGTCGAGCCCATTCACCCGTGCGAGCAACGCTCGACGCGTCACAGCATCCATCGCCGCGTCCATGCCCGACGCGCTCGAACGCGACCTACCGAGACTGTTGGACTGCCCGGCCGACCGATACGCATCGATAGCCCGCTCTCGGGCCAGGTCGCGGAACTTTGCCGTTTCGCGCTGTGCCGAGGCGACCGAACGATCCAGTTGTGCGAGCTCGTTGCTCAAGGTCGCCAAACGGCTTTCTGCCTGGGCGTATCGCGCTGCAGCACTGTTGGCGGCGCGTTTCGCCGCCGCCACTTGTGCCTCCGCCTTGGAGACAGGATCCTTGGGCGCATCAATTCTGGCCTGCTCCGCCGGAACTTCCGAAAGCCGAGACGTGCCACGACCGTCGGCCAAGGCAGTGGTTCTGGGCAGGACTGCGCTTGCACTCACGCCGAGCGCTAGAACACCTGTCACCAGGCCACGTCGCATTCGTCGTCTCAATGTTGCATCCGCCGTATGAAGGAACCATGGAGCAGGTCCAGCTCACCAGAGCCTCCGCTCACAGGAGGCAGGACCGCGACCTCATCGTCGGCCTGTGACGATCGTTGCACCACCATTCTCAGGCTGCTCTTCGTTCACCCAGACTGCGGCCGTTTCCAGCACTGCAGCGAACGCACCACCGAAGCGTGATGACGCGTAGGCCAGCAGCGAGCCGACCGTAGCGGCGCCATCATCGGCGATCTCCGCGAGGGCAACCCTCACCCTTGCGTGCCCTGCCGTCTCCCGCGCGCTTGCAAACAGGCGAAGCACAACGGTCGGGCCGCTCGGCTGTTCCTGGCTCAGGGCAATACCTCCACACGACCGTCAGGGGTGCACCACTTCACCGGTCGGAACCGTGGCGGTGTATCCCAACTCGGAATACTTGCTGTTTACGCGACGCGCATCGGAGCCATGATCCGACGCCCGTCAGTCAACGTCAGCTGGTGCCGTTGATCACCGGACGCTCCACACTGGCGTCGCCGGCTCCAGCGGTACCGGCATCAATCCGTGCCAGCGCCGCATCAACATCGGCGATTTCAGCCTCGAGATCTTCGAGGATCGCCACATCGGAATCACGTGCAGTCCCATCCCGAGACGTGAAATGCGCATCACCAGGCCGCGCCGACGGTACAGCCTCACTCCCTGGTCCATCATCCATGCGCCCAAGGCTACCGCTCACGATCAATCTCAGGCATCGCCATGCTGGAGAACCATGAGATCAGCGACGTCGTCCAACAGGGCGCTCAGCACGGAAAGTCGCTCGTCGGGATCATCCACCGCCAGAACCCGCTGACGGTCCAAAGCCCCGAAGGGAGCCCGCGCCAGCGTCTGATACCCGGCACGTATGGGATCCGGATCCATCACCACCGTCGGTGCCGGAGGACCCCCGCAGCGCTCGACGACCTTCAGCAGCCGCTCAACGGCACCCTCGAGCACCGCCCGGGCATTGCAGTCCGTCGCGGCACGCTCGTTCTTGACACATTTCGACCTCGGCACGCGGATACGGGTCGTCGACCAACCAACGCTTGACACGAAGGCGCGCAACACCGACCGTAGCAACAAGCAGCCGTCCGTCGGCCAGCTCCTCGACACCGACGATGTGCGCCAGCGTCCCCACGCCGAATCGGGCGTCGCCACCGCCGACCTCATGACCACGCTCGATGAGGACGACGCCGAACTCGCGGCTCCCGGTCATGCAGTCCGCCACCATCGCCCGGTATCGATCTTCGAAGACATGCAACGGAAGAGGCGCCATCGGCACTAATACGACACCCAAGGGGAACATCGGCAAGGTCCGGGTATCGTCCAATTCCACTAGTTGGCCTTCGCCCGTAACGCCTTCGCCTCGGCCACCACGATCTCGGTCACGACGCCGCTCGCGTCGCATGCCAGATCATCGAGCAGTTGAGCAGCTTCGATATGCGAACCGAGCGTTCCCATCAACCGAGCGATCTCGCGGCGCTCGGAAATCGTGAGAGCCGGGATCCGCGAACGAATTCGTGCCACCCACACCGCATCACGGCGTTGACGGGCCAGCGTCGAGTTCTGCAGGTTGGCGAGCACACGAGCGACGATGGCTAGGCGCGACACCGGAACCAAGAATCCGTCGTAGAACTTCGCATCATCTCCGGCAATGCGGCGGAAGAGTTCACGACAATCACCCGCATCGAGCTTCGCCCCTCCAGCGAAGGGATCGCAATAGGTCGCGGTGTCGTCACGTGAACGCACCAGAAAATGGCCTGGCATCCCGATTCCGTCAACGTCGACGCCGACGCGGCGACCGATCTCCATCAACACCACAGCCAGTGTGATGGGAATGCCAAGGCGCCGTTCGATGACGTCATCGAGATAGGAGTTCCGAGGATCGGAGTAGTCACTGGAGTTTCCTGCAAAACCGAGTGTCCCGAAGCAATATGCACACAAGCCATCGAAAGTCGGCTCATGACAGCCCTCCGCAAGGCTGTCCAATACCCCGATCGCCTCGACCACGTCCAGAGCCGGGTGTGCGTGAGCGGCAATGAGGAACATTGCCTCATCAAGTGGTGGGTCACCCGCCTCGATGAGCGCGACCAACCGCTCCGTGACACTTGTACCAGAGCCAGATCCCGGTTGTCCCGCCGTCATCGTCGTCATTGTCTCACTTGGTGGCCTACCCGACGAGGAGTACCACGCTCAGCGACAGTCAACCAATATCCACGGCGTCGGTCACAACGACCTGGTCGAAGTCCGAGATTCGCGCCGTGACGGTGAGACGCCACCTCCCCGGAAAAGGGACCTCAAGCGTTCTGGAAACAAAATGGCTGCCAGTAATCGACAACATCGACACTTGAATCGGCTCGATTTCTTTCGATGGCAAGTCGAGCGCTACCGCAACCGAGACAACGTCCACCGGCGTTGCATCCTGGTCCGTGATCGTCACATGGAGCTCGTTGAATCCTCGACGTGCAGGGGAAACGGAGATGTCGAACACGAGCGGTGCATCATCGATCGTGGTGACGAAAGTCCCCGTCGGGGCGGTACGCCCTGGTGCCGAACCCACGAGCGCACCGGTTGCCAACACGACGATCACTGCGCTCGCGACTTCGATCTTCACCGAGCGGACAAATCGTCGTGGATGTGCCAAGTCGCCGTTGGTGGACCTCCCCAACGCACTGCGTGCGAGGACGGCACTTCCGATGAGCGCCACGAACACAGCCAATTTGATGCTCAGCTGCCGGCCATACGTCGTGTCGAACAGGCGGTCGAAGGACCCGACCTCGCGGACTGCACGGAGAACACCTGTGACAACTGCAACCTGCACTGCCACGAGAGCGACCCGAGAGTGGCGACGAGCGAAAACGGCAAGCGCTGTTTGGTCGGTCGTATGGACGCGGGTCGCGGCAATGGCGAGCATCGCAAGGCCGCCGATCCAGACCGATACGGCCGATACATGCAGCGAATCAATCGCAACATTGAGCAACGGGGTCGCACCCGAACGCGCATGGCCCGACAAAGCCGGCGTCGCTACCAGAAACAGACCGACGCACGCCGACAGGACCTTCGACGCACTCGTGACCCGCGGCGCTGGAGAGAGCGAACTCGCACCATCGCCTCGTCCTAGACAGCGCCTTGAGTAATGGAACACCGAGCAGCAGAACCAGCGCGCGTGCGAGCCAGATCGCGCCGAACGGCGTGCGGACCACGTCATTCCAGAGGGCAGGGCGCAACGCCTCCCCTATGGGGAGTCCTGCGTCGTACGGTCCGGAGACCGCAATCCCGCCGATCGTTCCAAGCAGCGTGACGGCCCACCCAAGCCAGATGACGCGACGCGCGCGGCGATCATGGCGTCCAGCAGGCCATAGGAACGTGACACACACGAGTCCGCCGACCAGCACGATGATTCCAAGAAGGACACCGGTGCGTGTCGTGCCGTACGCAATACCTACAGCACGACTCCCCGCTTGGGAATCGAGCAACTCCCTGGACAAGCCCGCCGCTTTGGACGAATCCGCACCAGACCCGATACTGAACGTGAATGCACCGCCCACCGGGTGCGCGTCAGCCGAGACGACCCTCCATGTCACGACATAGGAGCCGTCGTCAAGGCCGGGAAGCGCCACTTCGACACGACGATCATCGCTTCGAGGATGGAATGGCGTGCCAGTCTTGACCCGCTCGCCTGCGCTGTCGAAGACACGCACGCCGCCAAGGGTCACCTCGACCGCCTCGGTGAAACGCAAGACAACCGACTCCGGAGCACGGCTGAGGACTTCGCCTCCCGCTGGCTGCGTGGCACTGATGGACGCGTGCGCGAAGGCGCTCGGCGCCTCCGCCACCGCAAGGACACTCCCTACCAAGACGGCGAGTCCCATGCGTACGACGGCACTGGTAACGAAGCAGAGCAATCGCGAACCGTCAACGCTGCGCCGCGCGTCTTCAGGCAATTCGCGTGTCCCTTCTGGTGTCCCGCAGCATCGACGACCGACGCACAGGTACCAGTATTGACCCGCAGATGACGCCACGATCGTCTCGTGTCGGCGCTACCCATGAATCGGGCTTCCGAACCGGAGTCAACTGGGTTCTCCACTAGCGTCAGTATCGTGGGGCGACTGATCGGAGCCATCGAGCCAACCGCCGCTCGAAGACACGCACAAAGACCCACGTACCGAGTTCCCATCCCACGCGCCATTGCCTTGACCATGGCGAGCGTCGCCTGTGCGGCGGCAATGCTGGTTGCATCGGCATCACCGGCATCGGCTCACAGCAACGCTTCGGTGGAACCGACCAATTACCGCACCGACATATCCGGATTACGTCCCGCCGATCCCCGCATCAGGATCACAACCGCCGATCTCGGAACCCGCCTCGTGCTGGAGAACCACTCGAACGTCGAGGTTGTCATCATGGGCTACGACGGCGAGCCGTACCTACGAATCGACGAGCGCGGCGTCTTCGAGAATGTCCGCTCGCCCGCCACGTTCCTCAACCGCTCGCTGAAACCCGCATCAGATGTTCCCGGCGATGCCGACCCAGCGGCTTCGCCGCGCTGGAGGAAGGTCTCGTCGGGCTCGACCGCGCGCTGGCATGATCATCGTGCGCATTGGATGAGTCCACGAGCGCCCGCGGCAGTCACTCGAGATCCGCAGCGCAAACATGTCGTCATCGACAATTGGGAAGTCCCCATTCGCGTCGGCGGTCGGCGCGCCGTCATCGAAGGCGACGTCCGTTGGGTACCCGGGCCATTGCCGATTTACTGGCTGATGGCTGCGATGGCCTCCTTCGCAGTGGTGTTCTTGGTGCACCGCGTCATGGCGTGGCGTGTTGTGGCCTTGGGCACGGTCGGCGTCCTCAACCTGGCGGTGATCTACGCCATCGTCAACGTGTTCGGCGCATCAACTGCGTCGAACAGTTCCAAGTTCAGCGCAACCCTCCTTTCTTCGATCGGGGCGATCATCGGACTGCTGACACTCGGCTGGCTCTCCACCCCGATGTGGCGCAGGGCGGTTCCAGCCGTGCTCTTCACATCCGTGACGTCATTCCTTCTCGTCGGGCTCGCAAACCTGACGGTGTTATGGAAGTCACAGGTCTTGACAACAGGACCCCCGGATCTCGCACGCGCAGCGGTAATGCTCACCCTCGGTGCAGGTAGCGCTCTCGCTGTCATCAGCATTCGCGAATTGCAGCCGTCGGGCACCGGCCCCGATTTCGAGGTGCAGCGATAGGCTCCGGGCCATGCCGTCGATCTTCACGCGCATCATCAATGGCGAGCTACCCGGACGGTTCGTCTGGAGCGACGAGCGCTGCGTCGCGTTTCTTTCGATCGAGCCATTCAACACGGGTCACACCCTCGTCGTGCCCCGCGAGGAAGTCGACCACTGGATCGATCTGGAGGCCGACCTCGCCGGACACCTGATCAAGGTCGCCCAGACCATCGGTCAAGCACAACGTGTGGCGTTCTCACCACGACGGATCGGGATGGTCATCGCCGGAGATGAAGTTCCGCACGTTCATCTGCACGTCGTTCCGATGAACTCGGTCGCGGAGTTGTCCTTCGAACACGCGGATCGACACGCGACTCCGGAGTCACTCGACGCCGCCGCCGAGGCGGTTCGGGGTGCGCTGATCGAGCTCAACGCGACCGGCGTAACCACCTAGCGCTTCCGGGTAACGCTGACCGCTACACGTGTGTCGGCGTCGAAGCGTTGAGGAAGCCGGCGAACTGATCGAGTTCGACTCGGGTGAGCTCGACCAGCGTTGCGGGGTCATCCCCTGCGAATCCTGCAGCGTGTAGAGCCTGCTCCAACGTGATCGCGGCCTCGAACGGCTGCCCTGCGGTGCAGTGCGCCAAGAGGTCCGCAACGAAGACAATCCGACCCAACACGCTCGTGCGAGCGTTGGGCAAGAGGTGATGCTCGCCGATCGCTGTCACAATGTCACTCGGAAAACGCATACGGTCCAGCGCACGACCTGCGATGTCCGCATGGGTTACGCCAAGGTCTTCGCGCTCCACCCACGTCAACGATGTCGACTCTGCCACGGCCCGTGCCTGAATCTTGACGTACTGCGGGCCCAGGTAGCGTTGCAGCAAGGCGATACCGAGGTCGTTGAGCAGCCCTGCGCTGAAGGCCTCGCTCGCGGGAAAGCCGGTCCTGCTCGCCAGCACCGACGCTGCTGCGCCGGTCGCGAGCGAATGTTCCCAGAATCCCTCGGGGACGCCCGAACGGCGACCGACGTGAAAACCGAAGGCGGCGTTGGTGACGAGCGACCGCACAAGATCGAAACCAAGCACCATGAGACCCTGGCGCGCGCTGGCGACCCGGCGGCTCATGCCGTAATACGGGGTATTCGCAAGCCGAAGCACATGCGCCGTCAGCGATGGATCAGTCTCGATAACACGACCGATCTCGCCCGAAGAGGCGTCCTCATCATTGAGGAGCTTCAGCAACCTCAACGAGGCCGCGGCACTCGGTGGGATCTCGGTCACATTGTCGAGTAGCTCGTCGGGACTGAACACCAGTCCGTCCTCCCTTTGTGGACAGGTTTCTCCACACCTTTCTTCGGACTTGCATTGGCCGAGGTTGAGCGATTTGGACGACTTTTCTTCCAGGCAGCTCAAGACCGTCGCCGTAGCATCGTGGCCATGGACAACGCTCAGGTCTGGGCACTACGAGATGCGGCTCGCGTTTGGCACGGATTCACCCAAATGACGGCGTATACGGAGAGTTCACCGGTCATCGTCGAGCGAGCCGAAGGCCACGAACTCATCGACGTTGACGGCCGCCGGTATCTGGACGCGATCTCGTCACTCTGGGTCAACACGCTCGGCCATCACGTCCCCGAGCTCGACGAAGCGCTTCGAGAACAGCTCGACCGCGTGGCCCACAGCACGATGCTGGGCAACGGCAACCGTGTAGTCATCGAGCTCGCCGAAGCTCTTGCAGGGCTCGTCCCAGTCGACGATCCGCATTTTCTCTTTGCCTCCGACGGATCATCCGCAGTGGAACAGGCCCTCAAGATCGCCTTTCAGTACTGGACGAATCAAGGAATTCAAGGTCGCGACACGTATCTCGCGTTCGACGGCGGATACCACGGCGACACCATTGGATCGCTCTCCGTCGGCGCGGGCGGCTTCGGAACAGACGTCTTCGACCCCCTGCGCTTCGGCGTTGTTCGAGCACCGAGCTATCGCGATCCACGTTGTTTCGACGCTGCAGCCGAGCTCCTTGCGACGCACGCGAATCGGATCGCGGCGGTCATTGTCGAGCCACTGGTGCAAGGCGCCGGCGGTATCTTCGTCGCTCCTCCCCACGAGGTAGGGCGGCTTCGAACGCTGTGCGCAGAGCACAACGTCCTCTTGATCTGCGACGAGGTCGCGACTGGGTTCGGTCGAACAGGTTCGCTGTTCGCGTCCCAAGAATGCGGCCTGCGTCCGGATCTCCTCTGCCTCGGCAAGGGCATCACAGCCGGCTATCTCCCCATGGCAGCGACTGTGGCGAGCGGACGAGTCTTCCACGCGTTCGACGGAGCCGACCTCGGCGAGCAAACCCTCTATCACGGTCATTCCTATGGCGGCAACGCCCTCGCCGCGGCGGTTGCATTGCGACACCTCGAACTGATCGAGAGGTGGGACGTGCTCACAAACGTGCGAGCCCGCGCAGCGCAACTCGGTTCGCTCCTCGCGCAACGCTTGGCGCCTCTGCCGGCGGTCCACATGATTCGTCAACACGGACTCATGGCCGGCGTTGAACTCGCACCTCCCACCGACGGCCTTCGATGGGGCCGGCGCGTGGCCAGCCAAGCCGTTGCACGCGGCGTCTTGCTGCGCCCTCTCGGCGACGTCATGGTCATCATGCCGCCTCTGACAATCTCGGCCGAGGAAATCATCCGCATCGTCGAGGTCCTGCACGACGCGATCGTCGCCGGCACCGAGTCATGAACTCGCGCAAGGCCGACGACAACGCGACGTGGCCCCGATGGGTCGACACCGAGCTTCGCGGCATCCACGAGCAGGGCAGATGGCGCGTGCCGCAAGACTTCGATGCGGCGGGCCCTTTGGGCACTCGAACCTCCGATGGACGCGTCATGGTGTCCTTCGCGTCCAATGACTATCTCGGACTGGGACACCACCCGGCGGTGATCGCCGCAGCACACGTTGCCCTGGACCGCTGGGGTGCCGGCGCCGGCGCAGCACGACTCGTCGTCGGTTCGCGTCCGATCCACTCCGCGCTCGAAGCGGCGCTCGCCTCATGGAAGAACGCCGACCAAGCTGTCCTGTTCCCGACCGGGTTCGCCGCAAACCTCGGCACGATCACGACCTTCGCAGGTCCCGACACGCTCGTCGTCTCCGACGAACTCAACCACGCATCCATCGTGGATGCCGCCAGGCTCAGCAAGGCGGAGGTCGCGGTTTACCCGCATAGTGAATCTCGGACGCGTGGAAGCGCTCCTCGCACGCGCCAGCGGACGGCGTGCAATTGTCGTCACCGACTCGGTGTTCTCGATGGACGGCGACTTTGCCCCCGTCAACGAGCTGGCGGTGCTGTGCGAACGATTTGGAGCTCTCCTCATTCTCGACGAGGCCCATGCGGTCCTCGGTCCGTCGCTCGCACCGACCAAAGCGTCGGTGATCCGCGTTGGGACGTTGTCCAAGATGCTCGGCTCACTCGGCGGCTTCGCCGCGACCGACCGCGCCAAGGCCGAATTGATCGTGAACCGAGCGCGCTCCTACATCTTCACCACAGCGTCCTCGCCAGCTGATGCAGCCGCCGCATATGCGGCGTTGACCATCGTCGAATCCGCAGAAGGTGAGGCGCTGCGCAACCGGTTACGTGCCCACATTGAACGGGTACGGCCCGGGCATGAGTCGCCGATCATTCCTCTGCTCCTCGGTGACGAACAACGCGCCCTTGCATTTTCACGCATGCTCGAAGATCGAGGGCTGCTGGTTCCGGCAATCCGGCCACCGACGGTTGCCACGGGCACGTCGCGCCTGAGGATCGCTCTTTCGGCTTCGCACACCGACGAACAGGTCGGTGCCCTGATCGACGCACTCCAAGAGCTCGATGCTCTCGGAGAACGGGGGGCCGATGTCTGAGGACCTCAACACGTCGAACCGGCCGAGAACACTGGTCCTCACCACGGGAACGGGCACGGATGTTGGCAAGACCTGGTGGGGCGAGGCGACGCTCGCCATTCTTCGGCAACGTGGGTTCGTGGTCGCCGCACGCAAACCTGCACAATCAGGCACAACATGGGATACAAGCGACGCGCGCCGGCTCGCCGATGCGTGCGACATTTCGCCAGAGAGCGTCTGCCCCCCACACCGCACGTACGACGCCGGTCTCGCTCCTCCGATGGCCGCACAGTTCGTCGGTCAACCACCGTTCACGATTGCCGAACTCGTTGCAGAGTCGATATGGCCGCCCGAGACCGACATCGGTTGGTTGGAGAGTGCGGGCGGAGTTCGTTCCCCATTGGCAATCGATGGCGACACCGTTGATCTCGCCCGGGCCGTTATGCCTGATGTCACCGTTGTCGTCTCGAATGCCGAGTTGGGTTGCATCAGCAGCGTTCGACTGGCAGCCGATGCCCTCAAGGGACATCGGCTGATTATTGCGCTGAATTGGTATGTATCCGACAACACGCTTCATCAGCTGAATTGCGACTGGCTCACCAACACCGATCGTTTTCGGGTGGTAACACGACCTGACCAACTCGCCGAGGAGATCGCCCAGATCACCAAGCACCGCTGAGCACCAACGAACCGCTCAAGTACACCGACAGTAGAACCGATGCTTCAAACGGGCCGGCGGCAACTGAAGTTCGACGGAGGCAGCGACGTGAGCATGTTGGAAGGTCTTGAAGAGGTTGTCGATGAATTCTTGGTCGAGAGTAATGAGGGACTCGACCAACTCGACGCCGATCTCCTTGCACTCGAACAGAACCCAAACGATTCCGATGTCATCGGAAGCATCTTTCGCGCGATCCACACGATCAAGGGGACGAGTGGCTTCCTCGGACTCCTCAAACTCGAGTCAGTAGCGCACGTCGGGGAAAGCCTGCTCAGCCGGATCCGCGACGGCGAACTCGCCGTGACGCAGGACATCATCTCGGGACTGCTCGCACTCACCGACGCGCTTCGGACAATCTTGGCATGCGTAGAAACGCGTCGCGACGATGGCGACGACGAGTACCCCGCGCTCATTGAACAACTGACACAGTTGCGCCTCGGTAACGACAGCGCATCTGAAACCACCAATCCTGGCGCACCGGTCGCGGGTGCATTACGTGACCCGCTTGGCCAGGTACTCGTCGAGAGTGGCCTGATCACCACCGACCAACTCGAGGGTGCGGTTTCCCGTCAACGCGACGGCGATAACCGCAAGATCGGCGAGATCCTCATCGATATGGGCGCACTCGAGCCCGAGCAGCTCATCTCCGCAGAACGCAGCGTGTCGGAAGCAACGGTGCTCTCGTCAGAACGGTCTGACGACGACACGACGGGCCCCGAAGCCCCCACTCCGACCGGCGCAGCGGCGAAGCTCGCCGGGAGCGCAAGCAGCGACAGCGTACGCGTCGATCTCGGCCTCTTGGACTCGATCGTCGACCTGGTCGGCGAACTGGTCCTCGCCCGCAACCAAATCGTGCAGTCACAGGCCGGCGAAACCGACCGCAGCGTGATCGCACAGACGCAGCACCTCAGTCTCATCGCATCCGAGATGCAAGAACGCGTCATGCGCACGCGTATGCAACCAATCGACCGCGTCTGGAACAAGATTCCGCGCGTCGTCCGCGACCTCGCCATCCTTTGTGGCAAGCAGGTGCGCGTCGAAATGGAAGGCCAGGAAACCGAACTCGACCGTACCCTCGTCGAGGCACTCAAGGATCCCCTGACCCACCTCGTTCGCAACGCGGTCGACCACGGAATCGAGACGCCCGAGGAACGCATTGCGGCCGGCAAACCCGCTGAGGCAGTCCTCGGCATGCGCGCGTATCACGATGGCGCCGAGGTGATCATCGAAATCTCCGACGATGGCGCCGGCATCAACCTGGAACGTGTCTCCGCAAAGGCGCTCGAGAAGGGCCTCGTGACCCACGAGCAGCTCGAGCGGATGCACCACCAGGATATCGTGAACCTGATTTTCCTACCCGGGTTCTCAACTGCCGCCTCGGTGACGAACGTCTCCGGTCGCGGTGTCGGCATGGACGTCGTCAAGACCAATATCGACAAGATTCGCGGCACGCTCGACATCGACAGCACTGAAGGCGTCGGCACCACGCTGCGCATGGCAATCCCGCTGACATTGGCAATCATTCCCGCCCTGATCGTCCACTCCGGAAGCGAACGGTTCGCCATCCCCCAAGCGAACGTACGCGAGCTCGTGCGCCTCGAGGGTGGTGACAACGACGCGGCGATCGAGTTGGTCCACGGCGCGCCGGTTTTACGCCTACGTGGAAAACTCCTTCCGTTGGCCGACCTTGCCGGCGTGCTCGGGCTTCCCTCCGAACCCCGAGAATCGGTCGCTGTCGTCGTGCTGCGCAATGGTGACCGCACGTTCGGGCTCGTGCTCGACCACGTTGCGAGCGCCGAAGAAATCGTCGTCAAGCCCCTCGGAAAGCTCCTCGAGCACACTGCGGGATTTGCCGGCGCCACCATCATGGGCGATGGCCATGTCGCGCTGATCCTTGATGTGGGCTCCATCGCGCAACTGTCCCGCGTCGGGTCAGAGGATCGCGATGTCGCTGCCGAGAGCGCCACCACACGCGCGGCGGGAATGGAAACCCGAACCTTCCTCACAGTCCGGCTCGAGGGTCGCAATGTCGCGATCCCATTTCACCGCGTCCTACGCCTCGAGCAGTTCGACCTCGCGCAGATCGAGCAGACGAGCGGACAGGACGTCGTGCAGTACGACGGCGGACTCCTGCCAATCGTCGGTCTCGCAAGTGCCAACCTCTCCACCCGCGACGGAGAGGCTGGCGCGCGCGTCAACGTCGTCGTGTGCGAGGAACGTGGCAGCCAGTTTGGTCTCGTCGTCGATGCGGTCCTCGACATCGTCGAACAGGACGTCGAAATCCAACACGGTCAGCGTGGCGGCTCTTCGTTCGATGCCGCTGTCATCGCGGACCGTGCAACCGACCTGGTTGACCCGGCGAGTGTTCTGCTCCAGAACAACACGGCATTGTTCGTTCACGATGAGGCATAGCCCGACCCACGCCAATAGAGGACTCATGAAACTGCAACGCTCAACAATCCACCGCACGACACGAGTCGAGTGGAAGGTCGGGACGCTGGTCGGCGTGTTCGTCGTCGCCTTCGCGGTCTTCGGCGCCTTCGCTCTCAGCGTTCTCGACAACGTCAAAATCGGGAGTGGCCGCTACGAAGAGATCATTGATCAGAAGGACATCATTGCCGATGTACTTCCACCTCCGCTGTACATCGTGGAGGCAAATTTCGTCGCCCGTCAGATCCTCGACCTCAATGACGTCGACCGAGATCAATGCACAACTGGCTTACATCACCAAGTTGAACACCGGACCTGGTGGCTATGCAGAACGCCATCAGTACTGGGACAACCGCCTTCCCGGTGACAGCACCACGATGCGCGCGCTCCTGCTCCGAGAAGCCCATCAACCAGCGCAAGAGTTCTGGACTTTGTTCAACGAGCAGTTCACTCCCGCTGCACGCAACCAAGAAATGGATACAGCCGCAAAGGTGCTCGCCGGGCCGATGGCCGATGCCTACCAACGCCACCGAAGCGCGATCGACAAGGTCGTGACACAAGCAACGTCGGACCTCAGCGCCGCCCAGACCGACGCAAGAGACAGCGTGTCGAGTTCCAAGCAACGGCTCTTGTTGATTGCACTTGCCGCGATTGCTCTGGCGGTCGCTTTCGGGGGGACCATCATCGTCAACATCCTCAAGCTGCAGCGCCAGCGCGCCGAGGCCGAAGCGGGCAACACAATCAAGGCCGACCAACTCGGCCAGGTCGTCAACGGCCTCACATCGAATGCCGGGACACTCGCGGGTCGGTCGCATGAACTCACCGACATCTCCCGCACGATGTCCGACGACGCGTCGGACACGGCAAACCAGGCGCAGCAGCTTGCCCTGGCCAGTGGGCAGGTGACCGACGCACTGCAAACAGTCGCGACGGGAATCGAGGAAATGCAGGCATCCATCAGCGAGATCGCCAAGGGTGCCGCCGGCGCTGCCAGAACGGCAACCTCGGCTGTCTCGGTTGCGAACGACACGCGGAAGGTCATCTCGAAGCTCGGCGAGAGCTCATCACAGATCGGTCACGTCATCGATGTGATCTCGTCCATTGCCGAGAATACGAACATGCTTGCGCTCAACGCCACGATCGAAGCCGCGCGTGCCGGCGAGGCGGGCAAGGGTTTCGCCGTGGTCGCAAACGAGGTGAAGGACCTCGCCAACGCGACGGCGAAAGCTACGGATGAGATCAAGCACCGAATCAAGCAGATCCAGGGGGACACTTCATCGGCGGTAAACGCCATCGAGAAGATCGGCACCGTCATCAACGAGATCAACGCGACACAGGAAGGCATCGCATCTGCAGTCGAAGAACAGTCAGCCACGACAGCGGAACTTGCCCGGGGAGTCAGTGAGGTGACGTTCAACACGTCGGCCATCTCGGCCAGCATCACCGAGGTCGCGTCGTCGGCACAGGCAACCGCTACGTGCGCGACTCAGACGCAGGCAGCAGCAACCGAACTCGCCCACCTCGCCAAGGACCTTGACCTCATCGCCAGCGAAGCGTCCGTATAAAGCGCCGTACCGAATGACACTGCAGACACCAACCCACAGCGGGAGCAGCAATGACTGACAATCGCCAGTACTGCACCTTCACCCTTGCCGACGGTTACTTCGGGATCGACGTTGCCGACGTGCAAGAGGTTCTTCGTGATCATGTGCTGACCTCAGTGCCATTGGCGCACACGACCATCAAGGGGTTGATCAACCTCCGGGGCCAGATCGTTACGGCCGTTGACCTGCGCCGGCGCCTCCAACTCGAGGAACGCGGCGCCGAGGAGATCCCCATGACCATCGTCGTGCGCACCGCGGACGGACGAGTTGCCCTTCTGGTTGACCGTATCGGAGACGTTTTGGTCGCCGATACAGACCTCTTCGAGTCACCCCCGGAGACGATCGTCCCGGGTGTCCGTGAGCTTCTCACCGGCGTCTGCAAATTGGAGAGCCGCTTACTGCTGATCCTTGACCTCGCCAAGACCGTCGACATTCTCGACTCTTCCGACACCATGGCCGCTGTCAGCTAATGAGCGGTCACCGGTCGCAACTCTCGGCCCCCATTGTCTGGAGAACATGATGCGCGCGCTCATCGTCGATGACTCACGAGCAATGCGCACGATCCTGCGCAAGATTGTGACGGAATGCGGTTACGACGAGATCGACGAAGCCGAACACGGCACTGAAGCCCTCGTGATGCTCCGTAGGGGCGGACCTCCGGATCTGATGCTCGTCGACTGGAACATGCCATCGATGACTGGTATTGAACTTGTGACACGCGTCCGAAAGGACGACACCTTCAGTGGTTCGGTCATCATGATGGTCACGACAGAAACCGAGATGTCGAAGGTGTCGCAGGCCCTCGATGCGGGCGCCGACGAGTACCTGATGAAGCCATTTACACACGAGACACTCCGCGAGCGCATCGAAATGCTCCGCGAATCACGAAGTGACACCTGAGGTGTCGAAAGCCCGCGTACTCATCGTCGACGATTCTGCGGTCATGCGCAGAATGCTGACGACAATCCTGCAGGAGGACCCGGCGATCGAGGTCCTCGGCACAGCACGCAACGGCCAACAGGGCGTCGAATTCGTCACGAAGCTCAACCCGAGCATCGTGATCATGGACGTCGAAATGCCAGTACTCGATGGATTGGGCGCAGTACGGGCGATCCGCGCGACTCATCCGCGACTGCCCATCATCATGTTCAGCGCATTGACGACGAGTGGCGGGAAAGCAACACTCGATGCCCTCCACGCCGGGGCGACCGACTACATCGCGAAACCCGCGGGAATGAACAACGCCGCAGCCTCGATCGAGGCAATCCGCGCTCAGCTTGTACCGAAGGTGCTAGGCCTCTGCGACGCCGTCGATGACACGGCACCGAAGCACCGCGAGTCGGCAATTCCCACCATTGTTCTGCCCAGCGTTCGAAGCAAGGCTAAGCCAACCCGTATCGATGCCATTGCCATCGGTGTCTCGACAGGCGGACCGAAAGCTCTTGCCGAGGTACTCCCTCACCTGACGAGTGACCTCGCACTTGCCCGTCTTCGTTGTGCAGCACATGCCTGCGACATTCACCAAGTTGCTTGCCGATCGCCTCGATGCACAATGCCCACTCGACGTCGTCGAAGCGACGCATGGTGAACTCGTCAAACCTGGAACGGTGTACATCGCGCCGGGCGGTCATCACATGACCGTCGCGCACCAGGAGCAGCACCGCCATGTCATCGCCTTGAACGACGAGCCCCCCGAAAACTCCTGCCGCCCAGCAGTCGATGTGCTCTTCCGATCGCTCGCACGGGAATACGGCGCAAACCTGCTCGCGGTCATCCTCACAGGAATGGGCCACGACGGATTGGCCGGAACCGAAGCCGTTGTCGGAGCCGGCGGCGCGGCCTTCGCACAGGATCAGGCAACCAGCGTCGTGTGGGGCATGCCGGGCGCCATTGCCAGAGCAGCATTGGCCGACAAGGTCTTACCGCTTGGAGGTATCGCTCCAGAGATCATGTCCTACGTCGCAACACGCTTCGGTGTTCGCGCGTCGTCCAAGGCGCATTGACGGTGGCTATTGCAACCACCGACTTCGACTATGTGCGCGACCTCGTCCGCCGTCGATCGGCGATCGTGCTCGAGCCCGGCAAGGAATACCTCGTCGAATCCCGACTCGGGTCCCTGGCACACTCGCTCGGCCTGACATCAGCCGAAGAACTCCTCGCCCAACGACACCGCGGATCCGCGGAACTCGATGAAAAAATCGTCGAGGCCATGACAACGAACGAGACTTCGTTCTTCCGCGACACAAAGGCGTTCGAGGCGGTCAAGACCGTCGTCCTCCCCGACCTGATCGAGCGACGAAAGCAATCGCGAACGATCAATATTTGGAGCGCGGCATGTTCGAGCGGTCAAGAGGCATACACACTGGCGATGCTGATACGCGAGTCCTTCCCGGAACTCGCAACATGGACGATTCGAATCCTCGGGACTGACATCTCCAAAGAAATCCTGGCCAAGGCACGTACGGGCAGCTATTCGCAGATCGAAATCAATCGCGGGCTCCCCGCGAAACTCATGGTCAAGTACTTCGACCACGAACGCACTCGATGGATCATCAAACCCGAGATACGAGCCATGGTGGAGTTTCGCCATATGAACCTCATCGCCCCATGGTCAGGCATCGGACAAATGGACGCGATCTTTCTCCGTAACGTCCTGATCTATTTCGACCCGCTCTTCCAAGACGCAGATTCTCGGTGAGGTCCACAAGGCCCTCAGGCCAGATGGCTACCTGTTTCTCGGCGCGGCCGAAACCACTCTCAATACGCATGACGGATTTAAACGCCTACAACTCGAGCAGGCCGGCTGCTTTCAGCCTGTGTCCCCGTGACAAGAACTCAAGGTTCGTCCAAGTACGCCGAAGAAACACGAAGCCATCAGAATTGAGGAGCACGATGCATGTCGACAGAGGAACACTCCACGAACTCGTCGATAACGTGTGGAATTCCATGCTCGGCCTCCCACTTCGCCCATCACTCAAGCCGTACGAGCACAACGGCAACGGCCGGATTTCGAGCACCGTATCCATCGCCGGGAGCTGGGAAGCAACGGTTGTCATCGATCTCCCACTGAGTGCCGCCCGCACCGTGACCGCGACAATGTTCGAAATGACCGAAGCTGAGGTCGGCGAAAGCGAGATCCACGACGCCGTCGGTGAGCTCGTCAACATGATCGGCGGCAACGTAAAGGGGCTCGCTGAGGGTGACTGCAAGCTTTCCTTGCCGACCGTCGCCGACGGACGCGACTTCACCCTCTCCGTCCGCAATAGCTCGGTCGAAGCGGAGTCGGTCTTCGAGACCGGCGATACACAATTTCTCGTCCAAGTGCTTATCAGGAGCGAATCGTGAAAATCCTCGTCGTTGATGACAGCAAAGCCATGCGAATGATCGTCAAACGCAACCTCGGCCAGGTTCCCGGCTTCGAAAACGTCGAGACCATCGAAGCGGCAAGCGGATCCGAGGCATTGGGACTGATCCACGCAGGGGCCAACCCCGATCTGATCGTGTCGGACTGGAACATGCCCGAGATGACCGGAATCGAACTCCTCATGGCACTCAAGGCCGAAGGATCAACAATCCCTTTCGGATTCGTGACCTCCGAAACGCAGCCTGAGATGCGTGCACAGGGAATCGCGAACGGTGCGAAGTTCCTGCTTGCCAAGCCTTTCACGCCCGACGACTTCGTCGAAATCTTGTCATCCGTCGCCGGCGGCTAGACAGAGGAGCGGAAGGCAGCACCATGCCCACGACCTATCCGATGCCGATTCAAGAGGCGATCCGCGACGTCATCTCCGACTTGCTCGGCAAAGGCGTCGCAGTTGACAAGACCTCGCCGCTCGAGCTGGAGGAAAACGACTTCGCAGTCGTCTCGCATCTCATTTCCGACGACGGACGCCTCGCGGCAGTCCTCGTCGCAGATCTGGCTCTCGTCGCAAATCTCGGTGCGGCACTCACCTTGGTGCCGGTGATCGTCGCGCAGGAGTCGGTCAAGAAGAACCGTCTTGAAGAGGAAATGCTCCTGGAGAACTACGGCGAGATCGTCAATGTGATGTCGCGCCTGTTCAACACCGCTTCAACACCGCATGTGCGATACGTCAGCACCATCATGATTGCCGAGATTTCCCCCGAAATCGCGGCCTTGCGTGAGAGCTACGCGGCCCGACGCACGTTTGCGATCAAGGTCGAAGGGTACGGCGAAGGCCGCCTCGAAATCTCTGTCGGCTAGCGCCTCGACGGATGCTACGCCTTGGGTTCGCCGGCGACATCGGCGCCGCCGGGGGCCGTCTTCGCCGATGGCAACAGCTCGTCCAGCGAACGCAGTGCATCGCCCGATGGGGACGCTGCGGAACGATTCGCATTCTGTAATGCTGCAAACACTTCTTCACGGTGGACATCGACGTCGCGTGGCGCGCGGATACCGAGACGAACCTGATCTCCGCGCACTTCGAGCACGGTGATGACAATGTCATGCCCAATCATGATGCTCTGGTTCGAGCGTCTCGTCAGAACGAGCACGTCGTGCCTCCTGGTAGCGCGGCGTGTGCGTGAGTGCGCCGCATGGAGATCATACGGCGCGAACGCGCGCGACAGGTGTGACCTTACGCGTTGTGTTGCGTCAAGACCGCGTGAAAGTCAGGCCGGTGCTCGCTGAGCCACGCGAGACCCTCCTCCAAGAGCTTCGCCCAACTCTCACCCTGACCCGTCGATCGCTCGCCGACGTGGTGCACGTAGGCACGACTCACAAAATGCATATGGTCATGACGGACGAGATCCCAACAGATCAGGTCGTCACCGAACCAATTGGTATTGGGGAATCCACCCACGAGGTCAAACGTTGCATGCTCGATCCATGAGGCGATCGGCACCACCATTGGCGCTGCAACAATCGTCTGTTCGCTGTCGTAGGCCAGCATGCTTGGCGCAAGCTGTCCGCCGTTCGCAGCGCGAATATTCTGTGCGCCTTTGACGTAGTTGGAACGCGCGCCGACAAAACCAATCTTTCGATCCTTGAGATTCTCGCGGATGAACGCCACATCTTCGAGCAGCAACCGGACAGTCTCGGGGTGGAACACCACATCGTCCCCGGTCACCAACAACTCCTCGGCGTCGGTCTGACTGGCACAGAAGTTCCAGGCCGCCGATGCCGTGGTGATCCCCTGCGGCTGCGGGATGAGGCGCACGTTCGGATTCTTCGGAAGGTCCCGAGGCTCCTCGGCACCGTTCCAGCCGACGACGACATCGGCCTCAGGTGCGTACGCGCTGATTGCAGCAAGCGCGACCCGCAGGTCGTTCCATACAAGCTGTGCCGTCTCAGGTGTCGAGCGTCGTGCAACCGGCAACAGAATCGACAACATGACGCCTCCTTACCCTGGGGTGTTCGCCGCGGCTGAACCGGCATCCAGAGAGCGTGCCCGCCAAGTCATCGCACGTTCGCCAAGGTCGCTCACAGCAAGCTTTGAAGCGACCGCGAGCAGCACCGAATGAGGACCGAATCGATACCACAAGGCCTCACAAAACCTATCGGTCACTTCAGGACCGAACGCCAAGATCACGCCGACCAGCGGAAGTAGCCCGCCAGACTCGACCAGCATCGCTAGTCGCTTGGGAATATCGGGAACACCGCGGTGATCGGCGTGCGCCAACACCAGAAATGCCTCGTGCATATCCGGACGCTCGCCGATCGCCCGTAGGGCCTCGGCAACCGCTGCGTGGTTGTCGCCGGTCATCAACAACGCCTGGGCACGAAGGCAGGCCACCTCACACTCATCAGCAACCGCGAAGTTCTCACTGAACCCGGACAGGTTGGTCAGCAGCCGTAACGCCCGATGAGGATCTGTTTGAACAAGCGCGATCCGTGCCTCGAGAAGATCCACGATTCCCTTGGGCGTCCCGAGCGCACGCAATTCCGGCAGCGCCGCCGCCGCCCCCACGACATCGCCGGTCTCGAGTCTGAGCACCGCCGCCAAACGCACTGCTGATCGGCGCAATCCGACGTCGTTCGTCGGTGTCGCTGCCGCGCGCTCATAGGCGTGGAGCGCCTCATCAGTTTGACCCCCGAGCACAAAGGCTCTGGCACGCTCGAACCAGTGCTTTGCCTCATCGACGACTGCATCGTCGAGCAACGCGATCCGAAGATTTCGCTCAGCCTTGCCCCGAGCGGCCCAGATCTCATCGAGGTATCCCTCATGAATGATCTGGACATCGTCCCAGACCACGTTCGTGCCCGGGTCGCCGATTGGACGCGGCAGCTCGTGGATCCGACCCTGCCAGCGCATCCGTTCTCGACGAAACAAGCGCTGGACCTGGAAGCCCGTCCGAGGACGTACCGGAGCTGCACGAGATCCGGTGACGCTCAGCACTCGAAGGATGACCTCGTTGGTCGAATCCGGAACGGTTCGCAAACGGGAAAGGATGCGCCGTGCAGTGACCGACGGGTTGTCGAGGTATTCGTCCGCGTCGATACTCAAGACCCACTCGCCACGACACGCATCCAACGCAACGTTACGCGCCCACGCGAAATCATCACGCCACTCACCTTCGATCACATGCGCCCCCAAGGCGCGAGCAATCTCCACCGTGCGATCCGTCGAACCCGTATCGTGAATCACGACCTCGTCACCGAGCTCACGCACCGACAACAAACACTTCTCGATCGACGCTTCCTCATCACGCGTGATCAACGCCACACTCACCAACGGCGTCGCTCGTTCAGATCGCACCGGCACTCTCCTTGCCGATGATCGCGTCCGCGCGTGCTTGCCAGATGGCGGAGCGTTCGCCGATTTCGCTCGCTGCCAGTTTCGCAGCGACAGCCGTCAGCACCGAGGTGCTCCCGAAGCGATACCACAATGCCTCACAAAAGCGATCGGTCACTTCAGGACCCGTCGCCAGAAGCCTGCCGACGACGGCGAGGAGTCCTTGGGGCTCGATCACCCGCGCCAAACGGGTGGGAACATCGGGCGCACCACGATCATCGGCAAGGATCAGCACGAGCAGCGCCTCGTGTGCGTCCGGCCTCACCGCGATGGCCGCCAACGCCTCCGTGACCGCCAGCGTCCATATCACCCGACCATCAGAGCGGCCTGCGAGCGGTAGACCGAGACCTCTGCGTCTTCGGCTGTGGCGAAGTTCTCGCTGAATCCCGTGAGGTTGTGCAGCAATCGCAGCGCCCGACGCGGATCGTTCTGCGCGATGGCGACCCGCGCCTCGAAGAGGTCGACGACTCCCTTGGTCGCGCCCATCGCACGCAGTCGAGGCACCGCTGCCGCGGCGCCGTCGATGTCACACCGTTCGAGACGCAGGACACCCGCGAGCCGGACCGCGGCACGAGCAGTTCCGGGATCGGTATCGGGAGCATTCGCCGCACGTTCGTACGCATCGAGCGCCTCCTCGGGCCGATCGGCGGCAACCAAGGCACGCGCCTGCTCGAACCATGCCTTCGCACAATCGCCGTGGTCGTCGAGGAGGGCCAGTCGCAGGTTGCGTTCGGCCTTGTCCCGACCTTCCCAGACCTCGAGCAGGTATCCATCGTGAAGGATCGTCACGTCATCCCAGATGAGATGGGTTCCGGGATCGCCGATCGCTTTGGGCAACTCGTGGATCCGGCCGTGCCAGCGCATCCGTTCCCGACGAAACAAACGCTGGACCTGGAAGCCCGCCGACGGCCTCACCGGCGCCGCACGCGTCCCCGCAAGGCTGACCACTTCGATGAGGATTTCGGTGACGGCGCTACGCGTCGTGGCGAGTCGCGATCGGATTCGCGCGGCCGTGGGACCGGGGTTGTCGAGGTATTCGTCCGCGTCGATACTCAAGACCCACTCGCCACGACACGCATCCAACGCAACGTTACGCGCCCACGCGAAATCATCACGCCACTCACCTTCGATCACATGCGCCCCCAAGGCGCGAGCAATCTCCACCGTGCGATCCGTCGAACCCGTATCGTGAATCACGACCTCGTCACCGAGCTCACGCACCGACAACAAACACTTCTCGATCGACGCTTCCTCATCACGCGTGATCAACGCCACACTCACCAACGGCGTCGTCGCTTGCGGTTCGATGTTGTCAGGGCGCAATGACACGAGCACTCCCCGAGTACGTGTCCTGAAGTGACCAGTGCCTACTGAGCAGTGAGGGGCGTGCGAACGTCATACTGCGGATCCATCAACACAGCTTGGATCGCCTCGCTCGTCTTTTGGTTGATCACGATCGGGCCCAGCAGGTTCGCCGTCGCGTCACTCGGCGCGTTCCCGAGTGTCAGGATGACCAACACCAGGGCGTCGCCAGGATCCTCCAGACCTATGCGCGCCGCCGACTCATCGTCGATCTCTGGCTCATAGTCCGGGAAGAAGATGATCGGATGCGTGACAACGAACGTCAGATCCGGATCGTCGACCGAGCGCAACAGCGAGAACGGACTGCCTTCACCCCCCCATTGCACAATGGCGAATCGCCGCGCCTCGGGAAATGCCGGCAGGCCGGAGGCGAAGGTGATCTCGGGAATGACTTCAACGGTTGTGGTAGGCGACATCGAAACCTCAGCGAAGGAAGTCGACCAGCGAAGGCGTGATTACCTTGCTGGTAGCCGCAAGTGCGGCTTGGTAGGCGATCTCTTGAGTCTTGAGATCAATGATCGTCTTGGGAAGGTCGACGTCCTCGATGTCGGACAGGCCTTGCTGAATCTGCAGGGCCAGGTCATCATTCCGTGATTGCATGTTCTGGAGCCGGTTGTATCGAGCACCAACAGTGCTTTGCGCGTTGTGAATCAGCGTGAGACTCGTATCGAGCGCACCCAGATCATTTGGAAGGTTGGTCACGTTCGAGCGCAGGTCATTGGAGATCTGTGTGAGTGTTGCGAACAGACCGGTGACCGTGTCACCGAAAACATCGGTACCGAGAATGTTCACATCCACGGTCTGATTGAACCCGATCGATCGCGTGACAGCGCCGGCGTTGCCGACAAAGGCTCCGGCGTTGTCGAACGCGATCGGAGAAGCCGACGTCCCACCGAAGATCGGACGCCCGAGGTATTGGGTGTTGCCGAGTCCGAGCAGGCTCTCGCGCAGCTGGTCGACCTCATCGGCGATTGCATTGCGGTCGCCTGGACTGAGGGATCCGTTCTGGCCCTGGACCACGAGGTCCCGAACACGCTGCGTCTGCGCGACGACGCTCTGCAGCGTGGTGTCGGCCACGCCGAGCCAACTCATACCATCGTCGATGTTCTTCGCGAACTGCTGGACTCGTGCACCCTCCCCGCGGAAGCGGAGCGAGGAAACGATGCCCTGCGGGGAGTCCGACGGTCGGCTCATGACTTTGCCGGAGGACAGTTGCTGCTGCAGCGTCTGATACCCGCGAGCGATGCGGAGAGATTGCTGAATGTCTTGTCGAAGAGCGACTGCTGCGAGACGCGGGATGTGTCCATGGTCGTCCTCTTACCTGCCGATCAAGCCGGTACGGTTCACGAGCGTGTCGAGCATCTCGTCGATTGTGGTCATGTACCGCGCCGCAGCCTGGTATGCGTGCTGGTAGGCAGTCATGTTGATCATCTCTTCGTCAATATTCACGCCGGCCTGAGCAGTCCGCGTCGAATCAATGGACGACGTCAGGGTTGCTTGGGTTCGTGCCCGGTTATTGACATCATTGGCCTCGACGCCAAGGCCCACGATGTAGGCCCGATAGGACGCATCGGGGCCTGTCGGACTCGACGTCAATGCAGAGAGCGCAAGAGCCCAGGATCCGTCGTTTGCGCCAAGACTTGCCTTGCCTGCTCCGAGTGCCGACGGGTTGCCGATGAGCGCCGGATCCACCGCGAGCGTTTCGGCATTCGTTCCCGAGAAGAAGGCCCGTCCGCCGATGCCGTCGAGCCCCAACGGCGTGTCTCCCAGCAGCGTCACCAGGCCGACGTTGGCCCCAACTCCGGAGACAGTCAACGCCTGGCCCGACGTACCTGGGTCAATCGCTATGCGTAGTGGGGTTCCGTTGCCGCCGGTCACGGTTGCCACTGCGACCCCTGCGCTACCCGTGGCTGTGTCGAGCGCCGTCTGCAGTGCGGACTGCAGCGCAGCGGCACCGCCGACACCGGAAAAGTCGGAGCCCGTGACCGAGACATTGGGATACGCAACGCCACCGACGGAGAGTCCGAATTGGAGAGAGCCCAATGCCGTGAGGTTCTGGCTTCCAACGGCGATCGTTCCCCGAACCGCTGTATGTACCGAGTTCACCGAGTTCGCGAGCTGTACCGCCAGCGAATCGAGCCCCGCCTTGTATCGCGGGATGAGATCGTTGACCGTGGTCAGCTGCCCGCCGATGGAACCGCCGGTTGCATTTGCGTTGAAGCCCGTTGCAGCCCAGTTGATGGTGGTGTTGGGTCCTGAGATTCCCCCTTCGATCGCGAAGGAGTACACACCCGATACCAGGAAGTTGCCACCGATCATGACATCGACCACACCCGTCTCGTTGTGACGTGTCGTGACGCCGACAAGGCTCGAAAGCTGATTGATCAACACATCACGTTGATCGAGGAGCTCATTGTGTGGAAGGTTGGCGACTGCTGCGGTCTGAATTGTGGCGTTGAGGCTCGCGATATTCGCCGAGATCGCGTTCACCTGGCTGACATTTGCCTCCAGCTGATCCAAGGTCTGCTGCTTCATCGTGTCGAGGCTTGCATCGGCGGCATTGAAGCTCGATGTGAGGGTCGAAGCACGCAGCACGAGTTGACTACGTGATGCGAGATCACTCGGCATGTTCGCGACGTCGTTCCAGGATGACCAAAAGGCAGAGAGCTGGCTTTGAATGCCCGTGTCGCTCGGCTCGTTGAACATGTCCTCGATAGCTGCGAGCGCCGCCTTCGTCTCATCGAGGCTGGCGCTGGCGGCGTGCGCCACATAGCCCTGAATCTCGAGGAGCGTCTCACGAAAGCGCGAGATCCCGTCGACGTTGACGCCGTCACCGCCACCGTGCCAGGTCGCGAAAATTGCGGGAACCTTTGGTCCCGTCCTCGCCGACTGTTCCATGCGTTGGCGCGAGTAGCCCTCGGTGTTGACGTTCGCGAGGTTCTGACCGGTGACATCGAGCCCGCGCTGCGCTGCGTAGAGGCCCGAGAGCGCTACCGATAGCGCACCGAAGTCAGACACCTAGATCACCTCGTTGATCAACCCAAGGCTTCCTTGCCGGTCCATGGTCACACCCGTTGGCGAGTACATGTCGGGTGAGAGCTCGCCAAGGGTGACGAGCGCATCGCGCGCTGCACGTTGGCCTCGTGCCAACATCTCGCGATTGCTCTGTGCGAGCCCATCGATCTCTTGCGCGAGCTCCAACAACGCCCCGCGGTGATCGGAGAAGATGCGACCCCACGGGCCGGTCGAAAGTTTGGAGAGCTCCTTGAGTGTCGGCGTGCGCTCGAAGCCAAGCTCTGCCGCGAGAGCCTCGAGTTCGACGGCACGGTCCAGCTCGACTCGCTTGATCTGCGCAAGCACCGTTTCGACCTCCCGGGTCGCCTGTGTGAGCCAGCGCGTCCGACCGGATGCCAAGATGAGCTGCTCTTCCTCGAGCTTGAAGAGCAGGAGCTCAAGGAGTTGCCGCTCTCGCCAAAGAATGTTGGAGACTTCACTCAGTTGCATGTTCCGTCACCTCGAGTCAGCACGGTTTCCTCATCGGCAGACGAGAAGGCTCGTGAAGGGAAGCGGCGGAATCTTTTCGTATGGTTCGGGCAGTTATGGGCGCGGCGTTCCTCAGCCGATGAGACCCAGCGCAATCGCTCGGCCTATCGCCTCGTTCCGATTTGCAGCATCCAACTTCGTGTAGATGTGCGCAAGGTGCGTCTTGACCGTCGCCAACGTCACGTACATCGCCGACGCGAGCTCCCGATTGGTGCGACCCTCGGCCAAAAGGCCCAACACCTCCCGCTCACGCTTCGTCAGCATGAGATCCGCCGCAGCGCCATCACCTTGGGGATCACCAGCGCTTTCGAGCGGACTGACCGCGCCCACGAGCGAAGGCACCAGGGCCGGCGCCACAACGCGCTCCCCACGGTGAATCCGCTTGACGGCCTCACGGATGTCGGACAGGCCGGCGCTGCGGAGAATCAGCCCATCGGCGTCCAGGGCCAGCAGCTCGGCGATCTCGTCACGAGTGGTTCCGCCCAGCATGACAAGAACCGACGGTGGATCGCTTCGAGCCTTCAATCGTCTGACCAACTCACTGACCGGTAGGTCAGCAACAGCGCCGATGACCACGAGGGACGCCGTGTACTCACCGACCAGGCGTACAACGTCACGGCCCAACGCAGTCTCCCCCGCTACTCGAACCCCGCAAGGCCCAAGGACCGCAACGAGTCCGACACGAACCACTGGCAGCCCGTCGACGACAACGGCTATTGGCATTGCTCTGGTCACCGCTGCGAGCCTCCACTGGACATCCAACGAGTCCCGCACGGGTGCAATCCCAGAACGGGCTCGAGAGCAGCCTTTTTACGTCCGATCACCCTATGAGATCGGCATATCCTGATGAATTACAAAGCCGTCATTCATCCTCTCGGCTGATTTCTCTCTCCGTGGTTCAAGGACCACTCCTTGTGACGTCGATGCCTCCACGTGCAGCGAATCAACGGGGAACTCACCACCGATGCGCGGGATAATCGGACCGAGGAAGAACTGGTGCGCGAGCACCTCCCGAGTGTCCATTACGCGGTGTCGGAGATCAGCAATCGCATTCCCAGCCACGTTTCCAGGAGCGACCTGGTCTCGGCCGGAATGATGGGGCTCGCGCAGGCTGCGCGGAGTTTCGATCCCGACAGAGGCATTGGTTTCGATCGTTTTGCCTCGAATCGGATCCGCGGCGCCTTGCTCGATGAACTTCGAGGGCTCGATTGGGCGAGCAGATCCGTCCGCGTCCAGGCGCGAACGATGCAAACCGCTTCCGAAGCAACTCCAGTCGAAGCTCGGCCGCGCACCCACACGGGCAGAATTGGCCAAGGAGCTCAAAGTCGAAGAGGCGACGGTCCACAAGCTCGTCGAGGACGTGCACCGCGCCACGATGATCAACTACGAATCGATGTTGGTCGATGAGAGCGGCGAAGCCAACCTCCCAGGCACGGAGGTCAGTCCCGAGGACCAGATCGTCGCCCGTGAGCGTCGCGCGTATCTCACCGACGCCGTAGGAGCCCTACCCGAGCGGCTTCGGAGTGTGGTCGTCGGATACTTCTTCGAGGAACGTTCTATGCAGGAGATCGCCGACGAACTCGGCGTCAGCGAGTCCCGCATCTCCCAACTCAAGGCGGAAGCGCTTCTCTTGCTCAAAGACGGCATGAACGCCCAACTCGAGCCCGACCAAGTCGCTCCCGAGGCGCGTCCAGACGGTCGCGTCGCCCGCCGGAAGGCTGCGTATTACGCGGCAATTGCGTCCGGTTCGGACTATCGCACACGGATTTCGGCGCAAACACCACCGAACCAACAGCGGGTCGCTGCGTCGGAAGCGGGTGGTAACGGCGAATGGATTGAATCCGAGCAGCCGGCGACGGGCACAACTTCGAACGCGCCGACACGCATCAAGATCTGAAAATCGCGAGCCGATTGCCCCAAAAGCACTCAACTCCTGCTGGTCCTGACCGATGAGGAATCCGTCGCCACCCGGCGGAGCAAGACGGGGCCACCACGGACGGTCGGTCTCGGTACCCACTCAAGGAGGACACCATGGGTATGCGAATCAATCAGAACATCATGGCCCTGACGGCCTACCGCAACCTCTCGAAGAGCGACGAGTCCCTGCAGATGGGCTTGGAGAAGCTTTCGTCGGGTTTCCGCATCAACCGCGCTGCCGACGACGCCAGCGGCCTTGTCATCAGCGAGAACCTGCGTTCACAGATCGGCGGTCTGAACCAGGCCACCCGCAACGCGCAGGACGGCATCAACGTCGTACAAACCGCTGAAGGCGCGCTGAACGAAGTTCAGAGCATCCTCCAGCGTATGCGTGACCTGGCCGTGCAGGCCTCGAACACCGGTTCGAGCGACGTCGCTGCCCGCACCGCGGCGCAGCAAGAGGTCGCAGCATTGTCCTCCGAGCTGGACCGCATCTCGGCTTCCACCAAGTTCGGCAAGACCGCGCTGCTCGACGGCACCTTCGGCCTCTCGTACGCTTCAACGGCGGCCAACCTCAACTTGGTCGGAACCGGCCTCGTCATCACGGCAACAACCGGCCAGGCGTTCTCGATCACGGTCAACGGCGTCACCGCAGCGGTCACCGTTGCAGTCGGGACCTACACGACGTCAGCTTCGCTGCAGTCTGCGCTCGACACAGCAGTGCGGGCCGGTCTCAGTGCGGTCGGTCAAGACCCGGCAGCTGTGAAGGTCAACGTTACCGACCCAGGCGGCTATGGCGTCGTGCGCGTGAACTTCTCCAGCAGCTCTGCCTACACGCTGACAGCGGGAACCGGTGCCGCCGACTTCCTCGCTCAAGGTGCAGTCACGGCGGGCGCAGCAGCGACCGCCGGCACGGGTGGTGTGTTCCAGGTCGGTGCGAACAACGTCGCAACGGACCGGATCAGCGTCGCCATCGGCAGCGTCTCCTCGTCCGGTCTGTCGCTGACAGGTCTTGACGTGATCAATGGAGCCAACGCGGCGATCACCTCGCTCGATGCGGCGATCACCAGCGTCACCAGCACTCGTGGCGCCCTCGGTGCGTACCAGAACCGCTTCCAGCACACCATCAACAACCTGAACGTGTCCGTGCAGAACCTGACGGCTTCCGAGTCTCAGATCCGTGACACCGACATGGCGCAGGAGATGGTGCGATTCACCCGGGATCAAATCCTGGTCCAGGCAGGCACCGCCATGCTGGCGCAGGCAAACGCGGCTCCCCAGTCCGTGTTGAAGCTCCTGCAGTAGCACGAAGGAGTGACCCAGGTTGGTGGGCCTTGAAGGCCCACCAACCTGGAACTCCCGAAGGAGGTGACCCATGGGAATCAATCCACTCAACGCAAACACCACCACCGTGGTTGATCTTCCCTCCCGTTTGCCGAACCAGCCCGCTCACAACTCCGCACCCACTCCGGTTGCCGGTACTCCGGTACCTGGCGCATCCCCGCAGGGGCCTCGGTCGGAGCCAATGGCGGGGCCCGGAACGAAATCGGCAAAGAGCGCCGCACCACCGGAGGTCTTCAAGACCGCCATCGGCCCGGAGTTTCAGTGGAACGACACGGTGAACCGACTCGTCGTTGTCATGAAAGATCGCAGCACGGGTTCAGTCGTTCAGCAACTCCCGCCACAACAGGTCCTCGAACTCGTGGAGGAAGCAACCAAGCGATCTCGTGACACCATGGAGCTCACGCCACGGAACGCACGATGACGTCATTCGGATCGGCCGGTTCGAGCATTGACGGACTCAGCTCCGGTCTGAACTCGACCCAGATCATCAACAGCTTGCTGGCGCTCGAGGCGAGACCACAAACAAGCCTGAAGAACCAGAAGTCCACGTTTCACCTCGAGTCATCAGCGCCTATCAGGCAATCAATGCGAAGTTCGCGACGTTGCAAACCGCTTCGCAGGCACTCAACAAGACGGCCGGTTGGAACGTCTTCAAAGCAACGTCGACGAGCGCCAACGTCGTCGCTCAAACCGGGTCGGGTGCGCTGGCCGGGTCCCTCAGCTTCGTCGTCGATCAACTTGCCAAAGGCAACTCGATTCTCAACGACGCGACATACTCGAGCCTGACCTCGCCGTACGGCACGGAGCCCATTCTGTTGTCCAAGGCAGGCGGACTCGGCTTCGCGACACTCACCGGAACGGGCCTCGCTATCGGCGGACACGCGCTGGAGGTCACGCAATCCTCCGCTGCCGCGACGAAAACGGGAACATCGGCCTTGGCGGCAAGCACCACCATCACCACGGGCGTCAACGACACGATCGACGTCACGATCAACGGCACGCCCACCACACTGACAATTGCGGCCGGAACCTACAACCGCGCGCAACTCGCAACGGCGGTCCAGGTTGCCTCCGGCGGATCGCTGACGGCATCGGTGACCGCGAACAACGCGCTCGAAGATCGACACTGTTCGCCAGGGAAGCGCAGCAACGGTGCAGGTCACCGGTGGGTCCGCTCTGACCGACCTCGCTCTCAGCACCGACGGCACGGCAATCCTCGGCACCGATGGCCTCGTCACGCTCGACGGGACGCTCAACACCGTCACCGACACGACCGCGGCGATGATCTTGAACTCAGGAACCGGCGGCACGATGACCGCCACCAGCACGACATTCGCGTTGGTAAAGGGGACCACTTCAGCAAAGAACATCAGCGTCGGCGACGGCACGCTCGCCAGCGTCGTCACCGCAGTCAACAACGCCAATGCCGGCGTCACCGCAACCGCTATCAAGACCGACGCCAACTCCTATCGTCTCGCGTTCAGCTCGACAACGACGGGTAAGGCGTCCGCAATCACCATGCCGCTCACCGGTTGGACCACCACCGTTGCAGGACAGGACGCAAAACTCACCGTCGGTTCTGGACCGAGCGCCTTTTCGATCTACTCGGCATCGAACAACGTCTCGGACGTGCTCCCGGGCGTCACGCTCTCGCTCAGCAAGGCCGACCCGCTCACGACCGTCTCGGTCGACGTGGTCGCCGACGGCGAGGCAATCGCCGACAAGGTCGCTGCACTCGCGGCAGCCGCGAACGACGCTCTCTCGACAATTCGCAGTTACACCGGATACGACCCAACCACCAAGACTGCTGGACCACTGATCGGCAACTCGACGGTGCGAACACTCGAGACGCAGGTCATCAACTCGGTGCTCTCCAGCGTTGCGGGCTCCAGCCTCACAAGTGGGAGCAATGTCGGGCTCTCCTATCAGCGCGATGGAAAGATCTCCTTCGACCGAGCCAAGTTCCTCGAGAAGTACAACGCTGATCCGTTGGCCGTGGGATCGTTGTTCAAGCAAGGTGGCACGGCGACGAACTCGAAGGTGGCGTTCAGCTATGCATCGGAGGCGACCCTCGCCGGTACCTACGATGTGGTCATCTCCGCTGCCGCGACGCAGGCAACCGCAACAGGCGCGGTGCTCGGCGGCGGCACCATCACCGCGGCCGAGACGATCGACCTGAAGGTCGGCAGCACCACCGTCTCGTACGCAGCAAGCGCAGGTGAAAGCCTCAGCTCCATCGCGACCGCGCTGAACAACCTTTCTGCGGCGAGCTCCCTCGGCCTGTCCGCCACCGTCGAGAGCAACAAGCTCGTCGTGCGCACGGCCGGATACGGAACCGGCGCCACCTTCGAAGTGAAGACGTCCACGATTGCAGGCGGCCAAACCGGCATCGCCGGCGTCGCGGGATCCTTCGAACTCAAGACAGGCGTCAACGTCGCCGGCACCATAAACGGCGTCGCCGCGACGGGTGCGGGACAGTATCTTTCCGCCCCGAGTACCGATCCCACGCTCTCGGGCCTTGCCCTGATCATCTCCGCCGAGCCCGCAGACATCAGCGGACCGACGAACTTCGGCACCTTCACATATGCGCCTGGTATCGCCCAGCGAATTGCCTCTGTTGCAGTCGCCGCCAGTACCGGCGGTACCGGTGTCCTGGCCAGAGAGATCGCCAGCAGGCAAAGCCGCGTGACGGACCTCGACACCCAAATCGCCGCATGGGATCTCCGACTCCAAAGCCGCGAGGCGTCACTACGTCGGCAGTACTCCGAACTCGAGGTCCAACTCGGAAGGCTCCGTGGGTTGGGAAACGCCCTCAACAGCCAGATTCAGCAACTCGCCGCCAACACCACCGCCAACTAGGAGACACGGATGTCCCCCCAACTCGAAGCACGCAAGAGATACCTCTCGAACACCTCAGCGACGGTTTCACCAGGCCAGCTCGTTGTCATGCTCTACGACGGTCTCATGCGGGACCTCGCGCACGCCGAACAGGCCATGTTGAACTCGTCGTATGACGTTGCCCACGAGAAGCTGTTGAATGCTCAGGCGATCGTCATGGAACTGTTCGCGAGCCTCGAGCGCGACAAGTGGGAGGGCGGTCCGGGTTTGGCGAAGCTCTACCTGTTCCTCACGACCGAACTCATCGACGCCAACGTTGCCCGCGACGTCACTCGCGTTCGTGCGTGCATCGCACTTGTGGAGCCACTTCGCGATGCATGGGCAACCGCCCTGGCGGCGGTGAATACGGCAAGCACCATCGCGAGCGTCGGAATGGGATCGGTCGCGTGAACCACGAGCGTTCGATCGCGGCTTGGGCAGCGCACCTCGACGCCATGGAGGCCGAACTCAGCGAGCATTCCGACGCTCTCGCCTCCGAGCGGCCCCCGGTGTTCGACGACCGCATTGCACTCGCTCCATTTGACGCGAGTGCTCTGGACCTCGGTCCACTCCCTGAGTCCCTGCGCGGCCGGGCGGAGAAGCTCCTGGCGCGCACCCGCGAGTTGGAGGAACAGGTCCTTGCGACGGCAGAGTCGATCGCTCGCGAAGCCGGCCAATTGACCCGCTCTCGCGGCGTCGGCAGTCGCTATGGCGACGTGTCCGCTCCGAACTATGTGGATCGACGGGCGTGATCAGGCACCAGGGCGACCGCCGCGAGAGCGGGCAAATATCGCGGATGGCACAGAACATATTTCGCGCGTCGTAATCCTCAGATTTCCTGTCGGTTCGCCGATTGGACCCCCGGAGCACGGAAAGCTCAACGTCTCGCCACGGATCGGCGGCACACCGTTCGTTGGCGGAGGTCGCGTTGATCGTGTTTGCGCTCGCGGAGCCTAGGCACAGGCCCGTTGCACGGCGAGGAAACTCGCCGACACGTATCAGCGCGCCCCGTTGCTCCGTCGACCACCTTCCGATCCCCGCGGGAGGTGGTCGCGCGTGAGCGACCTCACGATCGATGCGATCCGTGCAGCGCTCAATGGAATCACGGCGCAGCAGCACGCGATTGCCAACAACATGGCCAATACCGAGACGCCAGGCTTCATCGCCACGAAGGTCTCGTTCGAAGGCCAGTTGAAGAACGCCATCGACGCCGGCGATCCCCGCTCGGCGGCCGTCGAGGTCACGAAGTCGAACGAGCCCACGAATATCCAGGGCAACAACGTTCAGGTCGACGACGAACACGTCGCAATGATCGAGAGCAACCTGCAATACACACTGATGGTCCAAGCCGTCAACAGCAAGTTCTCGCTTCTCCGCACGGCGATTCGAGGTCAGTAATGGCACTTTTCGGGATCCTCGATACATCAGCGTCAGCGCTTCGGGTCAACAAGATGTGGCTCGCTGCGGTTTCCGACAACATCGCCAACATCAACGTCGTGCGACGCACGACCGAGGACGCCTTTCAAGCACGAATTGTCGTTGCCGAATCGAATGCAGATACCGATGGTGACGGCATTGGCAACGGTATCCACACAGCGGGAATCGCGCTTGGCTCAGCCCAAGGAATGATGGTCAACGACCCCGGTAACCCTCTCGCCGACGCTCAGGGAAACGTACGACGCCCCGACATCAACCTGGGCGACCAGATGGTGCAGATGATGATGGCGCAGCGTTCCTATCAAGCGAACCTGGCGATCGTCGACCGCGCCCGCGACATGTATATGCAGGCGATGGGGATCGGTAAATAGCTATGGCCATTCCAGGCATCGGTGCGGTTCCCGGTCTCGGCAGCATTGCCGGCGCGCCGGCACTCGACACGCTTTCGAAGACATCCAAGGCGGGCGACTCCGGATTCGGCAACGCGATCACCGGGGCACTCGACAACTTGCAGGCCACACAGAACAAGGCCGATTCACTGGCGTTGGACGCGGCAACCGGCGATCTCCAGAACGTGCACGACTACATGATCGCTGCGACACAGGCGTCACTGCAGACCGAACTCACCGTCGCCGTGCGAAACAAGGCGCTTGAAGCGTTCGGCGAGATCATGAGGATGCAGATCTGATGGCGGCTTTCGACGTCGATCGCATGAAGGGCCAGGCCCAGCGTTACCTCGGCGGCTTCACCGCCGGCCAGAAGGTGCTGTCCCTGCTCGCCGTCGCCGCGCTGCTCCTGGGCGCGCTTTTCTTCACGTCATGGATCTCGAAGCCGTCCTACTCAACGCTGTACAGCAATCTGGATCCCAAGGACGCCTCCTCCATCACGGATCAGCTCACATCGAAGGGCGTGAGCTACCAGTTGGCGAACGGCGGACAGACGATCATGGTTCCCAAGAGCAAGGTCTATCAACTGCGCCTCGACATGGGCGCCGCCGGCTTACCCAGCGGCGGTTCGAATTCCGGCTACCCGTTGCTCGACAAGCAAGGAATCACCACGTCGGAGTTCTCCCAACGCGTCAACTATCAGCGGGCTATCGAAGGCGAACTGGCCAAGACCATTGGGTCGCTCCAAGATGTCAGCTCCGCTCAGGTGCACCTTGTCGTGCAGTCCCAGGACGTCTTCAGCGACGACAGCGAAAAGCCCAGTGCTTCGATCCTTGTCGCGACCAGTGGTTCCAAGCGCCTCTCGGCCACCCAAGTTCGCGCCATCGTGCACCTCACCGCGTCGGCAGTCAGTGGCATGAAACCCGATGATGTGACCGTCGCCGACACGCAAGGCAACGTGCTCTCGGCACCCGGTCAGGACGCAAACGCGGCGACGGACGATGGTTCCACTGTTACGAGCAAGTACGAAGCAAACACCAAGGCAAAGGTCGAGAACCTCCTGAACCGCGTCATTGGGCCTGGCCATGCCGTCGTACAGGTCAGCGCAACGCTCAACCTCGACAAGTCGGCAAAGACCTCGGAGACTTACGAAAACCCCTCCACCACAGGCACAACACTTCCTCCGATCGCATCGTCCACAACCGACGAGACGTTCACGGGCTCAGGTGGCGCAGCCCGAGGAAGTCTCGGCAATGAACCCGAAGCGGGCACCACGCTTCCGACGGGCAACGGCGACTACAGCCGGAAGACCAACAACAGCCAGAACCCCCTCAACAAGACCGTCACGGAGACGAACGTCGCACCTGGTGCCGTGGAGAAACAGACCATTGCCGTCATCGTCGACAGCAAGGTTGTCAAGGCAGGCGAAGCATCCGACCTCGAAACACAGATCGGTCTTGCTGCCGGCGTCGACGCAGCACGCGGAGACGTTGCGAGAGTCCAGCTGATGAAGTTCGACCAGAGTCTGAAACAGGACGCCGAGAAGTTGGCCAAGGATGCGAAGTCGGCCGAGTCCAAGGACACCTTGATGTCGATCATCAAGACCGTCCTGATCCTGCTGTTCACCGCTGCGGTGTTGTTCCTTGCTCGACGCAACATCAAGAAGGCCGCCGCCGCTCGTCCGCCGATTCGCGTGCCACTGGACCTCCGCCAGATCGAAGCAGGCCAAGGAATGATGTTCGGCGACGAGCGCCTCACCGCTTCGATGATCGCAGAAGCAGGCGGCGGGGAACTGGTCGCTCCAGACGTCCAAGCTGAGGTCAGGCAGATGATCGAACGGCAACCTGATGAGGTCGCCGCGACGTTGCGTAGCTGGCTCGCGGACCGGAGGACCTAACCCGTGGCAACGACGATTGCATCTCTCTCCGGACCCGCCAAGGCAGCCATCGTGCTCATGCAGATGGGTCGCGACCGCGCCGCGGTCGTGTTGCGCTCCATGCGTGAGAGTGAAGTCCAAGAGATCATGGCGGAGATCGCGCGCCTTGATCAGGTCGATCAGAACGACGTCGATTCGGTGGTCTCCGAGTTCCAGACACAGTTCCTCGCCCGGACACATATGACAAACGGTGGTGTCGATCTCGCGCGTGACCTACTCGAGGAAACACTGGGATCGGAAAAGGCAACCGAGATTCTCGACAATCTCGGAGCCACACTGAACCGCGCCCCATTCGACTTCCTCCGCCGCGCCGATCCGCGACAGATCTTCACGTACCTCCAGGACGAGCATCCCCAGACCATCGCGCTGGTGCTCGCCTACCTCAAGCCCGACTCGGGCGCCATGGTCATCAGCGCGCTTCCCGATGAGCTGCAACGCGACGTGGCGCGACGACTCGCGAGCATGGAACGCACCGCTCCCGATGTCGTGGCGCAGGTCGAAGCAATCCTCGAACCCAAGCTTTCCTCGGTGATCCAACAGTCCGACATGTCGACCGCAGGTGGCGTCCAATCACTTGTCGACATCCTCAACCGGGCAGACCGGGCAACAGAGCGACTCATTCTCGAGGGTCTCGAGACCGAGGACCCCGAGATTGCAGATGAAGTCCGCAGCCGTATGTTCGTCTTCGAGGACATCGTCAGCCTCGACGACCGATCGGTCCAGCTCGTGTTGCGCAACGTCGACACCAAGGAACTCGCAGTTGCCCTCAAAGGCGTACAACAACTCGTGCGCGACAAGATCACGACGAACATGTCCGAGCGCGCGGGACAAAACCTCATCGAGGAAATCGAAATGCTCGGCGCCATCCGCCTCAAGACTGTGGAAGAGGCCCAAGCTGCGGTCGTTCGAAGCATTCGGGCGCTCGAGTCGGCCGGCGAAATCGTCATCTCTCGAGGCAGCGATGAATTCGTTGTCTGAGTCTCGGCGAAGCCGGGTGGTCCGCGCAGCGGACTCCACCGACATCATGTCGGCACAGCTCGACGAGCGGACATTACCGTCGAGCAACCTTGGCGGCCTACAGATCGATCAGCGCATCGTCGACGGCGTCATGGCACAAGCTCGAAGCAACGGTTACGCCACAGGCCTCGAGGAAGGCCTCGCCGCCGCCGACGCTCAGGTCCAGCGGGCCGAACAGGACCGCTGGGATCACATCCGCAGTGCCGCAGCGGCACTCAACCGGTCCGCGGAGCAGTTCGAAACAGCCCAGGCCACAGCGTTTCGTGACATCGAGGACGCGCTCGCCACCGCTGCCTTCCTGCTGACCGAAGCCCTCCTCGGCCGCGAATTGGCCGCCGCATCGACTCCTGGCCGTGACGCTGTGGCTCGCGCTCTGCGCCTTGCGCCCGAACGCCTCCCCGCCAACGTCTATCTCAATCCCGATGACGCCGACGCCATAGGCGACATCTCCCAACTCGCACCTGGCAGATCCCTCGAGATCATCAAAGATCCGAGCATTGCGCCCGGGGACTGTCGCGTCGCTGTAGCCCGCATGGTGATCGACGCGACCCTGCACAATGCCGTCGAGCGTGCACGAGAAGCGCTGGAACTATGAGTTTCCAGAACCGACTCGAGCACGCCCTGCGCGTCGCAACGCCCCTGCGCTATGGACAGGTCATCGGTGTCACCGGACTCCAGTTGGAAGTCGCAGGGATCGAAGCCGCGATCGGTGAGGCAGTGACAGTCGATACGCCTCACGGACCGTTGTCCGCCGAAGTCATCGCACTCCGCGATGGCACTCTCATCTGCATGCCGCTCGGTGAAATGCGCGGCGTCCGCTCAGGCGCTCGCGCAGCCGCCGACGACCAAGCTCCGACCATCGTGGTCGGCGAGCATCTCTTGGGCCGCGTCCTCAACGGGATGGGCCAACCGATCGATGGCCTCGGCCGCATCGAAGGCGATCACGTGACCATACATGGCACACCTCCGCATCCCCTCCGACGCGCGCACGTAGACCGGGCCATGCCGCTCGGCATCCGTGCGATCGATACCGCTGTTCCGTGTGGACGTGGACAGCGCATGGGCATCTTCGCCGGATCGGGAGTCGGAAAGTCAAGCGTTCTCTCCATGATCGCCCGCGGAACCGAAGCCCAGGTATCGGTACTCGCGCTGATCGGTGAGCGTGGTCGAGAAGTGCGTGACTTCATCGAACATGACCTCGGACCCGATGGACTGGCACGTTCGGTCGTGATCGTTGCAACGTCCGACGAACCCGCCCTCGTTCGCCTACGCGCCGCATTCGTGGCGACGCGGATCGCCGAATGGTTCCGAGACCGCGACGCCGATGTTGTCCTGATGATGGACAGCCTCACACGTTTCGCGATGGCGCAACGTGAAGTTGGCCTCGCCGCAGGCGAACCGCCCGCTACGCGTGGGTATCCACCATCGGTCTTTTCGCTGTTGCCGAAGCTGCTCGAACGCGCCGGCGCCGGTGAACGCGGCAGCATCACCGGGCTCTATACCGTGCTGGTCGAGGGTGACGACATGAATGAGCCGGTCGGTGACCACGCTCGCTCCATCCTCGATGGTCACATCGTGCTGAGCCGCAAACTCGCGACCGCCGGTCACTACCCCAGCATCGACATACTCGAGTCGGTGTCTCGGGTCGCGCCGACCATCACGACACCCCAGCAACGTCAGGCCTCCGGCGAGTTGCGACGACTTCTTGCCGCATACCGCGACGCGAAAGATCTCATCGAGATCGGGGCATACGTGGCAGGCGCGAACACCGGCGTCGACAGGGCGGTCCTGCTCAAAGACCGCATCGATGGATACCTGCGCCAGGACATGAGCGAGATATCCATCGCCTCGGAAAGCTGGGCGCAGCTCTTCGATGTACTCGGACTCTCCGCACCCGCCTTGCCGGTAGGTGTTGCGTGAAACGTTACGCGTTCCGCCTCGAATCGGTACTGAGAGTTCGCCGTATCCAAGCGACCCGCGCTCGTGCCGAACTCGCGATGGCAAACCTCGCAGTTGCCGCGGCTGAGAACACGCTCCGCACCCACGTCGATGCTTACGACCAACTGCCCCGTCCGAGCGGCACGATGACACACGAACATTTTGCCACGACCGAAGGAGCTCTTCGACGTAGCGCAGCAACGGTTACCGCACTTGCTGCACACCGCGAAGCAGCACGCGCACGAGCGCAGGACCATCGCAACGCCTGGAGCTTCGCGGCACAGCGCGTGTCGGTGCTCGAGCGCCTCGACGACCGCCAACGGGACGAGTACCGGATCGAGGCCGACCGCGAGGCTGAACATCTCGTCGACGACCTGGTTATCGCTCGGTTCTCTCGCAACGAGGGTTCGGTCCGATGAGCACAGCAGCATTCGCGGGGATCGATGCAGCGCGCGCGCGTATTGCAGCGATTCAGGCACAGTTCTCCACTCGAGCGGGCACTGCCGTTGGCTCAGCGATGTCGTCGCTTTCGCCGACCGCCTTGGCCGAGGGCGACTTCCAGTCAGTGCTGGCACAGCTCACCAACGCGAACGGCGCGATCAACGCGACGCAGATGCCTGACATCGTGGCAACTGGAACTGGCGCGCCCAGAGGGGCCGATGTCATAGCAGCCGCCGAGCAGTACCTCGGTGTCCCCTATGTCTACGGAGGGACCGACCCCACGAAAGGTCTTGACTGCTCAGGGTTCGTACAACGGGCATATCAAGATGTCGGAGTCGAGCTTCCTCGGGTCACCTATGACCAAGTCAAAGTCGGGACACCAGTTGCACGTGAGGACCTCGCTCCGGGTGACCTGGTGTTCTCCGTGGGCGACAAAGGTATGCGGGTCAACGGGCACGTCGGGATCTACGTCGGCAACGACAAGTATCTCGTGGCACCCAAGACGGGTGATGTTGTGAAGGTCGCTGACCTCCCGGACCGGATCACGGCGATCAGGCGCGTGCTTCCAACGGAACAACGCAGTCCATCTGTCGATGCCATCTCGAGCGCCCTCGCGGCGGCTTCGGCGCGAGGTGTCGGCATGCTCGGAGGAAACGTATGAACATCGTGAACTCCCCATCCATCGAGCCGCGCAACAAGTCTCAAGGGCCATTCGATTCAGGCGGTCACGCGAAGCGTTGCAGGCGCATTCGGAATGGCAGGTTCGGCATTTTCCGGTTTCGTCGAGCGCTTCACGCGCCGCGGCGAGCCCGAACGTCACAACATGGATACACAGACCGACGCCGATGCCAACACGCTGCGCCGTGAATATAGAGCGCAGGCACGTGACGCGCGCAGAACAACGACGACTCGCGTCCGGAAACGGTGCGACACAATCGTGCCCAACGGTACGTCGGCGACGTACGCACCAAGGCACGGACACGACCTCACGCGACGAGGCGCATCATGAGGCCCCCCACGTCGACACCGCCCAACTTCGTCATGCGCGCCACGACTCCGGTACCGCAAAGGGCGTTGCTGCAACACAGGAAACGACCATTGAGGTGGCACAGAGCACACCTGGCGCAGTGGCTGGGGACGCAGCTGGTACGCCGATCGGATGCTGCTGGGCCAACATCGGAAGACATGCATCACGTCGAGTCCGTCGGCGACATCGGCATGTCCATCAACGCGGCGCACGCGGCAATCGGATCCAGGCTCGATCAGGTGTCCGGAACGCCGGCCGCGTCCGACGCCACGACCCAGGACGAGACCCCCACGGCCAGGATGGCCATTCCAAGCACGAGCAACACGGACACGGAATCGCTCGTCGGACCAGGTGCCGCCACCTCCCTGGGTTCAAAGGCTGCGAGTGCGGTCCAAGTAGCGGCGCTCCCCAGCGTCGCAGCCGTCAACGGCACGGAAGCCAATGGTTCTGGAGAGCAACGGTTCCGAAGACCAACGGTTCTGAGACCAACGATTCTGAGAGCAATGGTTTCGGGAACGCCGGTCGCGCCAGGACAACAAATCCGGCCGCGTCCGTGATCGCCGATTTCGGCGCCGACGCGCCCTCGTCCCAAGACGTTGTGCCCATTCCGCGATCCTCGCCGGCGGCGACCGTCGCCACCGCCGCAGCGGCATTCGCAGGACCTACCGCCGATGTCGCCGCGAACACGGCGGGTCGGGCGGCAACGACCAGTGTACCGAGCCTCGCCGTGTCACTCGCGGAAAGCGGCGCCAATCCCGTGGTACCCGGAGTCGACTCGGCCGACGCAGCTGCGATCGCCGCAGCGGCCGGGGCAGCACGGTCGAACAGCGTTGCCGGCGGTACAACCGTTGGAAGTGTCGCAACCCCGCCGCCTGCCCCACCCGCACCTGTAACCCAGCAGCTCGTGTCGGTCATCGCGCCGTTTCGCCGGCACGGCGACGGTTCCTACCAACTCGCTATCGAATTGCACCCTCGCGAACTCGGCCGTGTCGAGATCGAGTTGGCCGTGAGGAACGGCGTCGTGACCCTGCACATGAGAGCAGAACATGGCGCCACCAATGCACTGCTACGCGACACGCTCGGCGAACTTGCACGCGACCTGGAGCTAGCAGGAATCCGTACCGACAGCCTCACCGTCGCCCATGACATGGATCGCAATCTGACCAATCGCCAACGCGAACAGCAAGGTCTGCCCAGCAAGACACCTGGCCGCAACGACGCGCGTTCCAACACGGGAACCATCAACGAGGTTCTCGCCACCACGAGTAGCACCACCGGGGGACCATCGGCTGCATCCGCGGTCTCCGCCCTCGATGTCCGTCTCTGAATGCGAGGAACTCCATGCCAACCATCGACCCCACGACACAGGCGATCACTCCGAAGACCGTTGGAGGTAAGACCACCATCGACCGACCGGATCAGTTCGGCGGCGACACGTTCATGAAGTTGCTCGTCGCGCAACTGAAGTACCAGAACCCCGAGAAGCCGACAGATCCGGCCGAGTTTCTGGCACAGACCGCACAGTTCACGATGGTTGAGAAGCTCAACACAATGGCCACGCAGACGGCAGCGCTTACGGCATCGTCACAACTCGCCAACGCAACATCGCTCATCGGCAAGCAGGTCACCTACGACGACGATGGCACCGCAAACACATCCATCGTCAAGTCGGTCAGTGTGGACTCGACAAATGGCTCCGTCCTCGTACTCGCATCCGGAGCGAAGATCCCCTTGACCAAGATCACGGCGGTCAACGTGCCGTCAACCTAGCCGACGACTTACTGAACTGCCCCCCATCAACCGATTAGGAGTCCTTCATGCTTCGTTCCATGTTCTCCGGAGTTTCCGGACTGCGTTCGCACCAAACGATGATGGATGTCATCGGTAACAACATCGCCAACATCAACACGGTTGGCTTCAAGACCAGCCAAGTCGTCTTCCAGGACATGCTCTCTCAGACCATCCGTGGTGCTGGCTCGCCGCAGAATGTCATCGGTGGAACCAACCCCGCGCAGGTGGGTCTCGGAACGCGCGTCGGTGCGATCACGACGTCGTTCGGTCAGGGCGCGTCGCAGATCACCGGAAGGGCAACCGACCTTTCGATCAATGGCGACGGCTTCTACATCGTCAAGGCTGCCGGCACGCTGTACTACACACGTCTGGGCAACTTTTCGTTCGACACGAACGGGTCCTTCGTCACGCCTGACGGCGCGGTTGCGCAGGGTTGGCTCGCCAGCAATGGCGTGATCAACACCAACGCTTCGCCGACCGACCTGATCCTGCCAATCGGCCAGACCCTGCCCCCGACGCAGACCACGAGACTCAAGCTTGGTGGAAACATCCCCGCCGACGCCGCGCCCGGTACCGCGATCACTACCTCGATCACGGTTTACGACGCCAACGGACGGGCGGTCCCGGTTTCGTTCACGCTCACAAAGGACTCGGGCCGAACGGTGGCCGATGGCGCCACAACAGCCGCTAGCACGACGTTGACGTCCGCGACGGCAGCGTTCACCGCCGCAGACGTAGGACGCCCCATCAGCGGACCTGGCATTCCACTGGGAACCACGATCGCCTCGGTTACCAATGGCACCACGGTGGTGCTCTCGGCAGCGGCAACGGCAACGGCAGCAGGCGTGCCGTTGTCGTTCGGCACCATCGAGCACCGCTGGACGATCAACGCCACTGCTCCGAACCTTGTCGGTGTTTCGCAGCAGATCCCGGGCTTCCCACAGACGATGAACTTCAACGCCGTCACAGGTCTGCCCGCGGGGCCGCTCACACCGATCACGCTCGACGCCTCGCTCAACACCCTGCTCGGTACGAACTTCGCAACGGGCACCATCAATCTCGACCTCGGGACACCGGGCCAGCTCGATGCGTTGCTGCAATTCGCCGGCTCCAACAGCGTTTCGGCGGTATCGCAGGACGGTGGGGCAATCGGGTTCCTCCGGGCCTTCAACTTCGGCGAAGGCGGCGAGATCACCGGTGTGTTCTCGAACGGCCGGACACAACTCATCGGCCAGATCGCCCTGGCCACCTTCAACAACCCCAACGGCCTCGACAAGGCCGGGAATTCGACGTTCCGGTCGTCGGTGAACTCTGGCCTCCCCGCTGTCGGTACTGCAGCCTCAGGAGGGCGGGGAACGATCTCCGGCGGCACGCTCGAGATGAGCAACGTCGACCTGGCACAGGAGTTCACCAACCTGATCGTGGCACAACGAGGGTTCCAGGCGAACTCTCGAGTCATCACCGCCTCCGACGAGATTCTCCAGGACCTCGTCAACCTGAAGAGGTAACAAATCGGGTCTAACCGGGTGAACCCGGCGGCTGTGCGGGCAGCTTCCCGCATAGCCGCCGAACACCCTGGATGACTCGAAACACCACCGTATCGCCCATCCGGATACGGAAGCGCTCAGCTTCGACATACGGGTGCCGATCATCTGATCACAGCCAAGGAATGGCCGCCGTTCCAATCCAAGGACGGAAAGATGATGATCAGCCTCACACGACTCAACGGACCTCCGTTCGCGCTCAACTGCGACCTCATCGAGCGCGCCGAGGCCACACCCGACACCGTCCTTACGCTCGTCGACGGCACGAAGTACGTCGTATCCGAGACCGTTGAGGAGGTCGTGGTCCGCGTTCGGGAGTTTCGAGCGTCGATCATCGCCCTGGCGAACAGAGTCGACCTCGACATCCAGGAAAACGCCGTGCTCCATCTGGTGCCGAAACCGGAGGTCTGAGCGTGGACCCGCTCACCCTGATCGGCATCGGGGGCGCCTTCGCGTTCCTGATGCTGGGCATCATCATGGAGGGTGCGAACCCGGCGGAGCTCATCGGCATCCCCGCATTCCTCATCGTGATCTTCCCGACCATCTGTATTGGTGTCGCGGGGTTCATGAAGAGCGACGTGTCGTTGATCGTCGCGGGCCTCACCAAGGCATTCACCGGCAAGATCGAGGAGTCCGGTCCCGCAATCAGCACGCTCGTCGAATTCGCTGACAAGGCCCGCAAAGAAGGCCTCCTCGCACTCGAAGACGGCGCCAAGACGATCGAGGAACCCTTCCTCCGCAAGGGGATCGAGCTCGCCGTCGACGGCACTGACCCCGAAGAGGTACACGCGATCCTCGAGGCCGAGATCCACGCCAAGAAGACCAACGACAAGATCGCCGCCAAGTTCTTCGCCGACCTCGGCGGTTTCGCCCCAACGCTGGGCATCATCGGGGCTGTTACCGGCCTCATCAAGGTGCTGGGCAACCTCTCGGACCCCACCGCTGCCGGTGAAGGCATCGCCGTCGCCTTCATCGCGACGCTCTACGGAATCCTCTTCGCCAACATGATCTTCCTGCCCATCGGCAACAAGCTCAAGCGCATCGCCGAAGCGGAAACGCATCACATGGAGATCATCATGGAGGGCATCCTGGCGATCCAAGCAGGCTCGAACCCCCGTGTGATCGAACAGAAGCTCATGTCGTATCTCCCGCCGGCCGAGCGCGCTGCGGCGGCACATAAGGACGCGGCGTGACATGTCAGCCAAGAAGAAGCGCGCCGAAGAACATGAGGAGCATGAGAACCACGAGCGCTGGTTGATCAGTTATGCCGACATGATCACCCTCCTCGCCGCGCTGTTCATCGTCCTGTTCGCAATGTCACGCCTTGACATCATGAAGTTCGAGAAGTTCGCGAGAGCACTCGGCGCGAGCTTGAAGGGATCTTCAGGAGGGCCAGCCTCGGTCATCGATTCAGGAAGCAACGGGGTCGGTTCCGGAGGCGACGGCTTTTTCGACGGTATCGCGCCCTCGAAGACAGGTTCGGCGAGTGTCGAGCAGGCACTGATCGAACAACAGCAGCAGGAGGAAGCCGGCCGGCTGGAGCGCCAGAGTTTCGAGGTCACCAAAGAACAGATCCTGACGGCGTTGCGTTCCGTCGGCCTCGAGTCCAAGGTGACCCTGAAGATCGACGAGCGCGGACTCGTTGTCAACATCGTGACCGACGAGGTGCTCTTTGCATCAGGATCGGCTGAGCTGCGCCCGCAGGGCCGGGCGGTACTCGATGGACTCGCGCCGGCTTTGCGCAACCTCGCGAATCACATGTCCATCGCCGGACACACCGACGATGTGCCAATCAGCGGGACCTTCGCATCGAACTGGGAACTCTCCGCTGACGCGCGGTGTCTCGGTCTTGCGCTACCTCGCCGAGACACGCGGCGTCCCGCCGAGCCGAATGCAGGTCGACGCCCACGCCGATCAGGAACCCCTGGTCCCCAATGACACGCCCGAGCACCGCGCCATGAATCGGCGGGTCGAAATTGTGGTGATCGCTCGCACGCCGAGCGAAAACAAGATCCTAGGAGGGTAAGGAACATGGTGATGACCCAACCAATGGCCGGAAACGCGCCCGACGCCGAGCCGCTGGACAAGAAGGCGGCAAAAGCTGCCAAGAAGGCGGCAAAGGCAGCGGAGAAAGGGAGCGGGAAAGGCAAGGGCAAAAAGAAGAGCAAGAAGAAGCTCATCATCGGCGCCGTCCTGCTGCTGGTCGTCGTGAAGTTCGTGGTGCTCAAGCCAAAGGCGGCGGCCTTGAACTGCCCCGAAGGCATGGCATGGGCCCAGAAGTACGTCGGCCAACCGGAAGAGCACGCTGCTCCGGCCGCTGCCGCCGCTCCCGCCGAAGCTGCGGGCCACGGGGAAGCCGCTGCGCCGGAAGGAGAAGGTGGTGGCAAGAGTGCCGAGAAGCCGAAGCCGGACCCCTGCGCGCCGGTAGCCGGCGCCGTCTACAACGCCGAAGAAGCCGTTACCCTCAACCTCGCCGATGGACGATTCGCGAAGTTCAAGATCGCCCTCCAGCTGACCAGCAAGGCGTCACTGGAAGAGTTCACTGCAGACGAAAAGGGAGCAAAGGGCAAGCACGTCGCAATCAACGTTCTCGGCACCAAGAGCTACCAGGACATGCAGCCCCCTCGCCTCCTCGAGGTGGAAAAGGAACTCGCACAGGCCGTCGCTGCCGTCTACGAGGGCGAGGTCATGAACGTGTACTTCATTGACCTGGTCAAGCAATAACGGTGCTTTTGCCGGAATGATCCGGTCCCTGGCCCGCTCTTGAGCGGCCCAGCAGAGCTAACCACGAACCGGCACACAATGACGGTCCGTGCGCTCCGTTCACTCAGGTCAACGGATTGCGCGCCGATGGGAAGCTTGTGCCTCCTTACCGCGCGCCTGGACCCAATACCAAGAACCACGACAAGAGAACTGCCGTCCACACGTACGATTTCAAGCGGCCGAACAAGTTCAGCCGCGACCACGTCCGCGCACTGCAAATGGTCTGTGAGACCTTTTCGCGACACCTCGGGACCCTCCTCGCCACGACCCTTCGTGCGATGACCAGCGCGACGGTCGGTTCGGTCGAGCAGTTGACATACGACGAGTACGTAGCAAACCTTCCGAACCCGTCGTACATGGTGATTCTCGCGCTGCATCCCCTCCCAGGAGCGGCGATTCTGCAGCTCCCGTTGCCGATCGCTACGACGGCAATCGATCGCATGCTCGGCGGTACCGGCGCAGTGACGCTGCTCGACCGACCGCTCACCGAGATCGAGTCCAGCCTGATGAAGTCCCTGACCGAACGGGCGCTACAAGACCTGGCGTTCTCCTTCGAGTCGCTGGTCGCGCTCGAACCCGAGATCATGCAGCAGGAGTCAAACCCTCAATTCGCGCAGATCGCAGCACCATCGGACATGTGCGTCGTGCTCTCGCTCGATCTGCGGATCGAGGATCAACGAGGCTGCCATGACCGTCTGCATCCCGTTCGACAGCCTTCAGCCCGTCCTCGAGACATTCGCGAGCCAGTCCCTCTTCACTGATCGCACCGACGGTGACCCTGCGGATTTCTCACGGCAGCTCGAAGATGCAATGCGCAACGCCCCCGTCGAGATCAATGTGCGTTTCCACGAGGTCACGCTGACCTCCCAGGAAATCGTCAACCTCGCCGTCGGCGACGTCGTACCTCTTCGCCATGCGCTCGACGAGCCAGTGATCGTCTCGGTCGGGAACACGGCATGTTTCCGGGCTCTCACGGGCCGGAAAGGCCGCAGGATCGCATGTCTCGTCGTCAGCAGTGAAAGGGACAACCCCGCATGACCACAACCACCGTGCTGGAAACCGACAACCGACCGGCCGTCGTCGCCGCGACCCTGCTCGAACAAGCCCTCGACGGCGACCTCGTCATGAGCGTCGGAGAGGCACAGCCTGAGGTCCTCGCGCTCGACGCGCTCCTGCCCGCAAGTGGTGCCGTCGTCATCGCCTGCTCCATTGCCGAACCGACGGGTATCGTCGCACTCGCGATCAGTCCGAAGTTGGCCTCCGCGCTCACGGCAACCGGTGGCGACGTCCTCGGCGTAGCCGGTCCGGCACTCACCGAAGCGGTGCAAGCACTGCAGGCATCGTCTGCAACGGATCTCGGCGCAGGCCATCCGATGGAGATGCCGACTGCAGAGTTGGAGCCCGCCGACGGCGCGCACGTGGTGCTGTTCGACATCCTCGAAGGTGGCGATCGCCTCGCCAGTCTGATTGTACGGATCGATCCGCCGCCGGCGCCTGAACCCGCCGCTTCGGATGTTGCGCCGCACGAGTTCCAGCCGATCGACATGACCAGAGCAGGCGAAGGGTTCGGCGGCGGAAGGGCATTCGACCTTCTCTCCGATGTCGAGATGGGCGTCACCGCCGAATTGGGCCGCAAGCGGATGACAGTGCGCGAGCTGCTCGCCTTGACCGCGGGATCAGTCATCGAGCTTGACCGCGCTGCGGGAAGCCCTGTCGACGTGCTGGTCAACGGGACCGTGATTGCTCGCGGCGAGGTCGTCGTGATCGACGAAGAATTCGGTATCCGCGTCTCGGAGATCGTCGCAAACGGTTTCGAGACCAAGAGACAAAACGGATGACGTCGACCTCGACGTTCTCGCTCTTCCTCCGGCTCACGGTCTCGTTGGCCGTCGTTCTCGCGCTCATGATCTTGGCCTCACGACTGATCCGCAATCGCGGCGGATTCGTTCCCACCTCCTCAGCGTCGCGTGGCGCGCAGGTTGAAGTACTCGCGCGCAAGCCGCTCAGCCGCACGACCTCCATTGCGGTCGTGCGCGCCGGCGGACGCGACATCGTCGTCGGCGTGACCGAGACCACCATCAGCGTTCTCGCTGAAGCCGACCCGGAAGCTCTCCAATTCGACACGACGGATCCGCACGGGACGCTGGATCCAGGGGGCAACGATCGCCCGAGTCCACCATGGAAGACCGCGCTCGATGCGCTTCGGGAAAAGAGCACCCGAAGGGTTTGAGCGTGTGCTCGTGAAAGAGCCTCGTGCGCTTCCATCGACCAACCAGCACCACACACCTTGGGATTCTGCCCTTCCTCCGCTACGCCGGTCGGGGAATCGTCTTCAGCCTCCTCAGCATCGCACTGCTCGTCATCAGCGTGCAGGGTGCATCCGCGCGTCCTCACGCGGCGCATGCCGACACGCGCGATCGCTGCACAGAAGGCGCCAACCCCCAGCGCTCCGGATGCCCCGCGAGCGCCGACGGCGCCAGACCTCGGGTCCAACACCCAGCAAAACCCACCGGTCGAGGCGAACCCAAGCACCGGCGGCGACGGCTCGGCGTCAATCAACCTGGATCTGAGTGGTCTCACCGGCGACAGCGGCACGTCGCCTGACGGCAAGAACACCAAGCCCGGGCAAAGCGTGGTCATCATCCTGCTCCTCAGCGTCATCGCGATTGCGCCCGCGCTGCTCATGATGTTGACGGGCTTCACACGGATCGTGATCGTGCTCTCGCTCGTCCGCAATGCGCTCGGCCTGCAATCCATCCCACCAAATCAGGTGGTCGTCGGCCTTGCAATGTTCCTGGCCTTCTTCGTCATGTCACCGACGCTGACGGCAATGAACGACACCGCATTGCAGCCGCTCCTCAAAGGTGACATCTCGCAAAGCGTTGCATACGACCGGGCAGTGAAACCGCTGCAGAAGTTCATGCTCAAGCAGACGAGGAAGGAAGATCTCGCTCTGTTCATCAAGTACGACAAGGGGCCACGCCCGAAGACGGCCAAGGACGTCAAGATCACACAACTGATTCCGGCGTTCGTCCTTTCCGAATTGAAGACCGCGTTCATCATCGGCTTCGTGATCTTCATCCCCTTTCTCGTCATCGACCTGGTCGTCAGCTCTTCACTGATGTCGATGGGCATGTTCATGCTCCCACCGGTGCTCGTCTCGCTGCCATTCAAGATGTTGCTGTTCGTCATGGTCGATGGCTGGGCGCTCATCACACGAGCACTCATCACGAGCTTTCACTGACGTCACGATGCATACGCCACTGATGCCGAGAACCCAGAGGAGTCCCCGATGTCCGACGCAAATGTGATGGAGATCTCACTCCAGGCGATGATGATCTCGCTGAAGCTCCTTGGCCCGATCCTGGTCGTCACCTTGGGGATTGGGCTCTTCATCTCGCTGCTGCAGTCCGCAACACAGGTTCAAGAAGTCACCCTGACCTTCGTGCCCAAGCTCGTCGGTGTGGGAATCGTGATGTTGGTCGGAGGCAACTGGATGTTGGCGCAGATGATCAGCTTCACGACAGGCCTGTTCGCCATGATTCCGCGCCTTACCGCGTAGACACAGTCCACAGCGACGGACGACCTACGCCATGCAGATCGCAATCGATCCCGGTCTCTTCACCGGATTCTTCCTGGCGCTCGTCCGCGCAAGCGCGTGGGTTGCGTTTGCGCCGCCCTTCAACAACAAGGCGATTCCAGCGCAGACAAAGGCTGGACTCGCCGCCGCACTCTCCCTTGCCGCCGCGCCGACGCTTGCGGGTGACGCGCAACTGGGAAACGCCGAGTTCATCACGTCGATGGTCATGCAGGTCGCAGTCGGTCTGGCGTTGGCGTTGATCACGCAACTTCTGATCGCCGCTCTGCAGGCCGCTGGAACACTGATCGATACGTTCGCCGGCTACTCGATCTCCACGATGTACGACCCTCTTGCAGACACCTCTGCTGCCGTCTTCGGCCGCATGTACCAGCTCGTGGCAGTCACCCTGCTCTTTGCGATGAACGGCCATCGCGTCTTGGTCCGAGGTTTTCTCAACTCGTTCGACGCCATCGGTACGGGCGGGTTCGAGATCGACAAGTTCGGAAGTCTGCTGACACGCGACCTGACGCTCTTCTTCGTTGCCGCCGTAGAAATCGCCGCCCCGGTACTAGCCGTGTTGTTCCTCACTGAGGTTGCAATGGGTCTGTTGTCGCGCGCCGCTCCGGCAATGAATGTCTTCGCGCTTGCATTTCCGATCCGTGTCGCCGTTGCACTCTTGCTGGTCGGCACGTCCCTTCCGCTGTTGGTTCCGGCGGTCTCTCGACTTGTCGGAGAGATAGCCCGAGGGCTGCCGACATGAGCGCCGACAAGAGCCAGAAGACTGAGCAACCGACACCGAAACGCAAGCGTGAGGCGCGCCAGCGTGGTCAGATCGCACGATCACCCGAGTTGGTGAGCTGGGGGTCATTGCTCTGCGTCATCGTCCTGCTGCAGGTGACCATCCGTTCTGCCGGTCCAAGGATGCGCGACCTCTACCTGGACGCGATGAGCGTCGCCGCAAAGCCGGACCAGCAGGTCGCGATCAACATCCTCATCGACGGGATGAAGACAGCAATCATTCTGATCTTCCCGATCACACTCGGAATCATGATCTTCAGCGTTGCCGGGAACCTTGCACAAGTCGGAATGGCAGTTTCCAGCAAGCGACTCAAGCCCGATTTCAAACGGCTCAACGCTGCGAAGGGTCTCAAGCAACTGTTCTCGATCAAGTCCGCATGGGAAACCCTCAAAGCCGTCATGAAGGTGGTGGTCATCGCGCTGGTGAGCGTTCCGGTCATGCAGCACACGGCCTCATTGATCACGCTGAGCGGCGGATCGATATCCGAGACGCTCCGTATTGCTGGTGCAAGGCACGCTGACCATGATCCGAAACGCCGCATTCGCTGGTCTGGTGATCGCCGCCGTCGACTACATCGTGCAACGACGACGAATCCACAAAGAAATGATGATGAGCCTGCAGGAGGTGAAGGAGGAGCACCGCCAACAGGAGGGAAACCCTCAGATGAAGCAGGAGATCCGCAGCCAGATGATGAAGGTGAGTCGCAATCGCATGCTGTCATCGGTCAGCTCCGCCGACGTCGTCCTCGTCAACCCGACCCACTACGCGGTCGCGTTGAAATACGACAGCAGCCGGGGTGCTCCAGAGGTCGTCGCGAAGGGAGCAGGAGCTGTCGCGGCTGCCATCCGTGCACGGGCAGAGGAACACGCCGTACCCATCGTCTCGGACCCCCCACTGACCCGGACCATCTACAAGGCGTGCGAAATCGGCCAGCAGATTCCTGCCGAGCTCTACGAAGCCGTCGCGAAGGTCTTGGCCTTCATCTTCGGACTCCGTCGACGTGGCTTCGCCCGTCTTGGAGGTGTCCATCGCATACCGGTGGGGACCAACGCTGATACGCCCCATTTGCCGATGGTGCCGTCGGTGCGAGTCGCCCGTCGTAGAGCCAGGACCGAGGACCACATCAATTCAGCACAAACCGCTGTTTACCTCAACTCTGAGGTGGTTTCGGCCGATGAGAGGAAGTACGCCCACGAGGCGGACCTCTGTGACCCGGCCAGGGAAGGCCTTACGACCCGCACGAGAGGCGTCGTGAAGCCCAACGCAATTGGCCAAGTAGGAATCCCGGCATCCATCGTGGCGGTCATCGTCATCATGGTCGTGCCAATGCCGGCCGTCCTGATCGACTTCCTGCTGGTGTGCAACATCACCTTCGCTGTCGTGACTCTGTTGTCGTCGATGTTCGTTCGACGTGCACTCGACTTCTCCATCTTCCCGTCGTTCCTCCTGATTGCCACGCTGTTCCGCCTCGCGCTCAACATCAGCGTGACCCGTCTGGTTCTCCTGAATGGGGACGGCGGCAAGGTCGTCGAGGCATTCGGCCATTTCGTCGTCGGCGGATCGATCGTTGTCGGGCTCGTCGTGTTCCTGATCCTCATCGTGATCCAGTTCGTCGTGATCACCAACGGTGCCGGGCGCGTTGCCGAGGTGGCAGCCCGATTCACCCTCGACGCGATGCCCGGTAAGCAGATGGCGATCGACGCAGATCTCAACGCAGGAATGATCGACGAGAAGCAGGCACGTGCTCGACGAAAGGAGATCAGCGACGAAGCCGACTTCTACGGCGCGATGGATGGAGCGTCAAAGTTCGTCAAGGGTGACGCGATCGCAGCCATCATCATCGTGTTGGTCAACCTGCTCGGTGGCTTCAGCATTGGCGTCATCCAAAAAGGCATGCCGATCGGCGAGGCGATCACGACCTACAGCCTCCTGACCGTCGGTGACGGGCTCGTCTCACAGATCCCGGCCCTGCTGATCTCGATGTCCGCCGGTCTGATCGTCACCCGCGCGGCGACCGACGACGACCTCGGCACCGACTTGTTGGCGCAATTCGGCCAGTCCCAGCAGATTCTGCGCATCGCCGGTGGCGCGGTGCTCGCAATGGCATTGGTACCTGGGTTGCCAAAGTTCCCATTCATCCTCGTGGGCAGCATCGTCTTGTATCTCGCCACTCGTGTGGTTCCGAAGATCGACATCTCCGCCGAGTCGATGGACGCAACAGCCGAAGCCGCAGCCGCGCTCGCCGCGCCCGCACCGGATTCGGCCGAAGCTCTGTCCGAGGAGATGCGCGTCGAACCGCTCGAACTGGAACTGGCCTTCGACCTCATCGATCTCGTCGACACCTCTAGGGGCGGCGACCTGCTGGACCGCGTTCGGGCTCTCCGTACGAAAGCTTGCACTCGAGCTAGGCGTGGTGATCCCGCTGGTGCGCACCCGCGACAACCTTGATCTACCCGGGCATACCTATGCGATCAGGGTGCACGGAGTCGAACTTGGCAGGGGCGAGGCGCCCCCCGGGTGCGTCCTGGTGATTGGCGATGACCTCGACGGGCTACCGGGTCAGCACACCAAAGAACCCGTTTTCGGCCTACCTGCGAAATGGTTGCCCGTGGAGTTCAAACACCAGGCTGAGCTGGTCGGCGCAACCGTCGTCGACCGGGCTTCGGTGGTCACGACCCACCTTGCCGAGATCGCGCGCCGCCATGCGGGGCGGCTCTTGGCACGCCAGGACGTCAAAATGCTGCTCGACGTGGTCCGCGCATCCGATCCCGTCGTCGCCGACGAGGTCATCTCGGCGGGCCTGAGTCTCGGCGAGGTTCAGCGAGTGCTCCAGGAGCTCCTCAACGAAGGGGTCGGAGTCCGCGACCTTGTCAGGATCTGCGAAGTACTCTCCGAACGCGGCCGGGTCACAAAAGATCCCGAAGCACTCACCGAGGCCGTCCGCATCGCCCTGGGCCCGGCCATCTCGGCCTCCCATGCCGTCGACAACAACTTGCCGATGATTACGTTTGATCCGTTGACAGAACAGCTGCTCCTGGAGTCACTTCGAATGAGCGAAGGTGGCGGTACGCCGTACCTTGCCATCGATCCGGCACTCGGCGAGCACCTCGCGTTCGAGATCGCACGGGCAGCAAACGATGCCGAACGACAGGGTCACCAGCCGGTGCTCGTGTGCTCTCCGCAGCTACGCACGACGCTACGCCGCCTGGTGGCAGCCGCGGCACCGCGAGTCGCCGTACTCTCCTATTCGGAGATTGGACCGCAATTGACACTCGAGACGATGGGGGTGGTGAGCCTTGCCGCAGCAACACCGGTTTGAAGGGTCTGAGCTCGGAACCCTTCTCGAGCGGGTACAAGAGGAGCTCGGGCCCGAGTGCCGCATCGTCGAGGCCAACCGACTTCGCCGCGGCGGAGTCGGAGGCTTCTTCGCGCGTGAGACCTACGAGGTCATCGCGGAGACCCTCAGCCGGCCCGAATCGCCGTTCGCGGCGGCATCATCGACGGGCGTCACAGCTTCTGCCTCGAACAAATCCGGAGCGAGCACCGAGCTGGACGGGGCAACGGCCACCGTGTCCTCCAACGCGCTTTCGATTCTCGAACTCGCAGACCTGATGAACGAACGCGAGCGTGTTCTCGGCCCCGAACCGTCAAGATCCGAGGTCGAAGATCTCCGTCGGGAACCCATCGCCCCGCTGGCCGCCAAGGCGCCTGTTTCGCCCACGGTCGGTCCGCCCGTCTCGCGTACGGTCGAGCCGCCGACTCCACCCGCGGCGACTCCCTACCTTTCCACCGAGACAACGAGTTTTGCCGAGATTCTGGACAGGCTCGCCGCTGATATCGACGCGCGATCCGAGATCGTCGTCCCCGCTGGTCCCAAGGCTGTTCCAGTGAACCCAACACTCCCCCAGGCGACGCCCGCCGAAGACGTCGAGTCTGTGAAGTCGCCAGACCTCGGGCCGGTGAACCAGGACCCCGTGCCAACCGCGGTGGCCTCAGAGGCCCTTCCTTCCGCCGCTGCAACTGCCGCGCCGGCCGAAAGGTCGACGCCGCCCACGACGGACCTCGCCGTCGCAGTCAGCGCACCCGGGGCCACACAACCAACGGAGCAGCAGCCCCAGGTGCCCATCCGCTTGACGAATTCGGGTGCCCCATGCGCGGCAACTGACCTTTGCCTCACCGCTCGCACGCCGTGTCGTCGACGAGCGCGACAAGGACCTCGAGCCATTCCTGCGCATCGGGCTCCCGAGCCACCTTGCGCCGTTACGGGTTGGTGATCTCGACCTGCGGAACGCATTGATCGACCGACTACGCCACCTACCGACGCCGCCGCCGTTTCCAACGGCGCGTGGGTCCTTGATGGCCGTTGTCGGCAGCGCACAGTCCTCGCTTCGCGTGGCACGTGAGCTTGCTCATGAACTCGGACTAGTCGAAGAGGACATCGCGCTCGCCAGCGCATTCAGTACGAACGAGGTGGCCTCATGGCTGCACGTCACGACGCCCCAAGACGCGATGGACAGGCGACGAAGTTGGCGACGGCGCGACGACCTCACGATCGTTGCGGTCGATTCACCTGTCGGACGGTTCGGCTCCTCCTGGGCGCGCGAGGTGCTCGATGCATTGGAGCCCTCGCTCGTGTGGGGGATCGTCGAAGCGTCTCGTAAACCCGAAGACGTCCTGGCCTGGACTGAGCACCTCGGCGGCCTCGATTCCTTTGCCGTCGAACAGCTCGACTCCACGACCACTCCCGCTGCGATCCTGAAGCTACCGATCCCCGTCGCCCGCCTCGACGGCGTACCGGCGACGCCTGAGCAATGGGCCTCGATCCTCGCGGCGCGCCTCGCCGCCTAGACGTGAGGCACAGCACATGACACCCGAGGGCCGCTTCGGGGGTACCCTCATCGTGTCCCTGGTGCTGTGGTCGCCAACACTCCTGGCCACCCTTCGCAAGGACCTCGATCCGGGCGATGCGATGTTGCGCTACCTGCCCGCGATTGGTTTCGCCTACTTCGCGATGTGGCTTGTTGATTGGGTCATCACGACCTATCAACGTGCGAATGCGGTGCACATGCTCGAAGAACGCCGCGCAAGCGAACTTGCGGCGGCCGAACGGGCCGAAGCAGACGCCAACGACACGCCTCCGCCGCCCGCATAGCGAAGACCTGGGCGTCGAAACGCACACGAGTGGGCCGCCAGGGACTCGAACCCTGAACCGCGGGATTAAAAGTCCCTCGCTCTGCCAGTTGAGCTAGCGGCCCGAGAGCAACACCCATGGACGTCAATGCCCTGGTGTGGCCCGGGGCGTCACGGTAGCCGCCGGAACGCTCCACGTTTTCGATCGCCGGCTTTGCCACCACTCGCCGCTCGGGTCAGGCTGACTGCTACGATCACCGCCTCCCCGGTGGAGTACTCGCCCCCATCGTCTAGCGGCCCAGGACGCTGCCCTTTCAAGGCGGTAACGGGGATTCGAATTCCCCTGGGGGCACAAAGCGGGAGTCGACTTCGGTCGGCGACCGTCAAGGTCACGAGTTTCGTGACAAGGCCTGGTCCTGTGGTGCAGTTTGGAGTGCACGCCGCCCTGTCAAGGCGGAGGCCGCGGGTTCAAATCCCGTCAGGACCGCTCGGTGGGCTCTCCGGCTCGCCGATGGCGAAGCATGACCCGGCACGTACGTCGGGTCAATCGCTTGGCCGGGTAGCTCAGTCGGTAGAGCACACGCCTGAAAAGCGTGGGGTCGCCGGATCGACGCCGGCCCCGGCCACCAGCGTCAGCGTGAAGAGATGAACGAAGGCCCGGGAGATCTCCCGGGCCTTCGTTCGTGTTCGCTAGGTCCGCATGACCACGAGGTCCGGCGAACGTACTCTTGACGACCTGCAACGGCCTCGCTCGCAGCCCTCTCGCTGCTGAGCGCTCCGCTGCCGCCCGTAGCTCGTGACCGAGCTGCGAGCGGAGAGCTACTAGATCTCGGCACCCTCTTCGATTTGCTCGAGGAACTGGCGGATCTCTGCGGCACGGAACCGTCGGTGACCACCGAGTGTCCGAATTGCCGAGATCTTTCCGGCTCGTGCCCAGCGCGTGACCGTTTTCGGGTTCACGCGGAACATTGCTGCAACTTCCGATGGTGTCAATAGGGCGTCATGATCGGGCTGAGACTGCATTTTCCCTCCAACGTTTCTTGAGCCCGACGCCGATTGGGCGCCGGTGAGGTTTCCCTCTCCCCGTCAGTGCGGCAGTGTTTTCTTCCAATTTCAGACCTAACGCCCCCTTCTCCCCTGCACCAAAGGCACTCGGTGTGAGGAGAGAGTTGATCAGTGTCCGATTTCTTCCGTCAGACTATCTTCTTCGGACAAAAAGGACGATAGCTCGGACGTGTCATCCGTCACTGCCGAATTAACTAGTTACCCGTCAATATTTGTCATAACCCATTCTGTGGAACAACTTCCGATCTAGCCCCGAGCCGCAGAATCCTCCCGCGTGCCGCGATTTCGTCCGTGAATGCCGAACGGGTTCGGACGATCACACGTGTGCTTCGGAGGTGCGAAAGGACCTCCGAAGAGGAAACTAGCCGATGCGGAACCGGATTCCGCGGCTTTCGCGCCGGGTGACGACGACAGAACGCCTAGGTGACAGCCACCCACATCTCCTCACCCAAGCGAGGTGGCGGTCGAATCCGCGACGACTGCCTCACCGGAACCCGACACAATCTCGCCGACCTCCCATGCCTCATGCCCGCCGGCATGGGCCACGTCAAGCGCGAGCGAGACCTCGCTGGGTGGGACAACGACGAGCATTCCGAGTCCCAGATTGAAGACACGTTCCATCTCTTCGCCGCTGACGTCGCCCGCGATCTGGATCTCCGCGAAAATCCGGGGCTCAGGCCACGTCCCGCGAGCAATGCGCGCATCACAGTTCGATGGCAGGACGCGTGCCGCGTTCGCAGCGATCCCGCCGCCGGTGACATGTGCAAACGCGTGCACGTCGACGGCGTCGCGGAGCTTGGCCATTGTCGGCGAATAGATCACACTCGGGCGCAGGAGTTCGTCACCAAGCGTGTGCTCTGCACCAGACCAGGCCGGCTCATCGAGTGATCGACTCGCCCGGTCCAGCAGGGCAGCACGCGCCAGGGAGTATCCGTTGCAGCGCAGTCCGGGACTCGCGAGACCGACGACACGGTCACCGGAGCGAACACCGCTCGGCAGAGCCTTCGACCGCTCGACGATTCCGACGGCAAAACCCACGAGATCGAAATCATCAGGTTGCATTACGCCCGGATGTTCCGACATCTCCCCACCGATGAGCGCACAACCGGCCTGTCGACATCCCTCGGCGATCCCACCGACGATCGCATCGGCGAGCGCCGGATCGACACGACCCGTCGAGTAGTAGTCGAGAAAGAACAGCGGTTCGGCACCTTGCACGGCGATGTCGTCCACCGACATAGCCACAAGGTCGATGCCAATCGTGTCGAATCGATGCGTCATCTGCGCGATGCGCGACTTCGTCCCCACACCATCTGTCGAGGACACCAAGACCGGCTCACGAAAGCGGGAGGTATCGAGAGCGAACATACCGCCGAACCCACCAATGTCGCTGATGACCTCATGACGCGACGTGGAACGCACGTGTGCCTTGATCGCATCCACTGCACGTTCGCCCGCGTCGATGTCGACACCCGCTGAGGCATATGTCAGGCGATCGGAATTCAGCGGTAGATCCCGAGCCATCTACTCGCCGTCCACATCAGTGACAACCGACACGTTCAGGACCGCCGCAGCGGAAGCGCGACCGGTTCGAGCACCTGCTTGGTATCCGCGTCCGGTACCTGGACCGGGTATTCGCCGGACAGACATGCATGACAGAAAGAGCCTCCCTCGACGCCCGTCGCGCCGAGGAGTCGATCGAGTTCGAGATAGGCCAATGAATCAACGCCGAGGTAGTCGCGAATTTCTCCGACGGAAAGATCCGCTGCGAGAAGCTCCGAGCGGCGGCCCGTATCCATTCCGTAGAAGCATGGCCACCGGTATGGCGGTGATGAAACTCGGAAGTGCACCTCCGATGCGCCGGCCTCGCGCAGCATCGTCACGACCTGGCGCGTCGTTGTGCCACGCACAATCGAGTCGTCGACAACGATCAGGCGCTTACCCCGAATGTTTTCAGGGAGCGGATTGAGTTTCATACGAACGCCGAGACCGCGCTGCTTCTGGCTCGGCTGGATGAACGTCCGCCCGACATAGCGGTTCTTGACCAATCCGTCGCCGTACGGAACGCCACTAATGCGGGCGTACCCTTGGGCGGCCGGGATCCCCGATTCGGGAACGGGCATGACCATGTCGGCGTTGACGGGTGCCTGTCGTGCCAATGCCTCGCCCATACGCCCACGGGCGGCGTGAACGCTCTGACCGAAGAGCACACTGTCGGGGCGGGCGAAATACACGAACTCGAAAACACACAACTGCGGATACGCCTCGGCGAAACGAGTTGATCGAACACCTGATGCGTCGATGACCACCATCTCGCCAGGCTCGACTTCGCGAACGAAATGCGCGCCGACGATGTCGAGCGCGGCGGTCTCGCTGGCAAGGACCCAACCGCCTTCGGTTCGTCCGAGTACCAACGGGCGGAATCCATGCCTGTCTCGCACTCCGACCAGATGCGCCTCATCCATGAGCACAAACGAAAAGGCACCGTCCAGATCGCCGATGACCGATGCAAGCGCCCGTTCGAGATCACGACCGTCCGAACGTGGTTGCACCGAATAGGCGAGGCCGATGAGTTCGGCAACCAGGTCCGAGTCCGTGGTGGAGTCGGCGACATCGACCGCCTCGGTCATACCCGGCAACATCCCGAGGCGCTGGGCGAGTATTGCCGTGTTCGTGAGATTGCCGTTGTGCGCGAGCGCGAATCCGGCGTCGGCGACCGAGCGGTAGATGGGCTGTGCATTGCGCCAACTACTCGATCCCGTCGTGGAGTAACGGACGTGCCCGATCGACACATGTCCTTCGAGGGGCGCGAGCTTGCGTTCGTCGAACACCTGGTTGACGAGCCCCATGTCCTTGACCACGGTGATCGTCTCGCCGTCACTCACGGCCATGCCGGCGGATTCCTGCCCTCGATGCTGAAGGGCGTACAAGCCGAGGTAGGTCAGGGTCGCTACCGGCTGGCCGGGAGCGTAGACACCAAAGACGCCACACGCCTCACCAATGTGCTGGTCCACCCCGCGAGTATCGCACAGCCGATCCCCGTCACCCCCGCCGGTCGCCGACCCGCAGAGCGTCCTCGAGACCGCCGCGGAATGCCTCGGTTGCCTCGGCCAGAGCAAGGTCCAGCGCGCCCGGAGCCACGATTCTTTCGCCGCCGGCCCTGCCGATGACCGCCGCGGGGATACCTGCTTCTGAGGCGCAGGCGAGTGCGCCTTCCACCGCCTCGTCAGGCAGGGACAGGAGCACCCGTGACGCCGATTCGGAGAAGAATGCGCCAGCCGCGGGCAGCCCGTGAAATGCCCCGGCATCGAGCCGAACACCAATTTCGCCGGCGATCGCCATCTCGGCGATTGCCACAGCGAGGCCCCCATCGGAACAGTCATGCACACCGGTTGGTACGCCCATGCGACCCCGGGGCCCGATTTCAGCAAGGAATCGTTGCAGCGCCACTGCCCGTTCGAGGTCGCCGGCAGGCGGCATCCCGCCATGCTGGTCGTGCATGATCGCCCACTCCGATCCACCGAGTTCGTTGTCGGTGGTGCCCACCAGGACGAGCGAGTCGCCTTCGCGAAGGCACGCCGGAGGTGGTGGATGCGCGAGATCCTCCACAATGCCGATCATGCCAACCACTGGCGTCGGATCGATGTCCGCTCCGCTCGACTCATTGTAGAAGCTGACGTTGCCACCGACGACCGGTACTCCCAAGGCCTCACACGCCTCGGCAATCCCCTCGACGACCTCGCTGAACTGCCACATCACCTCGGGGTGTTCGGGATTTCCAAAGTTCAGACAGTTCACGGCGGCGACCACGCGCGCACCGGAGGTCATGACATTGCGCGCCGCCTCCATCACGACCAGGCGACCTCCTGTACGCGGATCGAGACGTGCGAAGCGAGCCTTTCCATCGACGGCAAGTGCGAGCCCGCGTGAGGTGCCTTTGATCCGCAGGACCGAGGTATCCGAGCCAGGCCCCACCACCGTGTTGAGAAACAGCTGATGGTCGTACTGGCGTGACACCCACGTCTTGTCTGCGATGGTCGGACGGGCGAGCATTGCCAGCAGTTCATTGGAAAGATCCATGCCGTCGGGAAACTCTTGCGAGAGGAACCGCCACGGATCATCGGCATTGAGCGTGTCCTGCGACGTTGGGCGAGCGACCGCGCGGGCATAGGTCGGACCGTCGCCCAGACTTGCGACCGGTACGTCGGCGATGGCCGCGCCATCCGGCGAACTCACCCGTGCTGTGCTCCCGTTCGGCGACGCCGGGTTGGCGCCGGGAACACCGATTGCATCGAAGACACCCTCATAGACACGGAAGCGCTCGGTGTCGGTCACCAGACCAACCACCGATGCGAGCACTTCGAACCGCCGACACAGTTCGAGGACCGCGTCGAGATTCGCGGGCGTGACGATCGCCAGCATCCGTTCCTGGCTCTCGGAGGTGAGAACTTCGACGGGGTTCATTGCCGGCTCGCGCTGCGCGACGCGGGCGACGTCCACGTCCATCCCGACGCCGCCTTTCGCGGCGATCTCCGACGCGGCGCACGACAGGCCTGCCGCGCCCAGATCCTGCACGCCCAGCGCAAGCCCCTGGTCGAGCAGGGCAAGGCACACCTCGATCAACTTCTTTTCTTCAAATGGATCGCCGACCTGAACCGTGGGTCGCTTTGATTCGGACCCTTCCTGAAAGCCCGCAGACGCCAGGACGCTCGCCCCACCGATGCCATCTCGTCCGGTTGACGAGCCGATCAACACAGCGAGGTTGCCGACACCCTCGGCCTTGGCCAGCACCAGCCGAGACTTCGGGAGGAGCCCGAGACACATCACATTGACGAGTGGATTACCTCGATAGCAGTCGTCGAAGACGACCTCACCACCCACAGTCGGAACACCGACCGCATTGCCATAGCCACTGATACCCGAAACGACCCCTTCGAAGAGAAAACGTGTGCGCGGGTCGGCGAGGGACCCAAAACGCAGCGAGTCCAGGAGCGCAATCGGACGCGCTCCCATCGAAAAGATGTCGCGGATGATCCCGCCCACACCGGTCGCAGCACCTTCATACGGCTCCACCGCCGACGGGTGATTGTGACTCTCGATCCTCACCGCCACTGCGAGGTCATCACCGACATCGATGACGCCGGCGCCTTCACCAGGACCGACCAGAACCCAGGGGGCCTCCGTCGGGAACCGCTTGAGATACATCCGGGAGGACTTGTACGAACAATGTTCAGACCACATCACCGAGTACATCGCAAGCTCTAGATCCGATGGACTGCGTCCCAGCAGATCCACGATGACGTCAAGTTCTTCGTCGGTCAGTCCCAACTGCCGGTGCATCGGTTCCATTTGTTGCAGCCTATCGGCCGTCTATCCGCGTCCCACCTGCGTCGTTTCGACATCGTTTCAGTGGTGCGACGCCACGGTTCACCTGTGGAACAGACCGACGGGTTGCTTTGAAGCTTTTGATGACCGGGCCAATACCCTGTTAACTATTGACTCACGGGCCGCCAACAGGCCAAGGAGGACACCAGTGGCACCACGCAAGAAGACTCCAATGACTGACGAGCACAAGCAAGCGTTGGCAGAAGGTCGAAACGAGAGCCGAGCCGTCAAGGCCTATCTCGAGGCACTGCAGCAACATCGACCGAAGCGCGGTCGGAAGCGCACTCCTGAGTCCATAGCGAAGCAGCTCGCCGCAATTAACACTGCATTGATCGACGCCGCCCCACTCCAGCGACTTCAGCTCGTTCAGGAGCGCATGGACCTGAACGTCGAACTCGAAGGTTTGAGTTCAACCGTCGATCTGAGTTCGCTCGAGAAAAACTTCATCAAATGGGCGAAGAGCTATTCGCAGCGTAAGGGAATCTCTTTTGCCGCATGGCGTGAGCTCGGTGTCCCGGCCGAGGTTCTCAAGGCTGCCGACGTCGGGCGAGGTTCCTGACCACTGCGGTCAACACGCTGGTCAGCACGCCGGTCAAAGATGCGGGGCGGAGCGTGCCTGCTTCGACCTTCACCCGTCAGACGGTTCGGACGCCATACGCCGCCGACACGAGGGATCGGAGCAGGACAACCCCGTCATTCGAGCCGAGGATCGCATCCGATGCCCGTTCGGGATGCGGCATCAGACCCACGACATTACGCCCCACACTGCAGATTCCTGCGATGTCGTCCAAGCTCCCATTGGGGTTGTCGACGTACCGGAAGACGATGCGGTCTTCCGCGCGCAATTCGTCAAGGGTGTGTGGATCACAGACGAAATTGCCTTCGAAGTGATTGATCGGAATCTGCAATTGGTCCCCGACGTCCGCCGCCGCCGTGAGGACACAGTTGGTCGTTTCCACGCGGACCGTCGCTGATTCGCATAAGAACTTGAGCCCGGCGTTCTTCTGGAGCGCGCCTGGCAAAAGACCCGCTTCGGTGAGGACCTGAAAACCATTACAAATCCCGACAACTGGTCCGCCTGCCGCGGCGTGGCCCGCAACGGCATCCATAACCGGCGAGAACCGTGCAATCGCTCCAGCCCTGAGGTAATCGCCGTGAGCAAAACCGCCGGGTATCACAATTGCGTCGACGCCACGCAGGTCACGGTCCGCATGCCATAACAGCTCGGTCGTGGCGCCTAATTGCTCGAGTGCCCACACCATGTCGAGTTCACAGTTGGTTCCGGGGAACACGACAATGCCGATTGACGCGCTCACGTGCCGGCGCCGCCGTTGGTCGACACCGTGAAGCTGAACGTCTCGATGACAGGATTGGCGAGCAACCGCTGACACATCTCATTCACCTGAACGGATGCAGCAGTGTGGTCCTCGGCGTCAACCGTGAGGTGAATGCACTTCCCCACACGCACGCCTGAAACGTTGTCGTATCCCAGCGCCGGCAACGCACGCTCGACGTTCGAACCCTGGGGATCGAGGATTCCGGGAAGGTGGGTTATCTCAACACGCGCATGGAACAGCATCGGCACCAAACTAGCCGGTCATATTTTCCGACTCCGGAGTGTCGCACCACTCACGCACGAAACCATTCGTCGAAGCTCAGCCCACTGATCAGCTCATAGGCTTCGACATATCGAGCGCGGGTTCCGTTGATGATCTCATCGGGCAAACGCGGCGGTGGTGGGGTGCGGTCCCAGCCCGTTCCGAGCAGAAAGTCGCGCACGAACTGCTTATCGAAGGACGGCGGCGACGACCCGATTTCGTACGCATCAAGGGGCCAATACCGCGAGGAGTCTGGGGTCATCATTTCGTCGATAACCAAGAGGGTCCCGTCGATCTCGCCGAATTCGAACTTGGTGTCGGCCAGCACCAACCCGCGCGACGAAGCGTGGTGCGCTCCGAAGCCATACAGGGTTATCGCCATCGACTCGAGCTGGTCATACTGCTCGGCGCCGACGAGTGCCTCGCCTTCTGCGCGGGTGATGGCCCTGTCGTGGCCCTCGAGCGCTTTCGTCGACGGCGTGAAGATTGGCGTGTCGAGTTGCTCGGCCTCGCGCAGTCCAGGCGGAAGGGGCTGCCCGTTCACGGTGCCGACCGCCTGGTACTCCTCCCATGCCGATCCGAAGAGATACCCGCGCACAATGCACTCCATCGGCACGGGTCGGGCCGCACGAACGAGCATTGCCCGACCGGCGACATCGGGACCGGCAGTCTCGGGAATGTCTGTGGGATCGGCGGAGATCAAGTGGTTCGGTACGAGATGGGCTGTGGCATCGAACCAGAAGCAGGACAGCGCTGTGAGCACACGTCCCTTGTCGGGAATGGATTCGTCGAAAACGACATCGAACGCCGAGATCCGATCTGTCGCGACCATGAGAAGGCGGTCGTGGCCGACTTCGTAGAGCTCACGAACCTTGCCCGAGAGGAGGTGCGGAAGCCCGACCTTGCTCATCGATCCAATCCGCTCTGTTCGCGCCCAGGTTGATCGCTCTCGAGTTCGTCGAGCGCGTCAACGCTGTGATGCGCATTCCCAAGCGCTCGAGAGAGGTCGAAACACCGCTCCAACTGTCCAGGTCCGAACGCCGTGGACGCTTCGGCATCCTCGCGAAGAACTGCAATGAACGGTCGGCGCTCGTTCCATGTCTTCATTGCGCACCGTTGGACGATGCGATACGCCTCGTCACGGGTGCGGCCTGCCTCGACCAAACCGAGCAAGACCGGCTGGCTGAAAACCAACCCGAATGAGGCGTCCAGATTCTCGATCATTCGTTCGGGATATACCTGCATGCCTTCGACGATGGATCGGAACTTCACAAGCAGGTAGTAGGCCAGCAGCGACGAGTCAGGAAGGACAATGCGCTCAACCGATGAATGCGAGATGTCTCGCTCGTGCCACAGCGCCACGTCCTCGAGGCCGGCGGTGAGGTTGGAGCGCAACACTCGAGCGAGTCCACAGAGCTGTTCACACTTCACCGGGTTGCGCTTGTGTGGCATCGCAGAAGAACCCTTCTGCCCTGCGGCGAATGGCTCCTCGACCTCCCTCACCTCGGTTCGCTGGAGGTGTCGTATCTCGAGGGCGAACGACTCGATCGTCGCTCCCACTGACGCACATGCGTAGAGGTACTCGGCGTGTCGGTCACGCGCCAGTACCTGTGTTGCCGGCACCGGCTCAATGGCGAGGCGCTCACAGACACGCCGCTCGATGAACGGGTCGACGTTCGAATACGTCCCTACCGCGCCCGAGAGCTTGCCAACGGCAATGCGTGCCCTGGCATTCGTCAGGCGCTCACGATCTCGGCGGATCTGCAATGCCCACAACGCCAACTTGTTGCCGAAGGTCGTGGGTTCCGCGTGCACGCCGTGCGTTCGCCCCACCATCGCCGTATTGCGGTGCGCTCGGGCCTGCGCAATCACCACGGACTCGAGTTCTGCAGCTGCCGCAAGGAGAAGGTCCGCCGCTCGCATGATCAGGACCGACCACGCGGTATCGACCACGTCACTCGAAGTCAGTCCGTAGTGAACCCAGGATCCGTGCGGCGCCACGATGCTGTCCTGGACGACATCGACGAAGGCAGCGACATCGTGATGCGTCACGGCCTCACGTGCCTCAATCGCCGCGATGTCGAATGATGCTTGCTCCCGGATCGCCCGCGCCGCATCGACGGGAACGACGCCATGTTCAGCCCACGCCTCACTCGCAAGAATCTCGATCTCGAGCCACGTTCCGTAACGGGACGCATCCGAAAACAGCGACGCCATCGGTTCAAGTGCGTAACGCGGTATCAACACTCCACCATTTCAGATTCCTGCCGCTTCATTGGTGTGCCGCGATGTCCTGACGGTATTGGACCCCTGGCCATGAGATTTTCTCGACCGCACGATATGCGCGCTCGCGAGCATCCTCGATCGTCGCAGCCTTGGCCGTCACGTTCAACACCCGTCCGCCCGCAGTCACCACCGCACCATCACGCAGTGCAGTCCCGGCATGAAAGACCGTGACACCTTCTACGGCTTCAGCCGCATCGAGACCAGTGATCTCATCACCGACCCGTGGCGTCTCGGGATAGCCTTCGGAGGCAAGCACGACCGTGACGCACGCGTCGTCGTCGAAGGTCACCGGCGTCGCGAACGCTCCCGTTGCCGATTCGAGACAATGTGCGGCAAGGTCGCTCGTCAGACGTGGAATCACCACCTGGCACTCGGGATCACCGAACCGCACGTTGTACTCGAGAACCTTCGGACCGTCTTCGGTCAGCATGATCCCTGCGTAGAGCACCCCTCGATACGAGATGCCCTGGCGTGCCAACGCACGCAGCGAGGGCCTGACCGCGCGTTCCATCACGTCGTCGACCATGTTGGCGCCGATTGCGGATACCGGCGAATACGCGCCCATGCCCTCCGGTGTTCGGACCAAGGTCGCCATCGCGCAGACGCTTGAAATCCTGTGCCGGAGCAAGGGGAATCGCTCCCTCCGGGTCGCTTCTCCCGTCGCAGAGCACCAACAGCGAAAGCTCCGGGCCCGACAATGCCTCCTCGATGACCACCGTGCGACCGGCATCACCGTGCGCTGCACCGGAGAGATACGCGCGCACAGCATCGCGAGCCTCGGTGAGCGACTCCGTGACGACGACACCCTTGCCCGCGGCGAGGCCATCGGTCTTGATGACGTACCGACCCTTGAGCGTCTCTACAAATGCGAGCGCCTCGGCTTCGTGCCCTGCTTTGAAGGTCGCGAACTGTGCCGTGGGAACACCCGCATCGGCAAGCAACTGCTTCATCCACGCCTTCGAACCTTCGAGGCGAGCGCCCGCAGCAGTGGGGCCGAAGGCGATACGCCCGCGCGCCGTGAGCGCATCGACGGCGCCCGCCACAAGGGGTACCTCAGCACCCAACACCGTGAGGTCGGCATCGACCGTGTTCGCAAGATCTGCGATCGCGCCAGCGTCACCGACCGCGACCGGTTGGCACTCCCCGATGGTTGCCATACCAGGGTTACCGGGTGCGCAGATCACCGAACTCACCTGTGCTGAACGGTCCAGCGCTCCCGCCAGCGCGTGCTCACGGCCACCTGACCCAATGACGAGGACACGCACGGGGTGAGCCTACGCCGTGACGAGCCGCGTTCAGGAGCCGGCCGACAGAACGATCGTTTGGTCGCGCGCTGGTCCTACAGAGACAAACGAGACCGGAACACCGGCGAGGCGCTCAATGAACCGAACGTAGTCGCGCGCCGCCATGGGGAGTTCCTCAAACTCGGTGCAGCCCTCGATGTCAGTTCCCCACCCTGGCACCGTTTCGTACACAGGCCGAACGCGGTGCAACACGGACTGATGATACGGAACGTGGTTGTAGCGCGTCCCGTCCTCGTCCTCGTAGGCCACACACACCTTGATCTCGTCCAGCGACGCCAGCACGTCAAGCTTGGTGATTGCGAGGTCGCTCGCGCTGTTGAGGCGGACTGCGTGACGCATCATCACAGCGTCGAGCCAACCTGGTCGGCGGCGCCGCCCTGTGTTCGTGCCGAACTCGCGACCGCGTTCCACCAGCATGTCACCGACTTCGTCACCTTCGAAGAGCTCCGCGGGAAATGGGCCGCTACCCACACGAGTCGTGTACGCCTTGGTCACACCGATGACCCGCTCGATCGCACGCGGACCAACGCCGGCACCCGTACAGACTCCACCGGCAACAGGATTGCTCGACGTCACGAATGGGTAGGTCCCGTGGTCGAGATCAAGAAACGTTGCCTGCGCTCCCTCGAAGAGCACGTGCTCACCCGCATCAAGGGCCTCGTGCACAAGATGGACCGTGTCGTCGATCATCGGAGCAAGGCGCGGCACCATCGCAAGGTAGGTCGCGCACACCTGCTCGACCTCGACGGGGAGTCGGTTGTATCCCTTGGTCAGAACGAGGTTCTTCTCGCGCAGGACCAGATCGAGCTTCTGGCGGAAGATCTTGGGATCGAGCAGGTCCTGCACACGAATCCCGACGCGCAGCGCCTTATCCGCGTACGCCGGACCGATTCCACGTTTGGTGGTGCCGAGCTTGTTCTTGCCGAGGAAACGCTCGTTGAGCATGTCCAGCTCTTGGTGATACGGCATGATCAAGTGAGCGTTTCCAGAGACCTTGAGCCGTGAGGTGTCGACGCCCTTGGCTTCGAGCACGTCGAGTTCGGCGATCAGAACGGCCGGGTCGATGACGACGCCATTGCCGATGACCGGGATCGTCCCTGGGTACAGGACACCACTCGGCACGAGTTGCAGGGCGAACACCTCGCCATCGACGACGATCGTGTGGCCGGCGTTGTGACCGCCCTGGTAGCGAACCACCATGTGACTCTCGCCGGCGAGGTAATCGACGAAACGGCCTTTGCCTTCGTCGCCCCACTGGGTACCCACGATCACGGTGCCGGACACGACAAGCTCCTCGAAACAGGACTGGACGGGGAGTGGTCGACCGGGGACTTCCGGATACCGAAGGTCTCAGCGGCGCTCACGTGGGAGGCAGGGTAGCCGACTCGGCGAGCCTGCGGCCGGTGGAGCCGCCAGCACGATGGCAGGAAAGCCCGTCCTGCTAGGCGCTGACAGGGGAGACAGCCTCAAGCGTGGCGAAAACCAGGTGCCCGTCCGCGACTGCATCGACGGTGATGACATCGCCTTCGCTGGTAGTTCCCGTCGAGCATCCCCATGGCCAGCGGATCGGCGATTTCCTTCTGGATCACCCGCTTGAGGGGCCGCGCCCCGAAATCGGGGTCGAACCCAGTCCGAGCGAGATACGCGATCGCCCCATCGGAGAGTTCCAGCCCCAGACCGCGTTCGGCGAGACGCTCGCGGAGCTGCGCAACTGCCAGCACGACGATCTGTGCGATATGACTCTCGTCGAGAGAATGGAAAACCACAATCTCGTCGATACGGTTCACGAACTCGGGACGGAAATGGGCTTGGACCGCGGCACGTACCGCCGTCTCGTCACCACCGGCACCGAGGTTGCTCGTCATGATGACCACGGTGTTCGTGAAATCGACGGTACGGCCCTGACCATCGGTCAAACGGCCATCGTCCATCAGTGCGAGCAGGACGTTGAACACCTCGGGATGGGCCTTCTCCACCTCGTCGAAAAGAACGACGGCGTACGGTCGACGGCGAATCGCCTCGGTGAGTTGGCCCCCCTCGTCGTATCCGACATATCCGGGAGGAGCCCCGATGAGTCGGGCCACGGAATGCTTCTCCATGTACTCCGACATGTCGATGCGTTGCATGGCACGCGGATCGTCGAACAGGAACTCGGCAAGACGGCGGGCAAGTTCGGTCTTGCCGACCCCGGTTGGTCCAAGAAAGAGGAAGGAACCAATCGGGCGATTCGGATCGGACAGACCTGCGCGTGAACGCCGGATCGCGTTGCTCACAGCAGTGACCGCCTGGTCCTGGCCGATCACACGACCGTGCAGCACCTCCTCCATGCGTACGAGCTTGGCCGCCTCGCCTTCCACCAGACGCGAGACCGGAATGCCCGTCCACTTCGCAACGATCTCGGCGATGTCCTCCTCGTCGACCTCCTCCTTCAGCATCTTCTCGGTTGCTTGGAGGTCGTCGAGTCGCCGGGTCTTGGCGCCGATTTCCGTTTCGAGGTCTCGCATCGTGCCGTAACGCAACTCGGCTGCGCGCTCGAGATCGCCGACGCGCTCGGCCTGTTCTGCGTCGCTGCGAGCATTCTCGAGCTTGGTCTTGAGGTCGCGAATTCCCGCGATGGCGTCCTTCTCGTTCTTCCAGTGCGCAACCATCGAGTCACGTGACTCGGCAAGCTCGGCGATCTCGACATCGATTGCTGCGCGTCGTGTCAGCGCGGATGCATCGGTTTCCTTCGCCAACGCCGTCCGCTCGATCTCGAGTTGGCGAAGCCGGCGCTCCACGACGTCGATCTCGAAGGGCATCGAGTCGATCTCGATGCGAAGGCGCGATGCAGCTTCGTCGATGAGGTCGATCGCCTTGTCCGGCAACTGCCTTCCCGAGATATACCGATCCGAGATCACTGCCGCCGCGACGATCGCCGCATCCTGGATACGTACTCCGTGATGGACCTCGTAGCGCTCCTTCAAACCGCGGAGAATCGCGATGGTGTCCTCGACCGAGGGTTCGCCGACGAACACCTGCTGGAACCGACGTTCAAGCGCAGGATCGGTTTCGATGTGCTTGCGAAACTCGTCGAGCGTGGTCGCGCCAATGAGGCGCAGCTCACCGCGCGCCAACATCGGTTTGATCATGTTTCCGGCATCAACGGCACCTTCCGCTCCGCCGGCTCCGACGATCGTGTGCACTTCGTCGATGAAGGTGACGACGTCGCCGCCCGAATCGGAAATCTCCTTCAGGACGGCCTTGAAGCGTTCTTCGAACTCGCCGCGGTACTTCGCGCCGGCAACCATCGCGCCGATATCAAGCGAAATGAGGCGCTTGTTGCGCAGCCCTTCGGGAACATCACCTTCGACGATTCGGCGCGCGAGGCCTTCCGCGATCGCCGTCTTGCCGACGCCAGGCTCACCGATGAGCACCGGGTTGTTCTTCGTGCGACGCGACAGAACCTGGATCACACGACGGATCTCCTCGTCGCGCCCGATCACCGGGTCGAGGCGGCCGTTGCGCGCGTCTTCGGTGAGATCGCGCCCGAAACGCTCGAGTGCCTGGTACTGCTCCTCGGGATTCTCGCTCGTGACGCGATGCGAGCCCCGAACCTGACGGAGCGCGTCGAGCACCGTCTCGGGGGTGACACCGAGCGACCGCAACAACTCGCCGATGCCCCCGGGCACTGCCGCCATCGCGAGCAACACGTGCTCGGTCGAGAGATAGTCGTCGTCCAAGAACGTGCGCTGCCCATCAGCTGCTTCGAAAAGCCGGAAGACGTCAGGCGACAGCGCCCCATGCTGGGTCGTCGGACCATACACATGGGGCATGGCATCGAGCCGTTCCGCTATACGGGCTCGCAACAGGGCCGGTGCGACACCGATGCGTTCGAGCACCGGGAGCACGACACCTTCGGGCTGTGCGATCAGCGCGTCGAGCAGGTGCTCCATCTGTACCTGCGTATGCGATCGCTCGTTGGCAAGCGACTGCGCGGCGGCGAGCGCCTCTTGCGTCTTGCGAGTGAACTTATTGGGATCGAGTGCCATGGCGGTCTCCCGTTGAGAGGCTCGGTATTACGCAGTGTTGGCGAGAGGTCCTTGCATGACCTATCGGGTGCGGCGAAAGGGGACGAGTCCATTTCTGACCGGTACCAGGTCACGCCGGTAGAGGCGATGGACTGATTCGACTGTGACGTTGTGCTCTTGGCGAGCGCGCTGAACTGCAAGACGACCCGCGGCCTCCACCTCGTCGAGGCGCTGTCGTGCGAGGTCGCGTTGGCGTCGTGTCACATCAAGCTTCGCCTCGAGCTCGAGCACGGCCTTGACGCCTGCGAGGTTGAGGCCACGATCGGTCAACTCCGAAATACGACGCAGAACTGCGATGTCGTTCGCGGAATACCGACGCGATCGACCCCCGGTCCGGGCCGGTTCGATCAAGCCCTTGCGTTCATAGATCCGCAACGTCTGCGGATGCATTCCCGCCAATTCCGCAGCGACAGAGATCACGAACAGTGCACGGCGACGTTCGGCGTCGTTGAGGTCTTGGTCGTCGCTCATGTTCACACTCCCAAGTGAGCTCGGGGATCGCCCTTCGAAACTGTCGCCAACGCCTCTATCGCGTCACGTTCGGCTTGGTCGAGTTCCGTCGGGATCTGGACATCGAACGTGACGATCAAGTCGCCCCCCACCCCTGATGCGTTGGGGATGCCGTGTCCTCGAACGCGAACCTTCTTGCCACTCTTCGTTCCCGGTGGCACCTTCACAACCACTGGTTCGCCCATCGTCGGCACACGAACCTGGGCCCCGAGCACAGCCTCCGGAAACGTGATCGGCACGCGTACGGTGAGGTCCTTGCCCGATCTGCCGAACAGCGTATGGGCACCAACGTGCACGATGACATAGAGATCCCCGGAAGGACCGCCGAAGGACCCTGCCGCACCTCGACCTTTCACGCGAATTCGTTGGCCGTCCTCGACGCCCGCGGGGATCCGTACTTTCACCTCGCGTTGTCGGCGCTCCACACCGCTTCCGTTACAGGTCGAACAGGGATCGCTCACGATGCCACCACGCCCACCACAGGTCGGACAGACCTCCGAAAATGAAAACGGACCCTGGTCAACTGCGATGCTCCCGGTTCCGGCGCAGCGCGGGCATCGCTGTGGTGTCGTGCCGGCCCGAGCACCGGTACCCGAACACGTCTGACATGCGGCATCAGCAGTGAAACGAACCGTTGTCGTGACCCCGTGTATCGCGTCGAGGAAATCGACATGGAGCTCAGTCTCGAGATCACTACCGGGGCGTGGACCGGCCGCGCCCCGGCCACGCCGTCCGGAACTCGTGCGGTTGAACAGGCCGCCGAACAAGTCACCCAATCCGCCGGAGCCATCACCGAAATCGAATTGCGCGCCGCCCGGTCCTCTCGGACCGAAACCACCCTGACCGGCACCGGGGCCCCCGACGCCCGCGGCCACCATGCGCCGCACCTCGTCGTACTCTTTGCGACGCGCGGCATCGTTGAGGACGTCATAGGCAGCGGCGATCTCCTTGAAGCGCTCTTCGGCAACCGGGTTACCCTGGTTCGCGTCAGGATGAAACTTCTTCGCGAGCTTTCGATACGCGCGCGTGATGTCCTTCTCGCTCGCGTCCTGAGCCACGTCGAGCACCTTGTAGAAATCCTTCTCGAACCACTCCCTTTGTGGGGTCACGAGGGGATCGTTTCCTCTCTCAGCCGATTGTCTCGGGTCGGCTCGGATTCGGGCTCTGCTGATTCGGTCCGTTGTTTCAATGACTGACCTTGACCATCGCCGGACGCAACATCCTGCCTTGGAGCCGGTAGCCCACCCGCAGGATCTCGCTCACGATCGGCTCGCCATCGCCGTCGTCTTGCATCACCGCTTCGTGCTCGGTCGGATCAAAACGCTTACCGAGCGCGTCGATCGGTTGAAGACCTGCCTTTTCGAGCACACCGAGCAGCTCGGCAAAGACGAGCTCGATGCCTTTGCGCATCGACTCGTCGGCACCCGCCGCGCTGTTCAGCATCAAGGCAAATGAATCGAGAACCGGGAGCAGCTGCTCCACGAGACGGTCGGTCGCACGTTCCACCATCGAGGTTTGCTCGCGAAGCATGCGCTTGCGGTAGTTCTCGAAGTCGGCTTGCACGCGCCGGAGCGTTTCGAGGTACTCGTTGCGCTCGTTTGCCAACTGCGCGAGGTCGCCTTCGACCCTGGCCGCTGCGTCTGTTTCCGACAGGTCCACGGCGTCCGCGACGCCGACGTCGGACAACGCGTCGTCTGCTCCTTGACCTGTACGGTGTTCATCGTCGACGGTCACGATCCGGTCGCCTCACCATGCTCGTCGACGATCTCTGCGTCGGCCACCTCGTCGTCCGATGTACTCGCCGACGCGTCAGCACCAGGGGCTCCGCCGGCCTGCGCCTGTTGATAGAGACGCTGGGCGAAGTCGGAGCTGGCCGAAACCAACGCCTCATGTGCGGCCTTCACCGCATCGAGATCCGTGCCGGCTAGCGCATCCTTGAGATGTGTGACCGCAGCCTCCATGCTCGAACGATCGTCGGGTTGGATCTTGTCCTCTTGCTCCTTGAGGAGCTTCTCGGTCTGGAACACCAGGGAGTCGGCGTTGTTGCGTACCTCGACTTCCTCGCGTCGAACGCGGTCTTCCTCAGCGTGGGCTTCGGCGTCTTTCATCATCCGGTCGATCTCTTCCTTGCTGAGCGCCGTGCCGCCCGTGATCGTCATCGCTTGTTCGCGACCGGTTCCGAGGTCCTTGGCGGAAACGTGCACGATGCCGTTGGCGTCGATGTCGAAGGTCACTTCGATCTGCGGCACGCCCCGGGGCGCCGGTGGCAGTCCGACCAACTCGAACGTGCCAAGCACGTTGTTGCGGTACGCCATGTCGCTCTCGCCTTGGAGAACTTTGATCTGCACGCTCGGCTGGTGATCGTCGGCCGTCGTGAAGACCTCGCTGCGCTTCGTCGGGATTGTGGTGTTGCGGTCGATGAGCTTGGTCATGATCTGACCTTTGGTCTCGATGCCCAGCGACAGCGGGGTCACATCAAGCAGCAGGATGTCCTTGACATCGCCTTTGAGCACACCAGCCTGCAACGCGGCACCCGCAGCCACGGCCTCATCGGGATTCACGCCCTTGTCGGGGTCCTTGCCCGTGAGGTCACGAACCAATTCGGTGACAGCAGGCATACGAGTTGAGCCGCCAACCAGGATGACCCGGTCGAGCTTGCCCTTGTCGAGCCCCGCGTCACGGATTGCCTGTTCGAACGGACCGCGACAAGCGTCGAGAAGGTCCGCGGTGATCTCCTGGAACTTCGCTCGCGTCAACTTGAGGTCCAAGTGCAAAGGACCTTCCGCGGTCGCAGTCACGAAGGGAAGGTTGATCTGCGTCTCCTGCGTCGAGGAAAGTTCGATCTTTGCCTTCTCGGCCGCCTCTTTCAGCCGCTGGAGCGCCATCTTGTCGGATGAAAGGTCGACGCCGTGGGCGTTCTTGAACTCCTTGACCTGCCAATCGATGACCCGTTGGTCCCAGTCATCACCACCGAGGTGCGTGTTGCCGGCAGTGCTCTTGACCTCGAACACTCCGTCACCCAGCTCCAGGACCGACACATCGAAGGTGCCGCCACCGAGGTCGAAGACGAGAATCGTTTGATCGTGGTCTTTGTCCAGCCCATATGCCAGCGCCGCAGCAGTCGGCTCATTGATGATTCGCAGAACCTCGAGCCCTGCGATCTGACCCGCCTCGGTTGTCGCCTGACGCTCGGCGTCACCGAAGTACGCGGGAACCGTGATGACCGCCTGCGTCACCGTGTCACCGAGAAACGCCTCGGCATCACGCTTGAGCTTCTGCAGGATTCGGGCTGAGATCTCCTGGGCGTTGTACGCCTTGCCGTCGATGTCGACGGACCAATTCGTACCCATATGACGCTTTACTGACCGGAGTGTGCGATCGGCATTCGTGACGGCCTGGCGCTTGGCGACCTCGCCGACAAGCACTTCCCCCGTCTTCGAGAAGGCGACGATGGACGGAGTCGTCCGCGCACCCTCTGCGTTGGGAATCACGACCGGCTCACCCGCATCAAGCGATGAGACCACCGAGTTCGTCGTGCCGAGATCGATGCCAACCACCTTGGCCATTGAATTGCCCTCCAGAATCGCCGTGTCGGTCTCTGGTTTTCCATCGGACGGTGCCGCCCAGAGTTGAGTGTCAACGTATCAACTTTCCTCAGCGCGAGTTCATTCCCACGTTCGAAGAAATGTTGACCGATAGCGGGCCATGTGTGACAGGGCACAAATTCCTGTCCTGGAGAACTCGGAGCCGGTAAGTTGTCGGCATGGCACGTCGAGACGTCTTCGTTGAACTCCTTTCCCAGGTTCCGCTCTTCAGCGCCTGCTCCCGCAAGGATCTCGGCCTCGTCGCGCGACGAGCCGACGAGATCGAGGTCGACACCGGCAAGGTTCTCATTGCCGAGGGCGCGCATGGCCACGAGTTCTTCGTCATCATGGACGGCACGGCAGACGTGACCCGCAACAACAAAAAGGTTGCGACGCTCGGGCCCGGCACGTCATTCGGAGAGTTGGCGCTGCTCGACAAGGAGCCGCGCAACGCGACGGTTGTGGCAACCACGCCGATGAAGTTGGTCGTACTCGGGCAGCGTGAATTCGGCGGTCTTCTCGACGAGGTCCCCGGATTTTCCCGCAAGCTTCTGGCCGGAATGGCAGCAAGGCTTCGGGAGTCCGATCTCAGATCTGTGCAATAACGCAGATTCGTTGTCGTCAATCCGGCCGGCAGCGCTGTAGATTTCCCGCGTTTCGCCTCGTCCCGGAGTCGACTCGTCCTGGAGGTCGCACGTGCGTCGCCCCAAGCCCTCACAAATCGTATTCGCCATCGGCGTCATTGCCGCCGCCGGCACGATCGCTTCGGGCATCGCTCCGCGATTCTTAGAGTGGCACGACGACTCCAGCATCACCCGGCCGACGTTCTTCAACATCCCGGATCCGATCTATTGGATGTTCTACGCAGTCGCGGCAACCATGTTGCTGGTTACCGCGTGGCTCGTCAGCCTGCGCGTTCGCAACTACGAACGCGGCAAGCCCGACGACCGTCGCACCACTAGAGCCAACGCAAAGCGCCGCATGGAATCGTTCCGCTCCGGAGTCTGGATGCGCACACTCATGCGCGATCCTGCCGCCGGGCTGATGCATTCATGCATCTACTTCGGTTTCCTGGTGCTGTTCATCGTCACCGTCTTGCTCGAGGTCGACCACCAGGTCCCCGAGCCGCTCAAGTTCCTCCACGGCCGTACGTACCAGGCGTATTCGTTCGTCGGCGACGCTGCCGGCCTCGTTTTCCTCGCGGGGCTCTTCTGGGCAGTGGGCAGGCGTTATATCCAGCGCCCATACCGCATCCGGATCAAGACGAAGCCCGAAGACGCTGTCATCCTTGCGACGTTCCTTGTCATCACCTTCACCGGTTTCTTCATCGAGGCAGCGCGCATTGCGCTGATTGGTCGTCCACAGTTCGAGCAATGGTCATTCGTCGGATACCTGGGGTCCGACTTGATCAATACGTGGTCGACGGATGCACTCAGCACGACGCACCAGTGGCTCTGGGGCGCGCACTTCGCAGCCTTCGTCACGTTCCTTGTTGTGCTGCCGACGACCAAGCTTCGGCACATGATCACGTCCCCGATGAACATGTACCTGCGACCGACCGACCGCCCAAAGGGCGCGATGAAGCCCATGCCCAACCTGATGGAAACCGAGCTCGACACCTTCGGCGCGTCCACCATCGAGGACTTCACGTGGAAGCAGCTCTTCGATACCGATGCGTGCACAGTCTGTGGGCGCTGCACGTCGGTCTGCCCGGCGCACGCGACGGGGAAGCCCTTGGATCCACGAGAAATCGTGTTGAAGGTCGGCGAGGTAATGGCGGCGAGTGGAACACCGCAGGTCTCACCGCCGGTCGGCGTCGACCACACCATCACCGTCGGGTCGAGTTCCGTTTTCGAACGCATCACGAGTGAAGAGATCTGGGCATGCACATCGTGCAAGGCATGCGATGAGATCTGCCCCGTCAACATCGAGATCCTCGACAAGATCCTCGACATGCGCCGCTATTTGTCGTTGATGGAGAGCGACTTTCCCGCAGAGCTCGGCAATACCTACCGCGCGATGGAGAACACCTCGAACGTCTACGGCATGAATCAAGGCGAGCGCGGCGACTGGGCGAGCGGCCTCGACGGTGTTGACATTGTCGATGGTTCCGCCGTGCTCGAACATGACTACTTGTACTGGGTCGGTTGTGCCGGCTCGTTCGACGACCGTAATAAGAAGACAAGTCGCGCCGTTGCCAAGCTGCTTCAGCGTGCCGGTTTGGATTTCGCGATCCTCGGCCCGAGCGAACTCTGCACGGGTGATCCCGCACGACGGAGCGGGAACGAATACATCTTCCAGATGCTGGCGATGCAGAACATCGAGACGCTCAACGCGATGGGCGTCAAAAAGATCATCACGCAGTGTCCGCACTGTTTCAACACACTCAAGAACGAGTACCCGCAGCTCGACGGTCACTACGAGGTAGTGCACCACTCGCAACTACTGATGCAGCTCATCAGCGATGGACGGCTCTCCCTCGCAGGTGCGTCGCTCGCTGAACGTGTCACCTATCACGACTCGTGCTACCTCGGACGCCACAACGACGTCTATTTGGCGCCGCGGAAGGTGATTGGTTCGCTGGGTGGTATCGACATCGTCGAGATGCCACGTAACGGAACCAAGGGCATGTGTTGCGGAGCCGGCGGCGCGCGGATGTTCATGGAGGAGACCATCGGAACCAAGGTCAACGTCGAGCGCACCCGGGAGGCACTGGCAACAGGCGCCGAGCGCATCGCGGTCGCGTGCCCCTTCTGTTATGTGATGATGGACGACGGCGTCAAGGGTGAGGGCAAAGAAGACGACGTGAAAGTCCAGGACATCGCAGAGCTGCTCCTGGAAGCACTGGAGTCCGAAACCACCGGAGCGCCACCGGTCAGCGCGAATTTCACGCCGGGTATCTGAGTCATCCGACCGCGATCACGAGGAGCAGCGATGAGCATTTTCGAGGCGCCGATCAAAACACTTTCCGGTGAAGCCACCACGCTCGCAGAGCACAAGGGCAAGGCATTGTTGCTCGTCAACGTTGCGTCAAAGTGCGGCCTGACGCCCCAATACGCCGGACTCCAAGAGCTTCACGAGACCTATCACGATCGCGGCTTCGCAGTCCTTGGCTTCCCGTGCAACCAGTTCATGGGTCAGGAACCGGGTACGCCAAGTGAGATAGCGGCGTTCTGCGAGTCGAACTACGGCGTGACCTTCCCGCTCTACGAGAAGATCGATGTGAATGGCGAGGCCAAGCACCCGATCTTCCAAGACGCTCGAGGAGACCGCGGACTCCGACGGCCACAGTGGCGATATACGCTGGAATTTCGAGAAGTTCCTGGTAGCGGCTTCAGGTGAGATCGTCGGTCGGTACGCGCCAACGATCGAACCACTCGACGCCGCGCTCGTTGGCGACATCGAGGACGCCCTCCCCCGCTGAGCCCGCCTCAGCCCTCCGAGGGGAAGTTCAGGTAGTACCGGCTCGGCGTCGGTCCACGCTGGCCCTGATACTTCGAGCCCTTTGCATCACTGCCATACGGATGCTGGGCCGCAGTGGTCATCCGGAGAAAGGAGATCTGTCCGATCTTCATGCCTGGGTAGATCGCAATCGGCAGGTTGGCAACATTGGAAAGCTCGAGTGTGAGATGGCCGTCCCAGCCGGCATCGACGAAACCCGCGGTGCTGTGGATCAACAGCCCGAGACGTCCAAGCGAACTCTTGCCCTCGAGTCTCGCAACGAGATCGGCGGGGAGCTTCACGCGTTCGAGCGTGGTGCCCAGTACGAACTCGCCGGGATGGAGAACGAACGCAGCGTCAGGCTTGATCTCGACCAGCTCGGTCAGATCCTCCTGCGGCTCCTTCGGATCGATGAACGTCGTCGTGTGATTCCGAAACACGCGAAAGTACGCGTCGACGTGCAGGTCAACCGACGACGGCTGGATGCACGCCTCGTCCAACGGCTCGATGAGGATGCGACCGGCGCTGAGTTCTTCGCGAATTGAGATGTCAGAGAGAATCATCGGGCTCGGATCGTAGCCGCGTGCCCGTTTGCTCCCGTTGCCACCTGCACACGAATGCCGCGCTGAGGCCCACCGGCCGAAAAGAAACAGACCTACTACCATTCAATCGGGAACCGGACCCCACCGGACCGTACCGGTCCCGACCTGACATCACCCTGCACCAAACCTCGAGCGATTCACCCAGTCCGAACAGGGTCGACCGGGCCAGCTGAACTCTTGGAGCGGGTCGACCGGCGGAACCATAACCGACGACGACGAGCGTCACGGAGACCGGATGCTGCTCACCTCCCACGAACAGGAACGGTTGATGATCGCCGGCGCCGCGGAGGTGGCGCGACGCCGCCGGGAGCGTGGGCTGCTGCTCAACCACCCCGAGGCGGTCGCGGTGCTCACCGCCTGGGTGCTCGAGGCGGCACGTGACGGCATGTCGGTGGCGGAGATCATGGCTGCCGGGTGCGACGTCCTCGACACCTCCGACGTGATGGAGGGGGTGGAGGTCCTGATCGATGAACTCCAGGCCGAGGCCACCTTCCCCGACGGGACCAAGCTGGTGACCCTGCATGGACCAATACAGCCCGCGCCGCTCGCTCCGGGCGCTGTCGACGACGGTGCCTCCCGGCTGGTCCCCGGCGAAATCCTTCTCCGCGAAGATGACGTCGTGCTGCTCGAGGGCCGGAATCTGGTTTCGCTGACCGTGCTCAACACCGGCGACCGCCCGGTGCAGGTCGGCTCGCACTTCCACTTCGCGGAGGCCAACGAGGCGCTGCAGTTCGATCGTGAGACCGCGGTGGGCAGCCGGCTGGCCGTTCCCGCTGGCACGAGCGTCCGCTTCGAGCCGGGCATCTCGATGGTCGTCGAGCTCGTCGGCTTTGCCGGCACGGGCGTTACCGCTGGGTTCCGGGGGCTCTACTCCCCCCTGGACGTGACCGCGAGCACCGAAACGACGGGCCGCGCCTCGTGAGCCGCCCGATCCTGTCCCGGGCGAGGTACGCCGCGCTCTACGGCCCCACTACCGGCGACTGCATCCGCTTGGCCGATACCGACTTGCTGATCGAGATCGAGGACGATCTGTCCGGCGGGCCGGGCCTCGCTGGCGACGAGGCCGTCTTCGGCGGAGGCAAGGTCATCCGCGAATCGATGGGCCAGTCGCTCCGCACCGCGGCGCAGGGCGCGCCGGACCTGGTGATCACCGGTGCGGTCGTGCTGGACCACTGGGGAATCGTCAAGGCCGACGTCGGCATCAAGGACGGTCGAATCGTGGCGCTCGGCAAGGCCGGTAACCCCGACACGATGGACGGCGTGCACCCCAACCTCGTGATCGGGCCATCCACCGAGGTGCTGGCTGGCAACGGCAGGATCCTGACCGCAGGGGCCATTGACTGCCACGTCCACCTCATCTGCCCGCAGATCCTGGACACCGCGCTCGCGACCGGGACCACGACGATCATCGGCGGCGGCACCGGTCCGGCCGAGGGCACCAAGGCCACCACGGTCACCGCGTCGCCCTTCTACCTGTCGTCGATGCTCACCTCGATGGACGGCTGGCCCATCAACCTGGTGCTGCTCGGCAAGGGCAACACCGTCTCGACCGACGCCATGTGGGAACAGCTGCGAGCCGGCGCCAGCGGCTTCAAGCTCCACGAGGACTGGGGTTCTACGCCCGCCGCCATCGACGCCTGCCTGCGGGTGTGCGACGAGGCCGGGGTCCAGGCGTCACTGCACACCGACACGCTGAACGAGGCCGGGTTCGTGGAGACGACCTTGGGCGCGATCGCCGGTCGGTCGATCCACTCGTACCACACCGAAGGCGCTGGCGGCGGCCACGCCCCCGACATCATCACCGTTGCGGGCGTGCCCAACGTGCTGCCAAGCTCGACCAACCCGACGCGGCCCCACACGGTGAACACCGCGGACGAGCACCTCGACATGCTGATCGTCTGTCACCACCTCAACCCGTTGGTTCCCGAAGACCTGGCGTTCGCGGAGAGCAGAATCCGTCCGTCGACGATCGCGGCCGAGGACGTGCTGCACGACATCGGAGCCATCTCAATGATCGGCTCGGACTCCCAGGCCATGGGCCGCATCGGCGAGGTGGTCATCCGCACCTGGCAGACCGCGCACGTCATGAAGCGTCGCCGTGGGTCGCTGCCCGGGGACGGTCGGGCCGACAACGAGCGGGCCAAGCGCTACGTCGCCAAGTACACGATCTGCCCGGCCGTCGCGCACGGCCTGAGCAGCGAGGTCGGCTCGATCGAGCCCGGCAAGCTGGCGGACCTGGTGCTCTACGACCCCCGGTTCTTCGGCGTGCGCCCGCACGTCGTACTCAAGGGCGGGGTGATCGCGTGGGGGGCGATGGGCGATGCAAACGCGTCGATACCCACCCCGCAGCCGGTGCTCCCCCGCCCGATGTTCGGGGCGTTCGGCCGCACCGCCGGGCACACGTCGATCGCGTTCGTGTCGCCAGCAGCGGTCGACGCCGGACTCGCCGACAAGCTCGGGCTGTCGCACCGGATGGTAGCCGTGGAGAACTGCCGCGGCGTGACTAAGGCGGACATGGTCAACAACGACGCGCTGCCCGCGATCTCCGTCGACCCCGACACCTTCATGGTCACCGTCGACGGCGACACCATCGAGCAGGACCCGGCCCGGGAACTCCCCATGGCCCAGCGATATTTCCTGTTCTGAGCCGAAGCCCACCGTGTCGGTCGCCTCCCTCCTCCTCCTCGCCGATGGGCGCTTCCCTGACGGCACCCACGCGCACAGCCACGGCCTGGAGGCCGCGGTCGGTGCCGGTCGCGTCCACGACACCGGGTCCCTGGCCGACTACGTAACCTGCCGGCTGTGGACGACGGGTCGCACCGATGCCGCTGCGGCCCGCCTAGCCGCCGCGGGCGTGGACCCCGATGCGCTCGACGCCGCCTGGTGTGTCCGCACCCCGAGCGCCGCCGCCCGTGCGACGTCGCGGTCCCTCGGTCGGGCGCTCGCCCGAACCGCGGCAAGGGTCGTGCCGGACTGGCCGATCGCGCTCGCCGATCGACGGCCTCCGGTGCAGCCGGTCGCGTTCGGCCTGCTCGCGACGGCGGTCGGCTGTTCCCCCGACGAGGCCGCGCTGGCCAGCGCACACGGCACCGCGGCCACGCTCAGCGCGGCCGGGCTGCGCCTGCTATCGCTCGACCCCTTCGACGTGACCGCCGTCCTGCACGACTTACGTCCCGAGGTCGACGGCGTGGCCAAGTCCACGATTGGGCTCCCGGACGCGGAGCACCTCCCACACGCGTCCACTCCGTTCGCGGAGCTCGACGTCGAGCTCCAGGCCGCACTGCCCACCCGTCTCTTCCGCAGCTGATACCACACCAGACCGACAAGGACCTTCACCATGCACGACATCGGTAGCGACCACACCCACGACCATCACGACCACACCCACGACCATCACGACCACGACCACAGCATCCACGACCGTGGGAGCTGCGCGTTTCGCGTCGGCATCGGCGGACCGGTGGGCACCGGGAAGACAGCGCTCGTCGCCGCGCTGTGCGCGCTACTGTCGGACGAGCTCCGCATCGGCGTGGTGACCAACGACATCTACACGACCGAGGACGCTGACACCCTCAAGCGCCGGGGGGTCCTCGACGCCAGCCGCATCGTCGCGGTCGAGACCGGCTGCTGCCCCCACACCGCCATCCGGGAGGACATCACCGCCAACCTCGACGCCATCGCGGATCTCGAGGAGCGGGAGGGTCCGCTCGACCTCGTGCTCGTCGAGAGCGGCGGCGACAACCTCACGCTCACGTTCTCCAAGGGGCTGGCCGACGTGCAGCTGTTCGTGCTCGACGTCGCCGGCGGGGACAAGGTGCCGCGCAAGGGTGGGCCGGGTGTGTCGCGCTCGGACCTGCTCGTGATCAACAAGATCGACCTCGCACACCTGGTGAACGCTGATCTCGGCGTCATGGAGCGAGACGCCGCGGCGCAGCGCGGGGACCTGCCGACGGTGTTCGTGTCGCTCACGTCGTCCGAGGGAGCCGCGCCGATCGCAGAGTGGATCCGAGCCCAGATGCCGACGACGGCCACCGCCGCTGGCTGACGCGACGACACGACGCGGACAACACGCGCTCACGGTGCACGGCCACGTCCCAGCCGACTCTGGCTCCTCGCCACCCGCCAGCGGCTGGACCGATACCAAGGTGTCGGTCCGGCTCCGGCGTGGCGCGGGCGGAACGGTGCACGTCGATGGTGTGCTGTGCAGCGCCCCCGTTTGGTTCCGCTGGGACGGCGCCACGCTGTGGATGGTGGGCTCCGGGGCGTCGCCGGTAGGCGAGGACCACATCCGGGTGCGAGTGGACGTCGGGCCCGACGTTGCCGTCGCAGTGCGTTCGGTGGCTGCGACCGTCGTCTACGCGGCCCGCGGTACCGGCACGCGCTGGGACACCGAGATCTACGTCGCCGACGGGGCGTCCCTCGACTGGCGGCCGGAGCCGGTGATCCTCACCGAGCGGGCCTGCCACGAGGCCACCACCACGGTGCACGCGGCCGCCGGTGCCGACGTCAGGCTCGAGGAGGTGCTGGTCTTCGGCCGCGTCGGGGAGGCGGTCGGGACGCTCCGCTCCACCCTCGCCGTACGGATCGACGACGCCCCGGTGCTGCTCACCTCGATCGACACGTCGCTGCCCGCTTGGTCCGGTCCCGCGGGCGTGGACGGTGCGTCGGTCGTCGGCAACCGCCTCCGCCTCGGGCGCCCTGATGCCCCAGTCGTCGCTGGCACGACGGACGGTGCCGCGCTGCTCCAGCCGGCACCCGGGTGCCTCCTGGCCGTCGCCACGGCCGCCGACGTCGCCGTCGCCCGCGGGTCGCTGCAGGCACTCCTGCCCGATTGACCCGGCTGCGCGGTGTTGCCTGCGGTGTAACTCGCACGAAACATGGCCGCTCTCGACAGGAAACGGACCGTCCCTAGGTTTCGCGCTAACCCGTGCAACTCCGCCACGGGATCGAAGGGAGACATTAGATGTCCACAAGGTCCCTGTCCCGGCGACTCTTGGTCTTACTGGCAGCGATCGCCGCTCTGTCGCTGTTTGCAACAGCCTGTAGCTCGGACGACTCGTCCAGCAACGGCGCATCCGACAGCGGCGACAAAGCGGCCGCGGGCATCTGTGTCGAAGGTGACACCGTCACGCTCGGCTTCCTCAACTCCACGTCGGGTGTCATGTCCATCAGCGAGCAGACGGTCCGTGACTCGCTCCTGCTCGCGACCGAGGAGATCAATGACGCTGGAGGCATCCTCGGCAAGCAGATCGAGTACGTCGAAGAGGACGGCCAGAGCGAGCCGACGGTCTTCGCCGAGAAGATCAACAAGCTGCTGACGCAGGACAAGGTCGCGGCCGTCTTCGGTGGTTGGACCTCTGCCTCGCGCAAGGCGATGCTCCCGGTGGTCGAAGGCGCCGACGGCCTGCTGTTCTACCCGGTGCAGTACGAAGGCCTCGAGGCATCGAAGAACATCTACTACACGGGTGCGACGACCAACCAGCAGATCATCCCCGCCATGGACTTCCTCAAGTCGGAGGGCGTAAAGACCCTGTTCCTCGCGGGCTCCGACTACGTGTTCCCCCGCACGGCGAACAAGATCATCAAGCAGTACGCGGTGGAGCTCGGCATCGAGATCGTCGGCGAGGAGTACGTCCCGCTCGACAGCGACGACTGGACCACCCAGGTGGCCAAGATCGCTGCTGCCGAGCCCGACTTCGTGTTCAACACCATCAACGGCTCGTCCAACGTGGGCTTCATCAAGGCCTACGACGAGGCGGGCCTCGGCGCGGACAAGTCCCCGATCATCTCGGTGTCGATCGCCGAGGAAGAGGCGCCCGCCATGGGTGCGGACATCACCGGCCAGTACGCCGCCTGGAACTACTTCGAGAGCGTCGACAGCCCCGAGAACGCCACGTTCATCAAGGCCTTCCAGGACAAGTACGGCGCGAACCGGCCGACGTCCGACCCGATGGAAGCCGCGTACACATCGCTCTACCTTTACAAGAACATGGTTGAGAAGGCGAAGTCGTTCTGCGTCGACGCCGTGAACAAAGCGGCGGACGGCGTGACCTTCGCGGCGCCCGAGGGCGAGGTCATGGTCAACGGTGAGAACCACCACATCGCCAAGACCGGGCTGATCGGCAAGATCAACGCCGACAACCAGTTCGACATCGTGTGGAAGTCCGAGGGTCCGATCGAACCCGATCCGTTCCTCAAGGGCTACGACTGGTGGGACCCGAACAAGGGATGAGGCCTGCAGTGGTCGGGGGTGCCGCGCGACGGCACCCCCGACCGACCGGTCAGCCTCTGCCAGGGACCAACCTCTCAAGAGCGGGAGTCATGGACGCATTCACAACCCCCTTCCTCACCGGCACCGCGACCGGTGCCATCCTGTTGCTCGCCGCGCTCGGACTGACGCTCACGTTCGGACAGATGGGCGTGATCAACATGGCGAACGGTGAGTTCCTCATGGCTGGCGCCTACACCGCCTACGTCACCCAGCAGGTGATCAGCAGCACCGGCCTCTCGATCCTGGTCGCCATCCCCGTAGCCTTCATCGTCGCGGGCCTCCTCGGGCTGCTGCTGGAGATGTCCACCATCCATCGGATGTACGAGCGGCCGCTCGACACGCTCCTGGTGACTGTCGGCGTAGCCATGGTCCTCCGACAGCTCGCCAAGGACATCTTCGGGGCCCAGGGCGATCCGGTCCGCCCGCCGAGCTGGTTGCGCGGCAACATCGCGGTGTTCGGCTACGACTGGCCGTACCGCCAGCTCTTCACAATCGTGCTGGCCGTGGCATGCCTGGCCGGGCTCAATGCGGCGCTGAAGTACACCGCGTTCGGTCGGCAGATCCGTGCGACGGTGCAGAACCGTGAACTGGCCGAGACGACGGGCATCTCCACCCGCAACGTGGACCGCATCACCTTCTTCCTGGGCTCCGGCCTGGCCGGCGTCGGCGGCGTCGCCATCGCCCTGATCTCCGGCACGAACCCGTCGCTCGGTACGGCCTACATCATCCCGGCCTTTCTCGTGGTCGTCGCCGGTGGCGTCGGGCAGCTCAAGGGCACGGTGATCGCCGCGTGGGTGGTCGGCGTGGTCACGGCGTTCCTCACCAACTGGACCAGCGGCAGCATGGCGCAAGTCGTCAGCTTCGCCCTGGTGGTGGTCTTCCTCCAGATCCGCCCCCAGGGCCTCTTCACCGTTCGGACGAGGTCGCTGGCATGACGACTACCACCGTGGCTGCGACCGAGACCGCCGGCACCACGGACGCAGCCGAGACCTCCACGAACGCGCCGAATAGGTTCTCGCTGGCCCGGCTGCTCCACACCTACGGTGCCCTGCTCGCCATCGGCGTCCTGGGGTTGGTGCTCCTGGTGTGGGCACCCAACTCGCTCTCAGCGTTCCGTCTCGGCAACCTCGGCAAGTACTGCGCCTGGGCACTCGCGGCCGTGGGCATCGGCATCGCCTGGGGTCGTGGCGGCATGCTGGTCATGGGTCAGGGCGTGTTCTTCGGGCTCGGCGCCTACGCCATGGCCATGCACCTGAAGCTCGAGAGCGCCGGCCCGGGCAACGTGCCCGACTTCATGGTCCTCTACGGCGATGCCACGATGCCCGGCTGGTGGGCACCGTTCCGCAGCGGGCCGTTCACGCTGTTCGCGATCGTCGCGCTCCCCGCGGTCGTGTCGTTCCTCCTCGGCTACGCCATCCTGAAGCGGCGGGTCAAGGGTGCCTACTTCGCCATCCTCACCCAGGCGTTGGCGGTCGCCTTCTCGACGCTGCTGATCGCGACGATCAAGCAGACCGGAGGGTTCAACGGGCTGAACACCTTCTCCACCTTCTTCGGACAGAACCTCTACGACCCGACGGTCAAGAAGAACCTATACCTCATCACGGCCGGCCTGCTGATCCTCTTCCTGGTGGTCGTCTGGCAGCTCTACCGGAGCAGGTACGGCGAGCTGCTGGTCGCCACCCGGGACGCGGAGGAACGGATCCGCTTCCTCGGCTACGACCCCGCCAACATCAAGCTGGTGGCGTTCGTGGTGGGTGCCGTCATGGCCAGCATCGGCGGGGCGATGTTCGCCCCCATCGCTGGCATCATCTCACCCTCGAACGTGGACGCGACGGCGTCGATCATGCTCATCGCCGGGGTCGCCCTCGGTGGCCGCGCCTCGTTGCTCGGCCCGGCGGTGGGCGCCATCGCCGTGGGCTTCGGGCAATCCGCTCTATCGGAGCACTACCCGACCCAGTGGACCTACTTCCAGGGTGGGCTGTTCATCGTTGTCGTCCTCCTCCTCCCCGGTGGCATCACGTCGCTGTGGACAAAGCTGAGGGCAGCGTTGCCCCAACGGAAGGTGCTGGCGTGACCGCCTCGTTCCCCCGCGAGGAATACCTGGAGGCTCGCGACCTGACCGTCGACTTCGACGGCTTCAAGGCGGTCGCCGGCGTCGACGTCACCTTTCTCCCGGGGCGGCTGCACTTCCTCATCGGCCCGAACGGCGCAGGCAAGACCACCTTGGTGGACGCCCTGACAGGACTGGTGCACGGCACCGGCGAGGCGATGTTCCGACAGCGCGACCTGCTCAAGATGAAGTCCCACCAGATCGTGCGCCTGGGGATCGGCCGGACCTTCCAAACCGCGACCGTGTTCGAGCAGCTCAGCGTCCTCCAGAATCTGGACATCGCGGCCGGACTACACCGCAAGGCGGGTACGTTGCTGCTCGCACGCCGGAAGGTGCCCGAGAGCGTCGAGCGGGCGTTGGAGACGATCGGCCTGGCGGCGTCGGCCAACCGACCCGCCGGGATCCTCGCGCACGGCCAGAAACAGTGGTTGGAGGTCGGCATGCTGCTGGTGCAGGACGCAAAGATGATGTTCCTCGACGAGACCGTCGCGGGCATGAGTGCCGAGGAGCGTCAGGAGACCGGCGAGCTGCTCCAGCGGATCGTCGGCGACCGGATCATCGTCGTCATCGAGCACGACATGGAGTTCATGCGCGCCTACGCCGACTTCGTGACGGTTATGCACGGCGGAAAGGTGCTGGCCGAGGGGACGGTCGCCGAGATCCAGGCAGACCCACAGGTCCAGGACATCTACCTGGGGACCATGACGGAGGTGGCGTTGGATGGCTGAACCGATGCTCGAAATGGTCGGTGTCACCGCGGGCTACGGGCGCACGATGGTCCTGTCCGGGGCCGATGTGTCGGTGCCCGTCGGCGGCGCGGTAGCCATCATGGGCCATAACGGCGCCGGCAAGACCACATTGCTGCGGGTTGCGGTCGGACTGATCCCGGTCAAGTCGGGCAAGGTCCTCCTCGCCGGCGAGGACGTCACCAAGCTGCCCCCCAACCGGCGGGTCAGGCGTGGCCTGGGGTACGTCCCGCAGGGCCAGTTGTGCTTCCCGCAGATGACCACGCTCGAGAACCTCCAGCTGGTCTCGACCGTTCGGTCCGAGATCGACGAGCTGCTCGACACGTTCCCCGCGCTGACGGACCTGTTGCATCGCCCGGCCGGCCTGCTGTCGGGCGGTCAGCGCCAACAGCTCGCCATCGCCCGCACGCTGCTGACCAAGCCCCGGATGTTGATCCTGGACGAGCCGACCGAGGGCATCCAGCCCAACGTGGTCGCCGAGATCGAGCAGGTCATCGTGAACCTCACCCGACGTGGCGACCTCACCCTGCTGTTGGTCGAGCAACACGTCGGGTTCGCGCTGCGCTCGACGAACAGCTACTACGTGCTCGAGTCGGGTCGCATCACCGGTAGTGGCCATGGCGGCGAGGCCGCCCTCAATGAGGTCCGCGCAGCGATGGCGCTCTGACCGTGCTCACGGGCTGCGGTTGTTGTCGCTCCCATGCTGATGGAAACGTCAGAGAGCATCATCGGGTTCGGATCGTAGGCGCGTGCCCGTTTACTCCCGTTGCCACCTGCACACGAATGCCGCGCTGAGCCGAAGTGCTTGCTACCGTTCGGCGTCGTACGCGGGTGTAGTTCAGAGGCAGAACATCAGCTTCCCAAGCTGAGAACGCGAGTTCGATTCTCGTCACCCGCTCGCTAGAAACCCGTAGGCCAGAGGCGCCTTCCGAAGGTCTTCGGCCTGCGCGTTTCGTCGTCTCCCGCGGCGCTTTGCCACATGCATGCCACACCAGTCCCGGTCGTCCCATGATCGGGCGCATGACGAAGGCCGAGGCGTCGCTGGGCAGCGTGCGCAACTCCCGTCGGGTCGATACCAGGCGCGCTACCACGTCGACGGGAAGATGGCGGTGGCCGACGAGCGCCTCGTGCGGAGCCCCAAGGTCGAACATCACCACGAGGAGCTCGTCGTAGATCCGGCCAAGCCTCCCCTTGACGGCAGTTGCAACTTCAGGCGGGATCACGTCGTGCCACCTTCGACCTCGTCATCCCAGAAGCAGACGGTCGAGGACATACGGGCATTGCACCACCGCGCCGATGCGCCCATCATTGGTGCTCCGAGCACACATCACCTGGAGCGAAGCGGTTGACGCACCGTCGAGCGTTGCCGCTCTCTTCAATCCACGCGGCACACTGGACGAGGCCGTCGCCCAGGAGATCGCGCTGACGGATGAGACCCTCTGCATCGATGCCGTCGCATCCCGCCAGTGCGGAGCACGACGATGGCAGGGTCCAGGAACTCGTCGCTCCACCAGATCCATTGCTCGACAAGGCGGGCGGGCTCGAACGTGTGCGACGGGTCGGTGATGAACCGAGCGACATCGTCGACGAAGTTGGGGTCGCTGAGATGGGCGAAGAGCCGCGCTTTGAACTCGTTCGAGCTGATGCCCTCGTGATGGAGGTAATGGGCCGCACATGCGGCCAGCTGATCGTCATCGAGGCCGAGGTGGAGCCGGGCCAGCTCAAGGTCGTTGAGGTCGCGGCCGTTGCTCCGCTGTGCGAGAGCGCGGAACTTCGTACCGATCATCTCAGCAGGGTGGAACGTCAGCACGTCGGCCTCGCCGCGCCACCATCCGGTGTCGACGCGCAGCGGTCGTCGTTCGAGGGCGAGCAGCGCCTCGACCTCGTCGATGTTGATCTCGACCTTGATGTTGGCGGCCGATCCCCCTCCTGCCGGATCGAATCGCAGCCGGATCTCGAGTTTGCGGTGCTTTGACCTCGTGCGGGCCACATCGACGCCCACGCTCCGAGCCACCTCTCGGAGCGCCGACAGGATCGGCCCAAAGTCGGCACCCTCGATACCGAACGCCACGTAGTCGAGATCCTCGCTGTAGCGAAGCGGCTCGGGCATGACGATCTTGTGGAGGCAGGTCCCACCTCGCCACACGAGGCGGTCCCGAAGCTCGGGGTGGTCGGCGATCTCGACGGCAAGGCGCGTCAAGATCAGATCCTGTTCGACCTGGCGATCGTTGACCCAAGGGTGCGCGGTCCGCCATGCAGCGATGACCTGCGCAGGTATCAAACGTCTGCCTCCACGTGCGTATTGACAACGACGCCCCAGCGCTCGTCGCGCTCGCCTCGGCGGGCCTGGCGAGCATCGAGTAGCACCGTGCGCGTCCGGGATCGAACGAGAGCATCGAGGGGCCCGAGGTCGACGTCGGCCTCGACGTGTTCGAGCAGCCACCCGAGTCGCTGGGCGATAGGCCGGGCCCGGCGGTCGGCGAGCTGAGCGAGCTGAACGCCGTCGAGATCAGGGAGCTCAGCCAGCACCGTCGCCACGTTGGAGAATCCTCCACCCCACGAAGGAGCGTCGACGAGATCGACCGCGCACTGGTTGGCCGTAGCGACGGTGAGCATCGCTTCTGTTCCGGCGACTCGCGCGGTATCTCGCTCGTCGAGGTGTCGGGTCTGGTGGAAGCGGAGGCGTACGCGCTCGATGTCGCGGTTGAGTACGTGCCGGTTGACGACGACCTGGTACTCCTGGACCGCTTGATGGGCGGCACCCCAGTGCGCTGCTGCGGATAGGAAGCCGACGTAGTAGTCGCAGCCGAGGTGGCTCATCATGACGTCGATGAAGTGATCACCGGGAACGACACGCCAGCTCCGGTACTGAGGGGACACGGGTACGTAGAGCCCCTTGGCCGGTGAGAACAGCAGCCCCTTGGCGATGGCGTTGGCTGTCGCCGCTCGCACGGCGCCGGCACTCGCTCCGGTCTCTTCGAGGATCTGGGCGGAAGTGATCGAGCCTCGGCCCTCGGCTTGGAGCCGATCCCAGAGCGCCTCGAAGTCAGTTCGTTTCACTAAAGTGATCTTAGACCTCACTTTTATGAAACGGAAGGTCGACTCTCCGCCGCTCGCCGCGCCTCCAGCGTCTCGAGGAGCAGCTCCTGGAAGCACTGGAGTCCGAAACCACCGGCGCGCCACCGGTCAGCGCGAATTTCACGCCGGGTATCTGAGTCATCCGACCGCGATCGCGAGGAGCAGCGATGAGCATTTTCGAGGCGCCGATCAACACACTTTCCGGTGAAGCCACCACGCTCGCAGAGCACAAGGGCAAGGCATTGTTGCTCGTCAACGTTGCGTCAAAGTGCGGCCTGACGCCCCAATACGCCGGCCTCCAAGAACTTCACGAGACCTATCACGATCGCGGCTTCGCAGTCCTTGGCTTTCCGTGCAACCAGTTCATGGGTCAGGAACCGGGTACGCCAAGCGAGATAGCGGCGTTCTGCGAGTCGAACTACGGCGTGAGCTTCCCGCTCTACGAGAAGATCGATGTGAATGGCGAGGCCAAGCACCCGATCTTCCAAGACACTCGAGGAGACCGCGGACTCCGACGGCCACAGTGGCGATATACGCTGGAATTTCGAGAAGTTCCTGGTAGCGGCTTCAGGAGAGATCGTCGGTCGGTACGCGCCAACGATCGAACCACTCGACGGCGCGCTCATTGGCGACATCGAGGACGCCCTCCCCCGCTGAACCCGCCTCAGCCCTCCGAGGGAAAGTTCAGGTAGTACCGGCTCGGCGTCGGTCCACGCTGGCCCTGATACTTCGAGCCCTTTGCATCACTGCCATACGGATGCTGGGCCGCGGTCGTCATCCGCAGAAAGGAGATCTGTCCGATCTTCATGCCTGGGTAGATCGCAATCGGCAGGTTGGCAACATTGGAAAGCTCGAGTGTGAGATGGCCGTCCCAGCCGGCATCGACGAAACCCGCGGTGCTGTGGATCAACAGCCCGAGACGCCCAAGCGAACTCTTGCCCTCGAGTCTCGCAACGAGATCGGCGGGGAGCTTCACGCGTTCGAGCGTGGTGCCCAGTACGAACTCGCCAGGATGGAGATACGAACGCATGCGTCAGGCTTGATCTCGACCAGCTCGGTCAGATCCTCCTGCGGCTCCTTCGGATCGATGAACGTCGTCGTGTGATTCCGAAACACGCGAAAGTACGCGTCCACGTGGAGGTCAACCGACGACGGCTGGATGCACGCCTCGTCCAACGGCTCGATGAGGATGCGACCGGCGCTGAGTTCTTCGCGAATGGAGATGTCAGAGAGAATCATCGGGCTCGGATCGTAGCCGCGTGCGGAATTGACCTCAGGAGATCGGCGGCATCATCGCAATGAGCCTGAAGGTTTCTGCTCAACACGATCGCGTCGAAGCGCTCGCCAACGACATGCGGCGATGTCAACTTCGTGACATTGTGCCCTGAGCAAATACCGAACGCTCAGGCAGCATGATCTGATGAGAACCCTTGTGAAGGCTTTGAGCGCCGCCGTCTTGATGGCCGTGCTGGCGGTGGGATGCGACAACGATTCGTCGACCGAGCGGCGCACAACGACGAGCATCAAAGAGCGGCCCGCTACCAGTTCCACCTCTCCGCCGAGCACTGCCGTGCCCGTGGTCGACACGGACACCGCCATCTGGCCGTTCGTCACACGCTCCGATCGCTACGACGATCCGGTGAAGGCCGCTCGTTCCTTCGCCACGGAATTCCTCGGGTTCGTCGATCCAATCGTCGGCGTCTTCATGCAGGGCGATACCCGTTCCGGTGAAGTCGAGGTCAAAGCGAGTTCGCCCGGTCCCACCACGACCGTCGCGGTCCGCCAGCTCGGCCCCGACAACACGTGGTGGGTCATCGCCGCCTCGAGCGCGAACCTGCAACTCGAAACGCCGACATGGAACATGCCGATCGCATCACCGGTCACGTTGGCCGGCCGCAGCATTGCGTTCGAGGCGGTTGTCAACGTCGAAATCCGCCAAGACGGGACGACAAAGCCCCTCGCGAGCGACACGGTCATGGGTGGCGGCACCGAAATTGCCCCGTTCTCGAAGGCGATCACCTTCAGTCAGCCGACAGCTTCGAGGGGAGCGATCGTCCTGAAGACACTTTCACCCAAGGACGGGAACATCGCCGAAGCCGGCGTGCTGCGAGTCAGGTTCAGCAACCTCCTGCCGACAATCGAGAAGGCATTCGACTCGAACAACGATGCCCCGATCAAAGACCACATGGCAACGTCGGTTGAGTATGCGATCGCTGGATCCGAGGCCTACGGCACCGTGCCGGGGGCCCAAGCGGTGGCGAAGATGTCCTCGTACCTGACGGAGGCGCGTGGACCATGGAGTTTCGACATTCCCCCGACCACACTCGACCTCTACAAGCGCGGACCGTACGGCCGTTACTTGATCGACGACACCTACTTCGGCGTCGGTGCCGGCCAGCAGTTCGTTTCCTTTCGTGTGAACCTCGCCGGCAAGATCGACCAGATCTTCATGTCTGCGCACACAGACCTTCTCAAGTAGACGACCGGTCGGCGGCTCGTAGTCCTGGCACGGTCCGACACTCGCGTCGCGCTTCTGGTTCTGCGTCACGCCGAGCCTTCCTCGGCGATCGGTTCGGGTTCGGTTTCACCCTGATCGAGGCGGAACGGCGGGTACTCGTCAGTCATCAGTGCCGCGTAGGCGATGACGCGGTATGCCCATCGGTTGAGTCCGACGACCAGGTCGGCGATACCACGTGGATAGCGTCCGATGAACAACAACACGACGACCGCGACCATCAGGAGCCAGCCCATCAATCCGGGAAAACCCGCGATGAGCGAACCGTCGCCGCTGCCCCAACCCAAGAACATCCCAGTACCGAAGGCACCCAAGACGATGTAGTGGGGAATCGCGAGGAGCCACCACTTCACGAGCACGAGGCCGCGTGAGAGCTGTTCGGGATAACCGATTTCGAGAGTTGCCGGGTAGTCCGGGCACTCGCCCAGCGTGAACGGCGGGTAACGATCGGTCCCGAACGCTCCGAACGAATAGAACGCGACGCGCCAACTCCAGCGTAAGACACCGGCGTTGAAGTCGAAGAGCGAGCGTGGGTAGCGGCCGGTAAAGAGAATCGCGAACCCGGCAATCACCGTGACGACCGCGAAGCACAGCCACAACACCACGAGAACAACCAAATGCGGGAAGAGCAACACCCCCTTGACGAGCCATAACCACCGGCTCAGCTTCGGATCGAAGCGACCCCCGAGGCGCACCGGACGCAGACCTGCGATCGGGGCCTCTGGGATCCGCCGGCCAAGCCTGGTCACTCCGACCACGAGCAGGATCGTTCCGACCATCATCAGCACGGCGAAGCCGGCGAGAAACCCGATCGCGACCGGCAGCACCCAATCTGCCTTGACGCCGACCGAGACCTCTGCTCCGACACCTTTCGATGCGTCGGCGTTCATGACGACGATCGCCCACCTGCCGCGTTGAAGCTCCCACTCGACGCTTTGATCTCCTGGACCCTGGGCCGACACTGCCCAGAAACGCTGCTCTCCAGGTGGCGCAGCCGGTGCGCCACCGCGCTCGACGTCATATGTCGCGCTGAAGGGCCGCACGTCAATGCTGTCGACCTGCGCATGCGCGACACCCGCAAGATAGCGATCAACGTCACGTTGGCGACCGATGCCGACGAACACCGGGGCGTCGTTCTCCGTCGCCACCTGCAGTCGCACGGTCGCGATATCCCCGAAGTCGAAACTGGGATCATCGCTACCAGGGAGGACCCCGAGATCGAGATTCTCAGACGTGACCGCGTACGTGAGCGTCTCGAAGTGTTCGGCATTGCTGGTGAAGAAGCCTTCAGCATCCCGTTGCGTGCTGTACGCCCAGGTCGCGAATCCACCCACAGCGCCGAGCGCGAGCGAGATCAAGAGGAGCACCGCACCGAAGACGGTCAGCACGATGCGCCCCACCGGCGGGCCCTGGTGCTCCGGTGACAGAGGGGCGGGAACTTTCGACGTCATGAACTCATCCAGCGAACGGCTTGCTCTTCATTGGCGACAAGCATCTGCATCGTCCTTCCGCGCACGAACTCCGATTGCCGGGCTCGTTGCACTCTGGCGCGCACGACTTGCTCGCAGCAGAGGCGAACGTCCATTGTCGTCGCACCCCAGCCGTCAGCTGTACCTCAGTCGTCGCGAACTTGGACTCGGTGCCTCTCGCCGCCAACCCCCCGGCCGACTGCCAGCCACGCGGGCGATGCTTGCTAGCGTCTCGTGCTGCGTGGTGACGCCAATGGTCGCGACGTGTTGTTTTGGAGAGGTCACTCCAGGGCTTCGGCTGAGGTTGGGCGTGTCCGATCCCTTCGGCGGCACCGACGCTGAGCCTGGCGTGTGTCCGGCTCAGACGCTTCACGCGGGTGTAGCTCAGAGGCAGAACATCAGCTTCCCAAGCTGAGAACGCGAGTTCGATTCTCGTCACCCGCTCCAGTTCCACGGCCGGTCATAACACATCAAGGAGCCCGGGCCTCCGTCGTTCGAGGGCCCGAGACGGGCGTCCGCTTGCCTCTTCGCTCAACTCCTACCCCGCGTGGTCAACACAACGAGTCGTCCAACGAGGCACCGTCGATCACGCTGTCGATCGCACGGGACCGTGGTGATCAGCTGTCGATGATCTGGAACACCCGGCGGTTCCAGTAGAGGCGGTCGTACCGCGCGTCTCCGTAGGGCTCAAGGATCCCAAGCTCGACGAGCGACCCAATCGCGTTGCGGTTGGCCTGGTTCGTGCGGCCGTAGCGTCGCTGGGCCTCGGAGACCGAGAGGATCGGATATGCGATGAGGTCGTCGGCGATCTCCACGGCCAACCGAGCACGTGGGAAGGAGGAGCGCACCGTCTCGCCGAGCTCCTCACGCAAGCCGAGCAGGCGCATGATGCGCTCATGGCCTGAGCTGGCCTCGGCACAGACGGCCTGCGCGAAAAACTGGACCCAGGGACCCCAATCACCGGTGGTACTGACGGCCAGGAGGTGATCGCGGTATTCGTCGGCGCGGTCCTTCAGCCACGGCGAGACAGACAAGACCGGCGACCGAAGCGCACCCTCGCGCATGAACTGCAGGATGGCGACGAGGCGTCCGACACGACCGTTGCCGTCGGTGAACGGGTGGAGCATCTCGAACTGGTAGTGCGCCATCGCTACGCGGGCGATGAGCTGGATCTGCTCGTAAGGCTTCTCAGCGCTCAGCCAGGCGATCCACCGCTCGCACATGGCCCGAAGCTGGTCGCCTGGGGGTGGAGGCGTGAAGCGGCTCTCGCTTACCCGGCGATTCTTTGTCCCGATGAAGACCTGGCTCTGCCGGATCGCGCCGGCTTCCGGACCGTCGCTCTCGGTGCCCCGGACGATCTCGGCTTGCAACGAGGCCAACATCCCGAGCGTGATCGGGCGCTCACCTATCCAGCCATACGCGCCGTCGGCGGCACGGGCGTAGTTCATGACCTCGCGCACGTTGGGCGCTACCTCGGTCTCTTGCTCCTCAAAGGGGAGGACCTCGGCTGCGAACAACTCGGTGAGCTCCGCATAGGTTCCCTCGAGCGCTGAGGTGCCGATCGCTTCACGACGGGTGGCGATACGCGTTACCAGATGGGGATTGGGGATGAGACTGGCTGCCGCATCGAGGCGACCGAGCTCCACGTTTGCCTCGCTGACCACCATCCACACGGACCCAGGCAGGTCCACGCGGTCGGGCAGATCTTCCGGGACGAAGGCCCAAGCCTCGTAGTCCTCACCGAAGCGCGCGTCGTGGCCACTGTTGGCGACGACCGATCCGATCGGCGAGTCCCGCAACGACGACATGACTTGGGTTGTAGGTCTCTGACTCCAAGTCTCGCGGCTGAAACTTGGAATTACGGTGCTGTAATCCAAGTCTCGGCGGGGTCGTCTGCCCTGGCACTATGTACCCGGTCACGAGGCGGCATGACCCTTGTCAAGCCCCGGTACCCGCCTGACAGGTCGTATTCGGTAGCTACCTGACAGTCGGTGACGGGTTCAGGCGGCGTTGATCCTGCGAGGTCGGCCATAGCCTCGATCTCGGTCACGGTCGCCCTGCCGGGAGCCAGCTGCAGATGCCTCGCGGGACGTCTCGGCGGTCGAACAACGACTCCAGCTCCGTCAGGCCGTCGACGCCGGCGCCGTCCCGGCAGCCTCGTGGATGGGCGTCTCCTCGACGACCAAGGGGAGCAGGTTGAGGAGAACCTCCTCACGCGCCGCGTACCCGCCGTCGCGTTCGACGAGCAGATCAAGTGAGAGCAATTCGTTGAGGTCGCGAGCCAACGTCTTCGACCCACAGGTCGAGTAGGCGGCCGCGAGATCGGGCGTCAGGCGGGGCAGGTCGCGTTTGGCGACGACCCCCCGCCCAAGGAGGGTGTTCGCTATAAGGCTTCGGCGCTGGCGCATCTCGACGTCACGACCGGTGACCTGATCGGCGACGTGCTCGTTCCAGGTCAACCGAACTTGGCGGTCGTAGACGAACTGGAGCTGGTCGGCCAGGCCGGTGACGAAACCCTCGGCGCAGTACTGGAGGAACGGTCCGACGTCGCCACCGGACTCGCTCGCGTAGCGGAGCTGTCGGTAGTACTCGTCGCGGGTGTCGTTGCAGTGGTTGGAGATCAAGTGCGCGGCCGACGTGGGCACGCCCGAGGTCACCAGCACTAGATACTCGCACAACCGTGCCGTGCGACCGTTGCCGTCGCCGAAGGGATGGATCCAGGCGAGGTACAGGTGAGCCAACGACGCCCGGACGACGGCAACAGGCAGACGCATCGGTCCCTCGCCGGCAAAGGCCGGACCGTTGAGCCAGTCACACATCTTCACGAGCAGCTCTTCGCACTCTTCGAAGTTGGGGGCCCGATACGGCCCGACGACGATGGACTCCTTGCGGAGCACGCCGGGGACGACATGGTCATCGAGGTCGTCCAGTCCCTCGAGCACAGTCCGGTTGAAGTCTGCGATCAGTGCTGGCGTGAGCACCGGCGGTCTGCCCGCGCCGATCTCGGCGAGCACCCAGTTGTAGGCCCGGACGACGTTCTCGACCTCGCGCACCTGGTAGTCGGACGAGGGCGGGATCAGGCGCTTCTCGATGATGGCCCGCACCGTGTCTTCCGAAAGCGTGTTGCCCTCGATCGCGGTCGTGGCGTGCGCGCCCTTGGCCAGGGTGATCCTGTGGAGCTGGTCGGCATAGACCTTCGGGAGGGGCACCCGATCACAGGTGGGCGCACTTGGATCTCGCCTCGCCGAGGGACATCCAGAACGGGGGACCATCTTGTTGAGCTCGACCGTGTAGCTGATCCAGGGGTGATCCATCAGGTGGATCCTAACCTGTCCGATCTTCTGTCCGGCCTAAGAATCGTGTGACCAGGAACTATATGACCTTCATCGGCTACTACTTGTCTACTCTTCTGTCCACATATCTGTCCCAGCATCCGTCCGCTCATCGCGTGGGCGTGAGGCAGATCATCAAAGACCCGAAGGCGGCAACGATCCAAGGATGGTGGATCCACGCGCTCGACACGTCGCCGAGGATCCCCTCGCCCGTGAGGGTGATGCTGAGCGCCCAGCCGAGCGCGATCGACGCGCCGATCGACGCGGCTCGTTCGGGACTACGCCGCTGCGCGACGACCGTGGCGGCGACACCGACGATCGTGAGCGCCAGGAGCGCGCTCACCCCTGGCCCGCCGATCGGTCGGTCGAAGACCCATCCTGCGAGCGCGTCGATCAGGACCCACCCGACGATCGCGGTCGGTACGACGAAGGCGACGCGAAGAGCAAGGCGTCGTCGCACACCCACGGGCACCGCGCTCAAGAGTTTGTGAGCGGGGTCGTCGAGGCTCAAGGCCACGGCTGCGGCGATGCCACCGATGATCGCGACCGAGAGTTGCCCGGACATATCACCGTCGCCGACGCGCAAGATCGCGCCGACCGCGACCGCTACGGCGATCACAACGCCAAGGGGTGCCCAGTGGACGACCCGTACCGTGTAGCGGAGCTGGTCGGTCACTGAGGCACTTCGACCTTCGTGGCATTGTCGGGCATCGCGACGACCTGGGCGGCGATCCCGAGGCCTGCGACCACCAAACCCGACGGCCATGAGCCGGCGTCCCTTGCCGCTTCCGAGCGCGATACCAACGGCGAGTGCGACGAGCCCGATCAGGTAGACGTCGTGTGCGACGGCGAGAGGCTGGCTCACGAGCGTCCGCTTCCATTCCGCGCCCGATCGGTGCTGCTCGTCGGGGTCGACGAGGAACCAGTCGGCCGGGAACTTCGTCGGGTTCGTGGCGTCCCCATCGATCGTGACCTCGATCGGCTGGGTCTGGATGGGAACGGCGTAGATCATCGGCGGCGACTGCCACATCCAGTAGGCGCCGGTGAACAAGAAGAAGATCACGATGCCGACGATGATCGACCGGTGTTCGGCGGCGGAAGACGCGCCCGGCGGCGACACCCGCGGCTGCGGCGACCACGAACAGCAGGATGGGTTGGAGGACTTCGGCGATCCCGTGCACGGCAGCATCGGTACGGCCGGGTTCGTCGCCGACCCACAAACCGCCTTCGATGCGGATACCGACCGCGACCGCGACGACGATCACCGCACCGATCAGGACGAGCGGGAGGAGGCCGAGCATCCGCGCGGTCGTCCTGGCAGTGCTCTCGAGTGCGGCTTCTTCGGCCAGCGCGGGTCGGTCGTCGCTGCGGCGGTCGCGGCCGCCCGCGAGCACGCCGGCGACGAAGATCCCCGCGGCCAGCGGACCGAACGTGACCGAGAACCATTGGTAGTTGCCCGCCTGCCAGTCGGCCCCGCCGCTGGCGTTGGACCCGAACCAGGCGGTGACGACGAGCCCGATCCACAACGCCGGTCCCCGCAGCGCGCGGCGGGCCTCGGTTCGGGCAAGCGCCACGACGGCGTCTCGACGCACGTTGGGTCGTGCGGCGCCGATCGTGGACGCGGTGGTCGTCATGCTCGAGCCTCCGAGTTCGTGAGTAAGAGATAGCCGTCGTCGATGGTGGGGTCGGTGAGCTCGGCGCCGTCCGGCGGATCACCGACGTTGCGAGTCGTCCCCTCGGCAGTGATCCATGACCGGACGGATCCGGCGCCGCTGTGGTCATCGACCCAGACCCGTCCCGCTGCGACCTCGGCGAGCGCCCCGGGCGTGCCGGAGAACATCACCCGCCCAGCGAGGATCACCAGCACGCGCTGGCAGAGCGCGGCGACCTCGCCTGTCTGATGCGTCGACACCACCACGGTGCCAACAGCCCCGGCATCGGAGAGCAAGGTGCGCAGCCGCAATCGGTAGTCGGGGTCGAGGCCTGCCGCAGGCTCGTCGAGGACGAGGAGTGGCGGCCGGCCGAGCAGAGCGGCTGCGAGCGCGACTCGCTGTTGGGTACCCCCGGAGAGCCGGCGGATCTTCTTGTGCATCACGTCGCTGAGTCCGACCGCGTCGAGCACTCGACGGACCTCCTCGCGTCGCGCGGCCCGGTCGGTCATCTCTTTGAGCACCGCTACGTAGTCGACAAGATCGAACACGCTGAAGCCTCCGTAAAGACCCGGTGACTGAGGCAGGTATCCGAGACTGCGCCGGATCGTCACCCTCTCGCCGGGTCGTGCCGGGTCGAGCCCCAAGAGCCGGAGGTCGCCGTCGTCGGGTGCGAGCACAGTCGCGAGCATGCGGAGGAGCGTCGTCTTGCCCGCGCCGTTGGGACCGAGAAGCCCCACGACTCCGCCACCGATCGTTAGGTCGATGCCGTCGACCGCGCGGGTAGCACCGAACCGCTTCGAGAGTTCCACTGCGTTGATTACGGGCGTCATGACGTGCTCCACGGTCGGACCTCGGCGCGGCGAACGAAGACGACCGACCGCGGCGATGACCGCAATGGCTCCGAACGCCACCTGGGTGGATTGTTGGTTCACGAAGATCTGTTCGAGCGCTGTAGCGAGAGGTACATGCCGAGTGCGGGTGAACGCGGCTGCCACGCCCGATGCCCAGCCGAGGGCGAGAACCGACGCGAAACGCGTCGGTTCCATCCGCGAGGCGCACGCGAGCACGAGCGCACACAAGCCGACGCCCGGCAGCAGCCAGCCAATCACCAACGTGAACCGAACCGGCAACAATGCGCTCGCGACGATGCCGACCGGGAGTGCGACCCCGAGCACCACAGCCGCGCGCATCAGCACCAGCCTCATCGAGACCAGCGGCGTTGCCGCGGCCAGCTCGCCCGCCGGATCGGTGTCGGAGCGGAACGCCAGGACCGTGCCGAGCACCGGTGCGAGCGGCGCAAGCGCGAACAGCACTGCCACCGCGGCCCGTGCGCTTCCCGCCGAGGCACCGATCGGAACTGCGATCAACGCCAGGACCAACGCCAGCGTTGCCCAGCGCAACGACGGCGCGCCGAGGGTCGTGTGGAGCCACCGGTGACCGCTCCACTCGTGCGACGGATGGTCGATCCGATCGGCGATCGTCATCCAGATCCGTTCTCGACGGACCTCGCCTTCGCCTTCGCCCGCGGCCGCGTCGATGCGCCGCATCGCCGCGCGGCACGATTCGCATGCAATGAGATGGGTTTCCAGCGACGTCGCCGCAACCGGGTCGAGCGATCCGTCACCGAAGGCAACGAGTTGCTCGTGTCTTGCGTGCCAGTCCGTCATGCCAATGCCTCCCGGAGGTGGATACGGGCACGGCGCATCCTCGTCTTGACCGTGCCGGTTGGGATTCCGAGGAACGCTGCGGCTTCTCTCGTGGTGAGCCCGTCGATGACGGTGGCCTGTACGACGGCCCGCAGCTCGGGAGACAACGTGCCCAACGCGACTCCCACGTCACCATGCTCGACCCGCAGCAGCAGCTCGTCTTCGGCGGATGCGAGACGGTCGTCGTGACGCAGCGACTGCAGTCGCGCGAGCAGCGGCCTCCGGGGCCGGACGTGATGCATGAGCGTTCGCACTGCGATCCCCCACACCCACGCGCCGACCTCGCCACGAGCTTCGTAACGTTTCGCGAAGCCCCAGATCTTCGCGAAGGTGTCCTGCACGACCTCCTCGACGATCTGATGGTCGGAACATCGTCGTGTCAGCCGCGGCACCAGCCACGGCTCATGGCGCAGGTACAGCTCCCGCAATGCCCCACGATCACGATCGGCGATCGCAGCCACCAGCTCAGCGTCGCTCCGATCGTCCCGGTCCACACTTCACTGTGCCACGGACCCCTGCGATCGGTTCACCGGCCCGCCAGCCGATCCTCAAGTGGCGCGTTGTGAGCACGCAGCTCTGCGACCCAGTCGCACTGCAGGAGACGGTCAGCTGAGTCGGTAGAGCAGGAACTGTGGGTGTTCCACGTCCAGGGTCTCGACGGTCGCGAAACCTGCTTGGGTCGCGTAGTCGCGCATCGTGTCAGGTCGGATCACCGTGCCTGTACCGGCACCACCGTTCTGCATGCTGACCGCAAGGCAATGCAGGGTGCTGAACGAGTAGAAGAATCGCTCCATCTCGTTTGTCGGCACCGTGAACGTCTCTTCGGTTCGCTCGTCGACCACAAGCACCGCTCCCGCAGGACCGGCAAGAGTCCGCATCGTCCGGAGAATGCCGACTGGGTCGGGAACGTCGTGGAGCATCTCGATTGCCATGACCAGGTCGTAGTTGCCAGTGATCGTCGGATCTGCGGCGTCGCGCCGCTCGAACGTGACACGATCAGCGACTCCAGCGTCGGCTGCTGCCCGCTGCGCGACCAGGATGGACGCGCTATCGAGGTCGTAACCGTCCACCTCGGCGTTCGTATACGCCCGGGCGATCGTGATCGCCGCCAGTCCTTCACCGCAACCCACCTCGGCGATCCGAACCCGCGTGCCCGCATCCAACCTCGCCTGCACGTCGGGTAATGCCGGGAGCCAGTTTTGCGTCAGGTGGTTCACGAACACCGGACGCGTGAATGCCGCTTGGACGTCGTGAAGATCGAACAGCCCGAACTCGGCACCCGTACCCTCTCGGAACTCCTCGACCATGATGTCGATCGCCTTCGCCACCCATGGCACGACGGCCGCGCACGCCTTCATGCATGCTTCGCTGTCGTCGTCGAGCAAGACGTGCGCGTGCGCGTTCGGCAACTCGAACTTTCGCTCGTCTGGTGGCTTCGCGGTGTCGTCGACTTCGACGACACCCGAGACCGCTTGCTGCTCGAGCCATTCCCGTGCGTAACGCGGCGCAATACCGGCGCGAGCGGCAAGCTCCGCAGCGGTGACGGGTCCCATGTTCGCGAGGGCCTCGTAGAGGCCGAGCCTGATGCCCAACTCGACGTTCGCGAGTTCCATTGTCGCCAAACACGCACCGAACAAGCTCCCCGCGAACTCTTCGGCCCGCTGTTCGTCAGCAGCCGTCAACCTGATCGTCGGCATGGCACCTCCTGTCCAGCGTCGCGTCTGGGAACCTTGACCGGCCCGAATAGTAACTGCGGTCCGCGCCAGAACTTCTCCGAGCACCGGGGACTGGGCGGCACGTTGAGGGCGGTGCGTGGCCATAGGATTTCGCCGTGGCGACCGTCTCGAGCGTCAACCTGCGGTCTGGGCTGACCCTGTCGTACGCGGAACAGGGCGAGGCCACGGATGTCGCTCTCGTGTTGTTGCCAGGTCCCACGGACTCGTGGCGTTCCTACCAGCCGGTTCTCGATCAGCTTCCGCCCTCCTTGCACACGGTCGCGGTGTCGTTGCGCGGCGATGCCGGTCTCCAGGAGTTCGTGCGGTCGGTCGTGGCGGGTCTGGACGACCCGATCAGCCCAGACCTGGTCCGATCCTTCGTGATCGACACGTCGTCCGATGGTGTCACGCCGGAGTTGCTCGACCGGTTGATCGACGAGGTCCTCAAGGTCCCGGCACGGGTTTGGACGGAGACGTTTGCCGCGCTGGTCGACTACGACGACATCGTGAGCCTGTCGCTCATTGATGCACCAGCACTGCTGATCTGGGGCGAATGCGGCGCCGTGGTCTCGCGGGACATGCAGGACCAGCTGGTGAGCGACATGCCCACGGTCAGGTTGGTCGTCTACGCGGGAACGGGGCACACACCGCGCTGGGAAGACCCATCTCGCTTCAGTCGTGACGTCGCGAACTTCGCCGCCCAGCTGTTGCCTGCGCTCGATTGACAGGCCTCCGGACCGTCCGTTTGATCGACATACACAAGTGGGGCGTCACCGCGACATGCTCATCGCGACGACGCCCCACTGTTTTCGCACGGTCAGAATGCGACTTCCCCCGAGAGGGTCACGCCAAAACCAGTCTCGTTGGCGACGAGACCGGCAGAATCAGAAGCTGACGTTGGTGCACGCGAGGCGCCCGCCCGCGACGCCAGTTTCATGGTCGGTACTCAACGCGTGGATGATGACCGACCGAGCTGCCGGAGCGGCCACCGTGAACTGTCGGGTCGCTACCGCGTGGCCGCGGCCGTTTGCATCAAGAGTGAAATCGAGCCAGATCTCGTGGCGTTGCAGCGACCCGGTCCCGCTGATGTCCTGATAATGCGCTCCAGCGCCGAGCGTCGGAACACTCGAATCCGCACCACAAGGATTCACGTGAACATGCGCGCCGAACTTCGTACCCGCGGGTGCGTCGACACCCGAGACGTCGAGGGTGACTTGGAGGTTGCCCTGGCCAATCTCGGCCGCGACAACCTCGACCTGTGCGCCGGAGAACGGATTCACGCTCACCAGTGTCGAGACCAAATCAGGTCCCTCACCAATAGTGCTCGAGTTCCCGTTTCCAGCCGCGGCGGGCACCGCCCCCACAGCGACGAACGCGAACGCCGCCAGCACGATGGGACCAAAATGTCGCAGCTTCATATGTTGCCTCCTGGGATTGGTGCGGTAATGGCCTCGATCGGTTCGATCGCGAGCCTCGGACGTCTGTCGCATCGAGAACGTGAAATGGTTCTTGGCACTTCACAGGCGGCGATCGCCGAGTTCGTCCCGTCTGCGTATCGACACGGTGCGGCTCGCTGGGTCGCGCGATGTCACGGCAAGAAGGCAGGCCGCAAGGGCGAACGTCGCAGTGAGCCGGGCGGACGCACCTGGCGCGCTCGGGTAGGCGGGAAACGGCAGCCACCAGCGCGGCGGCAGAAAGGTACTCCCATAGCACGCGACGACGACGACTACACCGGCGACACCACCGCCCGTCTGGTCCCCTTGCGACGCCGCCGTTGCCGACACCGCCAGCGCCACGGCCACGAACGCGGCGAGTTCGAGCGCAAGGCCTCGCAGTGGGAGCGCACCCATACGCGATGATGCCACGGCCGCTGCCGCCGCCCACCACATACCCGTGACGACCGCGACACAGGCAACGCGCGCGAAACGACGCGCCGGCCGCGAGGTCGGAGACGCGGCGAGTGTCACTGAGGCAGGGTCGTCGAGCGTGAACGCGGTACCGGCCGCCACCGCCGCGGCAGCGATCGCCAAGCGGGTCATCACGCTGGCGGGGCTGCCCGTGGCGACGATCACGATGCCGACGGCCATAGCGGTTGCCAACGGCTGCCAGGAGACCACTCGGAGTGCTGGCGGCGCAAGCGCCGTCATCTGGCGCGCCCGGAGCGCGGCAACTCCAGTCCTCGGCATGGTCACGGACAGAGGTTGCGGGCTGGCGTAGGACCCCCGAAGCTCGCGACGACGCCGAATTCCTTGGCGAGCTCATCCGCCGACGTTCCCGAGCCAGTCCAACGAACCCAGTCACGTTCAAGCACTGTGCGCACCTCGGCGGTCGGCACCTTCAGGAGAGCAAGGGCCGTGCGGGCGTCGGCAACCGTGTAGTCGACGCCCCACATCGGCGGGTCGTCCCACGCCGCGAACGCGAGGCGAGCCGCGCCTTCACCTTGCGCCGAGCGGACGATCATGCGCAACGTCTCGGCGCCGTCGGGTGTCGCGGCGGCGCCCACCCACAGGGCGACCACCGCGCGGGCCTGACCATTCGCGTCGCATCGCCGGTTCAGGCCCCATGGTGCGGGGGGTAGTCCGACGGTCCACGCCGCGGTCTGCACCGCGAGGAAGAACCCGTGGAGGTCGTCCTCCGAGCACCATGAAGATTCCTCGATGAACGGCGGGTGGACGTTGCCATCGGCCGGCCACAGCTCCGACGGCGACACACGCTGCGGCGACACCGCGCGACAGGCTGGTATGGAACGCGACCGGCGAACAGTCATCGTTGGAGGCGATGGTCGCGGGCCGCTGGATGACCTTCAATGGCGGACGGTCGGTGAACGCGACCGCGGGGATCAGCGCCAACGTCGCTTCGACACGGTCGCGCCACTCCGGCACATCGTCGGCGAAGTCGGGGTATGCGCAGTACTCGACACGTTTCGCCTGCTCGCACATCTGGTGGGCACGTGGGTCGATGAGGTACGTCGACCATCTCGACCTCGCGCGCCTCGGAGAGCGGTCGTGTCTGGCGCCAGCCCGTGCCGACCGTGACCACCAGGCCCGCGGCCAGCAGCCCGGCCACCGGTCGGCGCATCCCCTCTCGGGCGAGCGCGACGGCAGCCATGGCAACCACGAGACCGGTCAGGTAGAGCAGGTGCCAGCCCGACGGGCGTAGCTCGAGGAATGGGTCGCCCACGCTCGTCGGCTCGGCCAGGAAGCCGAAAAACCTGATCGAGTCAGCCTCGCCGCGGTCCCAGGGCCAGGTGGTCCCGTCGAGGAACCGGGTCTGGAGGAGGATCACGACGACGACGGCGAGCGGCCCATACACGCCGCGCGGCAACCAGCGCGCCACCGCGACCCCGACGCACGCACCGCCTGCGGCGAGGAGCACCCCCGCGGCGATCTCGGCCCACTGTGGCGAACCCCGCAGCTCGTCACCACGTGTGACCGCCAGTGTGACGACCGCACCGACGGCCAGCACGATGGCCGTGATCGCAGGGCCGATCCCGCTGGCGAGCAACGCGGAAGTCCGGACCGACTGTGGAGTGGGGAGCGAGCCGAACAGCTCGTCGGCGCCGGTGCGCCGCGGCCGCAGCGCAACCAGGTTGGTCGCAACGATCGTGAGCCAGCCCAGTGGCGCGAGCGCCAGCGCGATGCCGGTCGATGCGGTCCACCACCCGCTCTCGGTCTTCGTCGCGGCATAGAACATCAGCGGCGTGAGAACTACGCCCGCAAGGAACGCGGGATGGCGCAGCACGCGCCCGGCATCCGCCCGCGCGAGAGGAAGCAGGCTACGCCACTCCGTCTCCCGCGCGGACGGAACCGGTCCGACGAAGCCAACCCGCGGTGTGGCGCTGCCTCGGCGCAGGAGCCAGAACACGACCAACACCACGACCGCGACGATGACGAATTCCATCGAGCCCTCACTCCCCCCGGGCAGTGGCGGAGCGGGCCCCGGCCAGGTCGCGGCGACCGATCAACAGCAGGTACGCGTCCTCGAGCGCGGGTTCGGCAAGCGCCGCGCCCGGCGGCGGATCGCCGATGAGCCGATGCTGACCCGAACCGGTTCGCCACGACAGGCGCGCCATGGGATCGGCCTCATCGGCGAGCCACACCCGGCCGCGCGCCAACTCGGTGAGCTCCTCGGGCGTGCCATCGTGCAAGATCCGGCCGTGGTTGATCACCACGACGCGCTGACACAGCGCGGCGACGTCGTCGGTGTGATGCGTCGACAGCAACACCGTGTGGTGCTCGGCAATTGTCGACACCGTCTCACGAAACCGTAGGCGTTGCTCGGGATCGAGCCCAGCCGCCGGCTCGTCCAGCACGAGCAGCTCAGGCTGGCCGAGCAATGCCTGCGCCACGATGACCCGCCGACGCATGCCACCCGAGAGCGTCTTGATGCGCTTGTGCATGACATCGTCGAGTCCAACGACCGCAAGGACCCTCCGGACGTCGTCGTGACGGGCACGGCGCTCGGTCATCTCCTTGAGGATGGCGATGTAGTCGACGAACTCGAAGGCGCTGAGGTTCGCGTAATAACCAGGCTCCTGGGGGAAATAGCCGAGCCGACGCCGGATCGACAAGCGACCGCTGGTGTCGCTCGGATCCTCACCCAGGACCCGCACTTCACCTGAGTCGGGCGCGAGCACTGTCGCGACGATGCGCAGCAGCGTCGTCTTCCCCGCGCCGTTCGGTCCGAGCAGGCCCGTAACACCGCGCCCGAACGCCATCGTGATCCCCTCGAGGGCACGGGTCGAGCCGAAGGACTTTCTGACAGCGTCAAGCTCGACGGTGACAGTGCTCACGTTCACGACGGTCTCCCTGTATCGACGGAATCAAATGCGTCGCGGCGCAGCATGACCACCATGCCGGCACCGAGCGCCACCACAACAAGCACGATCTGACCACCGGACCGGAATGCGGCGAAGCTCTCGACGAGGTCGGTGCGCGAAGCGCCGCGGGCGCTGATCGCGGCGGCGACGATCCACGCCCCCCCGAGCAGTGACGCCGCCGCGCTCACCCGGAACCATGTCCCGAGCGCCAAGGTCGCGGTGACGAGCCCGAGCGCGGGAAGGAGCCACAGCACCGGCTCCCAGCCCTGCTCCGGCACCAACGCGCCCGCGACGACCGCTACCACGAGAGTCGGCGCGAGTACCGCCAGCGAACGCGTCAGCAGCAGGTCGAACCCCGGTGTCGGCGCAGCGAGCACCACCTCACGAGCGGGATCGCCTCGAGTGGAAAAGACCGCCGCCGTACGCGATCAACGGCAGGAGCGGCGCCGCTACCAAGAACACGAAGTCGGCACGCTCGCTGGATCCGTTCGCGTCGGCAATCCCCGCCAAGGCCAGCGCGGCCAACACGGCGACGACCCACGCGACCCACGCCGAGGGCGTCACCGCCAAGACGCGGCACATGCGATCCGGCACACCGACCTTGAGCAGCAACCGCTCCACCAAGTGGGGCCGGGGCTGGTCGACGCGCTCTGTCACGGCGGCAAGGTTGCGGTCGAGCCGTTCCACCGCCACCAGGGGCGCGACTGCCGAACGGCACGACGCGCAGGTCAACAGATGGGCCTCGACCGAGGCGGTCCGCGCCCGGCTCAACCCGCCCGCAACGTAGGCGGCGAGGAGGTCAGAATCCGCGTGCCAGGTCGTCGTGTCCCAGTTCATGCCAACGCCTCCCTCAGCTCGACTCGCGCCCGGGCCATGCGGCTCTTGACCGTGCCCTGCGGGATGCGCAGGAGTTGGGCCGCCTCACGGGTCGTGAGGCCGTCGAGCACCGTCGCCTGAACCACCGAGACCAGCTCAGGTGACAGGCGGTCGAGGGCACCCGCGAGGTCGCCGTGCTCGATCCCCACCAGCACCTGGTCCTCAGCCGACACCACGAGCCCGTCCCTCGCCGGCCAGGCAACGAGCTTCGAATGGCGGCGGAGCTGGTCCATGAGACGGCGAACCGCGATGCCCCACAGCCACGCTGCGACCTCACCCGAGCCGCGGTAGGCGCCCGGCTTGCGCCACACCGCGACGAACGTGTCCTGCAAGGCCTGGTCGACGAGGTCGGAATCGTTGCACCGGTGCCCCAAGCGGAGCGTCAACCATGGGGCATGCCGGTGGTAGAGCGCAGTCAACGCGCCCCGGTCCTCATCGCCGATCGCGATAAGGAGGTCTCCGTCGCTCGGCTCCAGACCCACAGTGCCCATTGCCCATCTTGTCGTACCAGGGGCACCGAGCGGTTCGCCCACGACCGAGAGGATTCCGGGCATGCGCTCCGGCAGCGTTCGCTGTCGGGCACCTGCCCGACGTCACGCGCCTAGATCACGGCGTTCGAAGACGGGTATGGAGATGGCAATCGCGACAATTCCAACCACGAGCATGACCCATGCGATGGGTGGGAGGCTCGGTCCGAGGGGCCCTCGAGAGGTGGCTTGGTAAAACGGTGACAGGACGCGCAACGGCCGAAGCCCGTCGATGAGTTGGGCGACGAGATACGCAAGGTATGCCGCGCCCGCCATCCCTGCCGAAATTCCCGTGGCGAAACCCCTATGGCCGGTTCCTGCGCTCAAGGCCAGGGCGACGAAGCCGAACTCGATCCCGATGAAGAACATCGCGAGCGTCCCGGGAACGACATGGAGTACGGGGATGTCCAACCCGAAAACCAACGAGGACAAAATGGTTGAGGCGAAAAGCACGGCCGCGAGCACTGCAATGCTCACCGCCAGCGCGGCACCCTTTTCGAGTACGACCCGCCGACGCGACACCGGCATAGTTGCGAGCAGATCGAGGGTACCGTCCTCCTCCTCACCCGCAATAAGGCGAGCGCCGCGTGCAACAGCGAAGATGATGAAGATTGCCGGGAGCATCAGAGTGAACAGCTCCGTGTTGAGGTAACCCTGCGCGGTCGACATGCTCGTGATGTTGAAGAGTTCCCTCATGACCTCCGGGTACTGCGCCAGCATTGCGTCGAAGTCCATGTCGGAGAACGACGGCCAGATGGCCGCCATGACAAACATGGTCACGGCAATGCCGGCACCCCAGCCGATGAGCCCGTGGCGCTGATCTCGCAGCGTCTTGGCGAAGATGTTGGCGAACATCGTTCAGTGTCCTGCGCCTTCGTAGTACTCGCGGAAGACATCTTCGAGGTCGACCTCGTTGCTGACGATGCGCTCGATACCGAACGGGGCTGCGACCCGCAGAAGCTCGTCCATCGATCCTTCGACGACGATCCGGACCTCACCGTCAACGACCTCGAGCTGGCGTACCGATGCCACCGCTCGAAGTTCGCCGATAGGAGGCTCGGCGCCACGCACGAACCTCATCTCGACCCGCCGACGAGCGCGGCTCTTGAGATCGGAGACCGACGACGTCATGACGAGGCGCCCCTTACGGACGATGCCGACGATGTCGGCAATTGCCTCGACCTCTGTCGAGCGCGTGCGACGAGAGGAACACGGTGCGTCCAGAACCTCGATATTCGCGAATGAGATCGAGAAACTCATGCTGCATCAGCGGATCGAGCCCCGATGTCGGCTCGTCCAGTATCAGCAGCTCAGGCTGATGCATGCATGCCTGGACGATTCCGACTTTCTGGCGGTTGCCATGGGACAAGGCGCCGATACGGCTACCGAGATCCAAGTGGAACCGCTCGGCAAGCCGCTGCACCTCGTTTGGGTCAACATCACCACGGAGCCTCGCAAGGTATGACAGGTACTGCTCACCCGTCAGGTCGCGATACGCGTTGAAGTCACCGGGTAGATAGCCAACAGCTCGGTGGATCATCAGCCGCTCACGTACGATGTCGTGGCCGAGCACCGTCGCCGAACCCGAACTCGCCCGAATGAGTCCCATCAGCATGCGAATCGTCGTGCTCTTGCCCGCTCCATTGGGACCGAGGTATCCGAACACAGTGCCCGCAGGCACATGAAGGTCGAGATCGTCCAGCGCATCCACGACGCCATAACGCTTTGTGAGACCCCGCGTCTCGATCACAGTCTTGCCCACGTGCTCATAGTTACCGAGGACAGAACTATCCGGCAGGGCATTCGGTCCCGATTGACGATTCAGGCGCGCGTTACTTCCCCGTATCGAGCGCGACATCCACCATTCACAAGGCCCTTCTAGGATGCGCAGATTGTCCACCAGGAATTTCGCTACGAATTCCGTAACACGTATTGAAAGGTGACGATGCAGCGACTGGCCCCCCATGCCTCTGTCCGTCGACAAGAACGCCGCGTAGCGGTCATCGGCTCCGGTTACGTCGGACTGACCGCGGCCGCTTGCCTTGTCCATCTTGGACACCGCGTCCACTGCACGGACGTGCTCGAACAAAGAGTGGAGAACCTCCGTGCCGGGGACACCCCGATAGTCGAAGAGGGATGCCGGACCTTCTCAGATCCGGCCTCGACTCAGGCCGTTTGACGTTTGGTACCGATAATGTTGCAGCGGTCCAGAGCGCAGACACTGTCTTTCTGTGTCTGCCCACTCCCCAGGACGAAGACGGAACCGCCGACCTGTCCTATATCCGAGAAGCCGCCGCACAGATCGGCCCGCACCTGAAATCCGGCGCGGTTGTGGTCAACAAGTCGACCGTCCCCGTCGGCGCGTCGCGCACCGTGAAACGCATCCTCAAGCGCGACGACGTCAGCGTCGTGTCGAACCCCGAGTTCCTCCGCGAAGGCACAGCTGTTCGGGACTTCCTCGACCCGGATCGGATCGTCATCGGCTCAGACGACGAGGAAGGCGCGCATCGGGTTGCTGCCCTCTACAGCCGCCTCGGCGCTCGGGTCGTGTTCATGGACCCGGAAAGCGCCGAATTGCTGAAGTACGCCTCCAACTCGTTTCTCGCCATGAAGATCAGCTTCGTGAACTCCATTGCGGCCTTGTGCGAAGGCTTGGGTGCCAACATCCAACATGTCACAACCGGAATGGGGCTCGACGCTCGTATTGGGGATCGGTTCTTGGAGCCTGGACCCGGGTGGGGAGGATCATGCTTCCCGAAGGACAGCTCAGCTCTGCTCCGCATCGCCGAGGAGGCAGGATTCGACTTCGAACTCCTTCGAGCAGCCGTCGAGGCCAATGAGACGCAATACGACCGCACCGTCGACCGTATCGAGGCACTCGCCGGTGGAAGTCTCGACAACCAGGTCATCGCACTGTGGGGACTCGCCTTCAAGGCAAACACCGACGACGCCCGACGTTCACCGGCCATCGAAATCGCCAATCGACTGACACGGAACGGCGCGAGGGTGCAAGCGTATGACCCAGCCGTAACCTCGGCTCCCAGCGGAACCCATCTGATGCCAAGCGCTCTGGAAGCATGTAACGATGCTTCGGTGCTGGTCGTTGCCACAGAGTGGGCAGAGTTTCGATCAGTTGATCTCGTGGAAAGCGCCGCGCGCATGCGCCGACCGGTGGTGCTCGACACGCGCAGCGTGATCGATGCGGTGGCCGCGGCGGCGGCTGGATTCGAATTCCATGGGATCGGTCTCGCACCCACGATCAACAACGACTTGATCCTGCTCTCCGGGGTCGCATGAAACGCGTCCTTGTCACCGGCGGCGCAGGTTTCGTCGGATCGCACCTGTGCGACGCCCTGATCGACCGGGGCGACGCGGTCGTGTGTCTCGACAACCTCTCAACTGGTCTCCTCGCCAATGTCCAGCATCTCTTGGCGAACCCGCGTTTTGAATTTGTCGAGGCTGACGTGTGCGCAAGCCTCGATTCGATCGGCAGCATCGATTGCATCGCGCACCTTGCCTGCCCGGCGTCTCCGCCCGAGTACCTACGGCTGGCTCTCGAAACACTCGCCATCGGAAGCCACGGCAGCGAGAACGTCCTCGAGCTGGCCCGGCAACGGAACATCCGCGTGCTGCTTGCCTCGACCAGCGAGGTGTACGGCGACCCACTCGTACATCCGCAACCTGAGGAGTACTGGGGAAACGTCAACCCGATAGGCCCGCGGTCCGTCTACGACGAGTCGAAGCGTTTTGCTGAGGCGATGTTCATGGCGTACCACCGCACCTACAACACTGATGTCGCAATCGTCAGGATCTTCAACACGTACGGTCCGAGGCTGCGGCCCCAGGACGGGCGCGTGGTCTCGAACTTCATCGCCCAGGCTCTCGCCCGCCAACCCCTGACGGTCTACGGCGATGGAAGCCAGACCCGCAGCTTCTGCTTCATTACCGACCTCGTACGTGGGCTGCTGGCAATGCTCGACTCCGATGCGGTCGGTCCGATCAACCTTGGAAACCCGACCGAGATGACCGTGCTCGAGCTCGCACACCTCGTCCTCAAGCTCACGGGCTCGGATTCACCCATCACCTGTGAACCGTTGCCCACCGATGACCCGACGTGCAGGCGTCCCGACATCACACGCGCAGGGCACGATCTCGGCTGGTCGCCGGAGGTCGCACCTCTTGATGGGATTGGGCGGACGATCGATTGGCAGCGATCTCTTTTCCCTGTTCCCTCCCTGAAGTGAAGTTGACCGCTGCCGTAGCGGGTGGCGCATTTGTCATCGGCAGCCAGAGTTACCTCGCCCTCACCGAGCATCCTGTGGAGCTGTTCACGTGAGCATCCAGCCGAATGCCGACTCAACTGTCACCTGGGAGGACTACGCCGGTCCCCACGTCATTCCACGGCCGGCTAAGACCTTGCCCTTGCACGTCCCACTGCTTTCTCGACGCCAGCGCCTCATCCTCGACCTTCTCGCCGGAATCTGGCTCGTTGCCATCATCACGTTCTGGATCTGGTGGCTTCAGCCGGGTCATCGGGTTTCATGGGCCGGCTTGATTCTCAACAGCCTGCCGTTGTTGTGGATGTCGTGGTTCCCCATCGGAGCAGTGCTCGCCACATTGCGACTGCACGGCGTCAACCCCGCGCTTCCGCTGCCTGACGCACGTGTCGCGTTCGTCGTAACGAAGGCCCCATCGGAGCCTTGGCACCTCGTTCAACACACGTTGGAGGCAATGCTCGAACAGCGAATGCCGACCTCTGCCCGCCCCTATGACGTCTGGCTCTGCGACGAGGACCCGGCACAGGACACCTATGCGTGGTGTGCGAACCACGGCGTTCGCATCTCAACACGCCGAGGCGTAACCGAATACCACAGACCCGACTGGCCCCGGCGGACGAAATGCAAAGAGGGAAACCTCGCCTACTTCTATGACCGATGGGGCTATGACAACTACGACATCGTCGTGCAGTTGGATGCCGACCACGTCCCCGCACCGACCTACCTCGCTGAGATGGTCCGCCCGTTCGCGAATTCGTCAGTGGGTTACGTGGCTGCACCGAGCGTGTGCGATTCCAACGCAGGCGAGTCTTGGTCGGCCCGGGGTCGGCTCTATCGCGAAGCGGCGTTTCATGGCCCCACCCAAGCCGGGCACCACCTTGGCGGTGCGCCGGTGTGTATCGGGTCACACTACGCGGTTCGCACTGCCGCCTTGCGTGAGGCGGGCGGAATCGGACCCGAACTCGCCGAGGATTTCACGACAACCTTGCTGATGTCCTCGGCTGGGTGGGATGGAGCGTTTGCCCTCGATGCCGAAGCGCACGGCGAAGGTCCGCCGACGCTTGGCGCGATGCTCACGCAAGAGTTCCAGTGGTCGCGCAGCCTCATGACCGCGCTGATCGACCTGTTCCCGACGGCATGGCGCCGGCTCGGATGGCGCCGCCGGCTGCGGTTCTCCTACGCCCTGGTCTACTACCCGATGTCCGTCACGGTGTTGGGCGTCGGCGTCCTACTGCCACCGATTGCCTGCGCCTTCGGCGTGACTTGGGTACGAGTGAACTACGTGGAATTCGTTGCACATTGGTGGGCGATCTCTGCCCCGCTTCTGGCACTGAACCTGCTCCTGCGAAAGTGGAAGCTGTTCCGACCCAAGGATTCCAAAATTCTGTCTTGGGAAGTCGCCCTTTACACATTGGTGCGCTGGCCGTTCAACGCGTGGGGAGTTGCTGCAGCACTGCGACAGAAGTTCGCTCCACGCACGGTCGTTTTCAAGGTCACCCCAAAAGGAAGTTCGGGAGTGGAGCCGCTTCGGGCGTCCCAGCTTGGTCCCTTCCTGGCAATCGGTTGGATTGGAATAGCAGCAGCCGCCTTCAGTCTCGCCAATGACAATTCCCGCGGTTACGCCCTGCTCTCGATGCTGAGTGCCACGTCGTACATCACCGTCGCCGCGGCACTGATCGGACTTCACGTCAGCGAGGCAAGTCGCCACCACGCAATTCCACGTGCAGACCTGTGGGCAAGCGTCGGAGCACACATTGTCGGCGTTGCCTTACTCGCAGCTGTTGGTGCCGTTGTCTTGGTGCGGCTGGTGCTGTCGCTCCTGTGAGACAGCTGCAACCAACGTGCACGTGCACGTGCCCTAGCATCGCCGGACTATGCCAGCCCGCGCACCGTTCCTCGTAACAGGCGTGGTGGCGCTGACCGTTGCCCTAGGGGCTTGGCTCGTCAACGCCGATCGTTCGTCATCGTCCGAGCCGAAGCCCACAGGAACAACGATGTCGCACAGCACAGGGCCGACGCCTGCGAGTCCAAGCATCGCTTCCGTATGGCGAGGAGCCGGCCTCGTGAGTCTGCCCGAAGCCTGCGCCGATATCGGCAAGCTCGGCCTCTCGTGGTACTACAACTGGTGGACTGACCCCCAGTGCCCGGACACCCAAGTTCCCTTCGTGCCAATGGTCTGGGGCGACTGGTGCATCGGCGCAGCCGACTGTCCGCCGCTCCCCGCGCAGCTCAAGGGCTCACGCGATGAGCCGCTGCTCGGGTTCAACGAACCCGACAACGCAGAGCAGTCCAATATGACAGTCGAGCGGGCGCTGCAACTGTGGCCGGCTCTCGAAGCAACCGGACGACGTCTCGGCAGCCCGGCGGTCAGTTTCGACGACGGCGGCATCGCGTGGCTTGATGCCTTCATGACCGGTGCGCGCAAGGCACGCTTGAGGGTCGATTTTCTTGCGATCCACTGGTACGGCGACTGTACGAAACCGAACACGCTCGCCGAGTACCTGCAGTACCTGCGGAAACACGGGCTCCCGTTCTGGGTGACCGAGATTTCGTGTTACTACCAGTCTCTCGAAGCCAACGTCCGCCTCGCAGAACAGCTTGGCGCCATGCTCGCACCGTTCCTAGATGTCGAGCGGGTGGCATGGTTCACGAACCGGCCATATCCAGACGGCTACGAGTTCACGGGGCTTCTCGACCAGTCCGGCGCACTCACGCCCATCGGCGAGAAATACGCAGCGCTGCCCGCTTACCGAGACCAGGCAGGACGCCTCGTTCGCGAACCCTGAGATGCGCACGGGAAACCGAACCGCGTGATGAAGCGCCGAGCGCCCGGAGCTGCCCTCATCACCCTTCACGCGTCTGAAACATTCCTGACATGAACAGGTCGTAGCTTAGGCTTTACTCGTGAAGCGGGGTCGATAAATCACCCCGGTTGGCCGGATATTGGTCTTATCTGAAGGAGCGATTGATGAGTGGGAACACGTCTCGGCTCGCTGCAATCCAGGCGGTCATCGGCCACCAAGCGCCAACGGCGTTTTTTTCACCTGCTGATACCCCCGGGGAGATCTTCGGGTCGAACGTCTTCAGCAAGACCGTCATGCAGCACCGCCTACCCAAGCCGGTCTTCAAATCGTTGGTCGCGACAATCGAGGACGGGAAACCGCTCGACCCTGCCGTTGCCGATGTCGTCGCCACGGCAATGAAGGACTGGGCCGTCGAGAAGGGCGCAACTCACTACGCACACGTGTTCTTTCCTCTGACCGGCCTCACCGCCGAGAAGCACGACAGCTTCCTGGAGCCGGTCCCGGATGGCTCCTCAATTGCCGAGTTCAGTGGCAAGACGCTGACCCAGGGCGAACCTGACGCTTCGAGCTTCCCGAACGGCGGACTCCGCGCAACCTTCGAGGCGCGTGGCTACACGGGCTGGGATGCCACGAGTCCGGCGTACATCCTCGAGAATCCAAATGGCAACACGCTCTGCATCCCAACGGTCTTCGTCTCGATGACCGGCGAAGCCCTCGACTACAAGACCCCGCTGCTGCGCTCCCAGCAAGCGATGGCCGCACAAGCCGACCGCGTGCTCCGACTCTTCGGACACAAGGCGCCCTCCAAGGTTGTGTCTTTCGCCGGTGCCGAACAGGAGTACTTCCTGATCGACCGGGCCTTCTTCCTCGCCCGCCCGGATCTCCTCAACGCTGGAAGGACCCTCTTCGGCGCCAGGTCGCCCAAGGGCCAGGAGTTCGATGACCACTACTTCGGCGCTATTCCCGAGCGCGTCCTGGCCTGCATGTTCGATGCCGAACGCGAAATGTTCAAACTCGGCATCCCCGCAAAGACCCGCCACAACGAGGTGGCTCCGAGCCAGTTCGAAATCGCTCCGATGTTCGAGCCGTCCAATGTTGCGTGTGACCACCAGCAATTGTTGATGGTCACGCTCAAGCGTGTTGCGCAGAAACACGGCATGGCGTGCCTCTTCCACGAGAAGCCATTTGCCGGAATCAACGGATCCGGCAAGCACATCAACTTCTCGCTCGGCAACGCAACGGAAGGGAACCTGCTCCTGCCTGGGGACACACCCCATGACAACGCGCAGTTCCTTGTGTTCTGCGCCGCGGTCATCCGGGCTGTCCACAAGTACGGAGGCCTCCTGCGAGCGGCGGTCGCGTCGGCAAGTAACGATCATCGCCTTGGTGCCAATGAAGCACCCCCTGCGATCCTTTCGATCTTCCTCGGCGATCAACTCACCGACGTCTTCGACCAAATCGCCAAGGGTGGCGCGACGACTTCCAAGGAGAAGGGTTCGCTCACGATCGGGGTCGATACGCTGCCGGTTCTTCCCACAGACCCAGGTGACCGCAACCGCACCAGCCCATTTGCGTTCACGGGCAACCGCTTCGAGTTCCGCGCCGCCGGTTCGATGCAGTCTGTTGCCGGGCCCTTGGTGACGATCAACACGATCATCGCAGAGGCACTCGATTATCTGGCGACAGAGATCGAGAAGCTGACCTCGGAGAACATGAACTTCAACGCTGCAATCCAGAAGGTTCTTGAGACGGTCATCACGAACCACGGAAGCGTTGTCTTCAACGGCGACGGCTATACCGACGAATGGAAACGCGAAGCGGAAGCACGCGGGTTGCTGAACCTGGTGACATCCGTCGATGCGCTTCCCCAACTCATCACGCCAGAGGCCATCGAACTCTTCAGCACCTATGGTGTGTTCAACGAGCGAGAAATGCACAGCCGTTACGAGATCGCTCTGGAGCAGTACGTACTCAGCATCGGTGTCGAAGCCCGACTGGCGTACGAGATCGCCACAACTGTCGTCCTGCCGGCAGCGACCCGTTACCAGACTGAGCTCGCAACGAATGTTGCGGCACTGCGTGCCGTCGCTTGCGAGGCCGACGATGAAAGTCTCGTCGAGCTCTCCACTGCGATCCAGGGCCTTCGTCGGGGCATCGCCACGTTGCGGGCGGAGCTCGCGCACCACGAGGATTCCATCGAGGCGGAAGCCACGCACGCCTGTCAGAAGCTGCTTCCCGCTATGACTGCCGTGCGCACCGCGGCCGACGAGCTCGAGACCCTGGTGGCTGATGACCTGTGGCCCCTCGCGACCTACCAGGAAATGCTCTTCATGCTGTAGCCGGCAACGGCGGATGGCAGGTAACAGCCAGCCGTCCGCCGTTGTACCGCTCTGAGCCTCGCTCTCCTGCGTGGGGCATCGACGCCAATCGTCGCTAGAGTGCTGGTTTTTGGCCGCCGGCATTCCCGGCGAATCTCTAGGAGGATCGATGGGCGCCGCTGATTTCGGATACAAGGGCAAGCGCGTGCTGATTGTCGGCGGAGCGAGCGGCATGGGTGCCGCAGCGGCCAAGGTGGCTGCTGACCTCGGTGCTGACATCATCGTGATGGATGTCGCCGAAGTGACGTTTCCCGCTGCCCAGGTCATCAAGGTCGACCTCCGTGACAAGGAGAGCGTCAACGCCGCCTGTGACGCGATCACAGGTCCGATTGACGCGGTCTTCTCGTGCGCCGGCGTTGCCGACGGGACCAACGGCCTCATGTTGATCAACTACATCTCACAGCGCCACATCATCGATCGTCTGATCAACACGGGCGTTGTGGGACGCGGCGCTGCCATCGTCATGATCTCGTCAGTTGCCGGACTCGGCTGGCAACCAAACCTCGCACAAATGCTCGAGGTCATCGGAGCCTCCGACTGGGAATCCTGTGTTGCGTGGCTCGACGCCAACCCCGGCAACGACCATTACCTCTTCTCGAAAATGGCTATCAACACCTATGTCAGCCACGAGGCGTTCGCGCTCTCCCAGAAGGGCATCCGTATCAACGCCATCCTTCCGGGCCCCACCGACACGCCGCTCGCGCGGGCGAACGCCGACACATGGTTGACCTTCGGCGAAGAGTTCCGTAAGGCAGCCAGTGTCGAGACACTCGTGCCTGAGCAGATCGCAAACACCCTGGCCTTCCTCTGCAGTGATGCTGCGAGCGGCGTGAACGGCATCATCATGATCGTTGACGGCGGTCACGTATCGTCGGCCATCACGGGTTCGTTCGACGAGCCGTTGGTCAAACTCCTGATGGGCATTGCCTAATCCCCTTCTCCACCACACCTCCCGTGTCGGGGAGCGGTGACCCGAGCAACACCGCCGAGGTCACCGCTCCTGCCCGGCTGCCGCCAACAACGCCGCCACGACGCAGTCCACCGCAACGTCTCGGATCGACCGACCGAACGGGCACGCGGGCACTAGCGTCGTCGCTCGCAACCATCGTTGGCTGGGCCGCCACCAGCACGTTGGCCGCCCTTGGGGCCTTCAACCTTCTCTCCGGAGACCAAAACCGCGCGACGATTCTCGTCGGCGCACTGACGATGTGGCTCTACCTGCCCATCTACCCCGTGCTCCTTGTTGCTGCCCTCGCGCGCAAATGGCGCCTGAGCGGTGCGGCAGCGATCGTCGCCCTGTGTCATCTCGTCTGGGTCATCCCATCATTCTTGGGTGGCGAAGGAATTCCCGCCGCCGCTCGGCATTCGCCCCGGTTCACCATGGTGAGTGCCAATGTCCTCTTCAGGAACACGGAGTCCCGTCACCTCGTGGGCGAGTTGAAGGAGGCCGCTCCCGATGTCCTCAACCTCCAGGAAGTCACCGATGCGTTCGTGCAAGCGCTCCGCGAGGCGGGCCTTTTCAAACGGTATCCCTACCGGCTCATCGCCACCGATGCCGGTGCAGGTGGCACGGCGATCCTTTCGCGGTTTCCGCTGACCGAAACGGCAACCCTGGACGTCATGAACTCGAAGATGGTGCGGGCAACCGTCAGGATCGGGACGAAGGCCGTGCGCCTCGTGGCTGTCCATCCATTGGCCCCGAAGCGCTACCACGTCTGGAAGGCCCAACGAGACGCTCTCCAGCGTGTGCTCGCCGAGGAACGCACCCGATACCCGTCAATGGTGGTCGCTGGCGACTTCAACTCCACGCAGTTCAACAGCTGGTTGGACGACCTCGAGACACTCGGTTTTCGCAGCGCACATGAGCTCCGCGGACGCGGTTACGCAACGACATGGCCAAACGGGCGCGAGCGGTTCCCCCCGATACGAATTGACCACGTGCTCGTTTCAAAACCGGTTGTGCCACTGTTCATACGCGAGGGTCGCGGCCAAGGCTCCGACCACCGACCTCTCATGACGGAACTCGCCGTCCTCTAACTCGAAACGAGTGCAGCAAGGCCCGCTACCAGCATGACAAGACCAATCGCCGCATAGGCAACCGTCCTCAAAACTGGAGCTTGGACCAACTCGCCGGTCTCGGACACCGCACGCGCCCTGGATGAACCCGACTCCTGCGCAGCATCACGTCGCCGCCGAAACAGGGCCAACGCGTTGCCCACGAACAGCGCGCCGCCGATCGCTGCGATCATCTCCCGCAGTACCTGGTCGTAGAAGTTCATTTCCCAGAGCGTACTTCCCGAAACTGTGACCTTGGCAGCCGCACGGTAGGTGGGACCGGCCGGGGACGTGATACAACGCGGACATGCGACTTATCGTGGCCACATGTTCGGTCGAGTACTCCGGTCGACTCGGAGCTCGGCTGAGCAGCGCTGTGCGACTCCTCATGCTCAAGAACGATGGATCAATCGCCATTCACTCCGACGCGAAGGCCTACAAGCCCCTGAACTGGATGAACCCACCGTGCACCATCGTCGACGCGGGTAACAGCATCACCGCTGAGTCACCCAAAGGTGAGATCCTGACGATCACCCTCGAAGAGATCCACAGCGACCAACTCTTCGAGATGGGCATTGATCCGGGGCTGGAGAAGGACGGCGTCGAAGCCGAGCTACAGGAACTCATTGCGGCTCGCGTCGAGGCGCTGCGCCACGACCTCGAACTGATCCGTCGCGAATACCCAACCGATATCGGGCCTGTTGATCTTCTCTGTCAGGACGGCGAGGGCCATGCCGTCGTCGTCGAGATCAAACGCATCGGCGAGATTGCAGGTGTCGAACAACTCCTGCGCTACCAGGAACGCCTCGATCTCGACTCCCGGCTCGCGCCGACGTCGGCAATGTTCGTCGCGACGCGGATCAAGCCGCAGGCTCGCGTCTTTGCCGAGTCACGTGGCATCACCTGCGTCGAACTCGACCTCGACGAACTCCGCGGTACCACCTCGAACGTCCTCAAGCTCTTTTGACGGACATTGCAACGAGGGGTCTGCCCGGCACGAACCCAGGTCGTTCAGTTATCAGCTCGCCAGGTTGGCGAACTTCGTCTGATGTTCCAAGAACGCCAGTCGTATGGTGCCGGTCGGACCGTTTCGGTTCTTGGCAACGATGATCTCCGCAGTGCCCTTTGCGTCGGACTCCTGGTTGTAAAACGAGTCGCGATAGATGAACATCACAACGTCTGCGTCCTGTTCGATCGATCCGGACTCTCGAAGGTCGGCGAGCATGGGGCGCTTGTCCTGGCGGTACTCGAGTGAGCGGTTCAGCTGCGAGAGTGCGACAACCGGACATTCGAGTTCGCGGGCCAGGATCTTCAGCCCACGCGACATCTCCGATACTTCGACCTGACGGTTCTCTGCGTGGCGCGATGCGCTCATCAGTTGGAGGTAGTCGACGACGACCAAACCGAGGTCTCCATGCTTCTGCTTGATTCGGCGCGCCTTTGCCCGCATCTCCATCACGGTGCAATGTGCACTGTCGTCGATGTGAAAACGGGCCTTACCGAGGCGGCCGACGGCGTGCGAGAGGTTGGACCAGTCCTGATCATCGAGCCGGCCGGTCCAGAGCTTCGTCGCATCCACACCGCCCTCGGCGGCAAGCATGCGCTTCGTGAGTTCGAGATGGCCCATTTCCATAGAGAAAAACAGAACGGGTAACTCCGAATTCATGGCGACGTGCGCTGCAGCACCAAGCGCGAACGACGTCTTCCCTTGACCCGGTCGCGCTGCGACGATATTGAGCGTGTTCTTCTGGAAGCCCAGCAGCAGTTCATCGAGATCCTTGAATCCCGTAGCGCTACCGGTCACATGGTCGGGATCAAGTCCGTACAACTGCTCGAGGTGATCCAACGTCGTCTGGAGAGACGTGTTCATCTCAACCATCGTGTCGGAAACTCGGTGCTGTGCGACCTCGAAAACGAGGGACTCGGCGCGGTCGAGCGTTTCGGTGACGTCGTCAGCAGATTCGTACCCCATCTCGGCGATATCTCCGCCGACGGCAATCAGACGACGAAGTACCGCCAACTCCGAAACGATCTGCGCGTAGTGGCCGGCATTCGCCGAGGCAGGGGTGCGTGCCTGCATCCGCAACAAAATCGCCTTACCGCCGATCGGCTCCAACAGTCCAACTCGTCGTAACTCTTCAGCGACAGAGACCGGGTCGGCGGGCTCGCCCTTGCCGTGCAGCGCCATGATCGCGTCAAAAACGTGTCCATGAGCCGGTTTGTAGAAGTCCGCAGCCGAGACCCGCGATTCCGTTGACATCGAGATCGCGTCACGGGACAGCAACATGGCGCCGAGCAGCGACTCCTCGGCCTCGATGTTGTGCGGTGGTACTCGACCAACGCCGGTCGCCGGTCGCCGCACCTCTTCGATTGACTGCACCACGTATGTCTCCGCTATCGGCCGCTTCTCGGGATGATCATCCTCGCACCACATCCCTGTGGGTAGTAAGTGGTGAAACCCTGAAATTCCTAGGGGATAGACCTGTGGACGACCTGTGGACAAAGCCTTGGTTCATCCCCAAGCACTGGAACCGCCATGTTCGCAACCATCATCGCCGATGGATGTGACACTCATCGCGGCTCTGGCGCCAGACAGACGAAGACCCCACCTCGAGGCGGGGCCTTCGGTCATTGTGACGACTGAGATGCGCTCAGCACAGCGTTGTTACTCGGCAACAACCTCAATGGCGACAACGATTCGGACATCCTTGTCGAGCGCCACCGGAACCTCTGCTGCACCAAGTTCTTTCAACGGCTCGACCAACGTGATCTTGCGTTTGTCGACTTCGATCTCGGTCTGAGCGAATATCGCGGACGCGATGTCGGCGGAGGTCACGGATCCAAACAACTTGCCGCCCGGCGCCTGCGCGAGCCGGGACCCTCACCGTGATCGAAACAAGCGTGCGGGCGAGTTCCTCCGCTACCGCACGATCCCGAGCCGCGCGGGCAGCGCGGTTGCGGCGCATGGCTTCGGCCTGCTTGATCGCGCCCTTGGTCGCCTCGAGTGCAAGGCCGCGCGGAACGAGGTAGTTGCGGGCATAACCATTTGCGACGTCAACTAACGCGCCCTTTTCACCGAGGTTCTCGACGTCGGCCTTCAGAACGATCTTCACTCGGCTTCCTCTTCGTCAAAGGCGTCCAGGATCCCGACCTCCAAGTCGAGGTCAGCGCCGTCGTCCGCGATGCGCTGCGATGCCGCGTACTGCTCGATCTGGTTCGCCGCCGCCAACGCTGCTTCTGCCGCCGTCATCGGAGCTGCGATCGACTCCCGCGGCATCTCGCGATCACGTTCGCCACCACGTTCACGACCACGGCCCTTGCCGCCGCGCTGCGTCACCTGACGAACCGCATACGGCAACAAGGCCATTTCGCGGGACAGCCGAATTGCCTTGGCGACCTCGCGCTGCTGCTGCGCCGAATTGCCCGTGACGCGACGTGCGCGGATCTTTGCACGCTCGGACATGAACCGCCGTAGGAGGTTCACGTCCTTGTAGTCGATATACGTGATGCTTTCCGCGTTGAGGATCGATACCTTCTTCTTCGGAATGCGCCGCTTGTCGGCAGGGCTACCCTTGCGCCCGCGCTCCCGATCCCGTTCTCGTGCCATTGGTTATGTCTCTTCCACTCGGTCGATTGGTCGGCAGAACCGGTTAGAAAGGCTCTTCGCCGAAGTCGTCGTAGCTCGGAACACTGCCAGGAGCCCCGCCGGGGGTACTGCCGGAATTGCTGGCTGGCGGAGCACCGAAATCGCCGCCGGAGCGCCGGTCGTTCTTCTTGATCTCGGCGGTGGCGTAACGAAGGCTCGGACCCACCTCGTCGGCGATGATCTCGACGACACTTCGGCGGTTGCCGTCCTTGTCGTCGTAGCTCCGTTGTTCAAGGCGTCCGGTCACAATGACCCGCGAGCCTTTCGGCAACGATTCACTCACGTTCTCGGCCATCTCACGCCAGCAGACGACGTCGAAGAAACTCGTAGCTTCCTGCCACTCGCTCGTGCTGCGATCCTGCCAGCGTCGGTTGACCGCCACCCCGAAACGCGTGTTGGCCTGTCCACTGGGCGTAAAGCGCAACTCGGGGTCGCGGGTGATGTTGCCCATGATGGTGATCGTGTTTCCGTTCGCCATGGTGACTCCTCTTTTAGGCTTCCGCCGAGGAAGTTGCGGCGCTCTTCGGAGGCCCATAGACCTCTTCGGGAATACGCAGCACCTTGTGGCGGACTACTTCATCTGCAAGGGAGAGCACCCGGTGCAGGTCGGCCATTGCGTCCGGCTCGGCTTTCGCCTGGAGGACCACGTAGTAGCCCTCCGTCTTGTGATTGATCGCGTAGGCAAAGCGTCGCTTGCCCCAGTAGTCGACAAACCCCTTGACGGCGCCTTTCGACTCGATCAGCTGAACGTAGCGGTCGACGGTCGACCGGACCGTCTCCTCCTCCAGCTCCGCGTCAAAGATAACCATGACCTCGTATGGCCTCATGGCCGATACCTCCTGTGGACCGCAACGGTGTTGCGGGCTACGCCATCGGTGATCCGGATCGGGTCCGGGCCGGGCGGAGCAAGATTTGGTGGCTGTCACACACCGAGCGTGGGATGGGATCAGGCGCGCTACCCCATAGGACGAACGGTGCGTTGGAACCCGAGGAGGCTACCAGAGCCCCTCGCGATCACCTCATACGGACCTATCGGGCTGCAGGCTACTGAACGGGTGTGACAGGTTCAATGGGATTGATCGGTTCATCGATCGCGCCTGCCGTGCCGGCGCTTGCTCCGTACAAGCCCAGCGCCTCCGCCATCTGATCGGTCATGTGATAGGTCTCCTCACTCGAGGGGAACCGACCAGCACGAACGTCTTCAGCGAACAGGCGCAAGCCCTCGGTTGCGACTTCCCTCACATTCGCGTACCGGCGAACGAACTTGGGAAGACTTCGGTCTTCGACACCCAACAGATCGTGAAACACCAGGACCTGACCATCACAGTGGCGCCCGGCACCGATACCGATGGTCGGCACCGAAACTGCGTCGGTGACCATGCGGGCAACGGCATCCGGCACGCATTCCAAGACGATTGCGAAACAGCCCGCCGCCTCCAACACCATCGCATCGTCCACGATGATTTTTGCGGCATCAAGCTGTTTGCCCTGGACCCGGAAACCACCGAGAGCATGAATCGATTGGGGAGTCAGCCCCAAATGTCCCATCACGGGGATCTCGGCATCGAGAATTGCCTCGATGACCGCTTGACGCTTGCGCCCCCCCTCCAGCTTCACAGCGCCGGCACCGGCGCGAATCAACGTCGCGGCGTTACGGACCGCCTCCTCACAGGAGACGTGATAGCTCATCCACGGCAGGTCCCCCACGATGAGCGCCTGGGGCTTGGAGCGGGCAACGGCAGCGACATGGTGGGCCATGTCCGCAGTTGTGACTTGGAGCGTGTCGTCGTATCCCAGAACCACCATGGCCACCGAGTCACCCACAAGGATCACGTCGACGCCGGCGTCGTCCACCGCCCGCGCCGAAGGCGCGTCGTATGCCGTCACCATCACCAGTGGGTCGCCCACGCCCTTGCGGGCCCTGACATCCGGAGCAGAAATCGTCCGTACACGCTCAGCCATCGCCAAGACCTCCGCTGTCCCGGGCACCCTCGGCTCCGGGCAGTACCCACCAGTATTGCGCTCATTGGGCCCGGCGTGAACCCCGAAGTTCGGCGGACCTACCGGTCGTGTCGCCGACCGAGCAAGATACCGGCGGTTGAGATGGTTCCAACCACACTCCACGCAGACCTCAACGACAAAGCATGAGAACTCGTCCACCGAGGCCGCGAGCTTGTCCAGCTCGCCGGGCATCGAGATACACCGCCCGTGTGCCGCTTTCAGCGCCTCGCCATACACGTAAGAGACCTGCCGGAGCTGCTCCTTCGCGCAAACGGGGCATGCTCCAGAGACATTCGTGCCCACATGGCGGGCCGCCCGAAGCAGCTCCGGGTGCGCATCACAGACATCGAGATCGCTGAGGATCCCTCTTCGATGGTCTCGTAGGACCGCCCGCCGAGCCAACGCGTAATCGGTATGACGTGCCACAGGCGTCCAGGGTACTTCGGCTTCATGGGTTCCGTTCCCGCCAAGGATCCCAGCACGATTCGGCGCACCGCGCCGCCCTCCGAGCCTGGAAACCGCAATCAGTGAGCGGCCCGGAACGGGAAAGACCAGCCTCGGCCCTGTCGGGCAGGCACCATGTGAGAGAATCCCGCAAACAAGGAGTCCGATGTCGCAACGAGCCAGAGCCATCATCAGCTACGACAGCAAGCAGGACGCTGATCGTCGGCTCGCGTTCGACCACGCCCGATACTCACCCGACGGGACAACCGAGCAAGCGGTCCGACTCCTCGGCGACCTGAAAGGCAAGAGGGTTCTCGAGCTCGGCTTCACCGAAGATACCGGATCATCATCCATCGCGTTCGCGAAACAAGGCGCCACGGCAATTGCGGTTGAGCCATCGCAGCGAGCGCGTGGCGACGTGGCGACGCGTGGCCGAGCGCGAGGGGGTGCGGGTCGAATGGCATGAGGCAGACCTCGCCGACCTTGCTTTCCTGCGAGCGGATTCCATCGACCTCGTCTTCAGCGCGCAAGCGCTGGGAGCGGTCGAGGACCTCGGCCGCGTCTTCCGCCAGGCCCACCGCGTGCTGCGTCAACGCGCACCGTTGGTCTTTTCGCTGCAACATCCATTCAGCACGTGTGTCGCGCGTGACACGCCGACAGGAGGGCCCGGCAAGAGCGGCACGCCGTCACTCGCCCTCGGAAACCTTGTCGTGCACCGGTCGTACTTCAACACCGAACCACTCCAGGTCGACCTCGACGACCCCTCGTCGACGATTTATCCGCGCCTCTTCGGTTCGGTCTTCAGCGCGCTTGGACGTGCAGGCTTTCGCGTCGATGCAATCATCGAACCCGCTGCAGAGGGTGCGCCCACCGTCGACAGCCTCATCGAAGTACCGACGGCGATCATCTGGCGCGCGCGCAAAGAGGGCGTCTAAGGCGCTGTTGTCAGTCGCTGGTTTCTGCTGCCTGCAGGCGTGTGCCAACGGGTTCGACACCTTGCTCGCGCGCCCACTGGTCGAGGTACGCGTACGCCTCATCGCTCGTGATTGCGCCACGCTCCAACCGCAGTTCCAATAATGCATCGAGTGCCCGGCCGACAACCCGTCCTGGTGCAACGCCCAGATACGCCATGACTTGGCGGCCATCGAGCGACGGGCGAATCGATGCAAGCTCCTCTTCCTCACGCAACGCTGCGATTCGCTGCTCCAGCTCATCCATGCGTCGTTCCAAGGCCCGCGCCTTATTGCGGTTGCGCGTTGTGCAGTCACATCGTTGTAGGTGATTCAGGTCGTCGAGCAACGACCCGGCATCGCGCGCATACCGGCGTACCGCGCTATCAGTCCATCCCATTGCGTACGTGTGTATCCGAAGGTGCAGAAATACAAGCTGCTTCACATCCGAGATCAACTCGTTCGGCGCGCGTAAAGCACGCAATCGATCCTCTGCCATCCGCGCACCGACGACTTCGTGATGATGGAAGCTCACGCCCTTCTTGGCAAACGAGCGAGTCTTGGGCTTGCCGACGTCGTGAAGCAATGCAGCCAACCGCACTCGCAACTCGGGTTTCGTCTTCGCTACGACAGCGATCGTGTGCTCGAGCACGTCCTTGTGATGATGAACAGGGTCCTGTTCCAGCCGCATCGCGTTCAGTTCCGGCAAGAACTCGTCCGACAATCCCGTTTGTGCGAGGAACCACAAACCGGCGGACGGATCCTCGGTCATCAAAAGCTTCGACAACTCGTCAAAGATGCGTTCAGCACTCACGATCTCCATGCGACCACGAAGGCGAGTAACCGATTCGATCAGCTCGGGAACCGGGGCGAGCCGAAGATCCGCAATGAACCGCGCAGCGCGAAGCATCCGGAGCGGGTCGTCCTCAAACGAGATATCTGGATCCAGTGGCGTACGCAGCCGGCGATCGGCAAGGTCGATCGCTCCACCGAACGGATCAACGAGCAGTGTGTCAGGAAGTTGCAGGGCCATGGCGTTCACGGTGAAGTCACGTCGCGAGAGGTCTGTTTCCAGATCATCGGAGTAGACAACTTCCGGCTTGCGACTCTCGGCGCGATACACCTCGGCGCGGTACGTGGTGATCTCCAACTTCACGCCACGGCGGAGACAACCAATGGTCCCGAAGCGCTGCCCCTGGAGCCACACCGCATCAGCCCACCCGCGTACGATTTCCTCTACGGCGTCAGGGCGCGCGTTCGTCGCAAAATCAAGATCATGGTCCGAGCGCACCCGATCCATCAGTGCGTCGCGAACACTTCCTCCGACGAGCGCGCATGCATACCCGGCATCGGCAAGGCGCTCAGCTAACTCCTGCGCGGGGGAATCGCCGGCGAGAAGTGAACGAAGGCGCTCGGGAACAGCGGACATAGATCCATTGTCGCCGATAGCGCCGCTGCCCAAGCGTAGCGGTGTAGCCCACAAGGGCCGTTGGGGCTTCCTAGGAGCTGCGCTCGGCCGAAATATGCGCCGGATCTGCAATCGGAGGAATCGCCGGTGCTCCCATACCCGGGCGCCGGGGGGTTTCGGAGTCCTGAGTAGGGCGCACCTCCGCGCAGACGCGGTTCGCCATACAGGCTCGATTCCATATCCGCCTTGTCGATCTCGAGCTTCAGGTCGTGCGGACGGGTCGCAGCGCCCAGCGCCTCACGACGCGAAACCACCCCAGCGACATACAGGCCCAGCAGACTCTGATCGAAGGTCTGCATGCCGTAATACTCGCCTTCGGCAATCACGGTCTCGAGCTCGTGCGTTTCCTCGGGATTCACGATCTTCTCGTACACGCGCCCGTTGGCGACCAACACCTCGACCGCCGGAACACGCCCAAGACCGTCGGAGCGTTCGAGGAGGCGCTGGCTCACGTTGCCACGAAGCGTTGCGCCTAACGAGGAACGGATCTGCTGCTGGTGATGCGGTGGATAGAAATCGATAATGCGGTTGATCGTCTCACTGGCATTCATCGTGTGCAAGGTGGAGAACACGAGATGCCCAGTTTCTGCGGCGGCCAAGGCTGCCGAGACCGTTTCGGCGTCACGCATCTCACCGATCAAGATGACATCAGGATCCTGGCGCAACACGCGCTTCAACGCGGAGTGAAAGTCCTCCGTATCGGTTCCGATCTCGCGTTGATTCAGGATTGACTTCTTGTCTGGATGGAGCACTTCGATCGGATCTTCGATGGTGACAATGTGCTTCTCGAGATTCGAGTTGATGTGATCGATCATCGCCGCAAGGGTTGTTGTCTTCCCCGAACCTGTCGGACCCGTGACCAGGACCAGGCCACGTGGCTCTTCGGCGAGACGTCGCAGAATCGGGGGAAGGCCAAGTGCTTCGAAGCTCGGGATGCCCGGAAGCACGCGTCGCAGGACGAGGCCGATCGATCCGCGTTGACGAAAGACGTTGGCACGGAAACGTCCCGAGACCGGAAACCGTGTAGGCGAAGTCCGCCTCGCTCGTCGCCATGAACTCATCGGCGCGCTGTTTGGGCATGATCGCGAAGCTGACGCGTTCGGTGTCGGCGGCCGTGACCGTCTCATAGCGCGTGGGTCGCAGCCTTCCATCGACACGGATGAAGGGGGGCGATCCCACCTTGATATGGATGTCAGAGGCCCCGCGTTCGACGGCGGTTCTCAGCAGTTGGTCAAGGTCGATCACGACGCCTCCTCGCGGGGAATATCGGCCGGTCCTAATCGTTCCTTGAGTCCCAAACGGCCAGAGCCCGCCGTTCGTCGGACGGGATCACTAGCCTTCCAGGGACTCATGAATCCTTCTGCAGGGACCCGCCCGTGACCGCTCGCACGCTTCGCTGGCCTGGCGGATGGGCGCGGGTCGGACCGTGGCGCGGACATGCTGACGTCGCCCAACTCGTCATCGGCGCCATGGCATCACCGGACCCCGAGGCCCTCGACGATTGTCTCCGCCAACTTCGATCTGCGGGCTTCACATCGGTCGTCACTGGCGCCATCAATCCTGCCGACTCCTTGGTGTTCGTCGATGCAGGATTCACCGTGCGCGAGCGACTGCGCTTGCTCGCTCACGACATGAGCCGACTTCCAGCCGTTGCATCTTCGACCCGACGAGCACGTGCTTCCGATCGTGCATCGGTACTCGCACTCGACAACCGGGCATTCGCTGGACACATGGTGCCTTGACGACAACGGTCTCACCGACGCCATCGACGCCACACCGGCAACTCGCTTCCGTGTCGTACCAGCCCATATGGGCGAGATCGTGGGATATTCGATTGCCGGCCGATCCGGCCAACACGGGTATCTCCAGCGCCTTGCAGTCGATCCCGATATGACACGGCGCGGATGGGGACACGTGCTCGTCGGTGACGCGATGCGATGGCTGAAACGCCACGGGGTCACACGTACCCTTGTCAACACGCAGCTCGACAACGATTCCGCACTCCGCCTTTACGAGTCGTGCGGCTTCGAACGCCTTCCCGTTGGCCTGTTCGTGTACGGGCGATCGCTGTGACACTGCGGGTCTCTTCGCGCGTCGCCGCAATTGCGTTCGGCATCTCGGTGCTGACCATGACAACGACGCCCACGCAGTCAGCCGTTGCACAAGAGACGCAATCGCAAGGCACAACAGCCTTGACGATCGCTTCGGGCGAACCAAAGGGACTGACGCTTGAATCCCAACCTGCCTGGACGCCCATCGGAAGCGAAGTGCCGATCGACCTGGGCATCATCGACGAATACGCCGGCGCGCAACTCAAAGTGATCGTGCATTCCGCCATTGCGACTCGGACGGGTTTCGACCGTACGGTCGTCGGTGAGTCACTGGGTGGAATGCTGACCCGCCTTGCTCCCATCGCCGTGAGTGATCTGCCGGTGGTCAATGGGAACAGGCGCCTGATCCTCGCCCTTCAGGACGCTGCAACTCCACGAGACACAACACGCATTCCTATCACCAAGACGGGCGTGTATCCGGTCGTTATTGCCGTTCAGGATCCGGCGACAGGATCTGAGCGCGCGCGAATTGTGACGTATATCGTCGCTGTGCCCCCAGGTAGCACTAGTACCCAGATCCCACAACCGCTCGGTGTTGCGTGGGTCTGGCGGATAGTCGCGCCACCTGCGTTGCTCGCTGACGGTAGCCCCGATCCCGCCATCACGAAGCAATTCGCACCCAACGGGCGCCTCGGACGAATCGCAAGCGCACTCAACAGCGCTGGAACCGTACCCATCACGATCGTGCCCGGACCTGAGACCATCGAGGCATGGAACGACGCAAGCGCAACAGCGCCCGAACCTTGCGTCAGGTCTCGCCGCGATCCAAGAGGCAGCGACTCGGATTCAGGTCGTCGGCGGTCCGCTCGTACCGATCGACATTGCATCCCTGGACGCGCATGATCTCGGCAGCGAGGTCGGACCATATCTCTCGGCAGGATCTGATTCCCTCGCGAACTCACTCGGCGTGCGGATTGAAGGTCGAACTGCGGTGGTCGACACCGTTGACGCCGGAGCGCTTTCACGGCTTCGCGAGGCAGGCGTCGATCGCTTCGTCGTCTCTCGGCAATCCCTCGAACCGTGCTCCGACCAAACTCACGCCCGCTCGTCCTTTTAATCTCGAAAGCACCACGAATTCCTTGACCGCTGCTGCTGATGAAAGCGGGCTCGGCGAGCTTCTCTCGACAAACGCGCCGCCGGCACTCGTAGCGCAACGGTTCTTGGCGGGCCTGTCGGTCGTGGCACTCGAGAAACCTGGCGAGCTACGCGGCATCGCAATTGCCAGCAGCGCTACGTGGAGTCCCAGTACGAAACTCCTCAACTCGATCACGGCCGGACTGACAGACCATCCCCTGCTTCGGCCTTTGTCGCTCGATGCGTATTTCGACGAGATCCCGGTGGCGACCACGACCGGCGGTGCCCCGCTTGTGCGAAAATTGACACGTCCGTCCGAACCTACCGTTCCGTCGGTCGACGAACCGACGTACCGCCGTTACCAGCGACAACAAGCGTCCTTCCGGAGCCTGCTGCCTGCAGGTGATCCGCGAATTGCCCGTGGTGAACGTGCGCTGCACGTCGTGCTCTCATCGGCCTGGACCGGCGAGGAAGGTCGACGGCGAGCTGCCGCTGGAGCTCAACACGATCGACATCGCTTCTCAGCAGTTCCTCTCGAAGATCCGGGCTCCGGATGGCCGCTCGGTGACCATCACATCCGAAACAGCCAGCGTCCCGATCACGATTACGAACGACACCGGACAGGCCGTGCGCGTCCGTGTCACGATCACGAGCAAAAAGCTGTCATTTCCTGAAGGCAGCACACAGCTCGTCGATCTTCCACCGCGAACTCGCACCATCGAGTTCAAGGTACGTCGCGCGCGCCTCTGGGACATTCCCCGCCCTCATCAACGTGACAACTGCCGACGGAATGCTCGAAATTCAACGTGCGCAGCTCACCGTCACCTCACGTGTTGTCAGCGGTGTGGGTGTCGTTCTTGCGGTCGGCGCTATCGCTTTCCTCTTGCTGTGGTGGCTGAATCACTTTCGCAAACACAAGGGCGGGCGCCGAGCAACGCCTCAGACGCACCCGAGAAGAACGTTCGAGCCCGAGGGCACGCCTGCATGAGCGGATCCGACACGACGGGGCTTCCCTCACGCGACAGCGCCATTTCGCGTCGGCTGGTTCGTTCCAGCGCCACCGTGGCAGTGGGAACCGCGCTGTCACGCGTCACCGGTTTCCTCCGCGTCTCGGCAATTGCCACCTTGGGATTCGGGCCACTCACCGACGTCTACAACATTGCGAACAATACGCCGAACATCATTTATGAATTGCTCCTCGGTGGAGTCCTCACGGCGACGCTCGTTCCCCTGTACGTGCGGTACCTGGACAACGCCGACCGCGAGGCCGTCAACGCGATCAATTCCGTCGCTCTCACGGTCCTGCTCGCAATCACTCGTCCTCGCGATTGTGCTCGCGCCTTGGATCATCAAGCCATATTTCATCGGCATCGAACGACCCACGCGTGCTCGCGGAAGAGCGCCTCGCAGTTGACTTTCTGCGACTGTTCGCGCCACAAATCTTCTTCTACGGCACGTCGGCTCTCGCCGGAGCCATGCTCAACGCGCGTCGGAGATTCGTCGCCGCCGCGTTTGCGCCCGTGCTCAACAATGTTGTGGTCATCTGCGTGTTCCTCGTTGCACCGCACGTGATCTCGGACACGTTGTCGGTCGAAACCGTGAGCGAGCACCGCGCGTTGCTTTGGTTCTTCGGTCTTGGGACAACTGCCGGCATCGCTGTCATGGCAATCGCACTGCTCCCAGCACTCCACCGGGCAGGCTTCACCTTGTCCTTCTCGCGAAGTTGGCGCCATCCCGCTGTCACAACCATGGTGCGCCTATCTGGATGGACCATCGGCTACGTCGATCGCCAACCAGATTGCTTTCTGGATCGTCATGGTCCTGGCATATCGCGAGTCGGGAGACACATCGGCCTACCTCGCGGCATTCATCGTCTTCCAGCTCCCACATGGGCTCTTCGCCGTCACGATCATGACAACCCTCATGCCCGAGCTCTCTGCCGCGGCAGTCCGCCACGACACCGACGCGTTCCGACACCAATTCGCAAGTGGTCTACGGCTCATCGGTCTGGTCATCGTCCCGTCCGCGTGCGTCATGGTGACACTGGCGCGACCGATCGTGAACGGTGTCCTCGGACATGGTGACTTCACCAGTCAATCAGCGGCCCTATCGGCGGAGACCCTTGCTGCGTTTGGCGGCGGTCTGGTGTTTTTCTCGGTGTACCTCTACACCTTGCGCGCTTTCTACGCACTGCACGACACGCGTACGCCCTTCGTACTGAACTGCTGGGAAAATGGCATCAACATTGTCCTGGCATTCGCTCTGTACCCAGCCTTTGGCGTACAGGGGCTCGCGGCGGCCTGGTCACTTGCCTATCTCTTCGGGGCAGCACTGGCTCTGGTCGCGCTCGAGACGTCGAATTGGATCGCTCGAGACGCAACGGACGCTGCAGTGTTTCCGCAAGATCATCATCGGAGCCGTCGGAGTCACGGTGGTCTCGTTCACGGTGGCCCGCCTGTTCAATACCGCGACGACAGCAGCGTCGATTGCAACGACGGTTGTCGGCATTGCGGTGTCGGCTTTGTTGTACATCGGCGTCTTGTACCTGTTCAAGGTGGACGAGCTCTTGACACTCATCAATGCATTCCGCCGCCAAGAACCGGCATCGACGTAACCGGTTGGCACCTTTCCGGTGCACCCCCGTGTAACCATTGCCCAGCGGTACACATCCGATTGCAACGTCACCAGCGGAAAACGAGGCATGACCCCGGCGACGCCACGACGTGGAACAGCGACACGACCTGGAATATGGAGGCGCAGTGTCAAACGGAACGACTTCAGGTATCCGCGTCGTCACAGATAGCTCCTGTGACCTTCCCACGGATCTCGCCAACGAATTCGCCATCAAGATCGTCCCGCTGACGATTCGCTTCGGCACCGAAGAGTTCGTCGACCGCGAAGAGCTCGACAATGCAACCTTTTGGGATCGGCTCGTCCGTTCAGAGGTCCTTCCCGAAACCGCGGCGCCCTCGTCCGGTGCGTTTGCCGAGTGTTTCCAGTCACTCGTCGACGACGGAGCAACGGGAGTCGTATGTATCAACCTTTCGTCGCACTTGTCGGCAACGATGCAGTCTGCGCAGGTCGCCGCACGTTCTCTCGACGGTCTTGTTCCGATCGCAGTCATCGACTCCCTGAGCGCATCGATGGGCGTCGGAAACCTGTGCCTCGATGCGGCACGACTCGCGTCGGAGGGGGCGGATGTGCCGCGCATCGTCGAGGACCTCACCGGTCGAGTCAAGCGAACCCGCCTCGTGGCCTCGCTTGCCACCCTCGAATATCTGCGCAAAGGCGGTCGAATCGGAACGGCAAAGGCAATGCTGGGCTCGATGTTGTCCATCAAGCCGACGATCGAGGTCGTCGACGGACGGGTCACCGAGGCAGGCAAAGTCCGGACGCGGTCCAAAGCGATCCAAGCACTCGCCGAGCGCGTGAAGGCAGGGCCCGTTCGAGCACCTCTGCGTGCTGCAAGGGGCAGCACCGGACCATGTCGAGCTTGTCGATCTTCTCAGCCGGCAATTCCCAGGGGAGGACATCGGGGTGAGCGAAATCGGGCCTGTCATCGGAACCCATACCGGCCCAGGCGTGCTCGGCGTCACCTGGCAGGTTCCGCCGCGCTGACGAACAACGAGCGATGACCAGCGTGCCTTTCCGACGACAGATCGGCTACTAGCTTGTGATGGTCGTGCCAGAGCCCCTCACAGTCGGAACCCTCGTGGGCGCCCGATATCGCCTCGTTCGCGAACTCGCCCGGGGTGGCATGGCAACGGTGTGGGTCGCGTGTGACGAAGTGCTTTCCCGCGATATTGCAATCAAGATTCTCGACCCGTCCCTTGGGCGCGATGCGGGAACTCGTACCAGGTTTCGCAATGAAGCCATCGCTGCCGCGCGCATTTCACATCCTGGCATCGTCGCGACCTACGACTCAGGTGATGACAACGGGGTTGCGTTCATCGTCATGGAACTCATCGAAGGGCGAGACCCTGCGCGAGGTCCTCGACAAGGGTGGCCGTCTACCGATCGATACCGCAGTCGGTCTCGGCGTCCAAATCGCCGAAGCGCTCTCCCGCGCACATTCCCAAGGATTCATCCATCGTGACATCAAGCCAGGGAACCTGCTTGTCCAGGCTGATGGTCGCGTCCGGATCGCCGACTTCGGCATCGCGAAATCCATTGGTGGGATCGACCTCACCCGCGACGGCACCGTCATGGGAACGGCGCGATACCTCTCGCCCGAACAACTCGGTGGACGACCAGCGGACGCGCGCTCCGACGTCTATGCGCTCGGTCTCGTCCTCTACGAAATGCTCGCCGGGTCGACGCCGTTCAACGGCGATACCGAAATGGCAACCGCAATGGCACGCCTTTCCGCCGATCCAACACCAATCCGCAGCCTTCGTCCATCGGTTCCCGCCGGCCTCGAGCATGTCCTGGACCAGGCGCTCGCGCGCGAGCCGGACGACCGTTTCTCCAGCGCCGCCGAACTGCGCGACGCCATCGCGACTTTCGCAGGCCATGGCACCTCAACGCCGGCACATGGTGTGGTGCTCCCCAACATCATCGCGGCAACAACGCGCTCGGTTCGTGGCAAGGGACCGCAGATCACGTTTTCGATCTGCGCAGCGGTGCTGCTTGTGCTCGTTCTCCTACTCACGCGCGGCGGCACCAACGAGAAGTCCAAGGCTGCCGCAGCCCCATTGCGTGCCATCGCCGCGCATGATTTCGATCCACAAGGCGACGGGCGTGAGCATCCCGAACTGGTGTCGTTTCTCATCGACAACGACGTGGCGACCACATGGCGAACGGAGCGCTACAACGAGCGCAACTTCAGCGGCGACAAGCCAGGCGTCGGTGTCGTCCTCGACCTGGGCGCTGCTGCCACGGTCAACGGGGTCGCTATTGACGCACTTGACGCAGGTTGGAACGGATCCGTGTACGTGGCAAACAGCGCAGCCGGCTCGCTGGCGACATGGGGACCGGCCCGAGCGCACGCGAAGAATCTCGCCGCACGTGGCACAATCGAGCTCGACGAGCCCGCACACGGCCGCTTCGTGCTCATCTGGACCACACTCCTACCCCCATCGGGTGTGCTCCGCATCGCCGAGGTTCGCGTTGTCCCGTGATCGTGACAGCGACGATCGTGAAACCGACGCGGCGCTCGTCGAACGCTCACGACAAGGTGACGAGCGCTCGCTCGAAGCCTTACTCAAACGCCACGCAAGCCGTATGTACACGATCTGCCGACGAATCGTCGGGCCTGATGACGCACCCGACGCGTGTCAGGAGGCGATGCTCGCAGTGACGCGTGGGCTTACCAATTTCGACGGCCGCGCCGCATTCACCACTTGGCTCTATCGCGTCACTGCCAACTGCGCCCTCGACGAATCTCGAAGGCAATCTCGGCGTGCGATTCCGATCGAGCATGTCGACGAACCTCTTGGTACGCACAGCCAATCGGGCGCGTTTGATGAGAGCGTTGCCACACGTCTCGATGTCGACGCAGCTCTGCGATCGATTCCTACGGAATTTCGCGTTGCCGTGACACTTCGCGATGTCGGCGATCTCGACTATGCCACGATTGCCGACATGCTCGACGTGCCGATCGGCACTGTCCGATCCCGAATCGCACGTGGCCGCTCTGCCCTCGCGCACGCTCTGGGGAACCAGTGCACTCCCACCGGTCGTCCAAGTGAGCAGGACCATGCCTGACTCTCCCTCTCCCGCCGAAAACATTGGCCCGCCGGGCGACGGCGACCCGCACCAAGCCATCAGCTCCGAGGACGTCGACGAAGCGATCTCGGCGCTCCTCGACGGAGAGCTGGGTGGCTGGGCGAATGAACGCGGAATCGACCAGGAGGCTGCGCTGCAACTCCTGCATGCACAGCCAATGTTTCAAGAACGCCAACGCACGCTTGAGGTTGCGCGTGATGCGATGGCAGCGACCGATCGCGATCAACTGGACGAGGTCACGCTGCATCGCCTTGTTCGCAACGCCACCAGGACCGTCGACAACACCGCAACGTTCCGAACGACTCGCGCCCATTGGTACCAGCGAAAGTGGCTCCGCCTTGTTGCAGCATCTCTCGTTGTGGTCCTCGGTTCGGCGGGTGTCGCCATGCGAATCTGGTCAACAGAGAGCGATACGGCACGCACGGTTGCGCAGCCGACCTATGCCGGGAACTTTGGGGAGATCAAGGATTCGCGTGTCCTGCGGAGTTACATCGAGGGAGATTCCCAGGTTGAAGCGCTCTTGCGAAGCACTAGGGCCGATTCCGTCGGGCCCTCGCCGCCCTTGGCCACGCCGAGCCGGGAGGCGACCACTGACAGCGGAAGCGCTGCGAACGAATCCGCCACCTCCGCGGACGAGACCGGTGGTTCGACCCTAGGTTCCGGTGAGGTACCTGGCGCCGAAGCAAAGGCGGGGACAGCTCGATCCGCCTCACAGCCGTCCAAGGCCATCGAGACCTGCACCAAGAAGGTAGGCGGTCGCTTGCCGGCGCAGAGCACGATCGTGCTCGTCGCCGATGCCGTCCTTCATGGCGCCCCCGTCGTCGTCACCGTGGTGCACAGTCGCGACAAACTCGAGACCAACGTGCTCGACCCTCGGTCATGCTCTGCAATCGCGACGCAGTCCCAGAAGCTGACACCGTAAAAGCAGCGACGCCTACACGGGCGCCACTCGCCGGATGCGATGAACCCGGGGTACGCTCCCCACGACCGAGAGCCCTGGAGCTGAACGTGACCGACTGGACGACTGAAGCGGCCGATACCGTCGAGCAGATCGTGGCCGGCGTGCGCGACCGCACGCTCGTCCCCGCTCAGCGTGTCGTGAAGGCCGTCGTAGCAGGTCTGGTCATCCTGTTTCTGGTCTCCGCAGCATCGTTCATGCTGCTCATCGGCGTGTTCCGCCTGATCGACGTGTACCTACCCGGTGAGACCTGGTCGGCCTACCTGCTTCTTGGCGGAATCTTTCTCGGCTTTGGCATGTTGTGTTGGAGACTCCGCCACACCTGATCCCCACCTGCGCCCGACCCGTCTCCTGGAAGGCATCATGTCGACACAATCCACCTCTTCGGACAGCGCGTCTGCGGTTCGCGAGCTCATCATCATCGGGTCCGGGCCCGCAGGGCTGACCGCAGCTATCTACACCGCCCGCGCCAACCTGCACCCACTGGTCATCGAGGGCGCCGCTGCGGGTGGGCAGCTGATGTTGACGACCGAAGTCGAGAACTTTCCCGGGTTCCCTGAAGGAATAATGGGTCCCCAGCTCATGGCCGACTTCCGATCACAGGCAGAACGCTTCGGCGCCGAGTTCGTCACCTCCGATGTCGATGAAGTCGACTTTTCAAGCCGCCCATTCCGGATCCGTGTCGCAGAGCAGGACCACTTCGCCGAATCGGTCATCATCTCGACAGGCGCCTCGGCGAAAATGCTGGGTCTTGACTCCGAGAGCCGGCTTCTCGGCCATGGCGTCTCAACCTGCGCGACGTGCGACGGCTTCTTTTTCCGTGGGCAGGACATCGCAATCGTCGGCGGAGGCGACTCCGCACTCGAGGAGGCCCGCTTCCTGACCCGGTTTGCCAACAAGGTCACGCTCATCCACCGCCGTGACGAGCTGCGCGCGTCGAAGATCATGCAGGATCAGGCACACGCGAACCCCAAGATCGGGTTCGTGTGGAACACCGTCGTGACAGACGTCATTGGCGACACACGCCTTGAGCGTCTCGCGTTACGTAATGCTGTTACCGGTGAATCCTCCGAGTTGCCCGTCGCAGGGCTGTTCGTAGCGATTGGACACACTCCGAACACCGATCTGTTCGTCGGTAAGCTCGCCCTCGACGAAAACGGCTACATCGAGACCATTGCGGGCACAACAAAGACTTCGGTCGAGGGCGTTTTCGCCGCCGGCGATGTGCAAGATCACATATACCGCCAGGCAATCACGGCTGCAGGCTCCGGCTGTATGGCCGCTCTCGACGCCGAACGGTGGCTCGAGGCACAGGCCCACAGCCACGCTGCGTCCTGAGAACAGGTTTTCATCGAGCGCCATGCAGGGAATCCCCCGCGAAGGCTGGAACCATGGAAAGGACAATCAATGTCTGAAGCAATTCTGACGCTCTCCGATGCCACCTTCAACGAGACCGTCGCTGGGTCCGACCTCCCGGTCCTCGTTGATTTTTGGGCCGAGTGGTGCGGACCGTGCAAGATGATCGCTCCCATACTTGCGGAGATCGCCGGCGAGCACGGTGGCCGAATCACCATCGCCAAGCTCAACGTCGACGAGAACCCCGAGACATCCCGTCGTTTTGATGTGATGAGCATTCCAACGCTCCTGCTTTTCAAGGACGGGCAACCCGTCAAGCGAATCGTGGGTGCGAAGGGCAAGGGCCAACTCCTCCAAGATCTCAGCGAATACATCACCTGACCGAAGGACGGGACGTGCGCTGCGGAGACCACGGCGAAACCGTCCGCGACCTGCAACGGCGTTTGACCGCGCTTGGCTACGAGATCCCCCCGGCTGAGCATGGCTTCTACTCCGATGGAACCGAATCCGCCGTACGCGCTTTTCAGGAGGCCCGCGGTGTGCTTGTCGACGGAATATGCGGCAGGCACACCTGGGCAGTCCTGGTGGAGAGTGGCTTCGCCCTCGGCGACCGTCTGCTCTACCTGCGCCAACCGATGCTACGCGGCGATGACATCAGCGCCCTCCAGGGCCGCCTGAACGCTCTAGGTTTTGATGCAGGGCGCGAGGACGGCATCTTCGGCCCACAGGCCGCTGCAGCGATCACAGAGTTCCAAAGGAACGCCAAGATTCCTGTCGACGGAATTTGTGGGCCGGTCCTCCTCGAAGCTCTCGACCGCCTCGGGGGACTCGCAGGAGGATCAATCGCCGCAGTCCGCGAGCGTGAACGCCTGCGCCGCCAGCCTCGCAATCTCCAGGGTCGACGGGTGTTTATCGCCGCGGCACCAGGTTTCCATCAACTCGCCGAGGTCATCACGCGCGGTCTGGTCGAGCTCCGCGCGGAGGTCGTACTCGACGTGTCCGGGGACGATGACTCGCGTGTTGCGGACGAGGCCAACACGTTCGAAGCCGAACTCGTACTCGCGCTCCAATCGGGCGACGCACGCCGTTTTCGCTGCGCGTACTTTCAGTCCGGACAGTACCGATCCGAAGGCGGTTACCTCATGGCACACGCCATTCGCGATGAGCTTCAAGGGCTCATTGAGGTTGAGACTTGTGGAAGGGCGTTCACGATTCTCCGCGAGACTCGCATGGCAGCCGTCGTGTGCGCGCCGGTCGAGCGTGGCAACTCCACCGCCATGCGACGACTCGTGGAGCGGACCGAAGAAATCGGCTGCGCCCTCGTCGAAGGGATCCGTCGAGGGTTTGAACGACCCGCGTCTGATCCATAGGCGCACGACAGGTTTGGTGCCTCGCGACTCAGCCGGCCTCCAGGTCGACGTGCGCTCCCGAATCACCTGGCTCATTCGTGACGATGCCATCGGTCATCGCCCGGTAGATCCGCTCGAGGTCCTCCAAGGTGGAGAACTCGACAACGACTCGACCCTTCTTCGGACCCATCGAAACGCTGACCCGCGTGTCAAGCAGATCGCCGAGAAGCTCTTCGAGCTCGAGTAAACCCGGCGCTCGAAGCTTCGGCGCCTTGACCCCTGCCGGTCTCCCTGCAGCAACGTTGCCGATGTGCACGCGCACCGCTGCCTCGACAGCGCGCACCGACATCCCCTCGTTGGCCGCGCGCCTCGCGAGTGATTCCTGAAAGGTCCGATCGGGCGTCGCAAGCAGCGCGCGCGCGTGCCCCATCTCGATTCGCCCTTCCTGAACAAGGCGCTGGACCGACGGGGGTAGCTGGAACAATCGCAGCATGTTCGAAACCGCCGATCGGCTTCGCCCGACCCGTGCCGCAACCTCCTCGTGCGTCAGCGAGAAATCCTCGATCAATTGTTGATAGGCGGCGGCTTCTTCGAGAACGTTGAGACCAGCGCGGTGAATGTTCTCCACCAGCGCCTGTTCGAGCGCGAGGGCGTCGTCGCTGTCCCGGACGATCGCTGGAATCGTCTGGCGCCCGATCCGGCGCGCTGCCCGCCAGCGACGTTCACCTGCGATGAGTTCGTATCCATCCGCCGACTCGCGCACCAAGACTGGCTGGAGAACACCTACCTCACGGATCGACTCTGCGAGGGATGCCAAGGCGTCCTCGTCGAAATGTGACCGCGGCTGAAAGGTATTCGGCCGTATCGAAGCAATCGGCAACTCGAGCAATCCCTCAATCCCACCGGCAGCAGAGTCGGCGGGAATGAGCGCGCCAAGTCCCTTACCCAGACCGCCGCGTCGCACCACGACTTACCTCTTTCGCCAACTCCCGATACGCGATGGCGCCGCGGGAGGTCGAGTCGAAAACGATGATCGGTTGACCAAAGGACGGAGCTTCGGAGAGTCGAACCGTTCGAGGCACAACCGTACGGTAAACCTTGGGTCCAAAGTGTTCGCGAACCTCTTGTTCGACTTGGTCAGCCAATTTGGTCCTGGCGTCGTACATGGTCAAGACAATCCCTCGGACCTCAAGTCCGGGTTGGAGGTTGTTTCGCACGAGCGCGACATTTCGTAGGAGCTGGCCAAGCCCCTCAAGCGCGTAGTACTCGCACTGGATGGGAACGATCACGTCGTCCGCCGCTGCAAGCCCGTTGACAGTCAGCAGGCCAAGCGACGGGGGACAGTCGATCAGGATGAAGTCGTAGTCGTCGCGGATCTCATGCAGCGCGCGGCGTAGCTTCAACTCTCGACTGAAGGTCGGGACCAGTTCGATTTCGGCGCCCGCAAGGTCGATTGTCGCCGGGATCACGAACAGGTTCTTCAGGCTGGTTGGCTCGACGCAATCCTCGGCAGCCGAATCGCTCATGATCACGTCATAGACCGACGCTTGCACGTTGCGCCCAACGATGCCGAGACCGGTGGTGGCGTTCCCTTGCGGGTCGAGGTCGACCACGAGCACCCGGAAACCCAACTCGGCGAGCGCTGCGCCCAGATTGACAGCGGTCGTGGTTTTACCGACTCCGCCCTTCTGGTTGGCGATCGCGAGAACCCTTGGGAGCTCGATAGGAGGAAGTTCCTCTGTTCTCGGCGCCATCCGCGCGTCAAGACCAGGATGTTTCCGCGTGGCTCCCTCCGCCGGTCGCTGGGTCTCTGCGATTTCCTCCACCAGTGCTTGCGGAGGCTCCGATGGCACCGTCGACCCCAGGTACTGCGTCGATGCTGCCCTCAGCAGGCTGCGTTCCGCGCACGGAGCCCGTGCCGGAAGCATGTCCATTCCGCGTATCGCTGGATTCGTCATCGAGTCGGCTCTGCGACGTCTTGCGAGTTGTTACGTACCCCGAAACCCGAGGTCGTGACCGTTCTCGTTATCGGTAGGGGGGAGACCCATGAGAGCGGCGAGGGAGGTTCGTCACGCATCTCGACTCGGGGTTCGGTAACTCCGTTGAGGACTTCATCCGTCTTCCCAGTCAAGGATTCTGGGAAAACTGTCGATGCGCCGTCGGTGGTCTGCGTTCCATCGGCTGGTTCGCGGCCAACTCCGTTTCCGAGGTGCCGCGCGAGGTCAGTGACCGAAGCTCGAACCTCGGACGGAAGCTGCGGTGCTCCGGATCGGCGTGGACCGCCGAGGAATCTCCGGCGCCTTCAGTTCCCACCGCCACGTCCTCTATCGCGCGACGGATCGAGGCAAAAATCCTATTGCCCCTTTGCTGAACCTCGTGGTCGCCCGTGTCCATTCCGCCGCGCCTCCAACCGTTGCCACCCGCCATCCTCTCGGATGACTGGCTCCCGGTCAAGCCGAAGGCGCTGCTCTGACCACCAGTTTCACGTGAAACTGGTGGTCAGAGAGGCGCTTCTCGAGACCCGACATCCCTGATCCGGCACCGGCTCCCAATACGACCTGCGCCAATTCTCGGCACGGCCACCGGCCGATGAGGCCGAGGAGGCCAACGTGTCAACATTGCCACACGAGCAAAAGCGATGCCTTTTCGGTGCTGCCCTTACTCCATGGGGTTCCACGTGGAGCCTTGATACTTAAACCCAAAGGGGACGTTTGGTCGGTACTCCATTGCGCCGTGGCCAGCGGGCGCTGATCGGCGCAATTTTGCGAAATCTCGCAACAGACGCCACGCCATCACCAAGAAATCCCGCCGTTTCCAGACCCAATTTTGCGAGCGGCTCCGCGGGCCACCGGCCCTCTGGAGCATCGACCGGCTCCGAAACGGCGAGCACTCCCCCAACCCCGATGAACGGGCTTGCGCATTCCGCAAGAACTGCGGGGGCGCCAAAGGCTCGTGAGACGACCAGCGACCGGGATTCCCTGACGGTTGGATCCCTCCCGATCTCCTCGGCCCGCCCATGCCACACGCTGACCTGATGATTGAGGCCGAGCACATCGACCGCCTCCCTGAGGAAGGCGCAGCGCCGGCGCGAGGAATCGAGCAGCACAGCCTGGGCGTCCGGCCAGAGCACCGCCAGGACAAGCCCCGGGAGCCCACCACCTGATCCAAGATCGACGAACGGACCCCGCAAGTCGCTGATCAGCGCACCGAAGTGGCGAGCATGCCGAAGATGCGCCGAGGGCTCGCCCGGGCCGACAAAGCCTCGGGTCTGCGCCGCTGCGACGACCTCGACAAGCCCTTCAAGGCCCCCCAGCGACACGATTTCGTTCTGAGCCGGCCGGTCAGGCTCGACGAATAACGACCCTGCGGCGGGGTTCTTCGCCTTCTGACGTTGTGGCAACACCTTCAACCACTGCTACAACGTCGTGGACGAGCTTGCGGTCCGCCGGGGGCATTGGCTCGAGCGCCTGGTCCTTACCGGTCTCCAGGACACGCTCAATCAATTGATGTGTGAACGTCTCGAGCGCAGCACGACGCTTTGCGCGGTAGCCAGCGACGTCCACGCTGATCCGGGCACCGAGGCCATTGGTCGTCCGTTGGAGCACAGTACGTACCAGCTCTTCAATCGCCTGCAGCGTCGCGCCCTTGGGACCGACCAGGAGCCCGAGATCTGAACCCTCGACGTTGACAAGAATCGACTCGACCTCGTCCACGGTGCTCTCGACCGTTGCCACCAGCCCAAACGCGCTGAGGAGACCGCCTATGAACTCCTCAGCGGTCGCGACCTGCTCGTCGACTGAGACTTCGCTGTCCTGATCCACGGGAATTCCCTCCGGCTTTATCGGTGCTGCACGCCTGCGTCGCGGACGCGACCTTGATTGACTCGCCTTGGAAGTTGTCGCCGGTGCGTCCCCCGGAATCGCAGGCGACTCCGACAGCTCCGTTGGCGTTTCAGCCACCGGTTCAGCCTTATTGCCGGCCCGGCGTGGGGACTGCGGCGCATCCTGCGAATTCGCCCTTCCGCCCCCAGCTGCAGTTCGCCCACTCCCACTGGTGCGTTTTGCCGGCGATCCTGACTGCTCGCGCTTTCCACGCCGCCGCCGTTCTCCCGGTTTCTCCCGCGAGAGCGGTTTGACACGGGTGCGAATACGAGCTTGCACCCCTCCGAAGCGGCCCAAGAAGCCGGACTTCGGTTGTATGAGTACTTCGAACTCAGCGTCGTTCTCGTCGACTCCGAGTTGATCGAGTGCACGATCCAGCGCTTCCGCGATCGTCGATCCTGTTGTTTCCACCCATTCCATGGTTTATCGCCGACGTTTCTTGTCTCGGCTCCGATTGCCCTGACCGCCTGGGCGATTCTGTGGGCCTTTGGGAGGGTTCGGGGACGCGGGCCTTGCTCCAGGTGCGTCAGGAGGGTCCGGAGGACCCGGTGATTCCGGCGGCTGCGGGTTCAGCAGGCGGGCAAAGAAGCCCTGCTTCCCCTCCGCTCCGGACATGCCGGACGTCGGTGAGCCCAATCGGGAAGCACCGGGTACATCGATAACGGTGCCGCCACCAGGGCCACTACCGACAGGACCCATGCGCTGGTACACGAATCGCTGCTGACCGATCTGCCAAACGTTGCCGACAACGAAGTAGAGCGTGAGACCGGACGGGACCGTAAAGGAAATAAAGCCCATAAAGATGGGCATGATCCGAGCGATCATCTGCATTTGGGGTTGGACCGAGGTTTGACCTTTCATGGACTGCTGCTGCTGGAAGTACGCCGTAGCCATGACCAGCACGATCAAGATGACGTAAGGAGTCAGATCTGAGCCGGCAACTGCCGAAGCCTTCTTCGACAAGTTCATGCCAATAAAGCTGAGTTCCGGGTTCTTACATTGTTTAGGGGTTTGTATGCCGCAAATATCTCCGTACATTTTATTCAAAGAACCCGTGCGTGGCACATGGTTCTGAATATTATACAGAAGGCGTGTTAGTGCGATAAACACTGGCATTTGGAACAGTAGGGGAAGACAGCCTCCAAGAGGATTGACCTTGTTCTCCTGGTAGAACTTCATGACTTCTTCGTTCAGCTTTTGCCGGTCACCTTTGTACTTGACCTGCAACTTCTTGATTTCTGGCTGAATCTCCTGCATACGACGCATCGACTTGATTTGTTTGACGGTCAGCGGAAATAGGGCCAGCCGGACAACGATCGTCAGTAGAATGATCGAGACGCCATAGTTCGGAATTATATTGTAGAAAAAGGCCATAAGGGCCCCGAGACCATCGAGGGCTGACTCCCAAATTCCCATGGTCAAGCACCCCTCAAAAAGGACTGACTCGCAGGCACTTCATTGCATCTCGAATCCAAGGCGTGCGAAGCGAGCGGAACCGGATCGACCCCCGACCTGCCCCATGGATTGCAGCGCCCAAGCCTACGAAGTGCCAAGGAAGATCCCCTCCATGCACCGTGGATCTCCACTGCTTGTAGCGCATACTCAGAACATGTGGGCCAATATCGACAAGGAGACTGGCGGTTGACCGTCACCAGCTGATATCCCCGAATCGACCTGCTGAGCAGTCGCTGGAGAAGTCCTTGTCGGGCGCTCATCGCGCATCGACTCCGGCGGCACGTACGGCCTCCGATACTCGAAACACGAGGTCCGAATATGTGAGGTCAGCAGCACCACTCGATGCCGAGACAAGATAGGAGTGTCCTGGTTTCAAGATTCCTCGAGTATCAGACATTGCGCTCCGAAGCCGTCGCCTCAGGCGGTTTCTCACGACGGCATTGCCCGATTTACGGCCGATGGCATACGCGACACGGGGCGGATCGTTCTCACCGTGGGCACGAACCACGCGAATCGTGATCGGCCCACGGCGCCACGGTCGGGCGCGAGCGAGTCGACCGAACGCATCACGATCGCGAACGCGCCAAATCAGGCTGACAGGCGTACTCGACCACGCTTCCTGCGGGCCTTCAGGACGGCACGGCCGCCCTTCGTCTGCATGCGCAGACGGAAGCCGTGAGTCTTCTTGCGTTTCCGGTTGTTCGGTTGAAACGTGCGTTTCACGCGTGCCTCCTGAAGGGTACGCCCAAGTGACAACCCGTACGTCGTGCGGAGGTGAGGCCACGAAACGGAGGAAGTCGACTGGCGTGGATGCGGAGTCTATGACTCCAGTCGAGACGCTCGCAATGCAGTGATCCATAGGTTGAGGAAAAGCCTGTGGGAAAGTTGCCCAATCTCGGCTTCTCTCTTGTCGTTCGCTGGCACCGGTGGTACGTTCGCCGCCACAACGAGCGTCCACTGACACTGACGTCACATGCACTGCGGGTCTTCCTTCGGTCACCTCGCCGTTGTGTACCGCCGCTGTTCCGCTCGTAAAGTGACGTTCCTGCCCTGTTTCTCCACACCTGTGGATGTGCCTGTGGACAATTCTCCAATCGGGGGTATGACCGCCGACGACATCTGGAACCGTGGTGCTGAGAACCTCCGCAGCCAACTGGCGGAAGCACCCTGGAATACGTGTTTTCGTGGGGTGCAAGCGGTTTCGATCGACAACAACGTGCTGACCTTGGCCGTTCCGAACGGCATTGCGTGCGAGCGCATCCGATCGAACTACCTGGAACTGCTGATCGCGGCGCTCAGAGACACCACCGGTGGTGAGCTTGGCGTCGAACTCGTTGTCCAAACCGACCCTCGACGCCATGAACCCGAGATCGGCAGCAGCCACAGGCGTCGCGCCCAGCGAAGTCACCGGCGCCCCAGACCGCCTCCCCGACATCGAGCAGTCGCCCTCGCGAGCGACGGGTAACGACGCCGAGACCGACGCCCGTACCCCTGGGAACCTCATCACTCGTTACACCTTCGAACAATTCGTCATCGGCACCTCCAACCGTTTTGCACATGCCGCCGCACTTTCAGTGGCGGAGACGCCGGCCCGTTCGTACAACCCCCTCTTCATCTATGGCCCGGCCGGCCTCGGAAAAACCCACCTTCTCCACGCCATTGGCCACCACGTCATCGAGATGTTCAAGCACAAGGTGGTCCGATACGTCTCCACGGAGACCTTCATGAACGAGTTCGTGGACGCGATTCGTACGAACACCACTCCGGCCTTCAAGCGGCGCTATCGCGAGATCGACGTCCTCTTGATCGATGACATCCAATTTCTGGAGCGGAGCCAGCAGCTGCAGGAGGAGTTTTTCCACACCTTCAACTCGCTGCACAGCGCTGCCCGCCAGATCGTGATCTCGTCCGACCGGCCACCAAAATCCATCGCCACCCTCGAGGACCGCCTCCGCTCACGGTTCGAATGGGGCCTTATTACCGACGTTCACCCTCCGGAGTTCGAGACTCGCCTCGCGATTCTTCGGAAGAAGGCCGAGTCCGAACATCTCGACGGGATCCCCGACGAGGTCTTGGCCTTCATCGCAACCCATATTTCGGACAACGTCCGCGAGCTCGAAGGCGCACTCATTCGGGTCGGCGCCTACTCCAGTCTCCATCGTGCCCAACTCTCCGAAGAGGTTGCGCGCCAGGTCCTGGCAGACCTCCTCCCACCGACGACTCCTCGAGTCATTACCCCACAACTCATTCTCGATGAGACGGCCAAGATGTTCGGCTGGACAATCGAGGACCTCTGCGGCAAGAGCCGTCGGCGACCCCTGGTCATCGCACGCCAGATCGGCATGTACGTGTTCCGAGAGTTGACCGACTACAGCTACCCCAAGATCGCCGAGGAGTTCGGCGGTCGTGACCACACGACGGTCATGCACGCAGTGGAGAAGATCAAGGCCCTCATGACGGAGCGCCACACGATCTTCGATCAGGTCAACGAGTTGATTGCAAGGATCAAGTTGGGGACCGGTGGATAACCTTGTGGACAGCTGTGGATATGGTCGGGTTTTCCTGAACAACTCTGTCTCGCAGCACCTGGACGCGAACTCGCCTGGGGAAACGTGGGGATTACGAGCCGACAACTTTTTGCCCTCTGACCAGGGAAACAATGGTGTTATCCACAATCCACAGGCCCTACTACAACTACAAGAATTACTTCTTCTCTATACCAAGGGAGTGTCATCGTGAAATTCCGTTGTGAGCGGGATGCACTGGCAGAGGCGATCTCAACGGCCCAACGAGCCGTTGCCTCGCGCGGCGGTGCCTTACCGGTGCTCGCCGGTCTTCGGATCACGCTGTCGGAAGGAAACGTCGAGTTCGTCGGCTCGGATCTCGAGCTCACGATTCGTGTGAATACACCTGCGGATGTCGACGGGACCGGGACTGCGGTGGTTCCCGCTCGTCTTCTGAGTGACATCGTGCGCGCCGTGGACTCGTCGCAGGTGTCGATGGAATTCGGCGGTGATGACGCAAAGATCATCGCCGGGCGCTCGTCGTTCTCAGTCAGAGTGCTCACTGCGGCCGATTTTCCGAAGACTCACCGAAGTCACAGGTTCTGGGGTACGTGTCGATTCCGCCGCTCTTGCGGAGGCGCTACGTCAAGTGGTTGTTGCGGCGTCGAAGGACGAGGCCCGCCCAATCCTCACGGGAGTCCTGCTGGCTGCTGCTCCAGGGGGCCTTCGCCTCGTGGCAACCGACTCGTATCGCCTTGCGGTACGCGATCTGCAGGGAGTGACGGTTCTGGACGAGGGTCAGAAGGTCCTGGTTGCGGCCAAGGGCTTGGCCGAGGTCCAACGGTTGTTGACTGATGGTGAGATCGAGGTCGTGCTGAGTGACCGTGATGTGTTGTTCCGCATCGGACGGGCGGAGGTCACAACACGGCTGATCGAGGGAGAGTTTCCCAACTACGAGCAACTCATCCCCAGTGGGTACCCCAACCGGCTGACAATTCAGCGCGAGGCCCTTTCGGAGGCCGTCAAGAGGGTCAGGCTTGTCAGTCAGGGGCGTGATCGGTCACCAATTCGCCTGTCGCTTTCCGAGGATGGGCTTGAACTTTCGGCGATCGCACAAGAAATCGGGGAGGCCCGAGAATCCGTCGAGGCAAAGTACGAGGGAAGCGAACTCGTGGTGGCGTTCGATTCGCAGTTCCTCCTCGATGGCATCGAAGCTGCTGCGGCACCGGAAATCGTCCTCGAGACGCTTGACCCATTGAAGCCGGCGACGCTTCGAACCGTTGACAGCCCAGACTTTCCTGTACCTGCTCATGCCGGTACGGATCTCGTAGCGCTGACGTATCGACAACCGTCGAGTCATGCAGGTTCGCCAGCTCTGGCTCCAGGATTTTCGTTGTTATGAGTCGTTGGCGCTTGAGCTTCCTGCAGGCTTCACGGTCGTCGTCGGATCGAATGGTCAAGGAAAGACAAGTCTGTTGGAGGCAATCTCCTGGACAGCGTCGACATGTTCATTTCGGGGGGTGCCTGATGCGGCACTTGTTCGTGACGGAGCGTCGAGCGCGGTCGTGAGAGTCGATATCGCACATGACGAACGAAGTTTGTTGGTTGAAGCAGAGATTCGTACTGCGGGGCGGAACAGGATCCAGATCAATCGGCAGGTGTGCCAACGTGCTCGAGATTTGCTCGGTGCATTGCGAGTAACGGTGTTTTCGCCCGACGATCTGGAGTTGGTCAAGGGTGGACCCGCTTTTCGTCGGAAGTACCTCGACGACCTTCTCGTTGCAATTGCACCGAGATATGAAGCGGCGAGATCTGACTACGAACGCGTGTTACGACACCGAAACATCCTGTTGCGCAACGGGGTACGCGATGCAGAAGCACAATCGACGATCGAGGTCTTCGATGAGCAACTCATAGCTGCCGGTTCGGAAATCATCCGAGGACGCCTTCGACTCATCGACCGGCTCCTTCCGGCAATTCGTCACGCGTATGAGACATTGGCAGGCGAACCAGCAGGGTTTGATGCAACCTATGTTGCCGAGTGGTCACCTCAGATGATCCTGCACGAAACTGCCGAAGCCTGCTTCAGGGAAGGTCTTACGAAAGTTCGCGTTCGTGAAATCGATCGGGGTGTGACACTTGCGGGGCCTCATCGGGATGATTGGTCACTGCTGTTACACGGCCGAGAGTCTCGAACGCATGCCTCACAAGGTGAACAACGAACCTTGTCGTTGGCGTTGCGCCTTGCGGGCCACGCAGTCTGCACGGAGGTAACCGGCGAGGCACCGGTCCTGCTCCTTGATGATGTGTTCAGTGAGCTCGACCCGAAACGGTCAGCGACCCTTCTCGAGCATCTTCCACCTGGACAGACCCTGTTGACAACTGCCGGGGCCGTCCCACCCCAGGTTCGGCCTGATCAACACCTTCGGGTCGAGGGCGGAAAGATCATGGACTTGGTGTCGTGAGTTCTTCCGAGCCCCGGACCATCCAAGAGGTACTGGCTCGGCTCCAGCGCGAGTTGCAGATGCCTGATGTCTCCGGCCTTGCCGCGCTTGGTGACTCGTGGTCTGAGATCGTCGGTGTGCAACTCGCTCAGCACACGACACCATTGTCGGTACATGATGGGCTCCTGACTGTCGGTGTTGACGACAAGGTGTGGATGACCCAGCTGCGTTACCTCGAGACACAGCTCGTCGAAGCGTGTTCGAGATTCGTCGGCGCCGGGAGTGTGACGAAGGTGCACATGGTGCTTACGACCGGCGAACGAGAGGCCAGGAGGCCCTTCCGCAAGTGAACTCAAGTCGTCTGGTAGAATGCCTATCGCGTTAATACGGCCTCTGACCAGGGGTTTCTTCGGATTTTCAGGCCCTCGTCGGTGGCTTGGATCCCATGAGCTGGAGTGAGGGATAGCGCGTGGCGTACGCGGCCAAAGACATCACCGTCCTCAAAGGTCTCGAACCCGTTCGGGAGAGACCTGGCATGTACATCGGATCGACGGGTCCAACGGGTCTCCACCACCTCGTCTACGAGGTCGTCGACAATGCAGTCGATGAGGCGATGGCAGGATTTGCCAACAGGATCACGGTCGAGCTCCGTGGTGACGGATCATGCACCGTCGTCGACAATGGTCGCGGCATTCCCGTTGACAACCATCCGGAGTACAAGAACAAATCTGCCGCCGAGGTAGTTCTCACCGTTCTCCACGCAGGTGGGAAATTCGGTGGCGATGGTTACAAGATCTCCGGAGGACTTCACGGGGTTGGCGTCTCGGTCGTCAACGCGTTGTCGACGCGCCTGGACCTGGAGATCCACCGCGATGGCGGCAAGTATGAGATGTCCTTCGCCAACGGCGGCCGTCCGCAAGGCAAGCTCGAGAAGACGGGGTCGTCGAAGAAGACGGGAACCACCGTTCGGTTCTGGCCGGATCCAACGATCTTCGAAGAAGTCGAATTCCGCGCTCAGACACTGATCGAGCGGTTGCGCGAGATGGCGTTCTTGAACAAGGGCCTCGAGATCGTTTTCACGGACTCGCGTGTCGAGCCGCCAGTTGAAACGACCTTCAAGTTCGCCGGAGGTATCTCGGACTTCGTCAAACACCTGAACGGTTCGAAGGAACCTTTGTTCAAACGTGTCATCGCGTTCGAGGAAGTTGGCGACACCGGTGAGATCGACGTCGCGATGCAGTGGAATACCGGGTACCACGAGGGGATCCACTCGTTCGCGAACAACATCGCGACCACCGAAGGCGGAATGCACGAAGAAGGCTTCAAGAAGGCCCTCACGAACGCGATCAACAAGTACGCCCGTGCGAAAGGCACACTCAAGGAGAAGGACGCCAATTTCCTTGGGGAGGACATTCGCGAGGGATTGACGGCGATCCTCTCGGTGAAGCTCCGTAATCCGCAGTTCGAAGGACAGACCAAGACGAAGCTCGGGAACACCGAGATGCGTTCACTCGTGGAGAAATCCACGAACGAGAAGTTCGGCGACTGGCTCGAAGAGCATCCGACCGAAGCTCGCCAGATCGTCACGAAGGTCACGCAGGCTGCACACGCACGCGTTGCCGCGCGATCCGCTCGCGACCTCACTCGACGTAAGTCACTGCTCGAAACAGCAGCGATGCCCGGAAAGCTTGCCGACTGCGCGTCGCGCGATCCAGAAGAAGCAGAACTGTTCATCGTCGAGGGTGATAGCGCTGGTGGGTCGGCAAAGCGCGCTCGCGATCCTCGGTTCCAGGCGATTCTGCCGATTCGCGGAAAGATTCTCAATGTCGAGCGAGCACGGCTTGATCGCACGTTGAAGAACGAAGAGATCCACTCCCTCCTCACAGCGATCGGTGCTGGAGTCGCCGAGGAGTTTGATTCCGCCAAGGTCCGCTATCACAAGGTCGTCCTCATGACGGACGCGGACGTCGATGGATCACACATCCGCACTTTGCTGCTGACGTTCTTCTACCGACAGCTCCCCGAGATGGTCAAGCAAGGGTTCATCTACATCGCGCAGCCACCGCTGTTCAGGGCAGACCTTGGAAAGGAACGGCACTACCTCAAGGATGAGGCGGCGCTTCGCCGCTTCGAGAGCGATCACGAAAATCGTCGGATCGAGGTGAGCCGATTCAAAGGTCTCGGCGAGATGGATTGGCATGAGCTGGGTGAAACGACAATGTCACCCGAGACACGAACGTTGCTCCGCGTCCGAGTCGAGGACGCGGCAATTGCAGATGAGGTGTTCTCGACGTTGATGGGGGACGTCGTCGAGACACGGCGATCCTTCATTCAGCAGAACGCGAAAGACGTCCGGTTCCTTGACTACTAGATCAAACGCAAGGCGCATCCAGATGACCTCCGTCAGAGTTCGAGGTGCGGAGGAGGTACGGGATGCCTGACGACGGCTCGCAGCAAACCGTTGAAGACAACAGCAACGTGCACCCCATCGAGATCCAAGATGAGATGGAACGCTCCTTCTTGGATTACGCGATGTCGGTCATCACGTCGCGTGCATTGCCTGATGCCCGCGACGGACTGAAGCCTGTGCATCGGCGCATCCTCTACGGGATGTACGAGGGCGGTATGCGTCCCGATCGCAACCACCGCAAGTCTGCGTCAGCCGTCGGCGACGTGATGGGAAAGTTTCATCCGCACGGCGACCAGTCGATCTACGACGCCTTGGCACGAATGGCGCAAGACTTTTCGCTGCGGTATCCGCTGATTGATGGGCACGGCAACTTCGGCTCGCCCGACCCGAACGACCGACCGGCCGCCATGCGATACACCGAGGCCCGTCTCGCTCCTCTCGCGATGCAGATGCTCGGAGAGATCGACGAGGAGACCGTCAATTTTGTCGACACCTACGACGGCCAGAACCAGGAGCCGTCGGTGCTTCCGGCACGGTTTCCTAACCTCCTCGCCAACGGAGTCGGTGGCATCGCGGTCGGAATGGCGACGAATATTCCTCCGCACAACCTGACCGAGCTGATCCGTGCGACGACCCACCTGATTGACAACCCTGATGCGACACCCGATGACCTCATGCGTTTCGTCACGGGCCCGGACTTTCCGACCGGCGCGTTGATTCTCGGGCGAAGTGGAATTCAAGAGGCATATCGCACCGGGCGTGGGTCGATCCGCATGCGCGCAGTTGCCGAGGTCGACGAGGATCGCAAGGGCGGTCAACGAATCGTCGTGACCGAGGTGCCCTATCAGACGTCGGTCGAAGTCATTGGCCAAAAAACTGCCGAGCTTGTGAACGACCGCAAGATCGAAGGAATTCGCGACGTTCGTAACGAGTCTTCCGGTGTTACGACTCGCCTCGTTATCGACCTGAAGCGCGACGCGAATGCACAGGTTGTGCTGAACCAGCTCTACAAGCACACACCGATGCAGACGACCTTTCCCGTCCACATGCTCGCACTTGTCGATGGTGTCCCGCGACTTCTCAACTTGGTCCAGGCACTGCAGGTGTACATCGATCACCAGGTTGAGGTCGTCACCCGCCGCACGCAGTTCCGTTTGCGTAAGGCTCAGGATCGCGAGCACATCGTCTCAGGGTTGCTTCGAGCACTCGACATGCTCGACGAGATCATCGCGTTGATTCGCGGATCTGCAGACGCAGATGCTGCCAGAACCGGGTTACGCGAAGAGCCGTTCTCGTTCAGCGAGATTCAGGCGAACCACATCCTCGACATGCCGCTGCGTCGCCTGACCGCTCTCGAACGGCAAAAGCTGCTCGATGAGCACGCGAAGCTGCTTGAGGAGATCGCTGAGCTCGAATCCATCCTCGCGAACCCCGAGAAGCTCCGAACCGTCATCAAGGAAGAGCTCGAAGCGATCCGTGAGAAGTTCGGTGACGACCGCCGAACGGAGATCACGTTCGACTCAGGCGATCTCGACATCCTCGATCTCATCGAAGACGAAGAAGTCGTCGTTGTCCTGTCGCATTCCGGTTATGTCAAGACCGTCGCTGTGGACGCGTTTCGTCGCCAGGGGCGCGGTGGACGCGGTGTGAAGGGTGGGAACCTTCGTGATGAGGACTACGTCGATCACCTTCTGATGACGACATCGCACTCGTACTTGCTCTTTTTCTCGACGCGTGGGCGTGTCTACCGTTTGCGGGCCCACGAGATCCCCATGAAGGAACGCACCGCACGCGGAACGGCGCTCGTCAATTTGATCGCGCTGGAGAACGACGAACGTATCCAGGCCGTGATCGATACCAGAACCTACGAGGACGGCGCGTATCTGTTCTTCGCCACTCGCCAAGGCATTGTGAAGAAGACGAAGATGAGCGAGTACGACTCGTCGTTGCGTACGGGACTCAAGGCCATCAACCTTCGTGAAGACGACGAACTCGTCAAGGTCGTTCAGACCAACGGACACGACGACATCTTCATGGTCTCGAAGATGGGAATGACAATTCGGTTTTCCGAAGACGATGTGCGGGCAATGGGCCGCGCAACCGCCGGTGTACGCGGCATGAAGCTCAAGAGCGTTCACGACGGTGTGGTGAGTTGTGATGTGGCGCGTGACGACCGGGTGATGTTGTTCGTGAGTTCGAGCGGATATGGCAAGCGCACCAAATTGGATCGTTTCAACGCGCAGGGTCGCGGTGGCCAGGGTGTACGTGGCATGAGGCTCTCCGCATCGCGTGGTGAGGTTGTCGCAGCGTTTACCGTGGGTGTGGACGACGAGATCCTGGTTTTCTCTTCTGCTGGAAACATCATCCGAATGGGAGCGATGGAGATCTCCTCTCAGGGGCGGGACGCCACCGGTGTTCGTGTCGCACGCCTCGGGGATGGCGAGTCGGTCGTGGCTGTGGCGCCGGTGCTCGAGGCAGAACCGGGCGACGGAGGGGACGCGTAGTGCCGTGAGCGTTGCCGTTGAGCCCATCAAGAATCGTCGAGCGCGTCGCCGCGCACGACAGGCCGTCAATCTTCCGGCTCATGACACCGGATCGGTCGAGCGTCGATACCGGCAACGGATCAAGCACATCGATCTTTGGTCGGTCTTGAAGGTTTCACTGTGCTTCTACATCGCCGCGTTTCTGGTTGCATTCGCTACCGCGGCTGCCTTATGGGTGATTGCGGCGGCCTTTGGTATTCTCGACTCGTTCGAGAATTTCATGGAGGACATGCTCTCAGCCGAGAACTACAACGTGATCGGTCCGCAGGTCGCGCTGGGAGCAATCTTGATCGGGCTGGTGCTCGTGGCGTTGATGACGGTCTCGACGGTCATTGCAGCGGCGTTCTACAACCTCTTCGCTGAACTTCTCGATGGTGTCGAAGTAGTTGTTGTGGAAGACGAGCTCACCCGATCCCGCTAGGGAGTAGGTTGCTCGCTGCTACGCTCGTGCGCCTCTTCGCGGGGCTATAGCTCAGTCGGTTAGAGCGCACCCCTGATAAGGGTGAGGTCGGTGGTTCGATTCCACCTAGCCCCACTCCCCGCGTTTCTCGAATCTGCTGGTGGTCTCGGAACGCGGAATGGCAGAAGCCGTCGTTGCACCCTACGCTCTGGTCTCGTGCGGACACTTCGACGGACTCTTCGGCGGACGATCCTGGTGGCATTGGTGGCCGGCGCGCTTGCTGCGGCTGCACGTTTGCTCGGCAAGGGCGGGGTCCCACCGACGCGGGGTGGATGGCGCGAACTGAAAGGGCCGGAATTCCGTTGACCGCTGTTCTCGTCGTGGGAGCTGGCGCCGTTGGCTCCCAGGCAGCTCGACAGCTCGCGGAAACGACTGGCGTTGGACGAGTCCTTCTCGCTGATACCGACCGAGCCCAGGCACACCGTGTTGCTTCGTCGATTGGTCGTCGTGCCGGCGTCGTCGATTGGTCGTCGTCAAAGGGACTCAAGGCGGTCATTCGCGATAATCCGGTTGTGGCCGTCGCGTGTGCGGTCCCTGCAGGCGTGGAACTACCCATCATGCGCGACGCGCTCGCTGCGGGAATCCCCGTCGTTTCGAGCGTCGACGATCACGAATCGATTCGAGTCGTATTGGGCGAGCTCGACGGTCCGGCTCATGATGCGGGCGTCAGTCTGGTTGTCGGCTGTGGCCTGGCACCCGGCCTTTCGGATCTCCTTGCTCGACATGCGTCGACAATCTTCGATGAGGTCGTCGAAATCCACGTAGCCCGTACCGGCATCGCTGGACCAGCGTCTGAGGTCTCGGTTCGCCGGGCGATGCGGGATCGCGCGCTTGAGTGGCACGATGGCGTCTGGCGCGACACGCAACACCGCGTCGGACACGAGCTGGTCTGGTTCCCAGATCCCGTCGGTGCGTGCGAATGTGATCGTGTTGCCGGTGGCGTCTGGTGCCTCGCTGAGGCATTTCCCGGTTCGTCCCTCATCACGCAACGATGGGCTGCGCCGCCGTCGCGCCGGTTGAGCATCCTGCGGCGCCCGCCTGACACCCTGACCTGGGGTGCAGCCCGCGTGGAGGTAACGGGCACGAGCGGTGGGGTCAGCAACTCTGTGGTCTACGGCGTCATTGAACGCACTGCTATCGCTGCGGGTACAACCCTTGCGTTGGCAGCGCTGTCGGTTGCGGGCGTGCTCCCGGGAATTTCGGATCTCCTGCCAGTAGGTGTTCACGGTCTTGCCTCGACAAGCGACGCGGTCGCATTCCTTGGCGAGCTAGCCCGGCGTGGTGTCAAGGCAGCGGTGTTCGAGGGGGTTCCCGTCGGCTGAGACGACGGTGTTGTACAACGCTGCGTTGAACTTCCGTTCGCAGCCGCTTCGCCCACTACGCTTGGGTGCCTCGGGGACGTAGCTCAGTTGGCTAGAGCACCTGCTTTGCAAGCAGGAAGTCGTGGGTTCGAGTCTCGAAGCCGCAGCGGCCGTTTCGGAACTGGGCGGTGAAGATGCAGCCGTTGTCGGTCAGCATCGAGGCTGGTAGCCCGAAACGTCCTGCACCCTGGTAGAACGCGGCGACCACGTCGGCTGCGGTTGCCACTGGGACCACGACAGCGGCGGTGACCATCCGGGAGTAGTCGTCCACGAAGTCGAGGATCTCCACCCCGGTCCCATCAGCGAGCGACCAGTGGGTCATGTCGGCTTGCCAGGTCTCGTTGGGTAGCTGGGCCTCGAATCGCTGCCAGGACTGGCGGGGTCGTTTCTGGGGTTGGGGGGCGACGAACCCGCGTCGTACCAGCGCCCGGTGGATCGTCGAGCGGGCGGGAACTGAGCCGTGACGGCGCAGGTGGTATTGGATCGTGAGTGGTCCGGCGTCGAAGCCGTCGTCGGACAGCTGTTTGCGTAGCAGCACGATCTCGTTTTCGAGTTTCGCGTCGAGTTGGGTCGGTCGGTGCTGCGGCGCTTTCGATTTCGGGACCAGCGCCTCGTAGCCGCCGGTCCGGAACAGGGCGACCTGTTTGGCTACCCACGACTTCGACATGTCCAGCGACGAGGCCACCGACCGCAGAGACCGGCCCTCGATAACTACAGCGTCGACGGCATAACGGGAACGATCCATGGACACCACCTGAGCAGGTGTCCACGATGTCCTGAGACATGGTGTCCACTATCTTGTGGAACCGGACACCATCGTCTCCACCATCGGCAGGCGCTGAGGGTTTCTGCTCAGCAGCGCTTCCAGGCCGAGCCGCGCGCTCGCGAGGTGGGCCGTGACCTGGGCAGATGACTGCCTAGGGGTAGGAATAGGGCCCTCTCCTACACTTTTAGAGTGGCCACGGAGGAGACGATCGGCGGGGGTAGCTCGCCGCCGGTGGACGCTGATCCTGCGCCGCGTTCGCTGATCAGGTGGCGACGGCCGCTCGGGCGGCTTTTCCACCTTGCGCTCCTACCGCCGGCTCTTGGCCTTCTGTGGGCGCAGACTGTTCCTGTGTGGTCGCAGACTTATGACTTCGCCCTCCTCCTCTGGTCGGGGTCGGTGGTGTTGCTCTTTCTCGGCGCGGTTGTGTGGGGCCTGCGCCTCGTTGCCTACGCATTCACCAAGTACCGCGGACGTGCTGAGGGACGAGCGCGCTGGTTCCTCGTTGCGCCCGCCGCCGGAGCTCTCGTCGTGTTTGCAGGATCGCTGGTTTCCTTCGATGGAGGGCCATCAGGGGATCGGCTGGAAGCGGTGAGTCTTGACGACGGTCGTCGGTTGTGGTCTAGAGCCGTGGAATTCGGCGAGTCCATATACGAGTTTGGTCCGAGTCGCGGTACGGCCAATGGTCTCTTCGTATTCGCGGACGGCGACGGACGCCTCCGCGCCTTGAAGGGCAAGTCGGGCGAGGAGGTCTGGGCGAGCCGGAGGATCGTAGGGAAGAACGACAGTGTCCATGTCTCTGCTGAGGTGATCATGCTGGGCGGACGGACGGGCCACCTCGTCGGGGTGGATGTCAGGACGGGGGAAGTTGCGTGGCGGCAATCGGCACCTCGTTTGGCGTTCAACACGCAGGAGGACCTTTACGCTGCTGGCGACCGGGCCTATTTGTGGACGCGCAGCGGCGAGCTGCTGGCGTTGTCGCCCGGTAGCGGATCGATCCTGTGGGCGGTATCACTTCCGCGGGGCCCGCACATGCGAAGCGACGGGGCGCCGAATGGCGTCGTGGAGGGCGTTTCTCGAGGCCCGATTGCCGCGGGGGAGTTCGTATTGGTACAGGACGCCTTCGGAACGGTCCGAGCGTTTGACTCTGCGACGGGAACACTCCGAACAACCGTGCAAGCAGGTGTGTCCCCCGGGGGACTCGTGGGCTTTGTGGGCGCCTTTGGACCTGTCGTCGCTGTCATCAAATTGCAGACTGTCGTGGAACGCTCGGAGTCGGAGCGAACCGATGCTCGCGGGACGGTCATGCTGATCGAGGCTGTCAATGGCGTCGAGCGGTGGCGGGTCGCGGCGCCGGCGTTCTTGGGAAATCCGGCGGGTGATGAGCGTGTAGTGGCCATGCTGCCAGCCGAACAATCGTCTGACTCTCCGTACGATGAAGATCGGAAGCGGCGTTTGGAGGTTCGCGCTACCAACACCGGGAAACGGTTGTGGAGTGCAACGACAACTGCTTGCTGTGCGCTGACGCTGACGCGGCACCTGGTGCTCGTTGAGAATGGTTCGGTGAAGATCGAAGCGTTTCGAATATCAGATGGGCAAAGCCGTTGGGTGACGCACAGATCTCTGCCTTGGGGTTGGACACACACAGCCACGAGCGAGCTGTTCGAAGTCGGCGGCGTAGTGATATCGGCCACCTCCCGGGAGGAGCCCTCATAGGTGGCCGATACTTTTCTTGGTGGTGGGTGCTAGCGGGTGGTCCTGGTACGTAAGGTGACGGACCTCGTCGCGAACACGGTCACTGAGAATGTGGCGTATGGCTATGCGGGTTCTGGCGATAGTCCCGCATATTCGAAGAGCGTCACGACCGGTGTGGTCAGAACATATTTTGGTGACGTTATCTATACGGGCACCATCGCGTCACGGCCGATTGGCAATGCGCATGGCGACACGGTCGGTGTGACTGCTGTGAACGGGACGTTCGCGGCGAGCCCTCGCAGTGCTCCTTTGTGGAGTTGCCGTGCTGATGACGCCGCCACGCAACTTCCACGGCGAACGAGTCATCATCGGATCGCCGAGACTCCTTGTCCAGATGGTGGCAGCGGTCATCCGGTCGTTAATCGTCGCGATCGAAACGGTCAGCGAGGGCGGTCGTGTTCGTCGCGTAGAGCAAGACCCTTGGCTGTGTCATCGGTCGAGGGTTGCTTTGATGTCCTTGATGAGGATCATGAGGTCGAGGTCGTTGGTTGGGGAGGTCTCGAAGCCGTATCTGCGGTAGAAGTCACGGGCCGTTTCATCGAGCGCGTTGACAACGAGAGCTCGTACGCCATGCTGCTCGGACGCGGCCATGGCGGTGAGCATGGCGTGACGAAGCAGCGCAGCGCCGATCCCTCGGCCTTGCTCGGTCTGGTCGACGGCGAGACGGCCGAGTAGGAGGGCGGGGATCAGAGCCGGTCCGCCTTTAGCAGCTCGGGCTGTTGCGTGATCTCGCAGAATGGAAAAGGCCCCAAGGGAGTAGTACCCCACGACGCGCTCGGCGCGGCACGTGACGTACACGCGGGCGAAGCCCGCGGCGTGGTTCTCCCAGGCGAAGCGGTGGAGCCAGTCGTCGAGTGTGGTTTCGCCGCTGTCGAACGAGGACCGGTCGTGGGCCTTGCGGAGTGGTTCGATCTCGCGTGGTTGCGCCACTCAGCTGTCGAAGAGGGCCGGCTTGGCAAACAGACGCGCCACATCTGGTTTGACGACGCCGGGTTCGGCGAGTCGGGCATCGAGGGCGTCCCACTCGGCAGCTGAGATCGTGACCGAGGTGCGTTCGGTGAGCACTCGCATTGCTTCGGCGCGCGCTGAGCGGACCACGAACTCGCTCAGGCTGACATGCTCGGCTTCGGCAGCCCTGCGGATGAGCCCGTCATCGGCAGGCGAGAGCCGGACATGCAGTCGCCCGACCTTGGTCTCATCGTGGGCTGTGGCCATAGGTCCAGTGTACGCACAACTGCCACATGTGACAACAAGTGAGGTGACGCGCGGTGACGTCGCCATTCGTCTTCGAGATCACCAGCGGCGAGGGTATAGCGATCTGCGGCGTTTATAGCATCAACCTCTATAAACCCCGCAGACTGCTCCAGTCGCTGTCGTGGATCGGGTCAGAAACCCCTTTACCCCCCGGTGCCGTCGCTACCCTCGCTCGCCGAGTCCCCCTGGAGCTGATCGCTCACAGCCTGTCCCGTCCGCGACGAAAGCTCGGGTACGTTGACGCAACGGTCTTATCCCACCAACTTCTTGGTCTTACGGAGATCTGGCCGGAGGGCAACCCGTTCGATCCGCATCCCCCCGATCTAGCGGAGGCTCGTAGGCGCTCTACAACCTGCGGCCCGGTTCCTCGACCTACAGGCAGTCGCTCGGTGTCCCTGATCGCCGGTTGGTCGTCGGTGGCCTTGGGTGCGGCGCTCCGACCGAAGCAAGCGCGTTCGAACGAGATCACTCCGCTGGATGTGTTTACCTAGCGTTCTTGGGTGTCTTCTCCCGCTTATTTCCGCTTGGAGTGCTTGCCAGGCTTAGCCGCGCTCCGCGGAAGGGGCAGTGTCCCCAACCTGGCTGCCTACCGCGGTCACATTTCCAACATTCGGTTGGCATTCAGGCCCCTGTATGAGGCCCTTGCAGCGTCTAACTCGGATCGCTGTCGTGAATCGGCCAACCCTGGGGCACGGGGGATGATTCGCGCGCCGCTCCTCAACCCGAAAGGCCGTCATCTAATGGCGGTGCGGTTACTTTGCCGTGGATCCAGCAGCGAAAGCGGTATGAAACAGGAAGAACGCCACTTCGGCTGCAAGCAACAGAAACGCGTGACGGTGAGCCTTCCAGCGACGGTCAAGCTTGGTCTGATTCTCGTTATTGGCCTCGGACGCTTCTTTTGCGAGATCTTTCGCAACCTCCTCAACCCCCCCAAGGGGGGTCGCGAAGATACTTCTCTACTTCTTTACTGGTCGCCGGATTGAACCTGAATTGGAGGGGCCAGAAGACACGGATTGCACAGACGACCAGACCGGCGAATGAGGCGGCACCGAGCCAGAACCAAACCGATTGACTATCGTCTGCGGCGGCAAAGATTGCTGCGACGACGCCCCCTGCGGAAATCGCGATCCCCAGATGTGAGCGCATGTTTTCTAGATCTCGCGCCTGGCCATCGATGTCGCGGATGATCAGGGAATAGACGAATTCAGCAGGCGTAGGCATTCGCGACGCTATCCCATACGCCACGTGGAGCAGCGGGACCTAAGTGCCCGGAACGTCGGCTCCGAGCCGTTGGGCGCCCGCGCTCAGATTAAGTATCCCGGGCAAAGGTTGGCGCCCTCAACCTCCTTTTCGTGGGCATTTCGGTTTGGACGCGGGCCATCTACGTGGCGTTGTTGTGGAGGAGCGTCGCGGCCCGCACAGTTGCGTAGCCACGCCACTCAAGAGCGGCAATCGGCGACGCGCTGGCGAAGTCGACGAGCCAGCCTCCGTCGGGTTGTTGAGCGTCTTGCCATCGTTTCAGATCAGCATTGATGGCATCTGCGCCAAGGATGGCCCGCAGTGGTCTGTCGGGGAGTGGCGAGAAGTCCAGGGGGTGGAGGAGCTCGTTGTCCAGGCCGCCGGCGACGCGCATCGACCCGTTTCGGGGGAGGTAGGTCGCGACGCGGTGGAGTGTGTTCGTGGTCTCGGGCAGCGTGTCAGTGAGGACGTCGAGGAAGTGCAGGACGTACATGAGCTCGATCGCGTGGGGTGTGGAAGAGATTCGGCCGATGGCCTCGAGGCAGAAGCGAGTTGCGCGCTCGAGCCATGGATGGTCCCGGACGGCGGCGTCGTAGCGAGCGACGCGATGAGCCATCGAACAGACGGCTGCGGTGATGTGCAATGAGGATGTGGTCTGGTCGGCGTCGACCCAGAAGGATGCGGAACCGGCGGGATCGGTGACGGGGAGCGCGAAGGGGAGACCACCGTCGTCGCGGGTCGTCGAGGCGAGCCAGTTACACACTTCCGCAGCTCGGGCTGTCGTGAGCGGACAGACCTCGGCGAAGACCTCGAGCGCATGCAATGCGCCCGCCGGTTGGCTCTCCGGCGATCGAAGGTCGGGCTCAAGGCCGGATCCATACCCGCCGTCGGCGTTGCGGTAGCCGTCCAGTGCGCGCAGCACATCGAGCGCGTCGGCCTTGTCGCACACCAGCTCGAAACGCCGACGATCGAGGAGGCGCGCGTGGGTAGTCATGAACGACGCGGCACGCAGCTCCCGATACATCTCAGTTCACGCTATCGGGCCCGTCGCAGACGCCTCTTTGATGGATCACTCGGATTGTCCGGGTCGCGATGGTTTTTCGGACCGTGTCTTGTAGCCTCAGCGCTCCAAGGACCGCAGCCGTCCACCGTTTTCGAAACCCTTGAGGCATCGTGTTTGACGTCGAACATTGGCTTGAAACTGGCGGGATAGCACTCCTTGCGGCGATCGTCTTCGCCGAGAGTGGGCTCTTCATCGGAGCGTTCCTTCCAGGCGACACCTTGTTGTTCATCGCGGGGTTCCTGTCATCTTCTGCAGGCAAGGAAATTCTTCCAGCGTTGCCGATTACCGCCGGAGTGGTTTTTCTCGCAGCAGTAGCGGGTGACCAGGTGGGGTACGCCTTCGGTCGGCGTGTCGGGCCCGCGCTGTTCCAACGGCCGAACAGTCGGCTCTTTCATCCGCAGAATGCGGTGCGCGCCCAGGCGTTCTTCGACCAACGCGGCCCTGCGGCGATCGTCGTCGCCCGTTTCATTCCAATCGTTCGGACGTTCACGCCGATTGTTGCGGGTGTCGGTCGCATGCACTACCGGACCTTCCTCGCGTACAACCTCATCGGCGGTGCGCTGTGGGGTATCGGTGTGACGACGCTTGGTTACTTCCTTGGCGAGATCGAGTTCGTGAAGAACAATCTCGATTATGCCGCCGTGCTGATTCTGGTGATTTCGCTCGCTCCGATAGCGATCGAATATCGCCATTCGCGCCGCGCCGCCGCCACCGAGGCCACCACCGCTGGAACCGCCGCCACCGAGGAGTAACTACGCAGCGGCTTCGAGGTGTAGTGGCTTCCCTCTTCGTTCCTCGGCACCGCTAAGGTGCGCAGGTCGTTCTGGGCGACGAAAATGGGGGACGCCATGTTCATAGCAACGGTCATCGTGTGTTCCTTGTTCGCGGTGCAGCTCGTTGGCTCCGGAGCCATGAAGCTTCGTCGCCATCCGAAGATCGTCGAAGCATTGACCGCAGTGAATGTGCCACTCGAGTGGTTTCCCGCGCTTGCAGCTGCCGAAATTGCCGGTGCCGCCGGCTTGCTGATCGGGCTCTGGGTCGCTCCGCTCGGCATCGTGGCCGCCGCTTGCCTGTGTGGCTATTTCGTCGGTGCGGTGCTCTTCCATGTTCGAGTGCGCGACTTCAAGGGCGCTCCAGCGCCGGCAGCGATCCTCGTGATCGCTGCCGTGGCGCTGTGGTTACGAATCGCGACGGTGTAGTCGCGACGAAGCAGTCGTCAGGCGATGAGCGGCTATTCGTAGGTGTAGAAACCTTGGCCGCTCTTGCGGCCGAGCTTTCCGGCCGCAACCATCTGGCGCAGCATCGGCGGTGCGCGAAACCCTTCGCCGTAAGCCTCGCGAAGGTTGTCGAGGATTGACAGCAACGTGTCGAGGCCGATGCGGTCGGCGAGGGCGAGCGGACCCATCGGGTGGTTGTATCCGAGGCGGATCCCGGTATCGATATCTTCTGGTGCGGCGACGCCCTGCTCGAGAGCGCGAATGGCTTCACACATCAAGGCGCTACCGAGGCGTGTCGTCACAAATCCCGGGAGGTCGCGGACCGTGACGGTCTCCTTGCCGAATCGCTGACAGAAACCCACCGCGGTTGCCAGCGTTTCGTCGCTCGTCTCGGGGCAACGAATGACTTCGACGAGCTTCATCAGCGGTACGGGATTGAAGAAGTGGAGTCCGACCACCCGCTCGGGGTGTCCACTCGCGGCGGCGAGCACTTCGATGGGTAGACCAGAGGTGTTCGATGCCAGCACGGCGCCCTCGCGTGCGGCGGCGCCGACCTTGGCGAAAATTGCGCGTTTGAGTTCGAGGTCTTCGGAAACGGCTTCGATCACGAGGTCTGCACTGCCGACGGACCCAGCAAGGTCCGTGGAAACCGAAAATTCGCCGATTCCAGTGATGTCATCGCCGCGCTGTTTCGACTGCTCCTCGTAGCGGGTCACGCGCTCACGAGCCGCTACGACGAAATCAGCGCGGGCTTCGACCACGGTCACCGTGCAGCCGGCGACACGGGCCACATGGGAGATACCGGCGCCCATGATTCCCCCGCCGATGATTGTCACGAACGAGTCCATCTAGTGCTCCTGTGGGGGCTTCCGTCGAATAAAGAATGTGCCGGTTGCGGTGGAAACGGGTCTGCCGTCGGCCGCGGACACCGTGGATTGGAGGTAGGCGATCTGGCTGCTCACGCGGACAACCTCGGCGCGTACCGAGAGCTGGTCACCGGCTGCCCCGCCGCGCATCGTGGATACCTTGAATTCCAGGGTTGCGCACTGGTCGCCCTTTTCGAGCGTGGCAGAGACCGCAAAGTTCATGGCGGCGTCGTGGATGACACCCGAAACCCCGCCGTGAATCGATCCGAAGGGGTTCATTGCAAGGTCCGTGGGTACCCAGGATGCCTCGGCCCAGCCGTTGCCGTAGCGTTCGAATGTCACGCCCAACTGGGCGAGCAAGGGCATTCCGCCATCCCCGAGGGACCGTTCCATATCGCGCACAGTCGGGAGGCTATTCGTTCACCGGCAGGCGCCCCAGATCGGCACCTTGGGCCTTGTTGAGACAACAATGGTTTGACGTATCAACCGTACGCGTCGAGAATCGTGGCTATCTGGTTGGGCTCGAACCGACCCTGGTGTTTATGGAGGACTCAAATGGGTAGTGCCGTCATCGTCGACGCCGTTCGCACGCCGATCGGGCGCCGCAACGGAACCTTTCGCGAGACGCATCCTGTCGACCTGGTCGCGCATACGTTGAAGAATCTGGTGGCGCGCACCGGTATCGACCCCGGCATCGTGGAAGATGTGATCACCGGGTGTGTTGCGCAGGTGGGCGAACAGTCGATCAACGTGTCCCGTAACGCGCTTCTGGCGGCGGGGTTTCCCGAAACGGTTCCGGGGACCTCGGTGGATCGACAGTGCGGTTCTGCGCAGCAGGCCATTCACTTCGGTGCGCAGGGCGTCATGGCCGGTGTCTATGACGTCGTGATCGCCGCTGGCGTCGAGTCCATGACCCGCATTCCGATGGGAACGTCCGCGAGCGTAGGCGGGTCGCCGTTTTCCAAGTCGCTGACCGACCGTTACCACCTTGTGGGTCAAGGCACCTCGGCAGAGATGATCTCCGAGAAGTGGAACTTGACCCGCGAAGACAACGACCAACTCTCGGTCGAGTCGCACCGGCGTTTGGCGCGGGCCATCGACGAAGGTCGTTTCGACAGGGAGATCGTTCCGATCGATGTCACCGTCGACGGTGAAACCGTGACCTTTGCTGTTGATGAGGGGCTCCGGCGCGGAACGTCGATGGAGACGCTTGGAAACCTCAAACCCGCTTTCAAAGAGGGCGGGACGGTGACGGCGGGCAGTTCGTCGCAGATTTCTGATGGCGCGGCTGCTGTCTTGATCATGAGCGAAGAGAAGGCCGCTGCGCTTGGTCTGACGCCGCGCGCTCGGATCCACGCGTTTGCGCTCGCAGGCGTGGACCCGGTGATGATGCTCACGGGACCGATTCCGGCGACGACAAAAGTTCTCGAGCGGGCCAAGATGTCCCTCGATGAGATCGACCTCGTCGAGATCAATGAGGCGTTTGCACCTGTCGTGCTGGCGTGGGAGCGCGAGCACCGCCCTGATATGGAAAAGGTCAACGTCAACGGTGGCGCGATCGCGATGGGTCATCCACTTGGCGCATCAGGCACGCGGTTGATGTGCACGCTGCTCAACGAACTCGAGCGGACAGGCGGGCGATGGGGTCTTCAAACGATGTGCGAGGGCGGCGGCATGGCCAACGCGACCATCATCGAGCGCCTCGGCTGAGCACCCCACGGAGTGACAGCTTCGACCTTGTCGTCGGTCTGCACTTGAGGCTGGCGACAAGGCGGAGCTGGTAAGTCATGGTGGTACGTCATGGTTGGTGACATCCTCCGAGTCGTCATCGGGGTCCTCGCTGCGGTCGGCATCTATCTGCTCCTCGCCTCGATGATCCGGATGTTCACAGCTCCGGTCCAGCCGGACCCGGATCCCACGGACCTGCAGTCGGTCCACTACGCCTACCGGTGCATTGTCTGCGGAGCAGAGGTCACCATGACGGCAGCACCTGCAGGTGACGTACCGGATCCGCCTCGCCACTGCCGCGAGGACATGGTGCTGGTCGTCGAAGCGGGAAGATGAAAAGGGATATTCAAAGCCAAGACATCGTCTGGAACGCGCGCGGGGAGATGCGGAACGTGTCCGAGAAGCGACGAGCCCTCATTGGGATCATCGAGTCGTTAGGTGTCCGGCGACTCCCAGAGCCGGTTCAGCTCGCTTCAGGTGACTGGAGCAGCGAGTTCGTCGACGCCAAACGAGCCTTGGCGCACGGCGCCGATCTCGCCTTGGCGTGCGAGGTGCTGATTGAGATGGCCGCAGCGAACGGCGTGGAGTTCGACGCCGTCGGAGGACTGACTCTTGGCGCCGACCAATTTTCCCACGGTGTCGCGGTTCTGAAGCCTTGTAACTGGTTCGTCGTACGCAAGGTCGCGAAGGGTCGAGGGACCAACCAACGTATCGAGGGCGCAGAGATCGGTCGGGGGATTCGAGTCCTGCTGGTCGACGACGTGGTCACGCGAGGCGGATCCATCAAAGAGGCCTACGAGGTTGTTCGTGCGACGGGAGCGACCGTTTCCGGAGCAATGACGTTGCTTGACCGAGGGGGACACGCGGACGAGTTCTTCGCGAGAGAGGGTGTGGCGTACGAGGCTGTTGCGACATACCGAGACCTTGGGATCGACCCGGTTGGCGGGGAGCCCGACCCGCCCGGCTGAGCGGCTGGCTGAACCACTGGATTTCCACGTTTTCCACCGACTGGGGAAAACCCTGTGGGAAATTACAGTGTTGGGATTCGCTTCGTGGTTGTCGAACCACGGACGGTGGGTTCAGCGCAATTGCGTTGCGAACACGAATCCGCCCGTAACGTAGGCAAGTCCGAGTAACAGATTCGCATTGTCCGTGCCGCCCGGAAGAATCTCCAAGTAGTTCAGCACGATGATGACCACGCCCACGACGAGCATCGTGAACATCGTCACAGCTACCCATGGCTTGCTGGGCCCGAGCTTCTTGGGGGCCGGCGGCGTGTAGCGCGACCGCTGAGTCTTGGACAGTGGCACGGATCGAGACTACAGGCCGGCGCCCCGGACGTCTCGCAACCGACATGCGCAACATGGCGTCGCGAGCGGCGAAAGCGGTCCGGAATCTCTCGAGAGTTCTGTGGTCACCTCGGTTACGGTTGGGACCGTGAGCCTGAGCGCCAACCCGCGAGTCCTGGTTATCGACAACTATGACTCCTTCGTCTACAACCTTGTGCAGTACTTGGGTGAGCTTGGCGCCCAGCCGGTTGTGTACCGCCACGACGACCTTGGCATGGATGACCTCCTCGATCTGAAGCCTGACGCGGTGTTGATTTCGCCCGGCCCGGGCCGACCGGAGGGCGCCGGCCTTTCAAATGCTGCGATTCGCGCATTCGGTGAAAATGGAACACCGGTGCTCGGTGTCTGTCTCGGGCATCAGTGCATCGGTCAGCTGTACGGCGGCGAGGTCGTTCGTGCGTCGCAGGTGATGCACGGTAAGACTTCCGAGATTCGCCATCGTTCGCTCGGCGTTTTTGCCGGTTTACCCGATCCGTTCACCGCGACTCGCTACCACTCGCTCATTGTGCGGCGCGAAACGATGCCGGCGGTCCTCGAGATCACGGCAGAAACCGATGACGGTGTCGTGATGGGTGTGCGTCATAGGGAGTTTCCGATCGAAGGTGTCCAGTTTCATCCGGAATCAATCCTGACAAGTTCTGGGCACCAATTGCTCGGAAATTTCCTTGCGCAGGTTCGTCCCAAGTAGCGTCACATCACGGAGTCGACGGACCGGTTGGTGGTGCGTCTCGGACTGCACCCTTTCCCCATCTGCAACATTCGGCTACCGTCATCACTCCAACAACAGGCCTGCTGTTAGCCATTTTCTCACCGCTCGAGGGTGACGCATGTGAGCAGCATCACGGAAATCCATGGACGCGAGATTCTCGACTCCCGAGGTAACCCGACCGTAGAGGTTGAGGTTGTGCTCGAGTCGGGTTCGACTGGACGGGCGGCGGTACCGAGCGGCGCGAGCACTGGCGCGCACGAAGCTGTCGAACTCCGCGATGGAGGAGACCGTTATCTCGGCAAGGGTGTTACCACTGCCGTTGGTCACGTCAACAACGAAATCTCCGACGCGATCGTCGGACTCGAAGCGTTCGATCAAGCGACACTCGACGCGGAGCTCTGTGTGCTCGACGGTACCGACGCCAAGTCGCGCCTCGGTGCGAACGCGATTCTTGGTGTCTCGCTCGCCGTTGCGAAGGCCGCGGCAGACGAAGCCGGTCTTTCGCTGTTTCGGTACATCGGCGGCGTCAACGCCCGCGTGCTTCCGATGCCGATGATGAACGTCCTCAATGGAGGCGCGCACGCAGCAAGCAACGTCGATCTGCAGGAGTTCATGTTGGCGCCTGTTGGCGCCGTGAGCTTTTCTGAGGCATTGCGCTGGGGAACGGAGACCTATCACGCGCTCAAGAAGCTGCTGGCGGAGCGCAACTTGGCGACAGCGCTTGGTGATGAAGGTGGTTTCGCGCCCAACCTTCCGTCGAACGAAGAAGCAGTGCGACTGCTGCTTGAAGCGATCGAGGCGGCGGGTTACACGCCGGGTACGAGAGATCGCGCTGGCGCTCGATGTCGCATCGACCGAGTTCTTTCGGGGCGGCCGTTACCACCTCGAAGGTGAAGGTGTGCAGTACACGCCCGAAGAGTTCGCTGACTATCTCACGTCGCTGTGCGAGCGTTACCCGATCGTTTCGATCGAAGACGGCATGTCCGAAGACGATTGGGACGGTTGGGTTGCGTTGACCGAAGCACTCGGAGACACGACACAACTCGTTGGTGACGATCTGTTCGTCACCGACGCACTACGCCTGGATGAGGGCATTGAGCGCGGTGTCGCGAATTCGATTCTCGTGAAGGTCAACCAAATCGGCACACTCACCGAAACGCTCGACACGATGGCACTCGCGACGCGCCATGGTTACACGTCGATGATGTCGCACCGGAGCGGTGAGACCGAAGACGTCACGATCGCCGATCTCGCTGTTGCTACAAACTGTGGACAGATCAAGACCGGAGCGCCGGCGCGAAGTGATCGTGTGGCCAAGTACAACCAACTGCTGCGAATTGAAGAGCAACTCGGTGAAGCTGCTCAGTATCTTGGTGGCGGCGCATTGGCCAGTTCCGGCGGGGACGATGACTGACGTTTCCGCGGGACTGTTACGGCCTTCCGGTACTCCGGCGGTGCTGCGCGGTCTTTCTATGCGGGCCATGAGTGTCGTCGCGCTGCTGATGGTCGCGGCCATGTTCGTCGGCGTCTTTCCGACACGCTCGTACTTGCGTCAGCGTCGCGAGAGAGCTGCGGTCAGCGCACAGCTGAGCGAGTTGCGTGAGCAGAACGCCAAGCTCGCTGCCGAGAGGCGAAGACTCCAGAGCAACGCGGAGATCGAGCGGATTGCCCGTGACCGCTACAACCTCGTCATGCCCGGGGAGAAGGCATATGCGGTCGTACCTGGCGAGGTTGCCCCGGGTGTCGGAAGCGAAGGCTCCCCCACCGGGACCAAAGCAGAAGCAACGCCGGGAACTGCTCCTGGAACGGCCGGTGGGAGCGATGCCAACGATATTCAACAGCCCGACACCGCTGCGGCTGTTCCTCCGGCGGCGGGCGATCCGGTGCCGGGGCCTGTGAGTGACGGCGCCACGCTGCCATGACGCAACGCTTTTGACTGCATCTGACGTCGTGATCACGGATTTCGACTGTCGGTTCGTACACTTCTGCGATGCCCAGCAAGCCTTCGCTGTTGTCGGTGTGTGAACCGGTTGAGCTCAATGCGCGCGACCGGGCCATTGTCACGAGCCAAATCGGTCGCGAGCTTTTGGGCGCATGCGCAGTCGTTGTTCGTGACGGCACCGGTCGGCCGGTCGTGATTCGCAATGAACCCTTTCTGTACGACGGCACGCCGATGCCGACGCGCTACTGGCTTGTCGGCGAGGACAAACGCGCGCCCGCGTTGCTGTGCTGGAATCCAGTTGGCGGTGTACGTGTTGCGGCCGAAACTGTGGACACGCTCGCGCTCGACGCCGCACACCTGGCCTACGCAACCGAGCGCGACGCGGCGATCGATCCGGAGCACGTCGGGCCTCGTCCCCCATGGCGGCGTCGGTGGCACACGAACCGGCGTCAAATGCCTGCATGCGCACTACGCATTCTTCCTCGCCGGCGGCGTCGATCCCGTTGGGAGATGGGTGCGTCCGCGACTGAACAATGCGGCAGGGAGTGCATCGTGAGTTCGCAAACCCGTCGCCTGGCCGCTGTCGACATAGGCACCAATTCAGTGCGCCTCCTGGTCGCTGATGTGGTGGGTACGGGTGCTGATGCGCGCATGACAACGGTCGAGCGGTTGATGCGCATGACGCAATTGGGACAGGGCGTCGAATGCCTCCCGACAACTCCATCCTGATGCGATCGAACGGACCTTGGCGGTACTGACCGAGTACCGCAGCGTCATTGATCGCCTTGGTGTCGAACAGATCAGGGTTGCAACCACCAGCGCCGCACGTGACGCGGAGAATCGTGATGAGTTCTTGGGAACCGGCCGCCGGCGTCATCGGAGTGGGGCTGGATCTCCTGAGTGGCGAGGAAGAGGCGGCCCTCTCGTTTCGTGGAGCCACGATCGGCCTCGATGTGGCGGGTCCAATCCTGGTCATCGATATCGGTGGCGGATCGACGGAGTTCATCGTAGGAACGGACCGACCTGAAGGGCTGATCTCGCTTGACGTCGGTTGCGTACGAATGACCGAGCAGTACCTGGTGTCCGACCCACCTACTGCAGAGGAGCTCTCGCTTGCCGTGAGCGCGATGCGAGATCTTCTGGCAGATGTCGATCAGCGAGGTGCCCGGCGTGCGACAGGCGAAGACCTTGGTTGGTGTCGCCGGAACGGTGACGACCGTGGCCGCAGTCGAGCTCGGTCTCACGGAGTACGACCGCGACCGCATCCATCATTGTCGATTAAGTCGCGCAGCGGCCGAAGATGTGTTCGAACGTTGGCGCTCGAACCCATCGCTGCGCGTCAGCACAACCCTGGACTCGAAGCAGGGCGCGTTGACGTGATCGTGGGCGGCGCTTTGGTCCTGGTGTCGATCCTTCGAATTTCGACTTCAATGAGGTTCTCGTCTCGGAGTCCGACATCCTCGACGGTCTGGTCTGTTCTCTGGCGTGAGGCCACGAGTGGCCTGTTTCCAATGGAGACAGAGTCGAACAGCCCGCCTATCGGCTGTCTTGGCCCGGTCTTGGGGGGTGGTCTCCGGCTACTTCCCCACGATTTTTGCCGACAATGGATGCATGGAACTCAGTGAGTTCACCGATGCAGTTGCACGGATGACCTATGAGGACATCCACGCTGTGAAGGCGGCGATCGTCGCGCATTCGCAGTCGGCCGGCGATGAGGTGGACGCATGGCGCGCGACGATCACAATCGATCGGGCATTGCGTCTCTCGGGTGCTCGCCGCGCTGCCGCTCATGCGGCCTACTCCGCATCGCAGACGGTGATTGCTGCTGCTGAACGTCCGCGTGTGCTGGTGCCCGACCCGGAAATCACCGCTGTCGCACGTTCGGCCGCCGAGCTGGCACGTGCCATCGTCGGTGGGGCAGCGCGGCGCCGGAGCTGCAGCCGCTTATGGAGATCTGGTCGCAATACCTGCGTCGCGCTCGTCTTGTCAGCGCCTGATTTGCCGGCGCATCGCTAGCATTCGGCCGTGAGCCTGACGGAACGACTGCTATTGGGTCCTGGCCCATCGAACCCATATCCCGACGCACGCGGCGCTGAGTCGGCCGATGCTTGGTCATCTCGATCCCGAGTTCCTGGCGTTGCTCGACGAAACCGCCGCTCGTCTGCGCACGGTTCTGCGAACCTCCAACGCCTTGACGCTGCCGATCAGCGGTACCGGCAGTGCCGGGATGGAGGCATGCTTCGTCAATCTGATCGAGCCTGGCGACGTGGTGATCATCGGCGTGAACGGTGTGTTCGGGGAGCGGATGTGCGAGGTCGCCCGTCGATGCGGCGCGGATGTGACACCGCGTCGAGGCACCGTGGGGTACGGCTATCGACCCCCAGCGCTTGCTCGACGCACAGCGAGCGTTGCCGCAGCTCGAGTTGTCGCGGTTGTCCACGCTGAGACCTCCACAGGCGTTGAGAACGACGTCGCTCCGCTTGCAGCCCTTCGTGAGACCGACACGCTTCTGTTGGTCGACATGGTGACGTCAGTCGGTGGAATTCCCGTCGAGGTCGACACGTGGGGAATTGACGCGTGTTACTCGGGAACACAGAAATGTCTCAGTGTTGCGCCGGGACTCTCGCCCGTGTCGTTTTCGGAGCGTGCACGGGCGCGCCTCGATGCACGCACGAGCCCACCGCAGTCGTGGTATCTCGATCTCTCCTTGATCGGCGCGTATGTTGGTGCTGAGCGTCGATATCACCACACGGCGCCAATCTCGATGATCTTCTCGTTGCACGCCGGTCTTGGGGCGCTCTTGGAGGAGGGACTCGACGCCTCGTGGGTGCGCCACCGTCACGTCGGCACAATGCTTCAAGACGGCTTCGTTCGCGGGTTCGAGCTGCTTGCCGAAGAAGGCCATCGCTTGCCGCAGCTGACGTCGTGTCGTGTGCCGGCAGGGGTCGATGAGGCGAGGGCCCGACACGCGTTGCTGGACGACTTCGGTATCGAGGTTGGTGGAGGCCTAGGTCCGTTTGCGCGGGCATCGCGTGGCGGATTGGTTTGATGGGTCACAATGCCCGCGAGCGGTCGGTGATCACGCTGCTCGCCGCAATCGATCACGTTCTCGATTCGGCTCCAAGGCATTGATCGGCCGAACCAGTGCTAGGCGGTGACCGGAGGGCGCGATGAGCATGGTCTGTCGGTAGTACCGGAGCTCCACGATGGATTCGCGGATGTCGTCCAGTCCGCGGTGAACTTCCTTTTTGCCCGGACGAGCCTTGTAAATCGCCGGGTACCAGCGCCTGCACAGCTCTTTGAACGAGGACACGTCGATGCTGCGATAGTGCATGGTGTTGTCGAGGTCGGGAAGATGGCGCGAGAAACCGTCGATCCATTCCGATCGAGTTGCCACACGGGCGCGGTCCGGGCGGGGACGTGAGACAGCACATAGGCGATTGCCCGTGCACCTGCGTCGGCGAGATCGACAACGCTTCGATCTGCGGGAGCAGCCCCGACTTGGTGTGCATGGTGCGAACGAAGTCGTCCATCGCTTCGAGAGCCTCGGGGCCCTGATGGATGACGAGGTCGAGACCCTCATCGATCACGTTCAGATCGGAATCGGTGATGAGTACGGCCATCTCGACGATCGTATGACGATCTGGATCAAGGCCCGTCATCTCGAGGTCAATCCAAACGAGGCGATCGTCGGTAGTGAGAGGCTTTTCTGGCACGCCGATACCCTAGTAGTGCGATGCATCTCGATTCGTCAGTGAGCGGCCGGGTCCAGGTAGCCTCATCGGTCTTGATCGCCCGGGGGTGAGTGAATATGCGGTGGCATGAGAGTCGGCGGTTGAGCGGTCCACGCATCCGGCTGCGTCCGATCAAGAACTCGGACTTTGCTGCCTGGCACGATGAGGGAACGGGGCCGGGATTGGCTTGAACCGTGGGAGCCGCTTCCCGAGCCCGGTGCGCCTGATCCCGTGAGCGACCACGAAGCATTCAAGGTCCGATGCAGCACGTGGGAACGACAGTGGCACTTCGACAATGCCTATGGGTTCGGCCTCTTCTTGCATGACGGTACGTTCGTCGGCGAGGTGAGTATCGGAAGTGTGCAGCGAGGACCGTTTCAATCCGGTTATCTCGGTTATTGGATCGATGAGCAATACGCAGGAAGGGGACTCGTGCCCGAAGGCGTGGTCCTGCTCATGCGTTTCGGTTTCGAGGAGCTCCGCATGCATCGCCTCGAAGCCGCGATCGTCCCGCGTAACAAGGCAAGCCGTGCCGTTGCCGAGAAACTCAAGATGCGCGAGGAAGGAATCGCCGTCCGGTTCTTGCAGATACGCGGCGAATGGGAAGACCACGTGCGCTACGCCATGACGAGCGAAGAATGGCTCGAGAAGCGTCAGTTGCTCGCCGAGAAGTTTCTCAGCAGAGGCTAGAGCCGCTCACTCCGCGGTGGCGCCTGACACTTGCCAGCCGGTACTTCGAAAGCGCAGGACATTCGTCGCGAGTCGCGCGACGAGGAACGCTCCGAGTGCGAACCATAACGCCAGAAATCCTCCGCCGAGTACGACGACGAGCGTCAACGCCGGAGCAAAAACCATGAGCGTCACTCCCACCATGGCCGTGGCAAGAAAGCGCGAGTCGCCTGCTCCGATGAGGACGCCATCGAGGACGAACGGGACGGCGCAGAGGGGTTGCAGCACTGCGACGAACCACATGCCTTGGCGGGCAAGGTCGCGCACGGCAAGGTCGTTCGAAAACGCGTATGCGAGCGGCCCAGCCAAGATCGCCAGGAGAATGCCCGCCGCGATGCCGAACCGAGCGCCATATTGCAGGGAGACGCGTCGCTGTGGCACGCGCTTCGTCGGGTTCGCCGGCTCCGAGGAGCCGTCCAATCATTGCCTGCCCTGCGATTGCGACAGCGTCGCATGCGAATGCGAGAAAGACGAATATTTGGAACACGATCTGGTGCGCGGCGAGCGTGTGGTCGCCGATTCGTGCGGCCACTGCAGTCGCCGCGAGAAACGCAAGGAGCAGCGACGCTGTGCGTAGGCCGATCTGACTTCCCTTCACGGCAAGCTGACGCATGGTTCGCAGGCTTGGCGTGAGCACGCATCCCAATGCACGCGTGTTCGATCTCACGACGACGAGATAGGCGAAGGCTGCGCACCACTGTGCGACCACGGTTCCCCACGCTGAGCCGGCGAGGCCTTGGTCGAAACCGTGGACCAGGCTGATCTCGAGCACGATGTTGAGGGTGTTGGCACCGATGCCGACAAGCAGCGGTAGGCGAGTGTCCTGCATGCCGTACCGGACACCTGCTGCAGCGCTGGCCGCGATGTACGCAGGCGCACCGAGCAGCGCTGATGCGGAGATAGGTAATAGCGGCTTGGGCCACGGCGTCGGAAGAACCAATGACGTTCATGATTGGAGTAGCGAGCAATTCGAGCACGGCGACGAGAACAATGCCGAGTGACACCGCGAGCCACAGAGCACCGATTCCCTGGCGTGTGGCACCGCTGACGTCGCCTGAGCCGAATCTGCGAGCAACAGCGGCGGTCGTCGGATAGGCAAGATTGCAGATCCCGTAGGCGACCGAGAGGACGATCCCTGCGGTGGCCAATCCACCAAGGGCAGTCGTGTTGATGTGTCCGACGATCGCCGTGTCACTGAGCACATAAAGGGGTTCTGCGATCAGTGCGCCGAACGCCGGGAGGGCGAGGCGCCGGATCTCACGATCACGAGGGTCGCTCCGCAACAGTCCTTGCCACGCCATGTCGGTAGGTTACGGGCGCGTCGGACAAGGCGAAGCTGTCATACCCGGGTGCGAGCATTGGTGCATGGAAACAGTGCCGACTTTGCTTTTCGCACAGACAGCGCGCGTGCTCGTCACCGCCGTCCGTTCAGCCGGGCTGACCGTCCCGGCCTTTCGTAGCCCTCCACGCGTTGCCGGTGCGACCCGAACGATTCGCCGCACCCCGGTGGCGCGGTAGTGGCCGTGCAATTGCGGGGTCGCTCGTTCGAAGCCGTCGTTGCAGACATGATCGATGGCGTCATCGCGACGAATGCTCTGGAGGGCGCCGCGGCAGATCGGCTCCGAGCGAAATTGGCCCAGTCGGTGGCCCAGGAAGAACCGAGTGACCGACAGGCGGCGTAGCCTGGGCGCTTATGCCCGGGTGGCGGAATGGCAGACGCAGGCGGCTTAAACCCGCCGACCCGAAATGGGTGTGCGGGTTCGAATCCCGCCCCGGGCACGCTGGGACTCAGGCTCGTGCTGATGGCACGGCCTTGTGTTCTTCCACGAATGCCTGTCGAGTTGGTAACGACGCTGTGTCACCGGTGATTTCGGCGAGACCGTCCGTTACCAACGAGTGCAGCGCTTCTTGGTCGAGATCAGCAGCGAATGCCGTTCCCATTCGCAACGTTGCAAGCACCTCACCGCGCCGTTGCCGGAACGAGCCGATATAGGCAGCCTGGCGTGATGAGCGCCGGATGTCCGGCAGGGCCTCGCCTCGCGTGATCGCTTGTCGGAATGCGCAGAGCGACGAGAACGGACATTCGTCACACAGCGGAGCGTTCCGCGTGCAGAGTGTCGCTCCAACATCCATTACTGCGAGTAGGCGGTCCCTGCTGATGAGGCCCTCCCCGATTGCGAGGAGGGATGCCTCCGCTTCGCTCATCGTAGGGGTCGACCGGCAATGCGTTCGGTGACGCGGCGGATGTTCACGTCGACCGCAGGAACGTCGGTGCCGAGGGCCTGTGCGGCGATGGCTCCCGCCGGTGTACGCGACCGACGCCCGGAAGACACGTGAGGTCGGTCGGCCAACCCGACGTTGCGATGATGCACGCAGCGTCGTAGAGGCGCCGCGCCCGGCGCGGATAGCCAAGTCTGCCCAAGCGGCGATGACACTCCCGGGGCCCGCGGCAACCATCGTTTCCGGCGTCGGGAACATCCGGATGAAATCCGGCCACACGGCTTCGACACGCGCCACCTGCGTTTGGTGCAGCATCACTTCGGAGAGCAATACCATCCACGGGTCACGTGAACGACGCCAAGGCAGTGCATGACGACCATGTCTCGCGTACCAGGTCGCGAGCGATGGCACTTCGCGCAGCGGCGTTTCGGCCAACGCTGGTGCCCTGTCCTACGGGGTTGTTGTCGTGGTGCTGCTGGTTGTGGTGGTCGTCGATGTCGAGGTCGTCGATTGGCCAACAATGAGCCCGACGGCCTGGGACCTCTTGTAGAGCACGTTCGCATCGGGAACCTGGGATATGACGCGACCTGCGTCCGCCGATGTCGACGGCACGTATGTCACTTGCACGTTCAGGAACCCGGCGCTTGCGAGGAGCTGCCGTGCAGAGGCTTCGGTCTGTCCGATGAGGCTGGGGAGAGGCGCCGCATCGGGACCTGATGAAACGAAGATCGTGATCGGCGTGTCCTTTCGGCTTCTGCATCTGCGGGTGGATCAGTTCGAATGACGCGGCCCTTCGGGACGGTGTCGCTCGGCTCCTCCCGTTGACCGGCAACCGTGAAGCCGGCGCCGCCCAGCTCATTGGACGCTTCGAGCGGATCCATGCCGACCAGCGAGGGAACCTTGAGCACGCCGGCAACGGTCAAGGTCACGGTGATCCTGTCCTTCTTCACGGTCGTGCCAACTTCGGGATCCGTGGCGAACCACGCGCCCTGGCGGATTGTCGCTTTCGATGGTCTTCAGCGGCAGGGCCGCCTCGAGTCCCCGCTTCTCCAGCGCAATCTTCGCGTCGGCAGCCGTGAGACCGACGATTTGCGGCACCGTGGTTTCGCCACGCGCCCATGCTCCTTCACGCGCAGCGTGACACTCCCGCCCTTCTTGAGCTTTGTTCCACTCACCGGATCCTGGGCGAAGACCAAACCTTCTTCTACCGAATCATTCCGACTGCGTTCGTGCGGGTCACCGTGAATCCCCGAGCCTCGAGCTCGTCTTTGGCCTCTGCGAACGTGGGTTTATCGATCGAGACATTCGGTACCAATGCGGTTCCGCTCGACGAACCCGAGATCTGTGTCACCACGAGCGCCACGATGGCTCCGATCAAGATCACTGCCACGGCAAT